>CAVUOT010000005.1:0-11110 GCA_963743185.1 uncultured Chloroflexia bacterium | reverse complement strand
CACCGAAAATCGCGACCATCTCTCACCTCGCATCAAACGGGCGCGTTGTGCGCGCGCCGATGCCACGAGTGTAGGCCAACGCGCGCGAATGGGGAACAACTGCCGTGAGACCAGGCAGACGTTCGGATTGAAGCCCGATTGGATCGGTTACGCATGGCCTGCACGAGCGCCGAGCCGCGCGGGCCTCGACGCTAGCAGGCCGCGTCGCCCTCGAACACCATGCTGTAGTAGATGCCGCCCTCCGGGCTCGCGGTCGACGCCGGCCCCGAAGCGCGTGTAGTGGCAGTTGAGCATGTTCGCCAGATGCCCGGAATCCGTCTGCCATTTCAGGACGGTGTGTTCCGCCGTCTGCGACCAATCCCAGTTGTTCACGTTGATGTTCTCGCCGGCCCACGCGTGAGGCACGTTGAGCGCGTCCATCACGCAGATGACCGTGCAGCCATTCTCGAACTCGTGCTGGAGCAGATGCCGCCGCGCCATGTCCTGGCTGTGGAAGCGCGCGATGTTCGGCGAGCGCCTGGTCCGCCTGCAGCGGCGGCAGCCCCGCGTTCGTCCGGACCGCGTTGACGCCCGCGTACGTCTCCAGCTCCGCGTCGATCGCGAGCTGGCAGCCGCCGCCGACCACGGCTGCCACGAGCAGGCAAAGCCCGCCTGCAATCCGAAAAATCATCTAACTGGTCTGCCGCGTCCACGAGGCCATGTCGAAGTAGTCCCGCCACGCCGCGATCTTGCCGCCCCGCACTTCGAACGTCCCCATCACCTCCAGCGCCACCGTCTTCCCGCCCATCTGGAACGTGTCGACCCGCTCCGTCAGCACGACGTCGCCGTCCGCCACGATGTGCTTGATCTCGAACTTCACACTGCTGGCTGGCCCCAGGATGAACCCGAGCAGCCCCTTGATCGCGTCCTTCCCCTGCGCCGGCGCCATCGGCATGTTGTGATAGATCGCGTCGTCCGTGAAAGCGTCGAGGATCCGCTCTTGATCCATCGATGCCCACGCTGCGCAGAACTCGCGCACGACTTGCTCCGCGTTCGCCATGGCTGCTCCTCCTCATCCGCTCCGGTTCGTGGCTGGAGTTCGTCCCCGACACGCGGCTATCCGCGCTTGCCGCTCCGGTCATTCGTTGGACTGTGCCGGTAATGGACCACCTGCACGTCCGAAAGTGTGACCAGGCCGTCGCCTACCATCTCGTCCACGGCGGGCAGGATCCGCTCGATACGCTCCGCCTTGTCGATCACCTCGACGATCAGCGGCAGGTCGGACGACAGCTCCAGGATGTGCGCCGCGTGGATGCGGCTGTTTGCGCCGAAGCCCTCGACCGCGCGAACCACGGTCGCGCCGGCCATCCCCTCGGCCCGCAGCCGCTCGACCAGCGCCTGCGCGAGCGGCTTGCCGTTCCACTTGTCGGACTCGCCAATGTAGATACGCAGTGACTTCGCTGGCCCCGTGATGTCCATGGTGAATCACTCCCGTGAGACTCAGGGCAGGGCGCGCGCCAGCACGCTTCCCGCGTACACCGCGAAGAGCCCGCACACGATGCTGCCACCGATGTTCAACGACGCTCCCGCCACGTTCCGGATCTCCAGCATCTGCAGCGTTTCCCAGCTCAGCGACGAGAACGTCGTGAAGCCCCCGAGAAAGCCCACCGCCACAAGCAGCCGCAGCTCCGACGGCCACATGAACCGCTCCTGGCTCAGCGTCAGGAACAGCCCGATGAGGAAGGATCCCACGATGTTCACGACGAACACGCCGAGCCCGCTCGGCCCGTACCAGTCGGCCACGCGCCCTGTCACGTAGTACCGCGCGATAGTTCCAAGCGACCCGCCGGCGGCGAGATAGACGATGTTCATCGGTGCGGCATGATATCAGGTGCATTGATGCGCGCCAGATGTGTTCGACCTGACCTGCCAATGACCTCGAAGGCGGGTGCACATCCAATAGGAACCCGATCCCGACGCTCGGACTCACGGGCGAGAGACGGCAGGGGAACGACGTGGTGCCGCGATCAGTACATCACCATAATGGGCCCATGCTGACCTCCGAGGTCCGTCAACGTCTCTATCGTCTTCGCCGGATACCGCGCTCGCATAGTGTCGACGAACTCTTGGAAGCGTTCGTGGTCGGGCACCGCCACAACGCAGCCGTATCCTAAGTAATCGCCCTCACGATTCCGCGCGAGGAGCAGCGGGATCGACTCGTCGTATGGGTAGAACGGAATCTGCGGAAGCAGCTTGCCCTTTTCATCCGGCGGCGGTGGCTCGTGCGCGTCTGCCGGGCCCGTGCTCAGGATCGTGAACGCATCTTCATATCGCAGCAACATGAGGTTGCGGTCTTCGATGCGATAGGAACCGAAGATCAGCGCGAAGAGCGAGCCCGGGTTACGCGAGATGAGCAGGGTGCCGTAGCGATTATGGCGGCACTCATCTGACATGACGCCCCGGACCGCGATCGCGTTGTTTCCAGATCCCAGGTTCCGTGGCATCTCATAAAGGAAGCGATGCAGGTTGAGGTACAGGATCGCTGGCAGGAGCGCGGCGATCACGAGACCACTGGTTGCCAGCCGCCACGACCTGTCGCCGATGAACCGCTTCACGGGTGAGAGGTCCGTAAACGGGCGGACAATGGCATCAACGGCAATGGCCGCGAGCACCGCGATCGGCGGGACCGCGGCCGGCAAGCGAGTGATCGGGGGCCGGGGATAGGGGTTGGTGAGACCGTTCATCGCCACTTCGACCGCGAGCCAGATAAGGATCAGGCGGTACGCCGGTCGCTTGAGCCGCATCACCGCCACGCCTATGCCAAGAATGAAGAGCATGGCCGTGAGCGGGTCGACGAGCGACCCCCAGACGTAATGGGCGCCGGCGCGTTGGAAGTTGAACGAAACCAGGCTGTATTGGGCGTTGGCGCGCAGGTGCTCCCAGCGGCCGCCGGTGACCGCCTCCGGGTAGTCGATCACCGTCTGCCCGGTCATCTGGTGGATGACGTGCTGGACGCCGTCGGTCGCGAACAGCGGCAGCACGAACATGATGAAGCCGGCTGCCAGCGGCAGCAGGATCGCAGGGCGGAACGCGCGCACGCCAAACGTCAGCATGAAGAGTGCGGCGATGACCACCGCCGCACGACCAGACTCGAACGTATAGAAGCCCAGCGCGAGCGCGATCCCCGCAGCGAACAACGCCAGCGCCGAGTCACGCCTGAGGCCGACGACGAGCAGGCAGAGGCCGAGTGCCGTCGGCAACATTGCGTCGAGACGGAGGTCGTGGTGCGCATACCCGATCACATAGTGCGAGAACGCCAGGAACAGCGTCGCCATGACGGCGCGCCGCGCGCCGAAGAGCTGTCGCACCAGGAAATAGAACGGGATGAGGGCCAGCGCCGTGATGAATACGTTGTAGAACTTCCACGCGAAGTTGTCCTGGTTGCCAATTCTCATGAACAGCGCCTGGCCCGCGCTTCCCGCTACGGCTCCGAGGTTGTCGGGGCCCACATGGCTCCACGGGTTGAAGGCGGCTCCACGCGCGATCGACGCCGCGTAACCGAAGTTCGAGTACTCATCGCCGATCGCTGAGTACTTCCAGCTCGTCAAGTCGCGTGCGTTGATGTACAGGAATGCGCCGAATACTGCGCCGACGAACAGGAGGTGCAGAACCAGCACCTGTTGCGGACGGCATCGAAGCCGCCCATGAACGAAGTCGCGTTTGAACAACGGCGCGGCGACGAACAGCACCGCCACCAGCAGCGCGAGGTTGAGTTCGTGACTGTACTGATGGTCATGCAGTGCGAGGAGAAATATCCACCACAGACCGAGTCCGATGAAGACGCCGAGGAGCAGCAGCGCATCGACCGCGGAGGAGACGCCGAGCGGCCGCGTCGTCGAGATGAGGTCCTCGTCCGTCTCATCGCCGCGCTTCAGCGAGGCGAGCCCGAGGATGAGTGCACCTGCGAACATGAGGACGAACGCCGCCGAAAGCTCGCGGGAATTGGGATAGACCGGCAGGAAGCGCGACAAGAACGCGAGCGCCGACAGCGAGTCGGGAAGCGAGCGGGTAGTCAGGCCCTGCCCACCCCACGCTAGGGCCACCGCGACGAACGTGAGGCCCGCCGCCGCCGTCCAGCGCGCCGGGGTAACCGCAGCCGGAGCTCGATCGGGCGAGCCGTCCGCAGGTCGTATCGATGTCCCAGCGCGCGTCGGCCACATCGCGGAAGCCTACCACCTGCCGAATGGGTTACCACGAGCCACCCGGCTGGCCTCACGTCACCCGCGACGATCTCCTGCTTACACGGGGGTCTTAATCACGTTACGAACGCGGGCGGCGCGGCGCCCTCAGAACGGGTGCACCTTCATCGTGACGGTCTTCGCCTGGCTGTCCGCAACACTCAGCAAGCCCCCGATGAACTTGTTCGGGCTTGCGGAGAAGACGAGCTCGATGTCGTGCTCGCCCGCGGCCAGCTGCACACTCGCCAGCGCGTCGGGATGCGGCGGGGCGAACGCCATCACTTCCTTGCCGTCGATCGTCAGACGGACTGTCTCCCCCGGCGCGGCGACCTTGATGAGGTACAGGTCCGCCGCATCAACGGTCCAGCGAGCCTTCCATCGATCCTCGGTGATACGCGTGCCGGAGGGCAGCACGTGCCGCGCGTCGATGCGCAGGCCTTCGTAGTTCGTCAGGTGCGGATAGAAGTCGAACCGCACGCTTTCGCCGGTAGTCGCTCCGTCGAACGTTCGTGTGTGGCGCCAGGCAGCCAGATCCTCCACGCCATAGAAGTCGTCCGGGCCGGGCTCGACGCTCGCGCCATCGCGCGCATGCCAGCGCAGGCGTAACGTCACATCGCCCGTCGCGCTGGCGCGAACCCGCACCAGATGCCAGCCCTGAAGCAGCCGTTGGGGCGTTTCGACGCCCGGCGCGCCCGTCGAATCGTACGATGTCGATCCATCAACTGTGATCGCCATCGGTGGCGTGCCAGCTGCCGCCTCTGGCACGAGGCTCGCGTCCATCGCGTTCGGCGCATACACAAGTCCCGACAGCGTGAACGCATCGGCGCCCGCAACGTGAGCGAGCACGAACGCCGGGCCCGGCACGACGCTTGCGTCAACGTTCGTTCCGTCCGTCCGCACCGGGTGATACGCCAGACCGCGCCGCGCGTTGAGCTGCGCCCCCGTCGTCGCGAACGAAAGCGTGCTGAACAGCGCTCCTGGCGCGATCGTGAAGCGGTCGGGGCCACCGACATCAGGTATCGCCTGCGGTAGCGCCGCGATCGTCTCGGGCACCTCGTCCTTACCGATCGCGGAGATCAAGCTCACCGGCCCATCCCGATCGCTGTACAACGGCCACGCTTCCTGCAGGTTCGCGATAGCCTCGCCCTGCAGGCCCCAACAGACGAACCGCCAATCGCTCCATGCGGCGATGCGCTCCTGCTGATCCCCCGGTGCCTTGGCGAATCCCCAGTTGTCCCGCACCCTCTCCGAGACGTACGCGTAGTTGTCGGCCGGTCGCTCCCGCAGGTGGTCGCAAATCGAATAGAGGTGCGATGGCAGGTTGCTCCACTCCCGCACCACCGTCGGATCATTCGCATTGGCGTTCAGCGTACGCACGTTGAGGCAGAACACACCGGCGATGATCGCCGCGAACGCCGCCGTCGCCTGCCAGATCGCACGTTGCCCGCGCTGGCGCGCGAACGCGAACACATCATCGGCAAGGAAGCCCGTCAGCACCACCGCTGGCGGCAAGAACCCCACAACCTTCCACGCACCGAAATTCGCCAGCAGCAGGCTCGCGACGAGCACACCGCCCACAAACCACGAGAGGAACAACGCTCGCGCGCCCCGCCAGAACGTCGCAAGCGCCGCGATAACGCTAGCCCACAACAGCAGGCTCGTGATCTTGTCGATCGCCCCGCGCGTCGGCACTGGCCCGAGCACCGTGTACTGCGGCTTCATGAGCGGCGTGAACACCTGCACCGACCACTTGAGCTGCTCCGCGGCGTCGGGCGAGAACAGGCCCGGCGTCCCTCGGTTGGACCGGTCGCCTTCCTGCCGATCCAGCGATGAGAAGAAGATGTTTTGATGGCGATGCGCTTGCGCCACCATCGGCCCGATACCGATCGTCACGACGACAGCCGTCACGACGACCGCCCGCGCCACCTTCGGCGTCACCCCGCGCACGCGTTGCCAGAGCTGAGTGCCGCCGCTCGGCAGGGGCAACAAGACCTCCCGCAGCCAGAAGAACACGGCGAACGGCGCGCACAGCAGCGGCACTGCCTTGAAGGTCTCGTACTCGTACAGCAGCACCGCCGCTCCCGCCCCCATCGGGACGAACCAGATCGCGTTACCTGTTCGCAGACCTCGAACGAACATCCAGACCGTCGTGATCGAGACCAGTTCACCGACCTGGAAGTAGCTCGACGTATCGCCGATCACTCGCAGCGACGCGAAGAGACCCGTCGCAAACAACGCCGCCGGCCGGTCGACAATCTCTCGCATCAGGAGATAGAACGGGATGATCGTGAGGATGCCCGCGCTGATCATCATCGAACGCAGCCCGAACGTGCTGGGACCGAACAGCCACTGCCCGAGCGCCCCCGAGTACCGCACCAGCGGATACGCGTACGGCCGGTCGCCGTGCAGAATGTCCCAGCCGATGCCGCCGGTAATGTGTTCTTCGAAGTAGATGTAGCCGCTCGGCGGCAGGTCTCCGTACCGGAACAACCGCGTGAACGCCCCGATCCCGACGACGACCGCCAGGACCGCGAGCTCCATCGGATGAGCCCGGACATATGCGGCTACCGTGCGTGGCGTGATCGGGATCCGCGGACGCCTGCCGTCCCACGCGAAGTACGCGAGCATCACCAGCGCCGCGCCCATCCACAGCAGCGCGCGGTCGATGTCCAGCCGGTCGTGATCGACCATGCGGTAGGCGTGCCAGCCCAGGTACGTGGCCAGCACAACGGCGCACACCTGGGTGAATAGAAAGAGTCGCGGCAGCCGCTCGATCCGCTGGTTGCCCGGCGTGGCAGCGGGCGTCATCTGTACTCCGTTGCGATCATGGTGACCCACCTCAGCCCCGTCCGTGATGTAGCTGCGCCGATATGTAGGGGTGCATAAGGCGAAACCCTGAGCGCGGTATGCCGTTGCATCGTGGTATTGTAGTGCGTCTCGGGAGGGACTCCGGAATTGGCAACCTCACAGCCTTTTGAACGCGCCCACGACCGGCCCTCGGCGTCCCGCGTGTCCGAGCGCACACCGGCGATGATCTCGATCGTCATGCCCTGCCTCAACGAAGAACAGACCGTGGAATCCTGCGTCCGCAAGGCCCTCGCATGGCTCGATCGCAGCCCCTACAACGGCGAGGTGGTCGTCGTCGACAACGGCTCCACCGACCGCTCCGCCGAGCTGGCCGCCGCCGCCGGCGCCCGCGTCGTCTTCGAACCGCGCCCCGGGTACGGCGCCGCCCTTCGGCGCGGCTTCGCCGAGGGCAAGGGTGACTGGCTGGTGATGGGCGACTGCGACGATACCTACGATTTCAGTGACCTCGATCCGCTCATGAAGCCGCTCGCAGAAGGATACGACATGGCAGTCGGCAACCGCTTCGCCGGCGGCATCGCTCCCGGCGCCATGACGTGGAGCCACCGCTACATCGGCACGCCTGTCATCTCCTTCCTGCTCAGGATGTTCAGCGGCCTCAAGGTCGGCGACAGCCAGTGCGGCCTCCGCGCCTTCACGCGGGGCGCCCTCGACCGCCTCGCCCTCCGCACCGATGGCATGGAGCTGGCGTCGGAGATGATCCTCAAGTCCGCCCGCCGTGGCCTCAAAGTCGCGGACATCCCCGTACCCTATGACATCCGCCTCGGCGAGGCGAAGCTCAACACCATGCGCGACGGCTGGCGCCACCTTCGATTCCTCCTGCTCGCCAGTCCCAACTACCTGTTCACCATCCCCGGCTTCGCGCTCACGCTGCTCGGCGTCATTACGCTGGCGCTCGCGCTGCCCGAGAACGGCATCGAGATCGGCGACCTCACATGGCAGCCGATCTTCGCCGGCGGCATCTTCCTGGTGGTCGGCGTCAACGCCTTGCTGCTCGGCTTCGCGTCGCGGCTGTACCTGACCGAGCGAGGCATCACGAATGAAGACGCCATGCTGCGCTTCTACCATCGCTTTCTCGGACTGGAAGTGTTCATCGGCATCGGCCTGTTGATGATCGTCGCGGGTCTCGGGCTCGACGTCGTGATCGCCCTGGTGGACATCCCCGGAGTGAGCAGGCTCGATCTCGCCGCCATCGCGCAGGCATCGATCATCGTCGGCGTCAACATCGGCCTGGTCGGTGCGCTCGCGAGCCTGCTTGAGGGCGAGTAGTTGAGATCCCAAGACCTCACGTCCGCTGAACACTTCGCACCTGCAGCCTCTCCCCGGCACGACGCGCCCGCGGACGCCGGTCCGCTTTCGCACATCCACGAGCATCCGGAGATTGAAGCGGCCGACGTCGCCGAGGTCCAACGCCTGCTCCGTCTACCCGGCCGTGTGCTCGACGTCGGCGCCGGGCGCGGCGGCTTCGTCCTGCTCGCGCGCAGCCGTGGCATGGATGCCTGCGCGTTGGACCTGGAACCATCCGCGGCGCCGATCTGGCGGCAGAGAGGCGTGCCGGGCGTCCTCGCCGACGCCTTCAATCCGCCGTTCCAGGACGGCGTGTTCGCCGTCGTGCGCCTCAAAGAGATCATCGAGCACGTCGAGGACCCGCGCGCGCTCGTTGCCGCCGCGCGCGCGCTGCTGCGCCCCGGTGGCTGCATCCTGGCGCACGTCCCATCGCCATACTCGCAGTTCTACCCGGTCGGCAATTTCTGGGACGACTATACGCACGTGCGGCCGTTCAGCCGCCTCGCGCTTCAGCGGCTCTTCGAAGATAGCGGCATGATCCTCGTCAGCATCAAGGGCTACACCGCAGGTCGGAACGCCGTCGAACGGACGCTTGGGAAACTCATCGCGTCGTTCCTCCCCCACACCTACCGCGTCGTCGCGCGCAGGGTGCCATGAACGACGAAGCGCGTCCCGATGCCGCGGGGGCTCCGCGCCCGAGTGCGAGTATCGTCGTCCTTGGCTGGAATGGCCTCGAGTACGTCGACGGCTGCCTCTCGTCCGTGCTCGACCAGGACTTCGATCGCCCGTACGAGGTGCTGTTCGTCGACAACGGCTCCGCCGACGGCACGCCCGAGCGGGTCGCATCATACCCCGGCGTCGCGCTGCACCGGCTCGATCGCAACTACGGCTACTGCGAGGGCAACAACATCGGCTACAGCCGCGCAACGGGCGATTACGTGGTCTTCCTCAACCAGGACGTCGTCGTGCACCGCTCCTGGCTGCGTGAGCTGGTGGCGGCGGTCGAGTCCGGCCCGGCGATCCGCGCCGCACACGCCAACATCATCCAGCCGTGGTATCCGGAGTTCTCCGCGATGGAGCGCGTCGGCGCCGTGGCTGCCGCGTACACCGCCGACCTCTCGCCCCTTGGGCTCGTGCACTACCGCAAGCTGTCGGGCGCCTCCCCGGTCATCGATACGATGTTCCTGCACGGTGTCTCGATCATCGTGAAGCGTGAACTCATCGATGAGCTCGGCTACGTGTTCGACCCGGACATGTTCGCCTATGCCGAAGACCTCGACCTCGCTCTCCGGACGCGAGCGCTCGGCTATCGCACCGTCGTCGCGACGCGGGCGACCGTCTATCACAAGCACACCCTCGACGCCCGCCCCTCGCTGGGCTCGTTCATCAAGACGGTGCGGATCATCAGGAACCGGCTGCTCGCGCTCTGGAAGTGCAGCACCTGGCCCGAGTTCGCACCTCTCGCCATCGTCACGATCATCGGCGCGCCGCTGAACGCGAGCTGAGTTCGGCCTGCCGGCATGGCGTCGAACCGCGTATTTCTTCATGCTCATCCCGCCGACGCTGGTGGCTGGGGTGGCCGCGCTCGCTGCCATGCCCTCGTATGCCGGACGGCGGCGTGCCGTGCTCAAGACCCGGCGCGTCGGCCGCTGGTGGTTCCTGCGCACAGTCCTCTCGTCCCGCCGCCCGGGGTTGAACCCGCCCGCGCGCGTGATCGCGCCTACGGACGGAGCGTGAGCCGGGTTCGGTACCTCCACCTGGCACTGGCCGCCGCGCTCCTGGCGCTGCTGCTGTGGAAGGCGAACATCGCCGATGTCGCGAGCGCGCTGCGCGACGTCAGTCCGGCGAAAGCTGCCATCGTCATCGCGTTGAACGTCCCGGTTGCGCTCCTGTTCTGGCTGCGCTCCCGTTTGGTGCTCGCACGACTTGGCCACCACGTACCCGCGCGCATCTTGCTGCCCGTCGCGGTGCTCGGCAACGTGGCCGGGTCGTTGACGCCGGCCTCCGCCGGCGAGCTCCTGCGGACGGCGGTTCTGAAGAGCCACGCCGGCGTCACCGCCAACGACGGCCTCGCACTCGTACTCTACGAACGAGCGCTATCCCTGTATCTGATGGCGCTGGGCACCGGCGTCTTCGCCGCATTCATGGCGTTGCCACTGCCGGCGGCCGTCCTCATCGCGGCGATCGCCGCGCCCGCCCTCCTGCTTCCCGTCCTCGGATCGCGCGCCCTGCGTTTCTTGCCCCGGCAGCGCGTCGCGCGGGGACCGGCGCTCGTGCGGGACCTTATCGAACGGGCCGGAACCATCGCCGACAGGCTCCAGTGGCTGCTGCAAGATCGCGCGCTGTTCGCGGCGTGGTCCGTCGTCACGGCCGCCATCTTCGCCGTAATCACGCTGCAGTTCTGGCTTCTGGCGCGCGCACTGTCGAGCGTCGTGAGCCCGCAGGAGGCCTGGGTCGCCCTCGGCGCATCGCAGCTCGCCGCGATCGCCTCGCTCTTGCCGCTCGGCCTCGGCGCCGCCGACGGCTCGATCGCCGCGATCCTGCGGCGGGCCGGCATGACGTTAGATCAGGGGACGGCCGTCGCCATCCTCGTACGAGCGACCATCACGCTGCCGCTGGGGCTCGCCGCCGTCGGCTGCTACCTGTACCTGCAGCGACTCGGTAGCGCCGCCGAAAGGGCGCGGCGCGATGACAACGCGGCCAGCACTGACGCTATTCTCGGTCCGTAATCAGAGAAGATC
>CAVUOT010000004.1:0-10880 GCA_963743185.1 uncultured Chloroflexia bacterium | reverse complement strand
CAGCCGCAAGGTAGCCGAACGCCCCGAGCACCAGGAAATAGGCCGTCGCTTCGGCGCGGCTGTCGGGATGCACTAGCGTCCGGCACACAATAGCCGCAAACGCGCTGGCCGCGACAAGCAGCAGCGCCCCCGACACGATCAGGCCACCGCCCCGCAGCGCGCCGTCCGACCACGGCTGGGCGACCGAGCGCAGGATGAGGCTCGAAGCGACGGCCGGGATGAGCAGGGGAACGAGTACGCGGTACGACAGCGGCCGGCCGGAGAAGCGCGGCATCAGCCGCAGCGCCATCCCCATCACGAACAGCCCGCCAAAGCCGATGAGTTGCAGCTGGCCATGCGCCTGCGCCAACGCCTGCCAGCGCACGCCGACGCCCCACTGCCACTCGAACGCGCGCGCCAGCGGCAGCAGCATCGCCAGCAGGAAGCCGCCGCCGATCCCAAGCGTCAGGCTCGCCGCAATGAACCAGCGGTAGGGCGCCTCGTACGCGGCGACGTGCCTGTGCGCGGGCTGTGCGCCCACCTGCCGGATCGGGATTGCCTCTCGTTCCGTCATTACTCCTCGATCAGCCAGCCCGCGCGCGCTGGAAGGCGGCCGGACGTATCTCGACGACAGGGGTGGCGGCAGCGAGATCATCGAAGGCGCGATAGCCGAAGAGCCTCTGCAATCCCTTCATCGCGAGACCGTGCTTGCGGCGGTACTCGTAGAGTACGCGCCAGCCCTCCTCGGGCGCGAGCGCGATCGCGACGCCGCCGAAGTTGGTGCGGCCGACGGTTACGGAGACGTGGGGGTCGGCGAGGATGTTACGATACCATTGTGCGCGCTTGCCCCAGGCGGCGGCGACGTAATAGGTGCCGACGTCTCGGTCGCGATGGATGACCTCGAGCACCGTGCTGCGGATGGCGCCGCTCCTGCGTCCACGGTGGCGCAGCAGCAAGAAGCGCGAATCGAGCAGCCAGCCCAGCTTCACGCGGTACAGGGCGATGGGCAGCCGGAATGCGAGCGCGGCGAGTCCTCGCGGCGGATGATGACGTAGCGGCATGACTTGCGTCAGTGTATGCTTCTAGAGTAATGACTGTCCAGTCACCCAGTCACGACCCGGCGAAGCGCGCACGGCTGATAGCGGCCGCGGCCGCGCTGTTCAGCCGCGTCGGCTTCGACCGGGCGAGCGTCGACGACATCGCCGCGAGCGCGGACGTCGCGAAGGGGACCGTGTATCTGTACTTCCCCAGCAAGGCGGAGTTGTTCCTGGCAGTGCTGTCCGAGCTGCGGGAGCGGATCGCTGCTGACGACGGAGGCGCGGCCGACGAGCACCCGGAAGCTACGCTGCGCCGGCTGATCCGAAGGCAACTCACGCTCGCTGCCGCGTCGCCGGACCTGTTTCGCTGTTATACGAGCGCGCTCTTCGGCGTGAACCGCGACTTCCAGGAGGCGGCGCTCTCCATCTTCCAAACACAGAAGGACGTCGTGGCTCGCCACCTCCGCTCCGCGTGGCGGGCGCCTCGCGTGACGAAAGCGATCGAGAGGCGCGCGTCGTTGTTCGTCGCCGCGATCCTCGCGGCCGCGCTCGTCGGCGGGCTGGAGGGCGGACGTGCCGCCGGCGGCCACGACGAGGACGCGCTGATGGCGATGGTGCGGGAGCCCATGCGATGACGGCCGCCATTACGGATTCAATGCGGCGCGTATTCGGCGTGGACTGGCGTGCTCGCATTCTCGGCGGCTATTTCCAGAAATGGGTGGTGCTGGGCGTGCTGATCGGCGTCGTGGCGGGCCTGGGCGCCATCGCGTTTTTCGAGGCGATCGACCTTTCGACGCAACTGTTCCTCGGCCGGATGGCGGGATTGACTCCGCCGCTGGCGGCCGGCGATGGCGCGACGATCGTCACGAATGCCGACCGCCGCTGGCTGCTGCCCGCGATCGTCGCGCTGGGCGGGCTGCTGAGCGGGTTGATCGTGTTCACGCTGGCGCCAGAGGCCGAAGGCCACGGTACCGATGCCGCGATCGACGCCTTCCATCGCAAGGGCGGCCGAATCCGCAGCCGAATCCCGCCCATCAAGCTGATCGCCTCCGCGATCACCATCGGTTCCGGAGGGAGCGCCGGGCGCGAAGGCCCGACGGCGCAAATCGCTGCGGGCTTCGGCTCGTGGCTCGGTGACGTGTTCCGGCTGACGCCGCAAGATCGGCGAATCGCCGTGGCCGTGGGCATGGGCGCTGGAATCGGGGCCATCTTCAAGGCGCCGCTCGGCGGCGCCATCCTCGCTGCGGAAATCCTGTACGTTCGCGACTTCGAACTGGACGCGATCATCCCGGGCTTCATCGCCTCGGTGATCGGGTACGCGATTTTCGGCGCCTGGTCCGGGTGGACGCCGGTATTCGGGAACACGCACGGGCTGACCTTCACGCAGCCGGAGTCACTGGCATGGTACGCCGTGCTTGGCGTCGCCGCCGGGACTGGCGGCATCGCGTACGCGAAGACCTTCTACGCTGCCCGCGACGCGTTTCATCGCCTGCGCATCCCGCCACATGTCAAGCCCGCGATCGGCGGCCTGTGTGTCGGCGTGATAGCGCTCTGGTTCCCGGAAGTTCTGTCGATGGGCTACGGCTGGCTGCAGCTCGCGATCGACGGCAACACGATGGAGCTGGCGACCGGCACCATGCTCGCGCTGGTGGCGCTCAAGGTGATCGCGACATCGCTCACGATCGGCTCAGGCGGGAGCGGCGGCGTCTTCGCACCGGGGCTGTTCATCGGCGGCATGCTCGGAGGCGGCATGTGGGGAGCACTTCACACGCACGTTCCGTGGATGCCGGACACGCCAGCGCCGTTCGTGATCGTCGGCATGATGGCGCTCTTCGGCGGCGTGGCGAAAGCGCCGATCGCCGTGATGCTGATGGTCGCCGAGATGACCGGCGAGTTCTCGATGCTCGTCCCCGCGATGATCGCGACGAGCATCGCGTACCTGGTCGCCGGTGACGTCAGCATCTACGAGAGCCAAGTGCCGACGCGCGCGGACTCGCCGGCGCACCGCGCGGAGTACAACGTGCCGCTGATCACAGCGATCAGCGTCGGCGACGCGATGCGCCGAGGCGTCGTGACGGTGACGCCGGCCGACAGCATCGAGGCGGCCGAGGGGCGCATGGGCGAGGCGGACGTGCGCGGGCTCGCGATCATCGACGGCGGCCGCCTCGCCGGCGTGTTCACGGTGTCGGACGCGCTGCGGGCGCACCGCGATCAGATGCGGTCGGTGGCCGAGGCGATGACGACGGACCTGCAGGTCGCCCACCCGGACGAGAGCCTCCACGCGGCCCTGCTGCGCATGACGTCGGCACGCATCTCGCGGCTGCCGGTGGTGGAGCGGGCGCGCCCATGGCACTTGCTGGGGATGATCTCCGTCCGTGATGTGGCGAACGCGCTCGAACTCGAACTCATAGCGATGGCGGAAGCGGCGCAAAGTCGTATGGCCGCGATCGAGAGCGGCCGCGCGGCCCCCAGCGTCCCGTAGCGCGGGCCGCTTCGTTCGCCACGAGGCAGCGAGGACCCGTGGTCCTTTCGACTCGTTACAGCCCCTTGTTTGCAATGAAGGCGCACAAATCCGACGTCCGGCAGGAGTAACCCCACTCGTTGTCGTACCACGACGCCACCTTCACCAGATCCCCGGCGACGACGTTCGTTATGAGCGCATCCACCGTCGACGAGTGCGGGTCGCCCTTCAGGTCGATCGATACGAGCGGCTCATCGGTCACGGCGAGGATGCCCTTCATCTTGCCAGCGGCCGCCTTGCGCATTGCGGCGTTCACTTCTTCGGCCGTCGTCTTCTTCTTCACTAGCGCAACGAGCTCGACGATCGATACCGTCGGCGTCGGCACGCGATAGGCGATGCCGTCGAGCTTGCCCTCGATCTCGGGGATCACGAGCTTCAGCGCCCGTGCCGCACCGGTCGATAGCGGCACGATGTTCAGCGCCGCCGCCCGCGCCTCGCGCAGGTCCTTCGACTGCATGTCGAGCAGCCGTTGGGAGTTCGTGTAGGCGTGGATCGTCGTCATCTGCCCCTTGAGGATGCCGAAGTTGTCGAGCAGCACCTTCACCGTCGGCGCGATCCCGTTCGTCGTGCACGACGCGTTCGAGATGACGTGGTGCCTGGACTTCCGGTAGACCTCAGCATTCACGCCGAGCACGATCGTGACGTCTTCGTTCTTCGCGGGCGCTGAGATGATCACTTTCTTCACGCCGTCGTGGATGTGGTTGCGCGCGAGGTTCGCGTCGGTGAAGAAGCCCGTCGACTCGACGACGATGTCGACCTTCGCCTTCCCCCACGGGATCTTCGCCGGCTCGCGCTCGGCGAACACGCGGACGGCCTTGCCATCGACCGTCAGTCCCGTCTTGCTCGCGACGACGGTGCCCGGGTAGCGGCCGTAGTTCGAGTCGTACTTCAGCAAGTGCGCGTTCGTCTCGTTGTCGACGAGGTCGTTGATCGCGACGACCTCCAGCTCGGCTCCGTGCCGCTCCTTGATCGCCTTGAAGACCTGCCGTCCGATCCGGCCGAAGCCGTTGATGCCGATGCGCGTGACCATCGCCGCTGTTGTCCTTTCATGCTGCCCCAGAATTCGCCCCATTGTCGCGCGGGCTACAGTCACGGGCTAGGGCCGGGCGGGGGATATCTGTGCCACATCGCCGCCCAATGCGAGATCGGCGCTAATCGCCGGTCACCCGGTACCCCTCCGCCGCGAACACGCGCGCCTGCACGTCTTCGATCGACGTCACCTCTTCGCGCAACAGCGTCTCGATGAGCTCTTCGCGCTTCGTCAGCGCGTGGATCAGCTCGTCGTCCTCCATGCCCAGCCGACGCGCCAGCGCGTTCATCTCCGCCGGCGTTGTCAGTACCTCGTAGGTGTCGGTTTCCTGTTGCCAGCGCGCGATCGAGTGCCGGTCGTAGGAAGCACCGAGCGGCTCCAGCACCGCCACCTCGCTCACACGCCGGATGCGCCGCCCGCCGCTGGCACCGACGTACATCGGCACGACGAGCGCCAGGTGGCCGATGTTCGACACCGGCACGTCGCACTCGTCGACGAGTTGCTCGATGACGCCGTCGACCGTCTCGGAGTGCATCGTCGACATCAGTGAGTAGCCCTCGGCCGCCAGCTCGAACTCGCGCTGGACATACGGACCCCACGAGTACACCGGCAGGTGGTCGCTGATCTCGTTCACGAGCAGGTAGGTCGGCGGGTCGCCGGGCGAACGCGGCGGCAGCCGGAACGTCTCGCCCCAGCCGCGCGTGAAGTACACCGACGACTCGGGCGGCGCGAACGCCAGCAGTGCCGTGAGCAACGTCGTCTTGCCCGCGCCGGGCGGATCCGCGGCGAGGATCATCGGCGCGCCGCGCTCCATCGCGAGCGACAGGATCGCCGCGACGCGCGGCGGCATCGTGCCCGCCTGCAGGATCTGCGTGATCGAGAGCGCCTCGGGGTGGTTGTAGCCGTGCCACCCCCACCAACTCTCGGGTTGATTCAGCGCCTTCACTCACCCATCATAACGGAGCCCCGAGCAGGACGCTGGAGTGAAGCCGAGGATCGCGGGCGCCGCCCTCGCCCGCAAGGAGCACCGCACATGAGACAGGCATCCGTCACGGGACCGCGAGCGTTCGAGCTGAAGGACGTCGACGTCCCGCAGCCGGAGGAGGGACAGGTGCTCGTACGCGTGCGCAGCGTTGGCGTGTGCGGCAGCGACCTGCATTTCTACCGCGGTGAGTTCCCCGTCCCGCCCGGCTTCGTCCTCGGCCACGAGTGCGCCGGCGAGGTCGAGGCGCTCGGCGAGGGCGTTACGGGCGTCGCGAAGGGCGACCGTGTGGCTCTCGAACTGTTCGACGTCTGCCTGAAGTGCGTGCAGTGCCGCTCGGGCAACTACCACCTCTGCCCCAGCCGCAAGGCGAACGGCCTCAACATCGCCGGCGGTCTGCGCGAGTACATGGCGGTGCCTGCGTACGCGCTCTACAAGCTGCCGCCCGAAGTCGACTGCGAACTGGGCGCGCTCTGCGAGCCGCTGGCGGTCGCCGTCCACGGGCTGCGCCTCGTCGACCTGCGCTTCGGCGACCGGGTCGCGGTGCTGGGCGCCGGGACGATCGGCCTGATGGCGATCGCCGCAGCGAAGGCGATGGGCGCGACGTACATCGCCGCGACCGCGCGCCACCCGCACCAGAAAGCGATGGCCGAAGCGCTCGGCGCCGACGCCGTCTTCGGCGACGACGCGGCCAGCATCGGCGAGATCGCGAAGGCGACGGGCGGCGCCGACGTCGTCGTCGAGACGGTCGGCGGCCACGCCAACACGCTCGCGGACGCCTTCACGGTCGTCGGGCTCAGCGGGCGGATCAGCGTGCTGGGCGCGTTCACGCAGCCGGTGCAGATCCACCCGATCATGTTCTTCCTGAAGGAGCCGAAGGTCGTCGGCTCGAACTGCTACGGCCGCCCCGGCCGCTATTCCGACTACGAGATCGCCATCGAGATCATGCGCCGCAACGCCGAGAGCCTGCGCCGCTGCATCACCCACCGCTACAGCCTCGAAGACATCGCGCAGGCCTACGCGACCGCCGACGACAAGAGCAGCGGCGCGATCAAGGTGCAGATCACGCCATAGCGCCGGCGGAGTCGGGCTTACGGGTTCGATCGCACTTCGAGTCCGCCGCGGATCGACCCTAACCCACGACCCCACGCAGCACGGCGCGTACGACGTCCTCCGGCACATCATCCCGCACTGCCGGACGACCAAAGTCTTCGAGCAGCACCCAGCGCAGCTTCTTCGACGCGACCTTCTTGTCGAGCGCCGTCGCCGCGATCACGGCATCGACATCGAGGCCGGAGTGGCGCAGCGGCAGGCCGTAGCGCTCGAAGAGGCGCGCCTGTCGCTCGCCGACGGCCCCCGGCGTGACGCCGATCCGGAGGCCGATCTCGGCCGCGACCATCATGCCCGCGCTGATGGCCTCGCCGTGCAGCACGCGCGTGTAGCCGGTCACCGCCTCGATCGCGTGGCCGGCGGTGTGGCCGTAGTTGAGGATCATGCGGCGGCCGCCCTCGCGCTCGTCCGCGCTGACGACGCCCGCCTTGAGGGCGGCGTTGCGCGCGACGATCTCCGTTGTCAACTTCGGCTCGACGGTCAGGAGGCGCTCCGCGTCGCGCTCCAGGATGTCGAGCATCGGTGCGTCCATGATCAGCCCGTGCTTGATCACCTCGGCGAAGCCCTCGCGCAGGGATCGCCTTGGCAGCGACGCCAGCAGGCTCGTGTCCTGCACAACGAGCGTCGGGGGGTAGAAGGCGCCGATCAGGTTCTTGCCGCGCGGGTGGTCGACACCGACCTTGCCGCCGATCGACGCATCGACCATCGCCAGCAGCGACGTAGGGGCCTGCACGAAGTTGACGCCGCGCAGGTATGTGGCCGCGACGAAGCCGCCGAGGTCGCCCGCGACGCCGCCGCCCAGCGTCACCACGGTCGACGAACGCTCCGCCCGTTGGTCCAGCAGCCAGTCGTATGCCGAGCGCACCGTCTCGAGGGTCTTGCTCGCCTCGCCCGCCGGGAACGTGAAGATCGCCGCGTCGAAGCCCGCCGAGCGCAGCGAAGCCAGCGCTCGCTCGCCGAAGAGCGGCCCTACCGCATCGTCAGAAACGATGAACGCCGAGCCTCGCAGCCCGGCGTCCCGCATCAGGGCGCCCAGGTCACCAAGCGCGCCCCAGCGGCAGTGGATCTCGTACGCGTGGTGCTCCGCGGTGACGCGGATCACGCCGTGCCCCCGGCTACCGCCGAGCGCTCACGGAACGCCAGCAGCACCTGGTGCGTGACCTGGTCGGGCGTGAGATCGTCTGTCTGGATGATGAAGTCGGCCGCCTGGGTGTATGCCGCCTGCCGCTCCGCCTTCAGCTCGATGATCTTCGCCAGCTGCGTCGGCCCCTGGAGCAGCGGCCGTTCCGATGGGCTGACGCCGGTGTCTTGCAGCCGCGAAAGGATCGTCTCCGGCCGCGCGTCGAAACACGCGACGAAGCCGCGCCGCTTCATGGCCTCGCGATTCGCCTCCGATAGTACAGCGCCGCCGCCTGTCGCGACGACGATCCTCGACTTCTCGGCGGTCTCGGCGAGTATCTGCGACTCGATCGTACGGAACGCCGCTTCGCCGCCCTTGCGGAAGATGTTCGGGATCGTGTCGCCTGTGCGCTCCTCGATGAGCTTGTCGAGGTCGATCGCCTCCCAGTCAAGCGCGGTGGCAAGCGGCCGCGACGTGCGCGACTTCCCGGTGGCCGAAAATCCTATGAGCCAGATCTGTTCGTAATTCATCATCTCACCGTCAGAACAGGTCCGCGGCCCGCCGCACTACAACCTGTCACCTCACCGCCGACAACCTACTCCCGCAAACCTCTCGGACCGATCGTCGCCTCGAACGCACGCCAGTTGCGCAGGGTTTCGCCGATCGAATCGCCGCCGAACCTCTCGAGCGCGGCCGCCGCCAGGACGATCGCGCACATCGCCTCGACGATGATGCCCGCCGCCGGCACGACGCAGATGTCGCTGCGTTCGTAGTGCGCGGGGATCTCCTCGCCCGTCATCAGATCCGCCGAGGGCAGCGCCCGCGGCAGCGTGGCGATCGGCTTGAGCGCGACGCGGACGACGACGTCCTGGCCGTCGGTGATCCCGCCCTCGGTGCCGCCGGCGTTGTTCGTCGCTCGCGCCCACGGCCGGTCCGGGCGCCACTGCGCGAGCGGCAGGATGACGTCGTGCACCTGCGAGCCGGTGATCCGCGTCGCAGCGAAGCCCGCGCCGATCTCCACGCCCTTCACGCTGTGGATGCTCATGAGCGCCTGGGCGAGCAACCCATCGATCTTCCTATCCCAATGCACGTGGCTGCCGAGCCCCATCGGCACCTTCAGTGCGCGCCCTTCGACAACGCCGCCCAGCGTGTCGCCCGCGGTCCGCGCATCGTCGATGGCGGCGATCATCTTCTCCGCGCTCACCGCGTCGGCGCAGCGCACCGGCGACTCTTCGATGGCATCCCACTCGATCTCGGCCGGGACCAGCGCATCGACGCTGCCTATCTGGACGGTGTGGCTGCGGAACTCCATGCCGAACTCGTCGAGGAAGCGCTTGCACACGGCGCCCACTGCCACGCGCGCGGCCGTCTCGCGCGCGCTGGCGCGCTCCAGCACATTGCGCACGTCGTCGAAGTCGTACTTCACGATGCCGGCGAGGTCCGCGTGGCCGGGGCGCAACCGCGTAACCTTCTCGATCTCACTCTCGATGGGCTCCACCGACATCTGCTCGGTCCAGTTCGCCCAGTCGCGGTTCTGGATCGAAAGCGCGATCGGGCTGCCGAGCGTCGTGCCGTGCCGGACGCCGGAGGTGATCTCCGCGCGGTCTTGCTCGATCTTCTGCCGACGCCCGCGGCCGTAGCCGCCCTGCCGCCGCTTCAGGTCGACGGCGATGTAGTCCTCGGAGAGCGGCAATCCCGCGGGCACACCCTCGATGATGACGGTCAGCGCCTTGCCGTGCGATTCGCCGGCGGTGAGAAAACGCAGCACCTAATCGTCCTTATAGAACACGGCCGGAACGCCGGTCGACGCCGTCGCTTCCGGATCGATCGCCAACGGATTGCCGCGGTCGTCCAGCCGGAAGCGGCCGCCAAACGTGCTCACGACCTCCTCAGCGTCGAGCTCGTCCACGCCAGCACATCGGCCACCTCGCGCCGGCACACCGTCGACAGGATGCAGCGCTGCGCCGAGCCCAGGTCGTCGCGGTACGTGCTGTAGACGTCGATCTGGACGTGCGCCAGCTTCACGTTCGGGACGTCATAGAACACCATGTCGGCCAGCTTGGCCGTCACGCGCATCCCCTCCGCGAGCGGACCGCTCACCTCGCGGCGCTCGCCGTCGACGAGCGCGTATTGCCCGTCCGCTGAAGCGCTCAGGCGAACGCCGTCGGACATCACGCCTACCAGCTCGGCGCTCTGCACGCCGTGCCAGACCGCCGGGCGCGTGTCCTTCGGCATACGGATCGATTTCCAGCGCAGCACCTCATCGCCGACGAGCGTCCGGATCGCGTCGATGTCGCCCGCGTCCACCAGTTTCCGCCACGCCAGCTGCGCCCGGGTCCCCTGTACGACCACCCAGCCCACCACGAAGAACAGGAAGAACAGGACCGCAACGGCGATCACGAGCCCGTAGTCCGAAGCAGCGAGCAGCGGCAGTCTAGCGGAGGAATTATGGCAGATAGCTCGCTCTGCCGTACGATACGACGCTCAGCGACGATGTGCGGCGAGTCGCGAGGGACGGGCGCATCAGGCCAGGGCAGCCCGTGCGGCGGCGAGCATCGCCGCCGTGTCGGCATCCTTCGCCGTCCACAGCTTGAATGACTCGGCGGCCTGGTACACGAGCATCCCCAGTCCTGATACGGCCTTCGCGCCGCGCGACTTCGCGGCGGCGATCAACGGCGTCTCGACCGGGTTGTAGACGAGGTCGAACACCGTCGTGTGCGGCTCGATCAGGTCGGGCGGCAGGGGCGATTGCCCGGCGCCTTCGGATCCGGCGACACCGAGCGGCGTGCAGTTTACGACAAGATCGGCTTCCTTCAGCGAGCGCAGGAACGATCCGTCGCCCCAGTAGGCCCAGCTGATCGTCGTGCCCGACGGCGTCAGCGGCTTCATAGCCAGCACGACGCTCTCCGTCTTGCGTGGCTGCCGGCCGACGACGAAACCACCGCCGCGCCCGCCTCGACGAGCGCCAGCGCGACCGCGCGCGACGCGCCGCCCGCGCCCAGGATCATCGTGCGCTTGCCCTTCGCATCGAAGTCAGCGTCCTCCCGCAGGGAGCGCGCGAAGCCGGCGACGTCGGTGTTGTGACCGATGAGCTTGCCGTC
>CAVUOT010000003.1:0-390135 GCA_963743185.1 uncultured Chloroflexia bacterium | reverse complement strand
CAACATCACCTTCGCCGTGACGGTCGGCACCTCGACCTCGCCGCCGAGAACGGCGTCGTAGCGGCACTTCGATCTCGTCGATCAGGTCGTCGCCCTTGCGCTCGAACTGGCTGTGCGGCCGGACGGTGACGACGAGGAGAGGTCGCCCTCGGGGCCGCCGTCGACTCCGGGCTGGCCTTCGCTCGCGACGCGAACCCTCGAGCCCGTCGCGACGCCGGCGGGGATCTTGACCTCGATGCGGCGCGGCTCGCACCTGGCCGTGTCCGCCGCACTGTGGCACGTGGCGCCAGCGATCTTCGCCCCTCCCGCCGCAGGTGTTGCACGGTTTCGGCGTCAGAATGTTGAAGCACGCGGACGGTGCCGTGGTAGGCCTCCTCGAGCGTAATGCTCGACGGGTGCTGGAGATCGGCGCCGCGCCGGGACATCGTGCGGACGCCGCCGCTCCGGCCGCGGCCGAAGAACTGGCCGAAGGCGCCGCCGAGGTCGCCCAGGTCGCTGACATCGAACTGCTGGAAGCCGCCGCCGTTGCCGTGCGCGAAGCGCGTGCCGCCGCGCTGGCGCTGCGCCTCTTCGATCTGGTCTGCGTACTCCCAGCGGTCGCCGTACTTGTCGTACTTGCGGCGCTTCTCGGCGTCGGAGAGGACCTCGTAGGCGTTGGTGATCTGTTTGAACTTCGCCTCGGCGGCCTTGTCGCCCGGATTGACGTCCGGGTGGTGCTTGCGGGCGAGCTTCCGGTAGGCGGCAACGGACCTCCTTCTCGGAGGCATCGCGCTTGACGCCGAGGGTTTCGTAGAAGCTGGCCATCGGTGAAAGTGTAGCGTGGGGAGGCTGAGGGGTGCAAGAAGATTGCTATTGGGTGGCTCAACTCTCTTGACAGTGCACCGACCGATGGCCGGGGCGTACGGGCGCCACCGCATCGCGCTACCCTGAAACCGGTGATCGCGCCCGGCTCAGGCGCCGGTCGCGCGTGGGAAGGGAGTCGGCCATGGTCAGCGACGAGGCTCTCGGGACGCTGCTGGACGAACTTGTGGCCAGCCGCCATCGGGACGCTCAGCTGAGGATTCTGCGGAACTGGATCGGGAAGCTCTTGAAGTCCTGGGACGCGCAGAGCAGCGAGGAACAGCAAGAGACGCTCGGAAAGCTCGGCGGAGGCTAGCGCGGCGGAACGCCGCACCGCCCGTCACCATGCGCGCACGCTCGCGTCACGACGCTCGGGAACGCGATCGCCGTGCAGACCTCCAATGGCCGGATTCGTTGTCCGTAAAGCCGCCACGGACGCGGCGTGACCATCGTCACGCATGCGGTGACATCAGACGTCTCGATCGCCGGTGCGTGCGCGGGACGACGGACGCGCCGGACTCGCCGAGAACCGGTGCGTCGCCGGGCGGCGTACGCGTAGGTACGACGGCTTGACGCGGATGGGGCGCGCGCTCTTCCCGGCGTACAGGTACCAGACGAACTCTTCATTACGCTGTGGTTCCAGGACTTCGCGGCCGGCGTCATTCTTCATGCTGCCTCCCATTGTCCTTGCCCCCCACATAATCGGCGCTCGTCGGATCAGATGCGGCGACTCCGCGAACCGCGGCCTCCAAGCCGCCCGCGGCATTCCGCTCATCACGCGACGATCTTCTGTGCGCCCCCGACATTGCACGCTAACACAGCGCAAGGGTCGCGCTTGTGCCACGCGTCACAGTGGGCGGCTCCTCGTGCAGCGCGAGGGGCCTGACGGTCAGGAAATCGCAATGCGACCGCTAGCGGGCGTTTCGATATCGGCCGAGCGTGCCCGCCGCGGCTGATGTTTCCGGCATTCTTTGGATGGTGAGGCGTCATTGCCGACAACAATCGACCGGCCGCGCAGAGAAGGCCCCGGTGGGAAACCGGAGCCTTCGGCACTACGCCAGCGTTGGGTGGCTGAGGGAGGGGCATGTCGCCGAGGACTCGGTGCGGGGCGCGATTCACCCGGCGGCGCGTATGCTCGCCAGGTGGCCGGTGACGTGCTCGATAAGCACTCCGCCTTCGATCAGCTGTTGCGCGCTGACGGACGCACCTCCGGCGAGACCGAGCGACCCTGTGCGGTCGAGCTGCTCGTCGGTGAGCGCGCGGATGTACGCGGACATTGATGAGCTGCCCTTGCGCAGAAGCGTCAGCACGTCCGCCTTCGTGCAGGAGGAGTGCGCTCCCGCCCGGCGATCGTTCATGCCGTTGATGTCGTCCCACGTGTACGCGGGCATCGTCCGAGCTTCGGCCGCGGCGCTGATGAACTCGTGTTCGAGCGGGAACTGTCCCGCGACGTGTTGGGCTGTGGCCGCGACCGTCCAGCCTTCGTCACCGCAGATCGCACTCCACTGTTTGTCGGAACACGACTCGACAGTGGTGGCGAACTCCTTGACCGCCTGATCGAGTTGATCCGCAAGCGCTGTTGATCGCTCACCCATGAGGACCTCCATTTCGGTGTATAAGAACTCTTACTGGATTGGGAAACTTGAAACCGTAAGAACTGCATATTACGCCGGAGCGCGGCGCTTGGCAATAGATTCGCGGAAGGCCGCCTCGGGCGGAATCCCGGCGGGCGGCGGCGGCGGAGGAACCGCCGTCGGGGCGGCCGATGACGGTGAGCTCGAGGAGCTCGGCCACATCGAACGTCGGCAGGCTGCGCCCCTACTCGGCGGGGGCGGCGACGCCCATCGCGTCCGCGGCGGGGGAACCGCCGTCGGGGCGGCCGATGACGGTGAGCTCGAGGAGCTCGGCGACGTCAAACGTCTTCATGCGTTTCGTGTCGTCGGGCTGCACGGTGGCGATGCCGTCATCGAACATCTGGATGCAGAACGGGCAGGCGGTGGCGATGACCTGTGCGCCGGTGCTGACCGCTTCTTCCGACCGGGCGACGTTGATGCGCTTGCCCATGGACTCTTCGACCCACATGTGACCGCCGCCGGCGCCGCAGCAGAAGCTGTTGTCGCGGTTGCGGGGCATTTCGACGCGGGCTCCGCCAGGCAGGGCGTCGACGATGTCGCGCGGGCTGTCGTAGTTGCCGTTGTGGCGGCCGAGGTAGCACGAGTCGTGGTAGGTGACGGAGAGCGGCAGGTCGTGCTTCGGACTCAGCGCGCCATCCTTCAGGAGCTTTGACAGGAACGTGGTGTGGTGGATGACCTCGAACTGGCCGTCGAAGTCCGGGTACTCGTTCGCCATGGTGTTGAAGCAGTGCGGGCAGTTGGTGATGATGCGCTTCACGCCTTTGGCGTGCAGCACTTCGATGAGCGACTTCGCCTGCTCCTGGTAGAGGTACTCGTTGCCGAGGCGGCGCGCCGGGTCGCCGGTGCACTGCTCCTCATCGCCGAGGCAGCCGTAGCTGACGCCGGCCTCGGCCAGCAGGCGTGCGACGGCGCGGGTGATCGGGATGTTGCGATCGACCATCGCGCCGGAGCAGCCGACCCAGTACAGGTACTTCTGGCTGCCGTCGAACGTCGGGATGTCGAGGCCTTCCATCCAGGCGGTGCGGGTGAACTGGGCGCCGCGCCACGGGTGGCCGCGCTGCTCGAGCTGCTGGAGCGTCGCCGCTGCGGTCTCGGGCATGTTGGCCTCGTTCATCGCGTAGAAGCGGCGCATGTCCTGCAGCGCCGGGATGTGCTCGATAAAGACCGGGCACTGCTCCATGCAGGCGCCGCAGGTCACGCAATCCCAGACGGGGTTGAAGCCGACGGAATCGATGAGGGTAAGGTCGGCGGGGTGGGCGGATGCAGACGAGGGCGTCTGCGCTTCATTTCCACTCATTGGCGCCGTAAGCGCGTCCCAGACGAAGATCCGCGGCGCGATCTTGTGCACTTCGGCCTCGATGGCAGCGCGCATGTCGTGCATGAGCTTCTTCGGCGAGAGTTCCTTGCCGGTGAGGAAGGCGGGGCAATTGATCTCGCAGCGGCCGCACTCGGTGCAGGTGTAGGGGTCGAGCATCTGCTTCCAGGTGAGGTCTTCGATCTGGCCGGCGCCGAAGCGCTCGAGGTTCTCGAAGTCCTTGATGGGTTGAAGCTTGCCGGTGGGCGCAATCCGCCGGAACAGGATGTTTTGCGCCACCGTAAGTACGTGTGAGTGCTTGCTGTACGGCAGATAGCAGGCGAAAGCGAGGAAGTCATACAGATGGGCGTACCACCAGAAGTTGAGGAAGCCTTCCTGGACGCCGCGCGACATGCCGATGCCGTCCCAGAACCTCGCGACGGAGTAGGCGAGGAACGACCACTTCTCGCCGCCCACCGGGTCGGTGGCGATCTCGAAGCTGTTCACCATGACGTCGCTGATCACGAGAAAGACGATGAAGGCGAGGATGATCCAACCGTCGAGATTCAAGGTCATGCGGGCGGGCTTCCAGAATCGACGCTGCCAGGCGGCCATGGCGCAACCGATGAGCACGAGGATGTCGAAGACGTCCATCGGCGCGCGCACGGTGATGTCGTAGAAGAAGCCGAAGAGATGCTCGAACGAGATGTCTTCGTTGAAGCCCTTGAGGAGGAAATTGAGCGTACGGATCTGGAGCACGATGAAGCCCCAGAAGATCATCGAGTGGAGGAGCCCGCTGTACCAGTAGCGCTTGCGGGCGACGCGCGCGTTGCCGAGGAGGTACGGCACGAGCGACGTCAGGCGTTCGAAGAGGTGGTCAAAGCGGTTGTCGCCCTTGCCGCGGGCGAAGATCGCCACCTTCACCCCGACGGAGTACGCGAGGAAGGACAAGAACGCGACGAGTGACAGATAGAAGATGACATTGCCAGGGAACTCGTGGGTGGGGAGCATGCAGGTCCTCCTCGCGCTGTTGCCGCGATGGGGATTCTAGCGTTGGCAGGGGGTTGACGGAACCACAGATTTCGCAGATTCCGCAGATGGAGGGCGGCTTCACCGTGAAGGGTGAAAGCGTGGTTCCCCGACGTAATCCAGGGATTACGATTGGATTGAGCGGGGTCGAGCGGGGTCGCGGCTGGTCCGCGCCGTGGCCTCACGGAGCGGACACGCGCTCACTCCGGGCTCCGGCATCGGCGGACGATCGCGCGGAGACGGCGCGCGCGCCAATCGCGCACGCGATCTTACCGGCGCGTCGTAATGTAGCGATGAGCCTCGGCGGTCGAATGCACCGGCCGCGAGTGCATGCAGCGCGACTCAGGCATTCGATGATCGCTTTGCGCAGGTTTTCGCATCGTGCGTGCGCGATCTCCCGATCTTACGGGCCGGACGTGTAACCATCCGCCGCCAGCGGGGATATTAGTGCTGATGGTGGTCAGGGTCAGTCGACTGCGTCGGCTGTTGAGTCAGGGAGTGCATTGATGAACCAGAAAGCTATTGCTGTGGGCGTCGCGCTGGCGCTCGCACTCGTCGCCGCTGGAGCATTCGCGTCGCAGGGTGTGTCGGACAGTGGTCGCAAGGCGGCTGCTGTCAACGCACCGGCAGCCGCGAGACCGGCAGCGGGAGCAGCGGTCGCAGCGCGTCCGGCGCCGAAGCCGCTCTACATCGATCGTGGCGTGGTGGAGATCCGCGACTTACGCCAGCCGACGTCGGCTGCGGCCGCCGGCGCGCCCGATGCGAGCGGGGCGCGTGGATCAGGCGTCGCAGCCGCGGCGCAGGGGAAGACGCCGGCGCCGCACACGCAGCAGGGAAGCAACAGCGCGCGCGGGCACGGGGATTCCAGTCCCGCGGCGCAAGATCCCAGTCCCGGTGCAACCGACACGCCGCGTAGCAGCGCGAAGCCGGACGACGATCAGGAACGCGACCACCAGCAGAGCGGCGATCGCAAGCACGAAGACGACGCGGACGACGATGATGATGACGACGACAATCACGGCGGGATGCCGACGCCTCTGCCCGGGACGCCGACCGCAGTGATGCCGACGAAGACGGCGATCGTGACGCCGCCGCCGCCGGCCGCGACGCCGACCGCACCGCCGCCGACGCCCACCGCCACGACGGCGCCGGCGTCAACACCGACACCGACGAAGACGTGCGGCACCATACCGGAGCCGTGCACGCCCACGCCGACGGCCACACCGTAGCCGCAACAACCTGGACACGCCGCGAAGCCCCTCGCATGATGCGAGGGGCTTCTTCTTGTGCGGCTCGGGAGGAGGACGGGAACCGCAGATCTCGCGGATTACGCAGATGGCGGGGGACAGTTAGTAGTAAGTAGTTGGTAGTTTTCACCCTGCACTGCGTGAGAGAGTGGGTGGCGGAGCGCGGCCGTCTGTTACTTGACGGCGTTGATTGACGCGGGGCGCAGACGCCTCGTGATCTTCATGGAAGTTGTCAATGGATCCGCTTGACACCTTTATGTCTCGGTGATACGTTCGGAGCACCTTCCCGCAGGCGCGGGCTCCGGCGCTATGGTGGCTTGCCGGAATCCGGATATGTAACTGTCGCTAGTGAGTGAAACGCACCGGCCGAGCGTTCGCGTTGCGATCGCGTGGCCGGTTCGTCGCTCTTGCCGGAGGTGGTGCCGAGCGGCGCGAACTAGACAGGCGGCTCGGCCGCTGACGCCGGGAGTGCGCAACACGGCGGCACGGCGTCCGTTCTAAGGCAGAGAGCGGGTGCAGCCTGCGACGGCCGGACCGCGCCGACCCCGCCCGATGGCATGCGCGTGGCGGCGCGCCTGCCGCGATGACTGGCCGCCGGTGAACACAGGAAGTCCCCCGTGAGTGCGGGGTTTCGTCTACACGCCCATACGTGGATTCAGGAGGGTAGGCCCAGTGGTTAGTAAAATCATTCTTTCGATCGCGGCGTGGGCGTCGAGTCTGCGCAGCTCGTTCGTGGAGCGCCTTAAGGAAGAGAGCGGGCAGGATCTCATCGAGTACGGCGTTACTCGCCGGCGTGATCGCGATCGTCGGGGCGTCGATCGCCTTTGCCGCCTTCGGCCCTGACATGTCGGTGTTCGCCAAGAGGATTGCGTCTTGCTTGTCGTTCGATAACGTTGCCTGCTCCGGTGGCTTAGAGGCCGCAGGATTCGAGGGAACACTTAGGCGAACGGCAAGACTACGGGGAACAGCATGCTACGCCGCTTCTCGTCCCAAAAGGGCCAAGGGTTGGTCGAGTTCGCGGTCATCTTCCCGATCTTCGCCCTGCTGATCTTCGTCGTAGTCGATACCGGCCTACTTATGGGCCGCTACAACTCCGTAAATCACGCGACCAAGGAGGGTGCGCGGCTGGCGGCGGTTGGGGCTACCCACGATGAGATCGTCGCGCGCATCAAGACGCAGTCTCAGGGGCTGCTCGACGGCGCGTCGGAGAACTGCCCGCCGAGCGCGGATAAGGACATCTGCGTCGAGTGGATACCCGGTCCGCCGGGGCACAGCTCAGACGTCGGCCAGGTGGGCTCATCTGTGAAGGTGTCCATCCGATACAAGTACACCCTGATCACGCCGCTGGCGAACGGTCGCATCGCTGGCCTGCCCGTTCCGGGCGTACCAGACGGATTCGAGGTGACGGCGTGCGCGGTAGCTCGTCTTGAGCGACCAGTCGCGGACCCCGATCCAGCAGGCACGTCCGAATGTTGAACATACGGCAAATGGCACTGGTTCGACGATCGGAACGCGGGCAGGTCCTCGTCTTGTTCGTCGTGATGTTCACGGTAATCCTGGCGATGGCGGCGTTCGCCATAGATCAAGGCTTCTGGTACGGCAGGCGCCGTGTAATTCAGAGAGACGCAGACCTGGTCGCCAGGGCGGGTGCAATGGCGTACCTAGGTACCACTGGTGACCCCGGCGCGTGGGCGCGGCAGGCTGCCATCGACAACCGCTCACCAGCGCCCACGGTCGTAGCCGGCGCTGGTGATGACGGCACTACGTGCACGAATCTCGACGGCACACCGATCGACGGCGGTAACGTTCCTTACGTGCACATCGTCATCCAGCAGGACACCCCCCGACTGTTCAGCGGATTACGGCTGATATCCAGCTCCGACGACCCGATCAACATCGGTGCGCAGTCGACCGCGTGCGTCGGATCGGTTATGACGCTGCGGGTGAAGAACAGCGCGGCCAATTTCGTGCCAAACAAGGCGCTGCCGCTCGTGCTACGGACCAACAACTCCTCGTGCTTTTCAGGTGGGCTGCTACGCCTGGGGAAAGAGTGCCGCGTATTTCGGTCGACGCGGTCGGGCGAGCCACGAGAGCTTATGCAGCCACCTGCCTCGGGCGCTGCTTGCTCAGGCGCGGGATCGTTGACCGCGGCGGTCGACGCGATCGCGACGGGCATCTCCTTCACCTGCAATACCGGCGCCCGCGTTAGCGTACGAACGGTCACCGCCGGGGAGGATCAGCAGACGGTGTTCGTGCGGCTGAACACGTGGCTGAACCGTCCATCCGTCTGCGATGTCGCGGTGCTAGGCAACACCAAGGGGTTCCAGAACTCCTTCGGGTACGCGGACGGCTACCCAGACGCAGTGCCCGTGCCACCAGCGATTGTGGGCCCACCGAACCCGGGGCATAGCACGAACGTCAACTACGTCGAGAAAGACTGCCTGCACAACCCGCGCGTCGTAATCCTTCCCATCCTCGAAGGAGCAAGCACGACGCTGCAGGGATTCGCCACCGTGTATGTCACTGGCTGCTATCCCGACGGCGACACATTTGACGAGCCGAACCTGACTGCGGAGACGAACACGTGTGATCTCGGCAACGGTGATCGCAACGAAAACAACAACGGCAACGGCTGCGACAACGGCAACAACGGCAACAACGGCAACAACGGCAACAACGACAACGGCAACAACAACGACAACGGCAACAACAACAACTGCGATGCCTTCGAGATTCGCGGGATCCCGGTTCAGACGTTCATCATTGATGGCGCGGTAGGCGGCATTGACGCGCCCACACCCAACGCACCGCTGACGATTCAGACTGTCCGAATAGAGGAAGGCACACCATGGCACGAACACTGACGCAGCCTGGCAACGGACCGGCAGAACCGGATGATCTTCATGGGCGCGGTGGCGCTTGCCGCGCTGGCGGCGGTGCTGGTGTTCGCATCGCTGAGCAACTTTGGCGGCGGGAGCGGCAGCAGCGCGCCGGCGGGGCTCGGAGCGACGGTGAACGTCGTAGTGGCTTCGCAGGACATCAATGCGGGCGACAAGATCACGGCCGACATGCTGTCGATCGCGACGCTGCCGAAGAACGGCGTGGTGCAGGGCGCGATCACCAACACGGCCGGCATCGCCGGGCTGACGGCGCGCTATCCCATGGCGAAGGGCGAGCAGCTTTCGGCGATGAAGCTGGGGCAGACGGACAAGAACAAGGGCTTCGATGCGGTGATCCCGGCAGGCAAGCGTGCCGTGGCCGTCGAGATCACGGAGAACACGAGCGTCGGCGGGCTCATCGTAGCGGGAAACCACGTCGACGTCATCGCGGTGCTCACGAAGCAATCCAGCGGAAGCAGCGGGTCCAGCAGCAGCAGCGGGTCGAGCACGGCCCAGGAACCGCGGGCGGTGACGCTGCTGCAGGACGTCGAGGTGCTGGCAGTGGCGCAGACGACGCAGAAGCCGGTCGCGCGCCTCGACAAGGACGGGAATCCGATCCAGACTGACTCGGCCAATGGCGCTATCGCCTCGGCACCCGACAGCACTGATGCGAACCCCAAGGCAAAGACCGTCACCCTCGCCGTGAACCCCGACGATGCGCCTCTCCTGGCGCTCGCGCAGGAACAGGGCAAGGTATGGTTGTCGCTCCGGGGCTTCGGGGATCAGGAGACGCCGGACGTGGGAGCGAAGACGCTGCCGCAGTAGGAGATTGACGCGTAGCACGCTCCCCTTCGCGGGAGTGCAGGAAATTGACAGGGACTAGTTGGCGCAGGCGTGCGCATGTAATGACCGCAGCATCGATGCGGTCATGAGCGTTCGGAAGAAAGAGAAGCACGGACCGGGGGACGAGTGGCGAAGACACCATCGGCGCTAATTGTAGATACGGACATCCAGGCGCGCTTTGAGGCGAAGCAGGTCGTCAAGGCGTCGGGCCTGACGATCGCGGGCGAGTGCGCGTTCGGCATGGAAGCGGTGTCGTCGGCGACGGAGCTGCGGCCGGACATCATCCTCGTCGGCGTGGGCGAGCCGATGGAGCGCCCGCTGCAGACGGTCGAGGCGCTGCAGAGCCTGCTGCCGGAGACGCCGATCATCGTGTACTCCGAGTCGAAGGAGATCGACACGATCCGCAAGGCGATGATGGCGGGCGCGCGGGACTTCCTGACGAAGCCGATCAAGCCGGAGACGCTGCGCGTGTCGGCGCTGACGGCGCTGGAGGCGGAAGAGAAGAAGAAGCTGCGGCAGCTCGGCCAGATCCCGGGCACGGCGACGGCGGGCACGATCGTGACGGTGTTCGGCGCGAAGGGCGGCATCGGCAAGTCGACGATCAGCACGAACCTCTCGGTGGCGCTGGCGCGGATGGAGCGCTCGTCGGTGTGCGTGATCGACCTGGACAACGGGTTCGGCGACATCGCCGGGATGCTGGACCTGAAGCCGGAGCGCACGCTGTTCGACATGGTGCGCGACCTGGACATGATCGAGCGCGACGACATCGCGCGCTACGTGACGAAGCATGACCTGACGAACCTCGACATCCTGGCGGGGCCGACGGTGCTGGAGTGGCGGAAGATCTCGCAGGACCAGGTGCGGCGCGTCATCGAATTCATGGCGTCGAACTACGACACGGTGGTGCTGGACACGTCGGGCATGCTGAACGAGCTGGCCGAGATGGCGGTCGAGATCGCCACGATTGTGCTGTGGGTGACGACGACGGAGTTCGCGAGCGTGAAGGATTCGCTCGAGGCGATGCGCGCGCTGAAGCTGCTGTCGTACTCGCAGGAGCGCGTGCGCATCGTGATGAACGCGATCTCGCCGGACGACGGCGTGCGGCCGAGCGTGGTGCAGGATGCGCTGCAGCGCGACGTGTTCTGGAACATCCCGTACGACAAGAAGGTGCGACAGGGCACGCACCTGGGGCAGCCGATCGTGATCACGGCGCCGCAGTCGGTGGCGGCGAAGAGCCTGACGGACCTGGCGACGGTGATCGCGGGCGGACGCATCGGCAAGGGCGGGAAGCTGGTCCCCGGGTTCAAGTGGCGGCCGGGATCGCAGCCGGCGGTGGCGGATACGTACTAGGGCGAGAGAACGGTGCGGCGGTGATGGCCGGGTACCTCACCCCCGGCCCCTCTCCACGTAGTGGAGAGGGGAGACACGAGGAACGGGAATCGGGACAAGCATGGCGATAGATACGTTACGCGGCCAACGGTTCAGCTTCGAAAGCGACGAGAGCGACAGCGAGTGGTTCGAGGCGGTACACGCCGTTCACCAGCGGATGCTGCTGGAGATGGACCTGAGCGCGATCGAGAAGCTGGACGCGGCGCGGGCGCGTGAGGCCGTGACGGTGGCGGCGCGGCAACTGGTGACGCAGCAGTTCCCATCGCTGCTGGGCGACGACCGTGAGCGCGTGATCCGTCGTGTCATCGATGAGGCGATCGGCTTCGGACCGGTGCAGGCGCTGCTCGACGATGACAGCGTGTCGGAAGTGATGGTGAACGCCCCGGACGAGGTCTACTTCGAGCGCGACGGCGTGATCGTCCATTCGTCGCTCCGGTTCCGGGACAGCATGCACATCATGCGGATCATCGAGCGGATCATCGCGCCGCTGGGCCGGCGCGTCGATGAATCATCGCCGTACGTCGATGCGCGGCTGCCGGACGGCTCGCGCGTCAACATCGTCATCCCGCCGCTGGTGCCGCGAAGCCCGACGATGACGATCCGGAAGTTCCGCCGCGAGAAGTTCAAGATCGCCGACCTGGTGGCGATCGGCACGCTGACGGATCCGATCGCGGCGTTCCTGAAGGCATGCGTGAAGCAACGGCTGAACATCGTGATCTCCGGCGGTACCGGCACCGGTAAGACGACGCTGCTGAACGCGCTCTCGGCGTACGTGCCGGAGACGCGAGCGCATCATCACGATCGAAGACCCGATTGAAATGAAGCTGCAGCAGGGTCACGTGATCGCCATGGAGGCGCGGCCGGCGAACATCGAAGGCAAGAACGAGGTGACGCAGCGCGACCTCGTGCGGAACGCGCTGCGTATGCGCCCGGACCGCATCATCATCGGTGAGGTGCGCGGCGCGGAGTCGTTCGACATGCTGCAGGCGATGAACACGGGCCACGAGGGGTCGCTGACGACGATCCACGCGAACTCGCCGCGCGACGCGATCATCCGCATCGAGAACATGGTGATGATGGCCGGGTTCGATCTGCCGGTGCGTGCGATCCGCGAGCAGATCACCGCCGCGCTTCACCTGGTGATCCAGCTTGCGCGCTTCGCGGACGGCAAGCGGCGGGTTACGCACATCACGGAGATCACCGGCCGCGAAGGCGACACGATCACGACGCAGGACCTCTTCGTGTTCCGGCAGGAGCAGGTGACGGAGGACATGAAGATCATCGGGCAGTTGGAGCCGACAGGTATCGTGCCGACGTTCATCGACGAATTCAAGAAGAGCGGCGTCGTGCTGGACATGGGCAACGTGCCGGCCGAGATGCGGCGCTCATGACGATCGAGGTGCTGGCGGCGCTGTCGACGGGACTGGCGATCGCGCTGTTCGCGCTCTACTTCGCGCGGCGCGGAGGAAGCAGTCCCGAAGACCTGCGGCTACGGCGGCTGGTGGACCGCCCGCAAACGGTGTGGCGCGGGCTGTCGTGGGACGAACTGCGGCGGCGAGGACCGTCATCGCTGCCGGTGCTGCGCGACTTCCTGTTGCAGAGCGCGTGGGCGCAGCGCATGACGCTGCAGATCGAGCAGGCCGGGCTGAAGCTGCGCGTGGGTGAGTACCTGATCGCGCGCTTCGCGCTGGCCATCGGCACCTTCGCCGCGATCGCGGTCGCCGGGCGCAGCACCGTCACCACCGTGCTGGCGGTGGCGTGCGCGGGCATCGCGTTCAAGCTGCCCGCGATATGGCTGACCATGATGCGCAAACGACGCATCGAGCAGCTGGCGAAGCAGTTGCCTGAGGCGACCACGATGCTCTCGAACGGACTTCGAGCGGGCTTCGCGTTTCAGCACGGCGTTGCGATGGTGGCGGACCAGATGGAGGCGCCAATCGCGGACGAGTTCACGCGAATGATGGTGGACATGAACGTCGGCGCGTCGGTTGAAGACGCGCTGAACGGATTTCTGGAGCGGATGGACTGCGAGGAAGTGAACCTCGTGGTCACCGCGGTGCTGGTGCAGCGAACGAGCGGCGGCAACCTGTCGGAGATCCTGGATACGGTGGGCGAGCAGATGCGCGAGCGCGAGCGGCTGTTCGGCGAAGTGCGGACGATGACGTCGCAGCAGCGCTTCTCGGGGACGGTGATGACGTTCTGGCCGCTGCTTCTGCTGGGGCTGTTCTCGCTGATGAACTGGGGGCAGACGAAGATCCTGTTCACGACGCCCGGGGGGCTGGTGCTCCTCGCCATCGGGGGCGGGCTGCAAGTGCTGGGATATTTCTCGATCCGCCGCATCCTGGACGTGGAGATCTAGACGATGGCGTTCCTCTCGTCGCTCACGGTGTTCGGATCGGTGGTGCTCTTCGCGCTGTGGTACGTGCGCAGCAAGAACCAGATGGAGGACCGCGTCCGGGCGCTCTCGGCGCAGCGGCGGGCGCTGGTGGAGCAAGACGACCCGTTCACCCAGCGCGTGATGTTTCCGGCAGTCCACGGCTTCATGACGCGAGTGCTGGACCTGCTGCCGACGTCGCTGATCTCGCGCGCGCGGAAGTGGCTCATCATCTCGGACAGCAGCATGGGGTTGCCAGCGTTCATGGCGATCGTGCTGGTGACGACGACGGCGCTGCCCGCGGCGGCGTTCGCGGCGATCTACTCGGGCGCGAACGGGTCGCCGAGCGGACAGGCGCTGGCGCTGGTGCCAGTGCTGGCGGCGTTCGGATTCCTGGCGCCGATGATGCTGCTGCGCCGGCGTGCCAAGAACCGACAGAACGCGTTCTGGAAAGCGCTTCCGGACAGCCTGGACCTGCTGACGACGTGCGTGGAGGCAGGGCTGAGCCTGGACTTCGCCTTCCAGCGGGTGTCCGCGCGGCAGCGAGGGCCGGTCGGTTACGAGATCAACCGGATGCTTCGCGAGAAGGCGCTGGGCCAGACGCGGAAAGAAGCGCTGACAGGGATGGCGGAGCGCATCGACCTGCCGGACGTCAACGTGTTCGTGAACTCGGTGATCCAGGCGGAGGCACTGGGCACGAGCATCGCACAGGTGCTGCGGATCCAGTCGCGGCAGCTGCGGATCCGGCGGCGGCAGAAGGCGGAGCAGGTGGCGCGACAGGCGGCGCCGAAGATGGTATTCCCGCTGGTGTTCTTCGTGATGCCGTCGCTGTTCATCGTCGTGCTGGGTCCGATCGCGCTGAACGCGCTCGACACGATCAACGGTCGTTAAGGCGGCGGTCTCAAGCCAGACGCGGAGAGGAGCGGCTCACCGAGCGCCGCGGCTCACGTCCCTTCGGCGAACGCCTGACGTCACGCCTGCCCCGACACGAATCCGCCCGCAGGCGTCCACGTCCGCCCTTCGTGCACGAGCGGGATGACGAACTCGCGCTCAACGTCCCCGAAAGACGATCTGCGCCACGCTGGATGGGCGCCCGAACCGGTCGGGCGAATCAGGCGATTCCCGTATTCGGTTCAGTCTGCGCGGTGGCGAGAATAGATGCGACCGCCCGGGCGCCCAAACATACAGGTCACGTGCGTTGGCCGTATTGCAATTCCGATCGGGTAGGTCTATGATCGCGTTATGGCGCAGTGGCTCCGCTCCATCGGCCGCAACTGGGACATGTTCGCCGCCGTCGTGCTCGCGTACATCGCAATCGCGATCTATCTGGGTCCGGGCTACTTTTTCGCGGCGTGGTTCCTGAACGGGTGCGCATACATCATCCATACGGCGCTGCGGCGATGACGGAGTAGCGGTGGCCACTACGCTGAAGGTCTTCTCGGTGCGGAACCGCGACCGCGGCACGACGCTCGCGACGAAGGCGCGGCTGGCGTCGTCGTATTCGGCGCGGCTGTTCGGGCTCATGGGGCGCAAGGGCGTCGAAGAGGGCGGCGGCCTCCTGATCACGAAGTCAGCGTCGATCCACTCGTTCTTCATGCGATTCCGCTTCGACGCGATCTTCATCGACCGGGAGAATCGCGTCGTGAAGATCGTGCCGGCGATGCGGCAGTGGTGGGTCGCGTTCGGCGGTCGCGGCTCGAAAGACGTCATCGAACTGCCAGCGGGCGTAGCGGAGCACACGGGGACCCAACCCGGTGACACGTTGGTCTTCGAAGAGGCTTCTTAGGCACGCCAGGCGGGCCCGCAGTCCAACCCCTCGCTGGATTCACGCGGTTAGAGACCTCCAATACCGTTGGCTCTCGAACCGCTCCGACGCGCTATCCTCAGCGACGAGCGGTAGACACGGCGGGAGCGGCTGATACACCAGAACCGCGAGCCTCGGGCTTTGTGGCTGTACCTGATTGAGCGACACAACCAGCGCGGATCGGCGTTCGTGTTGACACAGGCGATCGAGGGTCGATACTGAGCGCAACTCCCGTGCTCCCAGGGGCGCGTGGTCAGGCAGCGAGGGCTTCGGGCATGAACTCATTCGACTCCAATATTGTCTCCTTCCTCAACGACCTGGCGGGGCGGTGGAAGACGTTCGACGAGTTCATGGTGTTCGTCACGGACAGCGCATTCGTCAAAGGCGCGCTGATCATGGCGTGCCTGTGGTGGTTGTGGTTCCGCCGGCAGTCCGACGGCCCGAACCGCCGCGATTATGTGATCGCCACGGTGCTCACCGGCGTCGTGGCTGTCCTGTTTGCGAGGCTGCTCGCCGGGGTATTGCCGTTCAGGGAACGACCGTTTGCGACCGCCGCCCAGCAATTCGTCGAGCCGTACAGCGCCAACACTCGGACCCTGGAGTCGTGGAGCTCATTCCCCAGCGATCACGCAGTACTCTTCTTCGCCCTCGCGATGGGCCTTTACCAGGCGCACAAGCCGTTCGGTATCGCGGCGTTCCTGTGGGCGATCATCGTCGTCAGCATTCCGCGCGTCTACATTGGCATCCACTGGCCGACCGACATCATCGCGGGCGCCCTGCTCGGGATCGCCCTCGGCTGGCTGGGAACCGGGCGCGCAGTGCGTGATGCAATCCGCGAACACGTGTTGCCGTGGGAGGAACGATGGCCCAGCGCCTTCTACGCGACGATGTTTCTGGTGATGTTCGAAGTAATGAACCTTTTCGACGATGGGCGCGAAGGGCTGCACGTGCTGTCGCACGGACTGAAGAACATCCTGTAGCTCGCCTGTCGCCGGGGGCGACCGGATCCACGATGAACTCAACATCCTTCTTCGCCTGGTGGGCGGGGCGTAACGCCGACGTTCAGGATGAGGCAGCGGACGCGATGCAGCCCGAATCCAGTACGCTGCGCCGTCTCCGGGTCGCGCTCTGGCTCGTTGTCTCCATCGTAGCGCTGCTGCCGATCTTTCTGGTGCGCTTTGCGCCGCTGTACGACTACTACAACTGGCTGTACCAGGGGCGCATTGTCGCTGATCTGCTGCACGCTGGCCCCGATGCATACGCCTCCGCGCACCACAACTACACGCTGGACTGGCGGCCGATTCCGAACCTTGCGGCGCCACTCGGCATCGGGCTGCTCACGATGATGATGTCACTGGACACGGCGGGGCGGGTCTTCCTCGCGGTGTGCGTGCTGCTGTTCGCGTACGGATACGCATACCTCGTTCGCACGATCCAGGGGCGCGCGACGGCGATGGAGTTGTTCGGGTTTCCGTGGGCATTCGGTTACTCCTACTACAAGGGTTATGACAGCTACCTGATCGCGCTGCCCCTCGCCTTCATCGCGATCGCCAGGCTCCATAGGATCTACGCGCGACGGTCGCCGGAACCAACCATGCTGGAGGTGGCGGGCATCGCGGTGCTGTGTGCGGTGCTCTTCCTGTGCCATCTTCTGGCGTGGTCGGTTTTCGCGGTAGCCCTCGCGGTGTACGGGGGGCTGCTCATCAGGCGTGGCGATCACCGGTGGGCGTCGCGGCTGGCCACGTCGACGGCACCAACGCTGGTCATGCTGCTCAGCTACACGCTGAGCCGATTGCAGGGTCATCGCTCCGGCAGCGAGTTCTACCAACACCTCGGCCTTAGCAGGGACAAGATCATCTCGATGGTCGAGCCCGTGATGTTGTTCCTGCGCGCCGATCCGTTTTCGCCGCTGATGCCGCTGTTCTTGGTGAATGCGGGCGCGCTGGCACTCCTTGCGCTGGTGGTGGTAGCGAACGTCGAGCGGCGACACGGGCTCGCACGGCCAGCCTTCTTCACGGCGCTGGCGGTCGGAGGAATCGCGCTCGTGCTTCCGTTCGCAGTCTTCGTCGGCGAGAACCGCCCCGACGAGCGATTCGTGCTCCCGGCCATACTCATCGGTCTTGCTGCTCTGCCGTGGAAAGCGTTCTCGGCGCGGCGCGGTGCGGGACTCGCGCTCGTCATCGTCGGAATCCTGGCGCTGCACGTGGCGGAGGACACGCACGCCAGCCGCCTGGCCGTACGCATCAGCGAAGCAACCGCGGCCGCGGTGCCAGCAGATGCGACGGTGCTCTCCCTGACGATCCATGAGGGTCCGACTCACGGAGGCTGCAGCGGCGGTGGCGGTCCGACGATCGGCGCGGCGTCGCTTCGCTGGCTTGAGCTGCGCCGGCTGGAGCGGATGGCACCGCGCCGGATCGATCTGCTCGACACGTCATTTGTGCGCGCCCGGGCGATCGATCCGGACGAACCGCGGCTAGCGGTGCAGGACTCATCGCTCGACGGCATCCGCTCTCAGCCCGACCTCGCCGCACAGCTCGCGCAGCAATACCCGTACATCGAGGTCTTTGGCTGCCAGAAGTCGATTGAGGTTGTCAGGACGCAATTCGCGAGTAGCTATCAGCAGGTCGCAGCGGGCGACAACTACGTTGTGCTGGCCACATCGAACGGAACGCCCTGAGGCGCGACTCGCAGACGCGCGGCGACCGCATGTTCGAGCAGTACCGTTGCCGGCGAGCGAGCGGGCGTAGCGCGGGCTCCTCGCGCGCGTCTCACAACGCATGGTCCATGATCGGCCAACTCGGCGCTGACTCGCTCGCTGCAAGCGAACTTCACAGCGTCACACCTGACGTGATATGGCACGCGTCCAGCATCGTTTGCAGATCTGTCGTGACTGTTACGGCGCTTGCCTCATGAGCAGATATGATGATGGTCGTGGCGCCCGAAACGGGCACTCGCGGCCGGGCTTGGGAGGCGCAATCTGACCCTCGAATCGCACGCTGAGCCGGCGCTCCCGAGGTCCGCGGAGCACGAACACACGGTGGCCGGCGCGCCAGCGTCCGGCGTCCACGTCCCGGCCCTTGATGGGGTACGCGGGCTCGCGATTCTGCTCGTGCTCGTGGTCCACTTCCAGAGCTTCTCGCATGAATCCTGGACTGGCGGCAACTTCATCGACCGCGCCGTGCTGCGCGTCGCAAGCGTTGGCTGGATCGGCGTCGACCTGTTCTTCGTCCTGTCGGGCTTTCTGATCACCGGCATCGTGTACGACGCCCGGAACGGCGACGGCTACTTTCGCAACTTCTATGCGCGCCGGGCGCTGCGCATCTGGCCGTTGTATTACGGCTTCCTCGCCCTCGTATTCATCGTCTTCCCGCTGATTCCGCGCGCCGGTCTCAACGCGCCGTTCGCCGACCAGATCTGGTACTGGTTCTACCTCCAGAACTGGCGACCGGCGCTTCAGCCGGGGCTCGTCGAGAACTTCTTCCACAGCACCACCAGCCACTTCTGGTCGCTAGCGATCGAAGAGCAGTTCTACCTCGTGTGGCCGGCCGTCGTCCTGCTACTCAGCAGGCGTAAGCTGATGCTGGTGTGCGTGGCGGCTGTCGCTTTCTCGTTCGCCTTCCGCTGCGCGCTCCGCGCCGGCGGTGCTGATCCTGAGCTCGCGTTCCGCATGACGCCAGCCCGCATCGACACGCTCGCCGTCGGCGCGCTGCTCGCGCTCGCCGCGCGCTCGTCGGTCGACTGGGAGCGCGTGCTGCGCTGGCGGGTACCGGTCGGGCTCGCCGCCGCAGCGGTGGTCGGCGTGCTGTTCGTCGGCGGCAGAGGGCTGAGCACGGACGATCTCGGCGTGCAGACGGCCGGCTACCCGGCGCTTGGAGTGATGTTCGGTGCGCTGTTGGTGTCGACGTTGGCGGCTGCCTCCGGCGCACCGCTCGAGCGCTTCTTCTCGCACAACGTCATGACGACGCTCGGCCGCTACAGCTACGGCCTGTACGTCGTTCACCTGCCGATCTGCGTCTTCTTGCGTTGGCGCGTCGACGAGCGAGGCGGCCTGCCGCTCCTCGGCGGTATGCAGCTGCCGGCGACGATCGCATTCTTCGCAATTGCAGGCGCGGCATCCTTCGGGGTCGCGTGGCTCAGCTACAACCTCTACGAGCGCCGCTTTCTGCGGCTGAAAAGCCGCTTCTACAGCGCGCAGCTACCGGCAAGCTCGGAGCCCGTCCTCGCCTGACGCTACGCTCCCCGGGACTCGCGTCTGCGCCGCGTCGCCCCGGTATGCCCCCGATGCATCATCACCACACGACAGGCTGACTTGCGTCGCTGGCTTGGGTAGCCATCGGACAGTGCCTGAAGGCGGGTGGCCCTTCGGACCACCCGCCCCTGTTGCGTCGGCTGCGCCGTGCGGTGCGGTTACGGCGCTGGCGGCGCGGCGTTCTGCGTCTTCTGGCCGTGGATCGTGTTCAGGATCTTGTCCAGATTTCCAGCGAGTGCCGCAAGGGCCTTGTCGGCCTGCGCCTGCGTGAGCTTGTGAGCGGCGACGCGCAGCGTCCAGCTTCGCCTTCGCATCGTTCGTGATCTGCGTCTTCACGGTGTCGAGATTCACGTTATGCTCGCTCGCCACGTCGGCAATCGACTTACCGCTCTTCAGTTCGCTCACGAGGTCCTTCGGCTGGATGCCGATCGCGTCCGCCGCCGACTTCGCGATGCCGGCCCGGAGGCGCTGAAGCATGTTGACCCTGCGGCCAATGCCGAGGAGTTGGCCGAGCCCCAGGTTCTTGCCGCTCTCGATGTTCGCCTTGATCTTGTCGGCCTGAGCCTGCGTGATGTCACCGTTCGCCAGCGCGTCGTCCACGGTCTGCGTGGCGGCCGAGCGGAACGCCTGCTTGAGCTGGTCGAGTGTAATGCCCAGGTTCGTAGCGACCTTCCCGAGGAAGTTGTCGCGCCGCTCGACACGCTTCTCGTGCTTCGTCGCCTGCGGCGTTGCGGTCGGTTCTTGCGCCGAAGCGAAGCCAGTCGCTCCGGCGACGCCGGCCACGACGATCGCGCCTGTGGCCGCCAGTGTCAGGATTCTGGTCTTGAGGTTCATGGTTATCTCTCCTTCTCTCATCATCGGTCCCACACCTGTAATAGCGACACCGTACCCAGATGCTCGTGAAGCCAGCGGCAACGCAGCGTAATGTCCGGGTAAAGTCTTGCGTTGGGATCGGCGATGCATACGGAGAACGAATCTGGACGGCCTCCCTGGCGCATGAGTTACAATCAAGGACACACGCGTGCGGGAGACCCCGTTCTCATGACCCCGAAAGAACCTGACAAGGTCCAGCGCGAGATCGAAGAGCTGCTTGGCAAGCTGGACAACTTCGTGCCCGAAGAGCGTCTCGCATCGAAGATGAAGCAGAAGCGCCGCGCAGCCGCCGGCCCGGGCATGATCGAGCGGGTCTTGAAGCGCGTCTCGCGGATCACGCTGGGGCACGTGATGCTGACGGGACTGGCGCTGTTGCTCCTGGCGTCGTTCGCGCCGGGGCTGTTCGGCGGCTACTCGCGATACGCGATGATCCTCGGTCTTCTGCTGACGGGCGGCGCATTCGTGATGTCGGTGATCGGTTGGGACAGCCGCCGGACGATCACGGGCGGCACGACGGAGAAGCGATGGCGCGGACAGGTCATCGACTACTCCGAGCCGTCACCGGCGAGCCGCCTGCGCAACTGGCTGCGCGGGAAGACGACGGCGTTAGACCCATCCTGATCGTCGCACCGTATACTGAGCAGCACCTTCCGCCAGACACGGAGTGATCTGCTGCGCAATCCCCGCAACCATGCTGTGCTGTTCGCGTGCTTCCTGACGCTGCTGCTCGCCGCATGCGGCGACGGCCACGCCTCGTCGCCGACAGCGACGCCGTCAGCCATCGCGCCGTCGGCGACGATAGCGGCGTCAGCGACGGCCGCGCCGACGGCGACGCCCGACCCGATCGGCGCGGCCACAGTCGACGGGCAGCGGGCGTACGATCACGTGAAGAAGCTGGCGGTGGACATCGGGCCGCGGGTCGCGGGCACACCATCGGAGATCACGGCGCGCGACTATATCCGCGACACGCTGGTGAGTTACGGATACGACGTGACCATCCAGGACTTCGGATTCGATGCGAGCTGCGTACCTGCCTGCCCGCGTGGACGCAGGCGCGACGGCGGATCCGTCGAACGTCACCGCGATCCCGGCGATCGCGCTGCGCGGGTCCGCGGGCGGAACGGCGCGCGGGCGTCTCATCGTGGCGGGGATCGGCCGGCCCGAAGAGTTCCCGGCGGCAGGACTCAACGGCGCGATCGCGCTGATCGAACGCGGCGACTTGACCTTCGTGCAGAAAGTCGGCAACGCGATCGCGGCGGGCGCGGCGGGCGTCATCATCTACAACAACGAGCCCGGGCACAGCGTCTTCAGCCTCGATGGTGAAGTCGCGATACCGGCCGTCGGCATCGACCAGGCGGCGGGCCAGGACCTCGTCGCGAAGATCGCCGCGCAGCCGCTGGACGCGACGATCACCGTCTCGCCGCCGAAGGGAACGGCGTACAACGTGATCGCAAGGCCGAAGGGCGCAGCGAGCTGCGACACGATCAGCGGCGGCCACTACGACAGCGTCGCGGTGACGGGCGGGGCCGACGACAACGCCGCCGGGACGGCGAGCGTGCTGGAGCTAGCGCGCGCCGTCGCGGCGAAGAAGCTTGCGGCGCATCACTGCTTCGTGCTGTTCAGCGCCGAGGAGTTCGGGCTGTTCGGCAGCCGCGCATACGTCGAGCAGCTGACCACCGCCGAACTAAGCGGGCTGCGGGGCATGGTGAACCTGGACGTCGTCGGGACGGCGAGCGGGCTGGAACTCATCGGCGACGCGGACCTCGTTGATGTCGCACGGCTAGGGGCGGAGAAGATCGGCGTGAAGGCCACAGCATCGGTGCTGCCGCCGAACACAGGCAGCGACCACCTGAGCTTCGAGAACGCCGGCGTGCACGCGGTCATGCTGTACCGCGAAGACGGCCTCATACACACGCCGGGCGATGCGATCGACCGCATCGTGCCGGCATCGCTGGCGGAGACGGTGAGCGTAGCGCTGGCGACACTGCAGGCGCTGGCGCCGGGCCCGTGAGCGCGGGTTGTGGGCAGCATCGCCGCGCCCCACCACTCCGACCTCACCTCCGGCCTTTGGCCACCTCCTCTCCGCCAGGCGGAGAGGAGGCCGAAGCGACGGGTTGCGCTCACGCGAGGGGCGGGATGAACACGAGGGCATGGCGCAGGCAGACGCGGGCGCAGCAGGCTGCGCCCCTACCTCGCACAAGGCCGCACATTGCCCACCTTCGCCGAAGCCGATACGATCCCGGCGGTTCCACGACTTCCATGGGAGGCGTCTTTGAGACTCCATCGAGTCCGGTCGATCATCGCTTGCTGCCTGCTCGCGGGCATCGCCGTGGGCGGCGCCGCGTGCTCCGGCGGCGGCTCATCTAGTGGGAAGGCGCCCGACGCCGGCAAGATCCCGACCGCGACGATGCCGGCGAAGCTGCCCGAACCGAAGATCCTGAGCAACAGCGCGGTCCTGGCCGGCGGCGGTGCGACATACACGATCAAGGATGGCGATACGCTGGCGGGCATCGCGTCGCGGCTGGGGATTGCGCTCGACGACCTGCGGACGGCGAACCCAGGGGTAGATCCGGGCACGCTTCGTGTCGGCCAGACGATCAAGCTGCCGCAGAGCAGCGACGTGCCACCAGCGGCCGCGGCCACCGCGACGCCTGCGAAGGGCAGCGCGACGGCGAGGGCGGCCACGGATACGCCGGCGCCAAAGGCCACTGAGCCTCCGGCGACAGAAGCGCCGCCGACCGAAGCGCCACCCACCGAAGCGCCCCCGACGCTGGGCACGCCACCTGCGCCGGGCGCAACGGCGACAGCTGCGTCGGTCGGACAGACGTACACCGTGCAGGAGGGCGACTACCCGGCGAAGATCGCCGAGAAGTTCGGCATATCGGTGGACGACCTGTTGGCGGCGAACCCGGGGATCGACCCGACGGGGATGCACATCGGCGACGTGATCGTCATTCCACCGAAGCGGCCGTAGCTGTTAGCGGTTAGCTATTGGCTGCTGGATCTTCGCGCGGGGAATGATCGCGCGCGGTCGGGCACGCAGGCTGCGCGAATCAACGTCGCTTTGCGGAAACGAGGACGTGGCTTCGATAGGGCTGCAGCTGAAGCGTCAGCGCGATTTCGCCCAGCAGCGCCCCGCAAGCGGCTTCGCCCATCTCCTGGGTGAGGGCCGGCCGCGCATCGGCAGCGGCCTGGTACGTCGCCGTCACGCGTTCGCGCCAGCCCGCCGTCTCCGCATAGCTCACAACGTCGAAGCCGGCACGTTCGAGCACCGGGCGGTAGTCGCTGACCGGATCGGTCCCGAGGACGGGCAGTCCGGCCACACGCTCCGGCTCGAATTCGAAGCACGCGAACACCAGCCTTCCGCCGGGGCGGAGAACGCGCGCCGCCTCATCGAGTGCCGCTTGTTTGTCGGGCGCGTACTGCAGTGCGTCGACGCTCATGGCCCCATCGACCGAGGCGCGGTCCAGGCCGGTGTGTGCGAACGAGCCGGGAACGAATCGCGCGGCGGACGCCAGCCCCTGTGCCAGCGCGCGTTCGCGCGCCTTCTCGAGCGCAACGCTCGAGATGTCGACACCGATGAGCTGCGCGCCGGTCTCGCGCGCGATCCACAGACCGGGTCCGCCCATCCCGCAAGCGAGGTCCACCAAGACGGAACCCGCCGTGAGCGCCAGCTCCGCGGCCATGCCGCGCATCTCGGGCAACGTCAGGAAGCTGATGTGCTCGAACCCCACGGGGTAATCGGCGCCGAGCGAATGCGTGCGCCAGATGCGACTGAAGGTCGGGCTCCGGGGCACGCCTTCGAACACCGCGTTGTATCCCGCCGCGACGAGCTCCTGTCCTGAGTCGTCCATGTGATGCCTCCCGAATGGCGGTTCGCTATTGGCTGTTGGCTCTTCGCGCTGTCAGCGGGTCACGTCGCGAGACGTTCTCTGAGCAGGGCTTCAGCGATGATCAGGTCTTCGGGCGTGGTGATCTTGAAGTTCGAAGCGGCGCCCTCGTAGACGTAGACCGCGTGCCCGGTGGCCTCGACGAGCGCGGCGTCGTCGGTGGCCGGTGACGTGGCGACGGCGTGGGCTTCGAGCAGGAGCGCGCGGTCGAAGACCTGCGGCGTCTGTGCCAGCCACATGCGCGCGCGATCGGGCGTGGCGCGCACGATGGGCGGGTCGCCCTCGATTTCCTTCACGGTGTCACGCGACGGGATCGCACAAAGCGCCGCGCCGGTCTCGCGGGCGAGGGCGACGCCGCGCTCGATGAGATCGGGCGTGACCAGCGGGCGAGCGGCGTCGTGGATGGCGACGATCGCGGCGGTAGGCGCGGCTTCGAGGCCAGCGCGAACGGAGTCCTGGCGCGTTTCGCCGCCGGCCACGACCGCGATGACCTTGGTGAAGCGCCACTCATCGCAGAGCGCCCGCACGCGGTCGACGGCCTGCGGCGCGGCGACGACAACGACACCCTCGATGGCATCGCATTGCTTGAAAGCGGCGAGCGTCCAGACCAGCAGCGGACGGCCCATCAGCGGGGCGAAGACCTTGTCGAGGCCGTCCATGCGTTCGCTGCGACCGGCGGCGACGACGATGCCGTATGCAGGGCCAGTGCGTGTCATCGTCGGATGGTACGAGTTTTCACCGACAGAGACACGAGGCTGAGGTTGGGGGCGAGAGGTTTAGGGCTAGTGGTTAGCGGCTGAGGTTACACTCACGGCATGGATGAATCGCGGGTGCGGGCGGAGCAGCTGCTGACGCTCTCGAGCGCGGGGCGGCGGCTGGCGGACCTGGTGGCGGCGGCGACAGCGCCGCTGCGGTACGAGGTCGTGCGTCACCTCGTACGGGTGAGCGAAGAAGATATGACAGCGACGCTCGCAGAGGTGATCGAGTTGCGACTGGTGAAGCGCGGTGCGGATGCGTTCACGTACGTGCCGTTCGACGCGGCGACGGGCGCGGCGATCCGCGAGAGCATGCAGCCGGAGCGGCTGGCGCGGCTGCAGGCGCAGATCGAGAGCGCGTCGCAGCGGGTGTTCGAGTAGCCTCGGATGCTTTCACCACAGCGACACAGAGGCATAGGGGTGTTCGGTTGCATGCCGCGGTCGTTGGCGCGGGACGACTCACAGCCGGGGACGGCTGTGCCACATTCTCCGCTCGTCGACTCACAGCCGGGGACGGCTGTGCCACATCACTTACGACGCGGCGTTGCGGGCGAGATGTTCGCGGAGGGCTGCGTTGAAGATCTCGGGGCGCTCCAATTGCGGGACTGTGGCCGGACTCCGGGACGATGAGCAGGGTTGAGCCGGCGATCTGCGCGTGCATGAACTTCGATCCCGTGACGGCGGCGTCGAGGGCGCCGGACATGATCAGCGTCGACGTGGTGATCTGCTTCACGCGGTCGGTGGTGCCCTCCCACGACGTCAGCGCGCCCCAGCAGCCGATGAAGCCATCGACGGACATCCTGAGCGTGCGCGCCTTCTCGTAGTCGCGGCGGCCGGCGGGGAAGTGCGGCGGGTCTGGCACAACCTGTGGCATCGCGGCGATGGCCGCCATGCCCTGCTCCTCAGCGAGCTTGTTGCGCGCCTCCATGTACTTTGACACGACCGGGTTCTGGCCGATCTTGAAGTCCGCCCCCGTGCCGAAGAGCGTCAGCGACATCAGCCGCGCGCCGCTGCGCAGCGCGATCTCCTGCGCGACGAGGCCGCCCATCGAGTGGCCGACGAGGTGGTAGCGGGCGAAGCCGGCGTGCGCGACGATCGCCTCGATGTCATCCGCCATCTGCGTGATCGTGTACGTGGAGCGATCGGCGGGGCCTTCTGACGCGCCGTGGCCCCGGTGGTCCATGACGAGCACGCGGTGCGTTTTCGAGAACTCGTCGATCTGGTCAAACCAGTCCCCGACATCGCCGGTGTAGCCATGGACAAGAACGAGCGGCTCGCCCGCGTCGCCGTGGAGCTGGTAGTGCATCGAGAAGCCGTTGATGGTGGTATGGGGCACGGGTTGGTCTCCCAGTCTCTCGCTTCAGCCGGTCAGCCGGTCAGCCGGTCAGCCGGTCAGCCGGTCAGCCGGTCAGCCGGTCAGCCGGTCATGAAGCAGTGTAGAGGTTCGCGTCGTCGATCGTGAGGGCGCGTGCGGGCCGCCGTTCTTGACGCCGCCCTTGACAGCAGCTTGACGAAGCAGGCGCAACGGCAGGTCCTCGGATCATGTTTGGATCTGTGAGCGGCGCTCGCCGCGTGGACTGCCGAGGTGGCGGACATGAGCAGCATTGTCAAAGCAGACGAACGGCCAGGGGGCGGCGGAGGCGGTGCGATGCCCGATCTGCGGGCAGGGCGACATGGCGGCGCGGCACTGCCGGCACGTGCGGTGGACGTTCGACCAGGGCGATCCGCTGGAGTTCGCGCGGTTCGCGATGGAGACGAGCCCGTACACGCACGCCCGGGGTTTCTCGCTGCGCGACATCCCGAGGATCTGGTGGGTCACGAACGGCGCGTGGGTCGTCGACCGGGTGATGGTGCGCTTCGACGCACGCGACGGCTACGTGTTCGGCGAGCCGGCGGACGTGGACCTGCTCGCGCGGGACGTGTGGAAAGCGTTTCGTCCCGACCCGGTGCGTCCGGAGATGGCGCGCATCGATCCAATCTAGCGGCCGCGGGTTCTTGCAGCCTCCCTGGTGTCGGTCTTTCCGCCTGTCAATCGTGCCCCGCCGGTCTCAAAGTGTATCGCTAGTATCTTGCCCCTAACCCGACCCTCCCGTACATTGCCGATCGCTGTCCGGGACGCGTACCGGGCGTCCACAACGCAGCTGCGGCCCGCCTCTGGCGGGTTTCCACGCGACACATCAGGCACCGGTAAGGAGGCGTATTGTGGGGAACCGACTAGAGGGTAAGGTCGCCATCGTGACGGGCGGCGGGCGCGGCATCGGCCGGGGCGAAGCGCTGGCGCTGGCGGCGGAGGGCGTGCGCGTCGTCGTCAACGACTTCGGCGGAAGCGCGGCCGGCACGGGCGGCGAGGCTGGCCCGGCGGACCAGGTGGTCGCGGAGATCAAGAAGCTGGGGAGCGACGCCGTCGCGAACTACGACAACGTGGCGTCGTTCGAAGCCGGGAACAAGATGGTGCAGCAGGCGCTCGACTCGTTCGGGCGGCTGGACATCCTGGTGAACAACGCCGGCATCCTGCGCGACAAGATGCTCTTCAACATGACCGAGGAAGAGTGGGACATCGTGCTGGCGGTGCACCTGAAGGGGCACTTCAACCTGAGCAAGCACGCGGCGGTCATCTTCCGGCAGCAGCGGAGCGGCGTGTTCGTGCACACGAGCTCGGAGTCGGGACTCGGTAACCGCGGCCAGGGCAACTACGCCGCGGCGAAGGAAGGCATCGTCGGCCTGTCCCGGACGCTGGCGCGCGAGATGGGCGGCTACGGTGTGCGGTCGAATGCGATCCGGCCGCGCGCGGGCACGAGGCTGGTGATCAGCGACGAGATGAAGGCGGCAGCGCAGCGCGGCGGCGCGGCCGGGATGGGGTTGGCGGGGCTCGAAGCGTTCGAGAAGGCGAACCCGGCGGAGGGCGTGGCGCCGTTCGTCGTGTGGCTGTGCCGCGATGACGTGTCGGGCAACGTGAACGGCCGAGACTTCCTCGTGAGCGGCTCGATCATTGGCCTGTACAGCCTGCCAGAGCTCGTGAAGAAGATCGACAACACGTCAGGCAACGCGGTCTGGACGCAAGAGAACCTCGACAAGCTGGTTCCGGCGAATATCACGGGCGACCTGACGAACATGTGGCCGAAGAAGGAAGAGAAACCGGCGTAGAGGCTCGATGCACGAACGCGAGAAGCGGGAACCCCGGGGCGCAAGCTCCGGGGTTCTTTGCGCTGCTGGAAGCGGGAAACGAGACGTAAGACACGCGCGGGCACGCCGACGCGGCGGCGATTGCTGATAGCCTTGTCCTATGGACGGCGTACGTTTCGCTTCGCCGTATGTGTTGCTGCTGATGTTCGGCGTGCCACCGCTGGCGCTGTACGCGTGGCGAGCGCGAGGCGTGGGCGCCGGCGTGCGCATGGGCTCTGTCGCTCCGGCGGCGGGAGTGCCGCGGACGTGGCGGGTACATGCGCAATGGCTGCCGACCGGATTGCGGCTACTCGGCGTGGCGCTGCTGATCGTCGCGCTGGCGCGGCCGCAGCGCGGCGAGGCGTCGTCGCGGACGCTGGGCAAGGGCATCGACATCGTGTTGGCATACGATACGTCGTCGAGCATGACCCAGCCGTTCGCGGGCGGGAAGACGCGAGTCCAGGCGGCGCAGGACGTGCTCTCGCAGTTCGTCGCGGCGCGGACGAAAGACCGCGTCGGGCTCGTGGTGTTCCAGGGCACGACGCTGACGCTCAGTCCGCTTACGAGCGACTACGGCGCGCTCGCGCAGGACGTGAGGGACGCTGCGCGGATCCGCCTCGCGGACGGCACGGCGATCGGCGTGGCGATCGGCGAGTCCGTCAACCTCCTGCGCGGCTCCGGCGCCGCGAGCCGCATCGTCATCCTGCTGACCGACGGCGAGAACAACGTGGCGACGATCGAGCCGCTGGCGGCCGCGCGCATCGCGGAGAAACTGGGCGTGCGGGTGTACACCGTCGGCGTCGTGAGCCGCGGCACGACCCCGGGGTTCTCGACACTGAACGTCGATGAGCAGTCGCTGCGCGAGATCGCCAGCGTGACAGGTGGGACATACAACCGGGCCGAGGATTCCAACGCGCTTGCAGAGATCTACGCCAGCATCGACCGGCTGGAGACGTCGAAGTTTGAGGACCAGGGGTTCACGCGATACGACGAGATCGCGCCGTACGTGCTGGCGGCGGCGGCGGCGGTGGTCGCGCTGGAGATCGCGCTGCGGTACGGGCTGTTGCGGAGGGCCGCATGAGCTTCGGCTCGCCAGGATATCTCTTCCTCCTGCTGCTCGTTCCGGCGGCGGCGGGACTGATCGCCTGGTGGCTGATCTGGCGGGCGCGAGCCCGGACGCGTTTCGGCGTGCTCGCGCGGGCGCGAGGCGCAGCGTATGCCGTGCCGGTGACGCTCGTCGTCGCGCTCGCGATCACGGCGCTTGCAGCGGCGCGGCCGCAGTCGGGTTCGCGCGACGTTCGGGTCGAGGAACGCGGCGTCGATCTGGCGGTTGTGCTGGATATCTCGAACAGCATGCTAGCCGACGACGTCCGGCCGACGCGCCTCGGCCTGGCGGAGGCGCAGATCGGCGCGTTGCTCGACAGGATGCAGGGCAACCGCGTGGGACTCGTGATATTCGCGAGGCAGCCATTCGTCCGATCGCCGCTGACGGCGGACGTGCAAGCGCTCGGTAGCATCGTGCGGGGCGTCGACGGCGAGCGCGGGCTCGTGCCTCCGGGATCCGACCTGGGAGCGGCGATACGCGCGGCGCAGCACCTGCTCGCGAGCGACACGGCAGCGACGAGGACGATGCTGATCGTCTCGGACGGCGAAGACCGGGGGGCCGGCGTGAGCGGCGCCGTCGCCGACGCGCGCGCAGCGGGCATCCATGTATATACGGCGGGGGCCGGGACGGCGGAGGGCGCACCGATCCGCGATGTCGACCGCGCGACCGGGCAGCGGCAGGTGCGGATCGATGGCGCGGGTAACCCGGTGGTGACGCGCCTGGACGAGCCGGCGCTGCGGCGCATCGCGGACGCCGGCGGCGGCCGGTACATCGCGCTGTCCGGCGGCGGGCCGCCGTTGACCCGCCTGGCGGCGGAGCTGAAGGAGCTGCCACAGACGGCCTTCGGGACGAAGGAGTCGTCGGAGGCTGTCGAGCGCTTCCAGATTGGCGTCGCGGTGGCACTGCTGCTGCTCGCGGGCGAACTCGCGTTGCCGTCGTTGTGGCGACGGCGCGCGACGCTGCGGCCGGCGGTAAGGCTATGGCCACTGGCGGGCGCGGGGCTGCTGATCGGAGCGATCTGCTCGACGACCGTCGCCGACGTGAACCGGCGCGGTAACGACGAGTACGCGATCGGCAACTTCGACGCGGCGATCGGGCAGTACCGCACGGCTGAGGCGATGGCGCCATCGCGCGGCGAGCTGTATCACAACGCCGGCAACGCGTACGACCGCAAGGGAGAGTATGATCAGGCGATCGAAGAGACGACGCGTGCGCTGCCGGCCACGCGCGATCTCGTCTCGCGGATCGAGTACGCGCTGGGCAACCACTTCGCCGGCGCGAGCAAGCTCAGCGACGCGCTGGAGGCGTACAAGCGCGCGCTGCTCGCTGACCCGGCGGACGCCGACGCGAAGCACAACCTGGAGGTTGTGAGCTCGCGGCTGACGCCAACGCCGGCGCCGACGTCGCGGCCGCAGGAGAAGCCGACTCCGGGAGCGAACGCGGGAGCGACGCCCGGCGCGGGGCAGCCCGGCGGTACGCCGGCGGCGGCGCAAACGGGCACGAGCGGCGGACAGGCGACGCCGGGCGCCGGCGAGGGCACGCCGACGACGGAGCAACTGCAGCGCGCGCTGGCGGACGCGCTGGCCGGGAAGGACAGACAGTTCACGGAAGAAGAGGCGCTGCGCGTGCTGGATCTGCTGGACCAGGCGAACCGGCGGGCAGTCGGTGATCAGGGCGACGGGGCGGGAGGCGCCGCACTGCCGGATTATTGAGGACGGAGCAAGACGATGGACCTCGGGGAACTTGACGCGACGGCGCAGGCGGAGCTTGTGCGGCGGCGCGAAGTGACACCGCTGGAGCTGGTCGACGCGGCGATCGATCGCGTCGAGCGCGTGAACCCGCGGCTGAACGCGGTGATCACGCCGATGTTCGAGCTTGCGCGCGAGACGGCGCGCGGTGCGCTGCTGGAGGGGCCGTTCACCGGCGTGCCTTTCCTGATGAAGGACCTCGGGCCGGAGTACGCAGGCGTCGGGATGACCGAGGGCACTGCGTTCCTGCGCGGCTACGTCTCGGCGCGCGATAGCGAACTGACGCTGCGCTACAAGCGCGCGGGACTCATCGTCATCGGCAAGACGAATACGTGTGAATTCGGCATCCTGCCAGTGACGGAGCCCCGGCTGTTCGGTCCGACGCGCAATCCGTGGGACCCGGAGCGGACGCCCGGCGGATCGAGCGGCGGCTCCGCGGCGGCCGTCGCGTCGCGGATGACGCCGATGGCGCACGGGAACGATGGGGGTGGGTCGATCCGCATTCCCGCCTCGTGCTGCGGACTCGTCGGGCTGCTGCCGACACGGGGGCGCACGCCGCAGGGCCCGAACTACGGCGACATCTTCTCCGGGCTGGCGCAGAACCATGCGGTCACGCGCAGCGTCCGCGACAGCGCGCGCCTGCTCGACGCGACCGCGGGGTATACGCCGGGCGATCCGTATGTCGCTCCGGCGCCAGCGCGCCCGTTCGCCGAGGAGGTGGGAGCGGAGCCGGGACGGCTACGCATCGCGCTGATGACGGAGACGTGGCGGGGCTTCTCGGTACACGCCGACTGCGTGGCGGCGGCGCAAGCGTCCGCCGCGTTGTGCGAGCGGCTCGGGCATCACGTCGCGGAGGTGACGTCGCCGATCGACGGCGACCGGGCGGCGCGGGCGTTCTCGACGGTGTGGTCGACGGGAATGGCGTGGTCGATCGACGACTGGGCGCGGCGGACGGGGCGGACGCCGTCGCCCGACGATTTCGAGCCGCTGACGTGGGCGCTGGCCGAATGGGGACACGCGGCGCGGGCCAGCGATTACCTGCTGGCGGTGACCGACCTGCAGCGCATGGCGCGCACGCTCGCCGCGTTCATGGCGGACTACGACGTGCTGCTGACGCCGACGACCGGCGAGCCGCCGCTACCGATCGGAACGCTGGATTCGCCGCCAGAGCATCCTATGTACGGCTTCAAGCGCTCGGGGACGTTCGCGCCGTTCACGGCGGTCGTCAACGGGGCGGGGCAGCCGGCGATCTCGCTACCGCTCTACTGGAATGATGACGGACTGCCGATCGGCGCTCACTTCATCGGCCGCTATGGCGACGAGGCAACGCTGTTCCGGCTGGCATCGCAGCTGGAAGCGGCGCAGCCGTGGGCCGGGCGCCGGCCGCCGGTGTGCGCGTGAGACACCGGCGCGATTGCCCTCGCGCCGAATTCGCGGCAACCTACCGGCAACGATAGCCACCCGTGCGCCCCGCGCAAAGCGGCGGTACACGGGACAATCCCAGCACGGAGGCACGCGTTCCATGGACTACGAGATGCGCCCGCCGACCTCGATCAAGTTCGGGACGGACGGGTGGCGCGCGGTCATCGGCGAGGACTACACGTTCGACAACGTGCGGGCGTGCGCGGCGAGTGTCGCGATGTACCTGAAGAAGCACGGGCTGGCTGAACGCGGGTTGATCGTCGGATACGACGCGCGATACGCGTCCGAGGACTTCGCGGACGCCGTGGCGGAGGTGGTGGCGGCGCAGGGGATCAAGGTGGCGCTGACGAGCGTGCTGTGCCCGACGCCTGTTGTCAGCTACTCGATCATCGACCGGAAGGCGGGCGGCGGCGTGGTGATCACGGCGAGCCACAACCCGTGGCGCTGGAACGGCTTCAAGTACAAGCCCGAGTATGGCGGCAGCGCCGCGCCGGAGATCGTCGCGCAGATCGAGGAGCCACTGCCGGGGCTGGTGGGGCGCGCGATCCCGCGGATGGAGATCGAGGCGGCGAAGGCGGCGGGCATGGTCGAAGTGTTTGACCCGCGCGCGCCGTACCTGGCGCAGCTCGCGCGGCTGATCGACCTCGACCGGCTGAAGGCGGCGGGGCTGCGCGTCGCGTACGACGCGATGTACGGCACGGGCGCCGGCTACTTCGGCGCGCTGCTGGACGGCGGCAAGACGAAGGTGACGGAGCTGCACGGCTTCCGCAACCCGGTGTTCCCGGGCATGCACGCGCCGGAGCCGATCGCGCGGAACCTGGGCGACATGGCAGCGCTCATGGCGAAGGGCGGCTTCGACGCCGGCATCGCGACCGACGGCGACGCCGACCGCGTGGGCATCACCGACGAGAACGGCAACTTCATCAACCAGCTGCAGGTGTTCGCGTTGCTGACGTACTACCTGCTGGAGACGCGCGGCGAACGTGGCGCCATCGTGAAGTCGCTCACGACGACATCGATGGTGCAGCGGCTCGGCGAGATCTACGGCGTGCCGGTGTACGAGACGCAGGTCGGGTTCAAGTTCCTGGGCCCGAAGATGATGGAGACGGACGCGCTGATCGGCGGCGAGGAGAGCGGCGGCTACGGCTTCCGCGGCCACGTGCCCGAGCGCGACGGCATCCTCGCCGGGCTGTACATGCTCGATTTCATGGCGCGCACGGGCAGGCGACCGAGCGAGCTGCTGGCGGAGCTGTACGCGAAGGTCGGGCCGCACTACTACGACCGGCTGGACATCGCGCTGAAAGACGAGGACCGCGACAAGATCTGGAAGCGCGCCGAGGACGCGCGGCCCGACGCCGTCGCGGGCATGAAGGTGACGAGCCGCGACACGACGGACGGCTTCCGCTTCATGCTGGGCGATAAGGGCTGGCTGCTCTTCCGCTTCAGCGGCACGGAGCCGCTCGTGCGCATCTACGCGGAGGTCGTCGGCGACCAGTCGCTGGTGCAGAAGGTGCTCGACGCGGGGCGGGAGATCGTCGGGCTGTAGGCGACGGCAAGTTGGCGCAAGAACGCGCACCTCACCCCGGCCTTCGGCCGACCCTCTCCACGACGTGGAGAGGGTGCAGCAAAATTCGACGGTAGCGTGTGTCTTCGCGCGACTCACAGCCGGGGGTGGCTATGCCACATTTCGCTGTTCCTCGTTAACGTCGCGAGTCTTCTCGGATGAACGGCGGCTGCGGCTCGTTCGCGAGCAGGCGCGCGTAGACGCCGGGTTTGCGATACGCGTCGCCCCAAGTCTCGAATCGGCGATAGGCGCGCAGGCGATCGATGTCGAACGCGGCGAGGTACACGCCTTCGGCACTGTCGGCCTCAACGACGAGCATATCGATCGATGCGCCGGGCTCAGCGCCGCGCTCGAACGCGTCGAAGGCGACACCGTCGAACGCCACGGAGTGGCCGTTCTGCTGGGGCGCGGCGTAGTTCGTCATCGCGACGGCCACCATGTTCTCGTAGGCGCGCGTCGCGAACTGTCCAATGCGGTGTCGCTCCAGATCGCAGGCGTTCGGCGTGAGGATCACCTCGGCCCCCTGCAGCATCAGCAGGCGCGCGCTCTCCGGAAACTCGCGGTCGTAGCAGATCATCGCGCCGACGCGTACAGCACCGCCTCGCGTGTCCAGATCGGCGACGAAGAACTCGTCGCCGGGCGTGAGCGCGGCCTCGTCCGAGAAGTCGCACGTGTGCACCTTCGCGTAGGTGAAGGCGATCTCGCCGTGACGGTCGATGAGCGATACGGCGTTGCGCGGTTGCGGCTGCCATGCTTGCAGGTAGGTGAGCGCGATCGCCATGTCGAGTTCGCGGGCGAGGCCGCGGAAATGCGTGACGAACTCGCTGTCGGTTGTGATCGCGCCGGCGGCCCAGCGATCGCGGCCCGGCAGCGTCTTGCGGGCACGCGGCGTAGCCGTTGCTCCACATCTCCGGGAAGAGCGCGATGTCGGCGCCCATCGCGGCGGCGCGGCGGCAGAAGCGGTCGCCGGTGGCGCGGTTCGCGGCCCGGTCATCGCCGTCGGCGAGCATCTGGAGGAGGGCGATCTTGAGGTCCATGTTGGCGTTCCGGTTGTCGTCCTGATCGTGCGTAACAGGGTTCGATTCTAGCGGGTGAGGAGATCCCGCGTCGGAGACACAGCCGGGGCGGCTGTGATCCATCGTGTGATCGCGCGGCGGTTATGAGCGAGCCGCGGGCTCCCGGTCGGGGGGTGGCGGCGGGCTCGCCAGAGCGCGGCGCGCGGACAAAGCGGCGCTTGTGGGGCGCTAGCGTGCTCAAACCGGCATCGGACGCGAGGTCCCGCTCGCGCGCGACAACCTGGCGGTGAGTGACCATGCCGTCGATCTTCCAGACGAGCGCAAGGCAGATGCCGGCGAGCAGCGCGGCGCCGACGACGTCGCTGAACCAGTGGGCGCCGACGTACATGCGCGCGGGGCCGATCAGCGCGATCTCGAAGACGCAGAACGCGCGTACGAGCCAGGCGAGTGGCTTGAAGCGGATGGCGCGCGCCGCGTAGGCGAAGATCAGGCCATAGACCAGGACCACGCCGAAGACGTGCCCGCTCGGGAACCCGTTGACGCCCGGATAGAACGTCGGCCGTTGGAGGCCGTCGAAGTTCGCCCGCAGTGCGTTGTAGTGGCCGTCGGGACGATGGACGAGGCCACGGACGCCGAGCTCGATGTAGCGGACGGCACCCGTGCCCGCGATCATCAGCGCTTCGTAGCGGAGGCCGCGGAGGAGCGCGAACGCAAGCGCCGCGAAGAGGGCGAGGGTGATCGCGCCCTCGCCGCCGAGATCGTTGACGGTCTGGAAGAAGCCGTCGGCCCAGCTGTAGCGATACAGCTCCTGCACGCCGAACGTCACGCGCCGATCGAGGGGCAGCGTGTAGCGGTGGTCCGCCCACGTGGCGAGCGCGACGAACGCCGCGACGGCGCTGAGCCAGAGCGACCAGAACGCCACTTCGGCGCGTTTCGACCAGATGCTGCTGCTCAACACCCCCTGAGTATCGAGACGTGCGCGCGCGTATGCAACCGAATGCGGACTCGGCGTCAAGTCCGCGAGTGTTATCATGACGCACGCCGAGGCACGCAGGAGCAGCGCCATCGAAGAGCACCGACTCCGAGAGCTTCTCGCATCTGTCGCCGAGGGCCGCACGGATATCGACGCGGCCCTGGGGGAGTTGCGCCACCTGCCGTACGAAGACCTCGGCTACGCGAAAGTCGACCACCACCGCGCCCTGCGGGATTGGATGCCGGAGGTCGTGCTGGGCGAGGGCAAGACGGCCGACCAGATCGTGGGCATCTCGCGGGCGCTGCTGGAGCAGTCCGACCGCCTGCTGGTAACGCGCATACATCCAGAATCGGCGGCGGCACTGCTGGCGGCGGTGCCCGATGCGACCTACCACGAGAGCGCACGCTGCGTGACGGTAGAGCGATCGCCGTTGTTGAAGCATGACGGGGTGTCCGTCGTCTGCGCGGGGACGGCCGATCTGCCGGTCGCGGAAGAAGCGGCGATCACCGCCGAGATGTGCGGCAACGCCGTGAAGCGCATGTACGACGTGGGGGTGGCGGGCATCCACCGGCTGCTCGACCAGGTGCCGGCGCTGCGCGAAGCGCGGGCGCTGGTCGTCGTGGCGGGCATGGAGGGTGCGCTCCCGAGCGTCGTCGCGGGCCTGGTAAACGCGCCCGTGATCGCGGTGCCGACGTCGATCGGCTACGGCGCAAGCTTCGGCGGGCTGGCGCCGCTGCTTTCGATGCTGAATTCGTGCGCGGCTGGCGTGGGCGTCGTGAACATCGACAACGGCTTCGGCGGCGGCTACCTGGCCGCGAGCATCAACCGCATCGCGCTGGCGCAGCGCAACGACTAGCGGTGCGCGCCGTCGTGCGACTCGGCGTGACGTCAGCAATCGTCGCGCTCATGCTCTTGTCCGCGCGAGGCGCGGCAGCGTTCGGGTCGTACGTGAAGCTCACGCACTACGCCGGTCGAGCCTCCGAAACGTTTGAATTCACCTACACGCTGAACCGCCTAGCAGGCGATCCCGCCTGCCCCGAGAAGACTCAGGTGGCGCTGAAGTGGGACAACGTCGCCCTCGGCAGCGTACCGCTGGATTGTGACACACTGAGCGCAAACGGCGTCGTGACGCCTCCCGCTGCGGCCGACGATATCGGGCGCCACCAATTTTGCATCGAGAACGCGGGCGGTGGCCCGGTTCTGCTGTGCTTCACGTACACGATCATTCCCGAGCCAGGCGAGTGCGACCCGACCGGCAACTGGTCTCCGCCGTGCGCGGTCGCGACGACGACACCGTTCGAGCCGGACTGCGTCCCTAATGCGCAGCAGAGCTCGCCGCCGTGCGTGACCGTGACGCCGATCCCGATCACCTGCGATACGACCAGCCTCGGGCCATCGCCGCCGTGCGCTACGACGCCCGTGCCGCCGCCAAGCGAGTCGCCAGAACCCACGCTGCCGCCTACCGCGACCGCCACGAGCACACCGACCCGGACGGCAACAGCGACAGGAACGCCGACACCGTCATCCGGAACCGGGGAGGACGGAGGAGACGTGCGGATCAACTGGACGACCGTCGCGGTCGCCGTCGGAGCGCTGGGTGCGGCGGGCGGCGTCGCGGCGGGCGGCTGGCTGTGGTGGAAGCGCGCGTGACGGGCGTGCGCCCCGCTCGGACGCGCGGGTGCGGGGAATCCCTGAGCGGGCGCGATCCGGGCGGTCGCTATACTGACGCACTATGAAGAGCCCGTTTCTCACGGCACTGGAGCAGCGCGTGCTGCTCGCCGACGGCGCGATGGGAACGCTGCTGCAGAGCCGCGGCGTCGCGCAGCACGCGTGCCTGGAGGCGCTCGTCCTCGAGCAGCCGGACATCGTCCGGCGGGTACACGAGGACTACATTGCGGCGGGCGCGGACATCATCGAGACGAACACGTTCGGCGCGAACCGCTTCCGACTGGCGCGGCACGGGCTGGAGGCGAAGGTCCGCGACATCAACTTCAAGGCGGCGCGGCTGGCCCGTGACGCTCGCGAGATCCACGGGCACGCCGTGTTTGTCGCGGGCGCGATCGGGCCGACGGGGCGGATGCTGGCGACGGCGGACGATGTGCGGCCGGGCGACGTGCGCGCGGCGATCCGCGAGCAGGCGGAGGCGCTGCTCGAGGGCGGCGTCGACCTGCTGATCCTGGAGACGTTCCCGGACATCGCGGAATTGCGCGAGGCGATCCTGGCCATCAAGTCGTGCTGCGACCTGCCCGTCGTGGCGCAGGTGACGTTCCAGCGCGACGGGCGGACGTACGCCGGCGAGCCGCCGGACGAGGTCGCGAACATCGCGAGCGCGCTGGGCGCGGACGTCGCGGGCGTCAACTGCAGCCTCGGGCCGCAGTCGGTGCTCGAGGTCATCGATCAGATGGCGGCCAACACGTCGATCCGCCTGTCGGCGATGCCGAATGCCGGACTGCCGAAGTTCATGGATGGGCGGCTGGTGTACCCGGCGACGCCGGACTACTACGCGGATTACGCGAAGAAGCTGGTGCTGGCGGGAGCGAACATCGTCGGCGGCTGCTGTGGCACGACGCCGGAGCACACGTCAGCGATGCGCGAGATGCTTGCTGGTGAGTGGAACACGCGCGGGCGGGCGAGCGTAGCGGCGCCGGCGCCCTCTGTTATCGCCGTTTCATCGCCACAACCAAGACGCGACGATGCGCAGGAGGCGAAGCCACGGACGATGCGCGAGAAGCTCGCGGCGGGCGAGTTCGTCGTGAGCGTCGAGCTGGATCCGCCGCGCGGGCTGAACCCGCGCAAAGCGATTGAGGGCGCGGCGCACCTGAAGGCGCTGGGCGCGGACTGCATCAACATCGGCGACAGCCCGATGGCACGCGTACGGATGAGCGCGATCGCCCTGGCGGTGCTGATCGAGCAGCGCGTGGAGATCGAGACGATCATCCACTTCACGACGCGCGACCGGAACCTGATGGCGATCCAGAGCGACCTGCTGGGCGCGCACGCGCTGGGCATCCGCAACGTGATCGCGCTGACCGGCGACCCACCATCGGGCGGCGACTACGCGCGCGCGACGGGTGTGTGGGATGTCGACTCGATCGGCTTCATCCGCATCCTGAAGATGCTGAACAGCGGCACGGACTGGGCGGGCAATTCGATTGGCAAGGGGACGGACTTCTTTATCGCGTGCGCGGCCAACCCGACGGCCGACAACGTCGACCTGGAGGTCGACCGCGTGCGGCGGAAGATCGAGGCGGGCGCCGACATGCTGATGACGCAGCAGCTCTACAGCGCGGAGCTCCTGCGGACCTTCCTTGAGAAGCTGGGGCCGATCGAGATTCCCGTGCTGGTCGGCATCATGCCGTTGCAGAGCCACCGCCACACCGAGTTCATCCATAATGAGCTGGCCGGCGTATTTGTGCCGGAGGATGTTCGGGAGCGGATGCGAGCGGCGGGCGAGAACGGCGTGGCGGAGGGCATCGCGCAGGCGCGCGAGCTGCTGGAGGCGTGCCGGCCGCTGGTGCAGGGCACCTACCTGGTGCCGTCGTTCGGACGGTACGAGGTTGTGGGCGAGCTCGTGACGCTGGCGAAGCAGTTGTAGCGAGTCGCAAGGCTGTTAATTCGCCAGTCCGCTGTTCATTCAGTCTCTCACTCTCTCGGTTGGGTGCGCGGGATGGTTTGATCGATGATTCATTCGTTTGCGTGAACTGCCGGGTATACGGGTTATTGGATAGGATTCCCTCCATGAAAGACGAGTGGCGATCGGCGCTGCGGCTGGCGCGGCGCAACGCCGGCATCAGCATGGAGACACTGGCAGAACGCTCGGGGATTTCGTACGAGACCGTGCGGGCATACGAGAACGGCCGCCGCAGCCCCCGGCGCGCGACGCTGCTGAAGGTGCTCGCCGCACTGCCGATGACGGCGGCCGATGCGAACGCACTACTCGACCTCGTCGGATTCGCGACAGAACCGACACTCTATGCCCCACACGAGTTTCCCAAGCACCTTTACCGTATCGAAGAACTAAAACGCGTCATCAACACGCGACCGTGGCCGGCGTTCGTGACAAATGAATCAATATCCGTCGTGGCGGCGAATCGCGCGATCCAGGCGGTGTGGGGCATCTCCTACGCGAAAGAGAAGCGGCGCCATCCCGACGCCGAACTCAGTCTGTTCACGATCGCGGGAGATGCCCAATTCCTACAGCACATGACGAACTGGCAGGCCGTGCTGCGGTCGATCGCCGCGGAACTGAAAGGGCGGCCGGCGAGCACTGTGGTGGCCCCGGCAGAGCCGCGCGTCGTCGCGGCGATGCAGGCGGCCGTGGCGGGCGATCCGGCCCTGTTCAAGCGATTGCTGAAGATCTGGGAGAAGGCGAAGCCGGCGCCAACCCGCGTGCAGTGGGACCTCCCACTGCGCTGGCTCGACTCCCAGTACGGGGAGATGCGCTTCACCCTGGTGGTCAGCGTCGCGAGCGAGCGGGACGGACTGAGTTTCCACGACTGGCATCCGGTCGACGCCAACACCTGGCGGCTGTTGGAGAAGGTGAAGGCGCGTATGGCCCGGCAGCGAGCGAAGAAGGGCGCCTAGCCATCCCGCGGAACGGGCTTCGGTTGGGAACGTCGCGACGTCAGGGACGTCGCCACGTTCCCACTCCGTCCCTTGCGTCTAAGGTACGCAGAAAGGATTCACGATGAAGCTTGGACTGCAGATCCCGTACTTCACGTGGCCGAGCGGCCCGGCCGCGCTCGGGGCGAAGCTCGCCGAGATCGCCCGCGCGGCGGAGGACGCCGGCTACGATTCGATCTGGGTGATGGACCACTTCTTCCAGATCCCGATGGTGGGCGCGGCCGAGCTGGACATGCTCGAGGCGTACACCACGCTGGGCTACCTCGCCGGCCAGACGTCGCGGGTGCGGCTGGGTGCTCTTGTCACGGGTGTGACGTACCGTCATCCGGGCGTCCTGGCGAAGCAGGTCACGACGCTCGATGTGCTGTCGGGTGGACGCGCCTATCTCGGCATCGGCGCGGCGTGGTTCGACCGCGAGCACGCGGGGCTCGGCGTGCCCTTCCCGCCGCTGAGGGAGCGCTTCCAGCGGCTGGAAGAGGCACTGCGGATCGTCAAACAGATGTGGAGCGACGAGAACGGACCGTTCGAGGGCAAATATTACCGGCTCGCCGAGACGCTGAACGTGCCGCAGGCGCTCACCAAGCCGCACCCGCCGATCCTGATCGGTGGCAGCGGCGAAAAGAAGACGCTGCGGCTCGTCGCGAAGTACGCCGACGCCTGCAACATCTTCGGCGATTCGCCGGCGGGTGTGGCGCACAAGCTGGGCATTCTGCGCGAACACTGCGACGCCGTCGGCCGCAACTACGATGAGATCGAGAAGACGATCATCCGGCCGATGGGGTTCGGAGCGGGGAGCACGCCGGACCAGCTCGTGCAGACGCTCGGCGAGTTTGCGGAAGCCGGCGTGCAAACGGTGCTCGGCGCGCTGCTGGGCGTGGAGCAGATGACGCCGATCGAGACGATCGGGCGCGATGTGATCCCGCAGATCAAGAACCTGTAGCACTCTCGGCGGCGGCGCGCAGAGCGATGGACCGATGGTGCCGACACCAGGAGGAAGCGATGGCTGAGCAAGTCTCGAAAGCGGTGTTGATCACCGGGTGCTCGACGGGCATCGGGCGGGCGACGGCGCTGCGGCTGGCCGCTCGCGGCCATAACGTATACGCAAGCGCGCGGCGGCTCGATGCGATCGGCGATCTCGGCGAGCAGGGCTGCAAGATCGTCGCGCTGGACGTCTGCGACGAGGCGTCGATGCGCGCGGCCGTCGAGCGGATCGAAGCGGCGGACGGCGCCGTCGGCGCGCTGGTGAACAACGCGGGCTACGGACAGGACGGCGCGATCGAAGAAGTGCCCATGGACGCGATACGCCGGCAGTTCGAGACGAACGTCTTCGGGCTGGTCCGCCTGACGCAGCTCGTGTTGCCGGGCATGCGGCGGCAGCGCTGGGGCCGCGTCGTCAACGTCGGCTCGATGGGCGGCAAGCTGGTGTTTCCGGGCGGCGGCTTCTATCACGCGACGAAGTTCGCGGTCGAGGCGATCAGCGACGCGCTGCGGGTTGAGGTGAAGGGCTTCGGCATCGGCGTGTCGCTCATCGAGCCGGGGCCCATCAGGACGCAGTTCGAGGAGACGGTGGTGGGCAGCATGGCCGCCGCAACTGCCGGCGGCGATTCCCTCTACGCGCCGCTCATGGCGAGCGTAGAAGAGCGCACGCGCGCGACGTACGCGGGACGCACGGCGGTGGGACCGGAGGGCGTCGCGAGGGCGATCGAGCGGGCGATCGCGTCGAAGCGGCCGAGATCGCGGTACCCGGTCACGGCGGCCGCCCGGATACTGCATGGCGACGCGGCGTGTGCTGCCGGACGGCGGCTGGGATGCGTTGATGCGGACGCAGTTCGCGACGCCGAAGTAGCTGTTAGCTCTCGGCTCTCAGCTCTTAGCTCTTCGCGGGGCCAGACGACGGTACTCGCCCGGACCGTTCACTAGCCCTGTGCGACGAGCAGCACCGGCAGCTTCGAGCGCCAGAGGACTTCTTCGGCGATGCTGCCGGTCTCTTTGCGCGAGTAGTTGGCGAGCTTGCGCGTGGTCATCGCGATCGCGTCGGAGCGCAGCTCGAGCGCGGCGCGCAGGATCTCGTCAACGGGATCGCCGCAGACAACCGAGCCGGAGGCCTCGACGCTCAACGCCTCGAACTCTTCGACGTGGCGCCGCACGTAGCTCTCGTTGGCCTCGCGGATATGCCTGGGCGTCCGCGTGCCGACGATGAGCGCGCCCGCCTCGCCATCGCGCCGCTGCTCGGGGCGGTGGTGTTCGGGGTGCGGAAGCCGCGCGCCGCTGGGCGGTTCGACGAGCAGGATATCGACGCGGCATGCGAGCCGACGGGCGAGTTCGGCCGCGTACGGGACAACGGTCGCGGATGAGTGGCTGCCATCGATCGGAACGAGCACGCGTTTGAACATGGTCCAGATGCCTCCTAACTGAGCACTCTTGGAGCTATGTTCGGCAGGCCCACACCGGGCCCGAACCTCTCGGGCGAGCGAAATCACCGGCAAACACCTGTTCGGAGATTCCGGCGCCCGATACGATGAGCGCGCAGACGAAGGGAGGCGCCCGCCGCGAAGCGGGCCAGCGTTATGGGACTGAAAGAGCAACTTCCGGAGGACTTGAAGAACGCCATGCGCGCCGGCGACGCGCTACGCCGCGACGTGCTGCGATCGCTGCTGACGGCGATCAGCAACGTCGAGATCGCCCGCGTGAATGTCAAGGACGAGTCGGCGACGCGGCAGGAGCTTGCTGACCCGGACGTGCTGGACGTGATCCAGAAGCAAGTGAAGCAGCGCCGCGAGAGCGCTGAGGAGTACCGCAAGGGCGGGCGCGCCGAATTGGCCGCGCACGAAGAAGCGGAAGCGGAGATCCTGACCGCATACCTGCCCGCGCAGATGAGTCGAGAGGAGATCGTCGCGGAAGTGCGCGCGGCGATCGCGGCCACGGGCGCTTCGGGGCCGGCAGGCAAGGCGAAAGTCATGCCGGTCGTGCTCGGCAAGCTGAAGGGGAAGGCGGACGGGCGGACGATCAACGAAGTCGTGACGGAGTTGCTGTCGGGCGGTTAGGATGCGCGCGGCAGGACCGATGGCACCCGGCGGATCGCGAGGCACGTCAGTGCCCGTGCGTGGGCGCCGCGTCGGCAGAGATGATCTCGAACTCGCGCCGGGAGTCCGCAACGACCTTCGCGATGCCGCCGCCGGCGAACGCCAGCACGGCGACGCTCGACGCGAGGAACAGGCCGGCGCCGAGGATCATCACGAATGGCAGGCCCGCCACGACGGCCAGACCTGACGCCGCGAGAACGGCGAACGGCATCGTGCCGTTGAACGTGATGCCGTGCAGCGACATGACGCGGCCGCGGAACTGACGCGGCGTCGATTCCTGGATCATCGTCTGGATCAGGCCGAGCTGCGACGAGAAGGCGAACGAGACGAACGCCTGCGCGACGATCGCGACGACCGGGTCGCGCGTGATCGCCGTGACGATCAGGCCGGCGGGTGCGAGCAGCGCGGCGAACCAGAGCCGCTCGACGCGACGGTGGTCGCTCCAGACGATGAGCGCGATCGCGCCGAGCACGGAGCCGACGCCCGAGCCCGCCCAGAGCGCACCGAGGACGCCGGGACCTTCGTGCAGCACGTCCTTCACGTAAAAGGGCGTGAGCACGGCGATGACGGGGAACACGAACCCGGTGCTCATCGCCGTCAGCAGCAGGAACACACGCAGGTTCGGACGTCCGCGCGCGTGACGGATGCCTTCCTTCAGGCCGTCGATCGTGGACATCGCGGGGCCCTCGGGGCGCGCTGCGGGACGGCGCCGAACGATGAGCAGACTGAAGATGACGGCGAGGAAGCTGGCCGCGTTCAGGAAGTAGGCCGCGGCGATCCCGAACGCGCCGATGATCGCGCCGGCCAGCGCGGGCCCCACCATGCGCGTGCCGTGGAACGTCGATGAGTTGAGGGCCACGACCTGTCCGATCTTCTCCGGCGGCACGAGCTCCGGCAGAAAGGCCTGGTACGCGGGCATGTCGTAGCCGAAGGCGACGCCGAGCCCGATCGTGGCGGCGATGAGCATCCAGTACTGGATGGCATCGGCGACGACGAGCACGCCGACGGCCAGCGCCAGCGCGCCCATCACCATCTGTGTGGCGAGGAGGATGCGGCGCTTGTCGGCCCGGTCGGCGAGGACGCCACCGAAGAGCATGACGACGAGACTCGGGATGGCGTTCGCGAAGGTCAGCAGACCGAGGGCAAGCGCCGAATTCCAGAGCGTCAGCACAAGCAGGCCCTGCGCGATCATCTGCATCCAGGTGCCGGTCATGGAGATCGCCTGGCCGGTCCAGACGACACGGAAGTCGCGCTCGGACAGCGCGGACATGGCCTCCGGCAAGCCCAGATTGAAGGGCAGGCGTCGTCGGGGGATGGTCGTCGTGGCCATAGGTGTGCGAGCAGGATAACAGAAGTTCCGGCTGCGTATTGTACGGATTTGCCGTTCGGCGCGGGCGCCGCGGACCGGACCCGCTCGAGACGGGCAACCACCGCCCTGCGAACATCTCCTCCCGAAACGCGCGGACGGCATCGACCACACGAGCGCGATGCCGTACGCTCGTGCCATGAGAGTCGGCGTCAACGGCGTCCGTTTGTTCTTCGACGTTGAGGGCGCGAAGTTCGTGCCGGACGGCCCCATCATGCGCGAGAAGCCGACGCTGATTCTGCTGCACGGCGGGCCGGGCATGGATCACAGCGGCTTCAAACCGGCCTTCTCGCAATACGCAGACATCGCACAGGTGATCTACATCGACCACCGCGGCAACGGGCGCAGCGAGCGCGGGCCTCACGAGGCGTGGAACCTTGCGCAGTGGGCCGACGATCTGCGCGCGTTCTGCGACGCCCTCGAGATCGAGAAGCCGATCGTGATGGGCCAGTCGTTCGGCGGCTTCGTCGCGATCGCGTACGGCACCCGCCACCCCGAGCATCCCGGCAAGCTGATCTTTTCGAGCACTGCCGCCCAGGGGCACGCGCACGTCGAGCGCAGCATCGAGTTGTTCGAGCGGTACGGCGGTACGGAGATCGGCGCGATGGCGCGCCACGCGCTTACCATCGGCTACGACGATCCGGAGTTCGTGGTGCGCTGGGTGACCCAGGCGATGCCGTTCTACAACACGAAGCCCGCGCCGGATCCCGACGCCCGCAGCCGCGGCGTCCTGTCCGCCAACGTGCTCATGCAGTTCCTGGGGCCGGGCGGCGAGGGACTCACGTTCGACCTGCTCAAGGATCTGGCGAAGGTGCGGTGCCCGACGCTCGTCCTCGGCGGCGAAGCCGATCCGATTACGCCGATCGAGGCGCAGGAGGACATCGCGGCCGCGCTGCCGGCGCACCTGGTTCGCTTCGAGCGCTTCGCCGGCGCCGGGCATGGCGTCTTCCGCGACGATCCGAGGGGATTCGATGTGATCCGCGAGTTCATCCTGTCATAACCTCATAACGGGGCCCGCGGCCGTTCGCCGCGACCGCGGCGCATCTGCTACAACGCGGTGTGCACGACCAACCAGGCGCCGGACCCCATTCACCAAGCGACCAGCTTTGCATTACCTGACCGACACGCGCATCGCACGGAGGCGATTCCTGCTCGGCATGGCCGGGGCCGGGCTGATCGCGGCGACATGCGGCGGCGATGACAAGGCTGCGCCCGGTACACCCGGCGCTCCCGCAGCCTACGAGTACGCCGCAGCGCAAGGTACGCAGCATCGCCGAAGAGAACCAGCTCGCCGGTGACGATGGCTGGAAGATCGACCGCCCGGCGCTGATCGGCGAGATCGCCGCCTACTGCGGCCAGGTGAGCGTCCAGCGCGGCGACACGCTCAACGTGCACGTCAGCACGATGACGGACGGAGCGAAATACGAGGCCGACGTCTATCGCATGGGCTGGTACGGCGGCGCGGGCGGCCGCAACGTCCGATCGATCAAGAACATCGACGGCGAGAACCAGGGCCGCTGGGACCCGCTGCGCGGCGTCCAGGAGTGCAAGGCCTGCGCGGTCGACCCCGGCACACTGCTGATCGAGTGCAACTGGAAGCGCACCCTCCAGATCAAGGTCGGCGACGACTGGGTCAGCGGCTACTACCTCGTGAAGCTGCACGAGCTGAAGACCGACACCTCCGCTGTACGCCGTCTTCATCGTGCGCGACGATGCCTCGACCGCCCCGATCATCGTGCAGGCATCGACGAACACGTGGCAGGCGTATAACGCGTGGGGCGACGCGAGCATTTACGGTTCGTTCGGCGCGGACCGCCGCTACGTGGAGAAGACGCGGCGCGCGTACCGCGTCTCGTACGATCGCCCGTACGACGTCAATCTCAACGACCAGCACCAGAACGGCGCCGGCGAGTTCTTCCGCTGGGAGTACAACTTCGTGCGCTGGGCCGAGTCGATGGGGTTCGACATGACGTACACGACGAACGTCGACGTCTCGCTCCGCGGCGATGCGCTGCCGAAGCACCGCCTCTTCGTCTCGCTGGGCCACGACGAGTACTGGACGAAGCAGCAGCGCGACGCGGTCGAGGCCGCGCGCGACGCGGGCGTCAACATCGCCTTCTTCAGCGGCAACGAAGCCTACTGGCAGAGCCGCCTCGAGCCTTCGTCGAAGGGCGAGAACGCGCGCGTACTGACGGTCTACAAGGACGCCTCGCTGGATCCGCTGGCGCACGACAATCCAAAGGAAGCGACGGTCCTCTTCAAGGATCCGCCAGTGAGCCGCCCGCAGAGCATGCTCTCCGGCGTCGCGTACGGCTCGAACACGCAGCCCGATTACATGGCCTGGAAGCCGGCCAACGTCGATACGTGGATCTTCGACGGCACCGGCATCGTGGATGGCGACGCGTTCCCCGGCATCGTCGGCTACGAATACGACCACATGGCCCCCGCCGGCGAGCGCCCCGACGGTCTCGTTGTGGTCGGAAGCTCACCGGTCAACGGCTTTCTCGGCAGCGACACGTCGATCTCCGCCATCCACACCGCGCCGAGCGGTGCCATCGTCTTCGCCGCCGGCACCATCGCGTGGGCGTGGGGGCTCGACGACTACGGCCACGAGCAGTACGGGGCTTTCGCCGACGCGCGCCTGAAGAAGCTCACCGAGAACATCATCACGAAGCTCAGCGGCCCGCGCACGGTGCCGCTTCCGCAGTAGAATGGGTTGACTCGCGAGGTCGGCCCGACGAGGAGGTGACGCCATGCATCCCATCTATCCGATGGCCGATGGCCTTGTCCGCATGAAGCCGATCGGCATCGTACGCTCGGCGGTGACCGAGCCGCAGACTGGCGGACTCACCGGCGTCCGCGCGACGATCGAAATCGACCCCGCCCTCGAGCCGCTGGTCGCCGGTTTCGAGGAGTTTAGCCATATCTGGGTGCTCTACTGGCTGACCGAAGTGCACGAGTGCTCGGCGGCGCGACGACCGCAGGGTCGCGAAGACGTACCGGTCGTCGGCATCCTGGCGACGCGTTGACCGGATCGACCCAACCCGGTCGGGTTGACACTGGTACGGCTGCTGGAACGCCGCGGGAACGCGCTGCTCGTCGAAGGGCTGGACGCGGTCGACGGATCTCCGGTGCTGGACGTGAAACCGTTCTACCCGCCGTACGATGAGCCGCGGGGGCCGGCGCGCGTGCCGGACTACGTCTGGAAGCTGGAGTACTAACGAGAGATCGGCCGCGGACGACCGCGAGCCCTCCCGAGGCACCGCCCGACGATATCTACCCGGCGACTCGCTGCAACCAGTCGATGCCAGAACTCGCGATGTACGCGATCGTGATGTAGTTGACGCACTTGCCGATGAACATCACCGCCATGAACCGCCGCATCGTCATGCCCGCCACGCCCGCCGCGATGCCACCGACGTCGATAAACGGGTTAGGCACCGCCGCGACGCAGAACACGGTCAGCGTCCCGTGCCGCCGCATCAACGTCACGAGGATGCGCCCGGCCCGGCTGTTGCCGATCACGGCGCGCCCGCCGACGCCGGTCGAGTAGCCGGTCAACTCGCCGATGGCCGATCCCGCAGCGACGATGACGCCGACCACGATCGGTTGCGGTAGCGGCACGTAGGGGATCGGTGACAGCAGCAACCCCAGCGTGATACCGGCGGCCGCCCCCGGCACCGGGATGAACATCGACGCCGAGCCGATGATGGCGAACGCGAAGACGCCGATGTAGCCGAAGCGCTCGACCAGCTTCACGCCGCCCACCGTGTAGGCCATGACCAGCGCCGCCGTCATGCCGACGAGCGCTACAACGATGCCGACGAGCGCCAGCCGCTGATTCTCGGAGGCGACGATGACCTCGGCCGTCGCGGCCGTATCGGCGCCTTCGAGCGATTCGAGCCAGCGCTCGATCCGGTGCTGGATGCGAAGACGGCGCGACAGCCGCGCAGCCGGCTCAGTCGTCTGTTTCACGTGGAAACGATATCGGATTGCTGATCGGGGGGCGCGGCGCGGCGCTTACTCGATGTGGAATCGGTAACCGACGTTGCGCACGGTCTCGATGAACGTGTCGCCGCGATCTTCGATCTTGCTGCGCAGCCGCCGGATGTGCACGTCGACAGTGCGGGCGCCGCCGTAGAAGTCGTAGCCCCAGACGCGGTTGAGCAAAGCCTCGCGCGTGAAGACCTTGTCGCGGTTCGTCGCCATGAAGCGCAGGAGCTCGTACTCCTTGTACGTCAAGTCGATCGGCTTACCGCTGAGGAAGACCTTGTAGTTGCTGAGGTCGATATGCAGGTCGCCGGCGTGCAGCGTGTTGTCGCTTTCGACGCCCGACTTGAGCCAGATCGCCCGTCGCACGCGCGCACTCAACTCGTCGGCGAGCGCCGGGTAGACGATGAAATCGTCGAAGCCGATCGAGAAGTCGAACGAGGCGAGCTGGTCGCTGCGGATGACGGCCATCGACGCAACGCCGTGCGGCAACTGCGGCGACCGCAGCAGATTGCGAATCGAAGGTGTGTCCGGCCTCCCGAACAGGCTGAACATGATGACGGCCGGTGTGCCCGCCTGCGACTCGTCGAGCACGCGATCCAGCGGCGCGTACGACACGGCGAAGCCTGCCTCTTCGAGCGTGGCCGCAACGGGTCGCATCTCCTCGGACGCGTCAACGAACAGGATGCTGCGCACGAAATTCACCTCCGCCGCCCGGATGTGGGAGTATAGCGAGCCCGTGTTACGCACAGATGACGGGCAGCCCCTGATTTTCGGCGCTTCAACGTCAATTCTTCGAGTCCCGGAGCGCCATTCGCCCCATCGACCCGCCGTGCCTGATTGAACCCGCACCGCCCCGATCCTATACTCTCGGCACAGCGCCACGTCTCGGAGAGCGTAGACGGAGCACCGCGATGACCATCGACTTCGGCTGGTTCCTGCCCACCATGGGCGACACGGAGATCGTCGGCCCGCCCACGCGTGAGGCGACGATCGACTACCTGACGCAATGCGCGAAGACGGCCGAGGACGCGGGCTTCGTGTTCATGCTCGTGCCCGTCGGAACGACATGCGAGGACGCGTGGCTCGCGTCGGCGGCCGTCGCCGCTCGAACGGAGAAGATGAAGTTTCTCGTCGCGATGCGGCCGGGCTTCATCGCGCCGACCGTCGCCGCGAAGATGGCGAACACGATGGATCAGCTGACGCGGGGACGCGTGCTGATCAACGTGGTCACGGGCGGCTTCCCCCAGGAGCAGGCGGCCGACGGTGATTTCACCGAGCACGACGAACGCTACGCGCGCACGCAGGAGTTCATGCAAGTGGTCAAGCGTGCGTGGACGGAACCCCGTTCGTGGAGCCACGAGGGACGTTTCTACCGTGTGGAGAAGGGCAACGTCTTCCCGAAGCCCTACCAGAAACCGTGCCCGCCGTGGTACTTCGGCGGCGCGTCGGAGGCCGGCAAGCGCGTCGGCGCGGAAGAGGCCGACGTGTATCTCCTGTGGGGCGAGACGATCCCCATGGTGCGCGAGCGCATCGCCGAGATGCGTGAGCGCGCTGCCGCGCTCGGGCGGACGCTGCGGTTTGGCATCCGCCTGCTCGTGTGCGTGCGCGAGACCGAAGGAGAGGCGCGCGCGGCCGCGGAGGCGATGGTCGCCGAGGTGCCCGACAAGTTCGAGGGCATGATGCAGAAGCACATGAGCGGCGCCGATTCGGAGGGCGAGAGGCGCCAGCGCATGCTTGCGAGAGCAGGGCGACTGGCTCGGACCGAACCTCTGGACCGGCATCGGCCGGGCGCGCCTCGGCGTCGGCCTGGCGCTCGTCGGCTCCGGCGAGAACGTGGCGGCGCGGATTCGCGAATACGTCGACGCCGGTATCGACACGTTCATCTTCTCCGGCTATCCGCACCTCGAAGAGTCGGAGCGCTTCGGCAGGTACGTCATGCCGCACTTCCGCTCAGAGGCGAGCGTGCCCGCCGCGCCCGAGCACGCGCCGGCCCACGCATGATGCTCCGAGCCGTCGCCATATCCGGAAGCCCGCGCGCGCCGTCGAAATCGAAGACGCTCGCCGAGTTGATGCTCGCCGCGCTGGCGCGCGAGGCGTGCGAGACGCGCATGATCGACGTTGCCGAGCTGCCGGCGGATGCGCTCGTCGCACGAACGTCCGCACCGGCGATCGACGCGGCGATCGCCGCCATCGGCGAAGCACAGATAGTGGTCGCCGCGTCACCGACGTACCGCGCGCTCTACACCGGCGTGATGAAGTCGCTGTTCGATCTCATGCCGCCGGCGCACCTCGCCGGCAAGATCTGCGTGCCGATCCAGACGGGCGCCGCACCGCAGCACTTCCTGGCGATCGAGTACGGGATGCGGCCGCTGTTCGCCAGCCTCGATGGCCTGCCGATCGCGGGCGTCTACGCGACTGACGATCAGTTCGTGGAGGGCCGGCCGGCGGAAAAGCTGCGCGCGCGCATCGAAACGGTCGCGTCCGATGCCCTCGCGCTCGCCCGCGCGGCTGGCCGCTGATGCGCATCGGCTTCGACTTCGACGGCGTATTGTGCCTGACGCCTTTCGGCCGCCTCGCCGTGCATGCGCCGTCGCCGGTGCCGGACCTGCCGGAGGGGTACACCGCACTGTACGAACAGCCCCGGGAGTCGGGCCTGCTGCGGCTCGCGATCGAATACCTGCGCTTTGCCTGGCGTTCGAACGCGCCGGACGCCGCCAAGATCTTGCGGGAGATCGCGGCGGCGCACGAGATCTACATCGTCACCGGGCGCAGCTGGGCGGGCGAGCCGCTGGTACGGGGGTGGTTGCGCGGCCACGGACTCGAAGACCTGGTCGCTGGCATCCGCATGGCGCCGCCCGGACTGCGCGCGGCGCAGCACAAGCTCGCGACGGCGCGCATGCTCGGCATCGACGCGCACATCGACGACGATCCGCGCACGGCGTATCACCTCGCGAACAACGGTGTCGCGCACGTCTACCTGCTCGACCACGCTGGCGCTCACGGCGACGCGCCGCCTCCGCCGCACCTGACGCTCGTGCGCTCGCTGCGGGAGTTCGCGGAGGCGCTGCGCGCCGATGCTGCCGGAACAGCGTAGCCGGCAAACGCAGCGATGCCCGGATGCAGATCCGGGCATCGCGTAACTTCGAACCACAACTAACGAACGACGACTACGACCGACAGAATGCGGCGCTACCTGCCCTTGTACTGCGGCTTGCGCTTCTGCGCGAACGCCAGCGGACCCTCGCGCGCGTCCTCCGACGACAGCACCTTGCGCGACTGTTCGTTCTCGAAGTGCAGGCCTTCTTCGACGGTCAGGCTGAGCCCCCGGTAGACGGCCTCCTTGGCCAGCCGCACCGCCAGCGGCCCGTTCTCGCAGATCGCCTCGGCCAGCGCGATCGCTTTGGGCATGACCTGGTCGGCGGGCACGACGTGGTTCACCAGGCCGTTGCGGTAGGCCCACTGCACGTCGAACTTGCCGCCGGTGAGTATCAGCTCCAGCGCGGCGCCGAAGGGGATCAGGCGCGGCAGCCGCTGGGTGCCGCCCGCGCCGGCGATGATCGCTCGCGTCACTTCCGGCAGCCCGAACGTGGCGTGTTCCGCCGCGATGCGAATATCGCAGGCGAGCGCCATCTCCAGCCCGCCGGCCAGGCAGTAGCCGTTGATCGCCGCGATCATCGGCTTCCAGCACTCGAAGTTGCGCGTGATGCCGCCGAACGGCGCGCGCGAGTACAGCGCGCTCACGGTGTTCAAGCCACCCTGCTGCGCCACCGACATGGCGACGAGGTCGTTGCCGGCCGAGAACGCCCGCTCTCCCGCCCCCGTAAAGATGCCCACCCACAGGTCGTCGTCGTCGCGGAAGTCGCACCACGCGGCGTGCAACTCCTGCGACGTCTGCGGGTCGATCGCGTTCATACGCTCGGGTCGGTTGATCGTCACGATACCGATGCGCCCGCGCTTCTCGTAGATCACTTTTTCAAAGTTGAGATCCGCCATCTTGCCTCACTTCTTCTTTCGCCGTCGAGCGGCCGAAGCGTAACACTGCGTCCTCGACTCGATCCAGAATGTCATGCTCACCGGTATGCAACTCGACGCGCACACGGTTCGCTGATCCTCGATTCTCGCATGGCGAATGCGGGTTGCTGCGCCACCGGCGTGACGGTCGAACAATACTCGCAAGTATCCGCATGTGCGCGCTTGCATTTCGTTGCCCGACCCCAAGAACCGGTGTTAGACTCGGAAAAGTCAAATGCTGCTCGAGCATTAGCGAGGGCTGAAAGAAGAGGCTGAGTCTTCATGGCAACCGCAACAAAATCTTCGGGTAAGAGCGGGTCGGACACGCCGATCCATCAGACGATGATGCCGTGGGTCTTGATCACCGAGATCTACTGGATGTCATACAAGCTGCTGGAGCGGCGCTTCTATCACCTGGGCGTCTCCGCTTCGCAGGCGCGCGTACTGGCCGTCCTGCATTTCTCGAACGGGCCGATCAAACCGAGCCTGGTGGCGACGCTGCTGTTCCAGGAGACGCAGAGCATCACCGGCATTCTGCACCGCATCGAATCGCGCGGCTGGGTGCGCCGCCTCCCCGATCCGAACGACCGCCGCGCCGTCGGGCTCGAACTGACGGACAAGGGCCGCGAGATCACCGAGGAGATCGTGAAGATCTCGGAAGAACTCTACGACGACATGTTCGGCAACAAGGTGCTGACGTCGTCGGAGAAGCGCCAGGTCGAGGTGATCCTGAAGAAGGTGCGCGCGCTCGGATTCAAGCTTCCGGAGACCGACTTCAAGCTCCGGCGCGCGCAGCAGTACCCGATCTGGAAAGACTGACCGCAACGCCTGAGCGCACGAACGCGAGAGTTGGAGAAGCCCGGCCATACGGCCGGGCTTCGTTACTTCTTCCGCGCGCGCGTTGTCGCGGCCGGCGATGGCTCGCGCTGGCCGGCACGCTCCGCCAGCGCGATCAGGCGCCGCGCGCGCTCGACGATCGGTGCGTCGATCATCCTGCCGTCGAGAGCCACGGATCCGCGGCGTCCCTTCGCCGCCAGCGCCGCCGCTGCCACGACGCGGCGTGCGTATGCGACGTCTTTCTTGGACGGCGTGAAGACGCTGTTGACGGGCGCCGCCTGATCCGGGTGGATGATGTACTTTCCCTTGAAGCCGATGGCCTGCGCGAGTTTCGCCTCCGCGATCAGCCCGCGCTCGTCGCGGAAGTCCACGTACGGAGTGTCGACTGCGAACATGCTGTACGCCGCGGCGACGGTGGCGATCACGCCGCGCGCGTGGGCGAGCGCGGCTCCGCCGGCATCGCGCCCCACCCCGAGCTCCGTCGTGTAGTCCTCGCCGCCAAGCGAGAGCGCGAGGATGCGATCCGATGCCGTCGCGATCTGCTCGCACCGCAGCACGGCCATCGGGCTCTCGATCAGCGGGATCGTGCGGATGTCACCTGGGCGCACCCGGTATTTCAGCTCCGCCTCGCGCAGCAGCACGTCGAGGTCGCGCAGGTCCTGCGCCGCGCCGGTCTTCGGATGCACGACGCCTGCCAGCCCGGGCCGGACGACCGCCATCACGTCAGCGCGCGCCAGGCCGCTGTGAATGTCATTGACGCGGACGAACACCGGCAGGCCGGCAGCAGCGAGCTTGGGCAGAAGCGTGCGGACGAGCACGCGCGCCGCGCGCTTCTCGCTTCGCGGCACGGCGTCCTCGAGGTCGACGACGATCGCGTCGGCACCTGCGCGCGGCGCGCGTTCGAGCATGCGCGGGCGATTGCCCGGGACGAAGAGGAGCGTTCGCAGGATGTCCATGGCGTCGCCTCCATGCGCTCGCGGACGGGGCGCGGGTCAGTATCGCCCAAGCCTCGCGGCACGATCAACGCCCGTCCGCGGACCCGCAGTCCGGCGGAAGCGCGCGAAATGCGGGAGATCGCCGATGCGCATGCGTGGCGGGCGTCCGATACCAAACGCGGATCGCAGCGCGGCTCGCCGGCGTGAGCCCGGTCGCGCGCATCACCTCCACCCCGGCAGCAGTATCGGCGACGGGCTCAGCTGAACGCGCGGCGCTTGACAGAGATTCTGCGATGCGGTAACAAGGAAGGCACAGTATCCGCGAAGGCCCGGCGCTCATTCTCCCGGCGCCGCAGCGGCTCCCCTTGAACTCGGCACAATTCGGCTCGCCGAAGGTCATGATGACCACGCTTGTTCATCCGGAGCAACACTCCAGGGATCCATCCATTCACGTTAGCCGGGCGCATCAGCCCCAGAGGTCCAAGCATGGGCGCAGTACGAGAACGAAGGCGATCAGGCGGTCCGCGCCCATCGCAGCAAGCACAGCCGCCCCAGGAAGACGCGAGCGAGCAGCCGATGTCCGCCGCCGATCGCGAAGCCGCCATCCGCACCGGCGGCATCCTCGAGATCGTTGATGACGGGTACGGATTCCTGCGAGGCGAGAGCCTGCTTCCCGGCTCGAACGACGTCTACGTAAGCCAGTCGCAGATCCGCCGCTTCGGCCTCCGCACGGGCGACTACGTCACCGGCGAGGTGCGACCACCGAAGGACAGCGAGAAATACTACGGCCTGCTGCGCGTCGAGGCGACGAACGGGCTCGACCCGGAGGTCGCGAAGGCGCGCCCGTATTTCGAGAACCTCACCGCCATCTTCCCGAACGAGATGATCGACCTTGAGACGACGAGCCCGGACCTCTCCGGCCGGCTGATCAACCTGATCTCGCCGATCGGCCGCGGGCAGCGCGGTCTCATCGTCTCGCCGCCGAAAGCCGGCAAGACGTTCCTGCTCAAGGCGATCGCCGCCGGCGTCGCGGCGAACTACCCCGACATCCACCTGATGGTCGCCCTCATCGGCGAGCGTCCGGAGGAAGTGACCGACATGAGGCGCTCAGTGAAGGGCGAGGTCGTCGCGTCGACCTTCGACGAGCCGGTCGAGGACCACACGCGCGTCGCCGAGATGGCACTCGAGCGGGCGAAGCGCCTGGTTGAAGGCGGCAAGGACGTCGTCATCCTGCTCGACAGCATCACGCGCCTCACGCGTGCGTATAACCTGGCGATGCCGCCCAGCGGCCGCACGCTGACCGGCGGTATGGACCCGGTCGCGCTCTACCCGCCGAAGCGCTTCTTCGGCGCCGCGCGTAACTGCGAGGAGGGCGGCAGCCTGACGGTCATCGCCACGTGCCTCGTCGACACCGGCAGCCGCATGGATGAGGTGATCTTCGAGGAGTTCAAAGGCACCGGCAACATGGAGCTGCGGCTCGACCGCCGGCTGTCGGAGCGCCGAACGTTCCCGGCCATCGACATCGCCGCGAGCAGCACGCGCCGCGAAGAGCTGCTGCTCGACGAAGCGACGCTGCGCCAGGTCTGGCTGATGCGCCGCATGACGTCGATGATCGCATCGAACGCGAACAACCCGTCGGAGGCCACCGAGCGCCTGCTCGAACGCTTGTCGCGCACCGGCAGCAACGCCGAATTCCTCGCGACGCTGAGCAAGCAGGAAGTTTAGAGAGTCAACAGTTCACAGTGGACAGTGGATAGTTCAAGACGCGCACCCTGCGGTGCGCGTCTTTGTTCTGTGCCGGGGCTGTTGGTTTCGTGGGGACGGGTCTTCACGCCTGTCCGCGTCTCACACCACCTCGATCGGCTCCTCCGTCACGGCGCCAGTCTTCGATGCGGTACGCGCGCACGACTGGCTTCGCTTCGTCCATCAGCGAGACGAGGACGTAGTACGCGTCGGGCCAGGCGGCGAGGCGCACGTCGGTGGGCGACGGGTAGGCCTCGGTGTGCGTGTGCGAGTGGTAGATGACGAGGAACTCCCAGTCGTTGCCGTCGACCTCGCGGTGGATGCGCAGGAGGTCCTTCGGCTCGACGCTGTAGCGGTACGGGCTCGCCTCGGCGTTAATCGCTCGGTAGAGCTTCTTCGCGCGGCCGTCGACGCCGGCGATGATGCCGCAGCACTCGTTGGGTGCGTCTTCCTTCGCGTGCGCGATCATCTCGTCGATGTACTGCTGCTCCAGCACAAGCGTCACCGCGGTCGCTACTCCCCCGTCGGCATCATGAGGCCCATCGCGCTGCGGGGTAGCTCGACGATCATCAACGGCAGCTCCAGCGACTTGTACGACGCCGCGAGCGCGGCGCCCGTGCACGCTCCGCACAGGTGCTCGATCTCGCCGTCCAGGTTGCGGAACACGGGCTTGTTCTCGGGCAGGTGCGCGTCCACGAAGTCGGGCGTCAGCCACGCGAAGTGGCCCTGCTCGCCGCAACGGGCGCAGTTGTCGCCGATCGTCAGCAGCAGCCACGAGATCGCCTCAACGTCCTCGCGCACGAACTGGTAGGCCGGCATCTCGTCGAGCCGGTAGTAGTAGTGCTCGGCGTACTCGCCGAACGACTCGGCGATGATCGCCACACCCTCGACCTTCTTGTAGGCGTCCTGGAGCGCGCCGGTCAGGCAACCGAAGCAGAGGAACACCGGGTCGCCGTCGTACGCGCCGCGGCAGGTCGGATCGAGACCGACGCGGCCCTCCGCGTTCGAGCAGACGTCACACATCTGCCCCGCCTCGAATAGCTCGCCTTCCGGCTCGCCGTCGTCTTCGTTCTCGTCGTCATCGCTCACGATGTTCAGCCCGTCCTTGTCCTCTTCCGCAACCTGATCGCGTTCTTCGCCCGCGCCCGCACGCCGAAACACCATGTGTCACCGCCCTCCTGGATTTCCACTACCCGCGTCCGTTCGGGATCGGCGCAGCCAACGGTAACAGGAAGAGGGCAGCGACGTGCCGGCGTTACCCATCCCGAGGGTCAGCGAAGCGCGCCGCTCACCGACCACTCCGAGCCGAGGAGCGCGGCGCAGAACAGGATGGCGATCGAGAGAAGCATCGTTGCGATCGATGCGAACATCGACAGGCGGCGGGCTTTCGCGATCTCGACCGCATCCGCATTCGTCTCGTTGAGTTGCTGCAGGCGGCGGCCGAACACCGCGCCGTGGAGGATCGTGAGTATCACGACCAGCGCCACCATCGTCAGCTTGATCTGCAGCGTGATGAAGTACCGCTGGAATGTGTCGATCGAGTCCTTCTCATGGATGTAGTTGAGCATGCCGGTAATCAGCAGCACGACGAGCGCACCGCCGCCGAGCATGCCGAAGCGCATCGACATGACGCGCGTGGCGCGCGCCCGCACCTTTACGTCCTCGATCGTCTGCATTGCCGGCGCGACGGCCGCGACGAGGAACAACTGAGGCCCGATGAACGCCACGGCGGCCAGGATGTGGATCCAGAGGATGATCGCGTCATACATCGCCGCTATTGTATGGGAGGGGTCGCCTTGCCGGAAGGGCCAGGCCGCACAGGTTGCGCTTCCGGCTCTCGATACGCAGCCGCTATCCTGAAGCGATCCCGGTGCCTTTAAGTTCGGGTGGGAAGGCTGGCCGTCGCTTGCGGCGTATCTCACGTGTCGCCCCCATGATCCTCGCCACACTGGCGCTCCTCGCCGCGGCGTGCTCCGCCGTCTCTGGATCGGGCAGCACGGCGACGCCTTCGCTCGTCCCGGCGACGCCAACACCGGATGTCCCCGACCTGACTGTCTTCCACGGCTTCATCTACCCGATCAAGGGCGCCTGCCTTCCCGAGAGTGACACGCTGATGCCAAACGCCGCGCGCGACTACCGCGGCGGCATCCACGAAGGCATCGACTTCTACGCGTTCGACAACTGCGCGAAGATCGTCAAGGGCACGGCGATCATGGCCGCGAAGGACGGCGTCGTGATCCGGGCGGACCACGACTACCAGCCGCTCACCGAGGCAGAACTCGCGGCTGTCGACAAGCGTATCTCTGAAGGCCACGCGAACGATCCCGATATCATCGATCTGTTCCGCGGGCGCCAGGTGTGGATCGACCACGGGAAGGGCATCGTGACGCGCTACGCGCACACTTCCGACGTCGCCGCGAGCATCCACGTCGGCGATAGCGTGAAGCAGGGAGACGTGATCGCGTTCGTCGGCGATTCCGGCACGCCCGAGTCGATCACGAACCCGGGCACCGAAGAGCATCTCCACTTCGAGTTGCGCGCGGGCGACACGTTCCTGGGCAAAGGCCTCCCTCCCGCCGATGTGCGCGCCATCTACGAGCACCTCTTCACGCCGCTCGGCACACCATGACGCCGGCAAGCGATCCGCCGATCGACGAGGTCTCCGGTGTGGAAGAGCGGCCACAGAACCGACGGCAGTGGAGCGGCGCTCTGCGCAGCGTCGTGCTGCCGCTGCTGCTGGTCGCCACGATCGTCGGCGGACTGTATTATGTCGAACAAGCAGCGAGGCGGCGGCCAACGCGCCGCTGATGGCACCGGGGTCGTCGCGCTCCCCGACGCGAAGAACGGGACAGGACGCTCACCCTCGACCGACGTCGGCCGCGCTGCGCCCGACTTCCTGCTCGAGACGCCGGACGGCGGAACCCTGCGCCTGAGCGATCTGCAGGGCAAGCCGGTGCTCGTGAACTTCTGGGCGTCGTGGTGCGCTCCCTGCCGGCAGGAGATGCCCGAGATCGTGCGCGCCTACGACGCGCACAAGGTGGGCGGATTTACCGTAGTCGCCGTGGACTTGCAGGAGAACGCGGACGAGGTCAAGGCGTTCGCGCGGGAGTTCGGCATGGCGTTTCCGATCGTTATCGACCGCGACGGCGGGGTCGGCGACGCGTGGCGCATCGGCGGGCCGGTGCAGGGCATCCCGTCGTCGTACTTCCTCGACGCGACGGGCGTCGTGCGAGGCCGCGTCTACGGCCCGATGACGGCGAGCGTGCTCAGCGACAACCTCGCTACGATCGGGGTGCAATGATGGTCGGCACGTCTTGGACTGAGGCCCGCGCTTGACCGCCACGAACGCCACCGCCGCGTCGCGCGGGCCGTTCTTCGACTTCTGGGGGCCGATCTGGCGTCTCCTCACGTCGGTGCGGTTCGCCGTCTTCTACATCGCGACGCTCGCGGCGTTCGCACTGCTTGGCGTGCTGATCCCGCAGGTGCCGGAGGCGATGCGCGGTAACGACGCCGCGATCTCCGTGTGGATCGAAACGCAGCGCGGTGTGTTCGGGCCGCTCACGGAACCGATGTACCGGCTCGGGCTGTTCGAGGTGTTCCACGCGAAGTGGTTCCTCTTCGCGCTCGGCTTCCTTGTCGTCAACGTGACCACGTGCACCGTCAACCGCTGGTCGCCGACGTTCCACAACGTCTTTCACCCGCCGCGCCGCGTGCCGGACAGTTTCTTCGAGCGCGCGCACAACCGCACCGTGCTGGCGCCGGTCGCCGCGGGTACGCTGGAGGCGGCGCTCCGCAAACTGCGCTTCCGCGTGGAGACGACGGCCGAGGACGGCGCGACGTACCTGTTCGCGGACCGGCATCCGTGGACGCAACTCGCGACGTTCATCAGCCATCTCGCGCTGATCCTGTTCATCTCCGGCGGGCTCGTCACGTGGCTGACGGGCTTCAGCACGGAGATCTTCGCCGGCGAGGGCACGACGGCGCCGGTCTTCGCCGTCAGCAACCCCAACCAGCTCCAGGTACGCATCGACCAGGCGACAGGCCGCTTCGCGGAGAAGGGGAATGCGCTCGACTTCCGTACGCAGCTCACGATCTTCAAGAACGGCAAGGAGGTCGCGCACGGCACCGCGACCGTCAACGATCCGTTCAAGTACGGCGGCTATCGCTTCCACCAGGCCGGATACTTCGGGAATGGCGCCGAACTGCGCATCCGCGACCTCGCTAGCGGCAACACGGTGTTCCACGAGACGTTCCCGCTGACGGACACGACCGCCGCGCCGTCGGTGAGTATCCGCGACGCGACGGGCGCGACCCTGCTCAGCGACACGATCGCGCCGACGGACTTCCTGTCGAGCGCGAGCGGCGCGCTCGTGCGCGTGCCAGGCACCGACCGCGTGATCTGGATCGGCCTGACCGCAAAGGATGACAAGGCGTGGCAACTCGTCGCGTTCGATCCGAAGGGCGACGGACAGTCCGGCCAGGTGCGCGTCGATGAGGGCGCGACCGGCGCGATCAGCGGGCTCACGGTCCGCTTCGACTCCGTCGCCTCCGTCCCTTCCGCGCTGGGCCTCGGCGTGCCCGGCGGCGATGCGCAGACGCTCGCGCAGCTCACGAAGGGCCCGGACGGGACGGACGCGTTGATGCTCGTGTCGAAGAACACGCCGGCGATCTCACTCGCGCCCGGTCAGCCCGTCACGGTTGGAGGACTTGAATATACGTTCGAGGGGCGCCGGTCGTTCGCGGGCATCGCCGTCAAGCGCGATTCCGGCGCGTGGTTCATCTGGATCGCGACGGCTATGCTCGTGGGAGGGCTTGCGTTAACCTTCTACGTGCCGCGCCGGCGGCTATGGGTTCGGTTGACGTCCGCTGGCACCCAGATCGCCTCGCTCGCCGAGAAGAGCGGCGGGTTCGAGAAAGACATGCGCATACTCGCGCGCCGCCTTGGCCTGCCGGTGCCGCCCGAGTTGGAGGAGGAACGTTAGTGCCAGCGATTCTGCATCTGCTGACGATCTCGATCGGCATGGACCCGAACATCGCGAAGTTCGGCAGCCTCCAGCTCACCTGGCACGGCATCTTCACCGCCGTCGGCATCGCGGCGGGCGTGTATCTTGGCGCGTGGCTGGGCCGCCGCCAGGGCATCACCGAAGACGATGCCTACAGCGTCGCGCTGGTCGGCGTGCCGGCGGGCATCATCGGCGCGCGCGCCATGTACGTGCTGGAGAACCACGCGCGGTTCTCGGGCCAGTGGCTCGATGTCCTGCGTATCAACGAGGGCGGCATCTCCATCTACGGGGCGGTGATCGGCGGCGTGCTCGGCGCTGTCGCCTACGGCTGGATCCGCAAGCTGCCGATCACGCGAGGGCTCGACGCGGCGGGCTTCGGCCTGCTGCTGGGCATGGGGATCGGCCGCATCGGCGACCTGATCAACGGCGAGCACGTCGCGAAGGCGTCGAGCCTGCCGTGGGCGACGGAGTACACGAATCCCGCGAGCCCGAGCTTCACGTACGGGCCGACGCATCCGGCGACGACGTACGAGATGATCGGCGATTTCCTGATCATCGGCATCATGGCGTTCCTGTTCGCCAAGTTGTGGCAGCACCGTCCCGGCATCACGTTCTTCGTCGGGACTCGTGCTGTACTCGGCGATGCGTTTCGGCGTCAGCTACCTGCGCATCGACAGCGGCGTCAACTGTCCGAACAGCGTCGGCTGCCCCGACCACATCATCAAGAACTGGATGTCGTTTCCGCAGGTGGTGTCCACCGTTATGTGGGTGATCGGCATGGTCGGGCTCGCATGGGCCGTCCTGCGCAAGCCGCAGGATGCGCCTGCACCCGCGCCCGCCACGGGCGCGCCGGCAACGGCGAAGGCTGCGGCCCGCTCGAGCAGATGACCGAGGTCACGCTCTACAGGCGCCGCGAATGCAGCCTCTGCGACGACGCGCTGTTCGAACTGCGTCACCTCAGCAGCGAACTGCGTTTCACGCTCGTTGAGCGCGACATCGACGGTGACGCCGAGCTGCGCGCACGCTACAACGACATCATCCCCGTCGTGGCGATCGGTGAGAGCGTGATCGCTCAGGCACCGATCGATCTCGGCGAGTTGCGTGCGTCGATCGAGTCGGGGTTACGGGATCGGCGCGAGCAACGCCCGGCGGACAGGTCTGAAGACCTGTCCCTACGAATGTGAATCGTTGGCCGTCGTGCTCCCCGAGAACGCCGCGACCCAAGCCGGCGCGGTGTTCGTCGTGATCCGGTCGACCCCCGCGTCGATCAGCCGCTCGATCGGCCGCAGCGAGTCAGGACCGCGGTAGTCGGGCGTCCACGCCGTCACGTCGATCGCACGCTCGTGCAGCCACGCCGCCGCGTTGAACCCGTCGTCGAGCATCTGCAGCAGCAGGCGGTAGGCCAGGAACATCTCGCGCGTCCCCGGTGCCTGCAGCACGAGCATCTCCATCCGCTCGCGCAGGTACTCGGCCGCCGTTTCCGTGCGCCCGATCGCCATCGGATGGTCGTCGCGGTAGCCGTACGCGCTCATCGTCCGCGGCAGGAACACCGGCCCCTCTTCGACGGCGCCGTCCAGGTAGTGGCCTGGATCGAACCCGATCGCCAGCGTTGGATCGGCGCGATGCAGCAGCCGCAGGTTCCAGTCCTGCATCGTCGAGACGATCACGCGATCGGCGATCGGCGCCACGACGTCGAGCAACGCCCGTGTGCGGCTCTCGCTCAGCGGGCGCCAGTCCTTGAGGTCGAGCTGCACCTGCGCCGTGCCGTCGCGCGCCATATCGACGACGTCGCTCAGCAGCGCGGGCCCGTCCTGCGGGTCATCGAGGAAACGCAGCGCACGGACGGCGTCCGGCGTCGCGGCGCCGATCGAGCCGCTGCCGGTCGTCTCGCGTTGGAGCTGCCACTCGTGCGACACGATGTAGTCCGCGCCGTCGAGCGAGTGCACGTCGATCTCGAGGCGCGCGACGCCCGCGGCGAGGCACTCCTCGATCGCTCGCGCGGGAGTTGGGCCGGAGGCGGCCCGACAGCGCCGCCATGTGGCAGGTGAGCAGCGCGGTCTTGCCGCCGTGCGTGATGCTGTAGGGGTTCATCGGCTCGCTCGGCTCCCTGCTTGACGGCGCACGCTGCGGGTGTCCTCCCTCTCCGCGGGCGGAGAGGGCCGGGGTGAGGTTACCACGGACACCAGCCGTCTCCCCACACACCGCGTCACCGTGTGCGCGGCGTGCCTTGACGGCTTGACGTCCGCATCTCGATACCCACGGCGCCCGATATACTGCGGCGCGAAGCGAGGTGTACGTGCTCCTGGCGCTCGACATCGGCAACACCAACATCACCATCGGCATCTTCGACGGCGACGAGATCCGCGCCACATGGCGGATCGCCACCGACGTCGCGCGCCTGCCGGACGAGTACGCGGTCACGATCCTCGGGCTGCTCCGCACCGAAGACATGGCGGTCGAAGTCGTGACGCAGGCCGTGATGGCGAGCGTCGTCCCGGATCTCGCGCCGGTCTTCGAGCAGCTCTGCCGGCGCTATTTTCACGTCGACCCGCTCGTCGTCAACACCGGCACGCGCACGGGCGTGCGCATCGTCTACGACAACCCGCGCGAAGTCGGCGCCGACCGCATCGTGGACGTCGTCGCGGCGCTGCACGACTATGGGCCGCCGCCGCTGATCATCGTCGACTTCGGCACCGCAACGGTGTTCGATGCCATCTCGCCCGAGGGAGACTACCTCGGAGGCGCCATCGCGCCGGGCATCGGCATCTCGTCGGAAGCGCTCTTCGAACATGCCGCCAAGCTCTATCGGGTCGAGCTCGAACGGCCGAAGACTGCTATAGGCAAGAACACCGTGGCGGCCATCCAATCCGGCACGCTCTACGGCTACGTCGGCCTGATCGAGGGGATGGTGGTGCGCTTCCAGAAGGAACTGGGCGGCAAGGCAAAGGTGATCGCGACGGGCGGCTGGGCGCACCTCCTGGCGAAAGAGACGCAGGTCTTCGACTTCGTCGACGAGAACCTCACGCTCACGGGGCTCCGCCTGATCCACGAGATGAACACGAGGCGCGACTGACATGCCGCACGAAGACCCGCTGCACGGCACCCGCATCGTCCTTGGCGTCTGCGGCAGCATCGCGTCGTACAAGGCCGCCGACATCGCCAGCAAGCTCACGCAGGCGGGCGCGCTCGTCGATGTGATCCTCACCGCGTCGGCGCAGCAGTTCGTGACGCCGCTGACGTTCCAAGGTCTCACCATGCGCCCGGTCGTCACGGGTATGTTCGAGGCGCAGTCGGACCTTGCCGAAGAGCACGTCGCGCTGGCGCGCGCCGCATCGGCGATGCTGATCGCGCCGGCCAGCGCGACGACGATCGCGCGGCTGGCGCACGGCATGGCCGACGACATGGTCGCGCTGACGGCGCTGGCTACGACCGCGCCCGTGCTCGTCGCGCCGGCGATGGATGCGCAGATGTGGGCGCACCCGGCCACGCAGGCGAACGTCGCGCTGCTCCGCGAGCGCGGCGTCATCTTCGTCGGGCCCGCGGAAGGCCGGCTCGCCAGCGGGCACGTGGGCGCGGGCCGTCTCGTCGAAACGGACGCGATCCTGGGCGCGCTGCGGCAGGCGCTCGGCGCGCACGGCGACCTCGCCGGACGGCACATCGTCGTGAGCGCGGGCGGCACGCACGAGCGGCTCGACCCGGTGCGCTTCATCGGCAACCGCTCGTCGGGCAAGATGGGGTTCGCTATCGCCGAAGCGGCGCGCGACCGTGGCGCGCGGGTGACGCTCGTCTGCGGTCCCGTCGCGCTGGCGACGCCGTACGGCGTCACGCGCATCGACGTTGAGACGACGGCCGAGATGGCATCCGCGGTCGGCGAGGCGACGGCGGGCTGCGACGCGCTGATCATGGCCGCCGCGCCGGCGGACTTCCGGCCGGCAGCCGCCGCCGAGCAGAAGATCAAGCGCACGGGCGAGACGCTGAGCGATCGACCTCGTGCCGAACGAGGACATCATCGCCGGCCTCAAGGGCGATTTCGTGAAGGTGGGCTTCGCCGCCGAGACCGAGCAGGTGCTGGTCCACGCGCACGCCAAGATCAAGAAGAAGGGGCTCGACCTGATCGCCGCGAACGACGTGACGGCGGCACAGGCCGGCTTCGGGCACGACACCAACCTGGTGTCGCTGATCGACGCGTCGGGCACCGTCGACGAGCTGCCGCTGCTGACGAAGTACGAAGTCGGCCACCGTATCCTCGACCGCGTCGCCGCGATCCTCGCTTCGCGGTAGTGCCGAGCGCGGCGTGCGCCATGCGCGGGCACGCCGCCGCGTGCCCCTACGACGATCCGGTACGGCTGGCGCTCCCCGGACCGGGGAGGGGTCTTGACGATAGCCGACGCCCGATCCGATAGATGACATTAAACGGTCACTTTTCATGTTTTCGTGGCCGGTCCTTGCGCTCCATCCGCTCGACCCGCACGTGGACGCACGTGTCGACGAGTATGCGTCGCGCGCTGGCCGATCGCCTAGCGGACGATGTCACCCTGAGAGGGCACGGAGGGGAAGCGAGAGGCGGGAGAGCCGGACGGCGCCACACTCGATGCGAACACATCAGGCGGCCGACAGCAGGGCAAGGGCTCATCTGAACCGCCCGGGCGCCGTCCGGATGCACGCATCATGCGCCCAATGGCGCGCCGGAACCGGACGCCACCCCTCCGCAAACCCCACGCTTGTCCGACGCTCAATCCTCAGCGCAGTAAGCGGCGCATCCGGCGGTGGAGCAGGTCGGGCAGCCGCCTCCGGAGTACGATGAGCCCGGCCGCCGCAAGTCCGAGGATGGTCATCCACAGCCCGACACGTAGCGTCGTGCCGGTCACGCCATATGGGCTGTCGCTCCCAACGACGACTACGAACACGGCGAACAACACGGGAAGTACCAGTATCCACCAGCGCCCGATCACGGCCGCCGCGACGATCGTGACGCCGCAGATGAGTAGGAACGGCATCACCATGAGTCCGCCCTCCGGGCGCGGCTCTACCTCACGACGATGTTCAGGAGGCGGTTCGGCACGTAGATCACGCGCACGATCTCCTTGCCCTCGACGTGCTGCGTGACCGACGGCGCTCGCCATCGCCTGCGTCGCGAGCAGCATCCTCGGGCGCGTCGACGGGGAGCGTCAGGCGGTCGCGGACCTTGCCGTTGACCTGCACGGCGATCTCGACGGCGTCGTCCGCCGCGAGCGCCGCGTCGAACGGCGGCCACGGCTGTGTGTGGACGCTGTACGGCTTGCCGAGCCGAGACCACAGCTCCTCCGCGATGTGCGGGACGCTCGGCGCCAGCAGCAGCGCCATCGACTCCTGCGCCTCGCGCCAGGCGTCCGCGTCGACCTCCGCGCCCGACTCGCGCAGGCGCGTCAGGTGGTTCGTGAACTCCATCAGCGCCGACAGCATCGTGTTGAAGTGGAAGTCGCGCGATGTCCTCGGTCACCTTGGCGATCGTCTTGTGCGTCCAGCGCCGCAGCTCGCGCGTCTCCGGCGCATCCGCGTGCGCGCCGGTGCGCGTCCCGCCGGTCACGGCGTTCCAGGCGCGGTTCAGCCAGCGGTAGACGCCGCTGATGCCGCTCGCGTCGTACGGCCCGCCGCCGTCCCACGGCCCGAGGAACATCAGGTACGCGCGGAACGTGTCGGCGCCCCACTTCGCCACCTCGCCGTCGGGCGCGATGACGTTGCCGCGCGACTTGCTCATGCGCTGGCCGTCGGGACCCAGGATCTGGCCCTGGTTGAACAGCCGCACCATCGGCTCGTCGATGTCGACGACGCCCATGTCGCGCGCGGCCTTCGTGAAGAAGCGCGTGTAGAGCAGGTGCATCACCGCGTGCTCGGCGCCGCCCGTGTACTGATCGACGGGCAGCCACTTCTTCGCCAGCTCGCGGCTGAACGGGCGCTCGTCGTTGTGCGGGTCGATGTAGCGCATCTGGTACCACGACGAGCACATGAACGTGTCCATCGTGTCCGTCTCGCGGCGCGCGGGTCCGCCGCAGACCGGGCACGTCGTGTGCAGGAAGCCCTCGTGGTACGTCAGCGGCGACTCGCCCGGTCGGGCGGAACTCCGCGTCGTCCGGCAGCAGCACGGGCAGGTCGGCCTCCGGCACGGGCACCGCGCCGTGCGTCTCGCAGTAGATGATCGGGATCGGCGCGCCCCACATAGCGCTGCCGCGAGATGAGCCAGTCGCGCAGGCGGTAGTTCACCGTGCCGCGACCGTAGCCGTGGTCTTCGGCGTACTTCACCACCGCCGCGAACGCGTCCTCGTCCGGCGTGCCGTCGAAGGGGCCGGAGTTGATCATCGTGCCGCCGTGGCCGAACGCGGCGGTCAGCTCGCCGCCGTCCCAGTCCGGGTGCGTGAACACGGGGACGATCTTCAGGCCGTACTTCTTCGCGAACTCGAAGTCGCGCTGGTCGTGCGCGGGCACGCCCATGACGGCGCCGGTGCCGTACGTCGCGAGCACGTAGTCCGCCGATCCAGATCGGCACCTTCTCGCCGTTGAAGAGGTTCGTCACGTAGGCGCCGGTGAAGACGCCGGTCTTCTCGCGTTCCGTCGACATGCGCTCGATGTCGCTCTCGCGCCGCGCCGATTCGACGTAGGCGCGGACAGCGTCGCGCTGTTCGGGCGTCGTGATCTGCTCGACGAGCGGGTGCTCCGGCGCGACGACGAAGAACGTCACGCCGTAGACGGTGTCCGGCCGCGTCGTGAAGACGCGGATCTCCTTGGTATCGACGCCCGGCACGTCCAGGCCGAAGCGCAGCTCCGCGCCGTCGCTCTTGCCGATCCAGTTGCGCTGCATGGCGGCGATCTGCTCGGTCCACTGCAGCTTCGAGAAGTCCAGCAGCTCCTCGGCGTACTTCGTGATGCGGAAGAACCACTGCTCGAGGTCGCGCTTCGAGACGGGGCTGTCGCAGCGCTCGCACTTCCCGTCGACCACCTGCTCGTTCGCCAGCACGGTCTGGTCCTTCGGGCACCACCAGACGGCCGCCCGCTTCTTGTACGCCAGGTCGTGCTTCAGGAGCTGCAGGAACCACCACTGCGTCCACTTGTAGTAGTCCGGGGAGGCGGTGGTCAGCTCGCGGCTCCAGTCGAACATCGCGCCCATCGACTTCAGCTGCCCGCGCATCCGATCGACGTTCGCGGACGTCCACTCCGCCGGGTGGCGGTGGTTCTTGATCGCGGCGTTCTCCGCGGGCAGGCCGAAGGCGTCGAAGCCCATCGGGAACAGCACGTTGTAGCCGTTCATGCGCTTGAAGCGCGCGTTCGCGTCGGACGGCGCCATGGCGTACCAGTGTCCGACGTGCAGGTCGCCGGACGTGTACGGCAGCATCGTGAGCGCGTACCACTTCGGCCGCGGATCGTCGTCCGGCGTACGGTACAGATCATCGGCTTCCCAGCGCGCCTGCCACTTCGCCTCGATCTCGTCGGGGTTGTAGCGCTCAGACTGTTCACGTCGCGGCTTTGTGGGCGTCTCGTTGGTCATGGGGTCACCTCCTCGTGAGGCAGCGGCTCCTAGTCGTGCGGCTCGCGGCCGCTGTCTTCGGGATCGCCGCGATGGTCATGCAGGTCTTCGTCGCCGTTCTGCGGCCGGATGTTCTTCGTCACGACGCGCAACTCGAGCAAGATCACCGCGAACAGCGCCGCGAAGGTGGCGACGATGTAGATTTGCGCGCCGACGGCCATCCCCACGGCAGCCGTCGTCCAGATCGTCGCGGCAGTGGTCACGCCCTTGACGCTAAATCCCTCACGAAAGATGAGTCCCGCGCCCAGGAAGCCGATGCCGGACACGATCTGTGCGGCGACGCGCGACGGGTCGCCCCCGAACAGCGATGTCGAACTGGCAAAGAGGGCGGACCCCATGCAGACGAGCGCCATCGTGCGGACCCCCGCCGGGTAGCCGCGGTACTCACGCTCCAGGCCGATGAGCGCACCGAGCACCGCCGCCAGCGCCATGCGGCCGACGATCGCCCATTCCGATCCGGGGTTCAATACCGGTGCCAGGCCGTCCATATGCGCTCCCTCGGCCTCTCAGCCGGTTGGCGGCACCTTGCGAGGCAAGGTCCGCCGCGAAAAACAAAAATGCCCTCCGTCCTGAACAGGGACGAAGAGCAATCTCCGCGGTACCACCCTGGTTCTCGCCGGCGGCGAGCACCTTCGTTCGCTGTAACGGGCGCACCCGGCGGCGGCTTGGCCCCACGGCTTCACCGCCTCCGCTCCCCGGCGAGTTCAGCGCCCCTGCTGCCGACTTGCACCGCCGCCGGCTCTCTTGATTGCGCTTACTGCTCCGGATCGAAGCGTTTCTTATGGTTAGGCAGCATTATAGGTGATCCGTGCGGAGGGCCCGCAAGCGGGGCGAACCCCTATGCCGGGCCAATGGCCGAGATCGGCCCGCGCCTACTCTCCGCCGTGACTGCTCCCTGCCCCGACCGGTTCGAAGTCGCCCTTCACCTCCAGCACCGTGACCGGAGCGTCGGCGTCGTTCGACTTCACGGTGATCTCGAACACGTGCGGACCATCCATACCGGCCATCATGTGGGTCTTGAACGACAAGGTGCTCTTCTCGCCGGGCTCCAGGGTCGTCGCACCGACGACCGGCTGGAATGGTCAGCACCCTCGTACGGCGCGCACGTTGACATCTTCGATCTGCAACGTATTCGCGCCGATGTTCGCGTAGGAGAACGCGTACCCGACCTCCTGCCCGAGCGGCACGACGCCGAGATCGACGGATATCGTGGTGAAGTGCAGGTCAGGGCCACCGGAACTGGCGGCGGCAGGATGATCGTCAGGCGCCTGGGTGACAATCGCCTCGGGGTGTGTCTCGCCGTCGCTGCCACCGCCACGGGCGAGGAGATCTACCGCCAGTATGAGTCCGAGCGCGATAACGCTGCATGCGGCGATCGCGATCAGCACGGGCCGGGAACTCTTACGCATGCGTGCTCGTGATCTCTTCACAACGCCTCCACCATCGCTATGCCTGCGCCGCGGGCTTACGTGCCTCGATCAGCCTGACGATGCCCAACACGTGGCTCGACGCCTCGAAGTCCTGCACGCCGGCCCGGCGCACATTCTCCAACGTACGCCGATTGATGTTCGCGCCGGACATGCGCACCATCAGCGGGTTCAGCACGTCCATGCACTTGCCAAGCACCGCATTGTCGCTGCGCATGTGTTCGAGCAGCAGGAGCTTGCCACCGGGCTTCAACACCCGCCACGCCTCGCGCAGGCCGGCGACGGGATCGGGCACGGAGCAGAACACGCACGTGGAGACGACGGCATCGAAGGTGGCATCCGGGAAATCGAGATGCTGCGCGTCCATCAGGGCCAGCTCGACGGCGGCGTGAAGCCGCTCTGCGCGTTGCCTCGCGCGGGCCAGCATCTGCTCGGAGAGGTCGATCGCGGTAACGCGCACGCCGGCCGGGTAGTGGCCGATGTTGACGCCGGTTCCGACGCCGACCTCCAGGATGCTCCCGGTCGTTGGCGCCTTCGCCCAGAGCTGCTTGCGCCGCCCCCGGAAGATGAGCCGCTCGGCGGCCGCCTGATGGAGATCGTAGAAGCGGGCTGCGCGGTTGTACCGCTTCCGGGCTGTTTCGGTATCACCGCTCGTGTGGATTGTGGTAGCCATGGCTGCCGCCTCCTGACGCCGCAACGACACCATCGTAATAGTGCCGGGGAGTACGGGGCAGGGCCGAATAGGAACGTGGCGAGGGGGCCGATCGGCATGAGCTTTCGAACCTGAGGCACTCGGACCAGCGCATTTTGGGCCGGTCGGCCCTTATCCTCAGAACTCCTGCCCCATAAGGTGAGGGGGAGTATCGGAGGAGACGGATGAAGACGAGCAAGTCCTACGCCGCGGACAAGAGCAGGCTTCTCACGCGCCTGCGGCGGATCGAGGGGCAGGCCCGCGGCCTCGCCAAGATGGTGGAAGAAGACCGCTACTGCATCGACATCATGCAGCAGATCGCCTCGATGCGCGCCGCCGCCGATGCGGTCGCGCTGGTCCTCCTGCGGGACCACCTGGACGGCTGCGTGCGCGAGGCGGTCCAGGACGGAGCGGGGTCGGAGAAGATCGACGAGGTGGTCGAGGCGGTCCGGCGGTACAGCCGGAGCTGAAGCTTCGCACGCATCTCCTGCAGCAAGGAGCAGTCGTTATGCAGCAGACACGTGTATCGAGAGTGGTTCCGCTGGCATTCATCGCCGGCGTAATCGTCGCCTCCATGGTCTTCCTTATGACGATCGCCGGCTTCGCGATGGTACGAAGCGACTGGGGCATGGGCGGCTGGGGCATGAACGGCCACATGCAGGGGATGATGGGCGGCGGCACGAACTCCTCGAACGCGCCGCTGTCGGTCGGCAGCAAGACCGAGAGTGTCGCCATCCGAGACTTCGCGTTCGCGACGGGTAACCTGCAGGTTCCGATCGGCGCCACGGTGACGTGGACCAACGACGACGCGGCTCCTCACACGGCGACGGCGAAGGACGGCAGCTGGGATACCGGCATCCTGAACAAGGGCGACACGAAAGCGATCACCTTCGACAAAGCGGGCGAGTACGAGTACTACTGCAAGGTCCATCCGAACATGGTCGCCCGCCTGACGGTCCAATAGGTGGCAAGGGACATGCTAAACGCCCGCGCCGACGACAGCCTCACAGGAACAAGCGCTGACATCGGGAGCAAGCGCCGCGGCTGGCTCGCGCGGATCGGCGCGGCGTTCTCGGCGGCCGTGGGTGTCGTCGCCGGCGTTGCGCCGCACGTCCTGCACCACGCCGGGCCGATCGCGGGTGCGGCGTTGCTCGCCGGCACCGGAGGCACCCTCCTGTTTGGGACGATCGGCTTCGTCCTGACCATACCGATGCTGCTGCGCCTCAGGCGGCGTTTCGACTCGTGGGCGGCGCCGGGTGTGGCGCTCGCGCTGTTCGCCGTGGCGTTCGCCGTGTCGACGCTGTGGATCGGACCGGCGATCCGGGGTGACGGCGGAGGCAGTTCCGCCGAGCAGCCGTTCGATCACTCGTCGCATCACCCCGGCTAAGAGTTGACCGCCGGGGAGAAGGAGCAATCACCATGTGGCACACGAATGATGGCATGGGCTGGTGGATGGTGTTTATGGGCATCTTCTGGATCCTGTTCTGGGCGTCGCTGATCTACCTGTTCGTGGTCGCGATCCTACGTCCCGCGCAGAGCCGTCAGACTAGCGACGAGGCGGACGCGCTCGAGATCGCGAAGCGGCGGCTCGCGCGCGGCGAGATCAGCACGGCGGAGTTCCAGGAGATCCGCCGGCATCTCGAAGGGAACGTGTCCGGGCCGCAAGCGACGTAAGGAGATCAGGGGGTGCACATGCTCCCGCGTCCCGCCGCACGCGAGAACGCTGTTCCCGCATGGGATGCTGTCAGCGCCGCGTCAGACGGAAGCGACGAAACGGCCCAAGGTGGGCCGTTTCTGTATGTGCGAATGGTGGAGCCGAGGGGGCTCGAACCCCTGACCTCAACACTGCCAGTGTTGCGCTCTCCCAATTGAGCTACGGCCCCACTTCTTCTCATGGTACAGGCACGGGTTCGGACGTTCAAAGGACGGCTGCGCGCCAGGCGCGCGGAGGCTCGGCGCCCGCGCTGATTCGGGCGGCCAGCGCTCTTAGCCTTCATTCGCGCGACGCCGTGCGCGGGAGCCCCGGAACCGACCCGCAGACGGCCGAAATCAGCTTCGGAACGGGGCCAAAATGTGGTAGAATATCGACGATGCGGAAGCCCTCGGCGGACGGTATCTGAAGGCCCGGCAACAGGGACGTTGCCACGGGTCTTTTCGATCCGAGACATCTCCCATAAACACAGATTTGGGGCAAACACACACATGGTGAGACAACGCGCCGAAGACGTGCCCGCGCCCAAGCGCGGGAAGCAGGCCGACTCGTACACGGCGTCCGATATCCAGGTCCTGGAGGGGCTGGAGGCGGTGCGCAGGCGGCCCGGCATGTACATCGGCACGACCGACCAGCGCGGCCTGCTCCACCTCGTGTTCGAGATCGTCGACAACTCGGTCGACGAGGCGATGGCCGGGTTCTGCAGCCGGATCGACGTCGCCATCGAGGCGGACGGATGGGTGACGGTGCGCGACAACGGGCGCGGTATCCCCGTCGACAAGCACAAGACGACCGGGCTCTCGGCGCTCGAGACGATCATGACGGTGCTGCACGCGGGCGGTAAGTTCGGCGGCGGCGCGTACAAGGTGTCGGGCGGACTGCACGGCGTCGGCGCGTCGGTGGTGAACGCGCTCTCGCGCAAGATGTACGTCGAGGTGCGGCGCGAGGGCAAGGTCTACCGGCAGGACTACGAGCGCGGCATCCCGAAGGGCCCGCTGAAGACGACTCAGGAGCCCAAGCAGACGCACACCGGCACGACGACGGGCTGGCTCGCGGACGACGAGATCTTCGACGCGATCGAGTACGACTACGACCTGTTGCTCCAGCGGTTCCGCGAGATGGCGTACCTGACGAAGGGCATCTGGATCCGCTTCGAGGACAAGCGCCCCGGCCAGGAACGCGAGATGAACTTCTGCTTCGAGGGCGGCGTCGCGAGCTTCGTGCGCCACGTGAACAAGGGCCGCAACACGCTGAGCTCGCGCCCGATCTACATCGAGAGCACGGTCGAGACGACGCAGATCGAGGCGGCGATCCAGTACAACGACGGCTTCTCGCAGGTCGAGTTCAGCTTCGCGAACACGATCAACACGATCGACGGCGGCGCCCACCAGACGGGCTTCCGCAGCGCGCTGACGCGCGTGCTCAACGACTACGCGCGAAAGCAGAAGTTCCTGAAGGACGACGACGCGAACCTGAGCGGCGATGACGTGCGCGAGGGCATGGTCGCCGTGATCAGCGTCAAGTTGCCCGAACCGCAGTTCGAGGGCCAGACGAAGACGCGTCTGGGCAACGCCGAGGTAAAGACGCACGTCGAGAGCGCGGTCGCCGACGGGCTGATGCAGTACCTCGAGGAGCACCCGTCCGACGGGCGACGGATCATCGAGAAGGGCATCCTGGCGTCGCGCGCGCGGGAAGCCGCGCGGAAGGCGCGCGACCTCGTCGTGCGCAAGGGGCTGCTCGACGGCACGATGCTGCCGGGCAAGCTGGCCGACTGCTCGGAGCGCGACCCGTTCCAGTGCGAGCTGTATCTCGTCGAGGGCATCAGCGCCGGCGGCACCGCCAAGACCGGCCGTGACCGCCGGTTCCAGGCGATCCTGCCGCTGCGCGGCAAGATCCTCAACGTCGAAAAGGCGCGGATGGAGAAGATGCTGGCGCACGAGGAGATCCGGTCGCTGATCACGGCGCTCGGCATGGGCTTCGGCGAGACGATGGATCTGACGAAGCTGCGCTACCGCCGGGTGATCATCATGGCCGACGCCGACGTCGACGGCTCGCACATCCGCACGCTGCTGCTGACGTTCTTCTTCCGTTACATGCGCCCCCTCATCGACGAGGGCTGCCTCTACATCGCGCAGCCTCCGCTGTACCGCATCCAGGTCGGACGCGCAGCACACGTGGATCTACAGCGACCAGGAGCGCGACCAACACCTGGCGAAGGTGAAGGACGGCCAGAAGGCGCACGTGCAGCGCTACAAGGGTCTCGGCGAGATGAACCCGGAGCAGCTGTGGGAGACGACACTTGACCCGGAGAAGCGCACGATGCTCCAGGTCGGCATCGAAGACGCGATGAAGGCCGAGGAGATCTTCTCGACGCTGATGGGCGACGAGGTCGCGCCGCGCAAGAAGTGGATCACGGGCCACGCGATGCAGGTGAAGAACCTGGACATTTAGTAGTTTGTAGTTCGTGGTTCGTGGTTTGTAGTTCTTGGGGCACGCGATGGCGTGCCCTTCTTCGTGTGCGGCTGCTGTCACGCTCGCGACCTGCGCCGCGTATCGATCATTCGCGCGACGATGCGGCGGGCGTGGTCGATGAGGAAGAACGTCGCGGCGCCCAGCGGCAGGATGGCGAGCCATGCGGGCGGGACGCCTTCCATCGAGAACAGGCCGTTGATGCCGGGGACGTAGACGAGCGTCAGCGCGAGCGCCAGCTCGAACAGCAGGCCCCAGCGGATCCAGGCGTTCGACAGCAGCGAGAGACGCCGCGCGAACGTCCCGTCGCGCTGCGGCGAAGACGCAGCCGACCTGCCCTGAGACGATGCCGAGGAAGGTCAGCGCGCGCGCCTGCGCGTCGAACGCGACGTACGGACTCGAAGGAGTCGAAGGGGCGCCAGCCCTGCCAGAGCGAAGTACGCGAAGAAGCCGGCGAGCCCGAGCGCGGCCTCGATGACGCCGAAGAAGAGGAATGTCTTCACCGCGAGCGGCCCGCGTGAGCAGCGGGCGCTCGGGCGGCTCGGGCGGCGCGTCCATCGTGCGCGGCGACGGCGGCTCGGCGCCGAGCGCGAGCGACGGCGAGCAGGTCCGTGCCGAGGTCGATGGCGAGCACCTGCACGACCTTGAGCGGCAGCGGCGACCGGGAGGAAGACGTAGACGCAGGAACGGCGCCAGTTCCGCCACGTTGCTGGTGAACACGTAGCTGGCGAAGCGCCTGATGTTCGTCTTGATCGATCGCCCTTCCTCGATCGCGGCGACGATCGTGGCGAAGTTGTCGTCGGCGAGCACGATGTCAGCGGCCTGCTTGGCGACCTCGGTGCCGCGGCGGCCCATCGCCACGCCGACGTCGGCCGCGCGCAGCGCCGGGGCGTCGTTGATGCCGTCGCCGGTCACGACGACGATGTCGCCCGCGCGGCGGAGGAGCATGGTGATACGCAGCTTCTGACGCGGATCGATGCGCGCGAAGATCGCGTCGGTCCGCAACCGCACGAGGAGCTGCGCGTCGGAGAGCTGGTCGACGGCCGCGCCGTCGACGACGGGGAGCTCGCCGTCCGCCATGCCGATGGCGGCGGCGACTGCCTGCGCGGTCGACGGGTGGTCGCCGGTCAGCATGATGATGCGGATGCGGGCGCGGCGGCAGGCGACGATCGCGGCGGGCACCTCCGGCCGGGGCGGGTCGTACAGCCGAACGAGGCCGAGCACAGCCGGCGTCTGGCCGCGAGGGCCGCTCGCGAGCAGGATCACGCGCTCGCCGCGTTGCGTCGCCGCGGCGAGAGCCTCGGCGATCGGCGCGGGGACCTCGCCGTTGGCGCTCAGCGCCAGCACGGCCTCGGGCGCGCCCTTGATGAAGTCGCGTTCGGCGCCGCCGACGTCGCAGGTCACGGACATGTACCGCCGCGACGCATCGAACGGCATGTCGGCGATGCGACGGTGGGCGTGGCGCAGCGCCTCGACGTCCTGGTCGTTGGCGGCCGCCCACTGCGCCAGCGCGACGTCGATCGGGTCGCCCGCGAAGCCCGCACCGTCGACGCGCGCGTCGTTGCAGAGCGCGGCCGCCAGGAGCGCTTCGGCCGGTGGACCGGTCGATGCGGCGGCGCCGGTGAAGCCGAGGACGGAGAGCGTGTTCTGGGTAAGCGTGCCGGTCTTGTCGGTGCAGATGACGGTGACGGAGCCGACCGCCTCGACCGCGGACAGGCGGCGGATCGCGGCGCCGCGCTCGGCCATGCGGCGGGCGCCGATGGCGAGCGAGACGCTGAGCGTCGGCAGCAGGCCCTCCGGCACGAGCGCGACGATGACGCCCGTGGCGAATGTCAGCGCCGTGAGGAACTCGATGTTGGTGCTGAACGCGGCGAGGGAGAGCGTTGCGGCGCCGGCGAGCACGGCGAGGACGGCGGTGAGCCGCGAAAGCGCCGTCACCTGGCGCTCGAGCACGGACTCGCCGCGTCGGACGCCTTCGACGAGCGCCGCGACCTGCCCCATCGTGCTGTCCGGGCCGGTTGCGAAGACGACGCCTTCTCCCGAGCCGGTGGCGACGCCAGAGCCGGACGGCGCAATGCACGCCAGGTCGGTCGCGCGCACGCCGTCGCGTTCGACGGAGATGGCGCGCGCGTCGCGCTCGACCGGCGTTGACTCGCCGGTGATCATCGAGAGGTCGAGCGTGAGGTTGTCGGTCGCCAGCAGCACGCAGTCGGCCGGGACGATATCGCCGGCGGCGAGGCGGACGACGTCGCCGGGCACGAGGTCGACGGCCGGGATACGCTCCTCCGCGCCGCCGCGCAGCACGCGCGCCTGCACGGCCACCTGGCGCATCAGGCTGCGGACGACCTGCTCCGCGCGGTACTCCTGCAGGAACGCGAAGATGCCGTTGACACCGATGACGGCGACGATCGCGGCGCCCAGCTCCGGGATGCCGGACGCGAACGACAGGCCGGCGGCGAACCAGAGCAGAAGCGCGAGCGTGTGCGTGAAGTTGCCCGCGAACGTCGCCAGCATGCGCGTCCGCTCCGGCCGGACGGGCTCGTTGGCGCCGTACGTGCGACAGCGGCGAAGCGCTTCCTCGGACGAGATGCCGCCGGCGTCCGATGCGAGGAGCCGCAGGCGCTCCGCCGGCGTTGACGCGGCGAGCGCCGCCAGGCCCGGCGGTGCGGGCGCGGCCGATGCTGTCTTAGCGGCCATCCGCCGCGCGCCGCTTGCGCACTTCTTCCGGGTGTACGAGATACACGGGCGCGACACCCGAGCGGACGATCTCTTCAGCCGTCGCGCCGAAGAGCGCGCGGACGATGCCGGTGCGCCCGTGCGTGGCTATGACGATGACATCGGGCTGTTCGGCCAGCGCGAGCCGGACGATCTCCGACGCGGCGTGCTCGCTGACGCGCGGCTCGAATCGATACGCCGCGCCGGGCGGGAGCCGCGTCGCGATATCACGCAGGTAGTCGGTCATCTCGGCGAGCCTCCGCTCGACCGCCTGGCTCTTCGTTTCGGCGGGCGGCGGCCCGGCGGGCGGCACAATGGCCCTCGCGCCGCCGGTCACGATCGTCGAAGGCGGCGGCGGTCCGGCGCCGGCCGGCTGGCCTCCGGGGAGATCATCGACGCGGACCAGGATGAATTCGACGCCGGGCATGCGCGCCATCGCGGCGAGCTGCGGCAGCGTCGACTCCGAGAACTTCGAACCATCGAACGTGGCCATGATCTTCATCGCGGCACCTCTGCGCTATCTGGCGACGTACCCGCCATCAACCGGGATCGCCGCACCCGTGACGAACGACGCGCGGTCGGACGCGAGAAACAGCGCGAGCTGCGCCACCTCGCGCGCCTGTCCCATGCGGCCGACAGGTTGCATCGCAGCCATCTGCGCGGCGGCGGCGGGATCGCCGTGTGTGAAGCGCTGGACCATCGGCGTCTCGATCACGCCGGGACAGACGCAGTTTACGCGCACGCCTTGCGTCGCGTACTCGAGCGCGGCCGTGCGCGTGAGCTGCACGACGCCGCCCTTCGATGCCGCGTAGGCCGGGATGCCGGCGAACCCCACGAGGCCGGCGACCGACGCGTTGTTGATGATCGAGCCGCCGCCCGTGCGCAGCATCGCCTGTATGCCGTACTTGCAGCCGAGGAAGACGCCCCGAAGATTGATGCCGATCACCCGCTCCCAGTTGTCGAGCGTGGCATCGGCCGTCGGCGCCGTGTCGCCCTCGGTGCCGGCGTTGTTGAACAGGACGTCGAGCCGGCCGTACTGGGCGAGCGCGAGATGGACCATCGCCTCGACGTCGGACTCCTTCGAGACGTCGGCATGCACGTACGAGCACGTGTGCCCGTTGCGCGACATCTCGTCGGCGAGCGCCTGGCCCGCGCCGTCGGTAACGTCGGCGGCGACGACGATCGCGCCTTCGGCGGCGAACAGCTCGACCGCCGCGCGCCCGATGCCGGATGCGCCTCCGGTGACGATAGCGACCTTGTTCTTGAGCTCGTCCATGGGAATCACCATCTTCCAGTCCAGTTGCGCGGTCGCACGCCCAGACGCGCTGATTATGCATCACATCGCCGCGTACGCCCCATCTGCCATCCGGCCACTGATCCCGGCCCATACGTCCCGAACAGCCGTGCGCGCTGGCGCGCGGCATGCCACCATGCGGGGTGATGCCCGACGCCCCGGCGGACATCGCCGAACCGAACGACCCGTCGCGACGGGACGCGATGCCACGGACGCCACGGATGGAGGCCTCATGACCTACAAACTCACCGCCTATCCGAAACAGGTCAGCCTGCGCGACGGGCGGGTGCGTCACCGTGCGGCCGCTCGCCAGCACGGATGCGGACGCGCTGCTGAAGTTCTTCCTCGGCCTGCCCACGGAGGACCGCTACTTCCTGAAGCACGACGTCACGTCGCCGAAGGTGGTCGGGTCATGGACCGCGCAACCCGACTACGACCGCGCGCTGCCGCTCATCGCTTGCGCGGGCGACGAGATCGTCGCCGACGCGACGCTCATCCGCAGCCCGCACGGCGCGTACCGGGACGTGGCCAACGTCCGCGTGATCGTCGTCGCGCCGCATTATCGCTACCAGGGCCTGGGAACGGCGCTGCTACGCGATCTCTGCGATATCGCCGCGGATGCGGAGCTGGACCGCGTGACGGCCGAGCTCGTCGCCGGCGTGCAGGACGACGCCATCGCCGCGACGGAGCAGCTCGGCTTCATTCGCGCGGCGACGGTACACGAACTCGTGCGCGACGAGCAGGGGCATCCGCATGACGTTGCGGTGATGGTGCTGCCGCTGGGCAAGTGGTACCAGTGGTGGCAGTTCTAACGGGACTAGCGTTGCAGCACGTTGCTGAGATCGAACACTTCGCCGAGCTTCGGCGTGAGCGTGCGCATCCGCAACTCCGTCTGGAAGCGCTGCGATAGCGCGGCGGCCGCGTCGGGTTCGCCGTGCACGATGAACGTCGCCTCCGACGTCGCGCCGTCGCCGGATCGCACCCAGCGCACGAGTTCGTTGGCGTCGGCGTGCGCTGACAGGCCGAGCAGCGAGATCACCTCGGCGCGCACGTTGATATCGGCGCCGTGCATGCGCAGCGTGCGCGCGCCGTCCGCCAGCGCGCGACCGCGGGTGCCGGCGGCCTGAAATCCCGCCAGGACGATGAGGTTCTTCTCGTCGGGCGCGAGGCGCTCGAGGTGGTGGAGGACGCGGCCGCCGGTGAGCATGCCGCTCGCCGCGATGATCACGCGCGGGCCGGACAGGCGGTTGAGCTGCTTCGACTCCTCGACGCTGCGGTGGAACTGCACGTCCCTGGGGAAGACGCGCTGCCACTCGGCCTCGGTCAGCGCCGGGTCGAGGTCCTTCGTGCCGGCGTACTTGTGGTAGATCTCCGTCACCTCGACGGCCATCGGGCTATCGATGTGCACCGGGAATCTCGGCGATGTCGCCGGACTCCATCAGCTCGCGCAGCATCAGCGTGATGAGCTGTGCGCGCGCGACGGCGAACGCCGGGATGAGGATCGTGCCGCCGCGAGCGAGCGTGTCGCGAAACGGCCCGCGGATCTGGTCGATAAGCGGCGTCGGGTCGTGCGTGCGGTTGCCGTACGTCGATTCGATGACGAGCGCGTCGCATGGCGGCAACGGCTCCGGGTCGTTGTGGAGCGGCACGTTGTAGCGGCCAACGTCGCCGCTGAAGACAAGCGTGGTGTCACGTCCGCCGATGCGCACGCGCACCTGCGCGAAGGCCGCGCCGAGGATGTGGCCGGCGTCGAAGAGCTGGACGCCGATGCCGTCGCCAAGATCGAACTGCTGGTGGTAATCGTGCGTGCGGAAGAGCCGCATCGTGCGCGGGACATCGTCGCTCGTGTACAGGGGCAGGGCCGGGTGGTGCTTGGTGTATCCCCTCCGGTTGGCGCGCTCCGCGTCTTCCTCCTGCAGCTTCGCGGAGTCGAGCAAGATCACCTCGGCGAGCTCACGCGTCGGGGGCGTGCAGTGGATCGTGCCGTGGAAGCCCTCGCGCACGAGGCGCGGAAGCGCGCCGCAATGGTCGAGGTGGGCGTGCGTGAGGATGAGGTCACCGACCGACTGCGGGTTGAAGTCGGGCCGGCGCCAGTTGAGGAGGCGCAGCTCCTTGAGCCCCTGGAACATGCCGGAGTCGACGAGCAGATCGCGCTTGCCCGCGCTGAGCAGGTAGCGCGAACCCGTGACCGTGCCGGCGGCGCCCTGAAAGGAAAGCTTGAAGTTCATCGGGCCTCGGGAGGATCACGATCGCGGATGCGCCTGGTGTTATGCGGCCGCCTGTACGTCCTCGCGGCGCATTCTAGCTTCCGGGCGCGCCGCGAAGCCAGCGCGCATCGCCGATCGCGAGCGGTGGCTCGCGCTGATCGCGGCCGATTCGTCTCGGAGGCGAAGGCTTACTTCGAGATCATGACGTCGGTTGACTTGATCACGACGGTCACCCGGTTGCCCTTCTTGAGGGCGAGCGCCTCGGCCGATCCCCGTGTGATCGCCGCGACGATCTCCTGGCCGCCGATGTCAACGACGATCTCGCTCATCACCGTCCCGAGCTTCACGCTCGTCACCTTGCCCTTGAGTTGATTCCTGGCGCTGAGTGGCATCTGACCGACCTCCTGGCTACGCCTGCAGTCGCTACCGCATGTAGTAACACAGCGACGGCGCCGCGTACCGGGCCCATCCGCCCATCGATCAGGTGCCATCCGGCCTCTTGCACGCTTTGCGTGGATATAGGACTATATGTCCGTAATCCGAGACAGGAGGCTGGCCATGGGCCGCCGAACCGAAGCAGCGGAACTCCAGAGCAACGTCCGCGCGGTGCGCGTCGCCAAAGGCTGGTCGCAGCACCATCTTGCCGAGCTGGCCGGGCTCACGCGCCAGACGATCGTCGCGATCGAAACGGGACGGTACACCCCCAACACCGCCGTCGCGCTGCGACTCGCCCAGGCGCTCACCTGCCGCGTCGAAGACCTGTTCCTCCTGCCGGAGCGTCTCGTTCAGCGGCGGGCCGTCTCCGCCGGCGGGCGATGGGGCGCCGGCGCACGCGTGGTCGTGGCGAATGTCGGCGACCGCCTCGTCGCGCATCAACTCAAGGGGTTGTTCGCGCCCGCTGATGGTGTCGCGCTCAACTCGGCACCCGATGTGCAGCTGTTCATCACACCCGAGCAGGCCGAACGCACGGCGTTCCTCGTCGGCTGCGATCCGAGCCTCGGCATGCTCGCGACGTGGGTGTCTCGCCGCGCGGGCGACGCGCGCCTCGTGTGGCTGCCGGGATCGAGCCAGGTAGCGCTCGACGCGCTGCGGCACTCCACGGCTCACGTCGCGGGCATCCATCTCCGGGATCCGAAGACAGGCGAATTCAACATTCCGCAAGCGCGCCGCGCGCTGGCGAAGGGGGGAGGACTCGTTGTCAGCTACGCCGGCTGGGAACAGGGCTTCATCGTGCAACGCGGCAACCCGAAGAAGCTCGGCAGTGTCGGCGACCTCGCGCGGCGGGGCGTTCGCCTGATCAATCGCGAGCCGGGGTCGGGAAGCCGCGCCCTGCTCGACCAGCTGCTGGCTGGCGCCTGCATCCGGCCCGAAACGATCGCGGGCTACGACCGCGTCGTCTCGAGCCACATGGCGGTCGCCCGCGCCGTGGCGGATGGCGCTGCCGATCTCGGCATCGGCCTGCGCGCCGTCGCCAGCGCCGTGGGCGCAGACTTCGTGCCGCTCGCCGACGCGCGGTTCGATTTCCTCATACCGAGCGAGCACCTCGATCACCCGGCGATCAGGGTGCTCCTCGACGTCATGCAAACCGCGTCGCTGCGCGCGGAGCTCTCGGCGCTCCCGGGATACAGCGTGAGCGAGACAGGTACGGCCCGCGAACGCGTTGGCGCCGTGGCGTAACAGAGTCCGGCTAACGCCATACGAGAACGGGGAGAGCACATGGATCGTCCACTGCAGCGCACGGCCCGCCTGTCGATCATCATCGTCGTCGCGATGATCGGCGCCTTCCTCGCGGCATGCGGCGGCGGCGATTCCAGTCCGACCCCCACCCGTGCGACACCGGTAACGCAGTCCCCTGCCGCCTCGCCCGCGCCGGAGCTCTCCGGGAGCATCACCGTCCTGGCCGCGTCATCGCTCACCGACGCCTTCAATCAGGAAGCCTCGGCATTCAAGAAGGCCCACCCGAACGTCACCGTCACGTTCAGCTTCGGCGGAAGTCCCGCACTCGTGACGCAGCTCGACCAGGGCGCCCCGGCCGACGTGCTCGCTACCGCGGACGAGAAGAACATGACGACCGCGGCGCAGAAGGCGTTGGTCGCGCCGGCGACCATCTTCGTGAAGAACCGGCTGGTCATTGCTGTCCCGAAGTCGAACCCCGGGCAGATCGCAGGCGCCGAAAGATCTGGCCAAGGCCAATCTCAAGCTCGTTCTGGCGCAGAAGGGCGTGCCGGTCGGTGACTACGCGCGCCAATCGCTCAAGAACATGGAAGCCGACGCTGCGTACGGGGCGGGGTTCAGCGACAGTGTCTTGAAGAATCTGGTGTCTGAGGAGCCGAACGTCAAGAGCGTCGTCTCCAAGCTTCAGCTCGGCGAGGCCGACGCGGGCATCGTCTACAGGACCGACATCACGGCCGGCGTGGCCAAGGACGTCTCCGCCGTCGAGATCCCGGACGCCGTTCAACGTGATCGCCTCGTACCCGATCGCCGTCACGTCGAAGGCTGGGAAACCGGCCATCGCCGCCGCGTTCGTCGACTTCATCCTGTCGGCTGAGGGCCAGACGATCCTGGCCGACAACGGCTTTGAGCCGGCGCGATGAGTGCGATCACTCCCGCGCGGGAGATTCGCGGGCGCAACCTGTCGGTAGGCCTCACCTGGGTCTTCGGACCCGCAGCGCTGCTCTGCGTCCTCTTTCTGGGGGTGCCGATCGCGGCGCTCGTGTGGCGTGCCACGAGCTCCGGCGCGCTCGCCGACAACCTCACGTCGTCGTTCGTGCTCGACGCGATGCGCCTCAGCGCGATCACGAGCACCTTCACGCTGGCCATCGCGATCGTGATCGGGACGCCGCTCGCGTATCTTCTGGCCCGATATGACTTCCCGGGCAAGGCGCTGGTCGATCTGCTCGTTGACCTGCCGGTCGTGCTTCCGCCGACCGTCGCCGGCGTGGCGCTGCTGGTGACGCTCGGCCGCCGGGGCATCATCGGCGAGCAGCTCCAGGGCGCCGGCATCGACATCGCGTTCACCGCGACTGCCGTCGTGCTCGCGCAGCTCTTCGTGGCTGCGCCGTTCTACATCCGCACCGTCAAAGCCGGGTTCGAGACAGTCGATCCGGCCTACGAACGCCTGGCGTGGACGCTGGGCGCGTCGCCCTGGCGCGCATTTCGCCGGATCACGCTGCCGCTCGCGTGGCCGTCCATCCTGGCGGGCGCCGTGCTCTGCTGGGCGCGAGCCCTGAGCGAGCTAGGCGCCACGCTTATCTTCGCGGGCAGCTACCAGGGCCGCACGCAGACCATGCCGCTCGCCATCATCGGCGCCTTCGAGTCGGGGAAGTCGATCGAGGTGCCGATCGCGCTCGCGGTGATCCTCATCATCACGGCAGCGGTGCTCCTGGCGCTCCTGCGCCTGATTGCGGGCTCCGTGCCCGCGCGAGGTCCCCGTGCTTAGCGTCGAAATCTCCGCGCGGCTCGGCAAGTTCGAGCTTGCTCCCTCGTTCAGCGCGGGCGACGAGCTCGTCGTGCTGTGCGGGCCGTCCGGATCCGGCAAGTCGCTCACGCTGCGGGCCATCGCCGGCATCCTGCGGCCGGATTCCGGACGAATCACCGTCGGCGATCGTGTGCTGTACGACAGCGAGGCTCGTATCAACGTCCCGATGCAGAGCCGTCGCGTGGGGTACGTGCCACAGGGATACGCGCTGTTCCCGCACCTGTCCGTCGCGGAGAACATCGCGTTCGGACTGCAGGACACCGATCGTGCCGGCCGGCGTTCCGCGGTGGAATCGCTGATGGCGACTACCGGCCTCTCCGGAATAGGCGACCAGCGTCCGCACCAGTTGTCGGGCGGACAACAGCAGCGCGTCGCCCTTGCGCGAGCGCTCGCCTGCGGCCCGCGGATCCTCCTGCTGGACGAGCCCTTCAGCGCGCTGGACACCGCGATCCGCGCGGAGCTGCGCGACGTCATCGTCTCACTGCACGAATCGCGTGGCATCCCCACGCTCATCGTGACCCACGATCTGGCGACGCGTTCAGTCTCGGGAGCAGGATCATCGTCATCGAGGATGGGCGCGCGCTGCAGCAGGGGGCGCGCGAAGACATCTTCTACCGGCCGGCGACCCGGCGCGTCGCCGAGCTCGTCGGCACGCGAAACGTCCTGCCGATGACGGTACGCGGGTTGTCGGAGGGCGTGATCGATCTCGATTGGGACGGCAGGCCGATCGCCGCCGCGATCTACGCGACGCACGCCGCGCCACCGGTTGCGCCGGGACAGCGCGTCGAGGCGTCCGTGCGGCCCACGCAGATCATGATCCGGCGCCCGGGCGACACGTTCGAAGGCCGGGTCAACGTCTTCGCGGCGCAGATAGCCCACGAGATCATGGGCGCCGAGACGTACCGCATCTTCGTGAAGCTCCCGGGGTCTGCCGCGCGCCACGATCTGGAGATCGACCTGCCGGCGTACACGTACTTCCGGCTCGGTCTGGATCACGACAAGGAGATCGAAATATCCATCCGGCCCGAGGCCGTGCACATCATCCACGGCGAGTGACGGAGATCAGGACTCGCGGAGCTCGAACAGCCACGCCGCCAGAGATACGGGCACGACGATCCACGCGGCCAGCGCGACGCTGAGGATCGCCGTCGCGCCGCCGGTGCCGGCGCGCTCCATCAGGTACGACCCGAACGGGCCGAGGATCTGCAGGTCCGGCTCGAGGTGGATGATCGCCAGCACGCGGACGATCTCCACGGGGTTGAGCAGCACGCGGGTCGGCCAGCAGCGCCGCGGCGAGCGCCAGCCGCTGGCGCATGCCGCCGGAGAGGTGCCCTACCTTCTCTCTGCGCTGCGGCGCGAGGCTCACGAGGTCGAGAGTTCGGGCACGCGGCTCTTCGCCACGTCCTTGATCTCGGCGAGAAACGTGAGCGCCTGGTCGCAGGTGTCGCCGTCTCCCAGCCCGGGCGTCTGGGGCACGTAGCCGATGCGGCGGCGCGCCTGCTTGCCGTGATCGCGCACCGAGATGCCCGCGATCTCGACCGCTCCCTCGAACGCGATGACGCCCAGTGCGCACTTGAGCGTCGTCGTCTTGCCGGCGCCGTTGGCGCCGAGAAGCGCGACGACGCTGCCGGCGGGCACATCGAATCTGACATCGTGCAGGACCTGGGCACGACCGTATCGCTTGCTCAGGCCGGCAACGCGCAGGATCGGCGACGCTTCGCTCTCAGTCACGCGGGATGCCTTTCGTTGACCGACGGCGGCGGGATCATGCGGCCACCTCGCCACTGCGCTGCCGACGTCTCACGAGATCCAGCACATGCTGTAGCGCACGGCCGGCGTCGACAGCGCCGAACCGCGCCGCGCCGCCGGCCGCGAGCGCGACGAGCAGGACGCTGACACCGAGCAATCGAAGGTTGACGCCGCCACCACGCGCCAGCCCGAGACCCGACGGCGGCTCCATGAGCGGGTGACTGTCCTCGATCACCGCGTGGTACCGATACACGGGGAACATATCGGTCGCTGCGTCGATGGCCTGCTGCGCTGGCGTGAACTGGAACAGCCGCAGCATCTCCTGGTTGCCGAGACGGCCGGCGAACGGCGGCCGCGGCAGGTACGGCTGGTCGCCGACGCCATCTCCGTTCGCATCGAAGCCGCGGTAGTCGCTCCAGTAGTTGCCACGTCCGGCGCTGGACCAGACCGCGCCCTTCGGCAGCTGCGCGTCGCTGCTGGCTGCCCCGGCGCCGCTGCGGTCGCGGCTCCGTCGTGGCTCGAAAGCGCGGACGCCAACTCACCGCTGAGCGCCTTCACCTGCACGGTGTTATCGATCATCGCGTTTTCCACGAACGTGATCGGCGCATTCGTAAGCAGCCCCACGCCCGTATCGTTCAGCGCGAAGAGATTGCGGCGGAAGATCGCCGTCGCGCCCGCCTGCTGCGGCGTGCCATCGACGGTCATCCCGAACTTGTTCCGCAGGATGCGGTTCCCTTCGACCCAGAGGTTGTTGTCGTCCTTGATCAGCATGCCATCGCCGGCGGCCCCGCGGCGGTTGCTGGACAGCTCGTTGTCCTTGATGATCAGGTCGTTCGAGTACATGAGGACGGCGCCGGCGAGATTGTCGCGGAACGTGTTGCTGATCACCTTGGTGTCGTTGACGTACATGAAGTGCAGGCGTAGCGGCTCTGCGTCACGGTGTTGTGTGCCGATGTTGTTGCGTTCGCGTACTCCAGGTGGATACCGTCGGCGGCGTGGCGGATGGTGTTACCGTACAGCGTCGAGCCGGCGACTTCCCAGAAGTAGACAGCGTGTCCCCGCCGCTCGACCGGCGCGTCGGCCCCGACATCGATCGTGTTGTTCTCGATCACGTCATCGGAGCTGTTCGTGATGTGCACGCCGAAGTGCGCGTCCTGCAATACGTTGGCGCGCACGGTCACGCGCTTCGCATCCTTGACTTTGATCGCGGCGGGCTCCTGCGAGATGTTCTTGCTGCTGCCGCGGATCGTGAACCCGGAGATACGACGTCATCGGCGGAGATGGTCACGACGTCACCCTGACCGCCTCCGTCGATGACTGGGAATTGCGCCCCACGAGCGATATCGGTTTGTTGATGATCACCTGCTCCCGGAAGACACCGCCGTCGACGATGACGATGTCTTCGGTGCCGCGCGGTCGATGCGCTGCTCCAATCGACAGCGCACTGCCATTGACGTCCTGCGCGCCGCCGCGCCAGTGGAAGCATCGCGGTGCCGGTCAGCAACAGACAGCAGCAGCTTCACGCCACCGAGCGCGAGTGGGCGTACGTCCGGCTCTACCGCAGCAACGCCGAACGCCTCGCCGCTCGGCCCTCTTCCTCCGGGAGCACAATGGCAATCGCCCACACACCGCACTCGACCGGTCCCGCCACTCACGCAGATCTGTCAATAGCGTCCGTGGGGGCTGGCCTCCAGCCGCCGGCCATTTGAGACACCAGATCCACGATTTCGCCGTTGGCGAGCACCCGGTCCGGCGGCTCCATCCTTTCCGAGACAGCGACCATGACGCTCGGCCCCATTGCGGCCAACACCGGATAGGCGTCGCTCACGCGGTTCAACAAGAAGCCGACCGTCGCATCCCGCGGCAAGGTCACACTGACCGTCTCCTCACGCACCATGGCCTGGAGCGCACCCGACAATCGCACACGCACGGTGATGGACTCCGGCGTCAAGAGATCGGCAGGTCTGCCGTCGCCGTTGATGTGATCGGCGACCAGCGACGCCTGAGCGCCCGCGGCTGGATCACCGCCGAGGCGCGAGCCGCCCCAGACGACGGCGATCACGCCGGTGACGGCGAGGGGAGCCGCCAGAAGCAGCGCCTGGCGTCGATCCAATGACGTTCTGCGCTGATGTTTCCGTGCCATGTCCTGCCCCTCTAATCGCCGCGCCTACTTCACTTCGATCAGGCCCACTGCTCCGAGCCCGGTGTAGGCGAAGCTGTGTGTCACGAACGGGTACTGGCCCGCCTCCGGGATCGTCAACTCGAACGTCGCACCACCACCCGGCGGGATCGTCCAGGTCTGCACCCCGTGCATGACGTTGGCCGGGTTACCGTCGGGGTACACCTTGTCGAAGATGGCGCCGATGACGTGGAAGGCGGAGAACAGCGTTGGGCCGGCGTTGACGACGTGGAGCCGGATCAGCTCGCCCGGCGCCGCCTGCAGCGGCTGCTGCTGATACTGGTTCGCGGCGCCGTTGAACACCACGAAGTCCGGAATCACCGCCGATGCACGCGTGAGGTCGCCGTCCCAGTTCCCGCTGGCGCCCTTCGACAGGTAGAACTCGCTCTGCACGAGCACGTATTCGCGCGCCGGAGCGAATGGCTGTACCGGATCAACGATGATGGCTCCGTACATGCCGTTGATCAGGTGCTGGAGCACCGGGCCCGTGCCGCAGTGATACATGAAGACGCCCGGGTAGTTCGCTTTCCAGTTGAAGCTGAGATCCTCGCCTGGAAGGACGAGCTTGTAGTTCAAGTTCCACGGCGTCTGCGCCGCGTGGAAGTCGATCGAGTGACCCATCGTGCCGCCGTTGTGCAGCGTGAATGCGATGGAGTCGCCCTGGCGGACGTGCACGACGTTGCCGGGCAGGGCGCCATCAAATGTCCAGGCGTCCATCGTGACACCGGCCGCAACTTCGCGCGTGAGTTCCTTGGTCTGGATCAGCAACGTCTTCGATGGGTTCGGATCGACGGGCCGCAGCGAGGCGTCGTACACAGCCGCCAGCTTGCCGCTCGCCTTCGGGCGATCATCGGACGCGGCGGCGGTCGGCGACGCTGCCGCCGGCGTGGCGGCCGCCTGCGCTTTCTGAGGCCCAACCGGCGGGTCGTACGAACCCCCTTGACCGCACGCCACCACCGCGCCCGCCGCCGCCAGACCGCCTGTGAGTCCAAGAAACTTGCGCCGGTCGAGCGCCTTCGTCATAAGGTCGATCTCGCTCATGGAACTCCTCCTGTGCTCTTTCACTCAATCTCGGAGGCCGGACGGCACCCGTCGACCACCCAAACTCTCACCAGCCGACAGCGGCGCGCGCCGCCGGCGACATCCGCTCCGGCGTCCAGGCCGGTTGCTCGACGATGTCCACATCCACGGTCTCGACGCCCTGCACGGCGAGCAACGCGCCGCGCACCTGCTCCTCCACCTCGTCGGCCATCGGACAGTCCGGCGCGGTCAGCGTCATCGTCACGTGCGCGTACGCGTCGCGCACGACAACGCTGGAGACCAGGCCCAGGTCGACGATGTCGACCGGAATCTCCGGATCGTAGCAGGTCTTCAGCGCCGCTAGCACCGCCTCTTCCGGCACCGTCGTTTCGATGAGCCTGACGTCGATAGGCGCGACGCCCTTGTGATTCTTCGCCGGCTGCGCGTCGGCCATCCGCACCTCCGTACGGCTCGGCGCGGCCGGCACGGCGACGGGTTCGGCGGGAGCCGCGAAGCGCGCGAACATCGACGTCGCCAGCTCGACGAAGAAGGTGCCGAGTCCGAAGAAGAGAAGCACGCCGCCGGCGGTAAGGAGCTTGAAGTCCAGCTTGGACGGCGTCACCGCAAAGGCCGCCGGGAACACGCGCAGCACGCCGGCACCAAGGACCATGAAGTACGACGCCGGTACGCCGGCCGGCCAGCGCAGCCTGCGCCCCGAGAATACCGGCACGGTCCGGTACGCCATCGCCATGATCATCAGCGTCGCGAATCCGAGCAGGAAGGCGTGGCGGATTGCGCCCGCCGCGTAGAACGGCGTGAAGCCGCCGTCTAGCTCGCGCAGCCGCCAGTACACGTCCAGCGCGACGCCGATGAGCAGCCAGACGTAGGCGGTCTGCACCATCGGCCGGTACGCCGGTGGCCCCTCGACGGGCGGCGCTTCCGATGCGGGGGACTCGAAGATGCGCAGCGCGACCGTCGCGGCGGCGACGCCGAGCGCCAGCGTGAACGTCGCGACGTAGGCAGTGTCGCTGGTCCAGCTGTACGAGCCGAACTCCGGCGCCCAGACTGCGGCGACGCGCAGCGGCAGAGCCAGAACAATCGCCGCAAACCCCGCGTCGCGGAGCCACCCGTACGCCGGCCTCAGCGACAGGAAGAACGGCAACGTTCGGAACGAGACGCCAAGCACGAACAGCACCACGAAGCCGTAGACGCCCGCCTCGAGCAGCGCCGCGTCGCCGGCAATATTCAGCACACGCGCGCCGTCGAGCGCCGCACGCAGCGTCAGGTACGCGTTGATGCCCGACATCACGACCAGCCACGCAGTAGCTGCCTGGATGAAACGGTCATACGGCTCGCGCTTGTCGCGGGCGCGCCAGAAGATCCCGGCGACAAGTGCGGCGAAGAGGAGGACGCCCACCATCTCGATCAGCGCCGACCCACCCAGCAGCCAGCGCACGAACCCCTGCCCGTGCGGCTGCGCGGATGCCCGCGCCAGCACGCCGGCGAGCATCGCCCAGTACGTCGCCAGGATGACCCGGCGGTCCGGGGGCGCCTGCCCCTTGAAGCGCGGCAGCACATGCAGGCCAATGCCCATGACGAACAGCGTGAGGTAGCCGAACACCTGGATGTGTCCGTGCGTCTGGACCAGCGCGAGCCAGGCTTCTCCCCGCAGCGCGCCCCAGCCGCCACCCGTCATCGCCGCGGCGATCCCGGATGTGACACCGGCGCCCAGCGCCAACACGAGCGACGTCATCAGGAACAGCGGGTACGTGCTGGCGCTGGAATCAGCACTCGCCGGCGCGCGCGGCCGGCGGCCGCCGAGCGATGCGGCGTATGCGTTCAGCTCCGCGATGAGCTGCTCCGGATCGACATGATGGACGGACGCAAAGAAGCCGATGGGCTCGGCCGGTCCGTCAGGCCCGCCGCAGCCGGTCAACCCGTGCCGGTCGAAGATCTCCTCCAACCCGGGAAACGCCGCGACCGCCTCGCGGACAGTCGTGCGTGCCGTAATCGACCCGGGCATGACGGTGCCTCCGAGACCAGCCTATCGACCGCCGGTGCCGCCACGCTGTAACTTTAGTCGCATGAAAGCACCGACGCCGTCGCCCGATCCGCTCTCGTCCCTTCCATACTTCTCGGCGCTGTCGCCGGAAGAGCGCGCGCGCGTGGCCGGGACGGCGCGGCGGCATCGCGTCGCGGCCGGCGAGACTCTGTTCGTCGAAGGGGAGCCGTGCGCGGGGCTGTACGTCGTCCGCAGCGGCCTGGTCAAGCTGTTCAGGACGTCGGCGGACGGCAAGGAGCAGGTGCTCCGTCACATGTCGGCGGGCGAGTCGTTCAACGAGGTGCCGGTGTTCGACGGCGGGGCGAACCCCGTGAGCGCCGCGGCCGTCGAGCCGGGCGAGGTTGTGGTGTTGTCGCGTCACGCCATGCTCGAAACGCTGCGCCAGTATCCTGCCGTCGCCGAGGCCGTGGTGCAAGTGTTCGCGTCGCGGTTGCGGCATCTCGTCGCCCTCGTCGAGGACCTGTCGTTCCGGCAGGTCACCGCGCGCGTGGCGCGCATCGTGCTGCAGTCGGTAACGCCGCACGAGGGCGTCGGCGCCGGCGTCGGGGCGCGCGCCCGCGTCACGCAGCGCGAGATCGCAGAGATGGCCGGCACGAGCCGCGAGGTCGTCGCCCGCGCGCTCAAGGCGCTCGAGGACGCCGGCGCCATCGACCTTCATCGCGGCGAAATCCGCGTGGCCGACGAGGCGCGGCTGAACACGCTGGCGTGATCGCCGGACTTGGCCGACGGAAGCCTTCCCTGCCGTCGCCCGGGCACGTGCCGAACGGCCCATCTGCGCCTGTGCCATTCGGCCCGTGATCCCGTGGGAGCCCGCAGCTACCATAGGAAAGTCGAGATCGTTTATCAACTTTATTTCCTCGCACTCCGAAACGGAGGATAGGCAACGCATATGACCAGCGAACTCACGAACCCGGCAAGTATGGTTTCCGGCAAGGCGCTGCGGCATCAGGTCGTGGTGATTGGCGGCGGCAACGCTGGCCTCAGCGTCGCCGCGCGGCTGCGGCGCGCAAACCGCGACGCCGACATCGCGATCATCGAGCCGTCGGACAAGCACTACTACCAGCCGCTGTGGACGCTCATCGGCGCCGGTGTGTTCGACAAGAAGGTCACGGAGCACGACGAGGCGTCCTACATTCCGAAGGGCACGACATGGATCCGCGATGCCGTCGTGCAGATGTGCCCGGACGACAACACGATCGTCACGAGCGATGGCACGCAGGTGAGCTACGAGTATCTCGTCGTCGCGCCGGGCATCCAGATCGACTGGGAGAAGGTGAAGGGGCTGCCCGAGGCGCTGGGCCACGACGGCGTCTGCAGCAACTACTCGTACGAGCACGTCGACAAGACGTGGGAGTTCATCAAGACCTTCAAAGGCGGGAACGCGATCTTCACGCACCCGAACACGCCGATCAAGTGCGGCGGGGCGCCGCAGAAGATCATGTACCTGGCCGACGACCACTTCCGGAAGGCGGGCGTACGCGAACGGACGAACGTCGTCTTTGGCACGGCGGGAGCGGGGATCTTCGCCGTGGCGAAGTACGCCGAGGCGTTGACGAAGGTGGTGGCCCGCAAGGGTATCGACGTGCGGTTCCGGCACAACCTCGTGGAGGTCAGGCCGGAGACCAAGGAGGCCGTCTTCGAGCATCTCGATTCGGGCGACCTGATCACGATGCCGTACGAGATGATCCATGTGACGCCGCCGCAGAGCGCGCCGGATTTCGTCAAGCGCAGCCCGCTGGCGAACGAGGCCGGATGGGTTGACGTCGACAAGCACACACTGCAGCACGGGCGCTACCCGAATGTCTTCAGCCTGGGCGACGCCAGCAGCCTGCCGACATCGAAGACGGGCGCCGCGATCCGCAAGCAGGCGCCGGTGCTGGTGCAGAACCTCCTGAGCGCGATGCGCGGGCAGCCGCTCTCGGCGTCGTACGACGGGTACGCCGCATGCCCGCTCGTCACCGGCTACGGCAAGCTGGTGATGGCGGAGTTCGACTACGACCTGAAGCCGCAGGAGACGTTCCCCTTCGATCAGTCGAAGGAACGCCGCAGCATGTACGTCTTCAAGAAGTACGGGCTGCCGGCGATGTACTGGCACGCCATCTTGCGGGGCCGGATGTAGCCTGCGGCCAGGTCCACTTGCGGAAAGGCACGGCCCACGGGGCTTCCAGCTGGCACTCCTTTGCTGCCCACCTCACGCAGCCCAGCGCGAGCCTGCCAGAGAACTCTTGAGTTCCGGGCCGGGCGCGGGTGCTAGCACCCTCTCCCGTTAGGTACTCAAGCCGACAAAGACGAGAGGATAGTCATGCCGGGAGGGCAATCCATTCGTCTGCGTCCAGGCTCGCGCTGGCAGATCTCCTGCACGCTGGCTGTCCTCTGCGCGCTCGCGGCGGGTCTGGCGAGGGCTCCGACGGCGGCAGCCAATCCATCTGGCACGCTCTCCATAAGCCCCGCGAGCATCTCCGTGCAACCGGGCGACAATCTGTTCATCACCATCGATGTGAATGGCGGGACTGACGTTCACCAGGTCGATTTCGCCCTGGGCTTCGACCCCAACATCGTGCAGGCGATCGACGCCGACCCGATGGCGCCGGGCGTCCAGATCCTGGCCGGATCGTTCCCTGGCTCGTCATCCGAAGGCACGGTCTTGCAGAACGCGGTGAACGCGGGTGTCATCCACTACGCGTATGCCCTGAGCCCGGGCGACGTCCGGTCGGGCAGCGGCACCGCGGCGACGGTACAGTTCGTCGCCGTCGCGAACGGTGACGCGAAGCTGCACTGGCTCGCACGCGAGTTCATCGACAACGGGGGGGCGGCGATGACGCCGCCGGCGGTAGCGGCGCAGTTGTTCGTCGGATCGGAGGCGCCAACTGCGCCGGCGATGAGCGTCCCAACGGCCGCGGCGACCGCCGCGCCGACATCGACGACGCATACGTCGTCGATGTCGGAGGACTTTGCGAGAAAATCGACCGAAACGGCGACGGCGACGATCGTCCCGATGTCCGCCGCCATGGCATCACAAGCGGAGTCAGCAGCAACAAATACGCCGACATCGACGGCAACTGACGCCGCCGCAACATCGACCGCACGAGCGACGGCGACGAAGACGCCCGCCAGGGCGCCGACCACAACCAGGACGCCAGCGCCGACCTCTACACCGAGGGCCAAGCCGCCCGGTAGAACGCCAGTACAGGCTTCGCTCGCGCACGTGCCAGGGAGCGGTCAGGGAGATCCATCTCGGATCAAGAGTACAAGTGAACTTCCTGCCGCAGGCGCAAGCGAGATCAGGACCGCCGTGTGGCGCTGGATCTTCTTCCTCGCGGCTCTTCTGTTCGGCATTGCGGGCTGGTTCTTCACCTTCGCGTTTCATCACGGGCAAAAGGAAGTGATCATCGTCGACCGCTTCGATCGGCGGCGCGGGCGGCGTTAGGAACGGACGCGATGCGTGTGCGGCTGGCCAACGTGGGGCGTGTCGCCGGTTCGGCACGCGCTGCTTATCGGCCAGGGCGACGAACGGCAGCTTGCACGCCGGGCGACGCTAAGCGGCTTCGCGCAGGCCGGCGGCGCCGAGGTTGAGGGCCGCCGCGATGAGCTGGAGTTCGGCGACCACGTCGTCGATGTCGACGTCACCGGACATCCCGACGAGCAGCGTGCGGTCGACCGTCTCGATCTTCGTCTCGGTGAACATCGACAGGAGGTCCGCGCTCTCGTCACCGTCCGCTGTCTCTTCTGCTTCGACTTCGACAGCTGCTTCGACGACCTGCACCCCCGCCTGAGGCGCCGCGTCGACCGTTTCGACCGCGTCCGGGTCCGTCGGGGAGGCCTCGACCGCATCCGCGGCGGGCCGCCGATCGGCCAGGGAGATGGGCTCCGCGCCGCTTTGCTTCTTCTTGTCGAACAACGCCGTCACGTCCTCTCGCCGGGAGCTGCCCGGCCTCTCGCAACCAAGTATCGGCAGCGTCAGCCGCTTCCCTTAGTGGGTTTTAGAACAGACCCTGACGCGACGCCTTCGAAAGGAGCCGATATAGCTCGTAGAAGTTCGTGACTCCCTGGTCGCTGAGCTTCTCCAGCAGAGCGCCCCGGCGGTCCACTTCCTGGTAGATCTGGCGGCGGTTCTTCTCCGGGATGCCGCGGGCGCGAGCGATCCGCTGCTCGAGGAGGTAGCTATTCATATAGCCGGTGAACTCGAAGACGTCGCTGATCGGATTCCAGCGGAAGACTTCGACGAACGAGAACGAGTTGCTGACCGGGTTGTACGAGATGATCTCCGAGATGCTGATGATGCGGCGACCCGTCCGTCCGTTGGGCAGGCGGACCGCACTGGCGATAATGACGACGTTCAGGTTGTCGACGTAGGTCTTGGGCACGGAGATCGGCGCGCCCGTCACGCGCTGGATGAGCTTCTCGACGGTTGCCGCGTGGAACGTTGCGCACACGGCGTGGCCGGTCATCATCGCCTGGAAGGCGATATTCCCCTCTTCGCCACGGATCTCACCGATGATGATCTCGTTCGGCCGCTGGCGGAGGGCCGCTTTGAGCAGACTGAACATGTCGACGCTGCCACCGGCCTGGCTCATCGCTCCGCGCACGACTTCTCGCGTCCAGTTCGGGTGCGGTACCTGCACTTCGGGCGTGTCCTCAATGCTGACGATCTTGGCGTGCGCCGGGATGAACGTCATCAGGGCATTCATCAGCGTCGTCTTGCCGGACGCCGTTTCACCCGAGACAAAGAAGTTCAACCCCGACTCAACGATGAGCGACAGGTACCCCACCATCTGGTACGTCAGCATGCCTGAGTTGGCGATGTCGATGATGCTGAGGGGGATGCCCATGAACTTCCGGATGGTGAAGTTCGAGCCGTTCTTCGAGACGTCGCCGCCGTAGACGATGTTGATACGCGAACCGTCTGGCAGCGTCGCGTCGACGATGGGGTTGCGAAACGTCACGGGCTTCTTGATCTTCTCGGCGAGCTTCACGACGAATGCATCGATCTCCTCGTGCGTCTCGAAGACGATGTTGCTCTTCAGGCCGCCGAAGATCTTGTGTTCGATGTAGACGGGGCCCACACCGCTGCAGCTCACATCCTCGATCCAGGGGTCGCTGAGTAGCGGCTCGAGGACACCCATGCCGATCTTGTCGCGGACGACCATGTATTTCAGGGCGTCCAACTCATCCTGGGTAACCCGTAATGTCGTCTTGCCCCCCTTCGAGCCGAACGGGAGCCTGAGCATGCCGGCCTCGCTGGCGCGAGCAGACGGACGCGAAGGCCCGCGCCCAACGACCTGGCAGCTATCGTCGATAGCCTTAAACAGCACCGCGGTCCGCTCTTCGGAAGTGTGCGCATCGACGAGCAATTCGACGAAATCGAGCAGCACATACTCGATTTGCTCGATGAGATCGCCGATCTTCTCGCTGCCGGGTTCGACCGCCGCATAACAGTTCCGCGCGTCGTTTGGAGCGGGGTAAATGTGGACGAACGTCCCGTTCCCGACCGGATAGATGAGATTCGCTTCCTTGATGTCGGACAGCTTCCGGCTGACCTCGGCGTAGTAGTCCGGCACTCCGAACTCGCCGATGGGCGCGCGATGGAGGTACGCCATGAGGTGGGGCGCCTCTTCGGCGACTGCGCGGAGCGGAGGCGGGAGCAGGTTGTGGATAGGGCACTGGCCGTCCGGACCGTGCTCTCCCGCAAGCGGCGCCGTCGTCTCCGCCATCGTCAGGCCCTAGCACTGGAGACGGGAATGATACGCATGCCGACGCCGGGCTCGATGTCGAAGTTGATAATGTTGCCGGTGTTCTTGTCCGCGCCGCGGACCTTGGCGACCTCGAGGACTTTCATCAACCGGTCGCCGACCTCCTCCACGCGCAGGCGCAGGTAGACGTCGCACAGCGAGCGCATGCGCATGAACATCGATTCTTCGAGCGCGTACGAGTGGATGGTGAAGCAGATGGTCATGTTGCGGTCACAGTACTGCTTGACCTGCGTGAGGAACGTCAGCGTCGCCTGCTCCGGCACCTGCGACACGAACGACGTCAGCGAGTCGATGAACACGACATCGAACCGACCCTCCAGGCTGGCGATGTGGTCCAGCATCTCTCCGAAGATGTTCTCCGCCATCTCTGGTGCCATGGCCGCCGGAGCGTGATAGACGTTCATCGCGCCGAGCAGGAAGAAGTCGGTGACGTCAAGGTCGAGGCTCGCCATCTGGCGAAACAGGCTGGAAGCCGTGTTCTCGGTCGTGTAGAGGACACAGCGGAAGCCGCCGTTCAGGGCGCCATTCAGGAACTGCTGCGTCACGACGCTCTTGCCGGCGCTTGATTGGCCCTCGATGAGGACGAGCGAGCCTTCGGGAATCCCGCCCGCCATCTTCTTGTCGATTTCGATGCTGCCCGTGGAGATCGTGCGGCGATCGCCGCCGGCTACCACGGCCATCCGGGTCGCTCCGGGCGCAGCTTCCATCGAAGACCTCCATACGCACAGCCCTGAGGGGCCGGCGAGCATCCTTGCCTGCATCGAGCGTGCGCGACGTGACCGGAGACCGGTGGTTCCGTGTCTCTGTCCATATCGGCGTCCCACCCACCGAGTTTAGGCGCGACGTGTTCCACTGTATCGTCGGCGCGCGGCGCGGCGGAATCAGGGCATTCCCTAGTGATGCGACGATCTCCGGGCGGCCACACTGCCACACGGAGGACCGCTTGTGGCCAAGCTTGCCGGAATCGCCCTGGGACGCGTCCTGGGCAAGAATCGCATCGTCGACGCGATCGCCCGGGGCGCGAGTCACACCGTCGGTGTGATCGACCGCCTCCCTCGCGGTCCTCGCCCGACGTCCCTCGTAGCGGCTGTCGCTCTCTCCGCTGTCGGTCGCAGCAGCCCTGTCCGTCGCCGGATTCGCCGCTCGCGAGATGGAAGGGCAATCGGCGCAGCGGCGGGCGGCGGAGGAAGCTACCTCACTCAGCCAGGAGAGTGGTCGCGCGGCGACTGCGGACGCCTTCGCCGGATACATCCAGCTCCTGCGCGACGCGGACGACCTCCTGGTCAGCGCTCCCGAAACGCCCCCGGACGAGCGCTCGCGGACGCTCCAACGCCTGCTGGAGATGAACACAAATCACTTCTCCGGCCTCGCCGTCCTCGCACTGGACGGGAAGCTGCAGGCTACGGCCGGCGGCGGCATCGACGACGCGGCCGCCAGCGAGGCGTTCGCGACCGTGCGCGCGAACCACGGCAACGCGAATTCCGACATCGTCCTCACTGACGGAGGCGGGGCTTATGTCGACTACGCCACGGTGCTCGTGGATGGAGAGCACCACGCCTGGGGAGTGCTTGTAGCGCGCGCCGACGCGGCACGGCTGTGGCAGACCACGCTTGCGGCGTCGCTTGACGGCGGGCGGAACATCATCGTCAACCAGCGCGGCGACTTCGCGGCAGGCGTGAGCAGCGAACTTGTCGGCCAGCCGTGGAGGGCGTCGGACTTCGCGGCGGGCGCCGTGCGCAGCCGCGCCGACGGCGTCGACGCAATCTGCGGCCTGCACGCGATCGCCGCTGACACGCAGATCGACCACGGCTGGAACATCGCCGCCTGCCTGCCGGCATCTCGCGTCCTCGCGGGCGCGCATGCGGGCATGCAGCGCCTCGCCCTGATATCCGCCGCGGCGTTCGCCATGGTCCTCGCGGTCGTCGTCGCCGTGCGCTCGCGCTTGGCACGCGCCCACGAGCTTTGGCGAACGCGGAGCCCGACGAGGCGCCCGCGACGCTGGAGCCGATCCGTAGAGCCAGCCGACAATCGTCCAGTGTCCGTTCTGTCGGCGGCGGTCGATCCGCGCGCGCTGCGCGCGCTGATTGACGCGTACGAAGCCCGGAACGCGCGGCTTGCCGCGCGGCTCCGCGAGTCCGTGCAGGTGAAGCTGATGGTGGCGACGGCGAGGCTGAGCGAGGCCGAGAGGGTGTCCGAGCAGGGACCCGAGGTCGCGGATGACCTGCGCGAGCGTGCGATCGCGGACCTCGATGTGCTGAACGAGCACGACCTGCGTGCCATCGGCCAGGAGTTGTTCCCGGACCTGGTGCGGCTCGGGTTGCCGGCCGCGCTGCGCGCGTTGCAGAAGGACGTCGCCGAGGACATCCGCGTGGACGTCGAAGCCGATGCGAGCATCGACAGCGTCGATGAGACTGCCGGGCGCGCATCGATCGAACCGGGCCGCCGGATGGCGATCTACCGCGCCGCGCTCGAGGCGGTGCGTGGGCTCGCCGCAGCCGGCGTCGAGCAGTGCGCCCTCTCGCTCCGGAGCGTATCGCCGGGGCTCGAGCTGGTCGTACAGGCGGCGGCGATCGATGGCATATTCAGCTTCGACCTCAGCGCGGCGGCCGTGACGGCCGAGGCGTACGGCGGGTCACTCACAGTCGAGGGGGACGGGGGACGCATCGCCGTACGCGCCATCTTCCCGGGCGAGGCGCCGCTCCCTTCGGAAGAAGAAGCGTCAGCGGATCAGGCCGATAACGCCGCGTGACACGGATGCCGACACCCCTAATCGCCACCCATGGCTTAGCCGACAATCCCTTAGGTGTTTGCACGTAGGGGCGACCCGGCAAGTCCGGACATGCCGCCCAGCTGACGCCGCGTGTCGATGCGCATGTCGTTGGCGCGGCACGCCAGCGGCTTGCATCGAAGGAGGTGGCCAATCGATCAAACGCAGCGACAACGCGATCGTCATCGGGACCAGCAGTTCACCAGCCGAGGAGGAGTGTGCATGACTCGAATCAAGCAGTGCATCAGCCGCATGCGCGGCGAGCGGGGCGTCACCGGGCTCGAGACGGCGATCATCCTGATCGCGTTCGTCGTGGTCGCGTCCGTCTTCGCGTTCGTCGTGCTGAGCGTGGGGCTCTTCAGCTCCGAGCGGAGCAAGGAGACCGTCTACGCCGGCCTCGCGAAGACGCGGGGCACCATGGAGCTCACCGGCAGCGTGACCGCCGGAGCCGCCGCCGGGAATCTCACCGACATCACGTTCGACGTGACGCTCGCCGCCGGCGGCGATGCGGTCAACTGGGATGACTCGGGGACCGGCTCGAACCGGACGGTCATCAAGTACGTCGACGGCACCATGGTTATCGGCGACCTGGCGTTCACCACGACCGAAATCACCGGGAACGGCGACAAGCTGCTCGAACCGGGGGAGTTGTTCGAGATTACGATCACGAACCTCGCCGCGCAGACCACACCCATCGTGATCGGGACAAACCAGAAGTTCACGCTCGAAGTGCAGCCGCCTTCCGGCTCGTACATGGTGATCCAGCGGACGACGCCCGCGTCGCTCACCCCCGCTGTCATCGACTTGAACTAACCCGTGGTCAGGGGCGGTCATCCCTGGTGGATGACCGCCCCTGGCTGAAAGGCAGGGAGTGCCGTGGACAGCATCGCCAGCGTCAAGACCGAGATCACAGCGATCCCCGCGACCGCCGTACGCGCCCTCCTCCCCGACGAGCGCTCCTCCTTCAGCGGATCAGGCCGATGACGCATGACACGGGTGTTGGCACCCTGATTCGCCACATGTGGCCAAGCCGAAATTACCGCAGGCGTCTGCACGCAAGGCCGACCCGGCAAGTCCGGACATGCCGCCCAGCTGACGCCGCGTGTCGATGCGCGTGTCGTCGGCGCGGTACGCCAGTTGGCTGGCATCGAAGGAGGTGGCCAATCGATCAAGTGCAGAGACAACGCGATTGTCATAGAGGGATCAACGTCAGTTTCATCAATCGAGGAGGGGCACGAATGAATCGAATCAAGCAGTTCATCAGCCGCATGCGCGGCGAGCGGGGCGTCACCGGACTCGAGACGGCGATCATCCTGATCGCGTTCGTCGTGGTCGCGTCCGTCTTCGCGTTCGTCGTACTGAGCGTGGGGCTCTTCAGCTCCGAGCGGAGCAAGGAGACCGTCTACGCCGGCCTCTCGAAGACACGGGGCACCATGGAGCTCACCGGCAGCGTGACCGCCGCAACCGACGCGGTGGGCCCGGTTCCAGGACCCGCGGCTCCAGGCGCAAACCTCACGACCATCACGTTCGACGTGACGCTCGCCGCCGGCGGCGATGCGGTCAACTGGGATGACTCGGGGACCGGCACGAACCGGACGGTCGTCAAGTACGTCGACGGCTCCCTGGTTCTCGGCGACCTGGCGTTCACCACGACCGAAATCACCGGGAACGGCGACAAGCTGCTCGAACCGGGGGAGTTGTTCGAGATTACGATCACGGACCTCTCCGCACAGACCGGCGGCCCCATCGTGATCGGGACAAACCAGAAGTTCACGCTGGAAATTCAGCCGCCTTCCGGCTCGTACATGGTGATCCAGCGGACGACGCCCGCGTCGGTCTCGCCCGCCATTATTGACCTGAACTAACCGGTGGTCAGAGGCGGTCATCCCGGTGGATGACCGCCTCTGGCTGAAAGGCAGGGAGTGCCGTGGACAGCATCGCCAGCGTTAGTGGCCGCCTCGCCGCCCTTGAAGATGAGATGAAGATCATCAAGGGCGAAGTGAAGCAGGTCTTGACCGAGATCCGCACGGCGATCCTGGTGAAGGACAGTCCGTTCGAGGAAGATGCCTCGCCGCGAGCCTGGCGGCCCGTACAGGTTGTTCCCGCCATCGCAGAACAGCCCGCCCGGATCGAGCTCGTTCCTCCTTCGCACGAGCAGCCGGAGCCCGAGTCGCGGCCGCATGCTTCTCAATCTCCCGCAGAGCAGCACGGATCTGCCGTACCGCGGCGTCCTCTCCCGCCCACGGCCAGAGGTCCTGAGGGCGCTGCCTGGAGCTTGCTGACCATCGCGAGCATCGCAACGTGGGCGGAAGAGGCAGTCCAGCGCGTCGGCGCACAGCGCCTCGCCATCCTGCTGGACCTGTGCCAGGCCTCCGGCTACCTGACGTCAGAAACGCGCACCGCGCTCGGCCGGATCACCGAGCTGGAGGTGCCCGCACCGGAGCAGCCTCCGTCGCCGACGGATGTGACGGTGCTCCTGCGACAACTCGACGCCCTGCTGCAGGATCAGCATCGAGACCTGTCCTGGCGGCAACAGCCCGCGTAACGCACTCGCGCAGACGTTGAAGGAGTCACGTCATCGAAAAGGCCATCACGACCATCATGATTACCATCGCGGGGATTGTCGCGATCATTGCCGTGATGAACGCCGTGCTGCCCGCGGTCAGCCGCTCGACGGGTTCGATCATCGCCTCATCGAGCGCGGTCGAGGACCGCATCGCCAGCCAGATCGAGATCGTGCATGCGACGGGGCAGAACGGTAGCGCCGATGCATCGGTCTGGGCGAAGAACGTCGGCGCTGCGAAGGTCCTGCCGATCGACCATGTAGACGTGTTCTTTGGGCCTGCGGGCGACTTCGCGCGGATCCCCTACGGGGTGGACTCCAGTTGCGTCGCGCCCTGCTGGTACGAGACGTTCGAGAACTCCAGCGACTGGTCCCCGACGGCCACGCTGCGCATCAGCGTCAAGGCCGCAAACAACCTGACGAGCGGCACGACGTACTACGTGAAGGTCGTGACGCCGACCGGCGCCATCGACTCGAAGTACTTCACGGTATAGGGGCAGGACGATGGAGAACGGGATTCCGGCGCTGGTCATCGCGGCGATCATCATGACCGCGAGCCTGCTCATCACGCGAAGCGGCCTGACGTCGATGGACGCCATCGGCGCGACGCTGAAAGAGTCCGAAGTTCGGATGAGCCAGCGCGCCCACACACAACTGTCCGTTACCTCGACGTCGATCGACGGCACGGGCGCCAACATCACGGTGACGGTGAAGAACGATGGCACGACATCGCTGGGCGATTTCTCGCGCATGGACGTCATCGTCGACTACTTCGGCGAGACCGGCACGCGGTACGACAAATGGCTCGGGTACACCTCCGGCGCGCTGCAGTCTGACACCTGGACCACGGGGACGTTCACCGACGACGTCTTCGAGCCGCACATCCTCAACCCGGGCGAGAGCATGGAGCTCCTGCTGCGCGTCAATCCCGTCGTCGGTCGGGGCACGTCGAACCGCGCCGTCATCGTCACCGAGCAGGGCGTGACGGCTGACGCGCTCTTTGCGGGGCCGCCCTGATGTCAGGAGCAATCGCCGCGCTCACGCGACTGTGGCCGGGCACCCGCGCGCCCGCGCGCAGCGACGCCGTCGAAGACGCCGCGAACTGGCAGCACTCGACGTCGTTGTTCAAGCCGGCGCCGACGGACTTCGACCTGATCACCCAGCTGACCTACATGTCGGCGCTGGCGACGGCGAACGTCGGGCGAGAGCAGCTCTTCGAAAAGACGGCGGAGCTCGGCTACAGTACGTCCGGCTACTTCCACCGCGTGCATCTCGTCGCCCAGCGCCTCAACTACGACTACGCGCGCGCGTGCCAGCTCGTCGCCGACGACACGGACAACGACGCAGTGCAGAGCCTGTTGCTACGGTTCTCGGCGTCGCTCGCCGCCGGCGAGTCGGAGTCGGCGTTCCTCGCCCGCGAGACCGAGGTGCAGCTCGAACACTACTCACGGAAGTACCAACGCGACCTGGAAACGCTGCAGAAGTGGACCGACTCGTACGTCGCGCTGATGGTGTCGGTGACGCTGATCGTCGTCGTTTCGCTCGTGTCCATGATGATCTACAGCTCCGGGGCGCTCTTCATCGTCGGGCTTGCCGTTGTGATGATCGGGATCGCCGCGCTCGGCGGTTGGATCATCTATCGGACGGCGCCTGTTGAACCGAAAACGCATCAGCGCGCGGAGCGTTCACGGACGCAGGATCAGATGTACATGCTGGCGCGTATCCTGCTGCCCGTTTCAGCTCTGCTCGGCGCGGCGGTCGCCCTGGTGTTCAGCCCGGGCGCCGGCATGATCGCGGCGGCCGTCGCCATCGCGCCGCTCGGCCTGATGGCGTTCGCGGACGATCGCCGCGTGGACCTGTACGACAAGGATCTGACGACCTTCCTGCGAGCGCTCGGCTCGGTCGTTGGTGCGGTCCAGACGACAGTCACGGACGGGCTCGAGCGCATGGACCATCGGTCGTTGGCGTCGCTGGAACATGGCGTCCGGCGCCTGCAGGTACGGCTTCGCGCCGGGATCAATCCCGATCTGTGCTGGGGGCGGTTCGTGTCGGAGACAGGTAGCGAACTGGTCGATCGCTCGGTCGGCATCTTCTGGGACACGCTGAAAGTTGGTGGAGAGGCGGACGCGATCGGCTATCTGTCGTCGCAGTTCGCGATGAAGATCTCTCTGCTCAGGCAGAACCGACGGCTCGTGTCGCAGACGTTCATGTTTCTGATGGTGCCGCTGCACGCCGTGCTGCTCGGCGTGCTCTTGTTCGTGACCGAAGTGATCGTCGTTTTCGCGAACCAATTGTCGGCGGTGCAGAGCACGGCCTACCGGACGACCGATGCGGACCTCCTGGCGCAGGTCGGGCCTGGCCAGCTCGCATTCGCGTCGCCCAACGTCGCGTTCATCCACGGATTCGCGTTGATCGTGACGATCGTGCTCACGGTCGTCGACACGTGGGCGCCGCATGCGGCCAGCGGCGGGCATCACCATAAGGTGTGGCTGTACGGGGCCCTGATGCTCTTGCTTTCTGGCGTCGCGTTGATGGGAATCCAACCTATCGTACAGGGCCTGTTCCACGGCGTGGCGGCGGGCAGCCCTGTGACGACGACATCGACCATTCCAACGGGTTAGGAGGAGGATTGATGAACCGGCAGGCACAGGAATCACGGCGAGATGGCGAGCGCAACTTCATGAGCCGCGGCCGCGATCGTGACCGCGACAACGAGCCGATCGATGAGTCGTGCGTCGACCCGACTCCGAACGAGGACGACGCAGAGAGCGAGCTGCTGCGTGAGCTGGCACGCCAGGTCGACCTCTCGCGGAGCACGCGCCCAGCACCGGAAGAGCCGCGCCCGGACGTCGACCCGCGGATGCAGGTCTTTCTCGACACTGCACCGGAGCCGGCCACGCGGCGGTCTGTGCACTTACATGTGCCGGACGTCGAGATCGACGACCTGGTCGAAGAGCTGGCGACGACGGCAGCCGCGCTTCGCGCGCGCCGAGCGGCGTAAGACGTTATGCCGCGGCTGGCCGCAGCGCTGCTGTTGATCTTCCTGTTGGCGTGGGGCGGCCTGGCCTCGTTCGCGGGCTGGACCATACTGCACCAGACCACGCACCGCGCGGCGGCCGATGAGCCGGCCGCAGGAGCCACGTCGATCGCGAGCGATGTTGCCGGTGAGGAGCACGCAGGTCCCATCGGCGCTGCCCGGGCCGACGCGTCGACAGCGCCCGCCACTCGCGCATCCTACGCTGCCCCCGACTACGCTCTGCCGGCGGACGCCTTGCCCGTCGGCGCCGCGCCGGCTGACCCGGTCGCACAACCGCGCCCGAATGGCCGTTCCTCGAAAGGCGTCGTGGTACTCGATCCTGGGCACGGACGCGGCGACCCCGGCGCCGTGCATTACTTGCCGGACGGATCCGGACGATGGGACATCACCGAAGCGGACTCCAACCTTCGCAACGCTGAGTTGATCCGCGACCGGCTCGTCGCGCTCGGATACGACGTGTACCTGACGCGTGAGGGCGCCGGGCGCGGGCCGGACGGACCGCTCCCGCTCGAATTCATCTCGTCGGACCTCGTCCGCCGTGTCCAGCTCGCACGAGCGGTAGATGCGGATGTCTATCTCGCGCTGCACGGGAACGGTGCGACCGTTCATGAGATCAGCGGCCCCGAGACCTGGTATTGCGGCAAGCACCAGGACGGAGCCGCGAATGAGCGGCTGGCGCTGATGGTCCAGCAGGCAACGGTGGATGCGCTACACGAATACGGTTACGACCCGCCGGACCGTGGAATCAAGGAGGACGCGGAGCAGCACCATCTCGCTGACTTCTGTCAGTTCGTCGTCACACGCGATTCGCCGGTGCCGGCGGCGCTGCTCGAGTTCCTCTTCCTCACGAACGACGACGACGCGCATGTGCTCGTCGACGACCACGCGCACGAGTTGCTGGCGGACCATGTCGCGGGCGCCATCGACGCCTTCGTGACCGAGCGCCGCTCGGCGCTGCCCTAGGACGCGCGCTGGCCCGCGCCGAACGCGCGTACCGTCGTTACGTCTGAGAACCATAGCCCCGACATTGCTGCCCGCGCGTGCGGAAGTCGTGAGAGAATCGGGCCTCACGGCGACGAGGGGGCGCTTGACATGTTTACCACCGCGGTGTCGATTTTGAAGGTAGGATCGGGCGACAACCCAGGATGCTTGACGCACCGCGGATATGCGGACGGCGTCAGGAACGTTTCGTATAGTCATGACAACCTTCGTCAATCGCTACCCAGCCTTGCGATTTGCCTCGATTGCTCTCGGCGCCGTCGGCGTCTGGAGCATCATCGCGGCGGCGGCGCTTGCGGTCGCCCTGATCGTCCAGAACGAACGGCGGTCCGCGCCTGCGGCGGCCGTGCCGCCGAGCGGCTCGGTCCACGCGAGCGGGCTGCTCGTGTTGAGCCCGCTGAGCGACGCAAAGGCGTTCAACGACACACTCGGCTTCGAGCCAGTCGTCCCGGACGCTCTCCCGGACCTCACCCAGACGGATCCTCGCTTCTTCGCGGTCCAGGCCGAGGACAGCGTCGCGGAAGGGCAGGTGCGATTCGCGCCGCGAGCGGACGCGTCGTCCGAGGGGATCCGCGGTCCGGGAATCGTGCTGGTAGAGCGAGGGCGCTCGGCGAGCGACGTGGTGGACAGCACCCTGGTGACGGCGATCGCCGGCACGAGCCGCATCTTCACCTCGGATGTGACCTGCGGGAGCCTCGCGATCACCGCCCAGCTTTACTTCTACCCGAGCGGATCAGACGGTCCACCGGCCATAGCCGCGGCATCGCCCCTTGCGGAAGCATTTCTCTCGGCCCTGCGCGCTCAGTGCGCAAGCTGATCCTGACCACGCCTTAACCCCTGTGCCCTGGTTCACACCCGACGCGCCTGCATGACGCGGCCGACGCAGCCGGCGGGCGCGGCGTCATCCTGATCGTCGCCGGGTGCGACCTCGACAGACGATAGGCTGCCGGCCGACGAGTGCAGGTCACGCCGTTCGCTGTTGCGCGTATGCGAGCCGCCACGGGTCAGTCGACAGGCACCGCCCGCCCGGGGGCGTCAGCGGTGTTCATCTCGGCAGCAGGGATAGGCACCCCGCGCAACACTGGGTGCCAGCACCTTCCTCGGGCGGCCTGCCCGCTCCGATACCAACTCGAGTAGCGACAATGCAAAGATCGAACGTTCGCCGCGTGAAATGGATGGCGCGGCTCTCGCTCGTGGGAGCCGTGCTGTGTCTGCTCGCCGGTCTCACGGCGTCCGGCTCCGCCCCCGTCGCCAGCGCCGCCCCCTCTGGCACGCTCTCGATGAGCCCCGGCAACAGCTCGATCAACAACGGCGACAACATCTCGATCACGCTCGACATCGTCGGCGGCGTCAACATCCACCGGGTGCTGCTTGGCGTTACGTTCAACCCCGTCGTCGTGCAGGTCGTCGACGCGGACTCAAACGCCGGCGGCATCCAGATCCTTCCCGGCGCGTTCCCGGGCACGACGCTTGTCGGCAGCGCGCTGCAGAACGACGTCAACAACACAACGGGGACGGTCGTGTACGAGTACACGTTGAGCAACGCCGCAGCACAGTCGACCGGTAACGGCACCGTCGCGACCGTGCAGTTCCACGCGATCGCCGCCGGTAACGCGAATATCCAGTGGACGGCTTCACAGTTCACCGACAACGCCGGTGCGACCAGTGCCCCGGGTTCCAGCACCGCCGCGGTGCTGATGGTCGGCCAGGCGGTCTCGACATCCACCGCGACGCCCACGGGCACCTCGACGCACACGCCGTCGCCGACTTCGACGCCGTCGTCGACGAATACGCCTGTGCCCGGCGCGACCGATACACCGACGCCCACGGCCACCGACACACCGACCGAGACGGCGACGCCCGACGGCACCACCACGGCCACGGCGACGGCGACGAACACGGCGACGCCGGCCACCTCCACGCCAACGAAGACGCCGGGCGCTGCCACCACCGCCACGCCGCGCGTCACGGTCGTCCAGGATTCGAACAAGGCGAACCCGCCGCAGTCCGGCGTCGAGCCGGCCGGCAAGACGCCGGGGCTTCCTTCCGCTGGAAACAGCGGACCCGGCACACAGTGGTGGCGCTGGATCTTCTTCCTCGCGGCGCTGATGCTCGCCGCCGCCGGGTGGTTCTTCACATTCGCCATGCACCACGGCAGCAAGGAAACGATCCTTGTCGATCGCGGCGACCGCCGCCGTCGCCGGCCCTGGTAGCGCCGCGCCGCCGGTGACTTCTCGTCGTCGTCGGTCGTCAGGCCTCATCCCGCTGACGTGACGATGCGAACAGGATTCCTGGCGTGCGACGCGGGACCAAATGCAAGGCCTGTTCTCGCTGCTGCGCTTTCTTCTGCGGCGGCGGCTCCGGAGGATGCGCGCGCTACGCGGCGCGGTGGAGGCCGGGGACAGCTTCCGGCGCGCCTGCGAGCGCCGCTCGCGCCGCCACGTAGCCGGCGCGCTGCACTTCGGCGCGGTGGCTGAAATCGAAGAGCCGCGCCCACGGGCGCGGGATTGCCGTCTCGATGGCGATGTCCACGCCCTCGACGCTCTCCGACGCGATGTGGTCGCGCATGATGTCGAGCGCCTGGGAGATCGTCTCGGGCAGCCAGGGCAGCCGCTTGTCGCCGGCTCGCGATGTGCTTTGCGCGTCGGCTTCGACGCGGATGCGCGAAGAGATCACGATGTCGGCGCCAAGGTCGCGGCAGGCGCGCACGGGCACCGGCGACACGAGCGCGCCGTCGACGAGCAGCCGGCCGCCGTGGCGCACCGGCGAGAAGATGCCCGGAATCGCCATGCTCGCCATCAGCGCCGGCAGCAGCTCGCCCGATGTGAATATCACCTCTTCGGCCGTGTCGAAGTCCACCGCGGCGATGCCGAGCACGCGGCCAAGCTCTTCGATGCGGTTACGCGGGAAGCGGCGCTTGAGCTGCATTTCCAGGAACGTGCCGGTGAAGATGCCGTGGCCGGGGAGGATGTGCGGCACCACCGCCCAGCGGCCCATCGACTCGATCGTGGCGCCGAGCGCGTCGAGCGGCTGCCCCATTGCGACGCCGGCCGCCACGGCGGCGCCGATGCTCGCGCCCGTGAGTACGTCGACGGGAATCGAAGCTTCGGCAAGCGCCTGCAGCACGCCCAGGTGCGCGAACCCGCGGGCGGCGCCGCCGCCCAGCGCAAGACCGATGCGCTGGTGGCAGATCCGGCGCGCCACGGCGTCCGCGTCGAACCCGCGCCCGACGCGCCAGGTCTCGTGCGGCACCGTCAACATCGGTAACGCGAACGCACGCGCGTCTTGCGCAACGAGCGACAGCGCTTCCGTGACATGCGGCGTTAACTCCGCCGAGAGTTCGCCTCCCGCGACGATCACCAGCGGCGTGAACTCCGCGAGCGACCGCAACAGCGACGCGACGTCTTCATGTGGCGATCCGTCGGCGCGGATGTTGACGGGCAGACGCGCGGCGACGCGGTGACGCAATCCCGCGAGCCGTAGCGGATCAGCGACGTACTCCTCAACGGAGTACTGCGCCTCGGCGATACCGCCGACGCCGATAGCGACGAACGCCTCGGCAGACCATCGCTCGCACGCCCGCAGGATCGCGGCCGCATGCTGCACGTGCTCGTTGCCGTGCAGGAGCGCGACGGTACGGTGCACGCGCCCGCCCTCGAGCAGGTCGTTACTCGAACGAAGGCGCCCTGCCAGCGCCGTCGCCAGCTCGCGGAATACGGATGGGTCCGTCTTCGCCGCTTCGAGGAAGTCCTCGTGCGTGATCGTCAGCACCCGCACGTCGCTCTCGGCGAGAACGGTCGTCGACGACGCGCTGCCGGTGAGCAGCGCCGTCTCTCCGATCCATGCGCCGCGCTCGAGGCGCGCGACCTGCTGCACCTGCTCACCCTTGCCCAGCAGCACACGCACCGTGCCGGAGGCGATGAGGAAGAGCCGCCGCATCGGTTCGCCCTGCCGCACGATCGTGTCGCCCGGCTCGAAGCGCGCGATCGACATGTGCCGCCGCAATCCTTCGGCCAGCCGCAGTCGCCCCGCCGCGCGCCGGCTTCCGTCGTCAGTTTCGAGGCTCTCTCGCAGGATTGTCATACAGGGTTATCGGCAGGCGGAAAGGCGCCGGTGACACCGTACGGCTGACTCGAGAACATATGTGCTATGTGCGCGCGTCCGACGTCAGCGGAGACTCCTCGGAAAGCGCTTTACGAAATCGAGGATCCGCCAGGACACCGGGTGGACGCGGATCCGCATCTGCCGTTTCACGTTCATGCGTGAGAGATACGCTTTCGCCCCGGCGACGCCGAGATAGCGTTCCACGATGTGGGGATACTCCGGCGCCATGCCAACGGTCGGCTCGACCGTGGCATCGCCGTTCACGAGCAGGACGTGGTAGGGAGGCGAACTCGAATCGATGGTGAGAGCAACGGCGCCGTTCGCCTGAAGCGGCGGCACTTTGGCAGGCCTTCGGGCCCGTGACCATGATGAAGTCGCCGTCGAGGTATTCGAACCAGATGGGAACCACGCGCGGACGCCCGTCGAGGCCCAGGTACGCGAGCCGGGCCAGGTTAGCGCCGGAGAGCAGGCCGGCCACAACAGGGTCATCGATGGGGAATCTGTGCGTCAGACATCAGCTGGTCATTCCCTTCAGCCCTACGAGGGCGCGTCCATGCTCGATCTCTCCCATGTGCCGCAGGCCGTGCTGGTACACGAAACACTCAAGAACGTCGAGCTTCCGGAGCGGGGCGCCGGGCCCAATCACGAGCGCGCAGAAGATCTGCTGCATGTTTGGCGGCAGCTGCGGCATCAGAACTTCGGCGAGCACGTCGTCCGTAAGCGTGTCGAGCACCCGATCCGTCCGCTCGAGCACGGCGGTCTGATACCGCCGCCACGCGTCGAAGTCGGCGAACCGGAGCTGCTCCATCTCTTCGACGGTCTCTTCGCGGCCCAGGCGATCGACGGACACGCCTACTTTCGCGGCCCACTGGCCGCTGTCCCAGAGCGTACGCTCCCGCAAGAAGGGAGCGCTGATCGACTGGTCCTGCGCGCGGATGAAGTGGCTGAGGCTGAAGGCGATCGGCAGGACGCCGGCGCGCTCGTGGTGGTTGACGTGTTCGAGCGTCATGTCGGTGACGCAACGCGCGTACAGCGTGTTCATCGCGCGTATCCGGTTGCGCAGCGACTGGATATACATCTCAGACATCAGACCCCTCTCTTGCCTGCAGGCTCGGCACCTGCCCTGCCGCCGCCGACGCGCCGTTACGACGCGACGAACGTCCGCGAAAGCGTCGTGAACGTGCAGGTATAGACATCGCGTGACCACCCTGGCGACTGGAACAGTGCCGCCTGGACCGGGCTGCCGGTCGCGACGCGTGCCAATTCGGCACCAGACTCGATGTCGAGTACGACGACATGCTCCGTGCCGCCTTCGAAGTCGTTCACGACGATCTCCCCGGTGTCGGGGAAGAGCAGGAAGTGGTTGCTCGCACCGAATGCATGCTCCCACAGACGTTCGAATGCGCCGTCGCCGTATCGAAACCCGGCGATCTGCGCGTTGCCACTATCGTACGCGACGGCGATGCGGCGTGACGCGTCGATCAGCGGCGGATTCACGATGGTGCCGTGCGGGAGGCCGAAGGGCGTGTGCATCTCCGCATCTTCCGGATCGCTGAGCGACACGCGAAACAGGTGGAGCGGTCCGGTCGCGACACCGGTGCCCCTGAAGTTCCCCCGGAAGTTGTTCTCGCCGTTGTCCATGAACCACGCATTCCCGCCGGCGATGACCGGATCCCAGCCGTACGACTGTTCGGCGTCCGGCTGTGCGCGGTAGCGGAAGCTCCACGACTCGTCGATGCGTGAGGGAGCCCGCTTCGTAGCGATACCGGAAGATCGTGTGGTCGCCCACGACGTACACGAACTCGCCGAACGCGCCTCGATCGCTCGAGATGCGCGCGATAGATCCTTCCGGTATCTCGACCTCCGGCCCGGCGGGCTCAAGCCGATCCGCGCTGGAGCACCGTGAAGTAGGACCGCGATGAACCGTCGCGCACGAAGTTCTTCATGACGAGGTTGCCATCGGAAAGCGCGAGGAGGCTGTTGTACGGGTGCGGGCGCGGAAGCTCGCGGCTGGCGATGAGGTTGCAACCGGAGTCGAGCTTGTGGCAGTAACGTCCGTACGTCACGTACAGGTATCCGTTCTCGTGAGCCAGGATGCCGCCGGCCCAGAACGGCCCTCCCGGCAGGTCGGGCGACCGAGCGAGGGTGGCGAGCGATATGGGATCGATGCGCTCGACCCACGACGTCGTGTTCTCCCAGGGCTGAGAGTTCCCCTGCACGAAGACTTCACCCGGACCGCGCAGGACGACCATGTTCGCAAAGAGCGCGGGGCGCGACGTGACCTCCAGGCGTTCACCTGGCTTCAGAGCCAGGCCGGGCGAACGCGGGATGAGCTGCCGCCTCGGGCCGCCGTCCTCTCCGGGAAACGGGCTATCGAAGTAGCCGGGGATCGGTGCGAGTGAATCGAGGTCGTTCAACGTGCGTGCTCCATGCCGGTCATTAGATGACACTCTCGGTGCCAACGCAAGTTGACACTCGCGGCGTCACGACGTCATCATGCGTCATGCCAACTCCGACCCGCGCGCCCAAGCCGCGCACCCGCCTTCCCGGTCGCGCGCGCGCAAGCGTCGATGCCGTTGAGACGGTAGACGGCCGTCGCGCCTGGCGGGACCGCAACCTGAGCGCGGTGGTCGATGCGCTGCTCGACCTGTTCACCGAGGGTAATCTGCGTCCCGGCGCCGACGAGATCGCCGCGCGCTCCGGCGTGTCCCGGCGCTCCGTGTTCCGGTACTTCGACGACCTGGACAGTCTCTGCCGCGTCGCGATCGAACGGCAGCTCGTGCGTGTCAGCCACCTTCTTGACCTGCCTGAGCTTGGCACCGGCGCGATCGAGGACCGCATCGACCGGTTGATCTCGCAGCGCCTGCGGCTGTTCGAGGCGATCCTGCCCGTCGCCCGCGTGTCGCGACTGCGCGCTCCGTTCGAGCCCGTCGTGGCGGAGGAGTTGGCGCGTAGCCGCCGCCAGTTTCGGCGACAACTCGAGCGCCATTTCGCCGCCGAACTTCGCCCGTTGGGCCGGAGCGAGCGCAACGCCACGCTGAGCGCGGCAGACGTTCTCTGCTCCTTCGAGGCGTACGAATTGCTCCGGCTTGGCCACGAGCAGACGCCGAAACAGCTCGGCGAAGCGATGCGGGCGGGCCTCATCGGGCTTCTTGGCGGTCGGCGCGGACGCTGACGTCGCACGTTCGCTGATGCTCCATGTTCTCGGTGTCCTCGAGGTATGCATGCGTCCGAGCGCCGAGCTTGTGCCTGTTGACGCTGGCGCTGCTGTTGACACTGTCAGTGCCACAATGCTACCGTGGTCGCTAACCGAGTGGCAATTCGAGGATCGTGCTGGCGGACGAGCTCCGTGCAGCTGAAGGCACGTACTACGAAAGGTGGCGTCTGCATGAGCGAGCGCTTCGAGATCGTCTTCCTGGGCACGGGCAGCCCGTTGCCCAACCCCGACCGCTGCGGCGCCGGCAACGTCGTCGTCGCGGGCGACACGCACGTGCTCGTGGACTGCGGCTGGGGCGCCGCGCGGCAGATCATTCCGTCGGGCATACGGCCGAGTGTGATCGATACCGCGTTGTTCACCCACATGCACACCGACCACATGACGGACTTCCCGGATTTCCTCTTCCTGCGCTGGACGATGGGCGCGCAGACGCCGCTTCGCGTCTTCGGACCGGAAGGAACGGCGGAGATGGTCGAAGGATTCCTGCTCGCCCTGCGGCGGGACATCGGATTCCGCATCGCCCACCACGGTGACAAGCTTCACCCGGACGGCATCCGCGTCGAGGTGACCGAGGTCCCCGCGACGCCCGACCCGCACCGCTTCCTGGACATCGAGCGGCCTGATCTGTGAGAGCTTCGAGGTCGACCACTTCCCGGTCGTGCCGGCGTTCGGCTATCGGCTCAGCTTTGATGGGCGGGTCGCCGTGCTGTCCGGCGACACCTCGCTGTGCGACTCGCTCGCGCACGCGGCGCGGGGCGCCGACATGCTTGTCTGCGAGGCGATGAACCTGCCGATGATGGAGCAGCGCATCGCCGCCCTGAAGGCGGCCGGCATGACGCGCGAGTCCGGCTTGCTGTCGGACGTGCCGTCGTACCACATCGCAACGGACCAGATCGCCGCGCTGGCGCGCGATGCCGGCGTGGGCGAAATCGTGCTCACGCACATCATCCCACCCATTACGAACGATCCCGCACAGGTAGCGGCGTTCGGCGCCGGCATGAGCGACGTGTACACCGGACCGATTCGCGTCGCGCACGACACGGAGCGCTTGCCCGTCGTGAAGCGCGGAGGCTGAAACGGGATGGCCGGTAGCTACTGGGAGAAGATGACCACGCAGCGGGTTTCGCGGCGGCGCGTGTTGCAGACGACGGGGGTCGCCGGCGCGGCGGCCGGGGCCGTCTGGCTCGTCGGCTGCGGGGGCGGTGGTAGCTCCGCGAAGACCCCAGCGCCGGGCGACGCGGCCACGGCGGCTGGCGGCACCACACCGGAGGCTGCGGGTCCGCCGAAGTTGGGCGGCCGGTACAAGGCGGTGAACCAGGGCGCGTGGGGGACGATCGACCCGCTCGTGTCCGTCGGAACCGCCGCCGGCATCATGCCGAAGTTCTACAACACCCTCGTGAGCCGTTCGAACGTCGATCCGAAGTTCGCCTTCTATGATCTTGCGCAGTCGGTCGAGCAGCCGGATGACTCGACGTACATCTTCAAGATTCGGCCCGGCGTGAAGATCGCCCCCAACAACATGGGCATCCCCGAGCGTGACATGGACGCGCAGGACCCGCAGAAGTGGATCGAGCGGATCCGCGCGAAGAACGATTCGGTCCTCCGCAGGTTCACCGAACCCTGGCTTGACTCCTCGTCCGCGTCGGGCGAGTACGTGGCAGTTCAGGACCAAGGGCCCGTATACCTACGCGCTCAACGCGATTGGGCGGGCGGCGCGCGGCTGCATACCGCCGCGCGAGATGTACGAACAGAACGTGAATCTCAAGGCCCAGGCTGTCGGCGCGGGCCCGTACATGATCACGCCTGGTTCCTACCAGGAGTCCGGCGCGGTAACGCTGGAGCGCAACCCGAACTATTACGGAAAGACGAGAAGTCGGGTCTGCAACTGCCGTTCATCGACAGCATCGATGTGGCCCTCGTCACCGACCGGCAGGCACGCAAGGCGGGGTTCCTCACCAAACAAATACACTTCTACGGCGCACAGGACGCGGCCGAGGCCAAGGACCTCGTCAGCGAGAACAAGGACCTGTACGTCGTGCGCGCGCCCAACTTCACGTTCATCGCCCTCAGCATGAACCCGACGCGCGACCCGTGGAAAGACGACCGCATCCGCCAGGCCGCTCAGCACGCGCTCGACCGTCAGCAGTTCGTCGACCTGATCGTCGGTAACGGCGAGGGCAAGCCGAATGGCCTCGTACACTGGCCCACCGGCCCGTATGCCTTCACCGACGACGAGTTGAACACGGACCAGCGCCAGAGCTATGACCCGAAGAAGTCGAAGGCGCTCATCAAAGCCGCGACCGGCAACGACACGGTCAAGATCAAGGTCACCTATCCGATCACGGACATCCAGTTCCACGACAAGCACCTGCCGATCTTCCTCAAGCAGATGAAGGACGCCGGATTCGACGTTCAGGAGGATCCCAAGGACTTCACCGGATGGCTCGGTGACTACACCAACGTCAAGTACGACGCGTCTCTGTCGCTGAACCAGATCTACGAGACGCCGGAGATCGCGCTCGACTTTCAACACTCGAAGGGTCCTGGGGGAGATGGCCACTTCGCCACGGGCGTCGGCATCATTCACCCCGAGGTCGACGATGCGATCATCAACTCGAAGAAGGCGACGAGCCTCGAGGACCTCATCGCGAGGCTGCGCGCGGCTCAGGATGTCGTGTACAAGGTGGGGCCGTCGTTCCTCCCCATCATGTCCTGGTACAGCTACACGAACTACTGGAACTTCGTGAAGAACATCCAGGTCTTGGGCGACACGAGCACGTTCCTCAGCGACGAATGGCTGGACCTCTAACGCAGTCGGCCTGCGCGGGCGACGCGTAGCGCTGCGTCACATACATCCACTGGAGCGCGACGACGAAGCGGCTCCAGCACCTGCGCTCGGCGTGGGCGGCGTTGATCAGCCGCCCGACGTGACGGACCGCCGTCGGCGAGGCCGCCTTCGGCTGCGACTACGCGAGTTACGTTCTCGGCACCGCCGCCGCGCTTCTTGCGGCAGCGACAATACCAGTCGCTGCACCACCAATCGAGTCGGCCACACAGCAACATGGCTTCCCGCTTGAGACCACCGTCCTCTGGAAAAGACACCTCGGTGCCGCGTTGCCGCCGTCCATTCGACCAGAAGCTGGTCCCCGTTCGGCCGTATTGCCGCCATCCCCGTTCGGCTAGGTTGAAGTCGCGACGCTCGGACGGCTCATCATGGTCAGGTGGTAATGACCGGACGTTGGACGCTGGCTCTGTTTGTGACACTCCTGGTGTTCACCTCTCGGGCGGCCAGCGCCGGCGGGGAGGGCGAGCGGACGCCGGGCCAGTTCGCCCTTGCGTCTGATGCCACGCCCTCCATTGGTTCCGCTGGGTACAGCAGCGAAGGGCGGCGGACGCGCCCGTACAGCGGGCGCCGACTCGGAACGACGCATTCTGTCTCACCTGCCACGGCGATTCCGCCGTTGCAACGCACCTCGCCGACGGCTCCACCCTGTCGCTGGACGTGGACGCCCGTGCCCTTCGGGATTCCGCTCATGAGCTGTTGGGCTGTGTTACCTGCCACGCGGACAGCGCAACATATCCTCATCAGCCGATGCCCTCCTCGGGGCGCGCAGACTACCAGGCGCGCGCCGTCAAGATGTGCGTGGGTTGCCACCTGGCCGCGGCCGGCGGCTACGTCGAAAGCGCTCCACGGTGCCCCGGTGCTCTCTGGCACGGGAGACGGAGCTACCTGCAACGACTGCCACTCCCCCAACGGGTCCGGGCACTCAACCAGCCGCGCAGCGGATCTCGGGGCCGTTGGGCCAGCCGAGATCGGTGGCCGAGAACTGCGGGCGGTGCCACAAGGACGCGCTCGCGACCTACCGTCGCACCGCCCACGGCAAGCTGGCCCAACTCGCGGACAAGCGGCGGGCGGCCACCTGCACAGACTGCCACGGCGCCCATGCCGTGAGCACCACAAACGGTGCGAGCGGAGCCGTGGCGTCAGCACGTCGCGCTGTTGTCTGCCAGGAGTGCCACCCGGGCGCGGACGCGCAGTTCGCCGGCGAATGGCTGGGCCATGAGGCGAGCGCATCGCCCTCCGGCCTGGCCGATTACGCACACCGCAGCGTCGTGCTCCTCATGGCCGTGGGCGTTTGCTTCGGGCTGACGCACGTCACTCTGGACTTCCTGCGCAACCCGCGACGCCCCGGGGGTAGGTCGAAATGAGCGGCCGAAGCGGAGACAGCGATCGCGGCGGCCTTCGGCTCCTCCAGCTCGAGTCCCACCTGCGCGCGCAGTACGTTCTGGCCGGCGCGTGTGTCGCGATCCTGGCGGTCACCGGCCTGCCTCAGAAGTTCGAGTCGCTATCGGTGTCCCGTCACGCCATCGACCTGGCAGGCGGCATCGAGACGCTCCGGCTGGTTCATCGCGTGGCCGGTGGAGCACTGCTGTTGACGGGCATCTACCACGTCGTCCTGGTGCTGGCGGCGGTCTTCGTCCTCCGGGAGACCGCGCCTCTGCGGATGATCCCCAACGCCCGCGACTTCCGCGACGCGCTGCGCACGACCGCGTACCTCCTGCGACTGAGGAGCGAGCCGCCCGACGGCCGCGCACGGCAGTACATTCACAAGCTCGACTACTGGTTCATAGCCTGGAGCCTTGGCGTGATGGCCTTGACCGGCCTCGTCAACCTGATACCGCTTCGCGTCGCCGGGCTCTCTTCGGCTGGGACGGTCCTTGCGTCGCTGCGGACCCATAGCGACGCCGCTCCGTTCGTGATCGCGTGGGTGGTACTCGTGCATCTGCCGTACAGCGATCTGACGCCCCGGCTGTTCCGAGGCCGGTCCCCCGATTCGGATCCGACGCGGCTGGCGACCGGGTCGCTAGAAGCGCCCGCGCGGGCGGCAGCCGTCAGGCCCGAGAGCGGCGTGAGTATCGCCGCTTCGGCGACCCGCCGCCTCGGCGAACCTCGCGCGAATGACCGGGAGGGGTCGCTATGAGCGTCGGCTTCCCCCGGAGCGCCCGCCGGACGGCAGCTCGTTTGCTGATCTCCGCGACCGCCTGCGCCGGGATGGCAGCGGCGCTGCTGACGCTCGGGGTGTTCGTTGGTGTGGTTCAAGCCGACAAGGGGGCCGCCGGTCCTCCCCGCGCCGTGCAGCCCAACCAGGCCTGCCTGGATTGCCACGGCAAAGCCGGCCTGAGCATGACCTTCCCCAGTGGTGACACGCTGTCGGTGCAGGTTGATCCCGGCCTGTACGAAGCGTCCGTTCATGGCAATAAGCTGGACTGCCTGGACTGTCACCAAAGGAACCGGGACTACCCGCACCCGGCGACGACGGTGCGCAACCGCCGCGATTACGCCCTCGCCGAGTACGAGACCTGCAAGCAATGCCACTTTGAGAACTACACGCGTTCCCTCGATAGCGTCCACTTCGACGCCAGGGCCGCCGGGAACGCCAACGCCGCTATCTGCACCGACTGCCACGACGCCCACACGGTTACTTCACTGAAAGATTCCCGCACCGAGATCGCGCGCACCTGCGCCTCCTGTCACAGCGAGATCTACAACGCTTATGCCCAGAGCGTCCACGGTGCGGCCCTCGCCGAAAACAACCCCGACGTACCCGATTGCGTCACGTGCCACGGCGTCCACGACATGGTGAGCGCCACCACCCCTGCGTTTCGCCGAGGATCAGTCCTTCTCTGCGCCAAGTGCCACGCCGACGAGAAGCTCATGGCCAAGTACAACATCTCTTCGAGCGTCTTCAAGACCTACCTGGACGACTTCCACGGCAAGACCGTGGGGTTCTATCAGGACCAATCGCCGGAAGTGTGGCCCGACGTAGCCGTGTGCAGCGACTGCCACGGTGTGCACGACATCAAGTCGACGAAGGACCCCGGTTCGTCCGTGGTAAAGGCGAACCTCGTGGAGACCTGCCGCCGCTGCCACGAAGACGCTACCCCCAACTTCCCTGCGGCCTGGCTGTCTCACTACGAACCGTCGCTCCACAAGGCGCCACTCGTCTTCTTCGTCAAGCAGTACTACCGGCTCCTGATCCCGCTTATGGTCGTGGGCCTTGGCTTGAACGTCGCCCTTGATCTCTGGAGGCTGGCTCGCAACCGCTAACGAACATGACTCTGACATACCAGCATCCATCTCGCGACGCGCGCCTTCCCGATAAGGTGGTCCGCTTCGGGTTGTGGCGGCGGATGGAGCACTGGCTTCTCGCGTTCGTCTTCCTGGCCCTCGTGGCCACCGGCCTCCCGCAGAAGTTCAACGACGCGGACGCGTCGGTCTGGGTCATCAACGCGCTGGGAGGCATTGACAACGCGCGCTTCCTGCACCGCGTCTTAGCGTGCACGTTCGTCGCGGAGTCTCTGCTCCACGTCGTGGAGATAGGGATCGCCATTGCCAGCCGTCAGCTCAAGCCCACAATGGTGGTCACGTTCCAGGACTTCCGCGACGCGTTCAACATGCTGCGCTACTCGCTGGGCATGGTCCCGCAACGGCCGCAGTTCGACCGCTACGACTACCGCCAGAAGTTCGAATACTGGGGCATCGTGTTCGGCGCCGTCATCATGATCGTCACGGGCCTGACGTTGTGGTTTCCCACCTACGTCACGCGACTCCTACCCGGAGAGCTGGTTCCGGCCGCGAAGGAGATGCACAGCGGCGAGGCGCTACTGGCCCTTCTCGTGATCGTCATCTGGCACTTCTACGATGTCGTGCTCAGTCCCAGCGTGTTCCCCCTGGACACTGGCATGATCACAGGCGTCATCTCCCACGAGCGGCTGCACGAGGAACACCCTCGCGAATACGCGAGCCTGGCACGTGCGGCGGCCGCCGCGCCGCCGCCCGCAGCAGATGACGGCGCGCCCCCTCCACCAAACTCGCCTCCTGCTGGTGGTGCGCCCCCGCGGACCGACGGCTCTTCACCGCAGGCTCCCTGGGCCGGCGTCGTCCGGCGAAGACTGCACTTGCGCCTGATGATCCTCGTGGCGATAGGCATGGCCGGCGTCCTGGTCTCGCTGACCATGTCCGCGCTACTCCCCGTCGACAGGAGCATCAATCGCACGCTGGACGAGCGGCGCGGTCTGGCCCAGACGACCGCGCGCCAGGCCGATTACGTTGTCCGTCAGGCGGTGCAGGCGCTTGAGGAGGCAGCCCTCAGCGAGGGAATCGACCCCGGCAACTCCGACCCTGCGCCGGCACGGAGCGCGTTGCGCCGGGCGCTCGCCAACTCCGCCTTCTCGCGTGTGTACCGCACCGATGCCAAGGGCGAAATAGTGTCGACGGAGCCGCCGCTGGATTCGATGCTCGGTCAGAACTTAGTCGCTTTCTCTCCCGACGCGAGGCTCGCGTTAGAAAACGGGAAGCCATCCGTCTCCGGGCTTTCGTCGGCGCCAGATGGCGGCCCGGTGATCTCGATCGTGGCCGTCGTCGCAGACGCTGACGGCGCCGCCATCGGACTGATGGGCGGCGACATCGCCCTGGACGGCAGCGAGCTGGCTGACGTCTTGCAGCCGGCCGCCGTTGGGGAGTCCGGCTACGCCCAGATCGTGGACATCCGGGGGAACGTCCTCGCCAGCACGCGCTCGGGGCAGATTAAAGAGCGGAGCGACCACGAAGGACAGATCGCCACCCTGATAGAAGCTGGTCGGGCGACGTCGGGCACGTGTCACGAATGCCATGGCGCGGCCGGGCAGCAGCAACGGAACACGGAGGTGATGGCCTTCGCACCTCTGGAGACGGCCCCCTGGGCCGTGCTCATCAGGCAATCGCAGAGCGAAGCGCTGGCACCGGCCCGCGCCCTCCGCCAGCGGGCCGTGCTGTTCGGCGTGCCTGCCGTCATGGTGGCGCTCCTGTTCGCCTGGGTAACAGCCCGCAGCGTGCTCCGGCCGATCGGTGTCCTCACAACCGCCGCCGGCCGGATAGCCACCGGCGACCTCTCGCAACCGGTCCCCGATCTGGGGAAGGACGAAGTCGGTGGCCTGGCCAAGACGTTTGAGGCGATGCGCGTACGCCTGCAGGAGTCGCAGGAAGGGATCCAGTCCGCGAACCGCCAGCTCGAGGATCGGGTCCACGAGCGCACCCGCGAGCTGGAGACATCGCGAGACGATCTGCGCAGCGCGGCGGAGGAGAAATCCGCGCTCTACGAGGAGCTGAGGCGCAAAGAGACGGCCCGAGGGGAGCTGCTGAGGAAGGTGATTACCGCCCAGGAGGAGGAGCGACGGCGCATCGCCCGAGAGCTTCACGATGAGACCGGCCAGGTCCTCGCCGCACTGGTCGTGGGGATGGACACCGCTGCGCTGGCGCCGGATACCGACATCGTCGGGATCCGCAAGAGACTGGGAGAGCTGCGAGTCGTGGCAGTGGATGCGCTGGAGGACGTTCACCGCCTCATCTATGACCTGCGGCCCTCTGTACTGGACGACCTGGGACTGGTGACGGGCCTCAAGTGGTACGCCGAAACCCGGCTCCAGCCGACGGGGATTCCCGTCCGGGTGACGGTCGCTGGAGCGGAGACTCGTCTCCCGGCTGAGGTGGAGACGGCCGTATTCCGCATCGGGCAGGAGGCGATCTCCAATGTCGCCCGGCACGCCCAAGCCTCCAACGCGCGGGTGGGCCTCGACTTCCGGGACGACCATGTCGCCCTGGAGGTGGAGGACGACGGCGTCGGCTTCGACGTGGCGAGTGTGCTCGAGTCCGCCGACCCGCGGCGCGAGTGGGGGATTCTGGGGATGCGGGAGCGCGCCGCGCTCATGGGCGGCACGCTCGAGATCACCTCGGCGCCGTCGCATGGGACCAGGGTGAAAGCCAGCGTCCCACTACAGAGGGGAGGTTCCGATGACGCAGAAGATTCGCGTCCTGATAGCTGACGACCACGCCGTGCTGCGAGAAGGACTGCACGCACTCCTGAATATGTACGACGACGTCGAGGTCGTAGGCGAGGCGGCCGACGGGGTGGAGGCCGTCGAGCGCACCATCGAGCTCAAGCCGGACGTCGTGCTGATGGACATCGCCATGCCCCGTTTGGGCGGCCTGGAGGCCGCGCTGGAGATCCGTCAGCGTAAACTGCGTGCCAGGGTGCTCGTGCTCACGCAATACGACGCCAAAGAGTACGTCTTCCAGATGTTGAAAGCCGGCGCCGCGGGATACGTTCTCAAGAAGGCCGCCGGAACAGAGCTGTTGTCTGCGATCCGGGCGGTCCACGCCGGTGACTCCTTCCTCTACCCGTCGGCCGCCAAGGCGGTGGTCGACCGCTACCTGGGCGGGGCGCTTGAGGCCGATGAGGAACGGCGATTGGATCAGATCAGCGATCGCGAGAAGGAGGTGCTGAAGTTGCTGGCGGAAGGACGCAGCAACCGGGAGATCGGCGAACTGCTGTGCCTGAGCATGAAGACAGTGATGAGCCACCGCGCCAGCCTCATGGAGAAGCTGGACATACACAACCGGACCGGCCTGGTGAAGTTCTCCATCATGGCGGGCCTCACCACCGCCGCGCAGTAAGGTCGCCATGCAATCCCTTCGGTCGATCGCCACGATGCTCTTGGTTACTGCGCTCGCTCCGGCCGCGCCGCTATCGGGCGGTTCCGAGCGTGCCTTTGGGTCACTCGCGACCCCCGTCCTCGGGCGAACGACCGTTTTCGCGCTCCTCCATCCGCCATACGCTGGCCATGGAACGAATTGAGTTGATGGCCCAGCTGGAAGGAGGCCCGCGATGTTCAAGAAGTACAGCGGCGGAATGTTCGTCCCGTGCGGCACGTACCTCAACACGAAGGACTGGGAGTTTCATGGCGTCGCCCGGGAAGGCGATGTCCTGGACGGCGAGGGCATCACTTACTACCGCTTGCCCCTGCTGCTTGTGATTGCCCTGAGCCCGATGATCGGTCTGGCGTTTGTCCTGTTCCTGCCGGTGGCAGTGCCGGCCGTCCTGATCTACGGGATCGCCCGGCGCCTCGCCATGAGCACACGCGGACGGCGGCCGCGATTCCCGCGCGCGCCAGACTTCGCCCGCCGGGCAGGTAGCGGGAGATGAGTGCCCGGGGTGCGGGCGGTGGTGGTGGCCGCGGCTGCGGCGATGGCCGTCCTGGTCACCACCTTCGGCCTGACACGTGGCGAGCAGGGGGCGGTCATCGGCAGCCAGCACGACCTCGGGGTCGCGGCCGGTACGGCCGGTGTCTCGGCCTGCGAGCTCTGCCACCTGCCCCGCCAGGCCAGCGGCCAGCGCCTCTGGAGCGCGGATCCTCACACTGGGGACGAGCGCTTCTCTGGCATCGCACCCACCTGCTACAGCTGCCACGATGGCACTGTCGCGGACGGCAGCCTCCACGTCTTCGACGTCGGGTTGGCGCAGCACCCGGTGCAGCCGGGCCAGCCGGGCAAGGACTGTGACAGGTGCCACGATCCCCACGTGGCGGACAATGGGAATTTCCTTCGCTTCCCCGCCGGCGCGAACCTTTGCAGGACCTGCCATGCCAGCGGCGGCAGCGGTGACCACCCGCTGAACATCGACGCCATGGCCCAGGCGAGCGTCCCGTTGGACGACAGCTGGAACCCCGGCGCAGGTGACTTTAGCGGTGCGCGGCTGTGGAACGAGGGGGGCTCACGGCCGGGCACGCTCCTTAAGTGCCTGAGCTGCCACGGCGCACACGGCGCTGCCTCGAAAACGCTGCTGAGCGTCGCCGCTGGCCCTCAGGGTTCGAGTGCTTTGTGCGCGATCTGCCATCACTGGTGAGCCGACCATGGTAAGAGCAGCAACTGCGAGTGAGGTATCGGAAAGGGCGACCCTGGCGCCGCGGGTGCGCGTAGACCTGCTGGCGGTCGCGGTCCTGGCGGGCGCCGCCATCCTGGCGGGCCTCGTGATGCTCCTCATGTCCCGGGATGTGCCCGGCCGCGATCTCTCCGCCGCGGTGTACCCGGCCCGCCTGAGCCGCCATCTCAGCCCGCCGTCCGACCTCCAGCCTTCCCCCGCGGGCTGGAATCAGCCGTCCGATATCGTAGCGATCGGCGGGCGCTGGTTCGTCCTCGACACAGGCAATAACCGCATTCTCGAACTGAACGACGACGGCGCGATCGTCCAGGTCATGGACCAGCAGCGGGAGTCCGGGCTAGCGCTTAGCGGGCCCATGGCGATCGCCAGCGACGGCCGGTACCTGTACGTCGCCAACTCGGGCGCCGCGCAGGTCCTCGTCCTCACGCCTGACGGGAGCCTCGTCCGGGCGTTCCCGGTTGGTAACGCCTGAGGACGACCTTCTGCCTTCGCGGCCCATTGGGCTGGCGGTGAGCGGCGATGGGGAGTTCGTGGTCTCAGATGCTGCGAACCACCGGGTCGAGCGTTACGACCGCGACGGCCGGCTGGTGTGGGCCGCAGGCAGCGGACGGCGCGCCGGCGGCGAGCAGGGGTTCAACACTCCCGCCGGCCTCGCGCTCGACTGGACCGGCAACATCTATGTGGTCGACATGCTCAACGGACGCGTGGTAAAGCTGGCGCCGGACGGGACGTTCCTGGCTCAGTATGGCCACCTCGGCGACACCGGCGGCGCGCTGGCGAGACCGAAGGACGTGGCCGTCGACGCGGCGGGCAACGTCTACGTCAGCGACGGCCTTCTCGACGCCATCCAGGTCTTCGGCTCGGCCGGAGAGTACCGGGGCTTCATCGGCCTGAAGGACCCGGCCGACAAGGGCTCCGGCGCGCTGTTCCGGGCGCCGGCCGGCCTCGCTATCGCCGGCCCCGACCTGTACGTCATCGACAGGTTCGACGGCGTGTTCGTCCTCGAAGCTGCCGAGCGGCGAGTAAGCGGCCGGGCGGGCACCAACCTCGTTCGCGAATCCCTGCTTGTGAATTCGGCGACGGTCTGCGGGACGCGGGCGATCGCTCCGACAGGCAGCGTAGCCCGTCCGCGCACACATCGAGGCGCAGCGCGCGTTGCTGTCGGAACAGCCTCGGTCAAAGGGATGATGGTCGGGGCGACTGGATTCGAACCGCCGACCTCCGGAGCGCGACGCTGGGCGGCTGCCGCGTCGTTACTCGACCTTGAGCGTCGCGGACGCCGTCGACGAGTGGATGTCGCACCAGAGGAAGTAGGCGCCCGCGGTCAGGTTCAGCTCAAGCGTCTGCTTCGCCGGCCCGGGGACGATCTCCGTCTTCCCGAGATCTTGTCCCTTGCTGTCGGTCCCTGCGAAGACGTGCAGGTTGTGCGGGATGCCGGGATCTTGATTGTCCATGACGATGGTCACATCGCCCGGCTTCGCCTTCAGCTCGCTGTTGTCGAAGAGCGCGTCTTTGGCGACGAGCGACAGCGTCGTCCCCTTGCCAATCGCCGCCGTTGCGGCTGACTGTGCCGTCGTGCCGGGCGGATTCGTCGCCGCGGTCACGTCCGACGTTGTGGCCACCGGCGTCTGGTCGCCGCCACCGCAGGCGACGCTCACTGACGTCGCAAGCACCCACCCTCCGACGCCGAGCAAAGCCGATCGCCGTGGAGAACTGCGCATCTTGCTTCTCCTCCAGCTATGCCGGCGGGCGCGGGCCCGGCGGCTGACGGAAGGACAACGCGCTCCGACTTCGCCGGTTGCGTCTTCAGTGAGCCGGCGCGCGCTTACCGGCGAGATCGAACGTAAGGACGCCGGCGTAACGGTCCGTCACCATCAGCGAACCCCCGGCCATGAACAGCCCCGCCGGAGCGGTGAACAGCGAGGTGGAGTTGATGTCCCGTGCGTTTCGCCTCCCGATCAAACCGAGGTATGTCCCGTCTTGCGAGAACACCTCCACCGCCGCCAACAGCCCGTCGCTGACGAACACGTGGCCCTCGGCGTCAACGGCGACGCCCTTCGGACGTGACAGCCGGCCCGCCGTGTCTCCGCGCCGACCGAACTGCCGAAGGAAGACTCCATGCGGCGAGAGCTCGACGACACGTGCGTTCAGCGTGTCCACGACATACACGTCGCCCCCGCTGTCTACCGCGAGTGCGCCAGGCACGTTGAACCCTTCGGCACCTCCGGCTCGAGTTCCGGTTCCGGCCGTCCACACAACTCCGCCCTGCGCATCGAGGTGGACGACCTGGTGATTGTCGGCGTCCGATACCAGGAGCCCACCGTCCGGCAACACGGCCACGCCGATGGGGCGCGCCGCTTTTCCGCTCACGCCCGGCGGCAGCGGTAGCGTTCTCTGCACCTGGCCCGATAGGCTCAGCACCAGCACCGCTGACGCGCCGGAATTGGCGATGAACAGGCTCTGACCATCCGTCGCGATCGCCATGGGCATCTGGAAGGCCGTCACGGCGTTGAGTTGCGTGCCGAAGGTCGACAGCACGCGGCCATCGGCGCTGAGCTTGAGGACACGGTTGTTCCCCGTGTCCAGGACGAACGTGACATCGCCCACCGAGACGGCGCCCGCCGGTATCGTCCAGCTCTGGTCGACCGGCTCGTCGATCGAGCGCACCAGCGACGCGGGATACACGAGACGAGAAACCCGGACGCCCGTCGTCCCGGTGCTGCCCGGGAGAAGATCCGGCAGGATGAAGACCACCGCGATGACGGCGAGCAGTGCGAGGCCCGCGATCGTCAGCAGTTTCCAGTGAAGCTCGGCGGGCAGCACATGCTCGGCACCCCACAGGCCATATGAACCGCTCTCCAAGAGGTCACCTCGTGTCTTTCAGCTATTTCTTGTGGCAGTTCTGGCACAACGACGTGGTGGGCATCGTGTTGAATTGCGTTCCCGGCGTTCCGCCATGCGTCGCGTGGCAGCTCAGGCATTTCACGTTATCCCCCGGCCCCGTCCCGTCCGCGTTCCAGAGGCGGGTCCCGGAGTAATCCCCGTGGTAGGGATCCCACGAGCTGTCGTTCGGGTCCACGCCCTGCGCGTGCGCGTTGATGTCGACCGGGTGGTTTACGGGCCCGGCCTTCGTGTGACAGTTTCGGCAGAAGTCGGCGCCGCCGGGCAGCTTGAGGAACTTGGCGTACGGAGTGCCGTGAGCATCGTGGCAACGATCGCAGTCCGCACCCCTGACTCCCGAGCTTCTCAGGTGGAGGGGCCGCGACAGGTCGAACGCAAAGGTTCCGATCGTCGTAACGGTCCCGTCGTGGCAACTGAAGCAGAGGGGCCTGAGGCCGGCGAACGGGCCGCTCGTGTTTGGCTTGGCCGCCCAGACGACCTCGACGCCCGGCTCGTGCGGGATATGGCAATTCACGCAGACGGGCGTGCCCGGAATCGTCACGTCGTGCTTCGTACCGGCCACTTCTTTTTCGTCGCCAAACGCCGTGCGCCCCCCGAGTGTCATGAACGCGGCGATCGCCACAAGAGCCAGGATCGCTACGGTCGCCAGATTCTTCATGCACTCCCCGGCGGACGGCCGAAGCCGCCATCGCTCGTAAGACGCGCGTGGGTCGCTCGTCCTCGATGCGTCATTGCGGTCCCAGCTGGAATACGAACATCCCCGACAGACGATCCATCACGTAGATCTTGTTTCCGTCGATCTTGATGCCGCGAGGGTACTGGAGCCCGGAATCAGACGGCCCGCCGGCGGCGGCCTGGGACTTCCCGATCGACCCCAGAAACACTCCGTCCGTCCCGAAGACCCGGACCTCCCGGAGTGACTGGTCGGTCACGAACACGCGGCCGGCTCCGTCCACCGCAACGTCCTCGGGCATTGACAGCGCGTCGTGTCCGATGGTCGTCATCAACGTCCCGTCGGACGAGTACTCCTTGACCTCGTGGTTGCCGGTGTCGACGACCCACAGGTGGCCCTGGCCATCGAGCACGAGGCCTCCCGGCACGTCGAAGCCTTCGCTTCCTGAAGCCGCGGTGGCGCGACCGATGGTGGCGAGTAGCACGCCGCTTCGGCTCACGAGCACCACGCGATGGTTGTTTGAGTCGCTCAGCCAGATGTTTCCCTGATCCGTGACGGCGATGCCGGCAGGGTGAAACGGCCGCGCTCCCTTCGGCACCTGCGGCTGGATCACGCTATCGACGTGCCCGTTGGAGGCGAGCTCGACGACGTTACCGAAGAGCGGCGCCGCGACATAGAGCTCGTTGCCATGAGCTGTCATCGCCTCGGCGCGCGCGACCGAGGTCTGACCGTCCGGGTTGCTTTCGAAGATCCGGGCGAGCTGCCCGTCCGGCGTCACGGTCAACAGGCGCCCGTTGTTCGTATCCAGGACAAAGACACGACCATCCATTACGTCCACGTCCGCCGGGAGATCCGGCGAATTGGGCGTCACCCTGCCCTCCTCATCCGTCAAGAACGCAGGGATCGACTGTATGACCTGCGCGGCAAGGACGCGGTCACCGATTTGCACCGCGCTCCCGCCCGAATGATCCGCATGAGCGGCGACGACAGGCTCGCTCGACTGCGAGCGCGGCAGCGCCAGGCCGACGACGAGGGCGCCTGCGGTCAGAGCGACCAGCGCCAGGAGCAGCGGGCTCAGCGAGGCCGGACGCAGCGCCCTCCGCGGCGTCCCGGCTCCCGTGGCGAGAGCTGTCGCCGGCGCGGCTGTGGCAATGCCCAGTACCGTTCGGACTAACGCCAGACCGAGGATCCCCCAGACGCCAATGACGGCCAGGCCCGCACCGAGCGGGGCCCATTTGCGTGGCGTTGACAGGCCGAAGGACGCGTTCTCATGCACGTGCGCAGGCGCCGTCGAGTCGAAGCGGAAGGTCGTCTGCGAAGGGGAGTATTCACCGTCACCGCCGTAGCGGACCACGACGGTGTGCTCTCCTCCCCAGGTGGGCTCGTACGGCAGAGATGCGCTGCCCGTCGCATCAGTCATGGCGTTGCCGAGCGTCATCAACCGTTGGCCAAAGACCGCGGAGAGTTCGTAGAAGACCACCTGCTCGCCGCGCGAAGGCGTGCCGTCTTCCCCCAGGAGCTTGGCCGAAAGGGTCACCGTGGAGTGCCCCGCGACCTGATTAGCCATGGACACGCCGGTCAACAGCGTGGCCATCCGCCCGCCCGTCGGACCCGCCGCCCTCGCGGAGCCGCTGGCGGACAGCATCAGCGCTAAGGCAGCAAGCGCGGCGACGATTACAGCAAGTTTCTTCGTCAGCATGACTATCCCGCCGTGCCGATTGAGGCATCTTCGTGATGGCCCGATTCTCCTGCCGCGATCTCTTCGATCTCAAAGATCGAGATGATGGGGAAGAGCCGGAAGAACAGCATCATGAGCAGCGGGATTGCCGCCGCCGCACCCAGCGTAATGGCGACCTCGACGCGGCTCGGCCAGTAGACCACGACCTCGGTGGGCATCAGCGGTTGGGCGAGCCCCGGCACCACGATAAGGAATCGCTTCAGCCACATCGCCAGCACGACGGCGAGGGCCGCCAGGCTTATTCCCCAGATATTCCGCGTCCAGGGCAACGCGACGAGCAGGATCGGCACGATCAGCCCGCCGACCCCGAAGAGCCACATGAACGGCGCCAGCCGTCCCACTATGAGCAGCTCGAGAATCGACCCCGGGCCCTGGTGCATCTTGTAGCCCTCTGTGAGGTACTCGGCGAACATGAAGTACCCGTAGGCCGCGCCCAGGGTCATCATGATGAAGGCGAGATACTTGAAGTGCTTCTCCTCGATGTAATCCTCCAGGTGGTACGCCCAGCGGAAGGCCGCGGTCACCAGGATTACGGTGGCGACGCCGGAGAACATCGCCGCGAGCACGAAGTACGGAGCGAGAATCGTGCTGTCCCAGGCGGGCCGCGACGTTACTCCGAAGAGGAATGCCAGCACGGAGTGGACCGCCACGGCCAGCGGAATGATGACGATCGCGACCACCGTCGTGCCCCACTCCAGCACGCGCTTCTGGGCAGGCGTGCCCTGCCAGCCCAGTGCCAGCCGCTGGTACAGCAACTCCCGCGCCCTTCCCGCCGACGGCCCCAGCCGATCCCGGCAGGCCGCAATGTCAGGAATGAGCGGCAGGTACAGGAAGATGGCGCCGGCCGTCAGATAGGTCGTCACGGCAACCACGTCCCAGAGCACCGGAGAACCGGGCTGGCCGTAGCGAAACAGGTAGATCATCCGCTCCGGGCGCCCCATGTCGATCAGCGGAAAGACCGCGCCGACGAGGACGGACATCACCGCCATCGTTTCGGCCAGGCGTGAGAGCGGCGCGCGCCACGGCGCATTGGTGAGGCGCAGAATGGCAGACGTCATCGCACCGCCGTAGCTCACGCCGATGAAGAAGACCATGTCGCCGATGTAGAAGCCCCATGACACCCGCTGGTTCAATCCGGTGACGCCCAGCCCCTCCTTCAGCTGTTGGAGGTACGCGACGAGGGCGAGCAACACCAGCGTCGACAGGGCGGCGACGATCACCCAGAAGAACTGCCCGGGCCGGATGATCGGCCGCATGGCGGCTTCCTCGAGGTCAGCTTTCTCTTGCAGCTGCAATGCCACCACTACGCTAGCTCCAGTGCTGTCCTTCGATCGTCTGTCCGTGGCCCGCGACGTACCACACGCGAGGACTCGTGTTCAGCTCTTCCTTCAATCGGAATCCGTCGTTCTCGGCGAGATAGCGCGACATTTCGTACGTCTCGCCGGACCTGTTCGTCATCACGCGCGTGTTGAGATCGGCGATGTAGAGCGCCCCCATCGGACAGGCTTCGACGCAGGCCGGCAGCTTGCCTTCGTCCACGTAGTGAACGCAGAGGACGCACTTCCCCACGGTGCCCCGCCGTTGCGGAACCGGGAACTGCGGCATCGGGTTGTTGTACGAAGCCGGCGGCTTCGGCGGATCGCGGAAGTTGAAGTACCGCGCTTCATATGGACACGCCGCCATGCAGAGACGGCAACCGATGCAGCGGTCCTGATTCACCAGGATGACGCCTTCAGAACTCTTGAACGTCGCGCCGACGGGGCAAACCTTCAGGCAGGGAGGGTTCTCACACTGCATGCACAGGCGCGGCATGAAGAACCGGTTCCCGTTGGCATCTTCGACCTCGTAGATCTTGATCCACTCCATCTCTTTCGGCAGGTAGTGGGTCGTCTGGCATGCATCGGTGCAGTAGTTACACCCGTCGCATCTTCGGAGGTCGACGACAGCGCCCCATTGATGCTGGTCCATGGGCATGTCGTCGGGCTGAGGGGGAGCGGCGATCGCGGGCTGCCTGTTCACCAGGCGCATCGTCGACCAGCCGATCTGGCCGGTGAGTACGAACGCCGTCACGGCTCCGAGCGCCTGAAGGAGTTCCCTTCTTGAGATGTTCATCGACGGGCCCCACTTCCGCGCCGACGGCAGTGCCGTCGCGAGGTCGCCTCGCTTCCCAGACACCCGCCGGACGGCCCGCGGTCGGCTAGATCATTGTGCCCCGTATCAATACCGCCCGGCAGGCGTGGTACTGCTCCATCGGTGAGGGACAGATCTACCTGCGTCAAACTGCTCGATCTATGTCCGGAGATACATGACGAAGGGCGCAGATAGGTTCTTACTGGGTGTAAACACGCATCCGGAGTGTGCTGTGGCCGAGACACCCGTTCGAGAAGCCGGCGATATCGTGCGCGTCGTCATCGCCGACGATCATACTCTCATGCGAGAAGGCACCAGCAGGATCCTGGAGACCCAGGCCGACATCCGGGTCGTCGGGGAGGCGGGCGACGGCGCGGGCGCCGTTGAGGCGGCGCTGCAACTGCAGCCCGATGTCGCGCTGCTCGACGTGCGAATGCCCGGACTCAATGGAATCGAAGCGACCCAACGAATCCGTGAGCAAGCGCCGAACGTCTCGGTCCTGGTTCTCACCGCCTACGACGACGACGAGTACGTATCGGCAGTGCTCAAGGCCGGTGCTTCCGGTTATCTCCTCAAGACCGTGCGGGCCAGCGAACTCATCGAAGCGGTGAGGCGGGTCCGGATGGGGGAAGTCGTACTTCACCCTGCTATAGCCAGCAAGCTCGCGCGCCTCTTCGCGAAGAACGTGGACTCCCTGCCCGACGAGCACGAGCTCACCCCCCGCGAAATGGACATCCTGAAGCTGGTCTCTCTCGGGCACTTCAACAAGGAGATCGCCGCGGAACTGAATCTCAGCATCCGCACGGTCGAAGGACACCTGAACGCCATCCTGGGCAAGCTGAACGTGCGCTCGCGCACCGAAGCCGCCATGTATGCGGCATCGAAGGCCTGGTTCACGGAAGTCGGCTGGTCGCCGTGAGTACGCACGCGGAGTTGGCCACGCCCCGATCGCTGTCAACAGACGCCGCACTCGGGCCGTTGCAGCGCCTCCGATGCGATGCGCGACGCCGTAAGGGTGCCTATCAGAGATCCCCGCTTCTGGCTGGCGCAGTCCTTGATCCTTGGCTATCGCCGGGGTTCATGACTCGATCGAGATCCTCGGGTTGGTGCCCGATCTCGGGATGTTGTACTTCGTCCCCACCGCGCTCTTCTTCATGCCCGTCGTCTACGCTGCCATCAACTTCGGTATACGGGGATCGCTCGCGACGGTCATCTGGTGCACCGTACTCACGCTGCCCAACTGGGTGATGTGGCACGCGGGTTTCGAACGGTATGCCGAGATGGCGCAGATGGGCTTCGTGGCTATCTTCGCCGTGCTCGTCGGCGTACGTGTCGATGATGAAAAGAAGGCCTATGCCCGGGTCGCCACGGTCTCGCGAGCGCTCGAGCGATCCGAATCCCGATACCGCGAGCTTTTCGAAGCGGCCCGGGAGGGCATTCTCGTGCTGGACGAGGCGGGCGGCATCGTTCAGTGCAACTCCGCGGCGCGAGCGCTCATGCAGCCCTGGTCCGACACCGCGATGCGCCGCCACCTCGACGAGGTCTTCCCGCAGGAGGCGGCGGCACAGATCATGGCGCAGGTTTCGAATCCGGAGGAACGGCCTCGCTCAGTCCGGCTGCGGACGCCTGCTGGCAACGAAGTGTGGGTGGAACCCGTGTGCACGCGTCTGCACGGCGATGCCCCCAGCACGCAGGTCTTGCTGCGAAATGTAACGCAGCAAAAGCGCCGCCAGGTGAATCTCGAGACCTACACCGCCCGGCTGCACGAGGCCCAGGAGGACGAGCGGCGCCGGATCGCCCAGGAGATTCACGACGACACGGTGCAGTCGCTGGTGCTGCTTTGCCGCGAGCTCGACGAACTCGAGGAGCGCTGCGAGGAGGCGCCGAACGCCATCGCGGCGAGCGTCCACCAGACCCGCGACCACGCGGAGGAGATCGTGGAGATGCTGCGCGTCCTCATCCGCGGAATACGTCCGCCGGCGCTCGACGATCTCGGGCTTGTCCCCGCGGTGCAGAGGCTGCTGACGGACGTCTCCTCGCGGTCGTCGATTCGCACGAATCTGGTTGTCGCCGGTACGGTTCGTCGCGCGCCGCCCGGCGTGGAGCTCGCGATGCTTCGCATCGCGCAGGAAGCGCTCCACAACGCCGAGCGCCATGGTGCGCCGGCGCACATCGAGATCCGCATCAAGCATGACCGCGGGAGCGTGGACCTCGAAGTTCAGGATGACGGCAAGGGATTCGTTCCTCCGCAAGATCCTTCCGACCTGGCGAAACCGGGGAGATGGGGCATCATCGGCATGCACGAGCGCGCGCGGGAGGTGGGCGGCGAGTTGCGTGTCTCCTCGACGCCCGGCGCCGGCACGGTCGTCAGCGCCGCCTTCGGCATCTAGCGCGGTGTTCCTGAAATACCGTGAGTTCGTGAGCCCCGAAGTCAAACGCCACCTCCTCGTACCCGGGCGTCGATCTGATTCCCGGTGGGCCAGGTATTAATCCTGGCCGGGCCCGCGCAATTCGGAGACGAGCGATCGGTAACCGTGCGGCTAAACAGAACGCCGAAGCAGGACGGCGTGATCTGCAGTGTTCGGAGCCGCATTCCAGGCGTGGACTATTCCCGGCTTCTGCCTGCAGCGAGGCCTGTTCGGCCGAGTTGCAGGGACCGAGCCCGAGCACCCAGCTGGAAGCGCAGTTGATAACGTGATCGGCGAACCCCACGTCATTGGCGAGGATGGTTAGGACGACCAGCTTCACATCCTTCTGTTGCGCCACGGTCAACAACTGGTCCGCTTGCGGCGCCTCGCCCTTGAAGCTCTGACCGCCCTGCGATGCGCGCCAGATGTTGACGGACTTTGCACCGGAGCACGCCAGGTTGATCTTCTCGCTTACCGAGATCGCGGCGCTCTTAATCGTCGCCACGTCTGACCGATGGCAGCCGTTACTGGCACTGGACCCGTACACGCGACTGGCGTCGTACGTGCACCACCCCCACCAAGTGCAACTCGCGGCCCGATCCGTGCCATCGCGTGTTCCGAACATGTTGAGGCTGTTACCCTGCCATCGACCGGCCTCGCCCGAGATGAAGCTGTCACCCAGCGAAACGATCGCGGTCGAGCCCGAACCGGGTCCAGCTTCGGACGGTCTCGCCGGCAGGATCATCGTGGCCAACACCGCGGCCGCCAGGGCGGCCACGAATGCGCCACGAAGTCGCCCGTGCGTCTTGACTGACTTCGCCAACGACGACAATGTCACGATCCTCCCCTTTCTTTCGCGCCGGTTTCCTCTCCGGACTGGCGTCGAATGTAAGTCCACCTCGCGATCCTGTCAAGACCCGGCGTTCGCTCGCGTGGTGGAATCGTCCATGGCGCTCCTACGTGGCCGGGCCCGTCGTCGCGGTGCGACTCGACGTGGGCCAATCGTAAACGTGGCGGCTCTCGCGGCGACGGGAAGCCGTGACTGTCGCGGCTCCGCACGATTGTGCCATGGCGCGGGCGAGCCCGAGCAGCGAGGGAGCTGCTCGGTCCATCTCGGCGAGCGTGGTGCTTGAGGCGAAGGCCCGTCCGGCCCGGACACGATTCACCATGACCGCACGCTCCGGTAATGTCTGCCTTGGCGTTGAGAACGGCCTGAATGCTCGGTATCCCTATACTCGCGAGCCGTGTCGCCTCCGACACCAACTCTGGCAAGTCCCCACGTCCGTTCCCGCGAACGTGACACCTGCTTGTGCGAGGGGATCAGCACTGAGGAGCTGCCGTGAAGGCCTCTCGATCGCCATCCGTGTCCGTTCTCGTGGTGGCGCTGGCCTGGTCGACGAGTGCCCTCATCTCCGTGGCCGCGGGGGTGACGTTGTTCGCGCTTGTCGCCGCCGTCCTTAGCGCCATGGCAATAGGCATCGAGGTCATCCGCGCGTTCTTGCCCGAGAACCACACCGATGAAGCAGTGATCGCCCGACTCGTCAAGCAAGCGGAGGCCGGGCGAAGGCTCGCGATCTACGACCGTGACACCGGACTCTTCGCGCACTGGTATATGGCTCTCAGAGGCCAGGAGGAGTGCGCGCGCGCCGCGCGATACGAACGAAGCCTCAGCCTGTTGGTGGTCGAACCGTCCGGCGACGGCCGGCGTGCTTACGGGGCGATCCAATCTGAGATCGGGAGCTGGTTCCAGACGGAGCTGCGCGCCACCGACATCGCCGGATACGTTGGCAACGGACGATACGTGATCCTCGCGCCAGAGGCGGACTCACTGGCGATTGCCAGGCTCGCATCGCGACTGCGCGCGAGAGTTGAGCACATCGACGTTGGCTCAAGCGCGTTCCCGGAGGACGGAGTGATGTTCCAGCAGTTGTGGCGACGTGCCACCGCACGGCTCCTTGAGCATGGAGCCCGCGCCGCGTAACCCTCCGCTGGCGCAGCACCGTCACCACTCGCTTCGACCGTGGCACCATGTGGTCGTGGTGACCGGAGTCGCAGTCAACCTCACTGGCGTCGTCACCGACGAAGCGAGTGGTGGTCACGCCCACCACTCCGCCATCGTGTGCGCGACGATCGGTCGCGCGACCTGACTTCATGAAGTCGAACGGCGTCCGCGGAGCCTTGAGCATTGTCTCGCCGCGGCCTGTGGGCGTAGCGCCAACGGCACGATCAGCACCTGGTCGGCGGCAGGGTTGACGCGTCTGGGGCGGGGGTCGTCCTCGCTCAGGACGCGACCGTTGGCGAGATACGGGAGGCGATCCGCGTCGTGCTCAGTCAGCCAGCATTTCGTAAGCAGGCGCAACGAATGTCCGAGCTCATCGGTCCGCATCATGACGGGCGGAACGCAGCGACTGAAGTCGAAGCCATGGTTACCGAGTAGTAGTGCCTCGCGCGACCCTAAACGGGGTCAGGTAGTCGCACGATGAGGACATCTTGATGGCGGTCTGCGCTTGCGCTCAATACAGTCGCGTGCGCCCGTCGAGGTGAATGCCAGCGCGGCTGTAGCTCTCACCATCGCCGACTCTCAGCGACCGAGCGACCCGAGCGCTACGCCAGGCGCATCCCGGAGATCGCGCGCGCGATGACGAGCTGCTGGATCTCAGATGTGCCTTCGAAGATCGTGAAGATCTTCGAGTCGCGATGCCAGCGCTCCAGCGGCGCATCGCGCACGTAGCCGACACCGCCGGCGATCTGGATCGCGCGCTCCGTCGCCCAGACGCAGACTTCGCCGGCCTTGAGCTTCGCCATCGAGCCTTCGCCATTGAGGAGCGGCTTGCGGTTGTGGGCCATCCAGGCCGCGCGCCACACGAGCAGCCGCGCCGCATCGATCTCCGTCTTCATGTTGGCGAGCATGAACGAGATCGCCTGGTTCTCGATGATCGGCTTGCCGAACTGCCGGCGCTCCTTCGCGTAGTCCAGCGCCCACTCGTACGCCGCGCGCGCCGTGCCGAGCGCCATGGCGCCCACGGCCGGACGAGTCGACTCGAAGGTCGAGAGCGCCGCCTGCACACCGGACTTCAAGCCTTCACGCGCACGCGCCAGCCGCGCGTCAAGCTCCTCCTTGCCGCCCAGAAGGCAGCTCCCTGGAACGTGCACCTCGTCGAGGTAGACCTCGGCAGTGTGCGATGCGCGGATGCCCATCTTCTTGAACTTCACGCCCTGCCGCAAGCCCGGCGTGTTCGGCCCCACGACGAACGACGCCTGCCCGCGCGTGCCCAGCGCCGGGTCGACTGACGCGACGACGACGTGCACGGCCGCGATGCCGCCATTCGAGATCCAGGTCTTCTGGCCGTTCAGCGTCCACTCGTCCTTCGCGGCGTTGTACACCGCGCGCGTCTTCATCGCCGCTACGTCGGAGCCGGCGTCGGGCTCGGAGACGCAGAACGCAGCGAGCTTCACGTCGTCGGGCGTCCCGTAACACTGGGGCATCCACTCGCCGATCTGCTGCGGCGTGCCGTTGCTGACGATCGAGGCCACCGCCAGCGACGTGCCGACGATCGCCATCCCGATGCCGGCATCACCCCAGAACAACTCCTCGATCGCGATCGGTATCATCAGCCCCGCGCCGTCCGACTGGAGGTACACCATGAACTGCGTGCCGTACAGGCCGGCCTGCGCCGCCTCCTGGATGATCGGCCAGGGCGTCTCCTCGCGTTCGTCCCACTCGTGCGCGGCGGGGCGGACGACCTTCTCCGCGAACTCGTGCACCCATTTCTGGAGCTGGAGTTGTTCTTCGTTGAGATCGAGCGAGAAATTCGTCGTCGTCGCTGGAGCCTCGGTCACCATCTGATCACCTCAGTTTCGCGTCACGCGGCCTCGTTGTGCGCGCGCACGGGCACACTAAGGATACCGGTGGGCGGGGACCTGCCGCGCGTTGAGGCCGGGCTTCGACCCAAACACTATGAGCGGATGGTGTGTACTGGTGAGCCAGTCTCGGTCGCCCTGACTGGTCGTGATTTGCACGGGGGTTCTCCTTTGAGTCGGCATCCAAACAGATTCGGATAGCTTTGTCAAAGGGGAGATGGTCGGGGCGACTGGATTCGAACCAGCGACCTCCTGACCCCAGTTGGACTCGTGTTGTGCAATCTAGTCCTGCACGTCCTCTGATTCGATTGTAGCTTCGGCTGCGATGCGAAGCTAGTCAGTTAGGTGCATATGGAGTGACACGCCGCCTCCGAGAGCTGCGTCCCCGTGGCTCCCAACTCACAGTTCTTGGTGCGCCAGGTTGGCGACCTGGAGTTAGGTGTCGGAGGCCTGACCGGCCAGCACCCGGAGCCGAGCGCGCGCCTTCTCGTGCCCGCTGTCGATCATCAGCACGATCTCGTACGCTTTGCGCGCTTCGTCGCGTTCCCCCAGCTGTTCGAGCGCGTAGGCAAACGCGTATTGCACCTCCGCGCCGTCGCCGTCCAGGCCGCGCATCTTCGACGGCGAGGACGTGCTGCACGGACGCTTGCACGGCCACCCCGAGGAGGCGAAGGCGATGCTCATCGATCTGCACAAACAGCTGAAGGAGTACACCGCGGTTCCCGATCTGGAAGGACTAGGCCGGGTCGCACCCGCGCGCCGGGCGCGCACGATTGTGCCATCGTGCGTGCGGGTTCGGATGACGCGGAGGTGCCGAACCATCACCGCGTGGGCTGTTTGAGGCAAGAGGGCCCATCGGACGCGAATGTGATTCACGATGATCGCGGGCCCTCGTGGCGTCTGATTTGGCGGCGGGAACGGCGTCAATGCTCGGCATCCCTATACTCGCGAACCCTATCGCCTCCGACACCAACTCTAGAAGTCCCCATCCGTTCCGACGAGCGTGACGCCGCCTGTGCGAGGGGATCAACCCTGAGGGAACTGACGTGAGGACCTCTCGATCGCCGTCCGTGCTCGTTCTTGTAGTGGCAGTGGCCTGTTCTACGCGTGCCCTCATCTTCGTCGGTGCCGGGATGACATTTCTTGGTGTTGTCGCTGCGGACTGCAGCGCCCTGTCGGTGGGCGCCATGCGCCAGGTCGAGGACTGATGTTGCTGCTCAGAAACCGCGGCCGGCTTTGTGCCGTACTTACTGCGACTTTTGTCGTACTACTTGCCGCTTATGGCGGCGACGCGAAGAAGACAGCGACGGGAGTGGAACTCGGTGATCCGAAGTTCGACGCACTGCCCGGCGCGAAGGCCGACTACGGCCGTCTCGGCGGCTCCCTGTATCAGATCGAGCTCCCCGACAACTGGAACGGACGGCTCGTGCTCTATATGCATGGGTTCCAGTTCGCAGCTCCCGCTGTGACTGTTGGGCCGCCGGACATCCGCGATTATCTCATCGGTAACGGCACCGCCTGGGGTGCATCCAGCTATAGCAGCACGGATCTGATTCCCGGTCGCGCCGCCGACGAGACAGCAGCTCTTTGGGACATGTTCGTTTCGAAATACGGCCATCCAAAAAGAACCTACGTTATCGGACAGTCCATGGGAGGCGCCGCCGCGTTCATCTCGGCGGAACGCTACGGGAATCGTTATGACGGCGCCCTCGCCGCGTGCGGATACGCTGGCCAATCCGCGTTCATAGAGACCGTGTACGATTTCTTCTTTGCGGGCGCCTACGCGGCGGGAGTGACACAGGCGGAGTTCAATGCGTCGAACGACATCCCCAGCCTCATCACGACGCGCATCGAGCCTGCTCTCAATGACACCGCGGCGAGGAAGAAGTTCGAGGACGTGTTGGTGGGTATGAGCGGTGGCCCACGACCGTTCGATCGTTTGGGTATACACGAGGCGGAGCAGACGAACTGGCTGTTGGCGGCCACGTTTGTACCACGCCGGATCGTCGGCAATGCCGAGCGCACCTATGTTCTTCATGCCGGCTCTAGTGTGTCGAGCGACGATTTCAGTCGCAACGTCGTCCGCTTCAGCGCCGACCCGGAACGTGCAAAGGCCTTCATCGAGGGCAATGAAATCACCGGTGATCTCCGGATGCCGATGATCACCCTGCACACCACCGGTGACGGGGTCGTACCGATGGACGAGGAGCAGATCTTGCGACAAAGAGTTGAGGCAGCCGGCAAGGGAGATCACCTGGTGCAAAGGCTCGTTGAGGACCCCGGACACTGCCACTTCACGCAGAGTGAGTGGGAGCAAGGGCTGGCGGACTTGATGAACTGGGTGGAGAACGGCGTCAAGCCGGCAGGCGAAGACGTATTCGTCGACGATCTCGCGCAAGCGGGTGCGTAGTCGGCGCCCGCTCCCCGCGTCGGCTCTTTGGGTTCGTATCAGCACACCACGTGGTCATGGTGATGGCGCATCTCGTACGCTCCGGAAGCATCCTACGCGGCGGCGGCGCGGCAGGAGAAGGAGCTATTTCCAGGCAGTAGCTCCAGGATGCGGCGGGCACTACGCTGCTGTTTCCTATTGACGTGCCCGCCCTTCACGGAAGATAATCGCCGCGGCGAGGAGAAGCATACATGAACGAGCAATCCGTATCACGCTGGACGGGTCTGGCCGGAATCGCCACGGTCGTCTTCGCGATTGTGGCGTTTGCGATCTTCGGCGCGCTCTCACCACCAAACGAAACGGACTCCGCGGCGCAGATCGCGAAGTTCTTCGCGGACAACCGCACAGTTATGGCGGTGCTGGTCTATCTCGTCGCATTGAGCTTCGGGTTCAACCTCATCTTCTTCGTGGGGCTCCGGGATGTGCTGCGCCGCCGTGCTCGGGACACGGAGATGCTGGCCACCGTTGGCGCCGCGGGCGGCATGCTGTTCATCGCGATCGCCTACGTCGGCTTCGGCGTATTGCTGCAGCTCGTCTACCGGGAAGGCGCGGGCAACGCGGATACGCAGAAGACCCTGTTCGATATCTACACGCTCAATGTGACGATGGCCAGCGTGCCAACCGCTGTGTCGGCGGTTGCCTTCTCCATCGCGCTGCTCCAGTCGCGCGCCCTGCCGGCGTGGCTCGCCTGGTACGGGTTCGCAGTCGCTGCAGCGCATCTGGTTGGGATGGGAGCGCTTGCCCGTGACGGTTTCTTCGCGCCGGGCGTGATCGGCGGCTACATCGCACCGCTGATGTTCTACGCTTGGGTGCTGGCGTTCAGCGTGCTGATGCTGCGCCCCGCTCGAGCGTCCGACGTACGGGCATAGTCCCCCCGGCGGCCTCAACTGAAAGTGCGCTCCACCGAACAGCGATTTGGCGCACAGCCAGGGCACGATGAACCGATCGTGCGTATGACCCGTCGCGCGGCCGCTGTTTCGGAGGCGTCCACCGCATGAACGCTGTGCTCCAGACGTGAACCCCGACTAAAGGCCCGACAATCATCCGTTGCCCGATGATCGGCTCAGAGCGTCGCCGCTACTCGGATTGGTGCCGTCTTTCTAAGACCTCGCGCTCGGCTTCGACCGGGTTTCGCGCACCATCGCGCCGGTGAGCGTCCGCGCCATCCAGCGGCACACCTCGATCGCCTCATCGGATTCGACGCCCATGACGTCCTCAAGCGCAAAGAGCGCTTCTGAGCTCATCACCGCGCCAAGCGCGAGCTTAAGGAGCCTCAGGTTCCTAGAGTCGAGCTCTTCCTCTGCGGGGCGGAGCGCCTCATCGATCCACTCGCGGCGGAAGCCCGGGCGTACGCTGGTGGCGTCGTCGTGGGGCGTCGCGCCGTCGACCGACCGCAGAAGCGAGAGCGCCATTACCGTCCGAACGAGCGGTTCGCGGTCGACGATCCGCCGGAGAAGGCCCTCGGTCGCGGCGTCGACGCGCCGCTCCAGGTTCTGTTCCGTTCCGATGTCGGGTTGGAATCGTTCGCCGATGCCGGCGTAGCCGTCTTGGAGTGCGGCGCTCAACAGGCTCAGTTGATCCGGGAAGTAGCGATAGGCGGTCGCCGTGGAGACGAGGGCCTCGTCGGCGACTTCAGGCATGGTCGGCAGCGTCCCCGCTGCGATGAGCTTGGCCGCTGCGGCGACGATGGCTCTACGGGTCCGCTCCTTCTGATTCTGACGACCGCCGACTGACACGTCCATGACAACACTATAACCCAATAACGAGCCCTTGACAATGTCATGCCAGTACTCTACGTTAATGCGACAGTACTCTTATTTAGCAAGGAGCAGGACCCCATGAGCATCGTAGTCGTAGGACCTGAGGATGGAGAGCAAGCCGGTGGTGGGCCGATCCGTTGCCGAATCATCGAGGACGGCTCGCACACTGAGCACCGGCTGGGACTCATCGAGGTGACCGTGCCGCCCGGGCCAGCGATGCCGCCGCAGCACATTCATCATAAGTTCGAGGAGATCTTCATCGTCACCAAGGGCCGGCTCCGCTTCACCTCCGGCGCCGAGAACGTCGACGTGGCAAGCGGATCTTGCGTGACAGTCCCCCTTGGCACGGCCCACACGTTCTCTAACCCCTTCGACGAGCCGGCAACATTCATCAACACGCTGACGCCGGACCTATACGTCGAATACTTCCGTGACCTTGGCCGACTGCCGGTCGACGAAAAGGGATTGCTCAGTCCGACTGACATCGGCCGAACGATGGCGCGCTACCACACCGAGGTCGTGCGCAGCGCGACCTGACAGTAATGAATGAGAGGCGGAACTCATGAACAAGTAACCAGTCCTCGTACCGAGCTTTTCGATCGACCGCTTGGCGGTCCTCGTCGGCGCCCGGCCGGAAGTCGACATTGCATCCGCCAAGACGCGCACGAGAGCCGATTCGTCCGCCCCGAGGGACTTCATCGTGCAGGCGTTGGGACGCGCGATTGCGGTTTCAGACGTGTGTGATCTGATCGACGCGGCCGGCCCGCTATCTCTCCGTGACATGGCCGGAGGCCTCGACGTTTCATTGCATCAGGCATCGACTGTCGTCGGTTGGATGCTCGATCATGACTGCTTGAGGCAAGACGAGTGGGAGCAGCACCGGTTGTCAGGCGCATGCCGGGCCTCGAGCACGATTCGGACACCGGAGCAACCAAGCTGTCGTCTCTTGCAGTTGTTTGGTGAGCAGCGCGCTAACGCACAAACGCCAGCCGCCGCCCCACCCCGCACAGTCGTAGATCACGACGATTCCGCCATCGTGTGCGCCGTGCGTCGGTGCTCGCTGCCTCCGTGGGAGTACACTCGACGGCGTGAACCGTGCACGAGGCCAGCACGCGCAATGTGCCCGGCGGAGGTCGAACTCTTGAGACGGAGAAGCGTGCGGAGCATCGAGAATGGTGCTTGGGTCACTCGAACCGTGGAGAGGAGCCTATGGCCCAACATCCTCTCGGTGGTACGGATCGAAGACGCCCTGATCTTCGTATGGCTTGCCGTCGTCCAGCCGCTGACCATCGGTAATCACACGCGAGCCATCGATGAACTCAGGAAGCAGGGCATGCTGGCGGGCATCGCCTACTTGGTCGCGGCGGGAACTGCGGTCGTGTGTCTCGCGAGTCGCAGCCCAGACGAGCCGACGCTGGCGTGGACGACGGCGGCGTCGCCCCATTCTTACGCGCCCTTGCCGTTCGTGATCGTGAATCGGAGTAGCAGCTCTCGCCGGATTCGGGATCGAGGACGTCGGGGTGGCGCCAGCGGACGTGGCGTTTGTGCCGTCGCTTTGTTTGGCGTTGGCGGCGTTCGTCCTTTACGCGCACCTACCGACACTCCCCGCAACGGCACGGCGAATGTCGGTATTGCCGATGGTCATTGTGTCGTCGGCTCTGTTCAACGGCATCATGTTTGAGGTCTTCTCGCAGCTCGATCGCCGCACGTTCGTCCAAGTAGGAGCAGGATTGTTCGTGTTTCTGATCCTTTTATCCGGCTTCTTTTATGCCGTGTTTGTCTTTTCGCCCGCACAAATCGCCGACGCCAAGGGCTCCTGGACCGACTGGGTGATTCGGTATGCGTTGTTTCTCGTGGGATCGCTGGTGGGCATCAGTGTGTTGGGCGCGGTCCGCCGATGAACATGCCTTGTTCAGCGCCGATGCGACCTTCACCACTTGGTCATCGAGTGCGGGGATTGGCTACCGTCAGAGTCTTCCCGTAGAAGTTGTTGCCTTCCCGTACCAGTACCCCGTATCGACGGTGTACGATAGGGCCGAGCGAGATTCGGGACGTGGTGGCACTCACTATGCGGACAAGGCACCTGCTCGAGCGCATCCGGGGCGTCAATCCACATGCGGTTGACGGCCTTCTGGCGTTGGCCTTCACCGCTGCCGCGCTCTGGACGGTGGCGGAGAGAGTAGGCGGCGACGGTGCGTTCCGAGACGACGACTTCTTCGGGATCGCGCTGCTGCTCCTCCAGACATTGCCGATCGCCGCGCGCAGCGTCACTCCCCTCGGCGCCTTGACTGTCAGTGTTGCCGCCATCTCGCTGCACATCGGCATCGGATATCAGGGAGTCCCCGCCGGCACGTTCGCGGCGCTGCTCATCCTGTACAGCGCCGCCTCGTTGACGGACATCCGCCAGGGGATCGTCGCCGCCCTGATAACGGCCGCTGGTATTGCCATCTATTTCACGACGGATCGTGGCCATCCCGGGCTGGCGCAGGCCGTCACGACGTCCGCCACGTACGCAGTGGGGTGGGGCCTCGGCTTCTACGCGCGCAGCCGCCGGGAGTACACGAACGTCGTCGAGGAGCGAGCGAGTCTCCTCGAGCGCGAGCGTGAGGTGCGAGCGCGAGAGGCCGTTGCGGACGAGCGTGCACGCATCGCACGGGAACTGCACGATATCGTAGGACACGCGCTGAACCTGATCGTGATCCAATCGGGCGGAGCGCAGCGGGTGTTCCAGTCCAAACCTGAGCTGGCGCGCGACTCGCTCGCCTCCATCGAAACGACCGGCCGGCAGGCCCTGACGGACATGGAGCGCATGCTGGGCATCCTTCGCGCTACGGGAGAGACTGGCGAGACGCTCAGCCCGCAACCGGGTTTGAGCCACGTCGATAGCCTCGCCGCTCAGGTCTCGGAGGCGGGGCTACCGGTGGAAGTGACGATCGAGGGAACGCCCGTGGCACTGCCTGCAAGCATCGACCTCTCGGCCTACCGGATCATCCAGGAGGCGCTGACGAACGCGCTGAAGCACGCCGGCCCGACCCACGCCAGCGTCAAGATGCGATACGGGTCCGACAGTCTCGAGCTGGAGATCACGGATGATGGTCGGGGCGCTTCCAGAGACCGCGTTGGCGACGACAAGGGAGGGCGCGGGCTCATCGGGATGCGCGAGCGCGTCGGTCTGTTCGGAGGCGAGCTCAGCGTCGGCCCACGGCCGGAGGGCGGCTTTCGAGTTCACGCCCGATTGCCGTTCAAGGACGGGCCGGAATGAGCGTGCGCGTGCTGCTGGCTGACGACGAGCAACTCGTGCGGGCCGGCTTCCGTTTGATCCTCGAGTCCGAACCCGACCTCGAGGTGATCGGCGAGGCGGGGAACGGCGCCGAGGCGGTCGAGCTCACTCAAGAGCTCGATCCGGACGTCGTGCTCATGGACGTCCAGATGCCCGAGATGAACGGGCTGGAGGCCACCCGGCGGATCGCCGCTCTCGGCCGGACGGAGACGCTCGCGCGTGTTGATCCTCACGACGTTCGAGGTCGATGAATACGTGTATGAAGCATTGCGCGCGGGCGCGAGCGGCTTCCTGCTCAAGCGAACGCCAGCCGCCGATCTCGTCGCTGGTATCCGCGTCGTGGCCGGCGGGGACGCGCTCCTGGCGCCGTCCGTGACCCGCCGCCTCATCGACCAGTTCGCACAGCGTCCGGCGGCAACAAGGACCAACGCCAGAGCCCTCGACGAGATCACGGCGCGCGAGCGCGAGGTGCTCGCGCTCGTGGCCCACGGCCATTCCAACGCCGAGATAGCCGATCTGCTCGTTCTGTCCGAGGGCACAGTGAAGACGCACATCAAGCGCATCTTCATGAAGCTCGACCTCCGCGACCGCACGCAGGCCGTCATCTACGCCTACGATGCCGGGCTGGTCGAGCCCAAAGGCAGCTAGCTTCCCGCTTCAAACGACGCTCCTATACCCCTCCGGTAGTGCACGCACCTCGCGAACGTCCCTCTAAAGTGGACAGCCAGGTTCCCTCCGTAGGGCGACGACGCCTCGCCCCCCTCGCCGTAACCTTGTCAGTGACGGCAATCGATGCAATCGAGGAGGTGCAGACAATGTTCAGGTCATCTTCAGCGAACCGGCGAGAACCCGCTGCGAGCGGCCGAAAGGAAACGACCATGCGTCATCAACTGCCATTCACGGGACGAATCGCCCGAACAGCGGCGCGCCATCCCTGGCGCGTACTCGGCCTCTGGGTCGTGCTGCTCGCGGTGGCCTACTTCGCCGCCGGGACGATGAGCTTCGCAGCGAGTCTCCCGCACGGCTGGCACTGAAGCGACGAAGGCGCAGGATCTCATCGACCAGCGGCTTCGCCAGCAGACGCCGCCGGAAGAGTTCGTCGTGGTCGAATCGCAGACCATGACCGCCGACGAGGCGGCGTACTCCGCATTCGTCGACTCTCTCGTCGGCAGACTCCGCGGACTCAAGGAAGTCCAGTCCGTGGCCAGCTACCGCGACGGCGAACAGGGCCTCGTCTCCAAGGACGGGCACAGCGTCCTGATCCCGCTCAAGCTCACCGGCGAGAAGCGGACGCGGCGGAGTCCGCCGCGTCGGTCGTCGACGTGGTCAAGCAGGCCAGCGGCACCGGTGGGTTCCGCGTCACGACCGTCGGATTCGGCAGCGTTCGAGGGCGAGATGTCCACGCTGATGGAGAAGACGTTGCAGCACGGCGAGATGATCGGCATCGTCGTGGCGCTCGTCATCCTGCTCGTCGTGTTCGGCGCCGCCGTGGCGGCCGGGCTGCCGATCGTGCTCGCGCTGCTCTCGATCTTCGTGGCCGCGGGCGCCACCGCGCTGGTCAGCAACGCGATGGAGATGTCCAACTTCGTCGTCTTCATCATCACGATGATCGGCCTTGCCGTCGGCATCGACTATTCGCTGTTCATCGTGCAGCGCTTCCGCGAGGAGCGCGGCCTCGGCCGTGAGAAGATCGACGCAATCGCGACAGCGGGCGCGACGGCCAGCCGCACGGTCTTCTTCTCCGGCATGGCGGTGGCGATCGCGCTCGCCGGCATGCTGATCATGCCCGACGCGACCTTCCGGAGCTTCGCCGTCGGCGCGATCCTGGTCGTGGCCGCGACGGTGCTCGCCTCGATGACGCTGCTGCCCGCCGTGCTCGGCCTGCTGGGCGACCGCGTCAACTGGCTGACGCTGCCGTTCATCGGCCGCCGCGGGCGGACCGAGCGCAGCGGCGGCTTCTGGGGCTGGACCGCGCGCGCGGTCATGGCCCGGCCGATCATCAGCGTCGTCGTCACCGGCGGCCTGCTGCTCGCTGCCGCGCTGCCGGTGCTCGACATCAACCTCGGCAGCGTCGGCATCAGCTCGCTGCCCGAGAACAGCAACTCGCGCCATGCCTTCGACGTCATCAACAAGGAGTTCTCCGACGGCGTGCTGACGGCCGACGTCGTCGTCGACGCCCCGGACGTCAACGATCCGGCCGTGCAGGGCGCTATCGCGAAGCTGACCGCCTCGCTCGACGCGGACGGGTTCTTCGGCGTCGTCGAAGCTCGAGACGAACGCGGCCGGCGACCTGGCGCTGCTCACCGTGGCGATGCCGGGCGACTTCTCCAGCGCGGAGTCCAAGGCGGCGCTCGAGCGGCTGCGCGGCGACTACATCCCGGCCGCCTTCGACGGCGTGACGGCGAAGGTCGTCGTCGGCGGGGCGACGGCGGAGACCGTCGACTCGGTCCAGACGCAGAAGGACTACCTGCCGCTCGTGTTCACCTTCGTGCTCGGGTTCAGCTTCCTGCTGCTGCTGGTGGTCTTCCGCTCCATCGTGGTGCCGCTCAAGGCCGTCGCGCTGAACCTGCTATCGGTCGGCGCCGCGTACGGCATCCTGGTGCTGGTCTTCCAGAAGGGCATCGGAGCGAGCGTGCTCGGCTTCCGGGAAGCGCCGGTCATCGAGTCGTGGCTGCCGCTCTTCCTGTTCGCCATCCTGTTCGGCCTGTCGATGGACTACCACGTGTTCCTCCTCAGCCGCATCAAGGAACACTACGACGAGACCGGGGACAACGCGGCTTCGGTCGCTCACGGCCTCCGCAGCACGGCGGGCATCATCACCGGCGCCGCCCTGATCATGGTCGCCGTCTTCGCCGGCATGGCCTCGGGCGAACTGGTGACCTTCCAGCAGGTCGGCTTCGGCCTCGCGATCGCCGTCATCCTCGACGCCACGATCATCCGCATGGTGCTGGTGCCGGCGAGCATGGAGCTGCTGGGCGACTGGAACTGGTACTTCCCCGCGCTGGCTGGAGTGGCTGCCGAGGATCAACATCGAGGGCGCGCGGCAACCCGCTCGGGCGGTCGAACCGTCGGCGGCAAGCGCGGTCGGCGTGCCGGCGACCGAACATGCGCTACGCGTGGTCTCGGCGTCAGCGAGTGCGCCCGAGTTCGTGTCCGCCATGCAACCAAACGGCTCTCGCATTCGGACGTGGCTCGGCAGGGTTGTGCTTGTGGTCGCCGGCGTCATCGTCCTGGTCGGTGCCTTCGGTGGCGGAGCCATCGCGCTGGCCGTCACCGGCGGACCCGATGGCTGCCAGGCCGGCGGCGGCCCCATCGTCGTCAACCACGCCAACGCCGAGGCATTCGACCGGAAATGGGATGCGTTCAACGCCGCGCTCGCAGGCGGCTCAGACGCATCCGTGACCTTCGACGAAAGCGAGGTCACGTCTCGCGTCAACGCCTGGAATGACGAGAAGGACATCTTCGAGGAGATCCGGATCTGCATCCACGACGGCTATGGTGAGGCCACCGGCACGCTGCACGGTGTTAGCGTCGTAGACGCGGCGTTCCGGCTCAAAGGCACCGTACAACTCACCGGCGACCACCCGGCGGTCCACGTCGATGACATCGAACTCGGTAACGTGCCCGGCCTGCTATTTGCCCCCCTGAAGGGACAGGCGGAGAACCCGATCGACGAGGTGCTGGACGGGGTCGATCTCCACCACAACACCTATACGATGACGTACGCGGAAGGCGAGGTCAGGATCGACGGACACGCGCGCGACAAGGTCGAGAACGCGAGCGCGACCATCGTGCGAGACGGCGCCACGGTGACGATCTCGCCTGTGAGTGGGTCCGTCGGGACGGCGGTCAACGTCCAGATTTCCGGGATGCCGGCGGGTGACATGGCGCCCTTCGGCCTAGTCACGTTCAAAGACAGTACGGGCGCCTTTGGCGAAGATGAACTGACGACGGATTACGTCATCGACCCCCGAACATTGGCCACGGGCGGCTCGAAGGCGGTGACCTATCGAATACCGGCGAATGTCCTGGTGTTGGAATCCCCGGGCGCGCAAAACCCGACGAAGAAGGCCCCGACGAGCACCGGGCAGGGTTTCGTCGTCTTCACGAATGCCACTGTTACGGTAGAGGTGCCCTTCACAGTGGTTCAGCGGTAAGGACGCATATCGTTTACGCAGGCTGGGGCGAGGGGCGTTCTCTAACGTGGTGCTCTACCTGCTGCCCCAGCCTCCGAGCGTCTGCAGGTTGTCGTGCCATAGGTCGTGGTGGCAGACAGCAAATCGGTCCGTGTGCATTCGATTGTCGGTGGCGAATGAAGCCCACCACGCCTCGACGCGTTGGAGGGACTTGGGCTTCAGGCGGACGGCGAGGACGGGCATCACGACGTCTCTCGCACCCAACAGGCGACGGTACGCGTCCACCTCCGGAATGCCTGCGGCGCGAGCCTGTTCGGCAGGGAGTTGATGCAGCCTCGCCATGAACTCCCCGAGGTCCCGCCGGAACGCGGTGCCCGGATCGACACCCCACACCGGCGCTTCACCAGGAAGCTTCCGGTAACCGAGCGTTCCGTGCGGGAAGTCCGCGCAAGGCTCGATGTACCAGAGCGGCCTCGGTACGACACCCTTGAGTCGCGCAGCAAGAAAGTGCCCTATCCGCCATTCCTTCGCATAGTCATCCGCGGCGTCGGGCGATCGCCCCACCTGCGTACCGGTTGCGAACCGTCGCCGGCTTGTTGCCACGCGCGTACATCGACCGCAGGAAATCCTCGATGTGCTCGCGCCGCAGGTCGGCGAGCGGCGGCATGCGCTTGGTGGCGGCGAACACGGCGAGCGCCGTCACGGACTCGCGGTACGTGGCATAGGTCTTCTTCGAGCGCCCGCGAGCCCCCAACCAGTCGAGGAAATCACGCAGATCGCGTGCATCTTCAGACCTGAATAGGTGCACTGATTAGCTTCGGCTCGGCTGCACGGCTGCGAAATTTAGACGCACTGGGTTGCAAGCTAGTCTCCCGGAAAGTCAAAACGCACCTCCTCGCGGCTATCGAAATAGCTTTGAGGACGTGCGTCTAACTACAAATGGTCGGGGCGACTGGATTCGAACCAGCGACCTCCTGACCCCCAGTCAGGTGCTCTACCGGGCTGAGCCACGCCCCGAACGGGAGGATCTTATCACGCGGGCTTAGCCTCGGACAGGCGCGCGCTTCGCGGCTCGCACGGCGGAGGTCACGGCAACTCCGTTGCGGGCGGAGGCGGGGCCGGCGGCTCCGGTTTGATTGGTGCGGAAAAATATCGCGAATAATAATGAGTCAACTGCTTTATGTCTCCTCGGCCGGCGTGGGCGCGTGGATCGCGGCGGTCGGGGCGAGGGTACACCCGCGCGCGCGGAAACTCCTACGGGCTGGTGTCACCCGGCTGTTAGCGGTTGGCTGTTCGCTACCTTCAGGGCGCGGCGACGATGCGGCGGGTTACGCGCACGTCACTGCCGAAGTACGTCCTGCGCCCGCGCGCACTGTGGTTCTTTCTCCGCAACCTGTCCCGGATGACGGCCCGATCGCAATACACACGCGAGCGCACGGATACGGGGATGATATAGGTGACAGCGGTGTCGGTAGCGAGCGCGGCTCTGCTCACTGGTATCCTCGCTCCATTTCACGCTCACCTCGGATTGTTGAACGCGGGTCTGCTCTACCTTCTTCTCTCCCTCCTGATCGCCGCGACCTGGGGTTCGCAGGCCGGGTTGTTTGCGGCGCTGGTTGCGAATCTCACCTTCAACTTCTTCTTCGTGCCACCGCGCTACACGTTCACCGTTGAAGACCCGAAGAACGCATTCGCGCTCGTCGTGTTCCTCATCGTAGCGTTGGTCGGTGGATTGCTGCTGGCGTCAGCGCGGGCGGCCGCGGCGGAGGCGAAGCGGAGAGCATCCGAGACGGGAGTCGGCTCCGCTTGAGCAAGCGCGCTCCCAGGACAAATACAACTCACGGCTCCGAGATCAGATGAACGTCCAGGTTAGGCAGCGCGTTCATGAGCTGGTCGGGGAGCGAGCGCCTGAGCAGGCGAGCGAACCCGCCGCGCTTCTGGTGCTTCAACACGAGGTGATTGACTCCCTGCGCGGCGATGAAGCCGTGGAGCGCCTCCCCCTCGTCAGTGGCGTCGAGCGGGAACAGTCGGGCGTTGAGGTCTTCGGCGAGTTCGAGTGTGCGCGCGAGCTGCGTTTGCTCGCGCTCGCTCATCTCGCGGCGGAGATACGCGACGAGTAAGTCCGCGCGCAGCCCCTGCGCGATGCGCCAGCCGCGACGAATGAGCGTCCGGGAGAAGGTTGATGCGTCGACAAGCACAAGTACGTGCTCCTCGACGTCGACACGCTGCTTCGCAGACTCCCGCATGTACTCGTCGAGCTGCTCATCGACCTCCTGGGCGGTGCGCCGAAGCGCGATCTCGCGGAGCGCCGCCAGATTCTCGGGTCGAAAGAAGCTCTGCAGGGCGGCCTGTGCCTGGGCGGGCGGGTAGATGTTCCCGTGCTCCATGCGGGCGCGCGCGGCTTCCGGAGAGATGTCGATGAGGATCAGTTCGTCTGCGTCGTCGATGACCGCGTCGGGCAGCGTCTCACGGACGCGCACGCCGGTGAGCGACTCGACGGTGTCGTTCAGACTCTCGAGGTGCTGGACGTTCAGGGTAGAGACGACGTTGATCCCGGCTTCGAGCAGCTCCTCGACGTCCTCGTAGCGTTTCTCGCGCTCGGAGCCGGGGGCGTTCGTATGCGCGAGCTCGTCGACCAGGCAGACTGCCGGCCGCCGGCGCAGGATCGCCTCCACGTCCATCTCCTCGATGGTGACCCCGCGGTACTCGACGCGCTTGCGGGGGATGACGTCGAGGCCATGCACCATGCCCTCGGTCTGTTTGCGGCCGTGTGTCTCGACGAAGCCAACCACGACGTCCTCGCCGTAATTCTTCCGGCGCTGCGCCTCGTTGAGCATCGCGTACGTCTTGCCGACGCCCGCGAAGGCGCCAAGGTAGATGCGCAACGAGCCGCGTCCGGAGGTCTTGCGTTCTTCACGCTTCGCCCGGGCAAGCCAGGCGTTCGCATCGGGCCTCTGGGGCGTCTCGTTATGCACGGCGACTGCCCGAACTGCCGCGTATCGCGGCCAACGCGATCACCGTCGCCACGACGACGACGTTGGGCTCGTCGGCCGGCAGCACCGCGCAACCGAACGAGCGTACGATACGCGCGATGGCCGCGGCGGGGGGCCTGTCCGGCGTGAGGACAAGAACCGCCGTCGTTGGCCATCGTGACATCAGGGCGCGGAGGTCGGCGACGTTGTCGCGCTCGCACATGACCATCACGATCGCGGCGGGTGCGCGATGCTGCTTCATCACCTCCGCCAGCGGCTGATGCGCGTGGAGGATACTCACCTCGTATTGCTTGCCGCGGAGCGCGAGCGAAAGATCGACGAGGCGGCCGACATCCGGTCCGGCGAGTACGATTTCGCCGTTCATGTCGATCCCTGGAACGTACGCCCGCTCACGGTCGCCGGGCCGAGGATCCATCTCACCGACGTGCTCGTCACTGCAGCGATAGCCGACGTGCTGTACCGCCTCGATCGTGAAGCTTTGCGCCCCGGCGATCTTCTGGCGCAGCCTCGCGATGTGGACGTCGACCGCTCGCGGACTTGCGCCCTTTCCGTTGGCAGCGGCGGGCCTCAACTGCGAGCGTGTGAAGACGCGGCCGGGCTCCCGGATCAGCCGCAGCAGGATCTCAAACTCCATGTAGGTCGGCATCACGGGCTTTCCATCTACGCGGATCATCCGCTGGAGCGGATCCAGCTCTACGTCTCCACACGGACGTAGGTCCGCTGCTTCCTCAACATCTTCTCAAGCTCGCTACCCATCACTGCACCTACTGCGCGCGGCTCCGTTGGCTGTGGTGGCGGAGAAGGTGAGCCATACGCAGCATCGAGCGCGAGGTTCAGGCGCAGCACGTTCACGCGCGACTCACCGAGTACGCCGAACGTGGAGCCGTCCGTGTACTTCTCGACCAGTGTACGCACGTCGGCCTCCGGCACGCTGCGAGCCTGCGCGACGCGCGCAATCTGGATCTGTGCGTACGCCGGCGAGATGTGCGGGTCGAGCCCGCTGCCCGAAGCGGTGACCGCGTCGACCGGGACCTTCGCATCTGCGGCAAGGTTGTTGTCCGTGCGAACCGCATCCACGTTGCCGGCGACGGTCGTTGCCAACACCTGGCTTGAAGGTCCGAGGTTGGATCCGGATGACGAGCTGCCGTCGTAGCCGTCCGTTCCGGCGGCGGATGGGCGCGGGTGGAAGTACGCCGGCGCGCTGAAGTTCTGGCCTACGAGCGATGAGCCGACCGCCGTGCCGTCGACCGTCTTCACGAGGCTGCCGTTCGCCTGGCGGTGGAACACCGCCTGCGCGATTCCGGTGATCGCGTACGGATAGGCGAGGCCGGTCAGTGCCGTGAAGACGACAAACGCGATGATCGCCGTCCGAAAGTCCTTGAACGTGTTCTGTAGCATCTTCTTCTCTCCGTCTTTCCGCCTAGTTCAAGCGCAGCAGCACGAGCAGCAGGTCGATGAGCTTGATGCCGATGAACGGGGCGATGATGCCGCCCACGCCGTAGATCAGCAGGTTGCCCCGCAAGATCTGCGCCGCCGGCGCGGCACGATACGTCACGCCACGGAGGGCCAGCGGCACCAGCGCGATGATGATCAGCGCGTTGAAGATCACGGCCGACAGGATGGCGCTGTTGGGCGTCGACAGCCGCATGACGTTCATCTTGTCGAGCTGCGGGTAGATCCCGACGAACATCGCCGGGATGATCGCGAAGTACTTCGAGACGTCGTTGGCGATGCTGAACGTGGTCAGGGCGCCGCGCGTCATCAGCATCTGCTTGCCGACCGCGACGACCTCGACCAGCTTCGTCGGGTCGGAGTCGAGGTCGACCATGTTGGCGGCTTCCTTGGCCGCCGCCGTGCCGCTGTTCATCGCGACACCGACGTCGGCCTGGGCGAGCGCCGGCGCGTCGTTCGTGCCGTCGCCGGTCATCGCGACGAGGCGACCCTTCGCCTGCTCGTCGCGGATCAGCTGCATCTTGTCTTCGGGCTTCGCCTCCGCCACGAAGTCGTCGACGCCGGCCTCGGCCGCGATGGTGGCGGCAGTGAGCTTGTTGTCGCCGGTGATCATCACGGTGCGAATGCCGGCGCGGCGCATCTCCTCGAACTTCGCCTTGATGCCCGGCTTGACCGTGTCCTTCAGGTAGATGACACCCAGGATCTCCTGGTCGTCGATCACGGCGAGCGGCGTGCCGCCCTCCATGGCGATGCGCGTCGAAGCTCCGTCGAGGTCTGCCGGCACCTTCGCTGCCAGCTTCATGACGGCGTCCACGGCGCCCTTCATCACGCGCCGCCCGTCCAGCTGGATGCCGCTCATGCGGGTCTCGGCGCTGAACGGGATCAACTCGGCCGACGGATCCGCGGCCCCGCCGTCATACCCCATCTTGTGCGCAAGCACGACGATGGACTTCCCCTCGGGCGTCTCGTCGGCCAGCGATGACTGGAGCGCCGCCAGCACGAGCTCTTGCTCGCTGTGCCCTCCCACCGGGATGAACTCGGCCGCGAGCCGGTTGCCGAAGGTGATCGTGCCCGTCTTGTCGAGCAGCAGCGTGTCGATGTCGCCTGCCGTCTCGACGGCCTTGCCGGACATCGCCAGCACGTTGCGCTGCACCATGCGGTCCATGCCGGCGATGCCGATCGCCGACAGCAGCCCGCCGATCGTCGTCGGTATCAGGCAGACCAGCAGCGCGACGAGGGCCGTCGTTGTGACGGTGCCGCCGAGGTAGTCCACGAACGGACGGATCGTGCCGACGGCCAGCAGGAAGATGATCGTGAACGTCGCCAGCAGGATGTTGAGCGCGATCTCGTTCGGCGTCTTCTGGCGCGATGCGCCTTCGACGAGCGCGATCATGCGGTCCAGGAAGCTCTCGCCGGGGTTCGCCGATATACGGATGCGCAGGAAGTCGCTGACGATCGTCGTGCCGCCCGTCACCGAGCTGCGGATGTCGGTGCCGGGTTCCTTCAGCACCGGCGCGGATTCGCCCGTGATCGCCGCCTCGCTGACGTACGCGACGCCTTCGATCACGTCGCCGTCGCCGGGGATGTCGTCGCCGGCGTCGACGCGGACGATGTCGCCCATGCGCAGTTCGGACGAAGACACCTGCTCGATGCGGCCGTCGCGCTCTCGCTTCGCCATCGTGTCGCGCTTCATGGCGCGGAGCGTGTTCGCCTGTGCTTTGCCGCGGCCCTCGGCCATCGCCTCCGCGAAGTTGGCGAACACCACGGTGAACCAGAGCCACACCGCCACGGCGCCGGTGAAGAACTTCGGCTCGCTGCGGCTGCCGAACACCTCCTGGACGAACATCACGGTGGTGACGGCCGCGCCGATCTCGACCACGAGCATGACCGGGTTGCCCAGCAGGTGACGCGGGTTCAGCTTCCTCAGCGAGTCGAGCGTGGCCTGCTGGATAATCGGCCAGTTCCAGATCGATGTGCGCGCCTTGCGCGCCTGGGCGATCTCGGAGCGGTGTTCGGTCTGGTTCATCTGTGGCACTTTCTGGTCAATCATGTCTCCGTCCCCCTACGACAGCACGCCGGCGTGCACGAGGAAGTGCTCGGCGATCGGCCCCAGCGCGAGCGCCGGGAAGAAGGTCAAGCCGCCGACGATGATCACGACGCCCACGAGGAACCCCACGAACAGCGGCGAGTTCGTCGGAAGGGTGCCGGCGGTCTCTGGCACCTTCTTCTTCTGCGCGAGGGATCCGGCGAGCGCGAGGATCGCGAGCATCGGCAGGAAGCGGGTCACGAGCATCGTGATGCCGCCGGCGGTGTTGTAGAACGACGTGTTGGCGGTGAGCCCGGCGAAGGCGGAGCCGTTGTTGCCGCCCTGCGACGTGAACGCGTAGAGGATCTCGGAGATAGCCGTGCGCGCCCGCGTTCAACGGCCCCGCCTGGCCCTGCTTGACCGATACCGCGATCGCCGTCATCAGCAGCATGAACGCTGAGGTGATCAGGAAGTAGACGCCGGCGAGCTTCATCTCGCGCGGGCCGATCTTCTTGCCGAGATACTCGGGCGTGCGGCCGATCATCAATCCGGCGACGAACACCGCGATGATCGCGAAGACGAGCATGCCATAGAGGCCCGAACCGACGCCGCCGAACACGATCTCGCCCAGGTGCATGTTGAACATTGGCACCAGCCCGCCGAGCGGCGTGTAGCTGTCGTGCATCGAGTTGACGGAGCCGTTCGAGGCGTCGGTCGTGGCGTTGGCCCAGATCGCAGAGTCGGCGATGCCGAAGCGGACCTCCTTGCCCTCCATGTTGCCGCCAGCCGATGCGTTGTTGCCCGTGTGGTACGCCTGGTCGACACCGAGGTTGGCGAGCGTCGGGTTGCCCGTCTGCTCGGCGCCGTACGTGAAGAAGGCGAAGGAGATCGAGATGATCGCCATCGCCGCGAAGATCGCCCAGCCCTGCCCGGTCTTGCCGACCATCTTGCCGAAGGTGTACGTGAGCCCTGCCGGGATGAGGAAGATGGCCACGGCCTCCAGGAAGTTGGAGAAGGGCGTCGGGTTCTCGAACGGCACGGCGGAGTTCGCGTTGAAGAAGCCGCCGCCGTTCGTGCCGAGCTGCTTGATCGAGACCTGCGACGCGGCCGGGCCCATCGCCAGGATCTGCTTCGCGCCCTCGACCGTCGTGATCTCCTTGTAGGAGCTGAAGTTCTGGATCACGCCCTGCGAGACGAGCAGGACGGCGAGGATCGCCGCCAGGGGCAGCAGGATCCAGAGGATGCAGCGCGTCAGGTCGACCCAGAAGTTACCCAGGTCCGTCGTCGTCTTTCGCACGAACCCCCGGATCAGGACGATGACGACGACGATGCCGACGGCCGCCGAGACGAAGTTCTGCACGGTCAGCGCGAGCATCTGCGAGAGGTAGCTCATCGTCGACTCGCCGCCGTACGACTGCCAGTTGGTGTTCGATGTGAAGCTGGCGGCGGTGTTGAAAGCGAGGTGCGACGTCGTGCCCGGCAGGTCCTGCGGGTTCAGCGGCAGGTGGCCCTGCGCGCGCAGGATCGCGTACACGGCGAACATGCTGATGGCGCTGAAGATCATCACGCTGAGCGCGTAGCGCTTCCAGTCCATCTCCTGCTTCTCGTCGACGAAGAAGACGCGGTAGATGACGCGCTCGACCGGCGCGAAGAAGCGCTTCGAGAGCGTGCCCTCGCCCTCGAAGACCGCCGCCATGTAGGCGCCCAGCGGCTTCGTCAGCGCGAGGATGACGGCAAAGTACAGGAGGATGTGGACGATACCACTGGCTGTCATCGCATTCCTCCTAGAACCACTCGGGCCGGATGAGCGCGAAGATCAGGTACAGCATGACGACGCTCGCGCCGATCGAAAGCAGGACGTTCTCCATCTCTCCCCCTACACCTTCTCGAGCGCCCAGATCGACGCGATCATCAGCCCGAAGAGGAACGCACTTACGACGACAAAGACGACGTCGGGGTTCATGACCCAACCTCGTCCGACCAGTTCGCGACGATCAGGGCGAACACTCCCACCGTAACGATCAACTCCAGTACCAGGCGCTCCATCACGACTCCTCCCTCTGATCCGTGGCGACCGATCGCTCAGGCAGCATCCGCATGAGCGCCTCGATCGGAAACGGCTTTTGCAGCGTGTGCTCTGGCTTGAACTCGTCGATCCGCTTCTGCGAGAGCGGCGCGGCCGAGACGACGATGACGCTGAGCTTCTTGCGATCGGTTTCGCTGAGCCGGCGGAGGATCTCCCAGCCAGTGAGATCCGGAAGATTCACGTCGAGGATGAGCGCGTCGGGCCAGACGCTCGCCATGTCGAGGAGCGCAGCCTCGGCTGTCGGCGCGATCGCGACATCGTGATGCCGGGCGCGCAGGTTGCGCGCGATGACGTCTGCCAGTGCCGTCTCGTCTTCGACCAGCAGGATTCGCATAAAGGCATCGTATGGCCGGCCGCGTCAGGGGAGCATGTGCCATACGGCCGTGGCGCATAAGGAAGTTGTCAGGGATGGGCGGAAGGACGACCGGTTGGCTCTCGCGGGTTACGCGTCCTGCTCGATGAACCGGTAACCGACACCCGGATCGGTACGGATGAAGCGGGGCGCGCCGGCGTCGTCTCCGAGCTTGGCCCGAAGTTGATTGATGTAGGTGCGGAGCACGTGCGGATCGTCGGCGTACTCCGCGCCCCAGACCGCGCGGAGGATCATCGGGTGCGTGAGCACCTTGCCGGCGTTCGTCGCGAGATACTTCAGCAGTGCGTACTCCGTCGGCGTGAGGCGTACCTCCGCGCCTGACAGCCGCACTTCGCGTTTCTCCAGATCGATCACGAGATTCCCGGTGCCGATCACCGGGCCCTGCGCGCGTCCCCCGCCGCCGTGGCGCAGGGCCACACGCACGCGTGCGAGCAGCTCGCCCGTGGCGAAAGGCTTCGTCAGGTAATCGTCCGCACCTTCGTCGAGAGCGGCGACCTTCGTCTTCTCATCACCGACGACCGAGAGCACGATGATTGGCGTCTGCGCATGCTGGCGGAGCGCGCGGCAGACGTCGACGCCGCTCATGTCGGGCAGCATCAGGTCGAGAAGGACGACGTCAGGTTTGAACGCGTCGAACTCCGCCAGGCCGGACGCCCCGTCCTCGGCGTCGCGCACGGCATAGCCGTGCCCCTCGAGCGCGCGTCGCAGGGCAAGTCGCAGTTGTGTTTCGTCGTCAACGACCAAGATGCGTGCGCTCATGCGGTCGCTCGCACCGGCGCGGCGGCCGGCAGCGTGATGATGAAGCGCGTGCCGGCCGGCGAACTCTCGACGCGCACCGATCCGCCCGACAGCCCGGCAAACCCCTTGACGATGGCCAGCCCGAGGCCGCTGCCTTTCACGCGCCGGCTCTGTTCCGTCGCGCGGTAGAACCGCTCGAAGACGTGCGGCACGTCCTGTGGCGCGATGCCCGGGCCGTCGTCCTCCACCGTCAGCTCAACCGACGGTCCCGCGCGCGACGCACGCAGGCGGATCGGGCCGCCCGGCGTCGAGTACTTCGCCGCGTTCTCGATCAGATTCACGAGCGCCTGCGCGATCAGCGACTCATCAGCGTCGACGAAGATATCCGGCGGCGCGTCGATGGCGACGCCGCGGCCGACGGTTGTGATCGCCGTGCGCTCTTTCGCGTCTTCGAAGAGCGACCGCAGCGCGTACGGCGCGCAGTACCGGTGCGATGACGCCCGATTCGATGCGGTTGAGGTCCAGAATGTCGCTGATGACGCGGTTGAGACGATCGGCCTGCGAATCGATCGTGCCCAGGAAAGCGGCGCGGTCTTCCTCCGACCAATCGACGGTGCCGTCGAGCAAGCTGGTGACGGCCGTCTTGATGCCGGCGAGTGGCGTCTTCAGGTCGTGCGAGATCGACGTCATCAGCGCCGTCTTCATCTCGTCCGCCTGCCGCAGCGCGTCGGCATGTGCGGCCGCCTGGGACAGTTCGGTGCGCTGTACGCCCAGCGCCGCCTCGCTGGCGAACGCCGCGAGCAGCCGCTCGGGCTGGTCGTGGAACGGCGTCTCGCCGATCGGACCGTCGAGACGGAGGACGCCCAGCGTCCGCCCACCGACGCGTAGTGGTACGAACGCCGCGCCGCTCGTCATCTCGGCGACGCGCTTCGCCCCTGCCGGTTGCACGACACGGATGCGCCGCGTTGTGCCCAGGCCGGTGTGCCCGAGCCCCATCACCGTGCCGCTCTCGGCTGCTCGCTCCACCATCAGCCGCTCCTGCGTGTCGGGCGGCCGCCCAGCGTCGGCGCGCCCCGCCGAAGAGAGCACGCGCCAGCCGCCGGCGGCGGCGCTCAGCACGCTCGCGCCCGGCGCGTCGAACGCCTGCACCACTTCGCGGCACAGTGACTCCAGCGCATCGCCGGGTTCGATCTGTCCGATCATCGCGCGGCTCAGCCCGAGAAGCACCTGCGTCTCCGCCCCGCGGCGGCGCGCATCCGCGGCGGCGCCGCGCGCGTTCGAGAGCAGCGTGCCGCCGACGACCGACACGACGAGGAAGACAAGCAGCGCGAAGATGTTCTGAGGATCCTGGACAGTGAATCTGTGCAGGGGCTCGACGAAGAAGAAGTTGAGGGCGAGATTCGCCACGACCGCGGCGAAGAGCCCCACCTCCCTTCCCCAGGTGCCGGAGATGAGGAGCGTGAGCAGCAGAAAGAGGAGCCCCTCGTTGAGGAGCCCCACATCGTGCTGAAACGGCGCCAGCACGGACGCGAGCACCGCGGTCGCCGCGATGGTGACGCCGACGCCGGCCGCGGGATGGCGCATGGAGAGGAAGCGGCTCATGAGAGAATTGTAGCCTCGAAGATCACGTGGCGGCGGAGAGGCGCCCCAGGAGCGTTCACCGCATGCCGGCACCGCCGATAGGTGCTCCAGCCCAGATGCACGCGACGGGGGACCGTCCAGACGGTTGGCGCGCTACGTCCGGCTGCCGCAGGCACAAATCCTGACAACTTCCTTATGCGTTTCGCGCTTCACCAGACGGGTTCGTGACGCGGTCAAGAGTAGATTCAACCGTTAACGCCAGCGGTGGCGTTAACGGCGTTTTGCGCCGTTCGGAGGGCGCGTCGCTGAGGCGCGTGGACCTGATTCGGGAAGCGAGCCGAGTTTGCGTCAGCGACTCGGAGGTTGAGCATTGAGAGCTGTGATCGTGGGAACGCCTGAAACCGCCCCATCCCGTCGCGCACGCCGGGAAGTCGTCATCGTTCATCAAGACGAACGGACGTTGATGAATCTGGCGGTCGCGCTAAGCGACGCGCCATACGAGGTGACCGCGTCGGAGCCCGTTGACACGCTACACACCGCGCGTCGGCTCATTCAGCACCAGCCCGCTGCGATGATCGTCGCGCTTCCGGGCAACGAGTTGATCAGCGACATTCGAGAGCTTCTGGCGGTGTCCGAGCAGACAGCATTTCTCTTCCTCATTCCCGACATGCCGCCGCGGCCGGCTCTCGCGAGACTTGTGAGCGCGCATGGCTCGGCGATCCTGGGTGCGCATGAGCCCATAGTGGTGGTCGTCGCCACCCTCGTTGCGCTTCTCGCCAGCCGAAGCGCTGGCAAGGTGCAGCGCCATAGATGAGCTCAGCACCGCCACCGTACCGCGGAAGCATTCGAGACGATTTAGCGCGGTGCGTTACCGCTGTCGCTGTACGGAGTGGGAACGAGTAAGCGGCCCTCTGAAATGACCATATGATGGGGCGGCGGACTCTACCGGGCTGAGCCACGCCCCGAACGCGACGATCATATCACGGCGCGAGAGCACCCGACAGACTGTGCGGCCGCGCCATACGGCACTGGCCGTTGCCCGTCGGTATGCGGTACAAGGCTCGGGTGAAAACGATAACCCGCGCCGTCGCGCTCGAGGACCTGCGCGACCTTATCGACGCGCCGCAGAATGCACATCTGGCCTACGTGGCGGACGGCGAGCCCGAGGCCGTTCGCGTCGCATGCCGGCGGGACGGCGAGCGCTGGCTCGTCACGCTGCCGCCAGGTACATCGATCCCGGACGGCACGCGCGTGGTGCTGTTGATCGACGATGGCGAGTTCTACTTCGAACTGCGCGGCGTCCGCGTGCGCGGGACGTTGCGTGACGCCGGTGACGGCACGCGGGAAGTCGTGCCCGAGAAGATCATCACCTGGGACTACGGCTCCATGCGAAAGAAGGAGTCGTGACCGTGCCCGACGCCGCGGCCACGGCCGACGATACGCGCGTTCGCGACGCTCTTCGCAGGGCGATGATCGCGCGGATCGCGACGGTAACGCCCAGCGGAGGACCGCTGATCATGCCGCTGTACTTCGTGATGCTCGACGGACGCATCTACATGAACAACGCGGCGACATCGCCGACCGTGCGCAACATCGCGACGCACCCGCACGTCCTCGTCCTGGTCCAGGTTCGCGATGGCGAGGTGGTGCGGGTGCGCGGGACGGCGCGCTACCTTCAGGACGCGGCGACGATGCGGCGAGTTACGCGCGCCTCAGTGCCGAAGTACGTCCTGCGTCCGCGCGCACTGTGGTTCTGGCTCCGCAATCTGTCCCGGGTCTCGACCAGGTCGCAATACACGCGCGAGCGCACGGATACGGGGATGATCGAGGTGACGCCGGAGTCGTACGCGGTGGGCCCAGCGTAGGAGTCTCGCCCCTCTGCGGCGATCCCCGTTGCAGGCCCGTCCGTCTGACGGGCGACGTGCCACGTGACTCCATCGCGCGAACCGGATTCGTCGCGGGCGGCCGGGCGGGTGTCGGAGTATAGTGGTCTCCACCGGCCGGAGCACGCCCGCGCGTAGCCCGAACCCGGAGGAAGAGGAGAGCGGCCATGAAGGTGCTCATGGTCTACACGAATACCTACCGTGGGTTCGCGCCGGCCCCGCTTGGCGCGTCGCTGGTGGCGTCCCGCCTGCGCGGCGACGGCCACGACGTGCGGTTCCTGGACCTGATGTTCGTGAAGTCGCCCGCGGCCGAGGCTGCTCGCGTCGCGCGGGACTTCCAGCCGGATCTCGTGTGTTACTCGATCCGCAACCGCGACAACCAGATGGTCGCCGACTATCTTCGACCCGCTGCCCGTCGTCCGGTCGATCGTGTCGGCCGTTCGCGCCGTGCGGCCCGTGCCCGTACTCCTGGGCGGCACCGCCTTCACGACGTTCCCCCGCCAGTGGCTCGAGGCGCTCGATGCGGACTACGGCATGACGGGAGACGACCTCGCATCGATCTCGCGCTTCGTCGCTTCGCTCGCCGCCGGATCGCCCGACCTCGACGTGCCGGGCCTGGTTCATCGCGCGGACGGCAGCGTTCGAAGCAATCCGTTCGCCATCCGCGGCTACGCCGACGTCGTCTTCGACAACTGGGACTTCCTGGACCTGCGCTCGTACCGGCGCTCGCTGACCACGCTGTGGGATGCCGCGCTGGTCGTCCGGACAGGGTGCCCCTTCCAGTGCACGTTCTGCGATTACCAGACGACGTTCGGCACACGGTGGGTCCTGCGGCCTCCTCGCCAGGTCGCCGAGGAGGCGTTGGCGCTGCAGCGCCAGGGCGCCCGATCCGTCATCTTCGCGGACGCCGGCTTCAACCGGCCGCTCGACCACGCCAAGCAGGTGCTGGAGGCGTTCATCGCCGCGGGCGTCCGCCTGAACCTGACGATGATCTTCGAGCCCGGGGAGGTGGATCGCGAGTTCACGCAGCTCTTTCGCCGGGCGGGCGGCCGCGTCGCCATTCTCTACGCCGGCAGCCTGTCGGACACCGTCCTCACCCGCTTGCGCAAGCCCTTCTGCGTCGATGACGTGGTGCAAGGCGCCGCACTTATCAAGCAGGCCGGGGTGACGTCCACCTTGTTTCTGACATTCGGCGGACCTGGAGAGACTCCCGAGACGGTCGAAGAGACGTTTCGCGCGGTCCCGAAGGTTCATGCTATCCGCACCCTGGTCGATCACGGGTTCCGCATCCAGCCGGACACGGAGCTGCGGGAGATCGCGATCGACGAGGGCGTGATCGCGGCGGACGACGACTGCTTCAACGCCACCTTCTACCACTCCCCGGCGACGCCGCCGGAGATGCTGACAGGCGCGGCTGAAGCGCTATGAAGCCGAACATCGGTGGGACAACGTGAAAGCGCTGCCGTTCCTGGCAGGCGTGATGTGGAACAAGTTCCGTCCGTAGGGTGGCGCGCCCGCGATCGAACTGCGCGTGCCGCTAACCGCTCATCGTGTTCGCGGCGATCAACAGACGCAGGTGATAGCGAACCGCCTGATGCATTCGTCCGCGCAGCTTTCGCAGACGTTGACGTTGGCTGGATCGATGACGACAAGCTTTACCTGGTTGCTGTTCTTGCGGCAGAACGAACAGGCGAGTAAGCGCTCGGGCGTCTGCCAGAAACGGCGCCGGGTTTCGCGCTCGGCCTGAGCTGGTGAGCTTTCCGAACGTAGGCGTCCGCGGCCGGGCTTCGTGCCGATGATCGTCATGACGGCATGCTACCGCCGCCCGGCGAGATCATCAAGTCGCCAGGCCTCACGCGATCTATTGGTGGAGGATTGGACGGCGACGCTCCCCGGATCGCACGCGCTGAGGGCCATGTGGCATCTTGCGATCGTCACGCAGGTGCCTTAGCATCGCCACGCGATGAACGTATCCGACGCGATGCTCAGGGCGCTGCGAGAGTTCGCCGATCCGTCCTGCCGGCGCTGCCGGGGCCGCGGCGCCACCGGCGATGACCTCGTCGCCACCGTCTGTGCCTGCGTCCGCCGCCGCGTCCCTCGCGAAGAAGAGACGTCGATCGACGATCGTGGCGAAGGGGCGATTCCGCATCCCTGGGGCGTCCTCACGCGCCGCGCTCAGCAGATACACGCTGCCCTGATGCTCGAAGCCGTGCCCGACACCTGGAGCTGATCTGACGTCGATCGCCACCGTTCCCGGGCATCGCTGTGCGATCGTGCGTTGCTCCGCGGGAGTCGTGTGAACCGCAGGGTTAGCCCCCGGTCAGGTGCGCCTACGTGACCCTGGAGCTGGTCGTAACTGTGATGCCGCCGCACGTGATGGAGATCGGCGTGTCGCCGGATGCGGTTCGCGTGGGAACGAGCCACGTCCACGACGCCCGCCCGTTCGCATCCGCTTGCTTCGGCGCAAGCCCCGGATCCGTGCTTGGTCCCGATGGGTAGGTGACGGTGACCGTGCATGATGCCGCCGGCGCCGCACCTTCCACCACCACAGTCGCGGTGGACCCGGGCGCCGTCGCAATCGTCACCGACGCGACTCTCAACCCCTGCGGAGGGGTAGGCGAAGGCGCTGGCACGCGGCGTCGCTGTCGGAGTCCTTGGCGATCGGGGTGGACGTCGGAGTCTTTGAGGCCGGGGTCGCGGATGGAGTTCGATCCGCAACCGTCGCCTGCGCAACCACGGTGGACGCCGGTGGCGTCGCGACGGGACTCGGCGAGCTTGACGAGCTGCCGCCGCACGCCGGCGGCGACAACCACGAGCGGAGTGAAGAACATCAACAATGCGTTTCGCACTACTACCTCCAGAAGCCGTTCCGTTTAGCAGTAGCGGTTGTGAACGGTTACGCGGATAGTAAGCTCGCGAGTTATCTGTGTCCAGTAGCCTGCATGAGAAGCGCGGGCGAGGCTTGATTGTTTGATCGTCCTGCGGAAAAAAATCGCGAATAATAATGGGTCAACCACTTCACGTTTCCTTGCTCCGCGCCTGGTGCGCTGCCGCAGTATGCGGTCGCCGGGCGTTTGGCCGGCGTTTCGCAGCATCGCCGCACGCTCAGTGTGTTGTCGATAGCTCGTGGCCGCCGGATAGATGACATTAAACGCTCACTTTTCGTGTTTTCGCGTGTTGACATTCCATTTGAACGAACTCCGGTTGGCCTGTCCTTCGCTCGCCGATGCCGGCGAGGCGACGTGCGTATTGTCGGGCACGGCAGGGGCGAACGCCTAGCGCTGGGTGTCACCCGGCGCCATCACTGATCCGGCGGGTGACACGCGCGTCACTGCCGAAGTACGTCCTGCGCCCGCGCGCACTGTGGTTCTGGCTCCGCAACCTGTCCCGGATGTCGGCCCGATCGCAATACACCCGCGAGCGCACGGATACGGGGATGATCGAGGTGACGCCGGAGTCGTACGCGGTGGGGCCGGCGTAGCACTGCACTCCTTCCCGTGGTGCTATTACCGGCGCGAGAGCGTGAACGGACGCAGGCGCGTGCGCGATGAGGCGCGAGCGTCGAAACCTGAGGGCCATCCGTCGGATTGCGCGGAGGCTGGCGTCCAAGGTGGACGATCGAAGGGTTGGCGGCGTGCGAGCCAGCGACATCTCGTTGCGCAGATAGCGAAGGCTTCGGGCCAGTGAAGCTTAAGCAGTTGATTTCGGTATTCTGCCGATGCAAAGCGGAGCCTGAAAGGGGAGTGTTATCGCATGGAGATCAAGTCACTCGAAATTGAGGGACTGTTCGGCCGCTACGACTACCACATTCCGTTCCGTGGCGCCGCTGACGCCGGTGAACGCGCGGCGGTCACGATCCTGCATGGCGTAAACGGGGTCGGTAAGACGACAGTCCTAAGGTTCCTAGATGCTTTCCTCAGGAAGGAACGCGGCGGCGCATGGGATGCATTCCGTGTCGTTCCTTTCAAGTCGTGTACGCTCCGGGTCTCGGAGGTGCCGCCGATCACGGTCCGTCCAGACGTCGAGAACGAGCAAGACGTCCTCAGATGTGACTACGACGGCGAGACTGTGACCGTCGGGCGCAACGTTGCGCACCGAACCGCCCCTACGCCCGAAGAGGCGAAGCGAGCTACTGCGCTGCTCGAACGTTACGCGCGTGACACCGGCAATGTGTCGTTCCAGTTCTTGCAGACGGCGCGCATAGACTACTCGGACCCACGACGAAGACGAGACATTAATCGAGAATCCGTCGCCGCCTGCGAGAGAGCCGATCGCACGCGGTGGGCGAGGAACCTCTGGCCCTATCCGAACGAATGCAGCGTTTCATCGCAAATGCGCAGCTGGACAATCGGCGCTTCTTCCTCGGCGGCGGGTCAGACCTCTTCAATCGTATCATCGATCGGCTCACCAGCCCGCCCTTGACACGTCGTAACGCAGACGAGTTATTGACTCGACTTCGCGCGCTAGTGGATTCCGACAACACCCAGCCGATTCGGCCTTGGACGTGAAGATGGCGGCCGAGGAAAAGCGCGATCAGCGCTGCGCACTGGCGACCGTACTCCGGTCTCGCATACTCGAATGCGTGGGGGGCGCCGTTCGAAGACGTGCAGCTCGCACGGCGCGCCCACTTCGGTCCGAGCGCAAGAACATCGCGAGAGCTGTTCGCGCCACGGCCCACCACGTCGTGCACCGGTTCCACCGGTGATATGCGGAGCGGGACCTAGCTCGGGCGGGACCTGCTTTACCTTGGCATCGGCGTAGGTGATAGGGCTGATGGAGCGCATCTTCTCGTCAGACGATGTCCTCGCCTACAAGGAACGCCATCGCTTCCGGCGAGCCGTGCGCACGCGCACCTGGGCCGAGGAAATCAGATGCCGCGTAGAGGGCGATCGCGGCGGCGACGGGCCATCGGCGCAAGGCCGCTGCCATCAGCGCAAGCTGCCCGCCCGATTCTTGCCGTATCGGCCGATCCGAATCGGCGAGATCTGTCGTTGAGGGCACCGACGATTACCTGTTTGTTCGGGCCATGTCGGGTGTGGAGGTGGCGGCGCGCAAGCTGGCCGATCGACACCGTGTCCCTCGACCCGGCGAAGGTGGCCACCGGGAACGGGTGCTACAGCAGCACGCGCGTGCGCGACTCAGCAGCGTCCATCATTGGGCTGATCGACTCGGACAACGATCTGTCATTCCGAGAGCGTCCGACAAACGTACTGGCGGACGGACGGGCGCGACCTTGAAAGCTATTTCTTACGGTCGATTGCTTCGGAAGCTGGGTATCGCGGTCGGTCTGGCCGGGGCGAAATGATGAGCTGCAAGAGCCATCGCGATCGGGCGCGAGGTGGGAGCGGTCAGAATCGTGTCGGCGCGTGCATCTCTCCGGCTACCCTTCCAAAGGACCGACCTCCGTCGATCGCTTTCGTTTGCCAAGATGAGATTCACTTTCGATCTCAAACGGTATGTGACTTCGCTCTGCCAGAACGACGAACGCAGCATTGCTGAGGTGGACGATATATGCACGGCCGTACAAGACACAGGTGCCGAACTCGCGTCCGCAGTCGACATCGCCGTAGTTGCAGGCAAAGACGCTCTACAATCGATCGACGTGGCGTTGCGCGCCATCAAGCCTGGTGTAACGTCGCGGGCGATGCTGATGACGTTCGACCCATCGATGGTAGATGACTATCCGGTGCTGCGAAGAGTGCTAGATTACATGCGTGGGTGACGCACCGGAATAGCAGATAACCGACGACTTTGGCTTCGTATCGCAGATACGAACGCACTGCGTTAGCGCTGGGTTGGCCCCAGTCAGGTGCGCTACCCGGCCGCGCCACGCCCGGAACGTCACGGCCACCGACGAGCCCCGGCGCCTACGCGCTCTCGGCGCCGTTGCGGCTGCGCGCGAGCGCCTGCAGCCCGTCGTAGGCGGCGTACTTGTAGGCCTCCGCGACCGTCGGGAAGTTGAAGACGTTCTCGATGAAGACGTTGATCGTGCCGCCGAACTGCATGCACATCTGGCCGATATGGACCAGCTCCGACGCGCGCTCGGCGACGATGTGCACGCCCAGCAGGCGCAGGCTCTCCGGGTCGAACAGCAGCTTGAGCAGGCCGGCCGTGTCGCCCAGGATCTGCGCCCGCGCGTTGTTGCGGAAGTGCGCGCGCCCGGCGAGATACGGCGTGCCCTTCGCCTGCAGCGAGTCCTCCGACTCGCCGACCATCGACACCTCCGGGATGGTGTAGAGGCCGTACGGTATCAGCGACGACATCTGCTGCTTGTAATCGAACCCGAACGCGCGGCAGACGGCCACCCGGGCCTGCTCCATCGACGTCGATGCGAGCGCCGGGAAGCCGACGACGTCGCCGGCGGCCAGCACGCTGGGCGCCGACGTGCGGAAGTGCTCGTCCACCGCGATGCGTCCCCGCGCGTCCGCGGCGATGCCCGCGCGCTCGATCCCGAGGCCATCGATATTGCCCTGGCGGCCGACGCAGTAGAGCACGGCGTCGGCCTCGATCTCCTCACCGTCATCGAGCGTGACCGAGACGCCGGGCGCGTCGCCGCGCACGGCGATCGACCGCGTGCGGCGGCCGAAGAGGACGCGCACGCCGACGTCACGCATCTGCTGCAGCAGGACGCCGGCCAGCTCGCGGTCGAGGAACGGCAGCAGCCGCTCGCCGCTGTCGACGAGCGTCACGCGCGTCCCCAGCGCGGCGAAGAGCGTCGAGTACTCGCTGCCGATGACGCCGGCGCCGATGATCGCGAGCGACGAGGGGACGCGCTGCATCTCCAGGATGCTGTCCGTGTCGAACACGTACTCGCCGTCGAAGGGCACCTCCGGCGGCCGCGCCGGGCGGGAGCCGGTGGCGATCAGGATGTACTCGCCGCCCAGCCGCGTCACGCCCCCGTCGGCGCCGTGCACGAGCACCGTGTGCGCGTCCGCCAGTTCGGCCCGTCCGCGGATCATCGTGATGTTATGTCGCGTGATGTTCTCCTCGACCAGGTCGAGGTGGCTGCGCTCGACGAGCTTCTTGCGGTGAAACAGGTCAGCGGCGCAGATCTCGCGGCCGAACGAGTACTCGATGCCGTAGAGGTCGCGCTGGCGGAGGCCGGAGAGGTAGAGCGCGGTCTCGCGCAGCGTCTTGCTCGGCAGCGTGCCGGTGTTGACCACGGCGCCGCCGACGTTCTCCGCCTCGACGGCGGCCACGCGCTTGCCGAAGTACGCCGCCTGCGCCGCGCCCTTCTCGCCCGCCGGGCCGAGGCCGATGACCACGAGGTCGTATGTGTTGCCGTCAACCTCGGTCATCTGCGCACGACTCCTGCTTCAACCCGCTCGACCGCCATGCCGTGGCGGCTCATCCCACCGGAGCGCCCAAGATAGCAGCTTCCGGCCTCGGCGTCAGGGCACGCGCGTGCGGCACGACGATCGCGCCCTCTGCTTCGTCGCCGAGAGCGACGGCTTCGCCGCGGGCGAGCAGCAGCGCCGTATAGGCAGCGAGGATCGCGTCGAGCTCGTCGTGGGTGAGGCGCCGGCTGACGTCGGCGACGCCGGGCACGAGCGTCTCGACGCGTTCGCGCAGCCAGCGCGCGCCGGCGAGCGTCGTCTTCTTCGGTATGGGGCGGCCGAACAGCGCGACCTTCGTCGCGTACGGATACACCTCCAGCACGAGAAGGCCCTGCGCCTCCAGGCGCCGTCGCAGCGCGATGCCCCGGTACACCATCGAGCGGATGATCGTCCGCTTCGTCGTGTGGTAGAGGCCGTAACCGAGGCCGCGGACGGCGAGCTCGCTGGCGCGGATGCCGGGCGCGCGGACGGGCGCGCACGCGCACGAGGCTTCGAGACAGCAGAGGCCTTCGGGCAGGCCGAGCGGCGCATCGATGGCCACGGTCGTCGCGGCGAAGCGCCCGGCCAGCGCGGCGATCTCGTCGTCGTCGCCGACGAGGCCAACGTCGAGCAGCGCGCCGCCGGCATCGAGCGCGGCGTAGCCGCTGGGGCGGGCGGAGCCGGTGAGGTCGAGACCGACGCACGTTTCGGGCACGACGCGCTCGCGTCCGCTCAGCCGATGACGCGGCCGGCGATGACGATGCCCAGCCCCGCGGCGGTGACCAGCGCGAACTCGAGCATCACCATATGTTCCAGGTGGTCGGTCAGGTAGTGCGAGATGACGCCGGTCGTCAGATAGAAGACGAGGAGCAGGAAGACGCCGGCGAAGAAGCCTTCGAGCGGCAGGAAGTAGAGGACCCAGCGCGCCTCGGCGACGATGACGCCGATGACGGCGGCGAAGACGAGCGCGCGGATCGGGTCCGCCTCCGCCTCGCGGAAGATCTCCACCGAGAGCAGCATGCTGACGAGGCCGACGGCGAACGCCGCCGGCAGCAGGTCCACGTCGAAGCCGTACACGACCGCGTAGAAGCCGAACGCCGTCAGGTAGGTGACCACATTGAGCACGAAGCGCGCCGCCGGGTACGAATCGCCATGCGGCTCGACCGATGCGTGCTCGGCGTAGAGCGCGGCGGCCATCAGCGTGCCGGCGCCGATGACGGCGGGCGCGGCCCAGTAGCCGAGCACAACATCTTCGAGGAAGAGGCCGGCCGAGAGCGAGAAGAGCACCGGCACGAACAGGTGCGGCGACGTGTCGGCGATGGTGTGGAAGTCGGCGCGCGGGTGCAGGCGGTAGATGCCGTCGGCGCCGAACGCGACGAGCGCCGTGACGACGAGCAGGATCCACGGCCGCGGCGGGTCGATCGTGATGAAGAGCGCCAGGCCGATGGCGAACACGATCGCCAGCAGCGGGATGCGCCCCGTCCGCGCCATCGCCGAGTTGCGACGTCGGTGGCGGCAGATTGTGCAGCGGTGGCGCCTGGCGGTCGAGCGTGGGAGATGTTGCCATTGGACTTTCGCCTCGTGACAGACGAACGCCCCGATACCGGGGCGCAAAGCTGTCGTCAGGACTCGTCGATCTTAGCCACGGCCGCGCGGGGGTGTCAACGTCCGAAGGGCGGGAGAATCCACAGATTGCACAGATTACACAGACAGGTTGCGCGACGGTGGTAAGCGATCACACAGATGATCGACATCGCGGCGTGGGCTTCAGCCCGCGCGTTCGTCACCGCTCGCGAATCCGTGTTGGCGCCACACGCGAGGCGCTATCGCGCGCGCTTCGCCGCCGGCTTCTTCGGCCGCGGCGACTTTCTTCGATCGCGCTGCGGCGGACTTCGTCGCGGCGGCGCGCTTCGGCGTGCGCGCGACGATGATCGCGGGCGCCTTCGCGGATGCGCGCGGCTTCTTCATCCAGCGCACCGTCTCTTCGCCGTAGATCTCGGCGCCGTTCGACCACCACATGCGCTCTCGCGCGTCCTCCGGCACGTCGAGCAGATCGAAGATCGTGTCCCAGCGGCGGATGTGGTCGGCGATCTTCTCCGCCGACGTGTCCGAGCCGAAGATCAGTTTCTCGTAGCCGATCTCGTGGCCGATGAGGCGGCGCTCGACGGCGTGGCGCTCGATCGTCGTGCCGCCGCTGAAGTCGAAGTAGACGTTGTGGCGCCATCGCGCGACGGACGCCGCTTCGTCGTAGTTGCCGGTGCCGCCCAGGTGCGCGCCGATCAGGCGCAGCTTCGGGAAGTTGTTGGCGATCGTATCGAGGTGGAACGGGCGCATGCGGGTGGCGGAGACGTTGCGCGGCTGCGAGAACAACGTCCGGAAGCGGCGGAGACCTTCGGCCGCCGCCGCGTCGCGGCGCGGATGCGTGATGCGGTAGTCGATGCCGCCGCCGATGACGCCCATGTGCAGCAGGATGGGCCAGCCGAACTTCTGCGCCGTCTCGTATATCGGGAAGTACGCTTCGTCGTCGTAATCGCGCCGCACGCCGATCATCTTGAGGCCGCGGTAGCCCATGTCGCGCAGCTCGGCGAGGCGCTCGGGCGTCGTCGTCTCGGGGTCGATCATCGCCGTGGGGATGAAGAGGTCCGGGTGGCGCAGCGCGTGCTTGATCGAGGCCTCGTGCGAGATGCCGAAGCGGCCGCCGCAGAGGAAGTTCGCCCTGGTGATGCCCGCGGCCTTCGCGTGCCGGTACAGGTTCTCGACGAGCGGCTTAGGATCGGAGTCGGGCTTCTCCCAGTTGCGAGGGAAGTGCATGTGAATGTCGAAGATCTTGCGCACGCCTGTCTCTTTCTACGCGGGGGAACCACAGATTACACAGATTACACGGATCAAGGGGTGACGGATCCACCTCTCCACTACGTGAGAGGGCGGCGGTGAGGTGCTACGGCTTCTTCTTCGCGTCCGGGATGATGCCGGTGCCCTTCTCGCGGATGAGCTTGCGCTCCGCGATCGACGATTGCGGCTTGTTGAGGCTGTACTGCTTGACGAGGCTATCGAAGGAAAGATCGGGATTCGACGCATCGATCATCTTGTCGTACCTGGGATCGAGCTGATCGATCTGCGACTTGCATCGAGAGATGGAACTGGAACTTGCTGATCATCCGGGTGAGCTTCTTGCTGCCGCACTCGGGGCAGACCGGCGCGAAGTCCGCGTCGGGGATGCGGCGCGTGATCACTTCGACGAACTTCCGGCACTTGTGGCAGGCGTACTCGTAGATGGGCATGGGGGCCTTTTCAGCCAGTCAGCATGTCAGCTTGTCAGCACTTCAGCGCGTCAGCTCGGGTGCTTCGCGCAGATTCACTATAGCAGCGGGGCACTCGTCGATAGGGCCGGCCGCCGAAGTCAGCTCCGGCGGTCGAGGACGTACTCGGCGATGTCTTCGAGCGCCGCGCGAGCGGGTATGTCGGGGAGCTGCCGCAGCGCCGCGAGCGCGCGGTCGCGGAAATCGCGCGCGACGGCGTACGACTCGTTGAGAATGTCCGAGTTCAGCACCATGTAGACGGCCTGGGCGACGTACTCCGGCTTCGGCTTCTTCGTGCGGAACGCCTTCTTGATCGGGTTGTCCTTCGGGTAGCGTTCCATGAGGATCAGCGCCGGCAACGTCAGCGTCCCCGCCATCAGGTCGCTGCCGATCGGCTTGCCCATCTCCTCCTCGTCGCCGGCGAAATCGAGGATGTCGTCGACGACCTGGAACGCCATGCCGACGTTGAGGCCGTACGTGCGCAGCGCCTCGCGCTCGTCAGGCGTGCAGCGCGCGACCATCGCGCCGCCCTCCGCCGACGTCGCGAAGAGCGACGCCGTCTTGCCTTCGATGCGGCCGAAGTACTTGATCGTGTCCTGCCCGTAATCGTACGCGCTCATGTCCTGGTGCAACTCGCCGCCGGCGATCGCCATGATCGTGTGCGCGAAGAGCCGCACGACCTTCGTGTCGTCCGTGCGCGAGATCAACTCGGCCGAGTGCGCGAACATGTAGTCGCCGAGCATCACCGCCACGGAGTTGTTGAACAATTCGTTCGTTGTCGGCCGCCCGCGGCGCGACGGCGACGCGTCGATGACGTCGTCGTGGACGAGCGTGGCGGTGTGCAGCAGTTCGATCGACGCGGCGAGCGGCACGTGCAGGTTGACGTTGTATGCGCCGAAGTGGCCGGCGAGCAGCGCGATCGCCGGGCGCAGGCGCTTGCCGCTGGCGGCCAGCACGTGCGCGAGCATCTCCGACAGCGCGGGAAAGTTCTCGACGTGCTTGATGCGGTCGAGCGCGTCCTCCACCAGGTGGAGGTCTTCCTGCACCGGTCCGTAGATCGAAGCGACCCTCACCGCTGACTCCTTCCGCCCGCTCGGACGCCGGCGCCAACGCCCGCGCCGAGCAGCCGCTCCGCGTTGCGGGTCGTCGCCTCCGCGACCGCATCGACCGGGACGCCCTTCAGCTCCGCGATCTTCGCGGCCGCCTCGGCGACGTACGCGGGCTCGTTGCGCTTGCCGCGATACCGCTGCGGCGCGCCGTACGGGCTGTCCGTCTCGATGACGAGATGCTCGAGCGGGATCTCGCGCGCGACGCCGGCGAGCAGCTCCGCCTTCGGGTGCGTGACCGACGTGTGGATCGAGATCACGAAGCCGAGCTCGATGTAGCGGCGCGCCTGCTCGGCATCGCCGCTGAAGTAGTGCATGAAGCCGAGCGGCCGTCCGTCCGGAAGGCGCCCGCCCATCTCGCGCGACCATGTCGTCAGCAGCGGCAGCATCTCGTCGTGCGCCTCACGCGTGTGCACGGCGACCGGTTTTCCGGCGCGCCGCGCCGTCTCCAACTGCCTGCGCAACACGTCCACCTGCCGATCGCGCGGCGACAGGTCGCGGTAGAAGTCGAGGCCGATCTCGCCGATCACCGCCACCCTCGGATGCCGCGCCATCTCCTCCAACTCGTCCAGATCGGCGTCGCTCGCGGCACCGGCATCGTGCGGGTGGACGCCCGCGGCGGCCAGGACGCAATCGTGCCGCTCCGCCAGCGCGAGCGCGAGCCGGCTGTTCGCCGCGTCGGTGCCGAGCGCCAGGATCAATTCGACGCCCGCCGCCCGCGCGCGCTCGATCACTTCGTCGCGATCGCCGTCGAACTCCGGGTCGTGGATGTGGCTGTGCGTGTCGATGAGCCGCATGACTACGCCGACAGGCGCGCATCTCCTTCATTCCCGGCTACGTCGATCTTCTTGAAGAGCGGCTCGGGCTGCTGCAGCTTCGTCCCCGGCTCCGGCCGGCGCATCTCCCACCCCGCGTCTTCGATCGCGCCGCTCAGGCCCAGGTACTCGTGGACCTTCTGGCTGGAGAACGGAAGGAACGGGTACAGCGCCACTTTCAGCGCGTTTATAGCACAGAGCGCGACATAAAGGGACGTGGCCGTGCGCTCGCGGTCGGTCTTCGCCGTCTTCCACGGCTCCGTGTCGCTCAGGTAGCCGTTCGCCTCCTGTGCGAGCGCCATCGCCGCGTGGAGCGCCGCCTTCAGGTGTACAGCTTCGAGATGCGCCCGCACCTCGTCGAGCATGATGGCGGCGCCTTCGAGGAGACGCTCGTCGCGCTCGTCGAACGGCCCCGGCTGCGGCACGACGCCGTCGAAGTTCTTCTGCGTCATCGCCAGCACGCGGTTGACGAGGTTCCCCCACGTCGCGACCAGCTCGTCGTTGTTGCGGCGCACCAGCTCCGCCTCCGTGAGGTCCGTGTCGGAGGTCTCCGGCAGGTTGGCGGCGAGGCCGTAGCGGATGGCGTCGGGCTGGAAGCGCTCGAGATAGCTGAGCACCGGCTCGCCGACGTTCTCGCTCTTCGATGCTTTCTCGCCCTTGAACGTCACGTACTGATTCGCGGGCACGTCGAACGGCAGGTTCAGCCCGCGATACCCCATGAGGATCGCCGGCCAGACGATCGTGTGGAACGGGATGTTGTCCTTGCCTATGAAGTAGTAGCCGCGCGCCTCCGGATCTTCCCACCACTTCCGCCACGCCTCGGGCTCGCCGCGCAGCTGCGCCCACTCCTTCGACGCGGAGAGGTAGCCGATGACCGCCTCGAACCAGACGTAGATGCGCTTGCCGGGGCCCAGGTCCTCGACCGGCACCGGTATGCCCCACTCGAGGTCGCGCGTGATGGCGCGGTCGTGCAGCCCCTCTTCGACGAAGCCGATGCTGAAGTTCAGCACGTGCTTGCGCCAGCCCACGCGCGAGCGCAGCCACTCGAGCAGCGGCTCCTGGAACGCGCTGAGCTTCAGGAAGAAGTGGTCGGTGTCGCGCGACTCCGGCGTCGCGCCCGTCAGCTTGCTGTGCGGATTGATCAGCTGATCGGGGTCCAGCGTGCGGCCGCAGTTGTCGCACTGGTCGCCGCGCGCCTTCTCGTAGGCGCAGTACGGGCACGTGCCCTCGACGTAGCGGTCGGGCAGGAAGCGCTGTGCCTGCGGGTCGTAGAACTGCGCCGTCGTCGCCCGGTAGATGTAGCCGTGCTCCATCAGCCGCTGGAAGATGTCGTGCGTCACGTCGGTGTGGTTCTGCGTACCCGTCGTCGTGAACAGGTCGAACGAGATGCCCAGCTCGCGCCAGTAGCGCAGGAACTCCGGGTGGAACTCGTCGACGACCTCCTGCGGCGTGCGGCCTTCGGCGTCGGCGCGGACCGTGATCGGGCGTGCCGTGCGTGTCGCTGCCGGACACCATCAGCACGTCGTCTCCGACCATGCGGTGATAGCGCGCGAAGATGTCGGCCGGCAGATACGCGCCGGCGATGTGGCCCAGGTGCAGCGACCCGTTCGCGTAGGGCCACGCGACGGCGACGAGGATGCGGCGCAACGATTGTGAATGCATGTCCAAAGCGGGGTTATTCTAACGGATCGGACGTTATGGAGATTCAGCGGGCGCCTTGGCGGCTCATCGGCTCTCATGGCCGGTTTCGTGCCACGCCGCGTACGCCGCGCGGCGCGAGAGCTTCGCGCGCCGCATCAGCGCGGCGACGCCGTCCTTCGCGCCGACGCCATCGGCCTTGAGCGCGGCGACGATCGACGGGACATCGGCCGGCGCTTCGTCGTCGGCCGACGGTGCCGCGCCGCCTTCGATGACGAGCGTGAACTCGCCGCGCGGCTGCGCGAAGTGCGGGATCGCGTCCGCGATCGAGCCGCGCCAGATCTCTTCGTGCAGCTTCGTCAGCTCGCGGCAGACGGCGATGCGCCGGTCGCCGAGCGCCGCGAGCGCGTCGGTCAGCGTCGCGACGACGCGGTGCGGCGACTCGAAGGCGACGAGCGTGTCGCCGCAGGCAGCGGCCTCGGCCAGCGCGCGCCGGCGCGGGCCGGACTGCCGCGGCAGGAATCCTAGATAGTAGAAGCGCCTCGACGGCAGGCCGCTCGCGGCGACGGCGGCGAGCACCGCCGACGCGCCGGGGATCGGCACGACCTCGTGCCCGGCGGCCAGCGCCGCGACGACGAGGTCGTAGCCGGGGTCGCTGATGCCGGGCATGCCGGCATCGCTGACGACGGCCACGTCGCCCGCCGCGAGCGCGTCGAGGATCGCCGGCGTCTTCGCGATCTTGTTGTGCTCGTTGTAGCTCGTGACGCGCGCCTTCACGTCGAAATGGTCGAGCAGGCGCCGCGCCGAGCGCGTGTCTTCGGCGGCGATCAGCGTCACGCCCTGCAAGATCCGCAGCGCGCGAAATGTTATGTCGTCGAAGTTCCCGATCGGCGTGGCGACCAGGTAGAGCGTGCTCACGGCGCGCGTCCGCGGGCGCGCCGGCGCGTCGCCGGCGCGGCGGGAAAAGATGTTGCGAAAATATGAACGACTGCTATAGCGTTTCAGTAAGAACACGCGAAAATCCTTGATCTCCCCGCTTCGGCGGCGGTACACTCAACGAAATCATATCCCCGACGCCCTCCGCGTAGGGCGCCCTGACAGATGAACATGAAGCAGTAGCCACGGCGAACCGGTAGGAACACCTCCGCCGGCCTCGATCTCGTCATATCCCAAGCGGGCGCTGACGGGACGGGGACCAAGCAGCGAAGCCGAAAGGCGGGCAGGCCCGGCGGCATAGTTGGAGGTACCCGAACCATGTCACAGCCCCAGTTCAAAGAGATGCGGCGCGCCTACGGATTCGATGACGTCGCGATCGTCCCCGGCGGACACCACACTGTCAACCCCAGCCTCGTAGAACTCTCCTTCAAACTCGGCCCTCTCGACTTCGAACTGCCCTTCATCGCCGCCGCGATGGACGGCGTCGTCGACGTCCGCATGGCGACGGAGTTCTCGAAGATGGGCGGCCTCGCGGTGCTGAACCTCGAGGGCGTGCAGACGCGCTACGAAGACCCCGACCCCGTCCTGCGCGAGCTCGCCGAGGCGTCGAAGAGCGAAGTCACAGCGCTCATGCAGAAGGTCTATTCGGCGCCGATCAAGCCCAACCTGATCGGCGAACGGATCCGCCAGATCAAGGCCGCGGGCGGCGTCGCCGCGGTTTCGTCGACGCCGATGAACACGAAGAAGTTCGCGGCGATCGCCGCCGACGCCGGCGTCGACGTCTTCGTCGTGCAGTCCACCGTCACCAGCGCGCGGCACATCTCGACCAGCGAGAAGGGCCTGATCTTCGACGAGCTCGTGCAGAACATGCGCGAGGTCCCCGTGATCGTCGGTAACACCGTGACGTTCTCGGCGACGAAGGAGCTGATGGAGACCGGGATCGCCGGCGTGCTGATCGGCGTCGGACCCGGAGCCGCGTGCACAAGCCGCGAGGTGCTCGGCATCGGCGTGCCGCAGGTGACGGCGACGATCGACGCCGCCGCGGCGCGCGACACGTACTACCGCGAAACCGGCCGCTACGTGCCGATCATCACGGACGGCGGCCTCAGCAACGGCGGCGCCGTGTGCAAGGCCTTCGCCGCCGGCGCCGACGCGGTGATGCTCGGCTCGATCCTGGCGGCGACGCAGGAAGCGCCCGGCCGCGGCCACCACTGGGGCATGGCCACACCGCACGGCGAGCTGCCGCGCGGCACGCGCGTCAAGGTCGGCATCGACACGACGCTGCGGCAGACGATGTTCGGCCCGACGTCGCGCACCGACGGCCGCGAGAACCTCGTCGGCGCGCTGAGGACCGCGATGGGCACGTGCGGCGCCCGCACGATCCGCGACTTCCAGAAGACGGAGATGGTGATCGCCCCGGCGATCAAGACGGAAGGAAAGTCGTACCAGATCGCGCAGGGGTAACGCGCGAATCGCAGTGCATCACGCATCAAACATCGTAAGGGCCGCACGATTGTGCGGCCCTTTCTCGCCTTCTCCCATCTGTGCCCATCTGTGAAATCTGTGGACAGAGAACCCGTTAGTCCGGCCGAAACGGCTTGCCGAGCAGGCTGACGAACAGCTGCAGGAACCCGGGACGTGGATCCGGCGCGTCCAGCGCGATGATCTCCGAGCGCTGCTGGTCGTAGCGCTCGCGCTTGTGCGGCGTGCCGAGCGATCTCGTAGGCCTCGTTGATCAAGCGCAGGCGCTTCACGGCGCGGCGCGTCGGTTCGCCGTGCAGCTCGTGCGCCTGCTCCCAGTAGCGCTCCTCGATCACACGGGCGTGCGAACGCGGCGGCACCCCCAGCACCTGGTAGTAGTCTTTGAACTTCCCCAACCCGTCGTCCTCCCCCCAGAGGATGCGAACCCACGGCCCGGGCACACGCCGGTACACGGCCGAAGCCCTCACCAGTAACATCGGCCCAAGGGCCTTGGCCTGTGCCCTTCCCATCAGGATTTCACGTTTCGTTGTCGTTCCCGGAAGGCGCGGCTATAATACGGGGCGCCGGCGGAAGTAGCTCAGCGGTAGAGCACGTCCTTGCCAAGGACGGGGTCGCGGGTTCGAATCCCGTCTTCCGCTCCATTCTCCATCCAGACGTACGGCTCAGATTCAACATCCCGGGTTTCGGCCCGCCGGAGGAGTTGAGCCGTGCGCCCTTCTGCTGGCGGCCAGCATTCGCGACCCCCTAATTTTGTTGCGAGACGCTTCGGTCGTCGCGGCGACTGATTCGATTAATCAGGCCGCGCTCCGGGCTTCTCGGAGCGACGAAAGCCTCGCGCGCGGTCGAACTGGCCACCGAATCCCGCTGCCGGCGTGCGAATGAGCCCGCTGAGCGCGGGACTTCTACTCCGACGGCCGCAGGTTCGGATCCTGTCGGGGTGCCCCAAACGGGGACGTCGGGACGAGCGTGAGAGCACCATGAGTTTGCTGCCGGAGGGCGAGGTTCTCCAGGACGACGTCGAAGTGGGACGCATATTCCCCACAGCCTCAGAAGCCCGTCCGAAGCTGAAGGTTGGCCATCAATAACCACCCCGGCCGCGTGTTCTGCGTACGTGCCCTTCGGCTCTAGGCGGGTGCATCTCAATGTCAGACGATTGCGACTGGATTCGCTCGGCATACCGAACGAAGGAGGTGTCTCATGCCCCGCAAGGTCGATAAATCGCACAGCCATGAAGCGCTCATCCATAGCCATGCTCATACGCACATGACGCACTACGTTCACGGCGGACGCCGCCACGATATCGAGCACCTGACGTCGACCCACGCCCACAAGCACAATCATGCACCGGTCGAGCACGCTCATGTGGCGCACGAAGACGTCGCGCGCGAACACCGTCGTGAGGGGCACATTCACGATCACGGCCACCCGACGGGGTAGATAGCGCGCGCGTCCTCGCAAGAGCGCCCCGACGACGGCCCTGCTCCTCTCTCGATATCGACGAAGCAACTCGATAGGTTGAAGGCTTACCGCGTCGGTGCGAATGGGAGGATGGCACTTTGCAGCGACCGGACTTCGAGATCCTCGAGCACACCGCCGATGCCGGCATCGTCGCCCATGGCAGCACGCTGGCGGAGACGTTCGCCCACGCTGCCGAAGGCATGTATGCGCTGATGGTCGGTCTTGACGGTGTCCGCGACACGGAGGTACGTCAGATCGCCGCTTCGGGAGAAGATCTCGAGCGTCTGCTCACGAACTGGCTGCTCGAGCTTCTGTTCGTGACCGAGACGGAAGGCCTGGTGTTCCGCCGCTTCGATGTCGAGGTGCAGGGCACGTCGCTGCGCGCACGCGCGTACGGCGAGGCCGTCGACCCGGAGCGCCACGAGCTCGGCGGCGTCGTCAAGGGCGTCACGCGGCACATGATGGAGGTCGTACCCGAGGACGGCGGCTACCGCGCCCGCATCCTCTTCGATCTGTAGGAGGGCACGTCATGCCCGACTGGCGCCACATTCTTCAGCGCGTCGATGCATACCGGTGGGAGCTGCCGGCGGACTACAAGGCGGGCATGCGCGTCCCGGCGCGCATCTACGCTGACGAGGCGCTCCTCGCCATCCTCCTCGAAGAGCAGGCGATCGAGCAGGCCGCCAACGTGGCCATGCTGCCCGGCATCGTCTGGCGCTCGCTGGCCATGCCGGACATCCACTGGGGCTACGGCTTTCCGATCGGCGGCGTCGCAGCGATGCGCGTCGAGGACGGCGTGGTTTCGCCCGGCGGCGTCGGCTTTGACATCAACTGTGGCACGCGCCTCATCGCGACGAGCCTGACCGAACGCGACGTCGCGCCCAGGATCACCGATCTCGTCAACCAGCTCTTCCGCGACGTGCCGGCGGGTCTCGGTGGAAGAGGGCCGTTGGAGCTCACCGATGAAGAACTCGACGCGGTCATGGTGCGCGGCTCGGCGTGGATGGTCGAGCGTGGATACGGCTGGCGTGACGACCTCGACGTGACGGAGAGCGGCGGCTGCCTCGCGGGCGCGGACCCCAATGCTGTGAGCGCCCGCGCGCGTCAGCGCGGTTCGGCACAGCTCGGGACGCTCGGCGCCGGCAACCATTTCCTCGAAGTGCAGGTGGTCGACACGGTGTACGATCCCGCCGTCGCCGCGCGCTTCGGCATCAGCGCGCCGGGTCAGGTCGTCGTTTTCTTCCACTGCGGCTCGCGCGGCTTCGGGCATCAGGTGTGCCAGGACTACCTCGGGGTCATGGAACTCGCCGCCGCCCGCTACGACATCGATCTGCCGGACAAGCAGCTGGCGTGCGCGCCGATCCGGTCGGACGAAGGGCGTCGCTATCTCGCCGCCATGGCAGCGGCCGCGAACTTCGCCTGGGCGAACCGGCAGTACATCGCGTACTGGGTACGCCGCTCCTTCGAGCACGTCTTCCACCGTACGGCCGAGGACATGGGCATGCGTCTCGTGTACGACGTTGCGCACAACATCGCGAAGATCGAGCGCCATCGCTTCGAGGGCGCCGAGATCGAAGTGTGCGTGCATCGCAAAGGCGCGACACGCGCGTTCCCCGCGGGACATCCCGACGTGCCCGAGCGCTATCGCGACATCGGGCAGCCGGTGCTTATCCCCGGCGACATGGGACGCTACTCGTTCGTTGCCGTCGGCCAGCCGCGCGCGATGGAGGAGACGTGGGGGTCGGCCTGCCACGGCGCCGGCCGCATCCGCAGCCGCCACGCCGCGAAGCGCTTGCTCAAGGGCGTCGATGTCGCGCGACGTCTCGCCGATCTCGGCATCGTCGTCCGCTGCCACAACCGCGCCGCGCTCGCGGAGGAAGCGAGCGAAGCGTACAAGGACGTCGCCAACGTCGTCGACGTGCTCGAGCGTGCGGGCATCTCGCGCAACGTCGCGAAGATGCGGCCGATCGGCGTCATCAAGGGTTGACCGTCGCAAGCGTAAGGAAGCTCTGGGCGATGGCCCGGGGCTTTGTTGTACGTGGCGGCGCGCTGCCTCGTGCTCGCCGGCGCGCGCCGGGCCGATCAGCGCCGAGCCGACCGTTGAATCCGCGAACGCCCTTTGCCGATTCTTTCGGACTACGTCGGGACGGCGCTGGGCGAAGGCGCCCCGTGGAGACGCTCGACGGCATCCGCGAGGAGCCGGTCAAGGCTCACCACCTCGAGCGGCAACGGCACCTCGGCGGGCAGCGCCACGCTGTCGGTCACGACGAGACGCTGCAACCCCAGGCCGCGCAGCCATTCGACTGCCCGCCCGACGAGCAGCGCGTGCGTTGCGGCCACCGTGATCGCCGTGCGCGCGCCGGCCGCGAGGATGGCGTTCGCGGCGGCCTCGATCGTGGCCCCCGTGCTGATCATGTCATCGACGATGAGCGGCGCCCGGCCGGCGACATCGCCGGTGACATGGTGCACCGCTACTTCCGTCGCGGTGAGGCGCCTCTTGTGGACGAACGCCACTGGCAGGTCGAGGATACGGGCGTAGCGCTCGGCGAGTTTCGCCGCGCCGAGGTCAGGCGCGACGATCACGCTGTCGCGCGGCAACGCCGAACGCACGCGCTCCGCGAGCAGCGGCACGGCGCTGAGGTGCTCGACCGGCGCGCCGAAGAAACCCTCGATCGCCGGCGTGTGCATGTCGACGGCTACGACGCCGTCGACGCCGGATGCCGCCAGGAGGTCCGCCATGAGACGCCCCCCGAGGGCGCTCCTTCCCGTGCGCCGGTCCTGACGCGCGTAGCCTACGTACGGCATGACGGCCGTGATACGGGCCGCGCCGGCGCGGCGGCAGGCATCGGCGAGCAGGAGCAACTCCATCAGATGTTCGTTGACGGGCGGGCGCGCGGGCTGGACGAGGAAGACGTCGTCTCCGCGCACGCTCTCGTCGATGCTGATCCCCAGCTCGCCGTCCGGGAATCGCGTGATGTTACAGTCCCGAACGACCGTCCCGAGCGCGACCGCCATCGCGCCCGCGAGCGCGCTGTTCGCCGTGCCGGACAGAATCGTCAGTCTCATGCGCCCGGTCGCTCCGGTCGATGGCGCAGCCGCCGCTCGTCGAGCCCGACGGTATCGACGGCAGCTTCCTGATGAGCCACGTGCAGGATGCGTGTGACCTCGTCGTCCTCCACGGGATCGAAGTGGAGGTAGTAGGCGCCGACTGCCCAGAAGTCCTCCGGCGATGAGAGGCAGACCAGATCGTCCACCTCCGGGCGCAATGCCGTGCACCCCTGCCTCGAGCCGACGGGCAGCGCAACCACGAGCCGCGCCGGCTGGCCACTGCGGACGGACCGGACGGCGGCGCGCATCGTCGCACCGGTCGCGAGGCCGTCGTCCACGATGATGACGACGCGGTCGACCAGGTCGCGCGGCGCGTGGCCACCGCGGAATCGCTCCTCGCGTCGCCTGGCGTCCGCCATCTGGACCGCAATCTCTTCCGTGAGGTAGTCGGGCGATACCGCGAGTTCGCGGATGATGTCCTCGTTGAGGAACTGGCCTCCGTTGGCCGTGACGGCGCCGATGGCCAGCTCGGGGAAATCAGGCGCACGTAGCTTTCGCGCCACGACGACGTCGAGGTCGGCTTCGAGGAGGCGAGCCACCTCCGCCGCCACCGGCACGCCACCGCGCGGAATGCCGAGCACCAACGCGCCCGTATCACGATACGCGTCGAGGCGCGCCGCCAGGCATTCCCCCGCGTGTGTGCGGTCACGATACAACCGCCCACGCAGCATGCTCTGGTTCCAGGCCGCATCGTTTGTCACTGCACCTCCGCGCGCGGAACACTAGAGTTGCCGACCAGGGCGCAGCCTCATGCTACGCCTGGGCCATTGGACGCAGTCAGGGCCGTACGGCCGGTTCGAGCCCGGCTGGAATACCCTATCGACGCGTGCCCGGATCCCGCGCCCGGACTCAAGCGGACGCGCCGTCGGCCGGATTGCTTCCTGTCCGGCGGCTGCCATGCTGGAGCATCGCGCTCACTCTCCTGACGTCGTCCGCACCTCGACGATTGCCGCGATCTCGCTCGTCTTGATAAACCGCAGCCGCTCCGTCCCCTCTCCTGGAGGTGGCGGAAACTTCACGAGCTCCGGATCGAGGTTCCAGTCGTCCGAGATGTCCACGTCGAACATGCCGCCGCCCCTCAGGACAATTCGCAGGCGCTTCATCGCTTCCCTCCCTTTCGCTGATGGAGCCAGTGTGCGTCGCGTTTGGTCGCGGCTCGCAGGCCGAAGCAGCAGAAACGCGCCGGTACGCATCGCTAGCTTGCGCGGAGACCGGCGTCCTGCGCACCTGCCGGACGGATTCCGCGTGATCGTCCGATCAGCACTGATATGCACACGTGAGCCGGGATTAAGCTGTCCTGTGCCTGCACGGCATCGAGCGAGGTCGCGAGGAAAGGAGTTCCCCATGTCGGTAGCCCGCATCACCGAGATCTCCGTCGGTTCTCCAACAAGCTTTGAAGACGCGATCAGGTCCGGCGTCGATCGCGCCAACAAGACCCTGCGCAATGTCCGCGGCGCCTGGGTGAAGGAGCAGCAGGTCGTCGTAGAGAACGAAACCATCAAGGAGTTCCGCGTGAACCTCATGGTGACGTTCATCCTCGACGACTAGGATTCGCCCGCGCAGAGTGCCGCCCGCACGGCAACGATCCGCAACTTGTTCGGGGGCGAACACCGATCGCGGTCGCCCCGCGACGATCGTCGGCCAGAGTCAGGCCGGACGGCAGGTTCCACCGAGCGATTTCGCGGCATAGTCTTATGAAGCGAGGCGCGGAGATCCGGACGGTTCCACTTGTCTTCCGCGAAAGAGGACCATGCCACACAACGAGGGCGCGATCTCGCTCGAGTCTTATCCGGCGCTCAGGTTCCAGCCCGACACGCTTGACCGCGTCACGCGCATCGAAGCGCCGAGTGAAGGCGTGCTCAGCGTGTACCTGGACGTGGATCCGTCCCAAATGCAGCGCGAAGGATTTGAAGCATCGCTTCTCGATCTGTGGAAGCCGGTGCGGGCAGAGATGCGTGGCACGGATCTGGAACAGCGGCTCGAGCAGGAGATCGATCGCGTAAACGCCTACGTCCGTAGCTGGGACGAGCCGCCCGGCCGTTCGGTCGCCATCTTCAGTTGCGCGCCCGGAGATCTCTTCGTGCCGGTGGCCCTCGATGTGCCGGTGCTCGCCGGCGCGCGGTTCTGGCCTCGTCCATACCTGCTGCCGCTCATCGCCGCGCTGGACGAACACGAGCGCTACTGCGTTGCGCTGGTGGACAAGGAGCGCGCCCGCATCCTCAGCGTCTGGATGGAGCGCATCGAGCAGAGGGTCGAGTTCGAGGCGCCCCTCCCCGGGCGTATCGCGGGCGGGGGCTGGGCTACCGGGGGTGCGCCACGCGGGCGTGGGAAGATCGCGGAGATGGGTCCGGGTCGCGTCCACAGCTCTCAGGCGGGGTACGTTCGCCACGTCGAGTATCACGTCCATTTGCACATGCAACGTGTCGTCGACGAGCTGTGGCGGCTGAGCCGGCAGCGGACCTTTGATCGGCTGATCATCGGCGGTACGAAGGAAGCCATCGCGGCCCTTCGCCCTATGCTGCCCCGCTCGTTGGCCACGCGAGTCGTCGGCGAGTTCGCCGGCGAGATGTACGCGTCGGACGCCGATATCCTCGGCCGCGTTAGAGGCATCGAAGAGAAGGCAGAGCGTGCCTACGAGGCCGCGCTGGTGACGGACATCCTGGAGCGTGCCCCGAAAGCGCAGCTCGCGGCGACGGGCTGGGACGACACGCTCACGGCCCTGAGCGAAGGCCGTGTGCACCGGCTCGTGCTGATCGAGGGTGTGACCACGGCTGGCTATGCGTGCCCCGAGGGCCACTTCGTCGCCAAGGGGAAGATCGAGCAGTGCCCGCTGTGCGACGAGCCGCTGTGGCCGGTCGGCGACCTGGCGGCGAGGGCGGCCCGCCTCGCAATGGCCACGGATGCCGACGTTGAGTTCGTGCGCGGCGAGGCGGCCGACCTGCTGCGTTCGCACGGCGCGGGCGCCATCCTTAGATACCAGTAGCTTCCCGGCTCGCCCAACCACGGGGGAGGCAACGCGTGCAGACGGCCCGGTCGAAGCCTCGGAAGCCCCGGTCCCGGCTGGAGGCGACGGCGTATCACGAGGCGGGGCACGCTGTCGCCGCCTACCTGCGAAACCGGCGCTTCACGAGCGTGTCGATCGTCGCGGAGCGCGAAACGCTGGGCCAGTGCGTGTTCGGCAACAAGCCGGGCGTCATTGAACTCGACGCGGAGTCGTACCGCAGGACGCGCGACCGCATCGAGACGCTGATCATGGTGGCGTTGGCCGGCGTCCTCGCCGAGTGCCTGCTTACCGGCCGGCGCAACTGGCGGGGTGCGCACGCCGACCTTCACGACGCGGCGGACTACGCTTCATACGTCACCGGCGACGAGCAAGAACTGAACGCGTACCTCAAATGGCTCTGGGAGCGCACGCGGAACCTGCTCAGCGCCCGTCCGCACTGGGCCGCCGTGAAGGCGCTTGCAGCGGAGCTGCTCATCAGCCGCAGGGTCGGTGAGCGGCGGGCACGGCAGCTGATCGCCGACGCGCTCGCGCGTTCGGCCGCCGGCAAGAGACGCGGCCCGCATGCCGTACATTCGCGATCGTGAGAGCCGTCCGTCTGGCGGCCCTCCGTAACGCCTGATCACGCGCATTGGAGCCGATCGGCCTACGACGATCCGTCGGTCGGCTCTCATAAGGCGCCTGCGGACGGTGTACGGTCATGGCGCGAAGGTAGTGTGGCTATGGCCGACACCCTTTCCTCCGAGAAGCACGACGTTTCCGTATCTATCCCGGTTAACGGAGCGAGGCTTCAGGGCAACCTGAATGTCCCGCCCGGCGCGCGCGGCCTCGTCCTGTTTGCGCACGGAAGCGGGAGCAGCCGGCACAGTCCGCGAAATCGGTACGTGGCGGGTGTCCTCCGCGAGGGCGGGCTGGCTACGTTGCTGATGGACCTCCTCACGCCGGATGAAGAAGCCATCGATCTGCGTACGCGGGAGTTGCGCTTCGACATTGACCTGCTCGCGGAACGCCTCGTCGCCGCGACCGACTGGCTTCGCGCGAATCCAGACACACGCGACCTGAAGCTCGGCTATTTCGGCGCCAGTACCGGGGCGGGCGCGGCCCTCGTCGCCGCTGCCCGGCGGCCGGACGAGATCGGCGCCGTCGTCTCACGCGGCGGCCGACCTGATCTCGCCAGCTCAGCCCTGTCGGCGGTCCGAGCGCCGACGCTGCTTATCGTGGGCGGCGATGATCTGCACGTGATCGAGATGAATCGCCAGGCGCTGAGCGCGCTGCGCTTCGAGAAGCAGCTAGAGATCATTCCCGGCGCGACGCACCTCTTCGAAGAGCCGGGGACGCTCGAACAGGTCGCGCATTCGGCGCGGGCCTGGTTCGAGCGCCATCTCGGTCAGACCGCCCCTCGGGAGACACGCAGAGGCACGCGCACGGGCGGGTGACAAGCCGCACTGCGAGGGCCAGGAGCACACGCGGCCACGGAGGCAACGATCATGGTCAGATGCGGTACGTGCGGGAAACAACTCCCCGACGACCCGAACGAGGTGGACGAGATCGTCGACTGCAAGTATTGCGAGGCGATCTTCTGCTCGAGTGAGTGCGCGTCCGATCACGAAGATCAGATGCACGCGGGCGAAGCGCTACCGGTGGGAGAAGATGAAGAAGAACGGCGCTGAGCTTGCGGGGCGCGGCGCCTGCAGGAGCCGCGTATCGGCCGCCGAGGAACTGGCCAGGTCATTCGGCAACAGGCAAGGAGGCATCGACATGTCCACGAACGGTAAGACCCGACTACAGATCCGCCGCCCGATCTTCGCCGAACTCCAGGAGACGGCCGCCTGAAGCACACTTCGTTACAAGGCGAGCCGGGCCGAATCGAGACCGTTGACGAGACCCGACCGCAACTGAGAGCGCTGCCCCCCAAGCGCGCGTGCATGCCCCGCCGGACACCCCCGTCCGGCGGGGAGACGTCCGCGAATGAAGCGGGGCCGCAGGAGGCAACACGATGTTCAGCACCACGGACGCTCGTCTCCGGTTCCGCATCCGGCCGATCGAACCGGCCGAATCCCCCACGCGGCGCTGGGCCGCGGCCCTCCGTCGCTGCCCGACCCGCTACGTTGCGCACGCGTTCGTCCTCACGATCGCGGCGGCGGTCGCGCTAGGAGGCCTGCTATGAACGCGTTGCTCAAAGCCTGCCCGCGATGCCGCGGCGACCTCCTCATCGATGCATCCGACCGCGAGCGCCGCACCTACGCTTGCCTGCAGTGCGGCGTGCGCGCTGAGCGGCGGTGGCGGGTCGCCGCAGGAACGGCGGCGTCGGTACAACAATCGGCGACCGCACATCAGACATTGACCGCGAAACGGTAGCAAGGGCGACGAAGCATGCGCATCGCACAGGTAGCGCCGCTGATCGAGAGTGTCCCGCCGCAGCTCTACGGCGGCACCGAGCGCGTTGTCAGCGCGCTTACCGAAGAGCTCGTCGCCCGCGGGCACGACGTCACGCTCTTCGCCAGCGGCGACTCCGTCACCGCCGCGAAGCTCGTCCCCTGCGCCGAGCGGAGCCTGCGCCTGGATGGTGCCGCGCGTGACCACATGGCGTTCACGACGATGGAGCTCGCCGAGGTCTTCGACCGCGCCGGCGAGTTCGATGTGATCCACAACCATGCGGACTACTTCGCCTTCCCGTTCGCGCGCCAGAGCCGGGCGCCCGTCGTCACCACCACGCATGGCCGGCTCGACCTGCCTGAGACGCAGCGTGTCTACCGCTACTTCCGAGATGCCTCGCTGATCTCCATCAGCGACTCGCAGCGCGTGCCGCTGCCCGACCTCAATTGGGTCGCCACCGTCCACAACGGCGTCGATATGACCCGCTTCCACCTCCGGCGGGAGCCCGGCACCTACCTCGCGTTTCTCGGCCGCATCTCGCCCGAAAAGCGCCCCGACCGCGCGATCGACGTTGCGCGTGCGCTTGGCATGCCGCTGAAGATCGCCGCCAAGGTGGATGATGTCGACCGCGAGTACTTCGAGTCCGCCATCAAGCCGCAGCTCGGTCATCCGCTGATCGAGTTTGTCGGCGAGTTGGGCGACGCCGATAAGGACGACGTTCCTGGGGAACGCCTTCGCATACCTCTTCCCCATCGACTGGCCGGAGCCCTTCGGCCTCTCCATGGTCGAAGCGATGGCCTGCGGCACGCCGGTCATCGCCATGAACTGCGGCTCCGTGCCCGAAGTCGTGGCGGACGGCGTGTCGGGCTTCGTCTGCAACTCGTTGCGTGACTTCATGGACGCGGTGCCGAGAGCGGCACGTATCGATCGCGAAGCCTGCCACGCGTACGCGGCGACGCGTTTCTCCGCCGCTGCTATGGCCGACGGCTATGAGGATGTCTATCGGCGGATGATTTGCGGTTGCCGCACCGACGTCCACAGCTTCCACGCCGGCCTCTCGCGCTCGTACTTCGCGTTATCCCGGAACTGAGACGCGCCCGCGCTACAGCGGCCAGCGCTTACTCACGACGACATCGATGCCGCCGGTCGCGTTTTGCACCTCGACGTTTGTCGCGCGGCCGCTGCGCCGGTACTGCAGCGTGACGGTCCCGCCACCCACCCGCAGGCCGCGCACCTGCACCGAACTCAGCCAATGCGGCAGCTTCGGATTGACGATACGCAGCCGCTTTTCTGGCGCCTCCGCCTTCAGTCCGAGCATCGCCTGAGTGATCAGCGGGAACGTCCCCGCCGCCCACGACTGCGGCCGGCACGCGACCGGGTACGGCACGGGCGAGTTGTGCGCGGAGCGCGTATCGCCGCCGAACAACTCCGGTAAGCGGAAGTACGGGAACGCCGCTGCCGCGTCGAAGAGCGCGCTCGCGACCGCGTTGACTTCGTCCTCGAACCCGTACATCTTGAATCCCATGACGGCAATGCTGTTGTCGTGCGGCCACACGGTGCCCACGTGATAGCCGATGGGGTTGAACCGCGGGCTGTCGCCCGTCAGCGTGCGCAGCCCCCAGCCGCTGAACATGTCGTCGTCCATCAAGCGCGCCGTCACGTCCTGCGCGCGCGCCGGATCGATCAGCCCCGTCCAGAGGCAGTGCGCCGGGTTCGTCGACACCGACTCGACCGGTCGCCTCTGCCCGTCGAGCGCCATTGCGTAGAATCGCACGCCGGCCATCCAGAAGTCTTCGTTGAACTGGCGCTGGAGCCGTCCCGCATCGCGGCGGACGCGCATCGCCAGCTCCGTCTCGTCGAGCTTGTCGAGCAGCGGCGCCAGGCGCGTGCGCGCTGCGTATGCGTACCCCTGCACCTCGGCAAGCGCGATCGGCGGGTGCGCCAGCGTGCCGTCCAGGTGCGCCACGGCGTCGCCTGAGTCCTTCCACCCCTGGTTCACGAGCCCCTTCGCCGATCGCTTCTCGTACGAGAGGTAGCCGTTGCCCATCACGTCGCCGTGCGTCTCCATCCACGTGATCGCCGAGCGGATCGCCGGCAGCAACTCGCGCACCAGCCGCAGGTCCGCCGTCCACTGGTAGTACTCCGCGATCAGCATCAGGAAGAGCGGTGTGGAGTCGATGCTGCCGTAGTACGGCCCGTACGGCAGCTCGCCCGCCCGCGACAACTCATCGAAGCGCAACTCGTGCAGGATCTTGCCCGGCTCTTCGTCGTGCGCATGGTCCAGGCGCTGCCCCTGCCACGCCGCGAGCAGGCGCAGCGAGTCGCGCGCGATCTCTGGGCGATAGGCGAGCGTCTGCATTGAGACGATGCACGTGTCCCGGCCGAACAGCGCGTCGAACCACGGCGTGCCGGCGGCCGGGTAGCTTTGCCCATCTTCGTTCTGGCTCCAGAGCATCCGGAGGTCGCTGAGCGAGCGTGACATCACGCGGTTGAAGAACTCATTGTCGGTGACGATCTTCGTGCAGCTGTCGCTCCAGCTCCTGTGCGACGCCGCGACCGCATCGAAGCGGTTGATCGGCGCCACGGCCTGCCGCTGCCCGTTGAGCGCCACGGTGATCCGCAACGCCGCCGTCTCGCGGCGCTTCAGCGTCACGCGGAACTGCGCCGACGAGTCGCTGAGGACGTCCGGCGCACGGTCGAACTCCACGCTCGTCTGGCGTTCGCAGCCGTCGATGCCCGTATACGCGTAGCGGATCGAGCGCTCGTCGACGATGGGCGCGTGGACCGTGCCGGCGCGCTCGCGCCGATAGCCGCGGACGTCGAAGATGTCCGCGAAGTCGGCGCCAAACTCATACGTCAGCGTCAGCGTGACCGGAAAAGCGTTGAAGTTCGTCACGGACAGCCGCTCCTCGACCACGTCAGCGACGACGCGCTGGCGGCGCATCTCGATGCTGCCTCGGCGGATCGTGCGGCCGCTTGCCGACATCAGCGTCGGGTTGGTCATCACCTGTTCCATGGCATAGCCCAGCTCCGCGGTCGAGAGGAGCAGGACGGGCTCTGTGCCGTTCATGCTGAAGTGATAGGTGGAGAGGTGGCGTGTGTCCGCGTGGTAGATGCCGAACCCCTGCCGGTTACCCGCCGTGACGTCGCCGCCGGGATCGGTGAGCAAGAACGAAGTGCCTTCGCGGATGACCAGGGCGTCGCGGATATCGTCGATACCCATTGGTTCGCCCTCGGGCAGGGCGAACCACTCTTCTTCCGGCGCTTCGGACGCGGCGGCCGCGGGCGCCCGCGCGTCCGTCCGTTTCCGCGTCAACTCACGCGCGACTGCGCCCGGTGCGCCGCCGCGCTCCGCATGCTGCTCGTCACCTTCGTCATGCTGTCGTGCCACCGCACCACATCCTCAATCACCCGCAACTCGCGCTCGGACTGGACCGAACCCGAGAGCAGCGACGTGCCACAGACATGATCGACCGTGATTCGGCCGCGCTGCACTTTCATCGCGCCGCACACAATGCTCAGCGCCGTCCGATGCTACCGCGATCTCGTTGCGCATGCCCGCGGCGCCGCCGACCCTCCCTAGGCGTGTGCACCTACCATGCTGATGCCGCCTCGGCCTCATGGTTGCGCGCATGCGCCATCGGCTGGGTGTGGCGATTCGCGCGCAGGAACAGGATCGGGCACGGCGCCTGCGCGAGCAGCGTCCGCACGACCTGCGCGCGCCCCGCGGACAGGCTGCCGCCCCACGCGGTAATGATCACATCGCAGTCCTCGTCGGCCGCGTACCGCACGATCTGGTCGCCCGGATCGCCGCATCGCAGCGCCACCTCGGCCGACAACGCGCCGCGGCCCCGCTCGCGCGCGAAGCCGCTGCGCATGAATTCGTCGCGCCACGCCTCCATCTCGTGATGGATCTGGTCGGAGTAGCGAGAGATCGCAGGCGCCCGCGCCGCCGCGGGCTGATCGCTCAGCACGTAGAGCAGCACCAGCCGCGCTTTCGCCGCAGCCGCCAGCGCTGCTCCTTCGGTCGACCGCCTGCGCCGCCTGCTCGCTGCCGTCAAGCGGCACGAGAATGCGCCGCACGTGCCGCAGCCGGTGCATCTGCGACGGCGCGCTCAGCGCCGAGCGCACCACGTACACCGGACACGGCGGATCGGTCAGCACGCCCAGCGTGACGTGGCCTGCGAGCGCGTCGCGGTTGCCAGTGGCGCCGTGCGACGACAGCAGGATCGCGTTCGCCGGCAACTCGCGCGCCACGTCGCGGATGCACGGCGCCGCATGCCCCTCGGCCTGATGCGTCCGCACGCGCGCCTTCCACGCCTTCGACAGCCGGACGCGCGCCGCCACTGCCTCGGTCGCCACCGCCTCGTGTGACACGAACAAGACGTGTATATCCGCGTCCATCAGGTCAGCCAGCGCGCTTGCGACTTCGAGCGGCTGTTCCGCCGGCATCGAGCCGTCGAGCGGCACCAGCAGGTGGCTCTTCTTCTCAAGCATGTCCGCCACCGCCTTTCTGATCGGCCGCGGACCATCTCGTGACCGCGTGATCGAAGCTGAAGACCGCGGGCGCGTCCGGCGAGACCGTGCGGGTCACGCGGTTCACGCGCACCTCGCACGGCATCCCCGTAAGCTCCACACTGACCGTGCCGCCCGCATCGATGTGCACGCGCAGCAGCCGGCCCCGCCAGCGGAGCGTGCAGGCCATGCGATCGATGCCGCGCGGCAGGAACGGGTCGAACGCCACCGAGGCGTCGTCGAAGCTGAACCCTGCGAGCCCGAAGACGACCGCCTGCCACAGTCCACCCAGAGCCGCGACGTGCACGCCTCCGGCCGCACCGCGAAACCCGTCGCCCAGGTCGATACGCGCCGTCTGTTCCAGGTAGGCGCGGCAGCGCTCGCCGTCCCGAAGCCACGCCGCGAGCAGCGCGTGTATCGGCGGGCTCAGCGAGCTCGTGTGCGCGGTCAGCGGCTCGTAATACGCGAAGTTCCGGCGCAGCGCCCCCTCGCTCCATGCTTCCGGAAGCAGCGCCGCCGACATCAGCACGTCCGCCTGCTTGGCGGCCCGCATGCGCTGGATCGCCGCCGGCCCCATCGCGATGTCGATCGGCACGCCGGCACGCCGGTAGCTCGCCACGTCGACGTCTTCCAGGTCAAAGAAGCCGTCGAACTGTTCGACGATCCGGTCCTCGCGGAACGACGATCGCACGAGCGCGTCCGCGACGCGCTCTCCATTCCTGCGCGGCGTCGCATGCGATGCCCTGCGCGCTCGCACAGTGCATCGGCGGCGGCAGGATCTCTCGTCTGCAGCTCAGTGAGATACGACGCCGCCTCGCGCAGCGTCCACGCTGCCATTGCGTTCGTGTACGCGTCGTTGTCGACGCCCGTGTGGTACTCGTCCGGCCCGATCACCTTGCGGATCACATAGCCATCTGCTGCCGGGGATGCGCGGCTGCACCAGAACAGCGCGCACTGCAGCAGGATCTCGGCACCGTACTCGCGCATGAACGCGTCGTCGCCCGTGGCGCGCCAGTACTGGATCACCGCATACGGCACGGCGGCCGAGATGTGGTGCTCCTGCTCGCCGTTCAAGATGCGCAGCGCCGATCCGTCCGGCAGCACGACGCTGCGCGGCGTCCGGTCCTCGCCCGAATCTGTCGATTCCCAGGCGTAGAGCGCCCCCTGGTAGCCGAGCGCCGACGCTCGCTCTCGCGCCGCCGCCAGCGTCCGGTGCCGATACGCCAGGCATGAGCGCGCCGCTCCCGGTCGCGCGAACGCGAGGGGCGGCAGCACGAAGATCTCCGTGTCCCAGAACACGTGCCCGTGGTACGCCTCGCCCGAGAGGTTCCGCGCGCTGACGGACGTGCGGCCGTCGTCCTCGTTCGCCGCCGACATGACGTGGTACAGCGCGAACCGGATCGCCCGCTGCAGCTCGTCGTCACCGTCAATCGTCACGTCGGCGACCGACCATCGCTCGCGCCATGCATCCTGGTGCCGGGCGAGCAGCTCTTCGAAGGATGGCTGCGGGGTCTGGTCGCGCACATCCGCTTCGCGGTTCAGCGATGCCACCGTGTCCATCCGCAGCGGCAGCCCCGGCTCGACGCGTGCGCGCGTTGGCGCGGCCGCTGGCTGCACTGCCGCTGCTTCCACGCGGCGCACCACGTCAAGAGATCCGAGCGGCGGCGCCGGGATGACGTGTGCTACCGTCACCGCCCGCTGGGGGGTGCGCGAGACAGCCCCGTAGCGCGCGACGAACGCGTCCGATGGCTCCAGCGTCACGTCCGCCGGGGCGCCTTCGTCGAGCGTCAGCACCAGCCGGTGGAGGTAGCGACCGCCGTCGGCCGCCGACGCGGCTCGCATCGACTCCCACCGCCACGTCCGGCCGGCGTAGTCGACGAACGTCCACGCCCGGTGCAACTCCGCTTCCGTCATGTCGAGCATCCGTACATGCGAGAGCGTCTTGACGCTCGCCAGGTCCAGCTGTCGGCCATCGATCGACACGCGCACGCTCGCCGGATCGGGCAGCGACAGCAGCGTTTGCTGCGCCGGGGCATCGATTGGCACGTACACGCCTGAGACGATCAACATCGGGTTCGATGCGGCGTTGCCCTCCTCGAGCGCTGCGCGGACGCCGAACGCGCCGTTCGAGACGGCGAGCGCCGCTTCGACGCCGCGCTCGCCGCCCGGGTCGATGCCTTCGCAGATGATGCGCCAGCCGGCGGCCGCATCCCGCGCCGTCAGCTTGTTCGAACTTGTAGTTGCCATCGCAGGATGCTCAGGAATGCGTCCGGCCCGCCGCGCACCTGGATCACGCCCGCCGGCACGCCGTGCGGCTCGCGGCCGACCGACACGATGCGCACGCCGCGCGTGTCCGGCGTCATCATCCGCTCGTCGCTGCCGGCGAAGCCCCCGACGTCGCCGAACTCGTCGCCGGCAATCAGGATCGACGCGCGGTCGATCCTGTGCGTGCGCACGACGTTATCGAACAGCCACGCGATCGAATCGGACTTGTCGGTAAGCCCGATCTCGACGTACTTGCCGTCGCTCGTGACGCGCGGGTCCGCCAGCCCGCAGTCCCGCGCGATCGTCGTCGCGAGTCGCATCACCTCACCGATGCGCTCGATGCCCGCCGCCTGCAGGCGCCGCGTCGTTGCCGCGATCAACGCCTTGATGTGTGCCTTGGGCGGATCGTTCCACTCCGGCAGCGGAATCAGGTCGATCTTGCGGCGGTTCAGCCGGTCGAAGACGATCCGCGATTCAACGCCCCGCTCCGCGAGCCGCTCCCGCAACTCCTCCGCCGCGCGCGTCAGCATCGCGTCTTCCGCCGACGACGCGACACGCTTGTACAGCGCGACGCGCTCGCCGCCATCGCCGTAGCCCCATACTTCTGAGCCGCGGTTCGTGCAGACGCGCATCCGCCGACGCAGCCGGGGGGCGATCTCGTTGATCGACTGCCGCTCCAGGTGGTCTACGTTCGTGCCCGTTACGGGAGCCATCCACATGCCCGCTTCGAGGAGCGACGCGAGCAGGGCGTTGAGCTGCGGCACTGCCGTCTTCCGGTCGGGCACGGCCGTCCCGTCCCAGTCGAACACGATGAGCTCGAACCGGTCGCGGAGCGCGTCCGGCACGCGACGCGCCACATCACCCGCGGCGCTGATCACGTGGGCCTCCAACCGCCACCAGGTACACCGGCAGCTCGTGCGACGGCAGTCCGAGGACGCTTTGCACGCTCATGTCGTCCAAGTTGCCGACCGGTGTGCACCGCAGCCCTAACGCCGTCGCCTCCAAGAGCAGGTTCTGCGCGACGTGGCCGGCCTCGAGCAACACGTAGCGCTCGCTCAGCTCGCCGAAGCGCTGCCGCGACCGTTCCATCACCACCGAGATAACGAAGATCGCCCCCGCGGCGGCGATACTCGGCTGCCCCAGCGCCGCCATCATCAGATCGCAACGCAAGTCGCCGTCGTACGGCCGGGACTCCACGGCATGATCGGCTGGCAGGTAGTGCAGGATGCCTTCCGGCACCGCCGCATACAGCTCGATGGGGTACGTCTGGTCGGCCGACGGTGCCGCCCGGCGCCCCTCGGCGTCGGTGATGCCCTGCCCCGCCCAGAAGAGCTGCCCGAGGTCGTCCTGCTCCAGCTCCAGCCCGTCGAATTCCCGATACGATCGGCGCCGCATGAGTGTGTCATCGAGGCTGCCGATCTCGCCGAACGACGGACGCGGCAGCGCCCAGGTCGCAGACGGCTTGCTTCGGCGAGATGTCTTGCGTGGCTTTCGGGAGCCGGCTGTCATGATGCCAGCGTATGTCGCCAGCTTGCTCCCGCAGAGTGCCGGATGGCGCAATGATTGCGGGCCAATTGATGGTCTTGCTCCCGTTTCTAGTCCAGGGTCTATGCAAGTTTGACGGCCGCTGCTCGCACTTAGTCCGCATACGCCCGCGGGGTCCGATTCTTCAGTGCCGTGTGCGGACGCTCAGCTACTCGCCGATCGAGACCCCGTAATTGATTGACCTCGCGACCCCCTAATTGCTTGCAGCTTGCATGCGTCCTGCGGCAGTGATTAACTTCGGTAGCAGCCTGCAGAGCCGTGGGTTAATTGCCAAGGACGGGGTCGCGGGTTCGAATCCCGTCTTCCGCTCCATTCTCCATCCAGACGTACGGCTCAGCTTCAATTCCCGGATATCACGCCGGCGAGACGACACATTGGACGTACGGCTCAGATTCAACATCCCGGGTTTCGGCCCGCCGGGAGAGCTGGGCCGTGCGCCCTTCTGTTGGCGGCCAGCATTCGCGACGCCGAGATTCTGCCCTTCTTCACGCTCCCGGCGACCAACCCCCGCTGGTGGCTTGCCTGAGTACTCCGCGGCAAACATGTGTCACATGCATTGACAGCCGTGCTAGTATATGCGCCTGTTTCCTGCCCGATCGGGGAGGACGGACCGGCGGCTCAGGAGGTGACCCATGGCAACCAGCTGGCAACTCACGGGCGACTATTTTGAGAACTGCAATTGCGATTTCATCTGCCCCTGCCTCTTCTCAGCGAGCCCGCAGATGACGTCGGCTCCGACACAAGGAGCCTGCGAAGTACCCCTCGCGTTCCATATCGATCGAGGGTCTTACGGCGACGTCGCGCTCGATGGGCTGAGCGCCGTCGTGGCGATCCGCACGCCGGGCGCGATGGCCGAGGGCAACTGGTCAGCAGCCATCTATCTGGATGACCGCGCCGACGACAGGCAGCGCGAGGCGCTCCAGGCGATCTTCACGGGTGCCGCCGGCGGGCCGCTCGGCGCCGTGGCCCCGCTCATCTCCAACGTGCTGGGCGTCAAGAGCGCAGGGATCAATTTCAAGAAGGATGGCCTGCGCCGTTCCGTGGAGATCCCCGGCGTGATGAGCATGGCCATCAACGCGATACCCAGCGGCGCGCCGGGCAAGGAGATCTGGGCGTCGAACGCGTCGCCGTTCGCCGCGAGCGTCTCTCTGGCCGTCGGAGAGGCGTCGAGCACGTGGCAGGATTACGGCATGCGCTGGGACAATTCCGGCAAGAACGGGCACTACGCGCCGATCAACTGGTCGAGCAATTGAGCGCTCCGTCGTCCGCCACGTACCCGCTCGGGCGCGAGCGCAACGCGATACTCGGCACGCTTCTGATCCTGTCAGCCGCCTGCTGGGCCGTGGTCGCGTGGCAGTGGTACACGGCCGACGGCAGCGACATGGGCCTGACGATGGGCATGGCGGCGCCGCTCTTTCTGGCGCTGTGGGTGGCGATGATGGTCGCCATGATGTTCCCTACCGCCGCGCCGATGATCCTGATGTTCGCACGCATCCAGAAAGGGAAGAGCGCGCGGGGGCAGACCTCGGTGCCGGCGTGGATCTTCGTGGGCGCCTATCTCGCCGTCTGGGTGGCGTTCGGCCTCGCCGGCTACGCCGCCGCCATCGGCGCCGAACGCCTCGCCGATCGCTCCATGTGGCTGATGGACGCGGCGCCCCGCATCGGCGGCGGCGTGCTGATCGCCGCGGGCCTGTACCAGCTCTCGCCGCTCAAAGATGTCTGCCTGTCGAAGTGCCGCACGCCGATGCAGTTCGTGCTCACGTCGTGGCGTGATGGGTACGGAGGCGCGTGGCGCATGGGGATCGAGCACGGCGTCTACTGCCTGGGCTGCTGCTGGATGCTGTTCGTCATCCTGTTCCCGCTCGGCATCATGAACGTCGCCGCGATGGCGCTGATCACGCTGCTCATCTTCGCCGAGAAGTCGTCGCCACTGAGTCGCGCCGCGGTCATCGTCGCGGCGGTCGGCCTGGTCGCGTACGGCGCGTTCATCCTCATCGTCCCTGACGCGCTCCCGACGGCCATGAGTACCACGAACATGAGTACGCCGAACACGGGCATGGATGGACAGTAGATCCGCGTCATCCCTCACGCCGTGGCGCGTGGCCGGCTCGTACTACGAGGCGTGCAACTGCGAGGCCGTCTGTCCGTGCCGGCGCATCGGTGGAAGCATGGGGCGCTCGGGCGGCCGCTCGACGTACGGGGTCTGCGAGTTCGCCCTCTCCTGGCGGATTCTCGACGGTCACGCCCGCTCCACCGATTTGTCCGGGTTGGCAGCGGTGATGGCCGGACGGTACGACGACGACGAGGCCGGGTCGCCGTGGCGCGTCGCGCTGTACATCGACGAGCGCGGCGACGCCGAGCAGCGGCGGGCGTTGACGGAGCTCTTCCTGGGACGCCTGGGCGGCACGGTCTTCCGCAACTTCGCCAGCGCGATCGGTGAGGTGTACGCGGTGCGGCCGGCTCGCATTGAGTTGAATCACGCGGAAGGCAGCCAGAGCATCAAGGCCGGCACGTTCGTCAGCGTGTACGCCGCAGAGCCGGTCGATGCCGGTGGCCCGGTATCGTGCGGCATTCCCGGTCACGACCGCCCGGGGCAGGAGCTGCGCACCAGCCTTCTCCACGTCGACGAGCCGCCGCTGCGCTGGGAGGTAAGCGGCCGCTGTGGCTTCGCCACCGACTTTGACTACGAGTCAGATCGCGCCTGAGCGAGCGCGCATGCCATCGGCGACAGATGCGGCGACCTGCGTAGCTGCGACATCCCAGGCGACGAAACCTCAGTCCCGCTTCCAGGCGCCCCTATTTCCCGCGAACACGGGCCGTTCGGCTGTGTCGGGCACCTCATGAGAGATCGTTAATATGAAGGCGTGGAGGACGTGGGCCGTGGCCCAGACTGAGTGACGGTGCATGAAGTCGACCCCTTGGAACAACACTTAGTCAGCCCCGCTTCGGTTCAGGCCTCCCCGCCCCGTCGAGGAGCCGCATCCTACGCCATCTGGATCGTCCTCCTCGTCGCCGTGATTACGGCTGTGTTCGCCGGGATCGGCGATTTTCGACAGATTGTCGCCGTTGTGCGCGCCGCCAGCTGGCCATACCTCCTTGCCGCGGCCGCCGTCGAGGCGCTCTTCATCCTGAACCTGGCGCTCTTCATGACCTCGACGTTCCGCGCGAGCGGCGTCCCCGCGGACCTGCGTCGCTTCCTCCCGCTCAGCCTCGCGGCGCACCTGGTGAACCTCGTGTCGAAGACCGGTGGACTCGGCGGCATCGCGCTGTACGTTCGCGAAGCCCGTGGAAGCGGGTACTCGGCGCACCGCGCCAGCGCTGCCTACCTGGTGCAGCACTTCCTGGGCTACGCGGCCTACTTCGCCGTGCTGATCATCGCGCTTGTGCTGCTCTACTTGCGGGGCTCGCTGCAATCCGTGGAGGTCATCGCCTCCGCCGTCATCCTGACGCTGAGCGCGGCGATTGTCGTCGTCGGCTGGCTCGCTGTGCGACGTGCTGAGCGGCTCGAGCGGCTGGCCTTGCTCGCTGCGCGCCCGGTGAATGCGATTGCGCGGCGGTTCGGCCGGCCTGCCATCATCACCGAGGACAATGCCCGGGAGATGGCATCGGAATTACACGAGGCCGCGCGCAACGTGCTGCAACACCGTGCGCGCTACCTGGTCCCGTTCGGCTGCGCGTTGATGGTGGAGTTCCTCAGCGCGGGACTGCTGCTCCTCGTCGCGCTCGCTCTGCACGCCCACATCACCTTCACGACGGCGCTTGCCGTCTATGCCATCTCGCTCCTGTTTACGATGATCGCCGTGACGCCCGCCGGGCTCGGCTTCGTGGAGGCGTCGCTGAGCGTCCTGCTCGTCTCCTTCGGCCTGGACAAGACGCACGCCATCGCGGTGACGCTCGCGTTCCGGTTCTTCGACTTCTGGGTACCGATGCTGCTCGGCGCGATCAGCCTGTACATGCTCCGAGAGCGGCAAGCGAGCGCGGACGATGGCTGACGTGAGGGCCGCCGGGTATTTCGAGCGACGCCTCATCGCAGCGGCCGCGCTACTGCTCGGCCTGTTCAACGTGTTCCTTGCCGCGGCGCGCGCGCCGTTCGCCGGATACGGCGAATGGGACGACATTGTCGCCCGGAACGTCCTGAACGGCAGCCGGTTCGTCCTCGTGATCCTCGGGATGCTCCTGATCTCGACCGTGCCAGGGCTGCTGCGCGGGAAACGCATCGCCTGGGGCATCGCGTTGGTGTGCGTCGCCGGATCGGTCATCGCGCACCCGTTGAAGAACCTCGACCTCTGGGGGACGTTCGCGAGCCTCGCCCTTGTTGGCGCGCTGATCGGCTCCCGGCCGCAGTTCCCCGCGCGCAGCGACCCGCCGAAAGCAACGCACGGATTTCAGACGCTCATCATCGGGATGGCGGGCGTGTTCGTCTACGCCGTCGTCGGGTTGTACTTCCTGGACCGCGAGTTCAGGCACCCGATCGGACTCCAGGCCGCGGTGCGCGATGCGATCCGTCTGATGTTCATTGTGCCCTCGTCCGAGGCAGTTCCGCGGACGCATCACGCCGTCTGGTTCCTCGACTCGGTCCGCGTCGCTATCGTTCTCGTACTCGTGGTCGGCGTATCGCAACTGGTCGCACCGGTGGTCGCCCGCGCGAGCCTCGGCCGGTTCCAGCGCGATCGTATACGCGCGCTTCTCGAGAAGTACGGCCGTGCGTCGATCGCGCATTTCGCACTTCTGCCGGACAAAGCGTATTTCTTCTCCAGGGACGGCGAGGCGGTGCTCGCGTTCAAGGTGATCGGCAGCACCGCGGTGGTCATGGGCGACCCGATCGGCGACGAAGCGGAGTTCCCGCAACTGATCGACGCGTTCATCGAGTACTGTCGCCTCGACGGTTGGGCATTCGCCTTCCACCAGACCACACCCCGGCACGCTCAGCTCTACGCGAGCCGCGGACTGAAGGCGCTCAAGATTGGTGAAGAGGCTATCGTGCCCCTCCAGCAGTTCTCCCTCTCGGGCAACGCGATGAAGCACCTGCGCGCGACGATGAATCGGTTCGCGCGCGAGGGCTACCACGCAACACTGCTCGAGCCTCCGCACGATCGCGCTGTGCTCGAACGCCTGAGAGAGGTCTCCGACGCGTGGCTCGCACGGGGGAATCGCCGCGAGCGCACGTTTACGCTGGGTTACTTCGATGAGTCCCTGGTGCGTGACAGCCTGATCATGGCCGCGTTCGCACCCGACGGCACCATCGTGGCGTTCGCCGACATCGTTCCCTCGTATCGTTCCGGCGAGGGAAACTTCGACATGCTGCGCTACCTCGCTGAGCCGAAGGACGTGGCGGACTTCCTGCACGTGTCACTGATCCAGCACTTCCGCGATCGTGGCCTCACGCAGCATGAGCCTGGGACTGGCCCCCTTCAGCGGACTGGAGCTGGCGCAGATGGATTCGACGGCCGTGCGTGCGATGCGGCTCCTCTACCGCTACGGCACGATGTTGTTCCGATACCAGGGCCTGCGCGAGTACAAGGAGAAGTTCCATCCCGTGTGGGAACCGCGATACCTCGTCTACACCACCGAGCTTCAGCTGCCCGGCATCGCGCTTGCCGTCGGCCGCGCCGGCGAGCTGCCGCGTCGTCGCAGGCTGGAGCTGCCGCGCCCCGGCAGACACGAGCAAGAACCGTCGGCCGCATGATCTCGCGCGGCCGGAGCGATCGAACACCGCCGCGCCGCCGCTCACCCTGTGAGATGACGATGCCGCTAGCGTCTTAGACGGCGCTCCACTCCAGCACGGTCTTGATCTCATTCGACGGATGTTGGGTGAGAGCATCCTCAAACGCGGTGAACGGCAGGCGCTGGGTGATGAGCTTGTCCACGGTATCCGGCCACGCCTCCTTCGCCTTCTGCAGGTCTTCCACCGCGAGCGCGAAATGCTTATGGCTGGCGTTCACGCTCCCAACCGTCACCTGGTTCTTTAGAACGAGCGCGCGCATGAGGGCAGAGCCGTCTATCGTCGTCGGCCGATCGCCGCCGGCGATCCCGGTGAGGACATAGACGCCGTTCGTGCCAAGCGCGGAGAGCAGATCGAACTCCAGTTGGGCCACGCCGGTCGCCTCGAAAATCAGCTCGATCTGCGGAAAATGTTCGCCGAGCGCGTGCGGGTTCACCTGCCGGCCATCGACGTAGGTCCCGCCGAGCTGGCCGAGGATCTGTGGACGAATCGTGTCCGTATCGACGACGTCGAGACCCAGCACGTTCGCGCCGCGAAGTCGCAGGATGATCGCTGCCAGCAGCCCGATCGGTCCGAGACCCGCCACGAGCACGTTCTTGCCTTCGAGCCATCCCGCTGCTTCGCCGGCATCGGGAAGCCGCCCGAGCTGAATTTGCACCGCCTCGTCGATCGCCTTCTCGGCGATCGACGTCGGCTCCGTCAGCACCCCGATGGAAGCGATGCGCTCCGGCAGCTTGACGACATACTGCTCGACGTCGACGACGAACTCCGCCTGATAACCGTCCTGGTTGCGGATACCGCGGTCCGCATAGTCGCCGGTGTAGCACATGTCGCTCCGGTTGATCGCGCACATCGCGCAATGCCCGCAGCCGCGCCGCACGGTGAAGACGGCATGGTCGCCCGGCTGGACGCTGCGCACCTGCGAGCCGACCTCGACGACCCGACCCAGCATCTCGTGGCCGATCACAAGCTCGCTGGCGCCCGGCGGAGCCACGGCTCTGCCGCCCGCGGCTTCGTCGCGATCCGTGCCGCAGATCCCCACTTCCAGCACCCGCAGCTTCACCGCGTCAGGACCGCTTACGGCGGGCTCCGGCCGTTCGTCGATTCGCAGTTGCGTCGTCCCCGGTGTCAATATGATGGCTTTCAACGTTACGCTCCTCTTGTCGCCTACGGCAAAGGCTAGCTCGCCCGGCGCCAGGGCGACACGCGGCCTTCCTCGTGCGTCTTTGGACAAGGTGTGCAGATGAGCGAGAATCAACACACGCGCGAGCCGGCGTTCGTATCGAGGTGCCATGCCAAGAGACATTCCGATCGGCAACGGTCATCTGCTGGTGAACTTCGATGATCGGCACCGGCTGCGCGATATCTACTTTCCGCATGTCGGCAACGAAAACCAGTCGGACGGTCATCCGTTTCGCGTCGGCATCTGGGTCGAAGGAGAGTTCTCGTGGCTCGACGATGACGCGTGGTCGTTACGCAGCGCTACGCCGAGAACACCCTCGTCACCGACGTCACGCTGACGAACGCGGCACTCGGGATCACCGTCCAGTGCACCGAAGCCGTCGACTTCCACGAAAACGCGCTCGTGAGGAGATTCACCGTACAGAACGGTGCCGCGCGCCAGCGCGAGGCTCGTCTCTTCCTGCACCATGACTTCCACATCAAGGAGCAGGAGCTCGGAGACACGGCCTACTACGAGCCGGACCAGCGCGCGCTGATTCACTACAAGGATGATCGATGGTTCCTGGCGAACGGTCGCGTTGGCTCGGAGACCGCGGGGTTCGATCAATGGGCGGTCGGGACCAAGGAGTCCGGCGGCAAGGAAGGGACCTGGCGCGACGCCGAGGACGGATCGCTGAGTGGCAATTCCGTCGTGCAGGGCGCAGTCGACTCCGTCGGCGCGCTCCACTTCTCGCTGCCGCCCAACGGCAGCGAGACGGTGTGGTCCTGGATCGCGTGCGGCTTCTCCTTCGGCGACATTGCGACTGTGAACGCGGTCATCCTCGACAAGGGTCCGGCGGAATTGCAGGCACGGACGCACGCGTACTGGCGCCTGTGGGTCGCTGCCGAGCCAGGTCAGCTCGACGCGCTTACGCCCGACGTGGCGGCGCTCTTTCAGAGAAGCCTCCTGATCGTGCGCAGCCAGATCGACCATCACGGAGGCATCATCGCGGCGACGGACTACGACATCACCTCGTTCTCGCACGACACCTACGCCTACGTCTGGCCCCGTGATGGCGCGCTGGTCGCCCACGCTCTTGATGAAGCAGGGTACGACGGGACAACGCGCCCGTTCTACGACTTCCTCAGCCGCGTGCAGGACGAGCGCGGGTACTTTATGCACAAGTTCAACCCCGACGGTACGCTCGCCAGCTCCTGGCATCCGTGGTTCCGAAGCGGCAAACGCGAACTCCCCATCCAGGAAGACGAGACCGGCCTGCCGTTGTGGGCGCTCTGGCACCACTTCGACAAGTTCCACGACGTTGAGTTCGTGAAACCGTTCTACCGCAAGGTGATCCGCGGCGCCGGCGAATTCATGGCGGAGTATGTCGACGACAACGGACTTCCCAGGCCGTCATACGATCCGTGGGAAGAGCGCTGGGGCGTACACGCCTGGAACGTCGCGGCAACGTGGGCGGGCCTCATGGCGGCGGCGCGCTTCTTCGCCGTCTTCGGCGACAGAGACGACGCCGGGCGGATGGCGTTGGCGGCGAACCGCATGCGTCGTGCGGCGAGTGAGCACCTCTGGAGTGAACAGCATCAGAGATACGTGCGGTCGATCACTCCGAACGCCAACGGGACGTACGACGCGGATCCCACGGTGGACTCGTCGGTGTGCGGGCTGTTCCTCTTCGGAATGTACGACGCCGCAGATGAGCGGATCGTCCGTACGATGCGCAACCTTCGGGAGAAGCTATGGGTGAACACTCCGATCGGAGGGCTCGCCCGCTATGAGAACGACGGCTACCAGCGCGCCGTCAACGATCCGGCGATCCCGGGGAATCCCTGGTTTGTGTCGACGCTCTGGCTCGCGCAGTGGCAGATCCGCACGGCAGCCTCCCTGGTCGATCTCGATGAGCCGGCCCAGTTGCTGTCCTGGGTCGCGGCAAGATCGCTCGCCAGCGGCGTTCTGGCCGAGCAGGTCCATCCGTATGACGGGCATCCGCTCTCGGTTTCGCCACTCACGTGGAGCCACGGAACGTTCATACAGGCGGTGGTGGACTATCTCAAGAAGCGCGAGGCCTTCGATGTCTGTCCGACGTGCGGCCAGGCGCGTGCGCCGCATGATCGCGTGACGTACCTCACGGATCGCCTCGACGAAGCCAACGTCCCCTATGACCACGCGTAAGACTTGAGTTCGCGCGTCTGCGTCGCACGAACCCGCCGCGCTCGTCTGTCGCACCGCCCACTCTAGTCGGCCGCGCGTGCGCGTATCTCACGATAGCCGCGCTCCGCCCCGTCAAACGCCAGCACGCTCGTGGCCTGCGCGACGCCGATCACGACCATCCGCCGTCCGTCGCTGCAGCCCGCGCCGCGGAACGCGCAGCGGCCGTCCCCATCGCCGAGCCGGACCGCATGGAACAAACGCGCAACCCACGTGCCGCCGCCAACGAGCAGGCCGCGAAGCAGCGCGAGCACGCGCGTCAAAGGGAGATCTCTGCCGCACACGCCGAGCACCACCGTCAACTCTTCAACACGCGCTTGGCGATCGTCAGCCGCTGCATCTCAGACTTGCCCTCAAGAATCGTCATGCGTCTCTCCTCTCCTGTCGCACGGCGAACCGCTGCCGGCATTGCTGTCCCGCGGCCAGGGCGCACGTCCTGACCGGCAGATCCTCAACCAGGGGCAGGCCCCACGCGTCGTGCCACCCCTGGATGCGATCGAACACGGCGCATTCGTACGTCTCGGCGATGCCCGCGCGCACGATGTTCTCGTGGACAAAGCAGCGCCGGAACACCACCTCGTACGAATCGCGCGTGACCGCGCCGACCTCCGCATCCATCAGCGACGGCGGCACGTACAGGTCCCGGCCGGCGTCGTAGAGTTCCATCGCCTCCGCCAGGTCGTCGACCCGATCGACGGCCAGCGCCTTCATCAGGCGCCGCATCTCCGTCTGCCCGAGCGCGCGCACGTTCTTCCTGTTGATGCGATTCGCCGCCTCCATGCCGAACTCGCCGGCCACGGCGGCGAACCAGCGCGCGTCGTGCCACATCCAGCAGCGGCGCAGCAGAGTCTTTCTCCGTCTCTGCGTTCAACGTTCGTCTCCCTGGTCGTCATCGTTGTTCTCCCCGACAACAAAGCAATGAGCCCGGTCGTGCACGTGGCATCGACCGGGCTCTGGGTTCATGACCTCTGGCCTCGTCAGCAGCGACGGTGCATCTCGGGCCCGTCGCGCGCCCCGTATCCTCCGGCTTCCAGCAGCGCCTTTACGGCTGCGTTATCGAGGCGCTTCATGCGGGATCGATCCGGTACACGGGATAACGTTCGGCGATCGCCTCGAATTCGGACAGCGGCGCGCCGACGGGCAGCGGGAAGTGCGTGCGGCCGCTCGTCGCGATCCGGACGTACTCGCGGAGAATGGGCGCACGTTCCGCGGCGAGCACCGGCACGAGGTGAACGCGCTGTCGGCTTCCCTGGCGGATAACGGCGTCGCCCTGCGCGGCCTCGACGTTCTTCACCCACTCAGACTGCTGGCCGAGCATCGATACGAGGTAGCGGTTGCCCTCCACGCTGGCGATCACGACGGGGATCGAGCGCGAACGGCCGGAGGCGCGGCCACGGACTTCGAGCGCGGCCTGGATCTTCGGCGGCAGCCCGAGGCCGGACCACCAGGCCATCGTCCGGTTGACCCAGCGGCCCAGGCGCGTCGGGCGCCAGCCGTTGTAGAACAGCCGCATGAATGCGCGGCGCTCCGCCGGGTCGGCATGCTCTGAGTTCGTCGTCATCGTCGTTCTCCCTCGCGAAGCATCGGGCCGGTCGTGCACAGGCATCGACCGGGCGCTGGATTCATGACCTCTGGCCTCGTCAGCAGCGACGGCGCATCTCGCGCCCGTCGCGCGCGTGGATGGGGCGTTGCGCCGGTTGCCACGGGATTCGATGCACGCGCTTGCAGCGCCGGCAGAGGATCTCCACCCCCTCGGGCGTGATCTTCGCGACCAGGTTGCCGCACGCGCACCGTTCCTCAGCTGCCGGCGCGCGCGCCGTCGTCGACGGATTCACCGCTCTCCCTCCTGATGGACTTGAGATAGAGCCGGCCCCAGTGCTCGACCTTGGCGCGGTCGAGTTCGTCATCGAGGCCCAGCAGGTTGATCAGGTCGAACGTCAGGCCGATGGACATGAAGTGCCACGCGGCGACGCGCGTGTCGACGTCACTGCCGACGAGGCCGTCGCGCTTGCCGCGTTCGAGGTTCTCCTGCAGCGCGTCGACGAGCGACGTAAAGTTCCCTTTCAGTACCGCCTGGATCTCCGGATCGTGCGACTCACACAGCGCCAGGAACCACAGCTTCATCACCGGCGCGTGGCTCTGCACGTGGTCGTAATACCCGAGTCCGAAGGACCAGATCGCCTCCAGCGGATCCTTGACGTCGCCGGCGACGCGCCCCCAGATGCCGGCAAGGCGCGGCCCGGCCCGCTTCAGCGTCGCCAGGAACAGGTCTTTCTTGCTCGGGAAGTAGCGGTACAGCGCCGGGGCCGAGACGCCGGCGGCCCGCGCCAGCGCCGTCGTATCCGCGCCGGCGAAGCCCAGGTCGGCGAAGACCCCCTCGGCGCCCTCGACGATCAGCCGCTTCCGCTCCTGCGCTGGCCGCTTCGCCGCTCGTTTGCTCATCCCCCGCACCCTCTGGCAATATAGTGAATCATCGTTCACTATATTGCCATCTGACCACACCGCCCCACCAGTGCCGATCGGCCCTTCCTCCATGGCGCCGCGCGGAGCAGTAAGCGCTCATCGCTCGCGGCGACTCTGGCGGCCAGACGACCGTGACAACCCGATCCGGAGCGGGAGGGCGCGGCCCGCGCTCTTCCCTCCGCAAAGTAGGCAAGAACCTCAGTGGCTCGCCCGACCGGGAACCCATCGCGCTGCGGGCATCGCGGCACCAGATTGATGAGCGAACGCCGATGACTGAAGTGACGGGAGTCGCCAGATCTCCCGGAACTTTTGTTGGGGAGCAAGCACTGCCGTTGGGCCTCCAGGGCTCGCTCAAAATCCGTTCGTGTTCGCGGATGGAGGATGACATTGACCGCTGGAAGAGCGCCCTACGTACGCGACGTTGAGCTAAGCAAACTCGCCCGCGCAGCCTGCTTCGCAGCCGTCGGCTTGTATTTTGCCAGCGTCATCCCCTCCTTTCCTGAGGGACTCGAGGCAGACAGTCACGCGGGACCCGTGATCCTGGTCGTGATGCTCGGGTGCTTGGCGATTGGCATGGCCACGTTGTCGGTGATGTATCTGGTCCGCTCCGAGCGCCAGCGCGCGGTTGCGGATGCCCGGTCGCTCATGTTCGACGACCTGACCGGGCTCCATAATCGACAGTACTTCATCGAAATGTTGAACATGGAGATACGCCATGCCGCACGTGAGCAGCGGCGCTTCTTCGTGGTTCTCCTGCAGCTCCAGCGACAGGATGGCCAAGGCGATCCCGCGGCGAGAGCACATGAGATCGCCGCCGTTGCGACGACTATTCGCAGTGAACTTCAACTTGGCGACCGACTCGCCGTGCTCCGCAACGACGAAATCGCGGCGATCCCTCTCACGAACACGCTGGACGGCAGACTCTCGGAAGAGCAGATCCTGAGCAAGTTCCGTCTGAACCTTATGAGGCGCCAGCGGAAACACAAGTGGCGTTTGCGCATGTGTGGCATGGCATTCGATGGCCAGCTCAACGATCCAGCGCGAGTAATCGACGCGGTCCGAAGCAAGATTCGCGGCACGCGATGGGTAACACTGTAGAGCGTGCGCATCGAAGGCGATCCAGATGCCGCATGCGCCGCCAGGGTGTTGGCGTATCGCCGACCGACTCGACCTGACGCATCTGTGATCGATCGGGGCTGGCGCCGACGGTGCGGTTGATTACGTGTGACGCTCGTAGGCAGAGTCGACGAGCACGGCGGCATCTAGCCGAACCCCCGTAACACGATGACCACGTGCTGCGGGTCGCGTCGCCACCTTCGATGGGTTCGCCCGCCGCGGCTGCCCAGGAAGCCTTCGAAGTCTGTGTAATTGATGCCGCCGTGCGGCTGGCCCGCCCGTCCGCGCCCGTGCGCTTCGCCCGCATCCCCCTTACGATCTCGTTGGAAACGAAAGGACGCGTGATTGGCAGGCACGACGCGAGCCGACCGCACCGCGAGCCACTGGAAGCGGCTGGGCATCGTGCCCGGCGCCCCCGAATGCGTGATCAAGGCGGCGCACCTGGCGCTGATCGAGATCCACCACCCGGACCGCGGTGGTGACGCGCACATCGCGAAGGAGATCAACGCCGCGTACGACGAGCTGAAGGGGAGCGGCTCCCAGGCGAACGTGTACGTCGCCGCGAACTACAACGGCGAGCCGTGGGCCGTCCTCGGCGTGAGCAGCGCCGCCGACCCGAAGCTCGTGGGCCGCGCGGGCAAGCAGCTCACGGCCGAGCTGCAGACGCACCACCGCCTCGCCGCGCGCGTCGAGTGGGCGCTCGCGAACTTCGCCTCCGCGCTCGCCGCGCCGCGCGCCCGGCGCATGGCGCCGATGACCGCGCCGCCCCCGCCACGGCCGCGCGCGACGGCGCGGCAGCGGCAGCCGAGCGCGCCGGCCTCGCCGGGCATACCGGACGGGCTGCCGCCGAGCATCGATTTCGGCAAGGTGCCCTGGGGCGCTGACGTGACGCGCACGATCCAGCTCACGTGGAAGCACGCGGCTCCCTACGGCGTGACCATCGAGGCCGCCGGGCCCGTGCGGTCCGAGGTCACGGCCTCGAAGGTGCTCCCCGGGCGCTTCTCCGTCGCGTTCTCGATCGACTGGGACGCGCCCGAGTTCAGCCGCGACCCGGCCACGCGCGGATACACGCTCGATTCGACGATCACCATCCGCTGGACGTCGCGCGATACGGCAACGCTGCGCGCGAAGGGCCTCGTGCTGTACCCGGCGCACGTCAGCGCGAGCCCGCCGTCGATCGACCTCGGCACGCGTGAAGTTGGGACAGCCCGTGCGCGCGTCTGTCGTGCTCGTCAGCACGTCCCCCGTCGATGTGACGATCGAGCCGACGCCGTGGCTGCGGCGCGTCGACGGCAGCGGCCGCGTGCTCGACGCGCCGCTGAAGCTCGCGACGAACGTGCCGGTGCGCGTCGAGTTCCGCGTCCACTGGCCGCCGATCGAAGAGCGCGGCAAGGCATCATTCGCCGCAGGTCGCCCGGTGCACGCCACAGGCCGCATCACCGTCCGCTGGAACGATCGCCAGCTCGAGATCCCGGCGGAGATCGTCGTCGCGAAGTAGCGCTAGCGATGTGGAAGAGTGCCCGGTCCTCGTGGCGCAGCTTCTCGTGGCGCGGGCTTTCAGCCCGCGTCGGCAGCCGCGCGAGAACTACGAACTACTCACTGCAAACTACGAACTCGATGCCCGGCCCTACCCGATCCGCTGCGCGAACCGGATCCGGTACCCGTCGGCGTCGCTGATGATGAAGTCGCGCAGACCGTACGGTCGGTCATCGATCGGCAGCACGACGTTGACGCCGCGCGCGCGGACGGACGCGTAGACCGCATCCACGTCGTCCACCATCAACCGGATGTCGACGCCGGCGGCGCGCGGATACGGCAGCGCCGCCCGGTTCACCGGCCCGAGCGAGCTCTCGTGCACGAACATGAACTCCGCATCGCCACGCGCGAGCACGGCGAACCCGTGGCGCCCATCGCCCTCCGGGTCGGCGCGCACGAGCGTGAAGCCGAGCTTGTCGACGTAGAACGCCACACTCGCGTCCACGTCCCGCACGAAGAACTCGGGCGCCACGGGCGCCAGGCGTTCCGTGATCTTCTCAGCCATCCAGTCCTCCTCATGCAGTGCGATCTGTTGAAACGCCCGTCGGGCAGCACGTTCGTACCTCGCGCGCCGCCCGCCATATTCTGTACCCTCCGCGTATGACGCGCACCGCCATCGACGTGCTCCTGCGCCAGATGAACGCCGCCTATCGCGACGACCCGTTCCACGCGTTCCGCAAGAACCTCGCCAGCGTGCGGCCCGAAGAGTGGGACGTACGACCGTCAGGATGGACGGTAGAGGAGTTTGGCTCGCAGCCCGAGCTCTCGATTCGCGAGCTCGTACTGCACGTGGCGGGCCCGAAGTACATGTACGCCGACCGCGCATTTGGCGATGCGACCCTGGAGTGGGAGGACATCAAGCTGCCGTCGCTCGACACGGAGTCGGTGCTGGCGTGGCTGGACGAGGGCCACCAGAAGCTCGTCGACGGCCTCGCCGCGCTGCACGATGATGCGGAGCTGGAGGTGATGCGCCAGGCGCCATGGCGCACCCCGATGCGCCGCGAGCAGCTCATCTCGATCGTCATCAATCACGACGTCTACCACTCCGGCGAGATCAACCGGCAGCGCGCGCTGATCCGCGGCACGGAGGGATGGGACCGCGACGCCGCGCCCGGCACTAGGCTTACGTAACAGGCGTCGAATGCCCCGCACGCAGCAGAGCGTACATCACGACGCGGGCGCTGCCGGCTGAGCGAGGCCGAGCTTCTCGAGCCGCATCGCGACCGCCGCCGGCTGGCGCTGAAGATCCGCGGCAATGTCGTCCGCTGTGCCGCCCGCCCGCGCGAGCGCGATGACGCGTTCGTCCTCTTCGTCGCTCCAGCGTTCGTATGCGCGCGCATGCGTCTCCCGCACGCGCAGCTGATACTCGCTGAAGTTGCGCGAGAGGTGGGCCGGCACCGCGTCGTCCGTCGCAGAAGACGGCGCCGTCACACGCTCGCCGTGCTCGGCCGTGTGCGCGCGCACTTCGGCGAGGATCTGCACGCCGTAGCGCTGCAGCTTCGCCGGGCCCATGCCGTTGACCTGCATCAGCTCGTCGCCGGACGCCGGACGCGCCTCCGCGATCGCCGCAAGCGTGGCGTCGTGGCAGATCACGTAGGCGGGCACGCCGTCCGCGTCAGCGCGCAGGCGGCGCCACGCCTTCAGCCGCTCGAACAGCGTCGCCGCATCGCCGTCGAGCGTGCTCGTCGCCGAGCGCGGGTCGCGCGCGCCGACACGCAGCGTCGGGCGCCCCTCCGGCGGCAGGCGGACGGGGTTCGGCTTCACGCCGTTGATCACGTCGACCGTGCGCCGCGTGACGTGCAGCGTCTGGTGCTCCGGATCGATCGCCAGCACGCCGCTCGCGACGAAGCGCCGCAGGAGACGGCGCACCCAGTCCTCTCGCCGGTTCTTCAGGACGCCGAACTGCGGCCGCGTCTGCCAGTCGTAGCGGCGGATCTGCGCCGAGCCGTGGCCGATCAGGTAGCTGGCGATCGCTCCGGCTCCGGCGGCGAACGGCAGCGAGCGGATCGCCGCGAGCGCTTCGCGCACCACGCCGGACGATGCCGTCTCGTCGGGCTCCGCGCCCAACCGGCCCTCGGCGGCGGCGACGCAGTTGTCGCACTGGCTGCAGCCGCCCAGCTCCTCGGCCTCGTCCTCGAAGTACTCCAGGATGCTGTCATGCCGGCACGCGGACGTCTCGGCGTAGCCGATCATCGCGCGCAGCATCTCCCGGCGGCGCAACGCCTGCTCCGCCGACACGAACTCGTCCGACGCGATCAGGCGAAAGCGAAGGGCGATGTCGGGATCGGAGATCAGCAGCAGCCCGACGGCCGGCTCGCCGTCGCGCCCGGCGCGGCCCACCTCCTGGTAGTACGCCTCGACGGACTCCGGCAGCGCCTGGTGGATGACCGCGCGGATGTCCGGCCGGTCGATGCCCATGCCGAACGCGTTCGTGGCGGCGATGACGTCGAGCGCGCCCGCCTGGAACTTCTCCTGCACCGCCGTGCGCTCGGGTCCGCTCATGCCCGCGTGATAATGGTCGGCGCGCCAGCCCAGCGCGCGCATCGCCTCGGCGACGTCCTCCGCGTTGCGGCGCGAGCCCGTGTAGACGAGCGCCGTGCCGTTGCCGGCGCGCGGCTTGACGAGCGCACGCTTCACCTCCTCGCCGATGCGCTTCTCTTTCGCCTTCGGGCCGCTCACCTCTTCGACCGCCAGGCGCAGGTTGTGGCGCGCGAAGCCGCGCAGCACCTGGTGCGCGCCCGGCATGTGCAGCCGCTCGACGATCTCGCGGCGCACCGCGGGCGTCGCGGTCGCGGTGCAGGCGATCAGGCGCGGCGGTCGCAGGCGCTCGACGAGTTCGCCGATGCGCAGGTAGTCCGGGCGGAAGTCGTGGCCCCAGTGGCTGATGCAGTGCGCTTCGTCGACCGCGAGCAGCGACAGCGGAAGCTTCGCCAGCACGCCTTCGATGAACGCCTCCGACGCCAGGCGCTCGGGCGCGACGTAGAGCAGCTTCACCTCGCCCGCCAGCACCATGTCGATGCGGCGGCGATTCTCGTCCGCGTCGAGGTTGGCCGCGAGGTACGTCGCCGGGATGCCGCGCGCCGTCAGCGACGCCACCTGGTCGGCCATCAGCGCGACGAGCGGCGTGATGACGAGCGCGACGCCGGGCAGATCGACGGCCGGCTGCTGGAAGCACATGCTCTTGCCGCCGCCCGTCGGCGCCACCACGAGCACCTGCCCGCCGCCTTCGACGAGCGCGTCGATCGCTTCCCGCTGCCAGTCGTAGAGCTGCATCAGCAATCGACCCCGTTCCACTTCGCCGCGCGCGCTGTCGCATCTCCTGACCTGTAGCGCGGGCTTTTCAGCCCGCGCGGCGTCGGCGCGCCGGCAGCGCTCTTCGTGACGCGGGCGCGGTCCCGCGTACCTCCCCCTCTCCCCTTGTGGGAGAGGGGGCCGGGGGGTGAGGGCCGTTCATCATCACTCGCCGTTCGCCTCGACTGCCGTCCACTTGTTCTTGCCGTCCGCCGTCTGCGTCATGTACCCGAGGCCCGGGTACGCGCAGTGCACCGCGACGACGAGCTGCCGCTCGGCGATCGCGCGCGCGACGACGCCCTTCTTCGTCTCCATCGCTTCGAGCGGGTAGATGTCGAACGACGACACCCACGGCGCGCGCTCGAGCTGCGCCGGATGCTGCACCATGTCGCCGAGATAGATCGCCTTCTCGCCGCCGGACGCCAGCACGACGCTCGCGTGCCCCTGCGTATGCCCGGGCGTCGGCACGATCGTCACTTCGTCGGTGACGCGCAGCTCGCCATCGAGCAGCTCGAGCTGGCCGCTCGCCTCGAGCGGCGCCATGTTCTCCGCCAGGTACGTCGCGCGCGTGCGCTCGTTCGGGTGCGTCGCGGCGTCCCACTCCGAGCGCTGGATCAGGTAGCGCGCGCGAGGGAACGTCGGCACGTACCCGCCCGCCGCGTCCTTGCGCGTGTTCCAGCCGCAGTGGTCGGCGTGCAGGTGCGTATTGATGACGACGTCGACGTCGTCGGGCGCCACGCCGGCCGCGCGCAGCTCGTCGAGCAGCGACGTGCCGCCGGGGCGTTCGGTCTGCGCCAGCGGCCGCTCCTTCTCGCCGACGCCCGTCTCGATCAAGATCGTCTTGCCCTGCGACTGCAGCAGCAGCGAGTTGAGGCCGAGCGACATCTGGTGCCGATCGTTCAGCGGGATGCCCAGGCGCTCCCACATGATCTTCGGGACGATGCCGAAGACGGCGCCGGCGTCCTGGAAGTAGAGCCCGTCCGAGAGGATGTGCAGGTGCAGGTTTCCGAGGCGATGGCGGGCGGGCACGCGACCTCGATCCGTACTAGAACGTGTGTGCGATCACGATACCGGCGAGCAGTCGCGTGCGTCAACCGCAGCTCCGCGCGCGACACGAATGTCAAATCGCCAACCGCCGTGTCGTATCGTTCTGGAAGTTGCGACGTCAGTACGACGTCAGAGGAGGAGTCACCGTTATGTCCGCCACCAGCGCCACACTAACCACTCCCGCGGAGCAGAGCGGGCTGCAGGAGCGCATCTCCGACATCATCACCGGATTCTGCGGCGACATGCGCTTCGTCTACGTGCACGTCATCGCCTTCGGCGTGTGGATCGCCACGAAGGGGTTCGGCTCCGACGCGTTCCCCTTCAACTTCCTGACGATGACCGTGAGCCTCGAGGCGATCTTCCTCTCGACGTTCATCCTCATCTCGCAGAACCGCCAGCAGGCGATCGCCGACGCCAACAACAAGCTCGTGCAGGCGCGGCTGCTGCAGATGCTCGACGACGTCATCAGCGACGAGAAGCTGGACCTCAAGAACGAAGGGCTGATCAGCGTCCTCCTCAACCGCATCGACGTCGAGCACATCAAGCCGATCGCCGACCAGGTCGACGTCGTCGCCGCCAGCGTCGCCCGCATCGAGCAATCGATCGCCGCGCGAGGCGGCAGCCAGCCACCCGCCGCCCGTTAGCAACCCGACGTCCCGCAGGATCGGCCGATCGGCCCGTGGCCGCCGCCACCCCTCCTGCTACGATTGCGGCGGGCGCATCGAATCGCACCGTGCGCCCGCAGGTGTAGGGGCACGCGGTGGCGTGCCCGCGGCATGGTGACACGCCCCGAAACCCAACGACGGCGACACGACCAACGACCGGAGGTGACAACCATGCGACTCGAAAACAAAACGGTACTGATCACCGGCGCCGGCAGCGGCATGGGCCGCATCGCCGCCGAGCTCTTCGCCCGCGAGGGCGCGAACATCATCGCCACCGACATCTCGCGCAAGGGCCTCGACGAGACGGCCGAGATGGTCACCAACAACGCCCTCCGCCAACGAGCGCGTGCCCCGCCAACATCCTCGCGCTCGCCGGCGACGTCTCGAACGCCGCCGACGTCGAGTCATGGGTGCGCGCCGGCGTCGAGAAGTTCGGCGCGCTCAACGTGCTCTACAACAACGCCGGCATCTTCCCCGACGCCGACAAGAGCGTGCTCGACATGGACGAGGAGACGTATCGCCGCACCCTCGACGTCAACCTCAAGGGCGTCATGCTCTGCTGCAAGTACGGCATCCCCGAGATCGTCCGCGCCGGCGGCGGCTCCGTCGTCAACGTCGCGTCGTTCGTCGCGCTCGTCGGCTGCACCGTCCCGCAGGACGCCTACACCGCCAGCAAGGGCGCCGTCCTCGCGCTGACGAAGTCGCTCGCCGTGCAGTTCGGCCGCGACCACGTCCGCGTCAACGCCATCTGCCCCGGCCCGATCCTGACGCCGCTGCTCGTCGGCCTCTTCCCGAACGAGGAGGAGAAGATGAAGCGCCTCAACCGCATCCCCCTCGGCCGCTTCGGCCTCCCCGAGGACATCGTCTACGCCGCCCTCTACCTGGCCTCCGACGAATCGTCATGGACCACCGGCACCGAGTTCGTCGTCGACGGCGGCATCACCGTCAACTACTTCTAAGGGATTCGATCAAAACACGGAGGACAGGTCTGAAGACCTGTCCTCCTCTCGCGCCATGTGGCACAGCCGCCCTCGGCTGTGAGTTAGCCGGACCGGCACGCCCCGACGCCTCGACGGGCGTCCCTCAATACTGCGTAACGATTACGAACACCATGAACAGCGCCGCCATGCCCGCCATCCAGCCGACGAGCGCGCCTTGCAGGATGTACCGGCGCGTGTGGCCCTCCGTGAAGATCACCAGGCCCAGCATGCCGAACAGGCCGATCAGGGAAACCCACACGAAGCCCCGGCCCTCCTCCAGATTGTCCCGCGCGTTCCTCATAAGTCTGAACCTGGACGCATCACCTCGGTAGTACCGGGAGATGCGTTTTCGATGCATCACCGCTGTCAGTGCCTTCGGATAGATGTAGATACCCGCAGGGAACGTACCGCGCGGCGCCCCCGTCATCGCGTGCGATAGCGCGCCCGCGTCCGCACCGGAAATGAACTCGCCCCCGCGGTGACGGGGGCGAGTTCAAGGACAACCGCACGCTCCCGCGCGGGAACGGCGCAAAGATCAGCGGCCCGACCTGTTGTCGGCCCCCTCGCTTGCATGTTGGTTGGCCTGCGTCGGCAGCGGGACCGGTGTGTGGTCCGCGCCTCCGCTCGACCGCCCGTGCGACTCCGTCGCGTTCGCCTCGGGCGTCGCGTTCGCCTCGGGCGTCTCGTCCGGTGTTCGGGTCTTGTCGCTGTGACTGTTGCCGTTGCCGTTACCCTGACCGTCGTTCGACTCCGTCGCGTTCGCCTCAGGCGTCTCGCTCGCGTCCGGGGTCTTGTCGCCCTTGCCTTGTCCGTGGTCCTCGACCGTCTGGCACGGGACGTTGACCGCGACGCCGGCCGGCGTCGTCTTCACGATGGTCTCGCCCTTGTCGCACGTGCCATCGTCGTCGCCCGGGTGATGTTGCGGGTTCTCCGTCGGGATGCCCTCGACCGCGCGCTGCGTACCTTCTGCCGTTGGCGTGCCCGAGACCTGTGTCGCGCTGCTCGCGTTCCCGTGCCCGTGGCCCGTATGCGGGACACCGAGCGTGGCCAGCACGTCGTTGGCGTTCCCGGCCGCGTTGCCGACGCCGCCCGACGCTCCCACTGTCACCGCACCGCCCGCAAAGATACCGGCCGCGGCCAGCAACGCCAGCCCGCGTCCGCCTAAGAGTTGTCCGATCATGGGTCTTCGTCCCTTCTCCACTGATTCGCTCCTCTGACGGGCTACCGCCGAGAGGAACGTGGCCCGCCCGACACTCGGGTCGGCGGGTGCGCTCTCGCTCGCGAAACGGCCAAGCTGCTGCATGAGCTGCCGATCCGCGGCGACCTCCTGCTGGAGCTCCGGGTCAACGTCCCGAAGGTCGCCGCCCTGATCCGCCGCGCGATGCAGCTCCTCGAGCTGTGCCTGGCGTCCGTTCCGTCCGAAGAGCTTCTTCATCTCACCTTGTCTATACCCGGGAGGGGGCGGTTCTTGTCGGCCTCGACGGGGAATTTGCCCCCGCTTTGTTCAAGCTGCCGGCGGAGCGCTCCGATCGCCCGTACCTCGAGCGAGTACACCGCCGCCTCGCGCTTCCCCATCGCCGCCGCGATCTCGCCCGTCGAGTACCCGGCGTAGAAGCGCAGCACGACGACTTCGCGCTGCTCGGCTGTCAGCCGCTCCAGCGCATCCGCCAGCACCATCGAATCGAGCCCTTCTTCGAGCGAGCCGCCGCTCGGCTCGACGTACTCGCCGGGAGCGTCCCTCTGTGTACGCCGCAGGTGCTTGGAGGTCAGATTGCGGGCGATCGCATAGAGCCATGCAAGGATCGGCCGGCCCTTGTAGCGGTAGCGGTCGATAGACGACAGCGCCTCGGCGAAGACCTGCGCGGCCACGTCGTCGGCCGCGTCGCGGCTGCCCGTCCGCCCGTACGAGTAGCGCCAGAGCTGCGCGTGATGCCGGTCGTACAGCTCCGCCCACGCGGCCTGATCGAGCGCACGCAGCCGCGCCGCGAAGGCGGCCTGCACCTCCGCGGCCGCATCATCCTCATGGCCCCCGGCTCTCTCCATGTTTTGTACCCATCGGAGTATCGGTCACTCCCATCGTTATAACGCGCGGCCGCGCCGCGAGGATGCTGCCGCAAACGGCGCCAGGGCCGAATCAGCAGCGCATTGTGTGAGCGAGCACATCCTCGCTCTCAGCGCCGGCGTATCACGCAGCGATGATGTAACGGGCGACGCTCGCCGGCGTTGGGTTGATCGCCCGACGTCGGCGATGCTTCCGGCGCGGGTCGAAAGGCTTGGAAACTCCAAAGCCAAACTCAAGCCCCGGCGCCGGCGAGCCGAGTATAATCGCGACACCAACGACATCAACAACAAAGCGGGAGGTAAGTCATGGCCGGGTTCGGAGTTCATATGTCATTACCGAGCGGTGTTCGCGGGCTTACGCGGCGCCGCCTCGTCACGCTGGCGCTGGGCGCGACGCTCGCGGTTGTCGCGTCCGTGACCGCCTCCGCGGACGGCGCCGCCGTCTCGACCCTGACGCACGGGCGTCCGATCCAGGTGGTTTCGGCCGCCTCACGCGGCGCCGCCGCCAGCACGAACTGGTCGGGCTACGCCGCCTACCAGAGCGGCACGACCTTCACCGACGTGAAGGCGACGTGGACCCAGCCGTCCGTCACCTGCCCGAAGCGCGGCACCCAGTACGCGAGCTTCTGGGTCGGCCTCGACGGTTACAACTCCAACTCGGTCGAGCAGATCGGCACCGACTCCGACTGTGTGCAGGGGGCAGCGGCAAGTACTACGCCTGGGTCGAGATGTACCCGGCCGCCCCGGTCAACCTCGCGATGGCGGTGCACCCGGGCGACAACATGGCGGCCGAGGTCTCAGTGAGCGGCTCCACGTTCACGCTGACCATCAACAACGTGACCACCGGCGCGACCTTCTCGACGCAGCAGACGTCTTCGAGCGCGGCACGGACGTCGGCCGAGTGGGTCGCCGAGGCGCCCTCCTCGTGCTTCGTCAAGTGCTCGGTGCTCCCGCTCGCCAACTTCGGCACCGTCAACTTCAACGGTTCCTACACGACCGCGAACGGCCACACCGGGTTCGATCAGCGACGCCGCCTGGACGAACGACAGCATCACCATGGTCACGAAGTCGGGGACGGTCAAGGCGTCGCCGTCGGCGCTCTCGCCGGACGGGACGAGCTTCTCGGACACCTGGCGTCACCAGTAGCCGAAGGTCACAGCATTGACGGCAGGAGGGGCGCGCAGGCGCCCCTCCTGCGCGCGCCATCCCGTAGGGCAGGTCTTCAGACCTGTCCGCCCGCCCGCGCGAACGCACGCACCCGCGCCCGGCGCGCTCAACGCCCACACCCGTAGCGGAGGAGCTTCGCTCCGGCCCGGCGCACGCGTCGCGCGACGCCCTAACGGAGGCGAAGGTAGTCGTCTACGGTGAAACCGGCGTCCTTGAGGATGCGCACGGCGAGCCCGCGACCGACATCAATGCCAGTGTGCACAGGGACGGTAACGGAGATACCGCGTTCCGGATGGCGCATCGTGAGATGGCTGCCCTGCTGGCGATCGTCGACGAAGCCCTGCGACTTCAGGAAGCGCACCAGTTCGGCCGCGGTGACCTGCGGCATCCGTACCATCAGGGGATGGCGACGGTGAGTTCTTCGACGTGCACGAGATGTTCGTTCTGCGGCACGGCGTCGCCGTGCGCGATGAGCGAGCCCAGGTGGACCTGGATCGCCTCGCGGATGTTGCGCTTGGCCTCTTCGATCGTGCGTCCGTTGCTGAAGCAGCCGGGCAGCGTCGGACTATAGGCGCTGTACCCGTCGTCCTCCGGCTCCTTCTCCACGACGATTTCGAACGTGTAGTACTTCATCTCCGGCAATATACAGCACGGGCTGAACGCCGCGCGTCATCGCGTGCGATGGCCGTTGCGCCGACACTCGCCGCGTCCTCCTCGGCGGTCGCCGAAGGCACCGACGTCGCCGTCCTGCAGACGCGCATCACCGTCGGCGGTTCTCGTGACGAGCTACGATGCCATTCGCTGCCGAGACGCGTCGCGGCCCGTTGACAGCCTGCAACCGCGCGCATACGTGGATCCTGAGACGCACGCCGATCGAGGATCTGCAACGTGGCGGGACATGCGAACGCTCGTTCTTGAGCGCCGGTCGACTCGCTTCCAGCATCGACCTCATGTTCACATGGAGCCACTTGCTGTGTCCGTGTGACAGCTTTGCTACGACCGACGTCCGAGGACACCCGACGATGTCGGACTTCGCCGTCCAGGCCGACTCGGGTCGCGAACGAGTCGCATCACCTGCGTCGACAACGGGCTCGATCAGTTCGCGATGGCAATGCTCGAAGATACGCGAGTGCTGTACGGCGAGTCCCGACCAGACGGACCGACCTGACCACGCTATCGCTTCGCACCGTGAGCAAGATCCTCGGCATGGCAGTCTGCGCAGTCGACGTCCGTGCGATCGGCGAATCGTTCCAGTCGTCGACAGATCTCGAGCGAGCAGACCAGACGCGAGAGCCTGGCTGGTCGTCTCGCTGCCGTGATCCGAACTCCGACGACGTGTCCATGACCGCGACGGCATCGCTCAGACCGGCGAGCTTGATCGACGCCACTTCGATGGCGATGCATGTTGCCGATCACGATATGTCGGATCGCGGCTCAGATCGCTGATCGGCGCGAGCGTCGATGCCGGTCGCTGCGCACAGGCTGTGGTCAGCCTCACTACCGAGCGTCGACCTCGGCGTCATGAGTCTCACAGCGAGCAGGTGTCGCCAAGCCGTACTGTTGGGCGACTCTTCGGTGTACGGGCGATCACTTCTGGGCGTCCGAGTGCCACCCAAAATGCGCAGACGCGCTCTGGACGCTCCGCTACAACGTCTTGCGCTCATCGAGCGACTTCGCCATACGCTTGGCTGCATGAGCATAGCTCGATCCTGATAGTCCGTGTGCCGATAGTCACTGCGATGATCGACTACGGCGTCGGAGATCGCGCGTCATGCTATTCATAGTGGCGCGTCTCGCCACGAACCGCTCGCCGCCTTCAGGCACTCCGTTACACTGCCCCACATGGACCCCCACGCACTCCGCACGCTGGAGTTCGACAAGATCCTCGCGAAGCTCGCCCGCAGCACGTCGTTCTCGGCGGGCCGCGAGCTGGCGCTCGACCTCACGCCCTCGACCGACTACGGCGAGGTCGTGCGGCGCCAGCGCGAGACCGCGGAGGCGCGGCGGCTCATCGCGATGAAGCCGCGCACCGGCCTCGGCGGCGCCCACGACGTCCGCCCGCTCGCCGAGAAGGCCGAGCGCGGCGGCCTGCTCGACCCCGATAACCTGCTGCAGATCGCCTCGACGCTGGAGTGCGCGCGCGAGCTGAAGACGTCGATCATCCGCCTCGAAGAGCTGCCGCTGCTCGCCGCCGTCGCCGAAGGCATCGAGCCGCTCGTGCGCATCGTCGAGGACATCAACCGCTGCATCAACCAGCGCGCCGAGGTGACCGACCAGGCGTCGCCGGCGCTCGGCGCGCTGCGGCGCCAGATCCGCGCGCTGCACGACCGCCTCTACCAGCGCGTGCAGGAGATCCTCACCGCCGCGTTCTCGAAGGGCATCGCGCAGGAAGCGATCATCACGCTGCGCGACGGCCGCTACGTCATCCCCATCAAGGCCGACATGCGCGGCCAGCTCAAGGGCATCGTGCACGACGTCTCCGGCAGCGGCGCGACCGTCTGGCTGGAGCCGCTCGCCCTCGTCGATCTCGGCAACAAGTGGCGCGAGGCGCAGATCGAGGAGGAGCACGAGGTCGAGCGCGTGCTGAAGGAGCTGAGCGGCGAGGTCGGCGCGGCGTCCGAGGCGATCGGCTGGGACGTCGAGGCGCTCGCCCGCATCGACCTGGCGCTCGCGAAGGCGCGCTTCGGCGACGAGATCGGCGCGCCCGAGCTGCCGTACGCCGGCGTCGAGCAGCCGTGGATCGTCGAGGCGCCGGCGCAGCTCCACCTGCTGCTCGCGCGCCATCCGCTGCTGCGCCCGCCCGTCATCCCGACGACGGTGACCGTCGGCGGCAACTATCGCGTGCTGCTGATCACCGGCCCCAACACCGGCGGCAAGACCGTCGCGCTCAAGACCGCCGGGCTGCTCTCGCTGATGGCGCAGGCCGGCCTGCCCGTGCCCGCCGACACCGGCTCGCGCGTGCCCGTGTTCGAATCGATCTTCGCCGACATCGGCGACGAGCAGAGCATCGAGCAGTCGCTCTCGACGTTCAGCAGCCACATGACGAACATCATCCGCATCGTCGCCGACGCCGGCCCGAAGAGCCTCGTGCTGCTCGACGAGCTGGCCGCCGGCACCGACCCGACGGAGGGCGCGGCGCTCGCCCGCGCGCTGCTGGCGAAGCTGCTCGACGCCGGCGCGCTCACCGTCGCGACGACGCACCACGGCGAGCTGAAGGCGTTCGCGCACGGCACCGAGGGCGTGATGAACGCGTCGGTCGAGTTCAACCTCGAAACGCTCTCGCCGACGTACCACCTGACGATCGGCCTGCCGGGCCGCAGCAACGCGCTCGAGATCGCGCAGCGCCTCGGCATGCCGCGCGAGATCATCGACGAGGCGCGCGCGTCGATCGCGCCGGAGCAGCTGCAGGTCGAAGAGCTGCTGTCCGACATCCGCCGCGAGCGCGAGGGGGCGGCGTCGGCGCGCCGCTCGGAGGAGATCGCGCGGCGCGAGGCGGAGGAGATCCGCGGCCGCCTCGAAGAGAAGCTCGAGGGCGTCGAGGACGAGCGCGCCCGCCTGCTCGACAAAGCGCGCACCGACATCGAGCGCGACGTCGATCGCACGAAGAAGCTGCTCGCCGACGCGGAGCAGCAGATCGAGCAGCAGAAGCTCGCGTCGGCGGCCGACAAGCTGCGCCAGGCCGCCGACGAAGCCGCGAAGGTCGTCGCGAAAGCGTCGGCGCCGCGGCCCGCGCGCCGTCAGCCGGCGCCACCGCGCGCGCCGAAGCTCCCCGCTGGCCCGCCGCCCGCATCGATCCGCACCGGCGACATGGTGTGGCTGCGCGGCATGGACCAGTGGGCCGAGGCGCTGAGCGAGCCGGAGGGCAGCGAAGTCGAAGTGCGCTTCGGTCCGCTGCGCAGCCGCGTCAAGCTCGCGCAGGTCGAGCGCGTGCAGCGCCCCGCGCCGTCGAAGGCGCAGGGCGTCGTGACCGCGAACATCGCGCCGCCGCGCGCCGTCCCGCCCGAGATCGAAGTCCGCGGCCAGACGATCGACGAAGCGATACCGACCGTCGAGCAGTACATCGACGAGGCGTTCCGCGCCGGCCTGCCGTGGGCGCGCATCATCCACGGCAAAGGCACCGGCACCCTCCGCCGCCAGGTCCGCGACATGCTGGCGAAGCACCCGCTCGTCAAGTCCTACGAAGAAGCAAAGCGCGAAGAAGGCGGCGAAGGCGTCACCATCGCGTATCTGGCGGTGTGAACTGCAACGTAGGACTGCAGGGACGCTGCTTCGAGCTCCGTCACGCGACGTCAACGGAGATCGGGCTACGAATGTACATGGGCAGATCTCGCGCTGCCGAATTCACTCTGTGTGGCACTGGCTTTCCAGCTCGTTCGGACGTCGCTAGCGTGTCGGCGGCCGCCACCGTACAACGTCGCGATCGGTGCACGACGGCAGATTCCGCTCGAAGACTTCGAAGTTCCTCGGCCCGAGGCGAGGGTGGCTACCTACGTCGCGTGCCCGCGGCTCTCGCAGGCTGCCGTCCGTAAGGCGAAACTCGCGAAGTCATTGTCGCGTTCCGAACGTCCCAGTCGAAGCCATCGAGCGGCTGCGCTCGACAAGTCGGCTCAGCTCGAGAGTCGGGATTCTAGCGCTGCGACGCGTGACGCCTGCGTCACAATGCGCGTCTCGATCCAGCGCATCTCAGCCGATCTCTGAGGGGGTGGCCGCAAGGCCGCGGCTTGAGGTTCGGGGCGGCTCGGCGTCCGCGGCGATTCGAGACCAGCAGCGCGCCTGAACGAGAATTCTCGATGGTCACCATCAATTGAAGATCACCACACTCGCCGGCGGCGTCGGCGCGGCCCGCTTCCTCGAAGGCCTCGTGCAGGTCGTGCCGCAGGAAGACATCACCGTCATCTCCAACACCGGCGACGACGAGGACTTCTTCGGCCTCCACGTCTCGCCGGACATCGACATCGTCATCTACACCCTCGCCGGCGCGATCAACCCCGCGACGGGCTGGGGCCTCGCCGGCGAGACGTTCCACGCGCTCGAGGCGCTCGGCCGCTTCGGCTACGAGACCTGGTTCGGCCTCGGCGACGGCGACCTCGCGACGCACGTCCACCGCACGGAGATGCTGCGCGACGGCGCGACGCTGTCGCAGGCGACGCGCTCCATCGCCGAAGCGTTCGGCCTGCGCCTGGCGCTGCTGCCCGTCTCGGACGACCGCATCCGCACGATGGTCGAGACGGCCGCGGGCGAAACGCTCACGTTCCAGGAGTACTTCGTGAAGCGCCACACCCAGGACGAAGTGCGCGCCGTGCGCTTCGAAGGCATCGAGACGGCGCGGCCCGCGCCCGGCGTGCTCGAAGCGATCCTCGGCGCCGACGTCATCGCGATCGCGCCGAGCAACCCGATCGTGAGCATCGGCCCGCTGCTGGCGGTGCCCGGCGTCCGCGACGCGCTGCGCGAGACGCGCGCGAAGGTCGTCGGCGTCAGCCCGATCATCGGCGGCAAGACGATCAAGGGCCCGGCGGACCGCATGATGGCGTCGCTCGGCATGACGCCGACCGCCGCCGGCGTCGCCGAGGCGTATCGCGACTTCCTCGACGCGCTCGTGATCGACGAAACGGACCGCGACCTCGCGCCCGCCGTCGAAGCGGCGGGCGTGCGCCCGATCGTCGCGCAGACGATCATGCGCGGCCCCGCGGAGAAGCGCGCGCTGGCCGAAGTAGTGCTCGCCGCGGTTCAATGACGTCATGAGAGCAGCCCTGATCCCCATGAAGTCGCTCGCACAGGCGAAGATGCGCCTGGCCGACGTGCTCGACCGCGACGAGCGCGCCGAGCTGACGCTCGCGATGCTCGTCGACGTGATCACCGCGTGCAACGAGAGCGGCTGCTTCGACATCGTCTCGGTGATCAGCGGCGACAGCGAGGTGTTCTGGCAGGCGCGCGAGCTCGGCGCGAAGCCGATCGCCGAGCCGGCCACGCTCTCCGGCCTCAACGAGGGCCTGACGTTCGGCCAGCGCTACCTCGGCCGCCGCGTCGCCGTCGATGAGCTCGTCATCCTGCCCGCCGACATCCCGCTCGCGCGCGCCGAGGACATCCGCGCCGTCGTCGATGCGCTCGGCGCCGACGCCGCGCCGCGCGTCGTGCTGGTACGGTCGGGCGACAACGGCACGAACGCGCTCGCCCTCCGCCCGCCCGAAGCGATCGCCATGCACTACGGCCGCGACAGCGCCGACGCGCATCGCGCCGCGGCCGAGGCCGCCGGCATCGCCATCGTCGAGATCGTGAGCGAGCGCCTCGCGTTCGACGTCGATTCGCCCGCAGGACTTCGAAGCGATGACCGCGCTGCCCGTCGGCGCCGCAACCGCCGGCTGGCTCGAAGCCCGCGCCCACTACGCCCCAACGGAGCCGGCATCCTGATGGACGCACTCGACGCCATCCGCACCCGCCGCTCCCTCCGCCAGCTCGACGATCGCCCCGTCCCGCGCGCGATCGTCGACGAAGTCCTCGCGCTCGCCTGCGTCGCCCCCGCGCCGCACCACACGCGCCCGTGGCGCTACGTGATCGTCTCGCCCGAACGTCGCGCACCACTCGCCGCCGCCATGGGCGCAGCCTGGCGCGCCGATCTCGAGCGCGACGGCCATCCCGAAGCGCTGATCGAGAAGCTGCTGCGCGAAGTCGCGACCGCCAGATCACGTCGGCGCCCGCGCTGATCCTCGCCTGCCTCACGCACGAGGGCCTGCGCGACTGGCCCGACGAGCGCCGCGCCCGCAACGAGTTCGCGATGGCGCAGCAATCGATCGGCGCCGGCATGCAGAACATCATGCTCGGCGCGCACGCCCTGGGCCTCGCGTCGTACTGGATCTCCGCCCCGCTCTTCGCGCCCGAGGCCTGCACCGCCGCGCTGGCACTCCCGCCGAACTACGAAGCGCAGGCGTTCATCGTGCTCGGCTACCCCGCCGCAGCCGCCGCCCCCAAACCCCGCCCCCCAGCCGACGCCTCATCGCTGATCATCGACCGCTGACGTTCGAGCTCCGAGCGCGATCGCAGCATTCGGTGGTAGGGGCGCAGCCCGCTGCGCCCGCCGGCATGCGACGCAAAGCCCAGCGCCATCGAAACCTCCGCTCGACTCCCCTCTCCACGACGTGGAGAGGGGCCGGGGGTGAGGTGCACGACTAACCACGAACTACAAACCGTGAACTGCGAACTCAAGAGATCAACTCATCCGCCGCCGAGTGCGGATCGAGCGTCCGCTGCGCCACCCGCTCGACGATCGCGTCCAGCCGCCCGTCCGACGCCTGCTGCGCCAGCAGCCGGTCGAGCAGCCGCTGCCGCGCCAGCGCCAGCACCTGGTGCCGCGCCTGCTCCAGCCGGTGCCGCTCCCGCACCCCCGCCTGCGCGATGTACGCGCGATGCTCCTCGATCGCGTCCGCCAGCGCCTCGATGCCCTCGCTGAGCGCGCCGGCCGTCTTGAGGATCGGCGTGCGCCGCGCCCCCGGCGCCGCATCGACGATCGACGCGAGCTGCCGCGCGAGCAGGTCGGCGTTCGGCAGGTCGCTCTTGTTCACGACCAGCACGTCCGCGATCTCCATGATGCCCGCCTTCATCGCCTGCACGTCGTCGCCCGTGCCCGGCGTCACGACCACGACCGTCGTGTCCGCCATCGCCGCGACTTCCACTTCGTCCTGCCCCGCGCCGACCGTCTCGACGACCACGATGTCCTTGCCGAACGCGTCGAGCGCCGTCACGACGCCCGCCGTCGACGGCGCCAGCCCGCCGAGGTTGCCGCGCGTCGCCATGCTGCGCAGGAACACGCCCGCGTCCGACGTCAGGTCCTGCATGCGGATGCGGTCGCCGAGGATCGCGCCCTGGCTGAACGGGCTCGTCGGGTCGATCGCCACGATGCCGAGCGTCTTGCCGCGCCCCCGCAGCACCCGCGCCAGCGCCCCGCTCAGCGTGCTCTTCCCCGATCCCGCCGATCCCGTCAGCCCGACCGTGTGCGCCACGCCCGACCGCGGGTAGAGCTGCGCGAGCGCGCGCCGCCCCTCCGGCGCATCGTTCTCGATCAGCGTCAGCAGGCGCGAGAGCGCGCGGCGATTGCCGGCGAGCAGCCGCTCGACGAGTTCCTCTACAGTCGGCATAGCCCGCCATCGTGCTCTTGAACAATCGTCCGCGAACGAGCCGCGAAGCGCGTGGCATAGGCGTCCTCGCCTGTGCGTCCGGCAAAGCCGGACCGACGCAGTACAGCGCCTCGCCTGACCGGGATCCGCCGCGTGCGAGATCCTGCGCGCCAAGGATCCGCGAAGCGCGTGGCATAGGCGTCCTCGCCTGTGCGTCCGGCAGAGCCGGACCGACGCCGTACGGTGCGCCGACGAGCGACCCCCACCGCGTGCGAGACAGGCCGGACCGCTGCGCCCGCCCCCGGACTCCACCGCCAACCCCCGTAACGCATCCCTCTCCCCTTGTGGGAGAGGGTGGCCGAAGGCCGGGTGAGGGACCCATCGCGCTACGTCGCGCGCGCCGGGCGGGTGGCCGCCCAGTCGCGGACGAACTTGATGATGTCTTCGGTCGACGTGCCCGGCCCGAAGATCGCCTGGAAGCCGCCCTTCTTCAGCGGCTCGATGTCGGCGTCGGGGATGATGCCGCCGGCGAACAGCAGCACCTCGTCGGGCGCGATCTGCCGCTCGCGCAGCGCCTTCACGACGCGCGGGAACAGCTCCATGTGCGCGCCGGAGAGGATGCTCAGCCCGATGACGTCGACGTCCTCCTGCAGCGCCGCCTCCGCGATCATCTCGGGCGTCTGCCGGATGCCCGTATAGATGACCTCCATCCCGGCGTCCCGCAGCGCCCGCGCCACGACCTTCGCCCCCCGGTCGTGCCCGTCCAGCCCCGGCTTCGCAATCAGCACCCGAATCTTCTCTTCAGCCATAGCGCCCGGATCATAGCGGACGGCGCCCCCCGAGGCGAGAAGCGCGAACCGCGAGCTTGACGAGCCCGCGGACCTGTAGGGGCGCAGCCTGCTGTGCCCGCGTTGACGCCCCACGGTAATCGGGGCGAGACTGCTTTTGGGCCACGAGATCCAGCCGAACTCCTCGCACGAGTCAGACAAGTCTCTGCGGATCCGTGTATCGCGTGCAGCGGCGAGAACCACCAGGTGTCATGCGATTTCCCGCATCGCGGCGGTCGGTAGCCACAGGCCTGGATGAGCGTCGGCGGCTTCGGCGAGGTCGCCCGTGGTGTGCGCCCGGGCCAAGGTCGTATTCGGCGTGCTGGGCTGAGGAATGCCCTCAGGCCGCCGGTTCTCGTACCTTGAGTCCTCCGGAGAACAGTCTCGCGCGATGACGCTTAGCGATCGGGCTCATGCGTCAACCCGTACGACTCTGCCGCGACCAGCGAGCCTGGTCGCGTAAGGCTGTGACGCCGGGCGAGCTCGGATCGACATGGCGATTGTACGGCAGAGAGCGTACCCGTTGTCGCATCAAACCAGACGGCTATGTTGCTGGGGTGAGGCAGGCCTGCGCGGAGCGTCGGCAACGTTGCTACGGCACCTCCCTTCTAGCCCGCGTACATTCGGGTGAAACCCACGGTTCCGTCGCGTCTCCCCGCCCGGTAGGATGCACGACGCCGCAGGCGCTAGTCTCTGCGCCGCAGCGCTCCCGACGATCTATCGATAGCCGTACCCAGCTCCGCGCGCCATCGAGCGGCAAATCGGCACGCGGCTCGAAGCCGGCGATCTGACGTCGAAATAGCCGAACGCGTGCTCTCGTGATGAACCAGGAGGGGTTCCCGAAGCGCGTGCGCTGGATTCACTGGATAACCCGGTTCGGGTATAGTTCACACAGATGAGCTGTCGCTCACTCGACTCGCACCGTGACGCACCCGGTGATCTGGCGGAGTTCTGCACGCTGCCATCACATCAAGAAGCTGGCGCTGTTCGGCTCGGTACTGCGCGCCGATTTCCGCTGTCGCTGAACAGCGACATCGACGTGGGTCGTCGAGTTCGAACACGGGCAGAGCGCCGGGGGCTCGCCTTCTTCGATATGTATCGCGCGAGCTGTCGCAGCTCTTTCGGCGGCGCGTCGACTTGAATACGCCGTACCTTCCTCAGCCCGCGCATCCGGGCCCGCGTGCAGGCCGAGGCGGAGGTGCTGGTTGGCGTCGCGTGACGATGATCGGTTGGCGCACATGCTGGCCGCGGCACGCAAGAGCCGTCTCGCTGACGCAGGCATGGCGTTCGTAGCGATTTGGACGAGACGCATGTGCTGGCCCTGGCGCTCACGCACCTCCTTGAGATCCTGGGCGAAGCAGCGAAGGGCGTCTCCCCCGAGACGAAGGAACGCCACCCCGGTCTGCCATGGTCCCAGATGGCGGCAACGCGAGACCGGCTGCATCCAACGGCTACTTCAGCGTGGATCTGTGAACATCGTCTGGCAGATCGTCCGTCCGCGACACTTGCCCCCCGTCGTCGCGGCGCTGGAGGCCGTGGCGCCGGACGAGGGATCGTGACGGCTGACCGCTCTCGCGCTATCCCATCCCTTCGTCTTCCCAATCCGCGTAGTCCGTGTTTCCCGTCCTTCACGTCCTCCCCCAGTCCGCGAAATCCGCGTAATCCCTGTTCCGCTTCCGTCCCCCCGGTGACACCCGCCGCTAGGCGTTCGCCCCCGCCCCGCCGCACAATACGCCCGTACCCACGCCGGGCCATCGACGACGGGCACATTGATTGCATGCCGGGCACCCAATCAAACCCAATCAGAAACCCGGCCCGCGAAAAACACAAAACTGCGACATCGAAGCTCGCTCGCAGATTCAAAAGCACCGCACATAACACGAGAGATGGCAGCAAATGGCAGCAGCAGCGAACCCAAGCAGCCAATCACGACCGCTGATCCTCAAGAGGTCGTCGTGCTCTGCGTGGATCGTGCCGGGGGCGCGCTTGACCGGTTATTATTCGCGAATTTTTCTTGGAGAACGATCAAAGGGAGAACGATCAAAGGCCGCCGAAGATGACCGCATCCGCCACCCCGCAGCATCAGCAGCGACCGCGCCCATGCTGCCCCCACCATCTGTGCCCATCTGTGAAATCTGTGGATAAACCCGCCGCGCCCTACACCCGCTGCAGCAGTTGCAGCGACACGCCGTTCGCGGCCTGCCGGTTCACCTGCGCCGTCCGCGTGCCCGGCCAGGCGCCCGGCGCCGGGTCCGACACCAGCACGCCCTTCGCGCGCAGGTCGCGCACCGCCGCGTCGATGTCGTCGACCTCGATCGACATCGAGAACATCCCCTGCCCGCGCTCGGTGAGCATCTGCGCCAGGCGGCCGTCGGCGGCCAGCGGCGTGATCAGCTCGATGAAGGCGTTGCCCGCCGGCAGCTTCGCCATGCGGAAGCCCGCGGCGTCGATGGTGGCGGTCTCGCTGACGGCGAGGCCGAGCGTCGCCAACCACTTCGCGGCCGTCGCGTCCAGGTCCGGCGTCGCGATGACGACGTGGTCGATCCCCGTCGCGTTGAAGGCGCGCGCCTGCGGCGCGTTGTCGTACGCCATGCCGTGCGGGTCGCGCGATTCGGGGCGGAACGATTCGGGCGTGTGCTCGATCAGCAGCGTGGCGACGCCGTGCGCCTGCGGGCCCTTCACGGTCGCGACGCTGGTCCCCGGCTTGATGCCGGGGCGCGGCCCGGACGTCTCGATGCCGGCGGCGGTCAGCCGCGCGCACGTCGCTTCGATGCTGTCGACGCCCCACGCGATGCCCCACATGCGGTCGGGCTTGCCGACGCCTTCCTTGCTCTGCACCGCCCCGCCGCTGATCTCGATCGTGATGTCGGCGAGGCGGAAGAAGACGATGCGCGTGTTGCGCTCCGGGAACGTGCGGTCCAGCGCCAGCCGCGCGCCGATGACGTCGCCCCAGACGCGGCGCGACGCCTCCATGTCGGCGGAGAGCACGACCGCGTGGTCCATCCGCTTGACGAAGGCGCCCTCGGGGGCGGTGATCGGCGCGACGGGCAGCGCATCCGCCGGCGACTTGTGCTCGATGAAGAGCAGCTGCACGCCGTTCGTCGATTTCGGCGATGCCATCGCGTTGCGCCACTCGCGCCGCGCGCCGGAGATCAGGTCGATGCCGTCGCCGTCGGCCGGATCGTCGACCTCCACGCCGTTGTCGCGCAGCTCGCGCACGGCGGCCTTCAGATCGGCGGTGCCGAGCGCCAGCATGCAGATGCCCTCGCCGCGCTCGAGGAAGCGCGTCAGGTTCTTCGTCCATGCGGTGTCTTTGTGCTTGCCCTCGGACAGCGCAATCAGTTCGAGGTACATGTTGTCGATGCGGAAGAGCGTGTTCTTCGTGCCGTACTTCGGGTGCTCGCCGCGCCACGACGGCTCGCGGCCGAGCAGCACGGTGTAGTCCGCGGTGGCGGCGTCGAGGTCCCGCACGGCGATGACGGCGTGGTCCAGCGTGAAGTCGGCCATCAGGCGTGCTCCCCCGGCGTCGGTGTCGGCGTCCACATCGCGGCGGGGGCGGCCGGCGCGGGCTCGCCGTCCAGCGGCTGGCACAGCTCGACGAGCGCGCCGTCCATGGCGTTCGGGTGGAGGAAGCAGATGCGTCCGGCGATGCCGATGCGCGTCTGGTGGTCGATCAGCTCGATACCCTGGATCGTCAGCTCGGTCAGGTCGCCCTCGACGTCGTCGACCTCGAAGCAAACGTGGTGCAGCCCCTCGCCCTTGCGGTCGAGGTAGCGCGCGATGCCGGTGTCGGCCACGACGGGCTCGAGCAGCTCGATCTCGCTGTTGCCGAGCGTGAGGAGCGCGGCCTTGACGCCCTGGTCGTGCATGACCTGCACCTTGTGAACCGGGAGGCCGAGCAGGTCGCGATAGAAGCGCATCGCCTGCTCCATATCGCGCACGACGACGCCGACGTGGTGCACCTTCTTGATCATGCGGCGAGTGTAGCGCGGGGGCGGGTGAGGGGAAACGGGACGATGCGCCGCCGATCAGGGTGTGAAGAACCGCCCTCGTCATCGTGGCGCGGGCTTTCAGCCCGCGGCCTTCGCGGCGAAGGCTTTGATCTCGGGAAGGTGCTCCCGGTAGTGGCCGTAGCCGCTGCCTTCGAGCAGGCGGTTGATCGTCTTGCCCTCGCCGTAGCGGTCGTCGGCGATCGCCTGTGCCGCGCGCTTGTAGTTCGCGAACGACTGCTGCAGCCCGGCGACGACCGTCGGGGCGCTCTGCACGCGCATAGCGGCCGCGAAGCCCGCGTTCCACGCGTCCGCGTCGGAGTAGTCGACGCCCTCGGGCGTGGGCTTCTCGCCGCGTGCCATGCGCTCCATGGCGCCCGTCATCAGGCGGTGCCAGCCGCCGATGTGCGCGAGGATGTCCTTGACGCTCCAGGTGCCGTAGAACACGGCGTTCATCGTGCGATCGTCGAGCCCCTTCACAACGGCGAGCAGCTCGTCGAAGCCGCTCTGCAGGTTGTTGAGCACGGTCTGCTTGTCCATCGCGATCCTCCTTCAGCGAAGACGCCGGTGCGGCGCGACGCCGCGGGGCGTGGAGCGATTGTACCGCAGTCGGGACGGCGCGCCGGGGGCGGTCAGGCGACGAGCGTCAGGTCGTCGTCGATGTCGCCGTGTGGAGTGATGCGGCGATGTCGACATCTCTGACTGGAGGTCTCGGATGACGTTCGTCGCGATAGAGGTCGACGAACGCGTCGACGACCTCCGGGTCGAGGTGCGTGCCGGCCATGCGCTGGATCTCGGCGAGCGCCTCGCCGGGCGGCCAGGCGCGCTTGTACGGCCGCTCGCTCGTGAGCGCATCGTACACATCGGCGACGGCGACGATACGGGCGGCCAGCGGTATCTCCTCGCCGGCGAGGCCATCGGGGTAGCCCGTGCCGTCCCAGCGCTCGTGGTGCGCGCGCGCGACCTCGCGCGCGGCGCGGAACTCGTCGTTCTCGGACAGCAGCGCGTCGCCCCACGCCGTGTGCTTCTCGATCACGGCGCGCTCGTGGGCGGTGAGCGGGCCGGCCTTCTTGAGGATGGCGTCGGGCACGTTGGCCTTGCCAACATCGTGGATCATGCCGGCGTAGGCGATCTCGCTCGCCCGCGCTTCGTCGAATCCCAGGCGCAGGGCGAGCGCGCGGGAGTAGTGCTGGATGTGCTGTAGATGCACGCCGGCATCGGTATCGCGCGCCTCTACGATCTGCGCGAGCATCGTCAGCGTCTCCCTCGTCTTCTGGCCCAGGTTCTCACGACGGCGGCGGAGCTCCGCTGAAAGCGAGAGCGAGACGAAGCCGGTCAGAACGAAGAAGACGAACCGCGTCGGCAGTTGATGGCGGAAGTACGAGTCTCCCGGATAGAAGGCCAGCGAGACCACGACGAAGAGGCCGGTCCACAGCGTGGTAAACAGGAGCGATCCGACGGGGCCGTAGTAGAGGCTGTTCGAGACGATGAGGCTGATGTAGATGAGCCACAGGTCGGACTCGTAGCCCGCGTAGCCCATACGCCAGAACACGAAGAGCGACGCGGCCACCACCGTCGCGTTGTCGAACAACACGCTTGACGCGCGAAGCAGATACATGCGGCGCCTGGCGATGAAGTAAGCGATCAGGAAGTTGTAGGCGATGGCGACGCCGCACGCCCGGATGAGACCGTCGCGGCCGGGCAGTCCCGATCCGGAGATCAGCACAGCGACGATCATCGATACGGCGATGGCGGGCCGGACGATGAGGTAGTTGCGCTCGAACGCCAGATTGCAGCTGCCGAGGTACTCCTCAGCGCGGGCACGGAGCCGCGACATGGCGGTCCGCTCCGGTCCCAGCCGTGCCGCCGTGCGGAAGGCAGCGTTGAAGCGAGCGTTCGTTGCGCCCATAACGACATGTTCGGTATGCGTGATACGAAGTTTATTCGGAGAGGGTTGGAGGGGTCCCCTGGCCTTGAGGCGCGTCCCCTTGACCCCGTTTCTTGCCGGTGGCTAGGATGCAGCGCCCGAAAGACTGCCTCCGCGGGCGATTAGCTCAGTTGGTTAGAGCGCCTCGCTTACACCGAGAAGGTCGCAGGTTCGAGTCCTGCATCGCCCACCACCTCCAGTTTCGCACTCGCGCATGCCTCCGCGCGGACTGGCTCCGCGACAGGTGCCTCCGTCCTGCGGCGTCACCGACGCGCGTAGACCACCTCGTTGTCGCCTGCGAACTCCTGCCGCCAGGAGGAGTCCGCGGCGAGCGCCTTCGCGAGCGGAAGTTCCTTGTCGATGAGCACGAATTCGACGCCGTACGTACGCAGGAGGCCGTCCCAGCCCGGCTCCGCATGATCGATGCGCACGTAATCCGCCAGCAGGCCGTTGCCGTAGAAGTCGGTGCGCCCGTCGACGAATACAGGGACGTCGGGGTACAGCTTGTAGATGAGATAGCCGCCCGAGTTGTAGTCATTGAACATGCGCTGACCGGAGAAATGTGCGCGGACGTACTCCGCGCCCGCAGACGGATACCCATCCTCGCTGGGCGCGCCCAGCGAGACGCCTTGGCCCCCGATTGAGAGCGACACGGGGCCGACGATGAGCGCGATCGACGCGACCATTGCTGCGGCGGCGCCGAGCGGGACGCGCACGGAGGAATCGCGCGCGCTGCTCGCGGCAGGCCAGCGAGCGGCGAGCGCGGAGCCGGCGACGGGGAGCAGCACCAGCGCGGCGAAGGGCGCATTGCGCACCGCCTGCATGCTGAGCGCGATCACAGCGATCGAAACGAGCGTGAGGAATGGCCGCGGGCGCGCACGCGAGATGAGCGCGAGGGCAAGCAGGACGGCCGTCACGTAGATAGACCAGTGCAGCGTCCATGTGATGTCGGGCCGCTGCCATTCCGCAACCATGCTGTTGGTCACCTGCGAATCGAACACGTACCGCAGCGGGTAGAGCAGGATCGCCGGGCCTCCTGGGTTCGCGAAGGTCGCGAGCACGCAGGCGGCGGCGACGAGCACCGGCCCGCGCAGCTCCACGTCGCGTCCGCGCACCGCGTCGGTGCAGAGTGCGACGATCCAGCACCCGACAAGCATCAAGCCGAAGTAGAAGCCGAGGTGCATGTTCACCCAGAACGCCATGATCAACGGCAGCGGCCAGAGGCGCACGCGGTCGCCTTCGTAATGTCGCGCCAGCGCGTTGAGGTAGATGGAGAAGAAGAGCCACGTGAAGACTTGCGGCCGCGGCGTGATGAACATGGTGAACGTCAGCGCCGCGACGATCATGAGCCCGATGAGCGGCTTCGTGCCGGCGCCGAGGCGGCGCGCGAGCGCATACGAGACCGCGATCGACGCGAGGGAGACAGCGATGAAGAGCGCCATGTTGCCGACGTAGCCGAAGGCGGATTGGACGGCGTAGATGATGGTCTCGGACAGCCACTCGTGCATCACCCACGGCTTGCCCGCGGCGGTCCACGAGAACGGGTCGTGGCGGGGGATGCCCGACTCGAAGATGAGCCGGCCCGTGCGTAGGTGCCACCAGAAGTCGTTGTCGACGCCGCGCGCGAACGGCAGCGCGGCGAGCACGGCGAAGAGCATGCCGACCTGCACCCAGGCGACAGGCATGCTGATGCGCAGCCACCTCGCCGGCGCCGCGAGGCGCGACGCGCCTTCCGGCCGGGTCGATCGAGGCGAAACGGGAATGACGTCCTGCAATCCTAGACCCCCAGTGAACCCTAAACCCGCGGCAGTCCCCCCATGAAGCGAAGGCAGCCTGGAGTCCTGTCTTCGTTATCGGTTACGGGCGACGCTGAAAGATGGTCGCCGCGGACGAGTCGTACACCACCGAGTATCGAAGATCTTCACGGAGCGCAGCGCGGAGAGCGCCGCAGCACGGATCCTTGTCCTGCTTCACCATACGCGGCGGGATCTTCGTAATGTAGACGTAGTCGAACGGTCTGTTCATCTTCGCCGACCACTCATCGAGGCAGGCGGCCCCAAGATTCGCGCAATCCTGGAGCGAACTGAACGCTCGTTCTTGCTGCACGAACCCGGACGCACCGGAAAGCCACTCCGTGCCCTGCACGGTCGCGATACTCCGGCGGGCGGCCAGCGCGGGAAACCACTCCGACGTGCGGTCGGCGGACCAGCCGTCGGCTGACACGATCGCGAAGCGGCTGCCTGGATCCGTGTTGGTGGCGACCCAGGACATCGCGTCGCGCTCGTCGCTCTTCATCCCGGTGAGGAGCGCCGGCGAGTTGACCAACGCGGAGAGCGTGAGATAGCAGATGCCGAGAGCGAAGGCTGCGCCCGCAAGCCACACGGGCGCGCCCCTGCGGAGGGGGGCATCCGCGTCGCGCACACCATACGAAACGAGTGACAATCCGCCGCGCTGCGCGATCAGCGGGAGCAATACGTCATGCACACTGATGGCGGTGAGAAGCGCGAGCGGCATGCTGGCGCTTAGCGCGAAGGCGCGGGGGTCGAGCACGGCCGCCGCGACGACCCAGGACGGCAGCAGGTACTGGCGACGGGCGACGCAGACGAACATGCCGAGCAGTCCGAGCGCGGCAACGAGCGCGAAGAGCGGCTCGACTGTCGCGTCGAAGCGAATCAGCAGGTAGATCGGGTCACGCCACGCGACACCCGAGTGCAGCGACGCGACGAACGGCGCGGTCCCATGCTGGTCGAGGACCGTCGCCCACCACGGCGACGTCAGCAGCAGCGTGCTGGCGGCGACGGTGAGGGATGCGATCACGCCGCGGCGGTTGCGGCCGTACCCGACGAACATCAGCGCGGAGACGAACGCGGTGAGCCACGCCATCTCGATATGGCTGAGGACAACGAGCGATGTGAGCAGCGTCACGACCGGCACGCGACGAAGGCTGCGGCCCGTGTACATCGCGTGAATCTGGCCGATCGCGAGGATGGCGAAGAGCAAGCCGATGGAGCGAGTCAGTCCGCCCCCCATGATCATCCACTGTATCGTCGCCGGCAGCAGCCCGAACACGAACACCGCGGTCACAACCGCAGGCCTCGAATCGAGGACGCGGCGCGCGAAGAGGAAGAACGCCACGAGCGCCAGGGAGCTCACCGCCATCGGCAGGAAACGGAAGACCGTGAGCAGGCTAACCGGCGTGAAGTCGTCGATGAGGCCGGCCACGTACATACCGAGCGGCGGATACGCGAACGGTATGCCGGAGGAGTTGTAGCTGGTGACGGACGGCAGCGCGTAGTGCGAGGCCTGCAGGTCGCGCACCATTGCGAAGAACATGCCGCCATCATTGAGAGGAAAGTCGGACGCCAGCACGATCGTCGCGCGCACGAGGACGGCGAGTCCGATGGCGCCGGCGATCATCGCCGCGTAGCTGGCGCGAGATAGCGGCTCAGCTCGCGCTGCGGGTGCGGGGGGTGGCGGCACAACGCTAAGCGTCGGGCGCGAGGCGCGTTGTCCAGGGCGATCACGAAACTGCAATGGAGGACACTCCCAATGAATATCGGATCATCGCGAAGGGGTGTGCACTTCACGGGCGACCGGTCGGGCGGTCACGTCACGCGCGGAGCTTGTCGGCCGCCGCGTGAGGAATTTCCCTAAGAATCCGCCAACGCACCCCTACAGGAGAGTCCTCATGGAGCCGATGTTGCCTATACGACGGACGATCGCAGGGACGTTCCACTCCTGCGTGGAGCGACCCCGTCGCGATTCCGTCGGACCGCCCGCTGTGCGAAGGCCGGGCGGCAGGGCGACCGCGGGGCGATGCCTCGGGGCTGCGACGGAAGGGAACCCCGCCAGCCTTCGGCGAGGGTTGAACCAGGCAACAGGGGGACAATCATGGTGAACGAACTGGTACTGCGCGTGTTCGTTGCTTTGAAGGGCATCGGACAGTCCATCGAATCGAGGCTCCAGGATGAGGACGGGCAGACGCTCGCCGAGTACGGCCTGATCATGGCGGTCATCGCCGTGGCCGTGGTCGTGGCGGCGGGCGTGGCGTTCCGAGGCGCCATCATCGGCGCGTTCGGCGCCGCGACCGACTGTCTGAACAAGGCGAGTTCGAACGGCGCTCCGTAAGGACGAGCGCGCCGCTGCGCGGTGAGGCACTGACTGGAGGGCGCGCTGGTGATCCCGGTGCTCCCTCCTGTTGTTCAACGGCGAGTTCAACAAGGGGAGAGAACATGGTGAACGAACTGGCTCTGCGCGCGTTCGTGGCCCTGAGGGCATCGGCAGCATCGAGTTTCCGAGGACGAAGAGGCCAGACGCTGGCCGAGTACGGCCTGATCATGGCCGTTATCGCGGTCGCGGTGGTTGTCGCGGCCGGCGTCGCATTCCGCGGCGCGATCATCGGTGCCTTCGGCGCGGCGACGAACTGTCTGAACGGGGCCAGCTACGGCCGGCTGCAAGTAGGATCCGACGAGAAGGGCGAGTGAAGAAGGGCGCCGCAGCTGCGGCGCCCTTCTTTGCGCCGTCGCTGCGTCGCGTCGATGAGCGCAACGAACCTCTCTATAGGTCGGGCCCATTTCTTGATCGCCGCTTCCCGCTCTCTACCATGACATCGATCTGTGACGGCAGGCACAATTGCACCTGACCGTCCCCACGACTCCGCCGCGTCCGCCTGAGGCGAGCGCTCCGGGCGAGAAGGAGCCTATCGTGTCCGTCAACCTGCGCATTCCCGGCCCTACACCGTGCCCTGAAGACGTCCTGCAAGCGATGTCTCGCCAGATGATCAATCACCGCGGACCCGAGTTCGCGGAGATACTCGGGCGGATCACGTCGGGCCTGCACACCATGTTTGAGACGAAGAACGACGTGCTGACTCTGACCTCGGCGGGCACCGGTGCCATCGAGGCGGCCGTCGTCAACACGTTGTCGCCGGGCGACCGCGTCCTGTGCGTATCCATCGGCGTGTTCGGCGACCGCTTCGCCGACATTGCGACGACGTACGGCGTGAACGTCGAGAAGCTGTCGTTCGAGCAGGGCACCGCGGCAGACCCGGCGAAGGTGGCAGAAGGGCTGAAGAAGGATCCGTCGTTCAAGGCCGTGCTGGTCACGCACAACGAGACGTCGACCGGTGTGACGAACGACCTGGAGGCGATCGCCAGGGCGATCCGCGGCGTGCGGCCCGACATCCTGATCCTTGTCGATGCGATCAGCAGCCTCGGCTCGGTGCCGCTGCCGATCGACAAGTGGGACCTGGACGTGGTATTCACCGGTTCACAAAAGGGCTGGATGGTGCCGCCGGGCATGGCGATGGTTGCAGTCAGCAAGCGCGCCTGGGAGGCCGTCGAGAAGGCCCGGATTCCACGCTACTACTTCGACTACAAGAAAGCGAAGAGCTACCTGGAGAAGGGACAGACGCCGTGGACGCCCGCGGAGTCGGTGTACTTCGCGATGGACGTGGCGATGCGGAAGCTCCTGGCCGAAGGTCTCCAGAACATCCACGCGCGGCACGCCCGCCTGGGGCAGTTCACGCGCGACGGCGTGAAGGCGCTGGGGCTGAAGCTGCTGGCCGACGAGCGTGTGGCGTCGAACACCGTGACGGCGGTGGTAGTGCCGGAGGGCGTCGACGGTGGCGCGCTGAACAAGATGATGCGCACCGAGTACAACACGGTGCTGGCCGGCGGCCAGGGGCCGCTCACGGGCAAGATCTTCCGCGTCGGCCACCTGGGCCTGGTGTCGGAGGCCGATCTGCAGGCGTGCCTGGACGCGCTGAAGCTGGCGCTGCCGCGCGTCGGATTCACGCCGGTAGCTGCGGCGCGCTAGACCTACCGAGCACGGAGTGAACGCGATCGGCCCGACCTGTGTCGGGTCGTTTCGTTCATACCCTGCGCGTGACCGGACACGCCATCGACATCCGAACGCGGATCCGGGCGCTGATGGTCCGTTCGCCATCGGGCGCTCAGCCCTACTGCTCGAAGTAGTCGAAGGCGATCTTCGCGATGTCGGCCTCTACACGCGCGGCGTTGCCGCCGGAGCCGATGTCGGACATGAGCACCATCACGTAGGTGCTCTTCTTGCCGTGGACGATGCCGGCGTCATGCGTAGCATTGTCCCAGTTGGCGGTCTTGTGTTCGACGCGCGTACCTTCAGGCAGACGAGCCGGAATGCGGTCATCGAGCTGCTCGGTGGCCATCAGGTCCGCCATCTCCTTGCTCGCCTCGCCACTTACCGCCTCGCCGCGCGCGATCGCCTCCACGAGGCGCGCCATGTCGCCGGCTGTGGCGGGCAACGTGCCGTCCTCCGTCAGCCGCGTCTGTCCGAGGCCGAGTGCCGCCATCGCGTCGTTGATATTGCCGGCGCCGGCGCGATCCTGCAGCATCACCGCCGCGACGTTGTCGCTGACGGACATCATCGCGGCGAGGAGATCGCGGACGCTCACGCGGGCGCATGGCGCGACCAGGTGCGGCCCGAGGTCGAAGCTGGAGTAGTAATCGCTGGCGACGTACTCTTCGCCGAAGTCCAGCACGCCGGCATCCCGCTGCCGGAAGATCTCGTACATCACCTCGAGCTTGAAGAGGCTTGCGGCGTAGAAGACACGGTCCGGATCGATGGCGACGCGCCGCCCGTCGGCCAGGTCCTCGATCACAATCGCGTAATGCGATGCCTCCGCACCAAGACGATCGCGGATCAGCCGTTCGAGCGTCGCGTCGGCGCGCTGCGGCGGCAGCGCAGGCGCTGCGGTGCGAGCCGCTGTGGCAGACGGCAGCGGCGGGATCTCCATCGCGTGGGCGATGCGGATCGGCGGCGTGGGCGCCGGCGTGGCGTCGTTGGCGGACTCACCGCGGCGGCCGGCGTGGGCGAGGCTACCGGTGTGACGTACGGTTCCGGGCATTGCTCCTGCTGCGCTGTTGGCGACGGGACTGCGACCTCGCTCCGCGTGGGCGTGCTTGATGGCAACGCTACGGTCGCGATGGCGAGCGGCGTGAGCACCGGCGTAGTTCGCGACGGTGCAGAGCCTGAGCACCCCGCCGCAAGCATCGCCACAAGCAATACCAGCGGTGGTATCGCCCGTCGACTGCAAGCCGTCGATCGCGGCGAGCAACGAGGCGCCTGCATGTCGCGATTCGCGCGGACTTGTCCGGGAGTCGAGGGGTTCACCCTCCAAGTCTATGCTAGTAGGGCTTGAGCTTTGCCAAAGATGCGTCTGGGCGGGCGACCTTCCTGTCGAGCACTAAGAACGGATCTTGTTCGTCCGGTATCTAAGAGACGTGCCCCGCGGGACTCGCCTCACGCGGCGGGCAGGGTCGAAGGATTCGAAGAACGCGCGCCCGACCGCGAAGAGTCCGCGTTGGGGAATCCAAAAGTCAAGTCGCCGAGCCGCGCCTGCCGCGGGAGCGGCCCCGCCTGCCCCAGGTCTGTTTCGCCGCCGCTCGCCGTGCCATACGCGATTGTCCAGAGCACCATCGGGTTCGACACGAACTGGTCGGCGGCGATCTTGAGATGCACGCTATGTGGCCGCCCCGTTTCGTGAGCGTGCCGCGGGTCGCTATGCTATTGGCATGGACGCGATCGATCTACTCCAGCAGCAACTGAAGATAGCGCACGGCGTGATTCGCGCGACCGCCGCCGACATCTCGCCCTCCGAGTGGAGCGCCGCGCCCTTCTCGCAGGCGAACCCGCCCGGATTCCTGGCATGGCACATGGTCGCGACGCAAGATTGGGCACTGCATACGTGGCTGCGAGGATTGCCGGACGTGAGGTCTCGGCTGGCCCTACCCGGCGTCGATCCCATGCACGGCCCTTTCGAATCTGCGAAGCTGGCTGCCGTTCGCCATTCCGGCACTTGGAACGAGACTCGGCCTCTTTGGGCGCGCATCGAACGCCCCTGGCCCGTGCCAGCACGATGACCCCGCTCTGGCGATCATGCAGTAGGCAATTGCTGCCGATCCCGCGATTCGCAGCACCCCATCCTGCGGTCCGGTGCGCTACTCGGCGGCCGAGATCGGGCCGCGGGGCAGATCGGGCTCGGGCGTCGATTCCGCGGACGGCCCCTCCGTCCCGACGTGCGCGTAGTCCCGCAACGGGATCTCCCGCAGCAGGAAGGTCAGCAAGAACCCGACCACCGCGAGCGGCACCACCCAGAGGAACATCGTGTGCAGCGACATCGCGAACGCCTGCACCGCCCCCTCGCGCACGGGCGCCGGGATCATGTGGAGCTGCGCCGGCGTAGAGCCGAGGAGCTGCCCCGCGCTTATGCGTGACCCCGGCGGGATCAGGCGCGGCAGGTTGTAGTCGAGCCGGTTCGTCAGGATCGATCCGAACACCGCAACACCGAACGCGCTGCCCATCGAGCGGAAGAAGTTCACGCCCGCCGTCGCTGTCCCCAGGTCGCGGTAGTCCGCCGCGTTCTGCGCGGCGAGCACGATCACCTGCATCACCATGCCGACGCCGATGCCGAGGACGAACATGTACGCCGACACCTCCAACATGCCGGTCGTCGCCGTCAGCCGCGACATCAGGAACAGTCCGATCACCACGATCGCCATGCCGGCGATCGGGAACTTGCGGTACCGCCCGCTGTTGCTGATCATGCGGCCCGAGGTCACCGACGTCCCGACGACCCCGAGCATCAGCGGCACCAGCCGCAGGCCCGAAGACGTCGCCGACACGCCTTTCACGACCTGCAGGTAGATCGGAATGAAGGCGATCGCTCCGAACATCGTCGCGCCGACGATGAGGCCGATCGCGCTGCTCACCGTGAAGATGCGCTCGCGGAACAGCCTCGGCGGCAGCAGCGGCTCGGGCGCCCGGAACTCCTGGGCGATGAACAACAGGATGAGCACCGTCCCGGCCGCCGTCAGCTCGATGATAGTCGATGACGTCCACGGGTACTCCGTGCCGCCCCAGCTGGCGACCAGCAGCAGGCAGGTCACTCCGGCGACCATCAGCGCCGATCCCAGGTAGTCGATCGGGTGATGGAGCCGCCGGTACGGCAGCTTCAGCACCAGCGACGTCACGACCAGCGCCAGCACACCCAGCGGGAGGTTGATGTAGAAGACCCACCGCCACGACAGCTGGTCCGTGAAGATGCCGCCCAGCAGCGGCCCGGCCACGCTCGACAGTGCGAACACGGCGCCGGTGTACCCCTGGTAGCGCCCGCGCTCTCGCGGCGACACGACGTCGCCGATGATCGCCATCGCCATCGCCATGATGCCGCCGCCGCCGAGGCCCTGGAACCCGCGGAACAGGACCAGCTGGAGCATGTTCTGCGACGCCCCCGACAGGAGCGAGCCGATCAGGAAGACGACGATCGCGAACTGGAAACACACCTTCCGCCCGTACATGTCGCTCAGCTTGCCGTACAGCGGGACCGAGGCCGTCGACGTCAGCAGGTAGGCCGTGATCACCCACGACAGGTGCTGCAGCCCGCCGAAGTCCCCGACGATGGTCGGCAGCGCCGTCGAGACGATCGTCTGGTCCAGCGCCGCCAGCAGCATGCCGAGCATCAGCCCGCTGAAGACGATCAGCACCTGGCGATGCGTGAGCTGGCTCCCCCCCTCGGACGCAGCCTGCGGCACGGCGATGGCTTCTGTCATGGCCCGATTTCCCGTTGACGTGTGGTCCCCGTCCATCTGCATTTCGTTACTGCGGCATCGTGAGGAGCAGGCGCTCGCAGCGCGTCCTCATTTGACTGAACCTTCGAGATCATTGGTCGATCCGGACTTCCTCCGGCACCAGACGGCGGTTTCCGGGCGCACGTTCGACGCTGACGTTCGGCAACAACCTGTCCAGGAAACTCGGCAACCACCAGTTCACTTCACCCATCAGCTCCATCACCGCGGGAACCAGCAGGAGCCGCACTACCGAGGCGTCCAGGAAGATCGCCACCGCCAGCCCCAGGCCGAATTCCTTGATCACGCGTTGATCGCCCAGGGCGAAGCTGCCGAACACGGCGATCATGATCAACGCCGCGGATGTGATGACACGCGCCGTCGACGAGAGCCCCAACGCCACAGCGCGCGAGTTCTCGATACCGCGCTCATGTTCCTCTCGAATTCGGCTCACAAGGAAGACCTCATAGTCCATCGAAAGTCCGAAGAGGATCGCGAACATCATCATCGGCAGGAACACTTCTATCGGTCCCGTGGTGTGTATGCCCAGCGGTCCAGCGAGCCAGCCCCACTGGAACACCGCGACGAGCGCTCCGTAGGCCGCGCCAATCGACAACAGGTTCATGACCGCCGCCTTGAGCGGCACGACCACCGAGCGGAATACCATCACGAGCACGATGAAGCTGAGGCCGATCACCATAACGAAGAAGATCGGGAGGCGGCTGTTGATCTTGTCGCTCACGTCAATCGTCGAAGCAGTCTGACCGCCGACATAGGCCTTCAGTCTCGTGCCCTGCGTCGCCGTGGGGATCACGTCTGAGCGAAGCCGCTGAATGAGATCGTTGGTCTTGCTGTCTTGTGGCGACGTGCTGGGGTAGACCGTGATCACCGCCGTGTCACCGGCGTCGTTCGTCCGCGGCGGCGACACGCTCGCCACACCCGGCGCCGTTCCAATCGCGTTCGTCAGCGACGCTAACCCGCCCATGCTCTGGCCGCCGCTCGTCTCTACAACCACGGAGAGCGGCCCGTTGAAACCGGGTCCAAATCCGGCGGTGAGCAAATCGTAGGCCCGGCGGGAATGCGTGCTCGTCGCGTTGTTTCCCGCGTCCGTAAAGCCCGTCTTCATCCTGAGCAGCGGGATGGCCAGCGTCAGCAACAGCGCTGCGGAGCCAACGACAAACCACCACGGCCGCCGCTGGATCGCCCGGCTTAGCCGGTACCACACTGACCCCTCGTGCTGGCCTTCCTGCGTCTTCATCAACGGGATGCCGAGCGCGTCCACGCGCCGACCCAGGATCGCCAGCAGCGCTGGCAGCAACGTCAGTGCCGTTACGACAGAGAGCACCACCACGATGGCCGCCGCCACCCCGAGCGCCGCCACAAACGGTACGCCCATCAGCGTCAGCCCGAGAAGGGCAATCAGGACCACGGTCCCTGCGAAGAGCACCGAGCGGCCGGCCGTGTCGAGCGCGAGGGCAACGGACTCTTCGACGTCGTGCCCCGTATGGAGCTGCTCGCGAAACCGCGTGAGCACGAGGAGGCAATAGTCGATACCGACGCCGAGCCCGATCATCGCTGCAAAGGATGGCGTGAACGAGCTCATGTCCATGAAGTTCGTCGCAACGCCGAGTACAGCGATCGAACCGCCCAACCCGAACAGCGCGGTTACGATCGGCACGCCCATGGCGACGATCGATCCGAACGCGATGACCAGGATAATCGCCGCTGCCGCGACGCCAATCAGCTCGGTAGAGCCGAGTCCAGAGCGCTCTGTTTGCTCGATGACCTGACCGCCACCCTCGACGGTCAGCCCGGTGCCGCTACTCTGCTCGATCAGCGTAACCAGCTGCGTCGCCGAACCGATGGTCTTGTTGGGGTACTGCACGGTCGCGAACGCCGTGTGCCCATCCGCCGAGATCCGCCCGGCCTGTGTGTACGGTGATGAAACTTCGATCACATCCGGCAGCGCCTTGACTCGCGCTAGGATGTCCGTCACCCGCTGCTGTGTGGCCGGATCGGTGAGGGGCGCCTCGCTGTGGAAGACGATGCGCGCACTGCGCCCCGCCTGCGCCGGGAAGTGCTGAGTTAGAAGGTCGGTCGCCTTCTGCGATTCCGAGCCGGGCAGCGAGAAGGTATTCGCGTAGCCCGCGCTTGTGGCGGCGCTGAGTGTGAGGAGCGACGCGAGCACCAGCACGGATGCTCCGGCGACGTACCACTTGCGCCGCGTCACAAACGTTCCCCAGCGCGTGAAGATCGATGAAGAAAGGGTTGTCGGCCGTGTCATAGGGCTCCTTGACAAAGAGGGGTTCTCGCGACCAATGCGCCCCTGCCACTGGCTTGTGGTCGCCGGACGGTCCGGTCGGGTTACCGACCGCACCCGTCCAGATATGGTAATCGGAATTCCGTTTCCTTGTCAACGACGCCGTCGTCCATGTAACATCGAGCCATGACCGCTTCTACGAGCGACCGCAAAGACGCGCGAGCTAACCGCTCCCGCATCCTCCTCGCTGCTCGCGAAGAATTCGCAGAACGTGGCCTCGCGGCCGAGATGAAGGATGTCGCCGATCGCGCGGGCGTCGGCGTAGGGACCCTGTATCGTCACTTCGAGAACCGCGACGGCCTCATAGCTGCGGTGATCGAGCAGACGCGCGAGGATCTCCTGGTGCGTATCCGCGACGCCTTCGTCAACGAATCGCCGGCCGATGCGTTCCGCTCGGTGTTCCGCGCAGGCGTCGAGGCTCATGCCCGGTTTGGCGTGCTGACCGAAGTCGTCTTGGCTGCCGGCCCGCCCGCCAAGCGCCGTGCCGAGTTTGATGAGCTCTTTAGAGACCTGATTCTACGCGGCATCCGTGAAGGTGTCTTCCGCGCGGACATCGACGTGGACTTGCTCATCTCTGCAGTGGAGGCCGTCTTCGAGTCAGGCAAGATCTTCGAGGTCGCCGCCAAGCGAGGTGAGGTGCCCGCGGCTGACGCATTCGCCGACTTGTTTCTGCGCGCCTGCTACCCCTAGCTAGGCCGTCGGATGGGTCCAGCGGTTGCGCGCGAGAGATCTTCTGATAGTCGTCGCCTACTCGGACTCCGATAACTCCAGCGTCTCGAGGCGGCGGGTCGCGAGGTAGAGCGCGACGACGGTGACGTGGCAAAGATACGCGCAAGGCGCAATCGACGAGGATCGCTACCAGCTCGAGACCCGGCCGCTTCAGGCGGCGCTGGGCGCAGGAATCAAGCCGGCTTCGGTGATCGACGCCAATCGTGTCACGAGCTATCTACAAGCCGCCGGAGAGCTGTTCTCGCAGAGCCCGCCGATGGAGCAGCGGCGCTTTGTGCGGGAGTCTTCGAGGCATCGTCGTCTCGGCGAGCAGGTCGCGGACCTTCCAGGCGATAGCAGCGGCGCTTTGTGCGGGAGGTCTTCCAGCGCATCATCGTCTCGGGCGAGCAGGTCGCAGAGATCTGGCCCCTCCAAGTACTGGGCCCTGTTCGTCGCCGACCGAACGCGGCGATTCGATGGGGATCCGAGTTGTAGTATGGCTCCCTGGGCAGGACTCGAACCTACAACCAATCGGTTAACAGCCGATTGCTCTACCATTGAGCTACCAGGGAATGGCCGCTCGGGGACTTGCGTCCGGCTACGCATCGTAACGAATCTGTTGCGCCCCCTCAAGATCGCTGTCCCGGACGCGCCTGACGCATCGTCCGCCTGTACGACTCTGTTAGGATGGATCGAAGGGCGGTAGGCGTGTCAGAAGGCCGCGAGATCCTGCGCACCGAGGGGCTGTCGAAGCGATACGGCTCGATCCAGGCCGTGTCCGACATGGACCTGCGCGTCTATGACAGCGAGGTCTACAGCTTCCTCGGCCCGAACGGTTCCGGCAAGAGCACGACCGTCGGCATGATCCTGGGGCTGGTGCGGCCGACACGCGGCCACGCGCTGGTGTTCGGTAGCGACATGGCGACGCACCCGTGGCCGGCGCTGCGGCGGATCGGCGCCGTCATCGAGACGCCCGCGTTCTACCCGTACCTCTCCGGCTACAACAACCTGAAGTCGCTGGCGATCGCCCTCGGCGGCGTGCCGAACAAGCGCATCGACGAGATGCTGGAGCTGGTGGGGCTGCGCGAGCGCGGGCGCGATCCGTACAAGACGTACTCGCTCGGCATGAAGCAGCGGCTCGGCATCGCATCGACGCTGCTGCGCGACCCGGAGCTGATCATCCTCGACGAGCCGACGAACGGCCTGGACCCGGCGGGCACGCGCGAAGTGCGCGAGCTGATCCCAAGCCTCGCGCGGCAGGGCCGGACCGTGTTCCTCTGCAGCCACCTGCTGCACGAGGTGCAGGCGGTGAGCGACCGCGTGGCGATCGTGAAGAAGGGCCGCATGGTGGCGCAGGGCACCGTCGGCGAGCTGCTCGGCAGCGGCCAGTACCTGCGGATACGCGCGGCCGACAACGACGCGCTGGCGCGCGCGCTGGCCGGCGTGCCGTTCGTGACCGGTGTCGAGCGCATCGATGGGTTCGTGCGGGCGGCGGCGCCCGCCGAGAAGGCGGCCGAGCTGAACCAGGCGCTGGCGACGCTCGGTGTATACGTCTCGGAGCTGAGTCCGTGGTCGATGGACCTCGAAAGCGTCTTCCTGGACCTCACCGGCGAGGAGATCAGCGCATGAGCATCCAGCGGCTGATGGCGAGCGAGTTCTTCAAGCTGCGGAAGCGGATGATGACGTGGATCCTCGCGGCGCTGATCGTCGGGCTGATCATCCTGCTCTACTCGATCCTCTGGAGCGTCAGCGGGCGCGCCGGCGGCTACTTCGACCGCGACCTCGGCCGGCGCATCCAGTACCAGGAGCTGCGGCGCGGCATCTTCCTGCAGGCGGGCGTGCCGTTCGCGCTGCAGATCATCGCGCAGTTCGGATCGCTGCTGGCGGTGATCTTCGCGGCCGGGGCGGCGGGCAGCGAGTACTCGTGGGGCACGGTGCGGCTGATGGCCACCGCCTCGAGCGGGCGGCTGCGGCTGATCACGGCGCGGCTCATCGTCGTCTGCGCGCTGGTGGCGCTGGGGACGCTGCTCGCGGTGGCTGTCGCGCTGGCGTACAGCGCGGTGATCACGACGTACTACGGCGGTTCCGACTTCAGCTTCATAACGGCCGGCTTCCTGAAGGAGCAGTTCTTCTCGTGGGGACGCACGATCTACGTGATGGCGCCATTCGTGGCGCTGGCGTTCGCGGCGGCGATCCTCGGACGCTCGACGCTGGCTGGCGTGGGCATCGGGCTGGCGGTGACGTTCCTCGAGCCGCTGATCGGCAGCCTGATGCGATTGGGCGGCCCACGGTGGGAGGCGGTGCCGAACTATCTGATCTCGGCGAACCGGGGCGTGGTGCTGGCGCAGAACAAGCTGCCGGTGGGGCTGCCGGAGTTCAGCTTCGGCCCGTCGAAGACGGAGCTTGCGCGGCAGGGGGCGTTCTCGCCCGAAGCGGCGGCGCTGATCCTGGCGCTCTACACCATCAGCTTCCTGGTGCTGGCGTTCATCGTGTACCGCCGGCGCGACATCACGTCGAGCAGCAACGGGTAGTTTCTTCCGCGACCTCACCCGGCCCTCTCCGCCCGGCGGAGAGGGTGACGCGCCGGATCGCGGGCGGCTTGGGTCTGCCGTTCCGCCGCTATACTCCGCGCGTCCCCGAGAGCAGTCACAAGGAGCAGCCATGGCCGTCAAGTGGAGCGCAGTCGCGCCGTATATCGAGAACGGGTTCGCCGCGGGCGGACAGGTGGCGCGCGCGCCCATCGTCGATGCGGCCGAGGATGAAGGCGCGGCCGACGCCGTGGTCGATGCGCTCGACGGGCTCGGGTCGCGCGTCTTCAACAGCGTCGACGACGCGAAGGCGTTCCTCGTGTCGCAGGGGCTGGTCGAGGAGTAGACGGGCGGTGCGCCGCCGCGATGCCCCGTGCGGCGCCTATGGCGAGCGGCCTCGGCGATAGACGACATTAAATCGCAGTTTTCATGTTTTCGGTTCCGTGGCGCCATGCAGATTCGGCGGGGCGTGCTGCTGGGCGATCCTTTGATTGCGTTTGGCCGGACGTGCCCAGCGCGAGCCGTTTGATTGTCCTCACCTTTTGATTGTCCTCCAAGAAAAAATCGCGAATAGTAATCGGTCAAGTTAGCTGTCGCGTCTTCCCTGCGGTGACGCTGCGAGCGGCGCGCGGATGGCTGGCGTATGCACACGCGTATTGTGCGGCGGGGCGGGGGCGAACGCCTAGCGGCGGGTGTCACCGGCGGGCGGCCCTCACCCGGCGCTGCGCGCCACCCTCCTCGTCAAGGGGAGAACGGAGGGCGCTGAGCAGTGTGACTACGCCCTAGGTAGGTCGGCAAACTGATCATAATTCGCATCTCCCGGATGCCAAACATCTGCGATGCGTTCTGGCGCTATCGGGGCGTGATAGAAAACGTCCGAGAAGACTTGCTTGAGGTTTCGCAGACGACCAACGAACAGCGTTCTCCACGCATTGGGCAAACTCTTGTGCGTCGACCAGCCCGAGCTGAGGTCAATCGTCTGCAACCACGATGGCTGGGCGGCCCAGTCCCCCTACGAGATCCGCGAACCCATCGCTTCACTCGCCGCCGGGGATGGCGCTCTCACGTACGCCTCGGTGACGAGTTTGACGATGCGATCGGCCCAGTCATCGAGCCTTCCGCACGAACCGAAACGGTTTCGATTGGCTGCACCGAGTCGATCAGGAGCCGCGCAGAATCGGAGCCATTGAGTCCAAGTCGTTCGGCATCGCCGGTGGCGCTGGCAAGCGGCGGCCCTTCGACTTCACGAACCCGTCGCGCTCTACTCGACCCCAAAGCACCGGCTGTGATTTCGCTGCGCCACACCTGCGGACGATGAGGCACCTTCTGATTCGCCACCGGAGAATCCCTTTCCGCGGGCAGGCTGATGACCGCGAGAACGGTACGCCGCGCCAGCAGCGTGTCCTTGCGCCAGATGCGATGATCGCCCCCCTCGGCCATGACGGACATTGGAACGATCGCGAACAACAGCCCGCCGTCGGCCATTGACTTCAATGCAGATTCTACGAACCGATATTCCTTCGCGTCCCCCTCTTTGAGGGCAAACGGTGGGTTCATGAACACCCGGGTCACCGCTTCCTCACCGGGCTTCGGCGCCGTGTTGATGTACTGTGCCGTCGCGTGTGCATCTGCCATCGAGCGACGAAGGAACTTTGAGAAGCAGTTGGCTTCGACGATGTTGTTCTTGCCATCGCCTCGGAAGATCATGTTCACGATTTCCAAGCGGCAACGGCGAAGTCCGCTCGATGCCGAACAGGTTGTACTTACGGAAACGTTCGACCTGAGCGGCGCTCCCGTTCTTCCGCATATGGTCGAACGCGGCGACTGGAACCCGCCCGTTCCGCAGGCTGGATCGAACACGATGTCATTCGGCGTTACGCCCAGCGTCGCCGCTGCGACGGTCAAGTGACGAGGCGTAAGGACGATCCCGATCTCGTCGCGCCGTTGCGCGTACCGGGAAATCCTCTGAACATGCCGAGCAGATCCGAGCCAGATTCTCGCCCACTGGATGTTCAGATTGCTTCAAGGACTGGATAGTACGGATGACAGCGTCCCTGGATTTGACGTGGTTCTCGGGGTTCGTCGGCGCTCGATCCGCATGTAGGCGCCGAATTCCTTCTTGCCGTGTTTGCGCATCATCTGCTCAGTGCGCGAACTGATGTCGCGATCAGCACGGGGAGTTCGGAGTCGAGATCGGCATGCCCTCGATGAGCGCCGCAACACGCAGCCAGGACGTGCCCGGTCGTTCTTGTTGATACCGTCGTTGGAGCGTCTTGTGATCGCTCAGCGACCCTCCTAACACGCCTTCGTATCGGCCTCGATCTTTTACGGTATGCATAGCGCACGAGAACGTCGGTGCTTCCCGCCGCCCGCAGATGGCTCGCCGTGTCCTGTCTGTACCACTCGCGTCGGGCAAATGCCATGCTCGGCTTCGCTCCCAGCGCTGAGTCCTGCGACTACATGGGCGTCCGGCTCTCCTCTCGGGGTGATCTGGCCGCTGGGCCCCGCCCCACAATACGGGCGTGCCTACACCAGCAGTCAGCCCACCAGACGACACAAGACCTGACGGATTACTATTCGCGATTTTCTTCTTGGAGCCGATCAAAGGCGCAGGCGGCATGAACGCATCCACACGCTGCTCTCGAGTCGCGCGCTAATCCCAGCGAAGCAGCAGCTGGTACAGGCGGAAGAGCAGGCGGGTGCTGTCGAGGGCGATGATGTCGGGCTCCTGGTTGAGCTTGGGCTTGACGTGCTCGAACAGGCGCAGCTCGTCGAAGTGGGCGCGCGCGCGATCGCCGAGCGCGTCGTTCAACCGGCGGGACTCCGTGTACGGGACGACCGGGTCCCCCCGGTCGTGCAGGATGAAGAGCTCCGCCTTCACGCGGTCGATGCTCGTCTTCGGCGAGAGATAGTCGAGATCCGCGACGGCAGCGGGCGGCAGGTTGCGGATCAGGTCCGCCACGGCGCCCGGATCGCGGTTCGCGAGGAAGTTGTACGCGCTGCGAGCGACCGGGCTCAGGCCCGCCAGCTCTTCGGGACTCAACGGCCGCTCGTCGATGTGGCCGTGTCCGGTGTTGTAGTCGGCCGCGTCGTAGTAGGGGTCGACGAACGCGTGCGTGAGCAGATCGCGCTCGCGCGGGTCGTCGAGGCGGTTGATGATCTGGAGCGCGGCGACGCGGTGGGCGTGGTAGGTGGGCGACCAGTTGTGGTCGACGTCCTTGTACTGGATGTGGTCCGTCGCGATCGCTCCCAACGTCGTGAGCGCGTCGAAGTAGCCGCCGAACGAGACGACGTGATCGACATCGTCCGCGATGCGCGGGTCGGCGGCGGCGACGAGCGCGAGCGAGCCGCCGACGCTGGCGCCGAAGAAGCCGACGCGTTTGGCGTCCACCTGCGGCAGGCGCTGCACGTACTGGAACTCGGCGACGAGCGCGTCGATCTCCTCGGGCTCGATGCGGAGCTCGTCGAGGCGGTCGCTGAACGGCATCAGCATCACGACGCCGGAGCGGGCCGAGTCCTCGGCGATGCGGACGAGGCGGGGATCGTCGAGCGCCAGCGGCGGCGCGCCCATCGAGAACACGACGCCGACGTGGGTTGCGCCGTGCGCGGGCGTGTAGAGGTCTGCCTCGATCGAGCGCGGACCGTTGCGGCTTTCGTAGTCGATCGTCACGCGCTCGCGCTTCGGCGGGTCGGAGATGAGGTCGACGGGGCGGAACGGCAGGGGCACCTGCAGCACCATGTCGGGCAGGAAGATCGACGCCTCGACGGCGACGCGGCCGTTGCGGTTGAGGCTCAGCAGCACGGGCATGACGGTGAGCAGCGCCAGCGCCGCGAGCAGCGGCCAGGCGCGGATGAGAAAGCGGAGGGTGCGTGCGCGAGGGGGCATGGTGTGTAGTGGCTAGTGGTTAGTGGCTAGTGAATAGTGCAGTCTAACGAAGCAGCGGTCGCGGCGGGCGAACGCAGACTCCGCCGGTATAATCTCGCGATGCGTGTACTGGGTGCGCTACCGGAGATGTTGCTGTGGGTGCTCATCGCGCTGACTGCGACTGTGATCATCGCGGTGTACGGCGGCTTCGTCCACGGCGAAGACGGCATCGACCTGCGCACGGCGCCTCCGCGCGGCGCGACGCCGGCTGCCGGACCGACGCCGAGCGCCGCCTCGAAAGCGGCGCAGGTGGCGGAACTGGACGACAGCGCGAAGCTGCCCGGCCGTTTCGTGCCGACTCAGGGGCGCAAGCACACCGGGCCGTACCCGCTCGCGACGCCGATCGCGTTCTGCCCGGAGCATCGGACCGCGGACGACTGTTACGCGTCGAACCCGCCGACGTCCGGGCTGCACCTGCCGGTGCAGGGGACGGTGCTGCTGGCGAACGGGCACGCGCTGAAGATGCCGCCAGATCCCGCCGTATACGACTTCCCGATCCCGCGCGAGGTGATCCCGCACATCGAAGAGCACGCGGGCGTCTACATCGGCTACCACTGCGCGAGCGACGCGTGCGACAAGATCGCGGAGCGGCTGAAGAACCTGGTGACGCAGGAGATCTCGCTGGGCGCGCGCGCCGTCATGTCCCCGGACCCGGACCTCGATGACGATACGATCGGGCTGGCGGCGTGGACGCGCGTCGATACGTTCGCGGCATCGGACTACACGGACGAGCGCGCGCGGGCGTTCATCAAGGCGCACAGCTGCCGGTTCGACCCGGAGCTGTTCTGCAAGGCGCCGGTGGTGAACTAGCGGTTGGCTGCTGGCTGTTAGCTGTTCGCTCTGGCGCGAGCTCCGGAGGCGAGGCGGGAACCGCGCGGGCTGAAAAGCCCGCGCTACGAGCGGATTCTCGCGCGCTCCGAGGGCCGTGGCGCATTCTGTAGAATGTGATCTCCGGCGACATCATGAGCGAGGAGATCTGCTATGGCCGACTTCTACGATCACATCGACGACGAGCGGAAGGCGTTCATCGAGCGGCAGCACATGTTCTTCGTGGCGACGGCGCCGAGCGACATGGACGGCGGCTGGCCGAATCTCTCGCCGAAGGGGCGGACGTTGCTGCGGGTGCTGGGGCCGAACCTCGTCGGCTACCTCGACTATCCGGGGAGCGGCAACGAGACGGCGAAGCACCTGGCCGAGAACGGCCGCGTCACGCTGATGCTCTGCAGCTTCGAGCCGACGGCGGGCATCGTGCGGCTCTACGGCCGCGGGCGGCGCGTCGACCTGGACGATCCGGCGCTGCGGCAGTACCAGGCGGCGTTCCAGGACGACGTGCATCCGTACGTGCGGCAGGCGTTCTTCATCGATGTCGAGGAGCTGCAGACGTCGTGCGGGTACGCCGTGCCCAAGTACGAGTTCGTCGCCGACCGCGAGACGCTGGACAAGTACTGCGAGCGCAAGCTCACGCCGCGCGAATTCGTCGACGGTCTGCCGGTGGCGGGGCCGCTGATGACGAAGGAAGGAGAGCCATTCTGACTTTGTGAAAGATTGCCCAATCGGGCGATGATCGGTCAGACTGTAAGCCATGGTGCAAGAGACGATTCCGCTGCTGGGACAGGACGCGGAGCCGGGCATCGACGCCGATGTCGAGCAGAACATCCTGCTGACGGGCGTCGATACGGTGATGAACTGGGCGCGCTCGTCGTCGCTGTGGCCGACGATGTTCGGGCTGGCGTGCTGCGCGATGGAGATGATCGCGACGGCGACGCCGCGCTACGACATCGCGCGGTTCGGCGCGGAGATCTTCCGCGCGTCGCCGCGGCAGTCGGACCTGATGATCGTTTCGGGCACCTGTACGTGGAAGATGGCGCCGGCGATCCGCCGCATCTGGCTGCAGATGCCGGAGCCGAAGTGGGCGATCTCGATGGGCGGCTGCGCGATCATGGGGGGACCGTTCGCGTACGGCTACAGCGTCGTGCCGGGCGTGAACCTGCTCGTGCCCGTCGACGTGTACGTGCCGGGCTGCCCGCCGCGGCCGGAGTCGCTGCTGACCGGCCTGATCATGCTGCAGAACAAGATCATGGACTCGAAGGTCACGGGGCAGCGCGAGCGCCCGGAGCCGACAGGCGACTTCAGTCCGTACCTCGCGCCCGAGGACCCGATCCGCCGCGAACTGGAATCGTTGTTCCCGCCGTTCCCCACGTTCGACCCGGCGCTGTCGGAAGTCTAGTTCGTAGTTCGTAGTTTGTGGTTCGTAGTTCTTGCGGCTCGATGCTCTTGCGCCGAGAAGCGTCTGCGAACGGCCGGACCGCCCACCACCAACTACCCACTACAAACTACGAACTTCACCGATGCACCCACACCGGCATGTCGATCTCGGCGAACGCGAATACCACATCCGGCGCGCCGGTGCGGATGCAACCGTTGCTGATGCGGCCGGTGCGCGGATCGACGACGGTGCCGTCCTTGTCTTTCAAGAACGAATGGAAGCCGTTCGCCTTGTCGGGGTCGAAGCCGACCCAGTGGCTGATGTACGTGTCGTAGGGCGGATCGTAGGCGAGGTCCTCGACCTTGTTGTAGACGTGGAAGAGGCCGGTCTGCGTCGACGCGTATTCGCCGGTGTCGACCTGCTCGCCAACGGCGACGGGACCGATCTCGCGCGTGACGGTCGCGCCATCCATGAGGCGCACGACGAACTTCGTGACGTCGACGTCGATCCAGCGGCCCTCGGCCGGCGCGCTGCTGCCGTCCGAGGCGAGCGGCTGCTCGGGCGTGGCGGTGGCCGCGGGCGCTTCGGTGGCGGCGGGCTCGACCGTGTCCGGCGCCGCAGCGTCGGTCGGAGCGGGCGGCGGTGCGGCGGGCTTACCGCCGGTGGGGACGGCGGCGGCGGTGCTGGAGGCGAGCGGCTCGATCGTGACACCGCCCTTCGCCCCGGTGCTGGAGCCGGAGCCGCAGGCGGCGCCGAACACGAGGGCGAGCGCGATCGTCGCGAAGCATGCGAAGGCGGCGGGGCGTTGCATCAGGGCCGTTGTGCGGCGCACGGACTCTGGGGCGATGCGAGGATGATCTCCGCTTCGGCCTCGGGCTCTGCATGCAGCAGCTCCCGATTGCGGCGGCGCGCACAGTGCGTCGGAATGATGCCATGCCGCGGCGCGAGCAGCCACGCCACGAAGAACATCGCCGTCGCCGTGAGCACGATGACGCCGCCGGCCGAGATGTCGCGGTGGTAGCCGATGAAGATGCCGGTGACGCCGCGACGACGCCGAGCGTCGCCGCAGGCGCCGTCGCGGGCACGAGGCGGTCCGTGAAGAGGCGCGCGGTGGCGGCCGGCGTGATCAGCAGCGCGATCACAAGGATGTTGCCGACGGCCTTGAATCGACACGACGACGGTGAGCGCCGTAAGCGCGAGCAGCACGATATCGAGCGCGACGACGGGCAGGCCCATCGCGCGAGCGCCGTCGGGATCGAACGAGGCCATGACGAAAAAGCCGCGCAACACGATGACCGTGGCGACGACGGCGGCGCCGACGGTGACGGTGAGGCCAGATGTCGCTCATGTGGGCGCTGAGCGGATCGCCGAAGAGGATGCCTCGAGCTCGTCGGCGGAGACAGCCTTGTTCGTGAGGATGACGACGCCGAGCGCGAACGCAGCGGCGAAGATGACGCCGATCGACGTGTTATCGCGGACGCGGGTGTTCGCTGTCAACAGACCGATTGCGGCGGCCGTCGCGAGCCCGGCGACCAGCGCGCCGACGAGCAGGTTGCCGCCGAGCAGGAACGCCGTGACGACGCCGGGGAAGATCGCGTGCGCAAGCGCGTCGCCGAGGAAACCGATGCCGCGCAGCACGATGAACGTGCCGACGCGCCCGTCGACGCCCTGGATCGACTTCGATCGCGACGGCGATGACGTCGTACTGGCGGATCGGCGAGCAGCCGAACAACGTCAGTCGGCTCGCTCGCCCAGATTCTCGCGGACGTGCTGGTGGCGCATGTTCTCCGAGGTGGTGCGTGTGCGCCTCGCGCCATCGGCGGCCCAGCATGATGCTCGAGACCGCCGTGCGGCGGGCGATTTTCGCGGGTACGTCTCTTCGACGGCGGCCGTCGACACCAGCGATCATTCCGCAGCGAGGCAGCGCCGCGCAGGACGCGCTAACGAGATCGTGCGTTGCCTGCAGGACGACCTTGCCCCGTCGCGCCACTCGTCGAACAGCTCCAGGATGCGGTCCTGCGTGGCGGCGTCGATGCCGGCCATCGGCTCGTCGAGCAGGATGACGTCGGACTCCTGCGCGAGGGCGCGGGCGATGAAGGTACGCCGCTGCTGGCCGCCGGACAGCTGGCGGATCTGGCGCTTCGCCGAGATCGGCGACGCCGACATGTTCCATAGCGTGCGGGACGATGTGCGCGTCTTCGCGCGCGACGGCCGCAACCACCCGGCACGCGGGTAGCGGCCCATCATCACGACGTCGTGCACGGACACGGGGAACTGCCAGTCGACGTCCTCGCGCTGCGGCACGTACGCGACGTGGCGGCGCATCCGCTCGATGGGCTCGTCGAACAGCGTGATCTGGCCGGCGGCGAGCGGGACGAGGCCGGCGATCGCTTTGAGCAGCGTGCTCTTGCCGGAGCCGTTGGGGCCGATGATGCTCACGACCTGGCTGCGCGGGATGTCGGCATCGACGCGGCTTCAGCACGACCTGACGCTGTACGCGACGGTAACGTCGCGGATGACGAGGCAATCCTCATGAGGGAAGGCGTCGGACTGGGGCACGGGAAGCGTCTGGTTCATGGGCGTCCTGACTACTTCAGTGCGTCGGCGATTTTACGCGCATTCGCGAGCAGCATGCCATCGAGCGTGTCAGCGCCGCTGCCGGGCTCGCCCAGCGAGTCGCCGTAAAGGTCGTCGACGATTTTGACGTTGGAGTCCTGCGCCAGCTGGGTCGCCAGCTTCGGATTGACGCTCGATTCGGCGAAGATGGCCTTCACCTTCTCCCTCTTGATGGTATCAAGGAGGGCGGCGGTGTCCTTCGCGGAAGGTTCCGCTTCGGTCGAGATGGCAGGGATCACGGCACCGACGACGGTGAGTCCGAATGCTCTCGCGAAATAGCCGAAGGCGTCGTGATTGGTGACGAGCTTGCGGTTCTCGGGCGGGATCTCGTTGATAATCGCCTGCACCTGCGCCTTCGTGTCGTCAAGCTTCTTCTTGTAGGCCGTCGCGTTCGCGTCGTAGGTTTGCTTGTTCGCAGGATCCGCGGCATCGAGCGCCGCGTTGATGTCGTCCACCATGACCTTGTCGTTGTCTGGATCGTGCCAGACGTGCGGGTCGTCGATCTCCTTGCCACCTTCTTCGCCCTTTCGCAGGGTGATGCCGTCGGTGACGGTGACGACCGTGGCGTGGCCTCCAGCTTTGAGCGTGCCGTCCAGCCAGCTATCGAGATCGATCCCATGACGCAGGATGACGTTCGCGTTCTCAATGGCCGCGAGGTCGCTGGCGACGGGCTCGAAGGCGTGCGGATCCGCGCCGGCGGGGACGAGGCCTCGGAGGTCGATGTTGTCGCCGCCGACCTGTTTCGCCAGCGCGGTGATCTGCACCGTCGTCGCGACAACCTTGAGCTTGGCGGCGGCGGGCGTCGTGCTCACCGCAGACCGGCCGGCCGCCGGCGAGTTCGCGCTGTCGTTCTTGTTGCTCCCGCAGGCGGCGAACGCGATCGCGGCCACGAGGAGCGTCGCTAAGACGGGAACGATACGTAGTCTCACTTGCGTGCAGTTTGGCATGTGCTCGTTCCCCTCCTCGACGCGATTATGCTCGGCTCGCGGGCTGTTTTGCGGGCTCCTTCTTCAGCAGGCGGCAGGCCTGGCAGCGGCCGTAGACCTCGAGCCAGTGCGCTTCGATCTCGTAGTCGGTCGACTTCGCCAGCTCGCGGACCAGCGACGTGACGTCGCAGTTGGTGAAGTCTTCGACGCGGCCGCAGTCGCGGCAGACGAGGTGGTGGTGGTGCCCGCGCGTGCTGACGCGGTAGTGCAGCGTGCCGCCATCGAGCAGGACGCGGCAGACGATGTTGAGGTCGAGCAGGAGCTTCATGGTGCGGAAGACGGTGGCGCGGCCGACCCTGCGCGTGCTGCGCAGCACGTCGTCGACGGTGAAGTGCGCGGGCTGCGCCAGCACGGCATCGAGCACGCGCCGGCGGCTGCCGGTGATGCGGTGGCCGCGCATTTCGAGGCGTTCGATGATGAGATCGATGTCGGACATGGGCGCTCCGTATTGATATCTCGTCTCATTGTGATTGAGATGAAGTCTCAGTGCAAGGGCTCGCCGGTCGCGGCCTATCGGCCTGTGTGTCGCCATCCTGCGGCGCGGCCGGAAACCGAGACTCTCCCAGCGAGTAGAAGGACATCCTGTCAGCCAAGGCTTGAGGGACAACGAGGCCAAACGCGCCTTGGGTCAAACGGCCCAAGACTGAGGCAGCCTGGCCCTGTCGAAGCGGCCTGCCACTGCGTAACGTAGTTTCGTAACCGTGAGGATGGAGGAGCGACATGGCCGGAAGCGCGTCTCAACACGGCAAGCATCCAATGAATCAGTTTCCATACAGGGCAGCACTCCGCCACGCAGAGGTGAGAGTAGCGCTTATCGCGGCGGCCGCGCTCATGGTGCAGGCCGTGATCGCGAAGAACGTCATCGACGTGCAGCTTGACTACATCAGCCAGAACGCCGCTTTGTGGGTCTTCATCGTCTTCCTGATAGGCGGCCTGCGTGACCGTGTTGCGGAACTCGCAGCCTCTGCCGCAATCGTCGTCGTAACCGTGGCGGTGCTCACCTTTTACGCCCTGTAGCAGCTTGTTCGCGCGATGGCGCGCGTACGCCGGCGACCGCGCCGACTGAAGTCCACGCTGCGAGGCCGAAGATTGCTTCAGTTGAGCGGACTCTGGAGGACGGTAGCGCCGGTGTGCTTCGTGGTGCCGGTGGACGGTTCGATGGTGACGGCGTAGCCGCGGAAGGCACCGCGATCGGCGGTGTCGCCGAGGTCGCGGACGATGAGGCGGCCGGTGCCCGTATCATCGACGGCGAACAGGCCGCCATTCACCCAGCCGTTCTGGTAGACGACCCACATGCAATACGACTGCCCCTCGGACAGGGGCGGCAGGTTGGTCGCGATGAGGGCGCCGAGGCCGCCGGCGCGACTCCAGACGTAGCTGCCGCTGGCGGAGGGCGCGGCGTCGGTGCCGGTCATGGGCATGCGCTTCACATCCGCCTGCGAGACGAGCGCCAGCATGGCATCCTGGCTGCCGGCGACGCCGGCGCGCATGGTGGCGAACGCGCTCGACTGCGCCGTCGCATCGGTACCGGCGCGGGCGTTGCGATCCTGCAGGTCACTCACCTGCGTCTGCATGTAGCCGCCCCACGCGAGCGCACCGACGCCGAAGACGATCGCGGCCGCGGCTGCGGCGAACAACCATCGCGGCGAGGCCGCATGAACGCGCGCCGTCGGCCCGGTGAGCGATGCCGACGCCATGACGCGCGCCTTCAGCGACGGACTGGCGGACACAAGCGGAACGGCGAGCGCGAGGGACGCCGCGCCGTCCCGCGCGCCGTCGGCCAGCGCGGCGCACTCGGCGCAGCCGGCGATGTGCGCTTCGAGCGCGCGCGCCTCGTCGGCGTCGAGCGCACCGAGCGCCCACGCGTCGACGTTGTCGCGAACGGTCTCGCAGTCCATCTGCATCAAGAGCTGCGTTCCTCTCTCCGGCGCTCCTCGAGCACCACGCGCATCTTCTGCATCCCCAGCCGAATCCTCGTCTTCACCGTACCCAGCGGCTGTCTGAGCCGGTCCGCGACCTCCTGCTGCGTCAGCCCGCCGAAATAGGCGAGCTGGATCGCCAACTTCTGCTCCGGCGGCAGCACCTCGAGCGCCTTGCGCACCGCGCGACGCTCGTCCGCCAGCACCGTCGCGAGCGCCGGATCGTCGCGCTCGTCGTTGCTCGGGAGCACGTCTTCGACCTCGGCGGACGCCGCCGGCAACGCCTCCCTGCGCAGACGGCGGCCCTGGCTGCGGCGCTCATCGATCGAGCGGTTGCGCGCCACGCTGAGCAGCCACGTGACGAACTTTCCGCGGTTCAGATCGAACTGCTCCGGCCGGCGCCACACGCGCAGAAATACGTCCTGGGTCACGTCCTCGGCGACGTGCGCGTCGGCCACGACCCGGAGCGAGACGGAGTACACGAGATCGCTGTACCGGTCGTAGAGCGCGCCGAATGCCGCGAGGTCCCGGCCCACGAGCCGGTCCATCAACTCTTCGTCCCGGAGTCCCGCGTAGTCCACGCGCTCCATCTCCATTACGTTCGGCAGGCGGCACCAGATTCGAGTGGTTGCCCTCGATCCTAGCGGTCAGCGACGAGCTTGTCAGCGGTCAGCTTGTCAGCGGGTCAGCCTCTCAGCTTCGGAGGACCTCGGTAGAGACCTCCCACGCCCTGCGGGCGCGGCCAGCGCGCGAGGTTGTGAAATCCCGTAACATGGAAAACTGAACATGGCTCAGCGATCTCTCACCTACGGCGACCGCCTCCGCGGCAGCGCGCCCCGGAGCCGCGTCCGGCGCTTTGTTAACGTCGGCCAGATGCTGGCGCGCGTGTTCCTGGGCTACAAGCTGATCAGCCTGCGGGAGAAGCGCAAAGGGACGGCCTGGGGCGCGGCCCGGCGGAACAAGCACCACCTCTGGAGCGCCAAGAAGTTCTACGAGGCGGCCGTCAAGAACCAGGGCCTGCTGATCAAGACCGGCCAGTTCCTGGGCACGCGTCCGGACGTCCTCCCCGACGCGTACGTGGACGTCCTGTCCGGGCTGCACGACGAGGTGCCGCCGGAGACGTTCGAGAACATCAAGCGCCAGATCGAGCGCGAGCTGGGACGGCCGCTCGGCGAGATCTTCGCCGAGTTCGACGAGACGCCGGTGGCGTCGGCGTCGCTGGCGCAGGTGCATCGCGCGGTGCTGAAGGACGGACGCGTGTGCGCCGTCAAGGTCCAGTATCCGGGCATCGAGCACATCGTCGACATCGACCTGACGAACATGTCGTTCTTCATCAGCGTGCTGAACAGGCTCGACCGGTCGATGGACTACCGGTTCGTCGCGGAGGAGATGCGCAAGCACATCCCGCTGGAGCTGGACTTCATCAACGAAGGCCACAACAACGAGCGCATCGCCGAGGACTTCAAGTACGTCGACGACATCGTCGTGCCGGACATCTACTGGGAGTACAGCAGCCGGCGCGTGCTGACGATGGAGTACATCGACGGCGTCAAGATCACCGACTACGAGGGCGTGCGGCGCATCGGCGTCGACCCGACCGACGTGGCGAAGATCCTGGTGTTCGCGTTCGCCGAGATGATCGTGAAGAACGGATTCTTCCACGCGGACCCGCACCCGGGCAACCTGCTGGTGTTGCCGGGGCCGAAGCTTGTGCTGATCGACTTCGGCCAGGCGAAGGCGCTCGAGCCGGCGTTCATGGACGTCATGGTGCGCTTCACGCGCACGCTGCTCAGCGGCGACAACGTGGCGATGGGCCGCGCGTTCCGCGACCTGGGCTTCCGCACGAAGCGGGACGACGCCGAGGGGTACGAGCAGCTGGGCGACGCGTACATCGGCCGGGTCGCGAACAAGATGCGGGAGACGGACGCCGGCTGGGCGGAAGGCGAGATGTTCCAGGAGTCGTACGAGGACGTGACGAAGATCCTGCGCAAGAACCAGCTGACGGCGATGCCGCCGGAGCTGCTGATGGTCGGCCGCGTGTTCGGCCTGCTGAACGGGCTGAGCAAGACGCTGCGGGCGAAGACGAACATGCTCGTCGCGTTCGCGCAACTTGCGGACGAGATCGAAGCGGCGAAGGCGAGCGGGCAACTGCCGCCGACGGCGGACGCGCTCGCGACGCGGCGGCTGCTGCTCGAGGCGTAGCTCTTCCTCGATGGTGATCCCGTTAGCTCGCGGGCGACGGCGACGGGTGGCTTAGCGATTGCGTCCGCGGTTCTTCGAGCCGAACGCCCCGAGGAACGGAGAACCCGCGCCGACCAAGAACCCGAAGTCGTACCAGTTGCCGCTTCTCAGACCGTTATAGAAGGGAAATCGTGTTCCAGGCATCGAAGGCATGGGCGATAAGGACAACCCACGCTGACAGGCCGTTCCAGAAGCCCCACAACAAGTCTTGCCACCACATGACGTCCTCCTTGCACAACGGCCGCAGGCCGCTGCGCCGCACGTATCCTGGCAGCTGCGCGCAGCGGCGCTGTCCGCCTCGCAATTGTACGCCGCCGCAGACGCGCTGCGGCTACCCTTTGATCGCCTGCGCGGGGCCGCGTATGCTTCCGGCACCGATATCAGTGTGGAGTAACACATGACCGATCGCGCCCTCTCCGACGTGCGGGTGGTGGATATCTCGCAAGGGATCGCCGGCCCGTACGCGACGAAGCTGCTGGCGGACGCCGGCGCGCTCGTGACGAAGGTCGAGCCGCCGGCGGGCGACTACTCGCGGCGCCTCGGCCCGTTTCCGGGCGATCTCCCCGACCCGGAGAAGTCCGGGCTGTACCTGCACCTGAACACGAGCAAGCGCAGCGTGACGCTCGACGTGTCGGTGACGTCCGGGCAGGTGGTGCTGAAGAAGATGCTCGCCAACGCGGACGTGTTCGTCTGCGGCGAGAAGGCATCGACGCTGAAGGCGTGGGGGCTGTCGTACGACGACCTGAAGGCGGACTTCCCGGAGCTGGTCGTCGCGCAGGTATCGCCGTTCGGCGCGACGGGGCCGTACGCGGAGTACGACGGCAACAGCCTGACGTCGATGGCGATGAGCACGATCATGTACAACACCGGCGAGCCCGACCGCGAGCCGCTGACGACGGGCGGCGAGCCGGGCGAGTATCTCGCCGGCGTGCAGCTCTGGATCGGCATCCTCGCCGCGCTGGAGAACCGCGCGAAGAACGGCGGCGGCGACCACGTCGACCTCTCGATGGCCGAAGCGGCGGCGGCGGCCGACGAGTACAACTCGGCGATGTACGCGTTCCAGGGAGCGATCCGGCGGCGCTACTACTCGCGCCACATCTTCGGCTATCCGAACGACATCATGGCCTGCGCCGACGGCTACGTGGTGGTGATCCCCGGCGCGAGCGGCTTCCCATCGCCGCTGGCGCCCGGCGTGATCTCGCCGATGGCGCTGCTGATGGAGGACATCGAGCTGGACAAGACGCCGTTCTTCCAGCAGATGGGCGAGCGGATGATCGGCTGGCGCGAGTTCGAAGCGCTGATGCAGCCGTATCTCTCGACCCACAGCGCGATGGAGATCGTGATGACGGCGCAGGCGCTACGGCTGCCGTTCGCGTTCGTGCCGACATCCGCCGACCTGCTGGGCGACGAGCACCTGGCCGAGCGCGGCTTCTTCCAGAAGATCGAGAGCAAGGCGGGACCGCTGACGATCCCCGGCCAGCCGTTCAAGATGTCGGAGACGCCGCTGCACGCAGCGCCCGCGCCGGAGCGCGGCAGCGCGAACGTCGCGGTGCTGGTCGACGAGCTGGGCTACGAGAAGGGCGACCTGACGATCCTCAGCGACCGGGGGGTGATCTGATGGGCCTGCCGCTCGAGGGCGTGCGCGTGATCGACCTGGCGCAGGTGTTCGCGGGGCCGGCGTGCACGCGCATCCTCGCCGACCTGGGCGCGGACGTGATCCGCTTCGAGGCGGCGAGCCGGATGGACGTCACGCGGAACCTGATCATCGCCGACAACGACGGCATCGACCATCACTGGCACCGCGCGTCGTACTTCGTCATCCGCAACGCGAGCAAGCGCGAGATGGTGCTGGACCTCAACAAGGAAGAAGGCCGAGCGATCTTCCGCAAGCTGGTCGCGGGCGCCGACGTGGTTGTCGAGAGCTTCACGCCGCGCGTCATGGCGAACTTCGGGCTGGGGTACGACGAGCTGAAGGCGGTCAAGCCGGACATCATCATGATCTCGCTGTCCGGCTACGGGCAGAACGGGCCGATGCGCGACTACGGCGCGTACGGCATGGGGCTCGAGCCGGCGTCGGGCGTCTCGTCGATCACGGGATACAAGGACGGGCCGCCGATCCGCTCGGGGCTCTCGTTCACCGACCCGTACTCCGGCTTCCTGGGAGCGGGCGCGGTGCTGACCGCGCTGCACTACCGCCGCCGCACCGGCAAGGGCCAGTACATCGACCTGTCCGAGCAGGAGGCGGCGATCCCGATCATGGGCGCGGCGCTGCTGGAGTACCAGATGACGGGCCGCGTGACGGAGCGGCACGGCGACCGCAGCGAGTGGGCGGCGCCGCAGGGCTGCTATCGCTGCGCGGGCGACGACCGCTGGGCGGTGATCTCGTGCTCGAACGACGCTGAGTTCGAGCGCATGGCGCGGGCGATGGGCCACGCCGAGTGGCTGGACGACGATCGCTTCAGCACGGTGCTGGCGCGCCACGACCACCACGACGAGCTGGACGCGGCGATCACGGAGTGGACGTCGCAGCGCGACCACTACGACGTGATGCACACGCTGCAGAAGGCGGGCGTGAAGGCGGCGGCGGTGCTGGACGGCAAGGAGATCCTGTTCGATCCACACTTCAAGGCGCGCGGGCACTTCGACGTGATCGACCAACCGATGCTCGGCAAGCGGCCGGTGCAGCGGCACCTCGCGGCGAAGTTCACACGGTTCGAAGCGAAGGCACGGCGGCCGGCGCCGCTGCTCGGCGAGCACAACGACGAGGTGCTGAAGGAGCTCGGCTACAGCGACGCGGAGATCGCGAAGCTCAAGGAAGACGCGATCATCGCGGACGCGCCGAGCCCTCCCGGTGCCGGCGCAGATCGTCGCCGCCGCGCTCAAGCTGCCGTACGACCGGTACCTCGAACACGGCATCCTGCAGGCGATCGAGGCTGACTACCGCGAGCAGCTGGGGATTGCGGAGTAGTAGTGGCTAGTTCCTGGTAGTTGACGGTTCACAGGTTACAGGTCTTCGCCGCCTTTCGGGCGGCTTTCGTTACAACATGATCCATGATGAACCCGACGCCGGTGACGCTGGAGGGGACGCACGTGCGGCTGGAGCCGCTTGGGCCGCGGCATCTCGACGGGATCATGCGGGCGGGCGAGGACGACGGCATCTGGACGTGGTTGCCGTACCGCCCGCGGACGCGGGACGAGTACGAGCGGTGGCTGGACGACGCGCTGGCCGCGGCCGCCGGGGGCCACCAGCTGCCGTTCGCGACGATCGACCGGACGAGCGGCGAGGTCGTGGGCAGCACGCGGCTGTTCTTCGTAAGCCCGGCCGACCGGCGCATCGAGATCGGCGGCACGTGGCTGGCGCCGGGCGCGCAGCGCACGCCGATCAACACCGAGGCGAAGTACCTGCTGCTCACGTACTGCTTCGAGACGCTGGGTTGCGTGCGCGTCGAGCTGAAGACGGACGCGCGGAACGAGAACTCGCGGCGGGCGATCGCCCGCATCGGCGCGAAGTACGAAGGCGTGATGCGCAAGCACATGCTGACGCGCGGCGGCGTCTACCGCGACTCCGCGTACTTCGCCATCGTCGACGACGATTGGCCGGAGGTGAAGTCGCGGCTGGAGGGGATGCTCCGACGAGAACCTGGGACCTAGAACCTAGAACCAATCTCGGACGGCGTGGGTTCTAGGTTCTGGGTTCTAGGTTCTGCGGCCCCCTCACGCTACGCTTCCCGCATGCCGACTTCCGTGACCGTGCGTGTGCCCGCAACCAGCGCCAACCTTGGGCCCGGCTTCGACAGCCTGGGCCTCGCGCTGGCGTTGACGCAGGACGTCACCGTCGCGCTCGGACATCAGCCGGAGACCGACGACGGGCTCGTGCGGCTCGTGCTGGATGCGGCGCGGTCGGCGTACCGGCTGGCGCGCGTCGAGGTGCCGGAGCTGTGCGCTTCCGGCGAGCAGACGATCCCGATCGGCCGCGGGATGGGCGCGAGCGCGGCGGCGCGCGCGGCCGGCATCGTCGGCGCGAACGCGCTGATGGGCGGCAAGCTCAGCGACGCGCAGATGCTGTCGCTGGGCGCGGGCCTGGAGGGCCACGCCGACAACATGGCGCCGGCGTTGTTCGGCGGCCTGCGCGTCGTCGTCCGCGACGGCGATGCGTACCGGCACGTGGCCGCGACGCTGGCGCCGGGGCTGAAGATCGTGCTGTTCGTGCCGGACTTCGAGATGCCGACGGGCGAGAGCCGCAAGCTGCTGCCCAGGGAGATCTCGAAGGACGACGCTGTATTCAACATCGGCCGCGCGGCGCTGCTCGTCGCGGCGCTGGCGAAGGGCGAGTGGGATGCGCTGGACCTGGCGACGCAGGACCGGCTGCACCAGCCCGCGCGCGCGCGCATCTTCCCCGGCATGGCGGACATCTTCGCGGCGGCGAAGGACGCGGGCGCGTTGTGCGCGTACCTGAGCGGCGGCGGCTCGACGATCGCCGCGTTCGCGGTCGACGGGGAGGAGCGCATCGCGCGGGCGATGATGCAGCAGGCGATCGCGCGCGGCTATCCGGGGCGCACGGTCATCACCGCGCCGAGCGACCAGGGGTCAATCGTCGTGGCGAGCGACTAGTCCGCTCCATCCATCCGGTCTGCGCCCGGTCCAGGCTGTTCAGCCCCGATACCGCGGCACATCCACACGTGGACGTTCCTGCAGACAGTCTCGCCGGGCGCCGTGTCGCGCTGGTTGCGGCCGACGTTACGGTTGTGTATCGATCGAGACACACGTCGCTCCGGCCGTTGCGATACGCTGATTGCGGCGCAGCGTGAGGGGGACATCGATGGACGTTATCACCGGGTCGATCTCGACGTATGTGTTTACGATGCTGCACGGGCGGCCGGCGTTCCTGCTGCTGTACCGCGCGCCCGGCCTGATGCACGCCGACACGTGGCAGGCCGTCCACGGCATGATCGAACCGGGCGAGAAGGCGTACGACGCGGCGTGGCGCGAGATGGTCGAGGAGACGGGGCTGTCGCCGGAGCGCTTCTTCCGGACCGACTACATCGAATCGTTCTACAGCGAGTTCACGGACGGCGTGCACCTCGTGCCGGCGTTCGCGGGCTTCGTCACGGGCGCGCCCGGCGCGACGGTCTCGGAAGAGCACACAGCGTACGAGTGGTGCACGCTCGAGGACGCGCTCGACCGCCTCGTCTGGCCGACGCAGCGGCGCGCGGTGCAGGTCATCGCCGATGCCGTGACGCCGTGGCCGGAGATCGCGATCGGGATGACGGAGATCACGGGCATGTTCCGCATCTGATTGGCGATCGCGGATCGGCTGCGGCGCACACGCACCTCACCCCCCGGCTCCCTCTCCACGACGTGGAGAGGGAGAGTTCGGACGGCGTGATTCGCGTATCAGGCCCGCGCGGGCTGTAAAGCCCGCGCTACGACACAAGCACCACGACACGAGCGAGCCCCCTCCGCACCCTACTAACCTGTAACGGCCGTCCTCGATACCCTGTCCGCATGGACCTCGGCATCATCGGCTTTCAGCGCTCGGGCAAGACGACGATCTTCAACGCCGTCACGAAGGGCAACGCGCAGACGGGCGCGTACGGCGCGGGCGTGCAGCCCAACATCGGCGTCGTCAAAGTGCCCGACGGGCGGCTCGACGCGCTGGCGAAGCTCTTCAACCCGAAGAAGTTCACGCTTGCCGACATCCGCTACATCGACTTCCCCGGAGAGGCGTTCTCCGACGGGCAGGGGCCCGGCGCGCAGTTCCTCGCTCAGCTCGCGCGCTGCGACGCGCTGATCCACGTCGTGCGGGCGTTCGCGGACGAGACGGTGCCGCATCCGCAGGGCTCGGTCGACGCCGCGCGCGACCTAGCGGCGATGGAGCTGGAATTGACGTTCGCCGACGCCGCGTTCATCGAACGGCGGCTCGAGCGCATCGAGGCATCGATGCGCTCTGTGAAGATGGGCGAGCGCGACGCGGCCGAGCGCGAGATGGCGCTGCTCCAACGGCTCAAGAAGGGACTCGAGGCGGACACGCCGCTGCGCGCGCAGGAGATCAGCGAGGAAGAGGCGAAGCTGCTGGTCAACTACCAGTTCCTCACCGACAAGCCGCTGCTGATCGTGCTGAACATCGCGGACGACGACGCGGCGCGCGCTGGCGGCATCGAGACGGAGTTCGGCGCGAAGTTCGCGGCGCCGCACACGGCGATCGCGGCGATCGCCGGCAAGATCGAGCAGGAGCTGGCGCAGATGTCGGACGAGGACGCCGTCGAGTTCCGCAACGACCTCGGCATCAAGGAGCCGGGGCTGGACCGGATGATCCGCATGTCGTACGCGCTCACGGGCCTGATCTCGTTCTTCACGGTGGGGCCGGACGAGTGCCGCGCCTGGAACGTGCCGCGCGGCTCGACGGCGCCGACCGCGGCGGGCAAGATCCACACCGACCTGGAGCGCGGCTTCATCCGCGCGGAGGTCGTGCGCTGCGACGACCTGCTCGCCGCGAACGGCTACCCGGAGGCGAAGAAGCGCGGGCAGGTGCGGCAGGAAGGCAAGACGTACGTCGTGCAGGACGGCGACTGCCTGAATATTCTGTTCAATGTGTAGGGTTGGTCGCCGGTCGCATGACGCCGTAACCGGCGCGGGCTGAAAGCCGCGCCACGTGTGAGCTGCACGGACTGTGAGCTGCCAATCATGAACTCCGAACTCAAGTCCTTCGACCGGGTGGCGCACTGCTACGACGAGACGCGCGGTCTGCCGCCGGACGTCGAACGGCAGATCGGCGCCGGCATCGCGGCGCTGCTGCGCGACGTCGCGCCGGCGCCGCGACTGCTCGAGGTTGGCGTCGGCACCGGGCGCATCGCTGTGCCCACGGCCGCCGCGGGCGTGCGCGTGGCGGGCATCGATATCTCGTCGAAGATGCTGGCGCTGCTGCGCGAGAAGCGGCGCGACATCGACGTCATGCTGGCGGAAGCGGCACGCCCGCCGCTGCGCGACGCGTCGTTCGACGGCGCGCTGTTCGTCCACATCCTGCACCTGGTGCCGGACGCGGAGGCGACGCTGCGCGCGACGCTGCCGCTCGTGCGACCGGGCGGCCTCGTGATCCAGGGCGGCGACGACCGCCTCGGGAGCGTCCGCGACAAGGCGGACGAAGTGATCCGGCGCGCCGTGCAAGAGGTCGCCGGTATCGACATCGCCAGCCGGGACCGGCACGCCGAGGCCGCGGCGCTGTTCGAGCGGGTGATGGCGGACGCGGGCGCGCGGATGCGGCAGGTCACGCTGGCGCGCTGGACGGCGCGCGCACAGGGGCGGCGGATGCTCGAGCGGCTGGCGTCGCAGGATTATTCAAGCTCGTGGCTGATCCCGAAGGAAGCGCTGGCGGCCGTCGTCGAGCGGGTCACGCCGCTGCTTGACACGCTGTACGGCGGACTCGACCGCGAGATCGAGTTTGAGCGCGGCTTCACCGTGACCGTCGGCATGTTGCCTTGACCGCGGCTCGGTCAGCCCCCTACAATGCCTGCACAACTGAATACGGACTCTTATCCAGAGTGGTGGAGGGATCGGCCCTACGAAGCCCGGCAACCCGCGCAGGCGGGTGCCAAATCCGACTCGCAGCAGCGAGAGAGATGAGAGAGAACACAGGCTTCTCCACCATACCGGCGGAGATTTTTTCTTGCCCCGAACAACCCGGCCCCAGGTGCAGCCCATCGAGTGGCGCGACGGCGTCCTGCGCATCCTCGACCAGACGCTGCTGCCCGCCGAGACGCGTTACGTCGAGACGTCCGACTATCGCGACGTCGCCGACGCGATCCGGCGGCTCGCCGTGCGCGGCGCGCCGCTGATCGGCGTGGCGGCGGCGTACGCGCTGGCGCTGGCGGCGCGGCGAGGCGACGACGTGCGGACGGCGGCGCGACGAACTGGCGGCGACGCGGCCGACGGCGGTGAACCTGCGCTGGGCGCTCGACCGGGTGCTCGCAGCCGCGGCAGCGACGCGGCGCGCGCCGAAGCCGAGGCGCTGCGCATCCACGAAGAGCAGATCGCGTCCGACGCGGCGAGCGGCGAGCTTGGCGCGGCGCTGATCGAGCGAGGCGCGACGGTGCTGACGCACTGCAACGCGGGCTCGCTGGCGACGGGCGGCATCGGCACGGCGCTGGGCGTCGTGAAGACGGCGCACTGGCAGGGCAAGCGGATCAGCGTGCTGGTCGACGAGACGCGGCCGCTGCTGCAGGGGGCGCGGCTGACCGCGTGGGAGCTGGCACGCGAAGGCATCCCGCACGAGCTGATCGTCGACAGCGCGGCGGCGGGACTGATCGCGCGCGGCCGCGTGCAGGCCGTGATCGTCGGCGCTGACCGCATCGCGGCGAACGGCGACGCGGCGAACAAGGTCGGCACGTACGGGCTGGCGCTGGCCGCGCACGCGCACGGCGTGCCGTTCTACGTCGTGGCGCCCGTGAGCACCATCGACATCGAGACGGCGCGCGGCGGCGACATCGTGATCGAAGAGCGCGACGCGGACGAGGTCACGTCGTTCGCGTCGGCGCGGACGGCGCCGGACGCGACGGCGGCGCGGAACCCGGCGTTCGACGTGACGCCGGCGCATCTGATCACGGCGATCGTCACGGAGCGCGGCGTGCTTCGCGCGCCGTACGCCCCCGCGATCGCGGCGACAACGCAGCCAGCGGCGGCGGCGCGATGACGCAACGCGAGGCGATCTTCGCCGTCATCGGCGGCTCCGGCTTCTACGAGATCGACGGGCTCGCGGACGTCGAGTCGGTCGCGATCGATACGCCGTTCGGCGCGACGTCGGATCGCATCGTGCTGGGGACGCTCGACGGCGTGCGGATGGCATTTCTGCCGCGGCACGGCGTGGGGCATCGCCTCCTGCCCGCGGAGATCCCGCAGCGCGCGAACATCTGGGCGCTGGCGTCGCTCGGCGTGCAGTACATCACGTCGGTGAGCGCGGTCGGCAGCCTGCGGGAGCAGATCGTGCCGCTGCACATGGTCGTGCCGAGCCAGCTCATCGACAGGACGCGCGGCGCCCGGCCGTCGACGTTCTTCGGGCGCGGCATCGTCGCCCACATCGGCTTCGATGCGCCGTTCTGCCCGACGCTCAGCGCCACGGTGTCCGACGCGGCGCGCGCGTCCGGCGTCACGACGCACCGCGGCGGCACGCTCGTGGTGATCGAGGGGCCGGCGTTCTCGACGCGCGCGGAGTCGGAGCTGTACCGGAGCTGGGACGCGGACGTCATCGGCATGACGGCGCTGCCGGAGGCGAAGCTCGCGCGCGAAGCGGGTATCTGTTACGCGGTGCTGGCGTGCGTGACCGACTACGACACGTGGCGCGACGGCCACGCGACGGTCTCGGTGGAGATGGTCGTCGCGAACCTGCGAGCCAACGTCGCGCACGCACGCGGCATCGTCGCGGAGGCGGCGCGGACGCTGCCGGAGCGCACCTGCGCCTGCGCCCACGCGCTGTCGAACGCGATCATCACGCAGCTCGACCTGATCCCGGACGACGTCCGGCGCGACCTGGCGCCGATACTCGATCGCGCGCACGCCGCGCCGACGGCGGCGGCCGGCGGCCCGGCGGGAGGCGCGACATGACGGTCGTCGAGCGGAACTCCGCCGCCGTCCCGAACGCCACCGAGTATCTCGTGCGGCGGCTGGGCGATCGCGAGCAGATCCGCCGCATCCTCGAAGGCCGGCGGCCGTACGCGGCGTACGCGCTGGGCCAGCTGGAGCCGATGCTGTTCCGGCAGACGGACTGGTGGCTTTCGAGCAGCGCCGCGAACCAGGGGCTGATGCTGCACTCGCGCGGCGGCCTCGGCAACGCGACGTTCGCCATGGGTGAGGCGGGCGCGCTCGACGCGCTGCTGACGGTGCATCCCGGGCCGCGCCACACATTCTTGACGTGCGAGCCGCATCACCTGGAGACGGTGCTGCGCCACTTCGAGCTGGATCAGCGGCAGACGATGATCCGCATGCACGCGACGGCCGCGACGTTCCGCCCGATCGACGGGCCGGTACGCCGGCTGACCGGCGCCGACGTGCGCGCGATCAACCGGCTGTATCGCACGGACGGCGTGCCGTCGTTCTACTCGGCGCGGCAGATCGATGACGCCGTGTACTTCGGCGTCGAGCGCGACGGCGAACTGATCGCGGTCGCGGGCACGCACGTGATCTCACAGGCGAGCGCGATCGCCGTCGTCGGCAACGTGTACACGCACCCGCGGTATCGCGGACAGCGATTCGCGCAGTGCACGACGGGCGCCGTGACGGAGCAACTGCTCCGCTTCTGCCGCGACATCGTGCTGAGCGTCGACCCGACGAACACACCGGCCGTGCGCGCGTACGAGCGCCTCGGCTACACGGAAGCCGCGCGGCTCATCGAAGGCGCCGCGACGCGGCGCGACGCGACCGGCGCGGCGAGCCTCGTGCGGAGGACGCTCGCGCGGATTCGCGGACGCGGCAGAGGAGGCGAGGTCGTGAGACTCCACGCGGAGTGAGTGCGCCCGAGCGGCATCGACACACGAACAACGGCGCCGGAGAGCGCCGGCCGAATGAGGCCAAGTGAACGGAAGAGGAGACACGTTGCCAACAGAGACGATCAAGCACGACGTACGAGACCTGCGGCTGTCCGAAGAGGGCATCCGCCGCATTGAGTGGGCGGCGCGGGAGATGCCGGTGACGCGGCAGATCCGCGAGCGGTTCGCGAAAGAGAAGCCGCTGAACGGGCTGCGCGTCGCCGCGTGCCTCCACGTAACGACGGAGACGGCGAACCTGATGATCGCGTTGCGCGACGGCGGCGCCGACATCGCGCTGTGCGCATCGAACCCGCTGAGCACGCAGGACGACGTGGCGGCGGCGCTCGTCGCCGAGTACGGCATCTCGACGTTCGCCATCAAGGGCGAGGACAACGAGACGTACTACCGGCACATCGACGCGGTGCTGGACCACAAACCGCAGTGCACGATGGACGACGGCGCCGACATCGTCGCGCGGCTGCACAAGGACCGCACCGACCTGCTGGCCGGCATCATCGGCGGCACCGAGGAGACGACGACCGGCGTCGTGCGGCTGCGGGCGCTGGCGGCGGAGGGCAAGCTCAAGTACCCGATCATCGCGGTGAACGAAGCGAACACGAAGCACATGTTCGACAACCGCTACGGCACGGGGCAGAGCACGCTGGACGGCATCACGCGCGCGACGAACATCCTCTGGGCCGGGAAGACCGTCGTGTGCGCGGGCTACGGCTGGTGCGGCCGCGGCGTCGCGAGCCGCGCGCGCGGCATGGGCGCGCAGGTGGTCGTGACGGAAGTCGACCCGCTGCCCGCGCTGGAGGCGGTGATGGACGGCTTCCGCGTGATGCCCATGGCCGACGCGGCGAAGATCGGCGACATCTTCATCACGCTGACGGGCGACATCAACGTCATCGACCGGCATCACATGGAGGTGATGAAGGACGGCGCGATCATGGCCAACTCGGGTCACTTCAACGACGAGATCAACCTGAAGGCGCTCGAGTCGATGTCGGAGGCGCGGCGCGCCGTGCGGCCGTTCGTCGAGGAGTTCAAGCTGGGCGACGGGCGCAAGCTCTTCGTGCTGGGCGAGGGCCGGCTGATCAACCTGGCCGCGGCGGAGGGACACCCGGCAAGCGTGATGGACATGAGCTTCGCGAACCAGGCGCTGAGCGCGGAGCACCTCGTGCTCAACGAGAAGAAGCTCGATGTCGCGGTGTACCCGGTGCCGCGCGAGATCGACGCGGAGATCGCCCGGCTGAAGCTGAAGGCGATGAACATGAGCATCGATACGCTGACGGAAGAGCAGCACACGTACCTGACGTCGTGGGAGAGCGGGACGTGAGGTTGGAGACGAGAAACGCGAAGCGGGATGCGGGATCGGCAGGCCGGCGAGTGCGTCCCAACGGAATGAAGTAGCAGTGCAGCCGCGGGCGCAGCGGGCTGCGCCCCTACACAGTAATGGCGCAGACATTGGAGGATAGATGACGACGACGTTCATGAGCGCCGAGTCGCTCAACCTGACATCCGAGTCGGTGACCGAAGGCCACCCCGACAAGATGTGCGACCAGATCAGCGACGCCGTGCTCGACGCCATCCTGGCGGACGATCCGGGGGGGCGCGTGGCGTGCGAGACGGCGTGCACGACCGGCCTCGTACTGGTGATCGGCGAGATCACGACGACGACGTACATCGATATCCCAACGATCGTGCGCGACACGATCCGGGAGATCGGCTACAACAACCAGCACTACGGCTTCGACTGGGAGACGTGCGGCGTCATCGTGTCGATCAAGGAGCAGTCGGGCGACATCGCCATGGGCGTGAACAAGGCGCTCGAGGCGAAAGAGGGCGCCGCGATGAAGGACGACCTCGACACCGGCGCCGGTGACCAGGGGATGATGGTGGGCTTCGCGTGCAACGAGACGCCGGAGTTCATGCCGCTGACGATCGCGCTGGCGCACCGCCTCTGCCGCCAGCTCGCGTACGTGCGCAAGAGCGGCGGGCTCACGTACCTCCGCCCCGATGGCAAGTCGCAGGTGACGGTCGAGTACGAGCGCGGCAAGCCGAAGCGCATCGACACGGTCGTTATCTCGACCCAGCACGACGAAGACATCTCGCGCGAGGCGCTGCAGAACGACGTCCTGGAGCAGGTGATCAAGCCGATCCTGCCGGCCGAACTGGTGAAGGACGCGCCGCGCGTGCTGATCAACCCGACGGGCCGCTTCGTCATCGGCGGGCCGATGGGCGACGCGGGACTGACCGGACGCAAGATCATCGTCGACTCATACGGGGGCATCGCGCGGCACGGCGGCGGCGCGTTCAGCGGCAAGGATCCGACAAAGGTCGACCGCTCGGCCGCGTACGCGGCGCGCTACGTCGCGAAGAACCTGGTTGCCGCGGGCATCGCCGACCGGCTCGAACTCCAGCTTTCGTATGCGATCGGCGTCGCGAACCCGACGTCGATCTCGGTCGAGACGTTCGGCACCGGCAAGATCGATGACGCGCGGATCCTCGACCTCGTGTACAACCACTTCGACCTGCGGCCCGCGGCGATCATCCGCGACCTGCGGCTCCGCCGCCCGATCTACAAGGCGACGGCGGCGTACGGGCACTTCGGCCGCGACGACATCGATGCGCCGTGGGAGCACACGGACAAGGTGCCCGCGCTGCGCGCGGACGCGGGGCTGAAGTAGGTTACTGTTGGCGGTTGGCTGTTAGCTGCTGGCCACAGCGCGAAGAACGCCGAACATCGTAGGGGCGGCCCCATGTGGCCGCCCTTTTCGTGCGCTTTCGCCCGGGGGGACACTCGCCGTCGCGGCTACGTTTCGCCTGTCGTTCGCGACAACCACTCCGCCGCGTGCGTGCCGAGCGGCACCGTCGGCCGCTCCCAGCGGGCCGGCGTCTCCGACATGCGGATGGCGGGCGCAAGATGTGTGAGGTGGCCGAACGGCGTCTCACTCTGCGTCATGAGGTCCGCGGTATCGCCGAAGCCGGTCGCGGCCGACGGGTCGCACGTCGCGCCGAGGCGGTCGAGCCACATCGCCGTCTGGCAGAGCGATGCGCGCACGTGCCAGCTTCCGCCTTCGGTCGCGCGCCTGGCGAGCGCGAGCATCGTCCCGTACGCGGCAAGATAGCCGGTCGTGTAGTCGCACGCGGCGGCGGGGATGAGCTGCGGCCGCTGCGGCGACCCCTGCACGGCGGCGATGCCCGTGACGGTCTGCGCGAGCTGCTCCCAGCCCGGCCGCTCGCGCCACGGGCCGTCGTGGCCGTAGCAGTTGATCGAGACGTAGACGATGCCCGGGCGAAGTCGCGCGACGTCGTCGGGGCCGAAGCCGCGGCGCTCCATCGCTCCGCTGCGATAGCCCTGCGCGAAGACGTCGGCGCCGCCGATCAGCTCGCGCAGCGTCGCGGCGTCCTCGAGGCTCGTCGAGGTCGAGGAACGCCGAGCGCTTGCCGTGGCCCGTGTCCATGACGAACGGCGGGATGCTCGGCAGCTTCGGCGACGACACCAGCAGGACGTCAGCGCCGTGCTCGGCGAGCGCGCGTCCGCACGCCGGCCCGGCGAGGATGCGCGTGAGGTCGAGCGCGCGCACGCCGGCCAGCGGCCGGTCGCCGCGCGGCAGCGGCCGCGGCGCGGCGTCGCCGATGCGGATCACCTCGACGGCGGGCAGCGGTTCGAGCGCGCGGCCCTGCGCGTGCGCGCGCCACTCGTCCGCCGTCCGCACCATGGCGCCGCACATGCCGCGCGCGGCGAGCGCGTCCTCCAGCGCCTGCGCGTCCCAACGGCGGCACGCCGCGGCGATCTCCGCCGCATCGAAGCCGCAGCCGAGCACGTCGAGCGTGCCGTCACGCAGGTGCGGGAAGCCGCCGTGCAGGTGGATCCAGCGGCCGTCGCCGCATTCGTACAGCGCGACGGTCGGATTGCCTTCGTTCGTGCGCGGCGTCGCATCGCCATCGAGCCGCTGGAACAAGAAGCCGAGCAGCGACGCCGCCGCGGCTCGGACGTCGACCGTCACGCGCTGGCGTGCGCCGCCTCGCAGCACCGCCAGTTCCGATGCGGCTGCGCCACACGCGGCGAGCGCCGCTGCCGCGGCCTCGCCGGCGCGGAACTTCGACGCGATGACGGGGTCGGCGCCGGTGATCTCCGCGCAGCGCGCCGGGCGGGAGCGCGAGGCCGGCAGCGCCAAGGATATCGTCGAGTTGCATGCGGGCAGAGTACCGCGAGGCGCCGCGAATGGCGCCCCCGCGCCACTTCTACCGGCCGGGCTTGAGACGGAGGATGCGGCGGAGCAGGCCGTTGCGGGCGGACTTCCATGCCGCTTCGAGGCGCTCGGCGTCGTCGTCGGAGAGGCGCTTCTGGCCGAAGCGCGTACGCTCGTACGTCGACGCGATGTAGGCGACGCCGCCGGCGCCGGGCACGTCGCGGCGGAGACGCAACGCGAACTCGCGCGGCGTCTCGGTGGTACGCGGGCGCATCTTGCCGAGCGTGGCGAGCCGGATGGTCTTCTCCCACAACTGCGCGGGGCGCGCCAGGCCGCCCAGGCCGAACTCCCAGGCGAACTTTCCGGCGGCCGCAAACGCGAGCGCGATGCCGGCGACGACGGCGAGCGCGATCAGCGGCCACATCGGGACACCGCCGCCGCCGGTCCGAGCGACGGGCGCAGGCGCCACCGGGCCGACGGGCGCGATACCGAGGTCGATCGGAGCTTCCGCGAGATCGCCCGGATTCCGTATCTGCTTGTCGGCCGGCGCGGGCTTCACCGTGCCGGGGCGGTCGATCAAGGGCTGCGAGGGCGTCGGGCTGAACTCCACCCAGCCGATGCCGGGGAAGTACACCTCGGGCCACGCGAACGCCTGCTCCTGCGTGAGCTTGAACGTATCGCCGCCGCTCTTCCGCTGCCGTGGATCGATGACGTAGCCGGCGGCGAGGCGCGCGGGGACGCCGATCGCACGCAGCATCACGACCATCGCCGACGCGTGGTAGTCGAAATAGCCGCGCTGAGCGTCGAACAGGAAGTAGTCGACGTTGTCTTGTCCGGGCGGCGCTGCGGGGACGTCGTAATCGTTGGGGAACGTGCGGAGATACCCTTCGATCGTCGCGGCAGCGTCGTACGGATTACCGGCGCTCCGCGTCACCTCCCGCGCCTTGGACCGCACACGGCGGGGGAGGCTGCGCGGCAGTTCGAGGTAGCGCTGCGTCACCCACGACGGATAGTCGACGCCTGCGGCGCGGAGCTGATCGATGGACGCCACGTTGACGCTGCCCGTGACGGTGTACTCGTCGCCGTTGCTGAGGTGCCCGGCGGGCTTGAGGCTGCTGACGTCGGCCGGAGCGTCGCCGACGCTCGCGTTCGCCGGTTGATCCGACTGCAGCGGCTGGCCCAGGCTGAACAGGTGGTCGTTGTTGCCGCCCTCGACCTTCACGTTGATCGTGACTTCCTGCCTGGGAGGCGCGGGCGACTGCGCGTCCGCGGGAGCGTCGAGGCCAGCGGCGAGCGTCCGGTCGCCCGGCGCCAGCGGCACATCGCCGGTGACGTTCACCTTCCAGCCGTCACGGGTGTACTGATCGAACGACTGCTCGCGCAGGAACGCCGCTATCTCAGGCGTGATCTTGACGTCGATCTGGGCGGCAGCGTCGCTGTTGAGCGTGATCTTGCCCTGGAACCCCAGCGCGTCTTTGAGGTTGTGGATGTTGACCGCCTTCCGGGAGTTGACCGAAACGAAGACGCGCGAAAGCGGCGCGAGGTGGCGCGTGAGCGGCGCCGTGAAGTCGTTCCAGCGCTCGTTCGCGGTGTCCGAGCGCTGGGCCAGCGGCATGAGCCAGACGAAGACGAGCAGCCCGCACGCGACCCAGAACGTGGCGTTGAACGCCGAGAGGCTGATGAACTCGGGATACGTCACCCCGTCGAGATCCCACTGCTTTTCGCGCCGCGCGACGTGCAAGCGCATCAGCAGCAGCATCGCCGCGAGCAGGAAGATGACGAACGAGAAGCTGAACTGGCCCGGGGAGAACGAGATGTTCCACATCAGCGCCGTGCCGCCGGGCACGAGGCCCAGCGCCGCATTGCGCCAGCGGAAGATCGCCCACGCCGACAGGTACGCGCCCAGCCAGGTCGCAACGAGCAGCAGGATGATCACCGGCAGCGGATCGGCGCTGATGCCGTTCTGCGTGACGGCCGACCACCAGGCGTGCATGCGGTCGAGCATGCTGTCGGTGCGGACGTAGAGCGAGTGGCCGGAGAGCACCGCCATCAGCTGCAGGAAGACCAGCGTCGCGCCGAGCAGCAGCGCGATCGGGTGGAGCAGCAGCTCGTTCCAGTGCACGCGGGAGAGAACGTAGCCGGCGATCAGCGCCGAGAAGCCGATCGGGTACAGCGAGGGCATCCCGTTCACCCAGTGCGCATTGTTGATCGAGGTGACGACGCTCATGAACGCGACGGCCGTGAGAAGGAACGTCAGCCAGTCCTCCCACGGCACGATCGCGCTGAGGCGATCGTTGGCGGCGGCCGTCTCGTCGTAGTTGCGGCGCTGGAAGATCTCGTCCCAGTTGGCTTCGCGCATCCGGCTAACCGCCTGACTTCGCGGGCGCGTCCGCGACGATCTCGGCGCCGAGCGCGCTCTCGAGGTCGTCGGCGTGCTTCACCATGTACGAGTACACGTCGGCGGCGGCGAGCGACGCGAAGACGCCGAGCGAGCTTTCCGCGCCGCCGAACGTGCTCGGCTCCAGGACGATCGCGGCGACCTTGACGCCGCGACTGTGGAGCATCGCCAGCGCGGCCACCCACGCTTCGTCGGTCGATGGCGTGACGACGACGACGGTCGTGTGGCGGCCGAAGCGTCGCGCTTCGTTCGAGAGCATGTCGGCGAGCGGCACGTCGCCCCAGGTGCGCGTCATCGCCAGCGACTCCAGGATGCGCGTGTACTGCTGCACGCCACGCTCCGCCTCGATGACGTCGAAGCTTCGCCCGTAGGACATGAAGCCGACGGTGCGATTCGCCATGAGGAAGAAGCGCGACACCGACGCCGCGATGCTGACGGCATACTCCTCGGTGGAGTCGTCGCCGTCGCCGGCGTGCACGTCGCGCTGCAGGTCCAGGATCACCCAGATGTCGCTCGCGGGATCTAGTTCGAAGACCTTCACCATGAGCTCGCCGGTGCGGGCGGTGCTGGACCAGTGGATACGGTTGAAGCTATCGCCGTATTCGTACGGGCGCACACCGGAGGCGTTCGGCGTCACCTGGTGCGTGCGGCGGCGGAAGCGGCCCTCGCCCGGAAGGTTGGCGGGTGGCACGAAGAAGTTCGGCAACTCGATGGCGCGCGGGTACACGAGCACGTTCTGAGCGGATCCGAACGCCTGCGTGCGGCGAAAGAGTCCGAATGGATCGCCCGTCGTGACCTCGACCGGGCCGACGGAGTAGAGGCCGCGGCGTTTGATCGTCGAGCGCGCGCGAAATGTCGCGCTCCCTTTGGCGCCGACGGTGACGACACGGCGTGCTACGTGACCCGGCATGTCGCTCGGGTCCTCGATCTCGAGCCAGATCTTGCTCAGCCAGCTGCGGTTGTGGACGGTGATGCGCTCTTCGTACTGCGAGCCCTCCTGCAGCCGGTCGGCGCTGCGGTCGGCGACGACCTCCAGGCCTCCGAGGTTCAGCCGCGACCAGGCGAAGGCGAGCGGCACGCCGGCCATCAGCACGTAGGTCAGCCGCCACGTCAGCCAGAAACCGGTCGAGATGGCGACGATGACGCTCGCGACCCAGAGGATCGCGACGGCCATCAGCGGCCGGTGCGTGACGAAGAGCGAGCGGGCGAAGCCTCGCAGCCGGCGCATGGCGCGCGCCTACCGGCTCGCCGGGCGGCCGGCGTCGCGGTCGCCGGCGGGCGCGCCCTGCCGCGCACGGGTGCCCGGCACGGGGATACGTTCGAGCGACTGTTCGACGACCTCCTTGGCCGTCGCGTTCTTCACGCGCGCGGCCGGGGCGATGATGATGCGATGGCCGAGCGTGGCGTAGGCGAGCTCCTTCACGTCGTCGGGCAGGACGAAGTCGCGGCCGTCGAGCAGCGCCCGCGCCTGGCAGGTGCGGTAGAGCGCGAGCGAGCCGCGGGGCGACGCGCCGAGGTACACCGAGCCGTGCTTCCGCGTCGCATCGACGACGCTGACGATGTACTGCTTGATCAGCGGGTCGACGTAGATGTCCTTGACGGCGCGCTGCATGCTGAGGATCTCTGCGGCGCCGGTGACGGCCTGGAGCGCCTCGATCGGGTGTTGCCGCTGCTGGCCTTCCATGATCAGCACCTCGTCGGTCATCGACGGGTAGCCAAGGTGGATGCGCAGCAGGAAGCGATCGAGCTGCGCCTCCGGCAGCGGGAAGGTGCCCTCGTATTCGATCGGGTTCTGCGTGGCGAGCACGATGAAGGGCTCGGGCATCTTGTGCGTGACGCCATCGACGGTGACCTGCCGCTCCTCCATCGCCTCCAGCAGCGCCGACTGCGTCTTCGGCGTCGCGCGGTTGATCTCGTCGGCCAGCACGACCTGCGCGACGATCGGGCCGGGGCGGAACTCGAAGTCGCCGGTCTTCTGGTTGAAGATCGAGACGCCGGTGACGTCGCTGGGAAGCAGGTCGGGCGTGAACTGGATGCGGCGGAAGTTGCAGCCGGCGGAGACGGCGAGGCTGCGGGCGAGCATCGTCTTGCCGACGCCCGGCACGTCCTCGATGAGCACGTGGCCCTGGCAGAGCAAGGCGACGAGGGCGAGCCGCACCTCGCGCTCCTTGCCGATGATCACTTTCTCGACGTTGCCGATGACGCGTTCGGCGACGATTCTGGGGTCTTCCATACATCCTCCGTCCGAGGAGACGTGGCGAGGTGGTTGCTGCCTGCGGTCCGCAGGACATACGTATGTAGTGATAAGAAGGTTCTTCGATTATAGCAGCGTCGCCGGGGCCCATGCGGACGCCGCGCGCACTCGTAACGAATACGACAGCGCGGGGAGCCGGGAGCGGACCCGGGCGAGCAGGCGAGGCTAATGCGCGAAGTCGGCCTTCGCCCGTTTCACGAGGTCGGGGTCGAGCGCCAGGTCGACGCCGGTCATCGCGAGCGTCTGCGCCGTCTTGAGCATGGATGCATGGGCGGCGTCGGTGATGGCGGCAGCGGTGAACTCGGGCGTGTGGTTGATGATCATCTGCCCGACGCTGAACGTCGGGTGGATCGAGGGGACGACCTGGCTGACGTTGCCCATGTCCGTGCTGCCGGTGGAGACATTCTTGAGATCGATGAACTGCGTTCCCAGCGACTCGCCGTTGCGGCGGTACGCCTCGACCATCGGGCGGTTGTTGCGCAGCGGCGCGTACTCCATGTCGCCGTGCCAATCCATGGTGAGCGTGCAGCCCGGTCGCCAGCGCGCCGGCCTCGAAGCATGCCTTCACACGCGCCTTCAGCTCTTGCAGGTACTCCGGCTCCGCGGCACGCACGTAGAACGTGCCCGTCGTATGGTCCGGCACGATGTTGGCGGCCGCCCCGCCGTACGTGATGATGCCGTGCAAGCGGGCGTCGCGGCGGATGTGCTGCCGCAACTGCGCGACGGCCTGGTACGCGGTGACCATGGCGTCGAGCGCGTTGACTCCCTGCTCCGGGGCGACCGACGCGTGCACTGCCTTGCCGCGGTACTCGATGTCCACGTGCGCCACGCCCAGCATCGGCGGGTCGGCGAAGTTGACGGGCATCGGGTGCGCCATCATCGCCACGTCGATATCGTCGAACGCGCCCGCGTTCACCATGACGATCTTGCCGCCGTCCAGCTCCTCGGCCGGCGTGCCGAGGATGACGACGCGCGCATCGGCAGGCTCGATCGCCTGGATCAGCGCCACGGCGGCGCCGACGCCGGCCGTCGCGATCAGGTTGTGCCCGCAGGCGTGGCCGATGCCCGGCAGCGCATCGTACTCCGCGCAGACGGCGATGGTGACCGGGCCGTGGCCCCACTCGCCGCGGAAGGCGGTCTCCATGCCGTAGACGCCGGTCTCCACTTCGAAAGCCCTGGGCCTGAAGAAACGGCACCAGCTGCGCGACCGCGTGTCGCTCCTCGAGCGCCAATTCCGGGTGCGCGTGGATCTCGCGAGAGATGCGTATCAGCTCGCCGGCGACGCCGTCCACGGCGCTGCGGGCGCGCTGCTTCGCTGTTTCGAGGGTGGTGGCGGTCGTCATGGGTGTACCTCCGTGCTGCGGAAAGCGTACACCGCGGCGTGGCGGCGGTGTAGCGGTCGCGCGAATGGCAGTGGCGCCCTCACACATGTTGGGTGGAAACCCTGATTCTCGCGCCGGTACGGTTCATGGATTCTGTGGGGTGTCGATACCTACGGTGTCAACGAGACACCGATGTAGCTTGCAGATGAAGGAGAGGCGCATGGCGATGGACGGACCGCGGACAGAACTTGAGGCCGAGCTGGGCCAGGCAGTCGACGACCTGCACGCGGCGCTGCAGCGCGCCGCCGACGCCACGACGTCTATCAAGGCGCTGCTGCCCAAGGTGGGTGCCATCGGTGGTTTGTTCGACGAGCTGGATGCCGTGATCCGCAGCGGCCGACAACAGATTGGCCAGAACGCGGCGGCGTCTCCAACGGCGTTCACGGGTCCAACGCTGGTCGTGCCAGGCGCCGCCGCCCGGCCAGCGCCGCAACCGTTCGCGGCGACCGAAGGCGCGGGTGAGCCCGCGGCGACGGGCGAGCAGCCCGTCGAAGTGATCGGGCGCGAGACGCCGGAGTCCGTGCAGCGCGCCGAGGCGCAGGGTCTCACATGCTTCCGCCTGGAGTTCGAGAGCCACCCGGGCCCGCTGGACCTGCGGACGGTGGACGACGCGGTCAGCGAGCATCCTGCCGTGCGCGACGTCGCGCTGCTGGATTATGACGGCCGCAAGGCGACCCTGAAGGTGTGGATCGACGGCAGCGCGAGCCCGGGCGACGTGCAGAGCACGCTCGTCGATCGCTCGTCGCAGCTGTTCGCAGGCAACGACGTCACCATCATCGCGCTCGAGGATGCCGCATAGGGCGCCACGAACCGTCCCTGAGGAACTGGAAGGCCCGCTCGTACGAGCGGGCCTTCTGCGTTGTTCCGGATCTGGTATGGGCTACGCGACCTGCGACTCCGGGCCGTACATCCGGCGCTCGGCTGCGGCGAATACCGTGTCGGTCGTGATGCCATCCGCCGGTGCCGTCGCCCAACCGGCCGCGAGATGCAGTTCGAGGCCGGGGACTTCGCCGTCGCCCGCGGCGGCCTCTTTGGCGATAGCGAGCAGGCGCCGCGCGGCGCTCTCGGCGCCTTCGGGCGAAGCCTCCGTCAGGATCATCGTGTAGCCGCTCTCCTTGAAGGCGCCGATCACGTCGATATCGCGCGCGTTCTGCGCGAGGGACTCGCCGAGGCGCTGGAGCAGGCGGTCGGTGAGGAACGCGCCGAAGCGCTCGCGCAGGAGCCGCAGGTTCGTCGCCTCGATGACGGCGATGGAGATATCGCGCTTGTAGCGCTCGGCCCGCGCCAGTTCGCGTTGCAGATCGGCTTCGATCTTGCGCGCGTCGAACACCGAGCGGGCGACGTCGATGACGCCGGACTCACGGGCCGCCTGCGCCTGGCGCAGGTTCACCGCCGCACAGGAGACGTGATCCGCGAGCAGCCGCACGTGCTCAACGTCGGGCTGACCGACGTGCATGACGAGCAGCGCACCGACACGTTCGCCGGCCGACTCCAAGGGCGCGAAGGACACCGCGTCGATTCCAAGCGCTTTCTCCGCGGTCTCCGCATCGCCCTCGTCGATCAGGCCGCGGAAGACCTGGCCCGCCGGAGCCGTGACGTGGGTGCCGCTATCGAGCGCTTCCGCCAGAGCGGGCGCGTCGCGCGGGTCGAGCTTCGTCGAGAGAACTACCCGGCCGAAGGCGTCGATGGCGCGCTGCTGCGAGCGCCGGCGGAGGTCGGACGCGGGCTGGCGCCGCTCCAGGCGGCCATCCTGCTCCTCGAAGTAAACGAAGGCATACGGGGCGCTGAGCGTGCGCTCGGCCGCCGTCGCCGTCGCGTCGACGAGCCAATCGAGCGTTGCCGCTGCGTGGATCGGGAGGAGCATGGCCATCATCATGGATACGGGGTCCTCGTACACGGGGTGGTCGGGGTTCTTATTGGTGCGGGGGGGCATAGTCTCGTCCTTGCTCAGGTGGGCCGCTTCGCCAGATTGCCGATCGCGGCGGAGATCCGCGCGAGGTGCTCTTCCAGGCGCTTCACGGCGCCTTCCAGTTCCTTCAGGTCGCCGGTCGCGCCCTCGCTGCGCAACACGCCTGCTTCCACCAGGTTGCGCACCGCGTCCTGCAGACGCGTCTGCTGCTGCAAGAGAGCATCGGCCTGCGCGCGCAGATCCGATAGCTGGCCGACGGTCTGAGATACGTCGACGCTCGGAGTCCGCGACACCTCGCGCATGGCGAGCTGCCGTGCGAGGTCCTGGATGACGATCATGGTCTTCGCCGCTTCGTTGGACGCCTTCGTACCGCGCTCGAGCACGCGCCAGGAGCCGATCGTGCCCATCAGCGTGAACAAGAGCAGGCCGCTAAGCCCGATCGAGACGGCGGCTATCGAGGCCGCAAATTCCCAGTTGGACGAGTCGCCCATGGGCGTGCTCCCTTGCGGTGCGGCGTCAAGCTGGCGCCGAACGGCTATAGAATTGTCGGTCGGGCGGCCTCGCGGCGACATCACGCGTTGCCCTCGATTCCCCTAAGGACGCGGCCTTTAGGGGTCGGCGCGATGGGCCTGAAGCCACTCCACCAACTCTCTACTTACAACGCCGGGGCGTTCTGGTTGTGTCCAACGGGCGCCGCTTGAACGTGCGATCGCGGCCCCGGGGGCGGAAAAGCGTCGCTGCGGCTGTCAAGTTCGGCCTCGGCGAGCGCATCGGGCCGCCTGGCGCCCTCTGGGATGGCGGCTGGCGACGGCGCCGAGGCAGGTCTGCGGCCGCAAGCCACTCGGTGCACGCGATGGCGAAAAGGACGAGCCTGTGCGAGCTGTCCCGCTCCTGCGGCTCTTCCGAGCACGCCGGCGCGCTCCGTTGGGGAGGATGGTGCAAACGACTCATGGATCGCCTCGCGGGCTCCGCTACAATCGAAGCCATGCTGAAGCGGCTGTTGTACACCGCCGGAGCGCTCTCCGCACCTGCCGTCGCGCTGACGATCGCGTCGGAGCGGCTGATGCGTCCGCACCTGTTCTACAGCGGCGCCTGGCACGAGGAGCCGCCCGACGCCGTGGGCGTGCCGTACGAAGAAGCCTCGATCTACACCGCTGACGGCGTGGAGCTGCAGGGGTGGTTCTTCAAGCAGGAACGCCCGTCGCCGACGCTGCTCTTCTGCCATGGCACGAGCTACAACGCCAGCGACATGTGGGTAACCGAGGAGCGCGCCCAGGCGTTCAACCAGTTCCTGCGTGGCGTCGGCTGCAACTTCCTGGTCTTCGACTATCGCGGTTACGGTCGCAACGGAGGCACGGCGTCCGAAGAAGGCACGTACACCGATGCCGCGGCGGCGCTCGGGTGGCTGCACGGGCGCCCGGACGTGGACCCGGCGACGATCTTCTTCTACGGCTTCTCGCTCGGCAGCGGCGTGGCGACCGAACTGGCGCTGCGCGAGCCATCAGCCGGGCTGATCCTGCGCGCGCCGTTCACGTCGATGCGCGACATGATCATCGACTGGGACGCGCGCTTCCGGATCCCGCTGGCGCTGGCGCCATGGCTGCCCATCACGCGCTACGACAACCTCGCGAAGGCGCACCGCCTCGACCGGCCGTTGCTGGTCATGCACGGCGACGCCGACAACACCGTGCCCGAAGTGATGGGACAGCGCATCTTCGAAGCCGCGCCCGAGCCCAAGCGCTACGTCGTGTTTTCGGGCATAGACCACACGGACCTCGCGACCGACATGCTGGTGGAGGCGGTATCGCAGTTCGTCGATGACGTCGTGCGCGGCATGCGCGACGGCAGCGGCGGCATCGACCCGCAGCCGGTCGAACGTGGACGGACCTAGGGCTGCGCCCTGACGCTAGCGTGCGGCTTCCGGCCGCCATCGCCGCTCGATACGATGTCACCGTGGTTACGGAACTCCAGAAGCAAGTCGCAGAGCGCATCGAACAGGCGATCGGCCCCGGCCACAGGCTGCTCGACCGCGATCCGGAATACCGCGCGCTGAAGAAGCTGGCGGAGCGCAACCGCAAGCACCCGCCGAAGACGCCGCTGGACGCGCTGCAGCACATCGTCGATATCGCTCGCGAGATGACCCACGGCACGTTCGGCGCGCTGGCCGTGACGGGCGAGACGGATTATGTCGAGGGATTCGTCGTCAGCGGCATGGACGCGCAGGCGCTCGCGTCGCTGAAGGGTCCGCCGCAGGGGCACGGGCCGCTCGGCACGATGCGCATGGACGGACTGCCTGTTCGGTTGCAGGACGTTTCGCAGCACTCGAGCGCGTTCGGCTTCCCGCCGAAACACCCGGCGATGAAGGAGCTGCTGGGCCTGCCGATCATCTCCGGCGGGCAGGTGCGGGGCGCACTCTACGTCACGGACCGCAAGCACGGGCGCGGCTTCGGCGAAGAAGACGAGCTGGTCCTGAAGGTGCTCACCCATCACGCCGGTCTGATCATCGAATCGTCCTGGTACTGAGCGATGAGATTCGCGACGTACGCTGAGACGCCGGGCGGTGCGCCCCACCTCGGCCTCGTGCTGGGCGACCGAATCGTGAACGTCGCCACCGCGGCAGCATCCCTCGGCCTGGCCGTTGTGCCCGACGATCTGGCGCGATTCATCGCGGTCGGGGCGTTGGCGCTCGACGCCGCGCGCGCGATCGCGTCGCGTTTCGACGGAGACGCGTCGGCGGGCGTGCCGCTGGACGGAGTGCGGCTGCTGGCGCCGATCCCGCACCCGGCGCGCAACGTCGTCTGCGTTGGCCTCAACTACGCCGACCACGTCGCGGAGTCGAAGTCCGTTACCGGGAGCGACGCTCCCGCGTACCCGGTGTTCTTCACGAAGCCGCCATCGTGCGTCATCGGCCCGGGCGACGCGATCCCGTGGCACGGCCACGTCAGCACCGCGATCGACTGGGAGGTCGAGCTGGCGGTGATCATCGGCCGCGAAGGCCGCGACATCCCGGAGGCGCGGGCGCTGGACTATGTGTTCGGCTACACCGTCGCGAACGACGTCACGGCGCGCGATCTGCAGCAGCGGCACGGACAGTGGTACAAGGGCAAGGGGCTCGATGGCTTCTGCCCGCTCGGACCGTCGGTCGTGACGGCGGACGAGATCGGCGACCCGCAGCGGCTCGACATCGGCCTGAGCGTCAACGGTGTCCGCAAGCAGCAGTCGAACACGCGCTACCAGATCTTCCCGGTAGCGCGACTGATCGCCGAGTGGTCCGCCGGCATGACGCTGTTCCCGGGCGACATCCTGCTCACGGGCACGCCGTCGGGCGTCGGCATCGGCCGGACGCCGCCGGAGTTCCTGAAGCCGGGCGACCTGGTGGAAGCCGAGGTACAGGGGATCGGCCTGCTGAGTAATACTGTAGGCGGCGCCTGAGTCGCGCCTGCGAGGCGGCTCCGAACGGCCGATACTAAGGCAGCGATGATCACAGGCACCGTCCGCGAGATCAAACCCGAGGAGTACCGCGTCGGCCTGACGCCGGAAGGCGCGCACGCCCTCGTCGATGCCGGGCACCGCGTGCTCGTCGAGACGCAGGCGGGCGCCGTCGTGGGGTTCAGCGACGACGCGTATGCGGCGGGCGGCGCGACGATCGTCGAGAACGCGTGGGAGGTGTGGGCGCGGGCGGACCTCCTCGTGAAGGTGAAGGAGCCGCTTCCTTCGGAATACCCGCTGATCCGCGACAACCAGACGCTGTTCACCTACCTGCATCTCGCCGCGCTTCCCGAGCTGACGCGCGCGCTGATCACGTCGAAGGTCACCGCGATCGCCTACGAGACCGTGCAACTCGCTGACGGCTCGCTGCCGCTGCTCATCCCGATGAGCCAGATCGCCGGCCGCATGGCGACGGAGATCGGCGCGCAGTACCTGCGCAAGCCGGGGCCGGGGCGCGGGAAGCTCATCTCGGGCCTGCCGGGCGCGCCGCCGGCGCACGTCGTCGTGCTGGGCGCGGGCATCGTCGCGGAGAACGCGATCGAGACGGCGGTGCAGCTCGGCGCGCGTGTAACGGTGTTCGACACGCGCCTCGAGAAGCTACGGCACGTACAGCAGCTCTGGCCCGGCCGCACGACGGCGTTGATGTCGAGCCCGCTGGCGATCGCGAACGCGCTGCGCGATGCGGACGTGCTGGTCTGCGCCGTGCTGGTGCCGGGCGCGGCCGCGCCGCGACTGGTGACGCGCGACATGGTGCGCGCGATGGGCGCGGGCGCGGTGATCGTCGACGTTTCGATCGACCAGGGCGGCACGTGCGAGACGTCGCGCGCGACGACGCACCACGATCCGGTGTACGTCGAAGAGGGCGTCGTGCACTACTGCGTCGCGAACATGCCTGGAGCCGTCCCGATCACGTCGACCGCGGCGCTCACCTCGGCGACGCTGCCGTACGTGCTGAAGCTCGCGAACCTGGGCACGCGCGAGGCGCTGCTGGCCGATGCGGCGCTCGCGAAGGGCGTGCTCGTGAGCGAGGGCTCCGTGACGTACGCGGCGCTCGCCGAGTCGTTGCACATGCCGTACGTGCCGCTGGAGCAGGCGCTGCCGGCGTAGGCGCTACAGCGTTCGCGCCACGTCGAGCGCGATCATCGCCGCGCGGCCCATCGCCCGCTCGAACGTCTCGCCGCCGAAGCCGAGGTCCCACGCGTCGCCGTGCAACTCGTCCGAGATCGCGAGCAGCGCCGCGCACTCAACGCCTCGAAATGCCGCGACCGTAAACAGCGCCGACAGCTCCATCTCCACCGTCACGACGCCGGCCGCGCGATAGCGGTCGATCTTGCCGCGGTGCTCGCGGTACACGGCGTCCGTCGTCCATGATGCGCCGGTGGTGTAGGCGACGCCTCGCTCGCGCAACGCGCGCTCGATCGCATCCTGCAGCCGCGGCGACGGGACCGCCTCATCATCAGACGGCGCGTAGTGGTGCGACGTGCCCTCTTCGCGGATCGCCGCGTTCGGCACGACGAGCGACCCGATAGGTGCGTGCGGTTGCAGGCTCCCCGCGGCGCCCGTGACGATGAGCGACGTCATGCCGCACGCGATCATCTCCTCCATGAGCGTGACGGCGGCGGGCGCACCAATCGGGAACGTCGCGATCGTCACGTTGTCTCCCGCGAGGTATGCTTCGCGCTCGGCCCGGCGAAGCCAATGCTCCGCTTGCACGGCATGTGAGCCCTCTGCGAGAAACTCGGTGAGCCTGCTGCTGAAGGTACCCAGGACGGTGCGGCGCACGCCGAGTTGCTCGCGCGTAATGCCGCGCATCGCGCAGAGGTGCGCCACGAGCCGTTCTGGATCGACGTGCGGATCGCCGTCGGAGTAGAAGCTCGCGCGCGGTACGTCCGGATCCATCGCGGTCAGCCCACGGCCGCGAGGATCTTGCCGGCGTGCTGCACGTGGTCCTCGTCGTGGACGCGCTGGAACGCCGCCCACTCGCGGCAGTTGAGCGGGCCGAAGAACGGGTGCGCGGGCGTGAGCGACGTGTCGGGCGCCTCCGGCAGCGCGAGGATCGTCTCGATCATCTTCGCGTTCGCCGCGCGAAGATCGCCGACCCAATCCGCGAACGGGCGCGCGTCGTCGTCGATCGTCATGCCGAGGCCGGCGGGGCGCGGCGGCGGTTGCTGGCCGCGCGCCGTGTACGCGATGACGTCCGTGACAAAGCGCTCCGTCGCGATGACGTGCCGCGTCAACTCGCGGATCGACCACTCGTCGTCCGCCGGCTTCTTCACCGCTACTTCGTCCGGGACGCCGGAGACCGCGTCGAGATAGCGCGCGTGGCTCGTCCGAACGAGTTCGGCGAGAGCGTCCTTCGACTTCGCGCCCTGGTGCTGAATGTACGACGTAACTCGCGCGCGGATGTCGTCGGTGACCATGGCTCGCCTCCGTGGGGCGCAGTCTACGCCCGTCGCTACGTTTCCGCAAGCGACCCGCCCCGCGCCCTGTCGCCTGATAGTTAGCGCCGGTAACCTGAGCCATATGAAGAAGATCCTTGTCGCCGACCCCATCGCCCAGGACGGCATCGACATCCTCAAGCGCGAAGCAGAGGTCGACGTGCGGACGGGCCTGCCGCCAGACGAGCTGCTGCGCATCATCCCCGAGTACCACGCCCTGGTCGTCCGCAGCGAGACGAAAGTGACCGCCGCCGTGTTCGCCGCCGGCAAGCAGCTGCAGGCGGTCGGGCGCGCCGGCGTCGGCGTCGACAACATCGACCTGAACGCGGCCACTCAGCGCGGCGTCATCGTCGTAAACGCGCCGCTGGGCAACACGATCTCGGCGGCGGAGCACGCCATCGGCCTGATGCTCGCGCTCGCGCGGCACATTCCCGACGCGAACGCCTCGCTCAAGGCCGGCAAATGGGAGCGGTCGAAGTTCAAGGGGTACGAGGTGCGCGGCAAGACCCTGGGCCTGGTGGGGCTCGGCAACGTCGGATCCGAGGTCGCGAAGCGGGCGAAGGGGCTGGAAATGATCGTCGTCGCGCACGATCCGTACATCTCGCCGGAGCGCGCCAGCGTGCTGGGCGTGGAGCTGGCGGCGTCGCTCGACGAGCTGCTGTCGCGCGCGGACTTCCTCTCGCTGCACACGGTAGCCCCCGACCAGATCATCGGGGAGCGGGAACTGGCGAAAGCCAAGACTTCGTTGCGGTTGATCAACACGGCGCGCGGCAACCACGTCGACTACGCCGCGCTCGTCAGGGCGATCGACGAAGGGCGCGTCGCCGGCGCCGCGCTCGACGTGTTCCCGGAAGAGCCGCCGCCGATGTCGGACCCGGTGCTGCACAACGACCGGATCATCGTGACGCCGCACCTGGGTGCGCTCACGGCAGAGGCGCAGGAACGCGTAGCCATAGACGTGGCGCTGCAGATCCTGGCGATCCTCCGCGGCGAGCCGGCGCAGTACGCGGTCAACGCTCCGATGATCGCGGCGGAGACGATGACGATCATGGCGCCGTATCTGCCCGTCGCCCAGAAGGTGGCGACGCTGGCCACGCAGCTCGCGCACGGCCAGATGGGGAACATCGAGATCGACTACCTGGGCGAAATCGCACAGCACGACACGACGCCACTGAAGGCGGCGGTGATCCGCGGACTCCTGCAGCCGATCAGCGAGGAGAACGTGACGATCGTCAACGCGAACCTCATCGCGGAGACGCGCGGCATGAAGATCGTCGAGCGCAAAGGCCCGGCGGAGGATGTCTACGCCAACCTGATCCGCGTCCACCTCCACACCAGCGCCGGCGATACCGACGTCACCGGCACGGTGGCGCACGACGGTCCGCACATCGTCGCGATCAACGACTTCTGGGTCGATATCCCACCGGGCGACGGCTGGCTGCTCCTCTGCGAGAACCAGGACCAGCCGGGCATGATCGGCGCGGTCGGCACGTTCCTGGGCAAGCACGACATCAACATCAGCTTCATGCGCGTGGGCCGCACGGGCGTCCGTGGCAAGGCGCTGATGGCCGTCGGGCTCGACGACCCGATCTCGCCGGAGCAGATCCAGGAGCTCACGGCCATCCCGAACATCCTCTCCGCGCGCGTCACGAAGTTCGGCTGAGGGACCTTCCATAGGCTTCCGCAGGCGGGCCGGGCAGAACCTGCTCGATGCGCGGATTCATACCGGCGCTAAGCATCCGCAAGGCTGCTAGAATCGACGCGTGGACGCCTCCAGATTCACCTTCGTTGATGCTGCGCCCGAGCACTTCGCCGCGATCGTGCGCATCGAGCGCGCGGCGGGCGGGTCGTCGCTGGTCGCGCTGACCGAGGGTCAGGCGCTCGAGGAGGCGTTGCGGCGCGGGCACTTCGTCTCGGTCGCGCTGGACCGTGGCACCGTCGCCGGCTGGATCTGGTTCTCGGTCGACAACAGCCGCGGCGGCGAGGAGATCGGGCAGTTGTTCCGCGTTGCCGTCGGCGCGGCGTGGGCGCGAACCGGCGTCGGGCGCGCGCTCGTCGAGCACGCGCAGGCGACGCTCGCCGCGCGCGCGTGCACGCGCATGCGTGCCACGCTGACCGGCGACGATGAGGCGACACGCGCGTTCCTCGCATCGATCGGCTACGTCGTGGACGCCGTGATCATGGAGCGGCCGTTGTGACGCGCCGATCTGCCGAGCGCGGGCATGCAGCCCGCGTCAGGCGCGCCGAGCCGGGCTGCTGGCCGCGCTCTGCGGCATCGTGGCGCTCGCAGCCGGCTGCGCGAAGCCAGCCGTCGCTCCCGAGGTGACAACGTTCCCGACGGTCGCGGCGGCGACATCGTCGACTACATCGACCGCCACCTCCACGGCGACCGCGACCTCAACGGCACCGGCCGCGACCGCCACGCCCGAACCGGGCGCAGCCGCGCCGGCGCAGGATCCTCCCGACGGGGCGTCGGTGACCATCAGCGCCGTCGGCGACATCAGCCTCGCGCGCGGGGTCGTGGACCGCATGGACGCGAACGGCGCGGCGTATCCGTTCGCACTGGTCGCGCCGCTCGTGACGGGCGACATCGGCTTCGCGAACCTCGAGGGTCCGCTGACGGAACGCGGCGAGCCGTGGCCAAAGGGGTACAACTTTCGCACGCCGCCGCGCTTCGCCGCGGGGCTGCTCAGCGGCCACTTCAACATCGTGACGCTCGCGAACAACCACACGATGGACTACGGCGTGGTCGGGTTGCAGGACACGATCGCGGCGCTCGATGCGGCCGGCGTGCGGCACGCCGGAGCGGGCGACTCGAGCGACCAGGCGGGGTTCGCATGGACGATCGTGGAGGTGCGCGGCGTGCGCATCGCGTTCGTCGCCTGCGTTCTGACGCCGGCGGAAGGCGGCGGATTCGACATCCACGCATGGGCGGCGGGCGCCGGCGTCCCCGGAGTCGCCGTGTGTTCACCCGATGAACTTGATACGGCCATCTACACCGCGCGGCTGCAATCCAGCGACTTCGTGGTCGTCGCGGTGCACGCCGGCGACGAGTACCGCAACGCGCCGAACGCGACGCAGCGCCAGCTCGCGGAGCGCGCGATCGCCGACGGCGCGGACGTCGTCCTCGGCGCGCATGCACACGTCGTGCAGCCCGTCGAACTGCGTGGCAACAAGCTCATCGCCTGGGGGCTCGGCAACTTCATCTTCGACCTGGACGATGTCGATCTCGCGAACATTCCCGAGCCGCGCGTCTCGCTGATCCTGAACATCACGCTGACCAAAGGACGCGGCGTGACCGCGTACGACGCCGTGCCCGTGACGCTCGATGCCAGCGAGGACCGGCCGCGGCCCGCGACGCCCGCCGAAGCGGCGATACTGCGGGGATTGATCCAGCCCTAGTCACGCGGGATGAAAGCCCGCGCCACGGCTTTCGACAGAGGAGACAAGCATGGACCTGGGACTGCGTGACCGTGTCGCCATCGTCGGCGGGGCAAGCGAGGGGATTGGCCGAGCGACGGCGAAGCTGCTCGCGATGGAGGGCTGCCGCGTCGTGATGGCGGCGCGCCGCGACGACGTCCTCGGCTCGGCGGCCGAGGATCTTCGCAAGAGCGTCCGCGAAGGGACGGGCGCCGAGGCGGCGATCATTGCCGTGCCGTGCGACATGTCGTCGCAGGCGGACATCAAGCGGCTCGTCGCGCGCACCGTCGCCGAGTTCGGCCGCATCGACATCATCGTCAACAACGCCGGCGGGCCGCCGCTCGGGCGCTTCGAGCAGCACGACGACGACGCGTGGCGCAAGGCGATCGATACGAACCTGATGAGCGTCGTCTGGATGGTGCGCGAGGCGCTGCCGCACCTCAAGCAGTCGGACCAGGCGCGCATCATCAACATCACGTCGACGGCGGTCAAGGAGCCGATCGAGGGGCTGATCCTGTCGAATTCCGTGCGCCTCGGGACGACCGGACTGGCGAAGACGCTCTCGAAGGAGCTGGGGCCGTCGGGCATCACCGTGAACAACGTCGGTCCCGGGCTGACGCTGACCGGCCGCATCCGCCCGATCATCGAGGCGCAGGCGAAGGCCGAGGGGCGCGCGTTCGACGAGGTGCGCGACGAGCGCGCGCGCCGCATCCCGGTGCAACGCATCGGCGAGCCGGAGGACGTCGCCGCGATGATCGTCTTCCTCGCGTCGGCGCAGGCGCGGCAGATCAGCGGCCAGACGATCCTCGTCGATGGAGGCGCGGCCGCGGGCGTGATGTAGCGGCCTGCGGCGGCTAAGACACGTCGGCAAGCTCCAGCAGTTCGGCTTCGGCGCCCGATTCCGCCAGCAGGTGCAGGTGCTCGACGCGGATCGGATCCGCCCTGTACGCGTCGAGTGCGTCGTTCGACGGGAACGAAAGAACGTGCAGCTCGATGCGACCGTCCGCGCTGCGCAACCGGCGATCGAGACGCCCGCCGTAGCGCGGCAGCAGCGGCAGCACGATCGATTCGAAGCGCTGGAACGCGTCGACGCCCGCGGAGGGAATCCGGACGATCTGCGCCAGAATCATGTTTGGTCGACCTTTCGTCGTGCGACACGTTCCAGACAAGAACAAACCCGCGCTATCGGCGGGTCGAGGTGCGCGTTGGTGGTCGGCGGACCGCGTCAGGCGTAGCCGTCCGCGGCCGTCTCCCAGCCGGGTACGAACTTGCGCCACCCTTCCTCGTTATGCAGGTAAGGGTAGACGACGTAGTAGCTCGTCACGCGCGGCTGGTACGGCTCCGTGAGGAGCTTCATCTTCGCTTCCTGCGGCGTGCGACCCGCCTTCCGGTGGTTGCACGTCTTGCATGCCGTCACCAGGTTCTCCCACGTGTGGCGGCCGCCGCGAAACCGCGGATTGACGTGGTCGAGCGTCAGGTCGCGCTGGCCGCGGCGTCCGCAGTACTGGCACGTGTACCGGTCGCGGTTGAAGACTTCGCGGCGCGACAGGCGCATCTGCGGGCGCGGGCGCTTGATCAGGTGAATCAGCCGGATCACCGAAGGCAGCGGGAACGCGCGGGACGCCGAGCGCAGATGACCGCGGCCGTGCTCCAGCACTTCCGCCTTGCCACGGTCGACGAGAACGAAGGCTCGCGTCGCGTGGCAGACGTTCAGCGGCTCGTAGTTCTGGTTGAGAACGAGGACGCTACTCGATGTCATCGCCATGGTTCCGATCGTGCCGAATCATATCAAAGCGCGAAAACGGCGGGCAAGCATCGGCGGCAACCTGTACACTAGCGCACCGGCAGACGTAGAATCGGCGTCATCCAATCACACGAGCGGGCTACGAACCCGGCGTTACGTTCAAGAGGAGGCCAACTGTGGCAACAAAGGACGAGATCATCAGAGGCCTGGACCTGCTCATACAGGAGGGGCATCGGGTCGCCAACGACCTTACGGATTCCCAATGGGAGCGCGTGGTCGACCTGGACGGCTGGAAGAACCGAGAGGTGCTCGCGCACATCGCCGGCATCGGCGGCATCGTGCTGCCGATGGTCAACGGGATGGCGAACGCGCCCGCCGGCGCCGATTCGCTGGGCGCGGTGGACATCGACCAGATGAACGCCGGCATCGTGGCGTCGAAGGCGGGCAAGTCGGCGAAGGACCTGGCCGACGAGCTGGACACGGCGTACCGCGGCGTCATCGAGTTCGTGCGGAACGCGCCGGACGACATGCTGGCGAAACGCGTGACAGCCGGTGGCCACAAGGATGTGCCGATCAGCGACATCGCGATGCGGATGGTCGTCATGCACGGGCTCGCGCACATCTACAGCGTGTACAGCAGCATCTTCTTCTCGAAGGACTGAGTGGCGGCATGCCCGATCACGGAATCACTACCGCCCTCGACGTCATCGCCGTCGACACCCGCGACGCTCCGTGCATTGCTCGGTGCACTGCCGGACGACGTCACGTCCCGGCCCGCCGATGAAGGCTGGTCGCCACGAGACGTCGTCGCGCACCTCGCGTCGCTCGACCCTTTCACGATGGTCGGGCGCGTGCGTGCGATCGTCGAACAGGACGATCCCGTGCTTCCTGACATCGACGAGCATGCTGTGCTCGAAGGATCGGGGCTGCGCGGCCGGCCGCTCGGCAGTGTGCTGGACCAGATGGCACGGCAACGGGCGGAAGCCCTGGTGTGGCTGCGCGCGCTGACGCCCCAACAGCTCGCGCGCACGGGCCGGCACAGCACCGTCGGTCCGCTGAGCGCGGCGGAGATCATTCACCACAAGGCGTGGCACGATCTGCTCCACACGCAGCAGATCTGCCGCATGCTCGCCATCCCGCTCGACGCCGGGAGCGGCGCGATGCGCCAGTTCCACTAGGCCGACTGAGCTGCGGGCGGGCTTCGCTAATCGATCGTCGCGACGGGGTCGAGGCGGATGATCTCGGCGCGGCCGGCGAGGAGCCCCCCGATCTTGCCGCCGAACGCCGCCATGTGCGGCGTCTTCGTGTGCTCGGCCATCGCGTCGGCGTCGGCGTACGCCTCGATGAAGACGAATTCGGTCGGGGTCTTCTGGCTCTGCGCGAGCGTGTACTGCAGGGTGCGACCCTTCTCGTTGGCTTTGACGGCCGCGACCATCTCGACGCCTGCGGCCTTGAACTCCTCTTCCTTGCCTTCCTGTACGGTCAGCTTGGCGGTGACGGCGATCATGTCTGATTCCTCTCAGTGAGCTTGTCTGGCGTTCGTTCCGTAATCGTGCGCGATCCGCTGCTTACGATCACGGTCCGAGGCGCCCATCCGCACAGACGTTCTGCTATAATCGGCCCATGCCCGCCGACGATCGACCGAAGCCACCGGCCTGGCTCAGCACCACCGGATCGAAAAACGCCCGCTCCGGGCACACCGCTCGACGCACCGCGCCGCGAGCGCCGGCAAGCCCGCCGAAACAGCCCGCCGCGTCCCGGACCGCCACGCCGGCGAAACGCCGCGCCGACAGCACGTCGCTGTCCGACAACGCACGCGTCGTGCTCGAGCGCCGGTACCTGGCGAAGGACGCGCGCGGCAAGCTCATCGAGACGCCCGAACAGCTCTTCCGCCGCGTCGCGCACAACATCGCGCTGGCCGAGGCGAAGTTCGTCGCGCCGGCGCAGGCCGAGGCTGTCGTCGCGCGGTACGAGGCGCGCTTCTACGAGCTGATGACGTCGCTGCGCTTCCTGCCGAACTCGCCGACGCTCGGCAACGCCGGCCGCGCGATGCAGCAACTGTCGGCGTGCTTCGTGCTGCCCGTCGAAGACTCGATGGAGCGCATCTTCGAATCGCTGAAGGACACGGCGCTGATCCATCAGAGCGGCGGCGGCACCGGCTTCGCGTTCAGCCGCCTGCGCCCGGCCGGTGACATCGTCGCATCGACCGGCGGCGTCGCGAGCGGCCCCGTCTCGTTCATGCGCGTCTACGACGCGGCGACGGAGTCGATCAAGCAGGGCGGCACGCGGCGCGGCGCGAACATGGCGATCCTCAGCGTCGACCACCCGGACATCGAGGCGTTCATCAACGTGAAGTCCGACATGACGGCGCTGCAGAACTTCAACATCAGCGTCGCCGTCACCGAGCGCTTCATGCAGGCCGTCGAGCGAGGCGAATCGTACGATCTGATCAACCCGCGCACGCGCAAGGTCGCGCGTACAGCGGATGCGCGCAGCGTCTTCCGCCAGATCGTCGAGAACGCGTGGAAGAACGGCGACCCCGGCCTCGTGTTCCTGGACCGCGTCAACCGCGACAACCCGACGCCGCAGCTCGGCCGCATCGAGGCGACGAACCCGTGCGGCGAGCAACCGCTGCTGCCGTACGAGTCGTGCAACCTCGGCTCGATCAACCTCGCGCGGTTCGTGACGGCGGCCGCGACCGCCGCGCCGCGCGGACGCAACGGCAGCGCGCGCCGCGCACGCGCCCGCGCTCGACTGGGACGCGCTCGCCGAGGCGATACCGCACTGCGTGCGCTTTCTCGACGACGTCATCGAGCAGAACCGCTACCCGATCCCGCAGATCGATGAGATGACGAAGCGGACGCGCAAGATCGGCCTTGGCGTCATGGGCTGGGCTGATCTGCTGTTCCTCCTGCGCATCCGCTACGACTCGGACGAAGCGATCGAACTGGCGGGCCGGGTGATGTCATTCATCCGCGAGCGCGCCGATGGCGCCTCGGCGGTGCTCGCCGACGAACGCGGCGTCTTCCCCGCGTGGCACGGCTCGATCTACGACCCGGCGTCGGGCGATAGCCGCGGCGGACCGCGTTACCGCAACGCGACGCGCACGACGGTGGCGCCGACAGGCACGCTGAGCATCCTCGCCGACTGCTCGGGCGGCATTGAGCCGGCGTTCGCCCTGGCGTTCATGCGCCAGCACTACCTCGACCGCAAGGACCCGTCGAAGGCGACGCGCCTGCCGGAGGTGAACGCGACGTTCCGTGCCACCGCCGAGCGCGAGGGCTTCTACAGCGACGGGCTCATCGCGCATCTCGCCGAAGGCGGCGCGCTCGCCGATCGCGACGACGTGCCGGACTGGGCGAAAGACGTCTTCCGCACCTCACACGACATCGATCCCGAGTGGCACGTGAAGATGCAGGCGGCGTTCCAGCGCCACACGGACAACGCCGTAAGCAAGACGATCAACTTCCGCCACGACGCCACCGTCTCCAACGTGGAGGAGGCGTACATGCTGGCGTATCGCGAGGGGTGCAAGGGCATCACCGTCTATCGCGACGGCTCGCGCGACCAGCAGGTGCTGTCGCACGCCACCGCGCGCGGCCCCGAGCAGGCGGAAGCCGTCGCCGCCGAGATCGCGCTTGGCGCCGCCGAACTGATCGCGTCGGCCGCGCACCCCGCGCCGCAGTCATCGATGGCGCCGCGACCGGCGGGAGCGCCGTACCGCCGCCACCTGCCCGACGAACGGCGGTCGATCACGCACAAGTTCCGCGTCGGCGAGCAGGAGGGGTACCTGACCGTCGGGCTGTACGAAGAGGGCACGCCCGGCGAGATCTTCGTCAACATCTCGAAGGAAGGCTCGACCATCCGCGGGCTGATGGACTCGGTCGCGGTGCTGACGTCGGTGGCGCTGCAATACGGCGTGCCGCTCGCGAGCCTCGTCTCGAAGTTCCGCGGCGTGCACTTTGAGCCGGCCGGCCTCACCGGCAACCCGGCGATCCCCACCGCGTCGTCGCTGGTCGATTACATCTTCCGCTGGCTCGAGCTGCGGTTCCTGGAGCCCGCCGAGCGAGCGCCTGCCCCCGCGACCGAGAAGCCGCGCAGGCGCGCGACGAAGAAGAACGTCCCGCCCGCCGACAGTCCGCCTCCCGCCTCCCGCCGAGCGCCCGTGCGCGACACGACCCGGTCGTCGGGCCAACCCGAGCCGTCCGCCACGAGCACCGGCATCGGCTGCCCCGACTGCGGCGCCATCCTGGTGTTCTCGGAGGGCTGCCTTACCTGCCGCGCTTGCGGCTACACGCGGTGCTAGGCACGAAGTCTGTAGTTCGTAGTTTGTAGTGGGTGGTCTGGTACAGTCCGCAGCGGGCCAAACACCACGAACTACGAACAACTAACTACAAACTCCCACATGCACGCACTCGTCTTCCGCTACAGTCTGCCGAAGCTCGCGCTGAGCAAGATCGCCGGCGCCGTTTCGCCGGCCGGGTACTTCGGGCCGTGGTCGTCGTTCAAGCTCGAAGAAGCGCCGGAGCCGGTGCTGCCCGGCCGCGACTGGGTGCTCGTGCGCACGCGGCTCGCCGGCATCTGCGGCAGCGACGCGAAACAGGCGTTCCTGCGCGGCGACCGCGATAATCCGCTGACCGCCGTCATCTCGTTCCCGCAGATCCTCGGCCACGAAGCCACGGGCGTCGTCGAGAGCGTGGGGCCTGGCGTGCGCACCGTCCGGCCCGGACAGCGCATCGTGCTGAACCCGTGGCTGTCCTGCGCGCCGCGCGGGTTCGAGACGCCCTGCAGGAGCTGCGCCGCGGGCGACTACCAGTTGTGCGAGCGGTTCACGGACGGACACCTGCCGCCGAGCATCCATCTCGGCAACTGCGCGGCGGCGGGCGGCGCGTTTGCGCCGTACTTCGCCGCGCACGAGTCGCAATGCATCGCCGTGCCGGATGACGTCAGCGACGAGCAGGCCGTGCTCGCCGATCCGTTCTCGGTGCAACTGCACGGCGTGCTACGCCATCCGCCGGTCGATAACGAGCCGGCCGTCGTCTACGGCTGCGGGACGCTGGGGCTGATGACGGTGGCGATGCTGCGGCGTCCTGCATCCGGGCGCGCCCGTGTGGGCCGTCGCGCGGTACCCGCACCAGGCGGAGCTGGCGCGCTCGCTCGGCGCGAGCGAGGTGCTGCCGCCGGAGCCGGTACAACTCATCGAAGCGGTGGCGCGGCTGACGGGCGCGACGGCGCTGAAGCCCTGGAGCGGCGTACCGTGGCTGATGCGCGGCGCGGGCATCGTGTACGACACGGTGGGCTCGCCGTCGACGATCGAGACGGCGATGCGATTCGCGTCGCCGCGGGCGAAGATCGTCGTGAGCGGCGTCGAAGCGCCCCGACGGTTCGAGTGGACGCCGTACTACTTCAAGGAGTTGACGCTCATCGGCTCGAACGCGTTCGCGGTCGAGGAGTTCGAGGGGCGGCGCATGCACGCGATGCAGGCGTACTTCGAGCTGGTGCGGCGCGGGCTCGACCTGTCGCCGCTGATCACGCACCGATACGCGCTGAGCGACTATCGCCAAGCGTTCCTGGCCATGCACGACCACGGCCGCAGCAAGGCGGTGAAGCAAGTCTTCGTGTTCTGACCGTGAGGTGCCGCCGCGAGTCAGCGGCCGCAGCCGCAACCTCCGCCACCGCAGGCGCAGCCGCCGCCGGACGGTGCGTCCATCATCCCGCCGGGGCTGCCGCCCTTCGCGACGGCCGCGAACACCGAGAGCGTGCGGGCGCCGCCGGCGTGGCCCTTCGGACAGGTGCCGGGCTCGTCGCTGCGGCCCATAGAGCGCAGCAGCTCGTACTTCGCGGCGCACTTCGGACAGTAGTACTCATAGAGCGGCATGCGTGTGAACTCCCACGGCCAACGGCCAACCGCTAGTAATCCAGGTAATCCTTGAGCCTCTTGCTGCGTGACGGGTGGCGGAGCTTGCGCAGCGCCTTCGCCTCGATCTGGCGGATTCGCTCCCGCGTGACGTCGAATTCGCGTCCGACTTCTTCGAGCGTGCGACTGCGTCCGTCTTCGAGCCCGAAACGCAGCTCGAGCACCTTGCGCTCTCGCGACGTGAGGCTGTTGAGGACGTCCATTACCTGCTCCTTGAGCAGTTGGTGCGCGGCGGCGTCAGCGGGCGCCAGTGCGGAGTCGTCCGGCAGGAAGTCGCCCAGCCGGCTGTCGTCTTCCTCACCGATGGGTGTCTCGAGCGAAACGGGCTCCAGCGACACCTTGATGATCTCGCGGACTTTTTCGGTTGTCACCGGCGGCCCCTGCGTGGGGTCGGTCATGCCGAGCGCGATCTCTTCATGGGTGGGTTCGCGGCCGTACTCCTGCACGAGCCGGCGCGATACGCGGACGAGCTTGTTGATGGTCTCAACCATGTGCACCGGGATGCGGATCGTGCGCGCCTGGTCGGCGATGGAGCGCGTGATCGCCTGGCGGATCCACCACGTCGCGTAGGTGCTGAACTTGTAGCCCCGGCGGTAGTCGAACTTCTCGACCGCGCGGATGAGGCCGATGTTGCCCTCCTGGATGAGGTCGAGCAGCGACATGCCGCGGCCGATGTACTTCTTCGCGACGCTGACGACGAGCCGGAGGTTCGCTTCCGTCAGCTGCTTCTCGGCTTTGAAGCCTTCGCGCTTCAGCGTGCTGAAGTACTCACATAGCTCGTCCTCTTCGGGGCACTTGCCGTTCAGCCGCTCCCACGGTGGCGGCAGCAGTGACTTCTCGCCGCCGAAGCGGCCGGCCATCGCCTTCACGTGCTCCGTCTGCAAGATGTGCGTGATGATGGAGAGGCTCACGATCGCCTGCTCTGCCTCGAGCTGGTCGATGTGCAGGTGCTCGGCAAGGCGGCCGGCGAGGTCGAAGTCCATCTCAGCATCGACGGCGGAGCGCCACGTCGCGCTGCCGATGACGTCGGAGAGCATCGACGCCTTGATGCCGATGTCCTTGCTGATGAATTTCACGCATCGCTGCGCGGCGTGGTACTGATCGACGAGGGTGAGGAGCGTTTCCTGTCCGGTCGGGAGGCGGCCGTGATCTTCGATCCAGTGCCGGTCGACGGACGCGAGATGTTTCGCTTCCTCCATCTGGCGGGCGATCCGCTTCTCGTCGGCGCCGGAGAGCAGATGCACCTTCCCGATCTCGCGGAGGTACATGCGGACCGGATCGTCGACGCCCTCCTGCTCTTCGAGCGGGACGGCTTCCTTCTCAACATCGAGCTCTTCGATCTCGGCGCGGTCCGGGTCTTCGGCCCAGGCGGTCGCTGGCAACGCGGCGCTGCGGCCGGCGGGCACGGCGACGACCGAATCGGCGAGACGCGTGAACGCGTCGCCGAACACACCTTCCGCGCCGTCTGCGATCTCACCCGCCCGCGCCTCCGGCGCGTCGCCGTCGGCGACCACCGCCTGCGCCCGATGCTTGCCGGTCATTCCCCCCCTCGCGGCGCGTGACGCCCCGCATCGCGCTGATCGAGCAGGCGCTGATGCACGCGGCGTCCGGCTTCCATGTCATCGACGAAGGCGGCGGCGGGGTCGGTCTCGTCATCCGTAGTGTACGCGACGTCGGCCGCGCCTGACTGCCAGGCGGCGCGGGCGCGCTCGGCGACCTGCGTGCCGCCGACAGCGGCGATATCAGCCAGCACCGACGCGCTCGCGCGTTTCGCGAGCCGCAAGCGTTGCTGCTCGATCCCCCAGACGGTGGAGCGCAGCGCCTTCGTCAAGTTGTCATCATCATAGGCTGGCACAACGGCGGCGGTGATTCGCTCGTATTGCGGACGCAGGTCCGACGTGAGCGACGCCTCGAGCGATGCCGCGTCCTGCGCATGCGCCGCCCAGGTCTCGAACAGCGCCCGGTTCTCGCTCTGCGCGAACAGGCCGGGGTCAAGCCCCTCACCGTCGGCGCGAAGCTCGGGATAGCGAAACAGCAGCGCGAGGCAGAACTCCTCCTTGCGATCGCGGACGGCCTTGTTGGAAGCCGATGAGACGGCCTCGGCCGCGCGTTCGGCGCGCGCGCGAACCGGCTGCCGCAGCTCCAGCCGCAGCGTCGCTTCGTCCACCTGCGCCATGCGCGCCAGGCGCTGCATGTAGTGCGACTGCACGACACGGTCGGCCGTCAGGGCGATGATCGGCATCAGCTCCGCGGCCGCGGCGGAGCGCTCGCGCGGCTGCGACAGGTCGTGACGGCTGGCGGCGACGTCGAACAGGTGGTCGAGCACGGGCTTCGCCTGCGCGACAAGTTCCGGCCAGAGCTCGGGGCTCGTGCGGATCACCTCGTCGGGGTCGCGGCCAGCCGGCATCGCCAGCACGCGCAGGTCGATGTCGAGCGATGCGACCTGGCGCACGATGCCACGCGAGTTCGGCTCGGGGCGGCGGCCCAGGCTGCTGTTGATGATCTCGTAGGCGCTCCGGATCGTCGCCTCGCTGCCCGCGCTGTCCGCGTCGAGCGAGAGGATGAGCGTGGATGAATGGCGCTTGAGCAGCGCGACCTGCCGCTCGGTGAGCGCCGTGCCCATCGACGCGACGACGTTGTGATAGCCGTGCTCGTGCGCAGCGATGGCGTCCATGTAGCCTTCGACGATCACCGCTTGTCCCTCGGTCCGGACGGCGTCCTTCGCGAGGTCAAGGCCGTAGAGAATCGACCCCTTATCGAATATCGGCGACTGCGACGTATTCACGTACTTCGGCTGCACGTCGCCGGCGCCCAGCGCGTCACCGGGCAACAGGCGGCCGCCGAAGCCTGCGACACGCCCGCGTTCGTCGCGGATCGGGAACATCAGCCGGTGGCGGAAGCGGTCGTACACGCCGCGATCGCCCTCGACGGCGAGCCCGGCCGTCACGATCTCCTGCTGCGAGAAGCCGCGGCCGGTCAGATACGCGGTGAGCGCGTCCCAGCTATTGGGCGCGTAGCCGAGCTGGAACATCTCGACCGACGCGTCGGCCAGCTTCCTCTCGGCCACGTAGTCGCGCGCCACCTGCGACTTCGCGGCATGCGGGCCGTCGGCGCTCGCGAGCACCGCGTGAAAGTAGGCCGACGCCGCCTCGTTGAGGTCGTACATACGGGCGCGGCGAGTATCTTCCTGCGGGTCGCGGCGCGACTCCAGCGACACACCAGCGCGCTCGGCCAGCGTGTGCAGCGCGTCTCGGAACTCCACGCCGTCCTTCTTCATCACGAAGGCGAAGATGTCCCCTCCCGTGCCGCAGGCGCCAAAGCAATGCCAGCTCTGGCGCGCCGGGTCCACGTGAAACGACGGGGTGCGCTCGGTGTGGAACGGGCACAACGCCATGTACGATCGCCCGGCACGCTTGAGCGTCACGTACTGGGAGACGAGATCGACGATGTCGATACGCTGCTTGATCTCGTCTACTTCGCTCATGTCCGCCCTATCCTAGGAACGCCGCGTCAAGGGGATGATTACACGGCCCGACGACGGGACTTGTCGCACCAGCTTCGCTACGTCCGCGGCGTGCTCGTCTTCGTGCGTCGCCATCCTGACAACGATATCCGCGACGGTCATCCGCCCGAATCGTTCGTGCATCAGCGCCCGCTCAAGCGCCGCCTCGTCGCATCCGTCAAGCAAGGCGTCAAGCTCGCGCCGGACGTTCAGCATGCCGTGCACAATCTGCGGCACCGCCAGGCGCTGTGCGAGCCCGGGATCGTCGTCGTTCTTGACGCCCGTGCTGTTGACGAACGGCTCGTCTTCGTTCAGCGCTGCCTGTGCGCGCTCGGTGAAGGCGCGCTCGACGCGCAGCAGGTGCGCGAGGTGCGTGGCAATGGCGAACGTGTCGCCCGTGGGCACGTAGCGGAACTGTTCCTCGCTCAACCCGCGGATCGATGCGAAAAGCCGCTCGCGGCTTCCCAGCAAGCTGGACCTGAGTTGCGATACGGTCATACGTCCGGTGATCCTCACCGTTCGTTCGCGCGGGGGGCTGTGAGCCATCTGTCACATCGGAACAGGCCTATTGTACTCGGCGGCCGCCTGCCCCCGCCACAAGCCCGCGTCACCCGTCACTGCGCGGCCTGGGCGGTCTCGGTGGCAAGGGCGATGAGCGTGGCGGGAATGTCCGGCGTTGCCACCGCAGCCTGGGCGGTGGCCGTGGCCATCGCGATCAGCGTGGCAGGGATGTCTGGCGTGGGCGTCGCCGCGCCGGGCAGTGGCGTGTGCGTCGCCTCGCCGACGGCGATGGCCACGGTGCGGTTGTTGTTGCCGGTGTTGGATTCGGCGATATCGCCGCCGGGGTTGACGACAAGGAACAGGGTCTGATCTTCGGTGACAACGTAACCCGTGCCGATATCAATGCTGCGGCCGGGCGCGAGCGTGAACTTCTGGAGCGTCGCCCCGCCGAGGAGCTTCGTGGCGTCCGAGTTGAAGACGGCGACGACGAGGTCGCCTTTCATCTCACCCTTCCCCTGGTTCACAACGGTGATGAAGAGCTTTCCGTTTGACACGGTCGTCCCATCAATGGCCAGGTCCGGGAGGTTGCCACCCGGCGTCGACGTCGCGGTTGCGGTGCCGGAGCCCTGCGGTGTCTGCGACAGGGCGATGGCGGTGAGTACGGCCGGCGGCTCCGTCGGCAACTCGACGACGACAGGCGGCTCGGCCGTCGCCACCACCAGCGATGCCGGATCGCCGATGATGTCGAGGTTCGTCGCGTCGATCCAGCCGTGCAGCGACGAGTTCGGCGGGAAGACGACGCGCATCCACTTGGCATCGGTCGTTCGCCCGTCGATCTCGACGTCGGTCTTGGCTTGCAGCGTGCCGAGGACGGGCGTCCGGGTGCCGGGAGCCGATCGAACGGCCGTGACATCACGGGTGGTGCCGGACACACCCGACGCGGTCGCCGTACGGCTCGTCGCGCCGGGCGTCGTCGTCCCGGCAGGGGCCACAACGACAGCGGGCGTGCCGGCCTTGCCTCCGCCGCGGAGGCTGTCCGCGACGACGAGTACGGCCGCTGTGAGGCCGAGCAGCACGACGACGGCAAGGCCGGCGAGGAAGAACGGGTGTTTCAGGACAGCCGCCCTGGTCTCAGGGCTCGGCAACCACTTCATGCGGGGATCATCACGCGGGCCACCTCATCCACACGGCGGGCTCCGACTCGCGCCCAACTCGCGCCATTGTAGCAGGCGGCTCACGGGAAGCTGGCGCCCTATGGAAACGCCGGCAGATTCGGAAAAAAATCGGCCGCAGACCTTCGGAACCCGGAAGGGCATCCGATTGTGTTGTTGGGGAGAGCCGCCAACCTATCCCCTCCAACCTGACGGAAGCCAGCGTCATCCCCGCCACCAGCGTTGACGCTGGCTTCCTCGCGTCTGGACCAACGGCTCAGCGTGGGCGCCCCTCCGGCAACGCGCGTGAACCAGCACCAGGTGATCCGGTTCCCGAACACGCCCGGCGCGGCCCACCCGCGAGGCGCAAGCTCCACGCCGACACGCACGCCCCTATCCCCCCGGCAGCGCTGCCACCGTAGTCTGAACGCACCATTGCCCCCCGCACCGCTGTCGCCGATCATGCGCGCGGGGCAACTGCGCGTGCGGCGCCCCGGCACGGATCGGAGGAACAGCCTTGCATCAGACGACCACCCTGCGCGGCAACACACTATCATCGCGCATCGTCCCGGAATCGTGGATCTCGAACATCATCCTCGTCGCGGCCGGGAGCGCGCTCATGGCCCTATCAGCGCGGTTCAGCCACCACTTTGCCTTCAGCACCGTGCCCGTCACGGGCCAGACGTTCGCCGTGCTGCTGATCGGCGCGCTCTACGGCAGCCGCCTCGGTGCGGCGACGCTCATCGCCTATCTCGCGGAGGGCGCCGCGGGCATGCCGGTGTTCGCGAGCGGGCTCGGCGGCATTAGCGCCATCGCCACAGCATCCGGCGGCTACCTCTTCGGATTCATCCTGGCGGCGTACGTCGTCGGCTGGTTCGCGGAGCGCGGCTGGGACCGCGCGCGCTGGATCGTGCTGCCGATGCTGCTGGGGAACGCCATCATCTACGTGCCGGGGATCATCTGGCTGCACCAGCAGTTCGACATCGTCGGCAAGCCGATCGGGTGGAGCACGGCGTTGGACTTCGGGCTCTGGCCGTTCATCGCCGGGGACCTCGCGAAGCTCGTCGCGGCATCGCTGGCGGTCCCGGCGGGATGGGCCATCGTCGAGAAGCTACGTATCCGGTAGCACGGACAGCCGTTCGGCCGTGGCGAAGAGGCCGTTTGCGGGCAGTGCGCCCCACGCCGGGAAGCTACAATCTCCGAGGTAGAAGGAGGAGTCATGCGCGAACAGGGCCCCATCATCGTCCCGCTCGATGGCTCGGATCTTGCCGAGACCGCGCTGCCGTACGCGGCCGCGCTGGCCGAAGCGCTGCAGACGCATCTCGTGCTGGTCACCGCCTGGGAGGGCACCGAGAGCGAGCTCGGCACCACGTTCCCGTCGATGGCGATGGAGATCGAGAAGTCCGCGACGAACTACTTCACGATGTACCTCGACGGCATTCGCGCCCGATTCGGCCGTGCCGATCAAACGCGTACCATGGTCCGCTCCGGCGAAGCCGCAGAAGAGATCCTGAAGGCGATCGACGAAACCGGAGCGCGCATGCTCGTCATCGCCACGCACGGGCGTTCCGGCGTCGGGCGCTGGGTGTACGGCAGCACCGCGGGGCGCCTGCTGCGCGCGTCACACGTGCCGGTCGTCGCCGTTGGCCCAAACGTGCGGCCGCGCTCCACCGAAGGCGTGGCGATCAAGCATCTGATGGTGCCGCTCGACGGATCGCCGCTCTCCGAGCAGGCGCTGCCGGTCGCGCAGGTGATGGCAAAGGCCCTCAGCGCGCGTCTGAGCCTTGTGCGCTCGGTGCGCTGGGCGGTGCAGGCGTACCCGTACAGTCTGCCCGATGCGTACGTGCCGCAGATCGACGAAGAGATGGAAGCAGGAGCGAAAGCATACCTGCGGCGCATGGAAGAAGGCCTCAAAGGCAAGGTCGACGTTGACGCGTTCGTCGTGCGCGGCGCCGTTGCCGACGGACTGATGGACGTCGTGGAAAAACAGGCGGTCGATCTCGTCGTGATGACGACACATGCGCGCACGGGAATCGCTCGTGCCGCCCTGGGCAGCACCGCGGACCGCATGCTGCAGGGTCTGGCCCCGGTGATGCTGGTGCGGCCCGAAGTCGTGGAGCAGAAGCCGTAAGACGCGCTCGCGAGTCGGATCGATTTCCGCTACGCTTCCGTTCAATGCGCATCATGCTGGCCGTCGCCGCACTGATCTTAACGCTCGCGTCCACTGCATGCGGGAGCGACTCGAAGTCCACCCCTACCGCGAAGGCGGTCACGCCCGTCGCCTCGGCCGGACGCCGCGGCGAAGCCGTCCTCGACCGTGAACACACCCGCAGCGAGCGCGACAGGCGGGCCGACAAGTCCGGCGGCAACGTCGCCGTCGCAGGGCGACGTGGTTGAAGTCACCGGCATCGTCGGTGGCGTCAGCTTGAGCGGCAAGGTCATCGAGATCAAGCGCCTGGAAGGGGCCGCCGTGACGCAGATCGCCGTCGACGCGACGACGGTCATCCACGAGGCGACCGGCGGTACGGTGCGGTTCCAGGACATCCACACGTCGGACCGGATCATCGCGAAGGGCAAGCTGAACGATCGGCGTGACGCCCTCGTCGCGACCGAGATCACCGTGCAGGGCGTCATCCCGGGCGCCCAGCCGGGCGGATAGCGCGCCAGCCAGATCCGGGCACCAGCCGATCACGCGTCGGCGAGGCCGAGTCCCTCCTTCGCCCGCGCACGCGATGCGAGCCGCGAACATGTCGCGCCCGTGGCGATGGCCGCTGCACTTGCAGCGGACCTGCGGAAACGCCACCCTCATCCCAGGAGGCCGATCATGGACGTACTCGAGACGCTGCACGCGCGCGGCAAGGGGCTCTTCGGCGGCACGCTGGGCGTGCGCTTTCTCGAGGCGACGCCCGAGCGCGTGACGGCGGAGCTGCTGGTACGCGACGACCTGTGCACGACGCCCGGCATCATGCACGGCGGCGCCATCATGGCGTTGGCGGACGAGCTCGGCGGCACCGCGACGGGGCTGAACCTGCCGGCCGGAGCCGGCACGACGACGATCGAGTCGAAAACGAACTTCTTCGCGCCGGGCCGCGCGGGCGAGACCGTGCGGGCCGAGTGCGTCGCGCTGCATCGAGGCAGGCGGACGATGGTGTGGCAGACGCGCGTCACGTCGCCGCAAGGACGGTTGCTGGCGCTCGTGACGCAGACGCAGATCGTGCTCGAAGCAACGCGCACGGCACAGCAGACGATGGCATCGCTCTTCGAAGGCAAGTCACGCGACGAGCAGATGGCGTTGCTGGCGCAGCTGGAGCGCGGCGGCGCGGCGGTCTATCGCGCCCTGGCGGCGGACGAATCGGACGCGGCCGTTCGCGCGGAGCTGCTCGCGGCCGCCGTGAAGGAGGAGGAGAACGCGGCAGCGATGGAATCGCAGGGGAAGTAGCGGTTAATCGTCGCCCGCGACCTGCGGGAGCGCCTCCGCCTCGTCCGCGGGCTCGGGCTTGACGATGCGAATGCGGGGTGGCGCGGCCGCCGCGGCCTCGACAAGAGCGGCGAACGACGCTTCCAGATCGGCGACGAACTCGGACGCGGCGGCGTCATCTTCGCCGGCGTAGTGCACGCCCCAGTGCAGCGTGCCGGCGTACGTGAGCGACGCGATATTGAACAACTGTTTGTGGAACACCGGCGCCACCGGGTACAGCGCGATGAGCTTCGACTCGAGCGCGTAGAGCGCGGTGGGTGAGCCCGGTATCGTCGTCACGCAGAGGTTGTACGCGCGGCGGGTCTTCGCCAGCCACATGCCGAACGACTGCGCCATCGTGCCGGTCCACTGGTCCATCTGCGCCAGCACGTCGGCACCGAGGCTCTGCTTCGCCCGCTTCAGGTGCGCGACGGTCTCACTGATGCGTTCGAGCTGGGTGCGCACGTCCGATTCCGCGACGGGCAGGTCGACAATGAGCGTCGAAACGCGGTTGCCGAAGCCGCCGCGCTCGGCGCGCGTGCGCAGGTTCACCGGCACCATGGCACGGATGCGGAGTTTCGCCACCTCGACTCCCCGGCGCCGCAGGAAGCCTCGAACCGCGCCGGTCGACGCCACCAGCGTCACGTCGTCGCGCGTGCCGCCCAGCCGCGAGCGGATCGATCGCTCCCCGGACGCGGGTGCCGTCGCCCAGTCAATGGTACGGCGCTGCATCGGGTGCGCGCTCAGCGGATTCGCCGACGTGCCGAGGACTCCGTTGAAGACCACGTGCACGAGCGCGTAAGCGCGGTCGCGGAAGTCGACGCGCGCCGCGCCATCCGTCGCCAGGATACGCAGCCCGTCCAGCAACTTGAGCGGCGCCGAGGCGTAGTGCATGACGTCGGCGAGCAGCAGGCGCAGGCGCCATGGCGGCGCAGCCGCGCGATGCAGCGGCGCGTCATCGAACACCGGCGTGGGGTCGGACGTGAGCAGTGCGCCGATGAAGTCCATGCCGGCGATACCGTCGATCATCGCGTGGTGCGTCTTGAAGATGATGGCGAAGGTACCGTCCCCCAGGCCATCGACGAGCGCCGCTTCCCAGAGCGGCTTCGAGCGGTCAAGCGCGCTGGAGAAGATGTCGCTGGCCAGGCGCTTGAGCGCTTCTTCGCCGCCGCCCGGCTCGAGCGTCACGTGACTGATATGCGCAGCGGAACGGAAGTGACGGTGGTCGATCCAGACGGGGCGCCGGACGAGCGGTGTGCGCGCGAGCCGCTGCCGCGTGCGCGGCCAGTCCGCCAGACGCGCAAGCATGTAACGCTCGAGCTTCTCAAAATCGAGCCCGCCGCCAGCGCGTCGGAACGACGCGTCCTCGAAGATGGCGACGACGCCGACGTGCATGTGAAGGCCGCCGTGCTCGAAGGCGAGGAATGAGGCGTCTTGCGGCGACAGCCGTTCGTAGGAGGGTATCTGCGTGGCGAACGGCTTGATGAGGTCTCCGATCCGGGCTCACCGCCGGCGCGGAGCCTCCATCTAGTATTGCGCATCCGCGGCTTGCGTGCGTCGGCCGGCGCCCGGGGGCGATGCATTCCACGCATAGCCAGGCGGTGGCGCCGGGCTTCCCGCCCACCCTCTTTGTGTGAACATCTTGCCCGGGAACTACAGCTAACGCTTGCGAGCCTCGTCAGCCCACCTCGGGATCAGGCGCCGCAGAGTCTCGATGTCCTTCTCGGTGCCCCAGACGCCCTCGCGCCCGATCGCCATCTTCGTCTGGTGGAGCAGCATCGCGCCCGCCCACGGGAGGAGCGGGCGGTAATCCGGCAGCATTCCCGCGGTCTCGCGATAGCCGCGCTCCCATGAGCGGATGATAAGTGTGCGCATGAAGTCGAGTATCGGCCGGAGCGGGCCCGGTGGCGCCGGTGCGGCAAGCAGCGTCGCCGCCGTCACGGCCAGATCCACGCTGGGATCGCCGGCAGCCGCATATCCCCAGTCGATCACCGCCGCCTGTCCCCGCTCGTCGACGATCACGTTCAACGGATGGTAATCGAGATGGACGAGGCTGACGGTCGAAGGCGCTAGCGCCATCGCCTGCTCCGCGAATTGGGTGTGCTCGTCGCCGACGCGGAACGCCCAGTCCTGTGGCGCAGTGGCGCGCAGTTCCGCCGGCGCGGCAACCTCATGCAGGCGCGCCTGCGTCCTCCCGAACAGCCGGCCGAGCTGTCCCACTTTCCAGGGACGCTTCTCCAGCAACGTGAGTAGCGGCATGCCAGGACACCAGGACTGGACGATGACCGGCAGTCCGTGGAAATCGCCGACGGCTTCGATGCGCGGCGCCGGCAGGCCGGCGGCGGCGCACGCTTCGAGCGCGATGCGCTCGCGCCGGGAGATCGCCGCGGCGTCGGGCAGGTGAAACACGCGCAGCACGTGTTCGCGCCCATCCTCCGCGCTGAAACGCCAGAGAAGCGTGTCCCAACCGCCGGTCAGGCGGACCGGATCGGCCGCGGCGCGGAACCCGAGTGCCGCGAGCGCTTCTCGCGGTTCGACCGAAATCCCGTCGTGCGTGACGCCCGCCACCTGGTCCCTCCTCCGAACGCTTCGTCCCGCAACTCTAGCACTGCGGCGTCCGCGTCGTTAGACGAACAGGCCAACGGGCCGTCCCTTGGCTCATTGGGACGGCCCGTTGGCCTGACTGGCGTCACGTTCGTGCGGTGTGCCTCAGCCGCGATTCCCGGGCCACGGTACGATGGCGCCGTCGTGCCACTCCGGGTCGGCCGTGAGCAGGTCACGCACACCCCGGTACCACTTGTCCTGCGCAGGGTCGGCGGCGTTGTCACGATACGTCTTCTCGTCGTCGAACACGGCGACGCCCCAGAGCTCGCTGCCGCCCGTGTCGTAGATGTACGCCGAGCGCATGCCTTTGATCTTTCGATCGCCGACATCCGTCATCACGCGCACGAGTTCGTCTTTCTTCCCTGGCTTCACGCTCATCCGATACACGCTTCCAAACATTGGTCTGACTCCTTACCTGAATGACGGGCAACGCCCGCGAACGATCCGTTACACATGTCGTGCGTCGATGCTCTTCGACGCCCTGCCGGGCGGCTACTTGCGTGCGATGAAGTACTGGTTGAACGGGTTCTCGATCGGGAGCCTCTCGAAGCTGCTGAATCCCGCGTCGTCCACCACCTTGCGGATCTTGGCCGGCCCCATGCAGGCGCCGTACCCCGTCCCGCCGTGCGCGAGCGACGCCGTCATGCACTGGAGCATGCTCACCGAGTAGAACACGCGGCCGACCGGGTTCAGGTTCTCCTCGAGCTTGTCCGACACGTTCGGCTCGATGATGAACCAGACGCCGCCCGGCTTCAGAGCGCCGTGGATCGAGCGACCGGCCCCGTGCGGGTCGACCATGTCGTGCAGCGAGTCGAGCGTGCAGACCATGTCGAAGTCCGCGGTCTGCGGGAGCTCGGTCGAGGCGCGAACCTCGAACGAGGTGTTCGCCGTGACGCCTGCCTTCTCGGCGTTCTTGCGCGCGGCGGCGATGCCGGGGCCGTGATTGTCGAAGCCGACGAACTGCGACTTCGGAAATGCCTCGGCCAGCGTGCAGATCGCGATACCGCGTCCGCAGCCAACGTCGGCGACCTTCCCGCCACGCGCCAGCTTCTCGGCGATGCCGATCGCCGGAATCCAGTCGTTGACAAGGAAGTTGATGTAGCCGGGCCGGAAGAAGCGCTCCGTGCCGACGAACGTGTCATCCGTGAACTCGGCGTAGGAGACACCGCCGCCCTCGCGGAAGGCGCGCATTACTCCTGGGATCACCTTGTAGTGGTCCGGAAGCATCTGCGCGAAGCCGCCCACGAACACCGGGCTGTCGTCATCCGCCAGCACCGCCGCTTTCGCCGGCGGCAGGCTGAACGTCCGCGCGACCGAGTCGTAGTCCAGATACCCGGATGACGCCATCGCGGCGCTCCACTCACGCAGGTAGCGCTCCTGCAGCCCCGTCTTGGTCGCGAGCTGGTCGACGGTGACCGGGCCGGAGCCAGCCAGCGTCTTGAACAGCCCCAGCTGGTCGCCGATGTACACGTGCGGCGCGGCCATCGCCGCTCCCAGCTCGTTGACCACTTTGAAGGCGAAGCCCATCACCTCCTCCATGCTCGGTTCGGCCGTTGTCGTTGCCGTCGTCATTGATCCGCTCCTTCTAATGTTTGCTTCGATACACGGGCCGCTCGCACCGAGCGACGATGTCATCTTCTGCGGAGACGGCCGTCATAGCTTCGTGGAGATCACGTAGTTTCCGAGAGGGCGCCACGTAGAAAGCGCGGCGCGCGTACTCGGCTGGGCGCGAGCGTGGCGGAGAGTTGCGATCGCTCCGAAGGGCTTAGCCGGCTCCAAGTCCGCGTTCGGCGCCCCAGACGGCGATCTGTGAGCGAGACGCGAACCCGAGCTTGCCAAGGATGTTGCCGATGTGGGTCTCGACGGTCCGCTCGCTCAAGACGAGGACCTCGGCGATCTCGCGGTTCGAGCGGCCGCGTGTGACGTGCGTCGCGACTTCGCGTTCCCGCTCGGTCAGTCCGCCCCACTCCTCTTTCGCCGCGCGTCGTGCCGTGGGTGCGCGCATCTGCGGCACCTGAGCCTGAGCGGCGGCCACGAACTGCTCTCTGCGGTCCTCACCAACGCCCTCCGCTAGGCGCAGGAGCAGCGCTCGCGCTTCCCCCTGCTTGGCTTCGGCATCGGTGCGGCGACCCGCGCCAGCGTAAGCGCGGGAAAGCGCGCATTGCGCTCGCCAGAGCCACGGCAGGTCGCCCTGGGCTCGGGCGGAGGACTCCGCCTGCATCAGGGCCTCGCATGCCCCGGCGAAGTCTCCGAGCGACGGAGAGCGCCCGGGCCTTCGTCACCAGCAGCGGCGACGGCGGGTGCGACGTCGACAATCCAACGGTCGTGGCGAGAAGACGGTCCGTGAGGTGGAGTGATTCCTCCGCCGCGCCTTCGGCGAGCAGCAGTTCCGCGCGCGCCCACGCGACGCGGCGCTCGGGCACGGTCTGCAGCATGTCGTCGGTGAAGGGCGTCGCGTCGAGCACCACGCGCGCCCGCTGCGGGTTCCCATTCGCAAGGTGCGCGAGCGCGAGGTACGAGCTCACGTTCCCGATCCACCAGGCAGACTTCAGCGATCGTGCCAGCGGCAGACCCGCTTCAAGGTGACTGATGGCTTCGTTGGTATCGAACATCAGCCAGAGCAGCTGTCCAAGTGTGAAGTACCCACCCGCCATCCACTGTTCGTGATGGATCTCGGTCGCGATGCGCAGGCCTTCCTCAGCCAGCACAAGGCCTTCGCCAAGGCATCCGAACGTTCCCAGGGCCGCGGCGAAGGTCCAGTGCGCGTACGCGGCGCCAACGCTCGACCCGCTCCGGCGCGCCAGCGCGAGCGCCGCTTCGCCGTCGTGACGCGCGTCTTCGACAGTCCGTCCCGCGGCTGGTGCGGTTTCCGCCATGCCGGGGCTGCCCCACGTCGCACGGCTTGAAAGCGCCGACATCAGGCGCTGCTCGTCTCCGAGCTCCGACAACCGCTCGATCGCTTGCCCGTAATGGTCGACGCTGCTGGCAAGATCGCCGTACATGCCATTCGCCATGCCGAGCAGATCGAGCGTCTCGGCGACCCCCTGCGTGTCGCCGGTCCGCGCAAAGATCTCGAGCGCCAATCGGTGCTCTTCGAGGCCCTCGGTCACCCGGCCTACGTTGACGAGCCAGTTCCCGAGCCGGTTCAGGCTGCGGGCGAGCATGCTCTGATCGCCGTCCGCTCGCGCGCGGTCGAGCGCCCGGCGAAAGAACTCGCCCGCGCGATCGTAATCGCGCGTGGCCCAGAGGAAGCCGAGATCGATCAGCGCCTGCCATTCGGCCGACGGATCGGACGTTTCTCGCGCGAGGCGCAGCGCGGCCTCGTGATCCTCGCGCGCCCGCTCGAACTCGCCGAGCGCCTCATGGGCACGGCCCCTCGCAGCGAAGATCCACGCGGGCGGCGGATTCGCGGTGTGTGCGGCCGCGTCGAGTGCGCGCGTGAAGTGGCGCACCGCCGCCGCGGGCGAGAACAGCTTCTGAGCCAGTTGGCCGACGCGCCCCGAATACTCGAAGGCGCGGTCCCAGACGCCGGCTTCAAAGTAATGGTGCGCGAGATCTCCGAGCTGCGACTCACTCGCGGCGGAGCTCATGGCCTCCATCGCGTCGGCGATCTCGAGGTGCAGCGCGCGGCGTTCGCGCTTCAGCAGCCCCGAGTAGATGGCCTGCTGCGTCAGCGCGTGCCGGAACGCGAAGCGATCCTCCGACTCTTCCGTCACGAGCTGCGCGGCGATCAGCTCCTTGACCAGCGAGAGCATCTGGGACTCCGTCGCACCGCTCAGCCGCGCGAGCAGCGTCAAGTCGAATCGCCGCCCGGCAACCGCCGCATACACGAGGAGTCGCCTGGCTCCGGGGCTCAGCCTGTTCGACCGCTGCTGCACCGCGTCCTGGACGCTTCTGGGAATGTGAAGTTCGCTGGTCGGCTTGCGTTCCCACGAGCCGTCGGCGTAGAAGATGTCGCCCGACGTGGTAAGAGACTTGAGCACCTCTTCGATGAAGAATGGATTACCGTCCGTCAGGTCGTACAGTAGCCCCACGGAATCAGAGCTCGGTGCCTCTGCAAGATCGAAGATCGCGGTGATCATGCGGGAGACGTCGGCGCGCGACAGGCGCTCCAGCGACAGCTCGTTCGCCAGTCGCTCCCGATCGAGTTCCGCGAGGAAATGAGCGAGCGCTTCGCCGCCTTCGTCCGTGCGATACGTCAGCAGCAGCGCGACGGGCAGATCTCGTGCGCGACGCGCGAGCTGAAGCAGCAACTCCAGGCTCGTGTCGTCGCTCCAGTGCAGGTCCTCGACAACGACCAGCAGCGGCGCATCTTTCGCCAGTCGCAGCATCGGCTGCATGAGCGACTGGAAGAGACGGCGCTTCTCCTGCTCGGGCTCAACTTGTGGCAACGGGGCGACGTCCGGAAACGTCCCGCTGAGCTCCGGCAGCAGCTTGACGATGTCCGCGGCCTCGCTGCTGAAGACGGTCTTGACGTCGTCGGGCTCAGCCTTGAGCGCGAACGAGCGCCAGAGATCCACGAGTGCCGCGAACGGGACACTCGCGTCACGCTCGAAGCAGTGGCCTCGCAGGACGCGAGCGCCCGGAGCAAGCGCACGGGCGCGAGACGCCAGCTCGCCGGCAAGCCTCGACTTGCCGATCCCGGCCTCCCCCGCGACGGTGATCGTCCGGCCGCTGCCGGCCGCCACCGATGAGAACGCGCGCTCGAACTGGGCGACGCACTCCTCCCGGCCGATGAGGATCGGGCACGTTATCGAGTTCTCGGACGCAGTCCGCATTGCCGCTCCGCCCCATCAGTCGACTGAGCCCAACCCGGGACTCAGTTCGGATGGAACATCATAGATCGAGGAGGGAGGCGTTAGGCGGTCGCGCCGGGGGTTCCCCGGGCCTCGATTCGCGCTCGACTCGCAGGCAGCGCGCCTTGGGCCCCCCAACCACAGGCTCGCCGCCCCACAGCCGAGCGGAAATGCCATCAGGTGAGCGGTTCTGGTCGAAGGGCATGACCGTGGCGCCGCGCGCGGCGACGGCCTCCTGGCGGCTCTGGCCGTCGTCCATCGACCGGCCGATGGCAAACGCAACGGCGCCCGTGCCCGCCACGAAAAGAACCGTAATTGCGATCATGAGCCCAATGGTCTTGGACATTCGCGCCTCCGGTTACGCCGTCACGACGGGCTGATCGAGCGCTTCAGCGACTAACACTAGCCGCCGCTCCGCCTCCGCCGCCGTCGGCCTCAATTCGTCGATGCCAACGACCGAAAGCGCCGCATCGGGTCGAAGCACTTCCACGATCGTGCGCCCGCTCTGCTCGCGCAAGGTCACAGTGCACGGCAGCATGAGCCCGGCGTGCGGGCTCGCGCTCAACGCCTGGTGTGCCAGCGCCGGGTTGCACACGCCGAGGATGTGGTAGGGCGCTATCTCGGCGCCGATCTTATCGCGCAGCGTCGCCTGCACATCGATCTCTGTGAGCACGCCAAACCCCTGCTCCTTGAGCGCGGCGATGACGCGCTCGCGTGCTGCGGATATCGGCGCGGTAAGCTCAACCTGGTATGCGTAGCTGCCGATGGCGTTCATGATTCTTCTCCATCCTTCTCTCTGTGTGCTTACGTCATCTGTGCCGGTCAGTCCGATCCGGTCTTCCTTTTCACCGCGCAGTACTGTGAGCCGAAGAAGTGTCCTCCCCAGAGCGGCGCGACGGGGCAAAGGTTGAATACCCCGGCGGCGATGGGTATGAGTCCAAGAGCCGCTATCGCCAACCCTGCTGGTCGTGGAACGACGGTGAGTCCGCCCGCAACGACCGCGATCCCAAGACCTAGTCTGATCAGGCGTCCATAACCGGAGGCCATAACACGCGCGAAGGCACTGCTTTCATCGATGGTTGGTTGGGAAGTCATCTGAATTCTCCTGTTTCTCAATGAGCGAAGCGGATGTCCGGCAGTACGCGATCAACGAAGCGCGGCAGCCACCAGGCCTTGGGGCCGACGATGTGCAGGACGGCTGGCACCAGGACCAGGCGGACCAGGAAGGCATCCAGCAGCACCGCCGTGCCGAGGATCAGCCCCATCTCCTTCATGGGCAGCGTGCCCGCGATGGCGAAGGTGAAGAACACCGCCACCATGACGCCCGCCGCGGCGACGATCGGCCGCCCGGTGTGGGCGAGTGCACCCTCGACCGCCTCGCTTGCGTCGTTCGACCGTTCGAAATGCTCGCGGGCAGACGCCAGCAGGAAGACCGTGTAGTCCATCGAGATTGCGAAGACCAGCGCGAAGAAGAAGAGCGGCGCCCAGGATGTCAGGTAGCCCTGGCTCTCGAAGCCCATCGGTCCAGCCGCCCACCCGTGCTGGAAAGCCAGGGCTCCGACACCGAACGCGGCACCAACGGAGAGCAAGTTGAAGAGCACGCCAGCGAAGGCGATAAACACGGCCTGCAAGGCAAAGAGCAACAGCACGAACCCGAGCAGCAGGACCACACCGATCACGATTGGTGCACGCGACCGAAGCATCTGGTCGAGGTCATGATTCTCGGCTACCGGGCCCCCAACAAGGACGCCGGACGGCAACTCCGCTCGTAGTGAGCCGACGAGTTCGCTCGACGCCTTGCTCGACGGGTCTGTCGTGGCGATGGCCGTGATAAGCGTCGCACCGTCGGCGGCCGTCTGCGCCGGGAAGACGGCGGCGATGCCGCGGGTGGCCGCCACCGTCTGTGACACGTCCGGTGCATTCGTGCCGGATGGGACGACGATCTGTAGAGGCCCTGGGCCGCCGGGGCCAAAGGCCGATGCGAGCAGGTCATATCCGACGCGCGCCTGGCGGTCTCTTGGCAGGACGCTGATGCTGGGCATGCCCGTTTTCAAGCCGAGCAGCGGCGACGCGAGCAGCAGCAAGAACGCCGTGGCTGCTACGGCAAACAGAGCGGCGCGCTTCTCGATCCGCTGTGAGAAGCGTGCCCACCAGGGGCTGCGATGCTCACCGGCCTTGTGCCACGGCAGGGCGAAACGGTTGATGCCGGGACCCAAGAGCGCCGGCAGCAAAGTCAGGGCGGCGAGTAGGACAAAACTCACCGACAGCATCATGCCGGCGGCCATCGATCGGAAGGCCGGGATCGGGACAAGCAGCACAGCCGAGAGACTGATCAGCACCGTGACGCCGCTGAACAGCACTGCCTTGCCCGCCGTATCCATCGTGACGCCGATAGCTCCCTCTACGTCGTCCGGCGCCGCATGGAGGGCGCCGCGAAAGCGGCTGACGATGAACAGCGCATAGTCGATACCCAGCGCCAGGGCGAACATCATCGCGAAGTTCAGCGTCCAGATCGAAAGGTCGGTGTACTGCGTGATTCCGTAGAGGATGCCCATCGAGCTGACGAGGCCTGCGCCCGTCAGAATGAGCGGTAGCCCGGCGGCGGCGAGCGTTCCGAAGGCCAGAACGAGGATAATGGCGGTCACCGGCCAGGTGATGAACTCCGCTTTCATCATGCCGTCTCGGTTGACCGCGTTGAAGTCGGCCCAGAAGGCGGGCGAACCGGTGAGCGCAACTGTAACGTTGCCATCGCTGAGTTTGTTGATCGAGCCGGACACGCGTTCCGCGGCGCGCACCGATTCGGTCGGGTCGACGAGCGAGCCGGCCTGCAGCATCACGGTGTGGCCATCCTCACTGACCTGCGGTGGTGCGGCGGGTGAAAGCGCGGGCTCTGCCGCGAAGACGCCGGTAGCCAGGGCCACCTTCGCCTGGAACCGCGGATCGCTTGCCGCAAGACCGTCGCTGTGCATGACCGCGACCGCGGACTGCGAAGAGAAGCCACCGAACTCGCGCTCGATCACCTGGCGAGCCGCCAGTGAATCACTGCCGTTAACTTGCCACATAGCGCCGGAGAGAGCGCTCTCGAGGCGCGGCGCAAAGAAGCCGAGGCTGACGGCGAGGATCGCCCAGCCAATGATGACAGCGAACCTGTGACCGTGTGCGGCGCGACCGAGGCTGGCCAAAGGGGCAGAAGAGCGCACCATGCATAACTCCTTAACTATAGAGCGATAATCTGGGCGGACAGAGTACAGCCACTGGCCGTCCGGGACTCAGACGATGGCGAAGGTCCGGGCGTCTTCCTTCGCCTGGAGCATCAGGCGACCGCAGACGACGTCACAGAGCTTGGTGATACTGGGGTCCGTAATCTTGTAATACGCTGCCGTACCCTCCCGGCGGCGTGCGACAATGCCGGCCACAGAGAGCGTGCGCAGGTGCTTGCTGATATTGGCCTGGCTGCTGCTCTCAAGAGCGTCGCAGATTTCGCCGACGTTGAGCTCGCCCTGCTCGCGAAGGAGGCGCAGGATGGAGAGCCGTGTGGCGTCGCCCAGCACGCGGAAACGCTCGGCGACGTGTTCGATGAGCGCGGGAGGAAGCAAGTCTGACATGGCCGAACTATATAACTATAGGACGATAGAGTCAACACGATGGCCCCGCCGAGAGGTCAGGCGTGCACGCCGGGGAGGAACAGCGTCGGGTCGTCGACGAGCAGCGGCGACGCTGAGCGGAAGGGCTGCGCTGCGAAGACTGCTGCTTCTCGCTCGACCTGGCCTTCGCAGAGCGCTGTCGCCTCGACCGCGGGGATCCTCAACTTCACGGTCCCTCGGCTCAAGTTAGGTGGCAACGCCAACCTCGACGAGTAGCCCTGCCAGGCGCCACTCGGGGAAGCCGTCATCAAGCCGGCGGGCGCGGCCACCGTCTCGGCCACTCCTCGGTGTCGATCACGCTCGACACCTACTCCCACGCCATCCCCGCCATGCAAGAAGACGCGGCCACGAAGGCCGCTGGTTTTCGGCGCCTGATTTGCAGATGATTTGCAGATGGACCGATTATCGGTCCTGCGCGGATTCAAAGGGGCCGTTTACCACCAGATCTTGTCTTCGATATCGGCTGGCAGATTCTCGTAATCGGTCGTCCAGAGCTGGGTGCTGAGGTACTTCCAGCCGCCGTCGGCGAAGAGGCAGACGATGCTGCCGGCGTCCAGGCGCTCGGCGACGCGCTGGGCCGTCTTGACGACGGCGCCCGCGGAGATGCCCGCGAAGATGCCTTCTTTCTGCGTCAGTTCCTTCGACGACGCGAACGACGTGTGCGAATCGACGACGATCTTGCCGTCGAGGATCGACTCGTCGAGCACCGGCGGGATGAAGCCCTCTTCCAGGCTGCGCAGGCCCTGCACGAGGTCGCCGGGGTGCGGCACGGCGGCGACGACCTTGACGCCGGGCTTCTTCTCCTTGAGGTAGCGGCCGGTGCCCGTGAGCGTGCCGCCGGTGCCCATGCCGGCGACGAAGATGTCGATCTCCGGCAGGTCGCGCAGGATCTCGGGGCCGGTGGTCTCGTAGTGCGCGCGCGGGTTCATCTCGTTGCCGTACTGGTACGGCATGTAGTACGTCGGGTCCTCGGCGGCGATCTGGTTCGCCACCTCGATCGAGCCGTTGGTGCCGCGCGCGCCGTCGGAATAGACGATCTCGGCGCCGAACGCGGTGAGCAGCTCGGTGCGCTCGGCGCTGACGCTCTCGGGGATCACCACCTTCAGCCGGTAGCCCTTGATGCGACAGATCATCGCCAGCGAGATCCCCGTGTTGCCGGACGTCGGCTCGAGGACGATGCGATCCTTCGTCAGGACGCCGGTGCGCTCCGCCTCTTCGATCATGTACTTGGCGATGCGGTCCTTGACGCTGCCGCTGGGGTTCTGGCCCTCGAGCTTGGCGTAGAGCCTGACCGACGGCTTCGGCGACATGCGCGGCATCTCGACAAGCGGCGTGTTGCCTATGGCTTCGATCAGGTTGTGGTAGAGCATGTCAGTTCACAGTTCGCAGTTCAGTCGGTTCACGTAGACGGTACAGTCCTCACCGTGAACTGTCATGTCAACTGTTAACTCCCGCCCGCGAGGGCGGGCAGGATCGAGATCGTATCGCCGTCTTTCAGGCGCGTGTTGAGTTGATCGAGATACCGGATGTCCTCGTCGTTCAGGTAGATGTTGACGAAGCGGTGCAGCGAGCCCTCCTGCATGATCTGGTTCTTGAACCCGGGGTACTTGCCATCGAGGTCCGCCAGCAGATCGGCGACGGTGGCTCCTTCGCCCTTCACCACCTTGGCGCCGGTGATCTTCTGCAGCACCGATGTCACTTTCACGTCTACGGCCATGTTCTGTTCCTTTTGCTTGCCGATCGGCACCCGGTTGGCGCGACGTCCCTCAGATCCGCTTCTTCTTCGCCGGCTTGCGGACCGCTGAGCCCTTCTTGGCGGCCGGCTTCCGCGACCTGGCGGCCATCGCCTTCGACGGCTTCGCCTGTTCGCGGATGGCTTTCGCGGCGTCCGCGGCCTTCTGCTCTTCTTCGTTCGTGTGGCCGAACGCACCACCGCACCATGCGTCGTAATCGATCAATTCGGTGACCGTCGGATTATCGCCGCAGAGCACGCAGTTAGGATCGCGGCGAATGCGCACCTGCCGGAACTCCATCGCCAGCGCGTCGTACAGCAGGAGCCGGCCGTGCAGCGAGTCGCCCACGCCGAGGATCAGCTTCAGCACTTCCGTCGCCTGGATCGTGCCGACGGTGCCGCACAACGCGCCCAGCACGCCGGCCTCGGCGCAGCTCGGCACCATGCCGGGCGGCGGCGGCGCCGGGTACAGGCAGCGATAGCACCCCTGGCCGGGCAGGTACACCGTCACCTGGCCGTCGAACAGCAGGATCGAGCCGTCGATGAGCGGCTTCTTGAGGAAGTGGCAGGTGTCGTTCACCAGGTAGCGCGCGGCGAAGTTGTCGGCGCCGTTGATGATGTAGTCGTACTGGGCGATGATCTCCATCGAGTTGTCCGACGTGATCGGCACGCCATGCGTGACGACTTCGACGTCCGGGTTGTAGGCGTTGATCGTCTCTTTCGCCGAGATGCGCCTTCAGCTTGCCGATGTCGGCGTTCTGGTGGAGGATCTGCCGCTGCAGGTTGCTGATGTCGACCGTGTCGAAGTCGACGATGCCGATCTTGCCGATGCCCGCGAGCGCGAGGTACACCGCGATCGGCGAGCCGAGACCGCCCGCGCCGATGATCAGCACGCTCGACTCCATGATCTTGCGCTGACCGGATGGCCCGACCTGCGGCATGATGATGTGGCGCGAGTAGCGTTCCACCTGCTCGCCGGTAAGCGCGCCGATGCGGCGCCGTGGTTCGTCGCCCGATCCGCCGGCCATCGCGGGGATCACGGCCACCTCGTCGCCGTCCTTCAGCGCCGTCTTGATGCCGTTCAGCGACGAGATCTCCTGCTTGTTGACGTAGATGTTGATGTGCGCGGGCACCTCGCTGCCGCTGCCGAAGACGAGGTGATGGAAGCCCGGAAACTGCTTGTCGACGTTGGCGAGCACTTCGCCGACGTCTTTGCCTTCGGCCTCGACATGCTGCCGGTTGCCGGTCAGCTTCCGGAACGGCGTCGGGATGTAAACGGAGATAGCCATAACGCCTCCGCCCGGGTTCTCGATGGGAAACGCGTCGCGCGACGCAGGGTCGATCACGCCGGTTGCTCTATCGACGTGCAGATGTCCGTGGTCCATGTCGTTCCTCGTCAGACAAGTTCTCAATTCCAGGTTCTGGTTTCCAGTTATTAGGTTCCAGGCTATTAGGTTCCAGGTTCTAAGTTCTAGGTTCTAGGTTCTACGTCCACTCACAAATTGACACTCAGGTAGCGCTCGCCGGTATCGCACAACATCGTCACGACGCGCTTGCCGGCGCCCAGCGTCTTCGCCACCTGGAGCGACGCCCAGACGTTCGCGCCGGCGCTGATGCCGACGAGCAGGCCTTCTTCGCGCGTCAGGCGGCCGGTCATCGCGAAGGCGTCCTCGTCCCTCACAGCGATCAGATCGTCGTACACCTCGCGGTTCAGGACGCCGGGCACGAAGCTCGCGCCGATGCCCTGGATGCCGTGAATGCCCGCCTTGCCGCCTGCCAGCACGGGCGATTTCGCCGGCTCGACCGCGACGACCAGCACGTCCGGATGCTCCTTCTTCAACACCTCGCCGACGCCGGTGATCGTGCCCCCGGTGCCGACGCCGGCGACAAACGCGTCGATGCGGCCCCCGGTCGCGGCGAGGATCTCACGCGCCGTCGTGCGGCGATGCACATCGGGGTTGGCGGCGTTGTTGAACTGCTGCGGCATGAAGAACGACTTGTTCTTGTCGACGCGCTCCTGCGCCGCATACACGGCGCCCGTCATGCCTTCGATGGCCGGCGTCAGCACCAGCTGCGCGCCGTACCGCGTGAGCAGGCGCCGGCGCTCGACGCTCATGTCCTCCGGCATCGTCAGGATCAGCTTGTAGCCCTTGACCGCGCAGACCATCGCCAGGCCGATGCCGGTATTGCCGGACGTCGGCTCCACGATCGTGTCGCCGGGCTTGATCAGCCCCTGCTCTTCGGCCGCCTCGATCATCGCCAGCGCGATGCGATCCTTCACGCTGCCCGCCGGGTTCAGCGACTCCATCTTGCCCAGCACCTCGGCCGAGCCCTCCGGCGTGACGTGCGACAGCCGCACCAGCGGCGTATCGCCGATGAGGTCGAGGACGCTGTCGGCGATGAGCGGCCGCACGCCCGTAGCGCTAGATGACATAGCGGGCACCGATCCTCTCGTACTCCAACTCGCGCGATGCGAGGTCGCCGATCGTGACGCCGTCGAGGATCTTCTGCGTGGCCTCCTCGACCGTGTGCCAGACTTCGTGCGCGGCGCGGCACTGGTAGCCCTCGTCGTGCAGGTGCGAGACGGGAGAAAGAGAGCCCTCGAGCGAGTGGATCACGTCGCTGAGGCGGATCTCCTCCGGCGGGCGGACCAGCGCGTGCCCGCCCTGCGGGCCGCGGACGCTGCGGATGAAGCCGGCTTTGCGGAGCGTCGTCAGGAGCTGGTCCAGATAGGGCTCCGGGATGTGCTGGCGCGCGGCGATCTCGGCGCTCTGCATCGGCTTGCCCTGCCCGTAGTGGTGGGACAGCTCGATGAGGGCGCGGACGCCGTAATCACCCTTCGTGGAGATGCGCATTCGTATCCATCCGGCGGTAAGTCTGCAAAGTTAAGCGATTACATCAACAATTGTAGCGAGGGGCGTCGCCGGGGCGCAAGGAGCACGCCCCGCGCCCTTACGAACAGCCGATCCATCTCAACACGGTCTTCCCGCGCGGAGACCAGCAGACGGAACCCGCTGAGCAGGTCCATTCCAAGCAGCGAAGGGAGCGGCAGCGTGGTCGTCGGATAAGGCCACGCGCACGAAAACGTCGAGGCGGCTTCGCCCGCGTCTCTCACCGTCTTCGGGAAGCCGAGATGCGCTCGGACCCGGACGTACGCCTGCTATCCCGCCGACTCCGACGCCTGATCTCGCGGGGTCGATCCGCGAATCTCGGTCCGGGTCCAGCTCCGAGCGCATCGCAACATGGAGCGCCTGAACACACTGATTTCGGCTCCAGTGTCTATCAGCACGTCGAGCGATGCGGTCGTCGATATCCGTGCGCCTCGGGATCGTAACAATCGCGCGGTCGCCACGTCAAGGGCTCCGCGCGACGAAGAAGCCGCGGAATCAACGAAGGATCGGTACGGCGGACGGGCCCGGTGACTCCGCTGACGAAGACGCTGCCCGGCCCGTAGCCTCTGGACCGCACTGCATTGCATCACATCGTCGAACTGCGGCCGCGTGAATCAACTCGCCCTTCACGATCCCGAACCAGTGATCCGGCCACCGCTCGAGGAGTTCGCCTCGTAGAGCGCGTACTCGAGCGCCAGTTCTTCTTCGGTGATTTCTGTCGCGGCATGGTCGATAGTCATCGCGCTCATCATACGCCCCGCGCCCACACGTCAGCAATCGTGCGATTCCCACTTGCCGAAGCGGCGCAGCTCAGACCAGCAGCAGCACGGCCGGCACGACGAACAGCGCCCCCAGAAAGATCGCGAAGCCGCGACGGTTGCTCGTCGCCTTGTGGCGACAGCAGGATGAGCCGCGTGAACGGGTCGTAGAACAGGACGAGGATCGATCAGCGACACGGCGAGCCGGCGACCATCTCGCTGAAGACGATCGTGAAGGCGCGCGGCGCGTCGAGCAGCAGCGCACGAAGAGCGTATCGACGACGTCGCGATCTGTGCGCCCATGACGTACGGGATGATGTTGTTCGCGCCTGACGATAGCCCTTCAGCGACAGCGGCACCAGGATCGTCAGCGAGACGCGACACGACACCGTCAGGACCGTGACGACGATGCCGAAGATGAACATCGTGTAACTTCTGGTGCAGCAACTCGACGATACGCTCGAACCGCGGCGTCGGTCGATTCGAGGATCGGCAGCACGGCGATCGAAGAGCTGCAGCGAGCAGCGAGACTGCCGCGACGCCGACGGCAAACAGGCCGAGCAGCGGCAGGAAGCTGTCGAAGAAGTGACCATCGGGCTTGTAGATCTCGTTGACGACCTTGATCAGGCCGGGCGAACCGAAGCGCACGCTGTCGAACCACCCGCTCTTCAGCAGCACGTAGCCGAGCGGGATGCCCGCGGCGTACACGATCCACGTCGTCAGCAGCGCGACCACGCCGATGTACAGCCCGTCGGGCTCGCGGCGGCCGCGGACGTAGTACATGAAACCGACGAAGAGCACGATGAACGACGCGCCGAGCCGCCAGCCGCTGATCATGAAGTACGTCTCCGTGTCGCTGAGCACGTCCTTGCTGAAGAGCGAGAGCGCGACGGACGCAACGGGCGAACCGCTGCGAGCAGGTAGGCGTTGATCCAGCCGAAGCCCAGGTAGTTCACGGCGCTGTGGACGCTGAGGAAGTCGAGGATCGGCGTGAGGCCCGTCGCCCCGCGCTTCATCAGCTGCAGCGAGAAGACGAAGAGGCCGAGCGCTACCACGATCGACGCGATCCGCTTCAGCAGGCGGTAGCTCAGCACGAGTTTCGTGACGTGCGGGACGGCGATGACAAGCTCGTGCTCTTCGCCCGCCGAAAACGGCAACGCCCGTTCCCGCACGTGCTCGCTCACACGCTGGCCTTCGCCCTCTCCGCGGCGATCAGCACGCGCGCGACCTCGGGCCGCGAGAACTCGTGCGGTGGCTCGATGCCCTGCGTCAGGAACTCCCGCACCTGCGTGCCGCTGAGCGAGATGCGGTCGTCGGGGCCGTGCGGGCAGGTCTTGCTCGATGCCATGCCCTCGCAGCGCTTGCAGAAGAACGTGTGCTCGAAGAAGAGCGGCGTGATGCCGAGCGCCTGCGCGTCGAACTCGTCGAAGATCCGCTGAGCGTCGTACGTACCGTAGTAGGTGCCGACGCCCGCGTGGTCGCGGCCGACGATGAAGTGCGAGCAGCCGTAGTTCTTCCGCATGATCGCGTGGAAGATCGCCTCGCGCGGGCCGGCGTAGCGCATCGCGGCCGGCAGCACGGAGAGCAGCACGCGGTCCTTCGGGTAGTAGTTCTCGAGCAGGACCGTGTAGCACTGCATCCGCACTTCGGCGGGGATGTCGTCGGACTTCGTGTCGCCGACGAGCGGGTGGAGCAGCAGGCCGTCGGTGATCTCCAGCGCCGCCTTCTGGATGTACTCGTGCGCGCGGTGGACGGGGTTGCGCGTCTGGAAGCCGACGACGCGCTTCCACTTCCGCTCGACGAAGGCGGCGCGCGTCTGCGCCGGGTCGAGGCGGTACTCCGGGAACGTGGGATTCTCCGGGCGGCGGAAGATCTGCACCGGCCCGCCGATGAGGATGTCGTCCTGCGCGTAGACCGCGGCGACGCCCGGGTGCTTGTCCTCCGTCGTGCGGTAGACCGACTGCGCCTCGTGCGCCTTGTCGTAGTCGAAGTCCTCCTCGACGGTCATGATCGCGAGCGGCGTGCCCGCGTCGTCGGTGAGCGCGATGTCGCCCTGGAAGCGCTTCGCCTGTTCTTTCGACACGCTGAGCGTGATCGGGATCGACCACGGCAGGCCGCCCGGCAGGTGCATCGTGTCGACGACGCTCTTGTACTGCGCCGACGTCATGAAGCCGTCGATCGGGCTGAAGCCGCCGTTCGCGAGCAGCTCCAGGTCGGACAGCTCGCGCGAGTTCAGCCGCCGCTTCGGCAGCTCCTGCGCCTGCTCGGCCAGCGCCGCCGCCTCGTCGCCGTGCACCTGGCGCGGGTTCAGACTGCCACCGTGCGGTGCGATCAGGCCGTGCTCTGTTCCGTCTGCCATGGGTCTTGTGTCCTTCCGTGCGCGGCGACGCCGCGCCCCTCGATCCTCGTGCTATCTCATCACGTAGGGGCAGGCCGATCCCCTGGACAGCGCAGCCCACGCCGTCATCGCGTCATGAACGCGATCTCGCCTCTCGCTTCCCGTCTCCCGCTTCTACGCCTCACCGCCGCCGGGACGTAGCCGAGCGCTTCGAGCTTCGCCATCACCTTCGCGACGCTCTCGCCCAGCTCTTCCTTCTCGGAGTCCACGACGACGTCCGCATTCAGCGGCTCCTCGTACGGGTCGCTGACGCCGGTGAAGTTCTTGATCTCGCCCCTGATCGCCTTCTCGTAGAGGCCCTTCACGTCGCGGCGCGTCAGCTCTTCGAGCGAGCAGTGGACGTGAACCTCGACGAAGCTGCCGATGTTCGCGCGCACCTCGTCCCGGATCTCGCGGTACGGCGAGATCGCCGACGCCAGCACACAGACGCCGTTACGCGTCAGCACCTCCGCCACCCAGCCGATGCGGCGGATGTTCGTGTCGCGGTCCTCCTTGCTGAAGCCGAGGCCCTTGCTCAGGTGCGTGCGCACGACGTCGCCGTCGAGCTTCTCGAGCTTGGTGATGCCGCGCTCGCGCAGCAGCGGCTCGATCGCGTCGGCGATGGTCGTCTTGCCGGCGCCGGAGAGCCCCGTAAACCAGACTGTGAATCCCTGTTGCTCCAAGACTTCTGTCCCTCCAACCTCTTTGCCGCAGCGTGCTGCGCCTCTAGTGATCCGTTGCCGCTCGCCACAACAAACGGGCACGGCGTTCCATGCCCGTCTCATCTTCGACCCATGCTTGTCGCACGCGGGCAGGCCGAGCCTGCCCGTCACACCGTATCGCCAGCTCTACGACTGCGCGAGCGCCTCGCGGCCTTCCGGGCCGAAGTCGTGCTCGTTCGTCTGACCCTCGGGCACATGGAGCCCGCACTCCGTCTTGTCAAAGCCCTGCCAGCGGCCGCTGCGCGGGTCTTCGCCCGGCGTCACGGCCTTCGTGCAATGCGTGCAGCCGATGCTCGGGTAGTTCCGGTCGTGCAGCTCGTTGTACGGCACGCCGTTGTCCAGGATGTACTTCCACACCTGCGACTCGGTCCAGTTCGCCAGCGGGTTGATCTTCACAAGCCCGAATTTGTCGTCCCATTCGACGATGTCCATGCCCGCACGCTGCTTCGTCTGGTCGCGGCGGATACCGCTGATCCAGGCGCGCTTGCCGGCGAGGGCGCGCTCGTTCGGCTCGACCTTGCGGATAGCGCAGCAGGCGTCCGGGTCGCGCCACCAGAGCGCATCGCCGTACTTCTCGGCCTGCTGCGACGGCGTCAGCAGCGACACGTAGCCGATCGGCTGAACGCCGTACTTCGCGGCGGCGATGTCGCGCAGCTTGTACGTCTCCGGGAACAGGAACGCCGTGTCGAGATAGAAGACTTCGACCGTGCGGTCGATCCCCGCCATCATGTCCAGCAGCACCATGCCCGACGGCCCGCCGAAACTGCACGCCAGCGTCAGGCCCGGCTGATACTCCCGCACAGCCCAACGCAGGATCTCCTGCGGCGTCCTCCTCTCGAGCGCGGCCGATGCCGCCGCGAGGGTTGCCGCTGACGGTTGCTCAACCGCTTCCAGTGTCATCTACGTCTGCCATTCCGTGGCGCAGGCTTTCGGTCCGCGTCGTCGCCTCGCCCCCAACTAACCCCAATCTGCGAAATCTGCGTAATCTGCGGTTCCCCGTCATCCCATCCATGAAATTCGTCTAATCCCTGTTTCCCCCGGTCACACGGCGCACTCGCCTTCGCCCATATCGTCCAGCGTGAAGAGCTTGCTCTGGCCCCAGTCGACGTAGGCCATCGGGTCTTTGGTGAACTCCGGCACGATGCGGTAATCGGCGAGCAGCTCCTGTACGCGCGGCGTACCGGCGCGGCCGGCCCAGGCGCCGAACTTCTCGCCGTCGTTGCGCTCCGCGACGTACGTGCCGAGCAGCTTCTCGACCGCGTCGGGGATGTAGCGCGCCGGGATCTTCATCGTCAGCTTCGCGAGCTTGCCCTGGCCCTGTGCGTTGCCGCCGAGCAACAGCTGGAACGCCGGTATCTGGCGCTCGCCGCTGCGGATCGCCATGCCGTAGAAGCCGATGTCCGCCACGTGGTGCTGGCCGCACGAGTTCGGGCAGCCGCTCACCTTGATCTTGATCTCATTCAACAGTGGGTCGTTGTGATACGTGCCGTTCCCCGCCATGATGCGCGACCGCAGCTCCGTGCCGAGCCCCTTCGACGACGTGACGCCGATCGCGCAGGTGTCCGCGCCGGGGCAGGTCATCACGTCGGAGATCGTCATCACGTGGTCCTCGGCGAGGCCGATGTCCACGAGTTCGCCGTGCACCGCCGCCAGGTCGTCCTCGTGCACCCAGCGCAGGACGAAGTTCTGCGTGGCGGCCGTGCGGATGTGGCCGCCCGCGTACTTGCGCGCGATCTCGGCGAGGGCGTGCATCTGGTCCGCCGTGACGTCGCCGATCGGCAGCAGCACGTGCGCCGTGTAGTAGCCCGGCTGCGCCTGCTTCAGCGCGTTCGTGCGGCGCCAGACCTCGAAGCCCTCGCGCTGCTTCGCCGGGCCGCCGTTGCGCGACGCGTGCGAGCCCCCCGCCGGCGCTTCTTCGAGCAGCGTGAAGTCCGGCTCGCGGTACTGCCCGGCGTTCGCCGGCGGCAGCGTCGCAAGCTCCGCTTCGTAGAGGCGGCGGAACTCGTCGATGCCGAGCTTCGCGATAAGGAACTTGATGCGCGCTTTGTTCTTGTTGCGGCGCTCGCCGAGACGGTCCCACACGCGGATCACGGCCTCGATGGTGCGGAGCTGTTCCTGCACGGGGATGAAGTCCACGAGCACCTCGGCGACGCGTGGCGCGGCGCCCAGGCCGCCGCCGACGCTGACGCGGAAGCCCTGTACCCCCTCCTTCTCCACGGCCATCAGTCCGATGTCGTGGATCGGGATCATGCCGCGGTCGGCCTCGCTCGCCGAGTACGTGATCTTGAACTTGCGCGGCAGCTTCTGGTTGACCGTGTTGCGCAGGAAGTAGCGCAGCGCCGCCTCCGCGTACGGCGTCACGTCGAACACGCAGTCGTCCGCGATGCCCGTCAGCGGGTCGGCCGTGATGTTGCGGACGGTGTGACCGCAAGCTTCGCGCGTCGTGATGCCGACTTCCGCGAGGCGCCGCATGACCTTCGGCGTGTCCTCGAGCATCACGAAGTGGATCTGGATCGCCTGGCGCGTGGTGACGTGGCCGAGTTTGCGCGGCGCGTACCACTCCGTCACGTCGGCGATGGCGTGGAGCTGATCGGGCGTCAGCGTCCCGTGCGGCACCTTGATGCGCATCATCTGGCGATCGGCCTGGCGCTGACCGTAGGTGCCGTGCTGTAGCCGGAACGGCCGGAAGTCATCGCCGAGCCCGCCGCCCGCACGCCACGCGAGCGCTTGCTTCTCGAAGTTATCGATCTCGGCCTTGACCACCGGGTCGTCCGTCTTGTCGACGGCGAACTCAGAGCGAGTGTGCTGAGCGACCATGGCGCACCTCCGCCCGCGCGCCCGTACGCGCGGAATTTTAAAGTCAATCAACTTAGTCAACATCATGACATGCCGGAGCCGCCGGTCAAGACGAGCGATGTCACGGCGCACGTCGCGGATCGGGCGGCTTAGCGGAACGTTCGCCTCACGATGCCCGTCGCCGCCAGAGCACCCGCCAGCGCGACGCCGGCGAGTAGCGCGACCACGAGCGGCTTGCGATGGCCTGGCGCGTCCACGACCGAGCGGCGGCCGGAGCCGGAGCCGGATCGAGGTCCTTGCGATAGATGACGACGTGGTTCGCCGGGCCCGGTATGTCCAGCCCGGCGCTGAGAGCTGTGAAGATGAGCCAGATCCGCCCGTGAGCGACGAGCGTGCGCGGTACGCCAACGCCCCCTTCGATGTCCAGCTCATTCACCCAATGCGCACCACCATCCTGCGTCGCAAGGATGTGCAGCTGGAGCGGAGCGACGACATCGTATGTCACGCGAAACGCGCGCTCATCGTCAACAGGGATGTCGCCGAAGATTTGGCCGCCCTCTGGTGACGCCGCGGCCGGCTCATCCTGCCAGGTGATGCCGCCGTCGTGCGTGACGGTGCGGCTACCCCTGCCGCCCGCCGGATCCCTCGCCCAACCAAAACCCTCGAGCGGCGTCGTAAAGCCCTGAACAGACACGCGTTCCGGAATCGCGCGCGTCTCCCACGTATCCCCGCCGTCCGATGTCATGCGGATCTCGCTGCGACAGTCGGCCGGCCAGCACGCCGCCGTCCACGCGTGGTCCGCGTCGATGTAGTGGTACGCCGGATTCGGCTCGATGTCGATGCCACGCCATGTCGCGCCCGCGTCCTCCGATCGCCAGAGCCAAACGCCCGCGACAAGCCAGATCCGGTCGCCCACCGACGCCTGCACGCTGAATCCTCTCCTCGGATCGGCTTCGAGCGGAAGCGGGATCTCCTGCCAAGACAGCCCGCGATCCGTGCTTCGATACAGTGGTCGATCACCCGTGGCCCACCAAACATCCGGCCCCAGGCTCGTCACGCTCAGACGCCCCGGCGTAGCCAAGGGCTCCCACGAAACGCCCCCGTCGTCCGTCACCCACGGAGTCCTCGTGCCGTGGCCGTCGCCACTATCGGCAACCGCGTAACCTCGCTCTCGCGTCACGAACGTGATGCTCTCCAGCGCCGGCCGCGCGTCCGTCACCGCCTGTTGCCACGTTCCATCCGCGATGTCGTAGCGGACGATCCCCTGTGAGTTCGCGGTCGTCACCACGTGCGTGGATGTGACGTCGAAGACGCCGGACCGAAGGCCGGGATACTCCACGTACGTCCAGCTCTGCCCGCCGTCGCGCGTATGTGCGAGGCGGCTCCGATAGGCGAGCGGTATGTCGGATCCTCCCTCGCCAACCCCGACCCAGCCATCAAGCGGCGACGTGAAGCGAAGTTCCCGGGAACCCAAAGCTGGTGCGACGTCGGCCGACACGTCCGACCAGGTCTGCCCGCCGTCCGTAGTCCTGTAGATCCTGGCGAGCGAGCATCCGCGGCTGTACATCGTCCCGTCCCGGCAACCCAGGCGCCCCAACCGATAGGCGACCAGTTCGTCGACGCGCGCGATCACCGGTTCGACGCGATCCTCCGGCTCGGGCAGTGCGCTCCACGTCTGGCCGTCATCCGCCGTGTGCAGCAGCGCCCGCTCGTCGATGCACGCAGGTGGATCCACTGCCGCAGGGTCCGTCGGATCGTCAGGGAAGCACTGCGTAGCGAGCACCCAGCCGTCCGCCCCGACGAACCAAGAGCCGAGGAATATGCCGTACCCGGGTACGTCAACCGACTGCCACGTGGCACCGCCGTCGATTGTATGGCGCAGGGAACTCGGACCGTGCGGCGCATAGCCTTGTGGTTCCTGGCTAAATGACGTGACCCAACGCTCAGTTTCGTGCGGCCCGCCGCCGATCTCCGCCTTATCCGTCGCCGTCCACGTCAGCCCGCCGTCGGTGGTCTGCTCGACGACGCTGCCGATCTTCGCGAGACCGTAGTCGTCGTCGAACATCTCGATCGCCGTCGCCGGGCCGGCCGGATGGTCGTAGATCTTCGTCCAGCCGCCGTCGTCGGCGTGCGACGCAGACGCGCTCGCGCCAACGACGAGCGCGAGCACCATCAAGCACAGGCGGACAATACGCATGCTTGGTAAACACCCGCCAACGCGAAAGGGTTAACCGCCCTTGGGCTTTCGTACGTCCTGCGCCCCGAACTTCCCGGCGCTCGGGCACAGATCGTGCAGCACGCAGGCCTCGCACCGCGGGCGCTGCGCCGTGCAGGTGCGGCGGCCGTGCTTGATGAGGCCGATGTGGAACGCGTAGTAGTCCTCCGGCGCCACTGCGGCCTCGAGGAGCGCGTGCGCCTTCTCGGCCGTCATCGCTGCGTTGCCGGCGCGCTGCGGGATCAGGCCGAGGCGCCCGGCGACGCGAAAGACGTGCGTGTCGACGGGCATGGCGGGGCGGCCGAGCGCGAAGAGCAGCACGCACGCGACGGTCTTCGGACCGACGCCGTGCAGGCTGCCGAGCCACGCCCGCGCTTCGTCGAGCGGCACGTCGGCGAGGAACGCGAGGTCGAAGCCGCCCCGCCGCTCCTGGATCTCGCGCAGGACGGCCTGGATCCGCGGCGCCTTCGTCGGCGCGAGGCCGCCCGGCTGGATCGCCGCGATCAGTTCCGGCAGCGGCGCGTCCATGACGGCCTCCCACGTCGGAAAGGCTTCGAGCAGGCGCACGAAGGCGCGGCCGGAGTTCGCGTCCGACGTGTTCTGCGACAGGATCGTCAGCACCAGCTCTGAGAGCGGATCGTGGTGCGGGCGCCACTCCGGGATGCCGTACGCCTCGTCGAGACGCGCGACGATCTCCGGGACGCGCGCCACGTTGGCGTGCGGCTTCGTACGTCTGACCGCGGGCTTCTTCTTCGGCGGAGGCATGGCGCAGGATAGCGCTCGCGCGACTACCATTCTCCGCCGGGCGTGAGGTCGGCCGCAAAGCAAGAGGCCGGACGTCTGTGTCCGGCCCCTTGCTTTGCCTTACGTGCGATGCAACCGTCAGTTGACGATGTGGATATCCGTCAGCGTCGCCCCGAGCGTACTCTGCCAGGCGATGCCATCCGACGTGTTGTCGAAGTACACGTCGATCCAGGTCGGGGCCAGCGCGCCCCGGTCGAGACACTCGTACGTGCGACCGCTCGGGTCGCCGTCGATCGTGAGCTTCGTGCCGAACGGGAGGTTCGAGCTGCACGCCGCAGCGCCCTCGAACGGCACGCCGCCGGCCGACATGTGGTTGCAGAACCCGCCGCCCGGGCCGCTGCAGCCGTAGATCGTGATGCGAGCGCGCAGCACCGTCCCCGCCGCGAGGCCGGATGCCTGGTTCAGCGTGAACGGAATGCCCGCCGCATGGATACGCTCCGCAGCCGCTGCATCGCCGGCCGCCGCCGCCTGCTGGTCCGCGATGATACGCATCGCCTTCATGACGTCCCAGTTGTGCTGCTCGATCGCACCGGCGATCAGGGCGGCACCCATCTGCCGGGCGTCAGGCGCGGCCACGCTGTACGACTGCTCCCAGTTTCCGCTGACACCGGCGGCAGCCCGCAGCTCGAGCGGCGGGCCGTACGAAGGTGCAATGGAGCTGGAAGACCGCATGTTGCTTGCCATCGCGGTCAAACCCGGGACGGCTGCGACGAAGAAGAGCACGGCGACCCCGATCAGGGTCGCGATGCCGAGCCGGCGGACCAGGAAGTCCCGCGCGCTCGAATCGGGCTCGGCTATCGCGCCCGTGGCCGGCGCGAAGGCGAGCTTGGGTTGTGGGGCAGCTTCGACCAAGACCGGCGTGAGCCTTCGGTCGTTCACGAGCGCCAGGCCTACCGCCGCCGCGGTGCCCACGACCATCATGGTCGCCCTGGCGCCTGAGACGAATCCTCGAGTACTCAGACAGTCCCTCCTTTTGAATCGCGCAAGCCTGATGTCGCCGTCTGGTCCCCGCCACGAACAGAGGTTCGCCTTCCGGCGCTCCCCGACTCCCGCGCGATGAGTCTTGTTTGTCCGCGGGCGAGGTCCCGTGCCACCAGGAACGGGTGCCCAAAACGGGCGCATTATAGCCCGGAGCCTCCCGAGATCAAGGCCGATCCGGGTAGGGCGAGCCCCTGTTTACAGGTCCGGCCACCCCAAGGAGTGCATATATGCGAGTGGAATTTGAATCTGGAGAGGCGGAATTGCAACTTGACATATTTCTCCCCGAGAATTAACCGGCCGGTGACGCGATCCGCCCCCGATGCGTGCGGAACGCAGCTATGGGTCGTCTGATCGCTCCACTACGCGTGATCGATGTGGGTTGTTTGACCGTCCGCGATTCGTTAAGCGGTGGCCCACCCCTGTCCGGCCGCCCGATCCGGGCTGCCGCCGTGCCCACGGACAGATCTTCGGCCGCGGCCCGCCGCCATGAAGGCGCCGAACCGGCCCTCGCGTCGCGCGATCGCGCACGCAGCGCGCGCTTATGTCGCGCCGCAGCCAACACGCCGTCCCGCGCGTCTCGCTGCCGGCTGCGATCTCCCCGATCCGCCGTAGGGGCGCAGCCCGCTGCGCCCGCCCTCGGCTGCCACGTTGGCCCCGAGGCCGCGCTCGCCCGCCGGAGCGCGCGCCTCCCCGCCAGCGAACGGACGTCCGCGCCGCACGCGCAGAAGGAGCGCCGCGCTGGCGCTCCTCCTTTATGGTTGATTATGGTCGATCGCGGCTGCCCGCCTACACCCGCTCGAAGATGCTCGCGATCCCCTGCCCGCCGCCGATGCACAGGCTCACGAGCCCGTACCGCGAGCCCCGGCGCTCCATCTCGTGCATCAGCTTCACCGTCAGGATCGCGCCCGTCGCGCCGAGCGGGTGACCCAGCGCGATGGCGCCGCCGTTCACGTTCACCTTGTCCGGGTCGAGCCGCAGCACGGCGCTGCACGCCCCCGCCACCGACGCGAACGCCTCGTTCAGCTCCACCAGGTCGATCTGGTCGATCGTCAGCTTCGCCTTCTCGAGCGCCTTCTGGACCGCCGGGATCGGCCCGCTCCCCATCAGCGACGGCTCGACGCCCGCCTCCGCCCGCGCCACGAGGCGCAGCCGCGGCTTCACGCCCAGCTCCTTCGCCTTCGCCGCCGTCATCATCACGACCGCCGCCGCGCCGTCGTTGATGCCGCTGGCGTTGCCCGCCGTCACCATGCCGTCCGGCTTGAACGCCGGCCGCAGCTTCCCCAGCGCCTCCATCGTCGTCTGGCGCGGGTGCTCGTCCTGGCTGATCGTCACCGTCTCCTTGCCCTGCTTCACCTCGACCGGCACGATCTCGTCCACGAACCGCCCGCCGCGATCGCCGCCGCCGCCCGCTCCTGCGAGCGCATGGCGATCTCGTCCTGGACCGCGCGCGAGACCTCGTACTTCTCGGCCAGGTTCTCGGCCGTGATGCCCATGTGGCTCTTGCTGAAGGGGTCGCTCAGCAGGTGCGTGATGCCGTCTTCGAGCGCGCCCGGCCCCATCCGGTAGCCGCTGCGGGCGTTCCGCAGGTAGTACGGCGCCATCGTCATGTTCTCGGTGCCGCCCGCCACGACGACCGTCGCGTCGCCGCACTGGATGTAGCGCGCCGCCGTGTTGATCGCTTCGAGGCCGCTGCCGCAGATGCGGTTGACCGACAGCGCCGGCGCCTCGATCGGCATCCCCGCCTTCACCGCCGCGTGCCGCGAGATGTAGCCGTCCTCGGCCGCCTGGCCGACGCAGCCGAGAATGATGTGGTCGACCACCTCGGGCTTCAGCCCGGCGCGCTCGACCGCCGCCTTGATGACGATGGCGCCGAGGTCGGAGGCCGACAGGTTGGAGTACGCGCCCTGGAACTTGCCGATAGGCGTCCGGACGCCGCTGACGATCACCACGTCTTCCATGTCTGTAGGACTCCTCTGGCCGTGCGGCCGTCTAAGCGCCGGGAATGTGATCGAGTATAGGAACGCGGCGTAGGATCGTCAATTGACGCACGGGATGAGAGACAGGCCACGGGAGAATGCGCGCTACCCGGCAGGTTGGATCGCGTTCAAGCTAGTCCAGGAGCTGGCTCTTTGGGCGTTCCTTCCGCTATTTCGGTTTTACTCCGGAGAACGTCACGCCGCGCGTGTCGAACTCCTTCGCGTCCGATTCGTGCTTCGAACCGGAGAACACGTCGGTCTCCGTTCCCCAGCGAATGTCCCCGAACCCGACGTGGTCCAGGACCCAGTTCCACTCTGCATACAGCAGAGCACCGGCAATTCAGCCGGACCAGAGATCGATGTCGTCCTTCGCGTCCTGCGGCACTTCCTTGTGGACGACGATGTCGCCGATCTGGAAGCGGCCACCCGGCTTCAGCACGCGGTAGACCTCGCGCATCGCGCCGACCTTGTCCGGCGTGAGGTTGATGACGCCGTTGCTGATCACCACGTCGGCGCTCGCGTCCTCGACGGGCAGCTCTTCCATGTAGCCATGGCGCACGTCGACGTTCGTCACGCCGAGCGTCGCCGCCCCGGCCTTCGTCTTCTCGCGCATCGCCTCGGTCATGTCGACGGCGATCACGCGGCCCTCTGGCCCGACCTGCAGCGCCGCTTGCAGCGTGTCGAACCCGGCGCCGCAACCGATGTCGACGACAGTCTCGCCGTGAGCGAGGCGGCCCATCGAGAACGGGTTGCCGGTACCGGCGAAGGAGTCGACCGTCCCTGCCGGCAATCGGTCGACGTCCGCCGCGTCGTAGCCGAGCATCATCGCCAGCGGCCGCCCCGTATGGAAGTGAAAGCCCTTCTCGGGATCGAGCGCGACCTCGGTGTACTTCTCGCTCACCTGTCGCCGGAGTTGTTCGCGGTCGACCTTTGCGGCGACTACCTTGACCATGTCCGCCCTCCCTCTACGCTACGTTGATCGCCGTCGCGCCCGCTGCCAGGCATTCGACCAGATTCGCAGCGGTGCGAATCTGCGCACCCTCGATGAGGTCGCCGTCGCCGATGCCGCGCGGCTTGGTGCACGCGGCGCATGCCCAGACCTGGCCGCCATTCGCGATGAACGACTGGATGACCTCCCGCAACGGCTGAAAGCCCTCCTTCTGGATGCCGTCAGCGTAGCCCTTCGTCGCGAGGCGCACAGCCTCGACGGTGAGGAAGACGATCGCTTCCTGGTCGGCGCTCGCCGCGACGTTCGCGACGACGAACGGCAGGGTCGCGCGCTCCGCGTCTTCGTTGCCGTGCGCGCAGTTTACGAGGATCGTGGCCATGGTCTTGTTCCTTTCGCTTACTTCTTGCGGATGAAGAATCGTGTGTGCTCGTCGTCGTCCTCGACGACGTCGATCAGCGAGTTCCCCGTCAGCCGTGCCCAGGCCGGCAGACGTCCTCGCGCGCCGAAGGGTCGTCGGTGCGGACCTCGACGACGCCGCCGCTGATGACGTTGCGCAGCGTCTCCTTGATGCGGGGCGTCAGCGTCGCGCACGCGTCGCCATATGCGACGAGCGATCTCGTCCGCGGTGATGTCCGCTGAGTCGTCCATCGTCCCGTCCTCCGCCATCTACTCGGTCCGCGCGTCAGCCGAACGCGCCCGGGATCTGCGCCCCGACGTAGCATGTCTGCACCCGCATCCTTATAGCGTCCCATGTTCGTTCCTCCTTGTGAAGCTAAAGCGTTGCCTATGCGGGCGATCCTATCCGCCAGTTATCTGTTTGTCAATAGATTTCTTGATCTATTGCGAAAAATTCTCGCGGGGCCGTACAGTGCGGGCATGTCACACCGGCCGTTCAAGCAGCGCCTCTACCCGCTCTTCGCCCGGATCGGTCACGCGCTGGCCAGCGACCGTCGCCTCGAGCTGCTCGACCTCCTCGCCCAGTCGCCGCGCCATGTCGACGCGCTGGCAACCGAGACGGACATGTCCCTGGCCAGCGTCTCGCAGCACCTGCAGGTTCTGCGGAACGCCCACCTCGTCGAGACGGAGCGTGACGGGCACGAAGGTGCGCTACCGGCTCGCGGCGACGATGTCCTGAAGCTCTGGCTCTCGTTGCGGTCGTCGCCGAGAGCCGCCTCGCGGAGGTGGCGCAGCTGCAACGGGAATTCGCCGTGGAGGCGCATCGGGCGACGATCAGTGTCGCGCGATGAGCTGCAGGCGCTCATCGACGCGGGGAGAGATCGTGCTCATCGACGTTCGGCCGCGCATCGAGTTCGACCACGGCCACCTGCCGGGTGCCGTGTCCATCCCGGTCGATGAGCTGCCGGCGCGATCTCGGCACGCTGCCGAAACGACGCCGCATCGTTGCCTATTGCCGCGGCGAGTACTGCCTGTTCGCCGACGAAGCGGTCGCTCGCCTCCGCGCCGAAGGATTCAACGCGGTTGCGCCTCGACGGCGGCTGGCCGGAGTGGGCCGACGAGGGTCGTGCGTGTCGCCGAAGGGCCTGATCGAGCCTGAAGATACGGGCCGCTCAGCGCATCAACACGCGGCGCCGGCTCACGTGCTCGTCCTCCCGCCCTGGCGCCCGAACACCTGCTCGAACTTCGAGGAGCCGAAGACATGATTTCAAGCGCAGTGTCTTGAACAACTGCAAGGTCGAGTAGCCGGCGATGCGCCTCAGCTGACCGCCAACCCCGCCCCCACCACATGCCGCCCCGCCCCCACGCGCCCCAGCGACGCCGCGTCCGCCGTCACGCCGTCGAGCGTAGCGGCGGTGCAGCCCGGCGGCAGCACGACGTCGCACTCCGCGCCCGCGGGGACGTCGATCTCCAGCGCGAAGCGATCGCCCTCGCGGCGCCAGGCGACGGCGATGTCGCCGCGCACGCTGGGGTAGCGGCCTTCGGCCGACGTCAGGCCCGCGAGGTGCGGCTCGACGCGGAAGCGCGCGAAGCCGGGGGCCAGCGGCGTCACGCCGAGCACCTCGCGCGACAGGTCGTAGACGGGCGTGGCGGACCAGGCGTGGCAGCGGCTGTCGCGGCCGTGCCAGTGCTCCCAGAACGTGTCCGTGCCGCCCTCGACGAGCATCGGCAGCCAGCGGTCGCGGATGCTGCGCACGATCGCGTCGTGGCGGCCCGCGGCGGCCAGCGCGCGGTGGACGAAGTGCGTGAAGAACGGCTGCGCCAGCACCACCTGCCGCTCCTCGTCGATCGGCGTGAACGGCGGGCGCACGAAGCCGGTGCTCGTCTCGACGAGGCGCTCCGCGTCCGTCACGTAGTCGAGCATGCGGTCCCAGCGCTCGCGCGGCGCGATGCCGGACGTGATCATCGCGGCGTTCGACTGCTGCGACACGCGGCGCACGGGGCCGTCCGGCAGCAGCGCGTCGACGTAGACGCCGCGCGCGTCGTCCCACAGCAGGCGGTTCGCGGCGGCGGCGGCGCGGGCCGCGAGCGCGCGCCAGCGATCGGCGAGGGCCTCGGCGTGCTGCTGGTCGGCCAGCGCCGCGGCGTGGCCGAGCGCCTGCACGAAGAGCGCGTTGAGCGATGCCGGCGCGCCGCGCTTGTCCACCTCCGCCCAGTCGATGAAGATCCAGCCCGGCACGTTCCACAGCAACCCGTCGTCGCCGATGTGATGCTCGAACCAGGCGACGGCGCGCGCGATGTTCGGGAAGACGTCGTCGACGACGGACGTGTCGCCGGTGTGCAGGACGTAGTCACCGGCCGTCATGATCCACGAGAGGCAGTAGTCGGCGATGTAGAGGCCGTTCGTGGCGCCCAGGTCGCTCGGCGTGGCCATCTGCGTCATGCCGTCGCGCCGCTGCGACTGCGCGACCTGGCGGATCTCCTTCGCGGTCAGCCGCGCATCGCCGAAGCAGGCGTAGTTCACCATCGACTCCACGTACGCGTCGCCAACCCACTGCCGCTGCTCGCGCGAGGGGCAGTCCTCGAAGCCGTCCTGCATGCAGAGCTGCAGCGTGTACGCGCCGGCGTTCCAGATGCGCGTCAGGTCCGCGTCGGAGCAGGCGAACGAGCCGCGGTTCCCGACCGGGTACGACGTGAAGTTGACGTTCGCGCGCCGGATGCGCACGGGCGCGTCGGGGCGGTCGGGCGCCGGGCTGACGGTGAGCTGCAGGTAGCGGAAGCCCGCGCGCTCGAACTGCTCCCACGCCTGCTCGCCGTCGCGGAGGATGTAGCGATGCACGTTCTGGCTCGTGATGACGTTGGCGCGCTGCACCCGCGCCCGGCCGTCGTCGCGCAGCCGCTCGCAGTACGAGACGTCGATCGTCGCGCCCGCCGGTCCGTCCAGTTCGAGGCGCGGGTAGCCGCTGACGTCGCGCCCGAAGTCGACGACGATGCTGACGGCGCGGCCCGCGGCGAGGCGGACCTCCGTCGCCGCGGCACCGGCGGCCAGCAGCGCGTCCGCGTGTTCGACGCCGCACGCCGAGAGCGGCTCCGGCGCCGCTTCAGCGATCGCGACGATGTCTGACGGATCGGCGACCGCCACCTCGGCGACGCCCACGACGCGGACGGCGTCGCGCGGCTGTTCGAGCAGCGGCGGGATGTCGCGCGGCACCATGTGCGGGAACGGCACCACGTCCTCGCCGATGCTGACGCCGGGCGTGGCGAGGACGATCGCGTTCGTCCACGCGGCGTCGTCGAAGCCGGGCTGCGTCCACCCGTCGTCGGCGCGGCGCGCATCGTAGATCTCGACGAAGCCGACGCTGCCGCCGGGCGTGTCGCGCTCCCACGCCTCGGCGATCGCGTAGCGCCATCGCGCGTCGGAGTCGAGATCGCGCAACGCGTCGCATTCGACGAAGATGCCGCCGCAGCCGAGCTGGCGCGCCCAGTCGGCGCGCGGCAGCTCGTACCACGACATGTCGCGCCCGTAGCTGTGCGCCAGCACCGCGACGACGTTCTCCCCGGCGCGGAGGAACGGCGCGATGTCGTACTCGTCGTAGTACTGGTAGAGCGGCTCGCAGCGCGCCGGCCCGCGGCCGATGCGCACGCCGTTCACGTACAGCCGGTAGCGCCCGTCGGCCGAGATGCGCAGCGGCGCCGACAACGGCGGCATCTCATCGATGTGGAACGTGCGCCGGAACTGCACGAAGAGGTTCGCGTCGAGCTTCGGGTCGATCCGCCCCGCCAGGCTCGAGAACGGAAACGCCACCCCCCGATCCCGCCAGATCCACGTCCCTCGCCGCTGCATACGCCCTCCATCCAGATGTCACAGATTACACAGAGTGGCACAGCCGTCCCCGGCTGTGAGTCGAGTGCCCAGCCCAGCCAGCCCGCTGTGAGTCGATGGAGCGCAGGCGCCCCCGCCTGCAGTCGCCCCAGCACAGCCGCCCACCATGGATCACAGCCGCCCCCGGCTGTGAGTCGAGGCGCACGCCCCTACTCCGTGGCGCGGGCTTTCAGCCCCGCGTCGCCCTCGGCTCGCATCCACGCCGTAGGGGCGGCCCCACGTGGCCGCCCGCAACCTCGATCCCCCTCGCGCGCCGATGGACCAGGCGCCCCCGCCTGCCACCCGTGCCCCACCCATCTGCGAAATCCGCGTAATCTGTGGTTCCCGTCCCCCGCCGCGGGTGACACACACCGCTAGGCGTTCACCCCCGCCCCGTCGCACAATACGAGCGTGCCAACGCCAACCACGCCGCCGCCCCGGAACGCCACCCCCGAAAGCAGCCGCGACTTGACCGATTATTATTCGCCGATTTTTCTTGGATCACAATCGAACAATCAGTCCGCGCCCGGCCGGGCGCCCCGCACCGAATCTGCGCGCCGCTCGAAAGTGAAGGGAATCGCGCGAAAACGCGAAAATCAATTGGTCAATCAAACCGCCCCGGGCCGCGGATCGCGCGGCTCGTGCCCCTCGCAGCGGACCACGGGCAGCGCCGGGTACTTCGGGAATCGCGGCTCCGACCGCGCTCGCTCGCACAGCACGAACGTCGACCCGCGCGCCGACGTCACCCGTCGCGCGTGGGCGCACGTCGCGCAGAGGCCATCGCGGCGTTCGGCTTCGTCCATGGGGCAGTGTACGCGCGTGCGCCGGCCGCTACTTCCCTTCGAAGTGCGGCTTCCGCTTCTCGAGGAAGGCGCTCACGCCCTCCGCGCGGTCGGCGGTCGTCTGCAGGATGATCGTGAGGTCGGTCTCGTAGCGCAGCGCCTGCTCCAGCGGCATATCGAGCCCCTGCCGCATGGCCTCCTTCGCGTAGCGCACGGCGATCGGCCCCTGCGCCGCGATGCGCTCCGCCAGCGCGCGCCCGTGCGCTTCGAGCTCGCCGCGCGGCACAACAGCGCTCACCAGCCCGCACGCGAGCGCCGCCTGCGCGTCGAGTTCCTCGCCGAGCAGGATCATCTCGGACGCCTTGCCGCGGCCGATGAGGCGCGGCAGGCGCTGCGTCGCGCCGGCGGACGGCACCGCGCCGTTCGCCACATCGCGGATCGCGAACACCGCCCCCTCCGCCGCGATGCGGATATCGCAGGCAAGCGCCAGCTCGAGCCCGGCGCCGATCGCCTCGCCCTGGATGCAGGCGATGACCGGCTGCGCCATCAGCTCGAGGCAACGGAACGGCAGGCGGTCCGCGGACGGCGGGATGCCGTCGGCGCTCGCGCCGCGCGAGAACGCATCGCCTTCAGCGGTGAGCAGCGCGACGTGGATGTCCTCGTACTCGTGGATCGACGCCGCAGCCGCCTCGAGCTCGTCGAGGAAGCTCGCGTCGACGGGATTACCGTGGTCCGGGCGGATGAGGCGGATCTCGGCGACGTGGCCGAATCTTCGTAACCGCGAGAGTGGTGAAGCTCATGGCGCATCATAGCAAGGCGGCCCGTACCGCCGGCTGGCGCGGACAGCCGGGCAGGGCGGCGGCACTCACGTTAAGATGTACGCGCTGTACCGAGGCGGCGCCATACACCCCCGCACCCGCGCGCGACACGCGCGTCCTGGTGAGCGATCACGAGACGGAGGCACAGGCATGAAGATCCTCGCGACGTTCGACGGCACCAAGTTCTCCGAGTCGATCATGCCGCAACTGCAGCTGATCGCGGACCTTCCGAACGTGGAGTTCACGCTGCTGTCGGTGGCGCACGAGCCAGACGGCGCCCTCAGAAGGCGTGGCCAGCCGCGCCCCGTCACCGTGAGCGAGCCGCTGGGGCGCCATTCGCCGCCGATTGTCTACCGCGCCGATCCGACCTACGCGGAGGACAAGACACAGGCAATCGAACGGCGCATCTCCGAGCTGGAGGGCTACCTCGCGTCGCTGGCGCATCAGCTGCCGCCGGGCGTGACGTGCCACATCGAAGCGCACGTGTCGGACAACGTTCCGGAGGTCATCGTCGAACGCGCGCGCGAAGAGCAGATCGACGTCATCGTCATGTCGACGCACAGCCGGAGCGGTATCGTGCACGTCTTCTTCGGCTCCACGACGGAGCAGGTCGTGCGATCCGGCGTTGCGCCCGTCCTACTCGTACACCCGGCCGCGTAGCGCCGCAGTCACGGGCCGGTCGGAACGAACTGACGGTCGGGCGACGAGAAGACGATGTATGCCCTGCAGGCGGCGCCGCTCTTGTTGATCAGGCGGTGCGGGACGCCGCGCGGGACGACGATGAGGTCGCCGGCACCCAGGCGGGTCGATTGGCCGCCGAGCGTGTGCTCGACTTCGCCGTCGAGAACATAGACCACCTCTTCGCAGTTAGGGTGGACGTGCTCAACGTTGCTCTTGCCAGCGTCGAACACTGCCAGCCCGATCGTCTGCTCCGCGCCAACGGGATCGCCTTCGCGCACAGCCCAGTGCACGCTGCCGAAGTCGGTGGCGACGGCGGTGGCGCCCACGTCGCGCCGGATCTGGTCATCGATGGTCGGAACGTCCATCCAGTGCTCCTCCCGAGCGTCTCGCCGGCGTTGACGGCTCGTCGCGTCGTTACGCCCGTCGAAGCATGCGGCCAGCGCGAGCGTCGGTCTGGCGGCCGTGGTCGACCGCGACCGCACCGTTGACGACGACGTACTCGATGCCAGCGGGGTACTGGCGCGGCTCGGCGTAGGTCGCCACGTCTGCGATGGTCCGAGGATCAAACACGACGAGATCCGCGAAGGCGCCCGGGCGCAACTCGCCGCGGTCCTTCAACAGGTGCTTGCGCGCGGGCAGCGACGTCATCTTGCGCACCGCTTCTTCGATCGAAAGGACACCTTCTTCACGCACGTACTTCTCTAAGACGCGGGCCATCGTGCCGTAGAGGCGCGGGTGCGGCTTACCTCCCGACGGGAGACCGTCGGAACCGATCATGCAGTGATCGTCGAGGACAACGCGCCGGACGTCCTCCTCATCCATGATGAACATGATGACGCTTGGCGAGTTCTCCTCGTCGTGCAGGATCTTGCGGATCGCATCGCCGATCGGCAGATCGAGTTCGGCGGCGATGTCGCTGATGTATCGGCCTTCGTACTTCTCGTGGCTGTACTTGACGCTGCCGATGATCGCCGGCACGCTCGCGAACGCCGCCTCGCCGCCGAGGTGAAACATCGCGGCAAGCCCGGACGACGACGCGACGTACGGATAGACGTCGATCGTGACGTCGACTCCCCGCGCTCGCGCCTCCGCGATGAACGGGAGCGACTTCCTGGTCAGGCCGTACGCGGGCGCTCCGGCGGACTTGTGATGCGAGAGTTGCACCGGGCAGCCCGACTGCTCGCCGATCTCGATCGCCTCGGCAACTGCGCCGAGAAGACCTACAGATTCATTGCGAATGTGGCTGGTGTAGATGCCACCGTGCTTCGCGGCGACCTTCGCGCACTCGATCAACTCCGGCGTCTGCGCGTACGTGCCCGGCACGTAGACGAGGCCGGTCGACATGCCGATCGCGCCGGCCCGCATCGCTTCGTCGATCAGCTCCCGCATGCGCGCGAGTTCGGCGTCGGTGGGCGGCTCTTTCTTCAGACCGAGGACGTTGTAGCGCACAACGCCTTGCGGCACGTATGCGGCCACGTTGCACGCAGGATGCGCCTCGTCGACCGCGGCGAAGTACTCCGCGGTGGTGCTCCACGGCAGATCCGTTTCGCCCAGGATCGGCCCAACGCCCGTCGCATAGAACTGCCGGAAGGCGTCGTTGGCGGGCGCCACGCCGGCGCCACAGTTACCTGCCACGTCAGTCGTCACGCCCTGCATGATCTTGAAGTCGACGCGCGGATCGCGGATGACGGCGGCGTCGTCGTGCGAATGGACGTCGATGAAGCCGGGCGTTACGGCCATGCCGTGCGCGTCGATCTCGGCCTTGGCCGTGCCGGAGACGGCGCCAACCGCCTCGATGCGGTCGCCGCGGATAGCGACGTCGCCCGCTCGCGCCGGGCGAGCCGGTTCCATCGATGATGCTGCCGTTGCGGATGATCAGATCGTAGTCGGGCATGCCTACCACTTGTCCCTTCACTCGGCGGGAAGACGGAGTCATATCGACCGCCTCGCCAAGCCGCGCGGATTCATAGATCGCATCGACGACCTCGTGTGCGTACGTCGCGACGCCGAAGTCGAGCCAGCTTTGCCGGTCTTCGCTGACGGCCTTCAGAAACGTGTAGTCCTCCAGCAGGTACGCCTGGCCCAGATCGTGCGGAATGACCACCTGCCGCAAGCGGTCGTCGGTGACCGGGAAGCGCTCGATAAAGCGCGCCACGACCTCCTCAGATGAGATGTCTGCGCGGCCGCCGGTCGTGTTCGTCTCGCAACGGATGGCACCGGCATAGTCGTCGTCCTCCCACGAATACTGCGCGTTTTCGCAGACGACGTTCATGCGGCGGCTGGAGCCGCGGTGCAGCAGGTTGTGCCAGATCGAAACGTGGTTGACGACGGCGCCATCCTCGAACTCCATGATGGCGCTGCTCAGGTCTTCCACACCCTCTTTCTCGAAGAAGTGGCGCGTTACACCGTACACGCGCTTCACACGACCGAAGTAGGAGATGAGGACGTCGACATCGTGGATGGCGTGTTCCAGCAGTGTCCCGGCGCCGACCTTCGTCACGTCGCCGCGCCATGTGCTGGCATAGTGGCCCTGGATCGGAAAGAACTGGTCATCAACCATGATGCACGTCATCGCCCGGCCCGATGCGGCGTCGTGGATCAGGTCGCGCGTCACCGCGATCACGGGCGAGAAGCGCATGACGAGACCGACCTGGTGCGTGACGCCGGCTCGCTTCGCGGCGTCGCGCATAGTCGCCGCATCGCGGCCGTTGAAGGCGAGCGGCTTCTCGCAGAACAGCGCCTTGCCGCGGGCGAGCGCCTTCTGCGCGAGATCGAGGTGGCTGAACGTCGGCGTGCAGATGTAGACCGTGTTGATCTCGGGCGAGGCGATCAGCTCGTCGGCGCTGGCGGTGACGAGCGACGCGCCGGACGTCTTCGCGAACGCCGCGCGGCGCGCGTCATCTTCCTCGGCGATGCCGACGAGGTCACCGTCGATCAGGCCGCTCTTGAGGCAGAAGTGAATCGCCTTGCCATGCGTCGTGCCCATGACGCCGGCGCCGATCACGCCGATCCGTGGTCGCATGAGGGTTGCTCCGTGCTAGGCCGCGGCTTGCACCGACAGGTTACGCGCTGGGGAATGTTCGGAATAGCCCGGAGCGAGCGGGCTAGCTGCTGGCCTTCACGCTGCGTTCAAGGGCGTTGCCGAGCCGGTTGACGAGGGCGTCCACGTCGAATTGCTTGAGGATCCAGTCCTGGGCGCCGGCCGCCCGGGCGCGAAGCCACTCGTCGGCATCGAAGTAGGAAGCGTGGGCAGCAATGAGCGGTCGCATCTGGCCAGCAACCGCGGCGACGCGGGCGATCGCATCGATGCCCGCGCCATCCTCACGCCGCGGATCGACGAGCGCAACATGCGGCTGGAGGCGGATGACGAGCGCCACCGCCTCGGCGATGTCCGACGTGTGGCCGACGACGTCAACGCGTGGCTCGCTTGCGAGGCGGCGCACGAGGGCCTCACGGGCCGCGCAATGATCATCCAGAAGAAGCAGCCTGAAGCGTACGACGTTTCGCTGGTCCGGCGTCATAGCGGGATGCTACCGCCAGCGGCACATGCCCGTGACGGGCCAAAAGGCCCCTAAAGCGGAGGGCGGATGGCCGGAGCGGCGTCGGAGCGCGACGCAATGTCCCGAGCCGCATGGCAGTTGACGCCAGAGTTGATCCGCCACATGATTGTGGGCGGCACGGCGTTCGCCGGGCATTCACGGAGCACAGTTGGAGGAAGCGTATGTCTCTCACACCCCGCAGACTGGGGACTTCACTGCTGGCGCTGGCGCTAGTCGCCGCGGTGGCGGCCGCCGCGTGCGGCGGCGGCACGAGCAGCACGGACAAGACGGCCACGGCGGCAAAGGGCGGCGCGACGACGCCCGCGGCCGGCGCTACGAAGGCGGCGGCCAAGATCGACATCTCCGGCGTGGACGAGTTGAAGGACGGCTCGCTCGACATCGGATCGGACATCGCCTACGCGCCGGTCGAGTTCATCGACGAAAAGACGCAGGCGCCGGTGGGCCTGGACGTCGACATCGCGAACGCAATGGCCGACGTGCTGGGTGTGAAGGCCAAGTTCAACAACGGTGACTTCGCAGGGTTGCTTGTCGCGCTCGACGGCAAGCGCTACGACGCCATCATGTCGGCGATGACGGCGACGGACGAGCGGAAGAAGACCGTCGACTTCGTCGAGTACTTCAACGCCGGTTCCGGCATCATCGTGTCGAAGGGTAATCCGAAGGCGATCAAGTCCGCCGACGATCTCTGCGGCAAGACGGTGGCAACGCAGGAGGGCACGACGCAGGCAGACTTCATCGCCGGCACGACAGACGCGCCGGTCGGCCAGGACAAGAAGTGCAAGAACGCGGGCAAGGCCGGTATCACGCTGCGGAAATTCCAGACCGATCCCGAGGCGGTGCAGGCGCTGATCTCTGGCCAGGCCGACGCGGAGATGGCCGACTTCCCGGTGGCCGCGTACTCTGCCCAGAAGAGCGAAGGCAAGCTCGAAATCGTCCCGAACCAGATCGAGCCGGCGCCGTATGGCATCGCCGTGCGCCAGACAAGCAAGCCCCTCAGCGACGCTCTCACAAAGGCCTTCGCGGAGATCAAGAAGAACGGCAAGCTCGACGAGATCCTGAAGAAGTGGAACCTCGAAGCGGGCAAGCTGCCGTAACGGGCAAGGAATCGACAGGGGAGGGGAGCCCTCGGACGACCGGGGGCTCCCCCGTTCCTGACTGGCGATGATCGACGCGCTGTACCTGCCTCTGCTTGACTTCGATCCGGGCGTGGTCCGCGAATACCTGTTCAAGGACATCATCGTCCACGCGGCATTTCGCACGCTGTGGATCTCGATCCTGGCGCAGGTAATCGGTGTGGTGCTGGGCATCCTGGCCGCCGTCTCGCGCCACCTGCGCATCCCCGTGGCGAGCTGGATCGCCAGCCTCTACGTCTGGTTCTTCCGTGGCACGCCGCTGCTGCTGCAACTCTTCTTCTGGTTCTTCGTCGTCCCTCAGAACGTGCCCGGCGATTTCGGCGTGGGGCCGTTCTATTTTCACCACGACTGGTTCCTGTTCTCGCCGTTCCAGGCGGCGCTGATCGGCCTGGCCGTGAACGAAGGGGCGTACATGGCGGAGATCGTGCGCGCCGGCATCGAATCGATCGAGTCGGGCCAGATGGACGCATCGAAGGCGCTGGGCATGACCAACATGCAGGCGATGCGATTCGTGATCCTGCCGCAGGCGGTGCGCGTCGTCGTGCCACCGACCGGCAACGAGTTCATCTCGATGCTCAAGAACTCGTCGCTGGCATCGGTGATCTCGTACAACGAGCTGCTGTTCGTGGCAAAGGGCGAGTACACGCGCAACTACAAAGTACTGGAGCTCGTCACGGTCGCGGGCATCTGGTACCTCTTCTTCACATCGGTGTTCAGCGTGATGCAGGCGGAGTTGGAAGCACGCCTGCGGCCCGAGCAGGAACGGGGCGGCCTGCTCGCGATCCTGGCCCACGCGATCAATCCGCCCGGCGACTGGCACGGCGCGAGCGGTGACCGGCGATGAACGAGCGCAGCGACGCCATGGTGCGCATCATCGATGTACACAAGCGGTTCGGACGCAACGAAGTCTTGAAGGGCGTGTCGTTCGACGTCGCACGCGGCGAGGTCGTCGTTATCCTGGGGCCGAGCGGATCCGGCAAGAGCACTCTGCTGCGGCTGGTAAGCCACCTCGACGCGCTCGATAGCGGCCGCATCTACGTAAACGGACACCTCGTCGGCTACGAGGAGCGCGAAGGCAAGCTGCACCCGCTAGGCGACCGCGCGGCCTCGCACAGCCGCGAGGACGTGGGCATGGTGTTCCAGCGCTTCAACCTCTTTCCGCACCTCGACGCGCTTGCCAACGTCAACACAGCGCCAGTGCATGTGAAAGGCGTCTCGAAGAGACAGGCGACCGAGCGGGGGACAGAGCTGCTGAGACTTGTAGGGCTCGGCGACAAGCTGCACGCGTATCCATCGCAGCTCTCCGGCGGACAGCAGCAGCGCGTGGCGATCGCGCGGGCGCTGGCGATGGAGCCGAAGGTGATGTTGTTCGACGAGGCGACGTCGGCGCTCGACCCGGAGCTGGTCGGCGAGGTGCTGGAAGTGATGAAGCTGCTCGCGCGTCAGGGCATGACGATGATCGTCGTGACGCACGAGATGGGCTTCGCGCGCGAAGCAGCCGACCGCGTGATGCTCATGGACGGCGGTGTCATCGTCGAAGAGAACACGCCGGCCGAGTTCTTCGACCGGCCGCAACACGAACGGACGCGTTCGTTCCTTTCGAAGATCCTGTAATTGCCCTGGGGCGCACGCAGCGTTCGCCAAGCGGGTGGCGGCGAACAGCCGCCTACACCATGCCGAGCAACGAGTAGCCGCCGTCGACGAGCAGCGTCTGCCCGACGATCATCGACGCGGCAGGAGACGCGAGGAACGCGACGGCGTCGGCGACGTCTTCCGGATGGACGTGGCGGCCGGCGGGGATCTTCGCGCCATAACCCTCGACGATGTCGCCGTCGAGCATGCGCACGCCGTCGGTGCCTTCGACGAGGCCGGCGGACACCGCGTTGACGCGAATGTCGCGCGGCGCCAGTTCCACAGCCAGGTAGATCGTCAGCGACTCCAGCGCGCCCTTCGAGACGCCGACGGGCGCGTACTTCGGCAGGTAGCGGTCGCTGCCGGGGCTGAGCAGGTTGATGATCGCGCCCCCATCGGTCATGTACTTCACGGCGGCCTGCGCGGCGAACCAGGGGCCGAAGACGTTGACGTCCATCGTGTGCTTGAGGTGCTTCGGGAGCGAATCGATCGCCGCGCGCGGGCGCTCGAGGCCGCGCGCGGCGCTGTTGACGAGGATGTCGATGCGGCCGAAGCGCTCGCCGACCTGCTTCACCATATCGAAGACCGCGTCGCGGTCGCCGACGTCGCACTGCAGCGCTTCGGCGCGGACGCCCAGAGCCTGCAGCTCAGCGACGGCGGCGTCTGCGCTCTCCTTGCTGCGCGAGTAGTTGATCGCGACGTCCGCACCCTCGCTCGCCAGCTTCAGCGCGATCGCTTTGCCGATTCCACGCGTGCCGCCGGTGATCAGTGCGACCTTGCCGGTGAAGATGCCCATGGTGCGAGTCCGTAGCTTGTAGCTCGTAGTTTGTTAGTAGATCGCAGAGAAGACTGTAGCGATTCCGGGGGGTTAACGCCTATGCTCTGCGCATGGGGCTTGAAGGACGAGTAGCGCTAGTCACGGGTGCCGGCGGCGAGGGGATGGGCCGCAGCATCGCGCTGACGCTCGCCCGGGACGGCGCGGACGTCGTGCTGAACTACCACGGCAAGATTCAGCGCGTCGCCGAGACCGCCGCTGCCATCGAGGCGATGGGCCGCCGCGCGCTGCCGTTCGCCGCCGACGTAGCGGACGCCGACCAGGTCAACGCGATGGTGGCAGCTGCCGGCGCGCTCGGATCGGTCGATATCGTCGTCAACAGCGCTGGCGGGCCGTGGAAGCCGCAGGACATCACGGAGATCGATCCGGCGCACTTCCGCGCCGTGCTGGCGCAGGAGGTCGAGGCGACGTTCCTGCTGATCCGCGCAACGCTGCCGGGACATGCGCGAACGGCGATGGGGCCGCATCGTCAGCATCGGCGGGCACGGCGCGGACGATTGGCGCTACGGGCCGCCGGAGGCGCCACTCGACTATCCGCTGGGGAAAGCGGCACGCCACTGGCTGACGCGCACGCTGGCGCCGCGCGAGATCGCGCGCGGGATCACGATCAACGCCGTCGCGCCGGGGCCGACGCCGCGTGTCACGCTCGACGAAGCGCTGGCCGCCGTGCGTGGCGAGCCCCGCACGCGTGACCGCAACACGCCGCAGGATATCGCCGACGTTGTCGCGTTCCTATGCTCGGACGCCGCGGCGCGCGTAACGGGCGCTGTGATCCCGGTGCCGGGCGCGACGGCGGTCTAAGCGCTCCGAAGCTCACGGTCCGGCCTTCAGCACCAGATTCCGCAGCTTGTGGCCGTTTGCGAAGCGGTCGAGGTTGTCGAGGAAGATCGCCATCGCACGGCCCATGTTCAGAGGCGACGGGCCGGAGTTGTGCGGCGTGACGATGACGCTCGGCATGTCCCACAGCGAGCTCGAGTCCGGCAGCGGCTCGACGGTGAAGACGTCGAGACAGGCGCCCGCGATCCAGCGCTCTTCGAGTGCGCGGAGCAGCCACGCCTCGTCGACGATACGGCCGCGCGCGACGTTGATCAGCGTTGCAGTCGGCTTCATCGCGCGCAGCTCACGCTCGCCGATCAGGCCTTCGGTCTCTTTCGTCAGCGGGCAGGCGAGGACGACGAAGTCGCTCTGCTTGAGGAGGTACGGCAAGCGGCGCCGGGTCACCAGCTCGTCGATGTGCGGCGTGCGCTTGTCCGAGCGCCGCATGCCAACCGTGCGCATGCCAAACGCCTTCGCGAGCCGCGCGACCTCGCCGCCGATCGCGCCGGTGCCGATGATGCCTGCAGTCTGGCCGGTGAGCTCGCCCGTGTTGAGCATCGCCCACTCGTGGCGCCGCTGCTGGTCGCGCCACTCGTCGATACGCTTCGTGCGGTGGAGCATCATCGCCAGCGCGTATTGCGCGATGGACGGTGCGGACGCTCCGGAGGAGTTCGTGAGCAGCGCTCCGCGGTCGATGATGGTCTGGAACACAGGCGCATCGACTCCGGCGCTGAAGGTGTGCAGCCACTTCAACCCGTCGATGCGGAAGAATGCGGGCAGCACCTTCTGCCGCAACTCAAGGTCCTGCCAGAGATCCTCCGACAGCAGCGCTACGTCGGCGCCCGTGACGTCGCCGGACCACAACGCGCTGCCGCCCGGCGTGACCGAGGGCGTGATGAGCTTCGCGCGGGGCACGATGGCGCGAATGCGGCGGCCGTAGTCGCGGGCGATAGCGGCGGAGACGACGATCTTCATCGCGGGAAGGGTACCGAAGTTCCTCGCCAAAATCGCGGAGTTGGGAGCGTGCTGGCTTACGGGCGCGGCAGGCTACGCCCCGACGGCGCTCACGGGCGGTACCGGCGCACTGACGCTCGGGCGTCCGCCGTCAGGCGCGGCGGCGTTCCCTGGCGCGGAACGCGCGCAGGAGCGGCTGGACGTACGGCTGGTCGGTGCGAAGTTCGATCTCTTCAACCCCGGCGGCGGCGAACGAGCGGCGGCGGCGGGCGCGCGCCTCGGCGGAGCGGCGGGCGTAGGCGTCGCGAACGCGGCGGTCCGCCGTGTCGATGACGACGCGGGCGCCTGTCTCGGTGTCTTCGAGATCGAGCAGGCCGACATCGGGCATCGCGGCTTCGCGCGGATCATTCAGCGTCAGAGAGACGATCTCGTGGCGAGCGGCCGCGGCGCGGAGGGGCGGTTCGTAGCCTTCGTCAAAGAAGTCGGACATGAGAAAGACGACAGCCCGCCGCCTGGTCACGCGTGCGAGGTACGAGAGCGCCACCGCAATGTCCGTGCCGCGGCCCTGCGGTTGCAGGTACAACAGCTCGCGGATAATGCGCAGGACGTGGCGGCGGTCCTTGCCCGGCGGCACGTACTCCTCGACACGATCGCTGAACGCGATGAGGCCAACGCGATCGTTGTTCGCGATGGCGGCGAAGGCGAGCGTGGCGGCAACCTCCGCGGCGAGGTCGCGCTTCGACATACCCGTCGAAGTGAACGCTGACGACGCGCTCACATCGACCGCGAGCAGCACCGTCAACTCACGCTCCTCGACATACTTCTTGATGTACGGAGCACCCATCCGCGCGGTAACGTTCCAATCGATCGCGCGCACGTCATCGCCCGGTTCATACTGACGCACTTCAGAGAACTCGATGCCACGGCCGCGGAACACGCTGTGGTACTCGCCCAGGAAGCGGCTGGCGACGAGCCGCCGCGCCCGGAGTTCGATACGCCGGATGCGGGCGAGGAAGTCAGCTGGAATGGGTTGGGCCTTCGCTGTCGGCTGTTGGCTGCTGGCTGATTGGCGGTGTGCTTGCACGTCACCCCCGACTAGAACACGTCCGAGGACTCGTCGATGAACTCCCACGGGATGCCGGCGTGGTCGCCCAGGCGCTGGCCGAGCGCGCGTATACCGGGCGCCTCCGTGCCCAGGTGCGTGGCGAAGATGAGGTTCATGCCGGTCTCCCTGGCGAACATCCGTGTGAACATGCTCCCTTCGCCCGTGACGTACGTGTCCGCACCGAGCCGGCGTGCGGCGTCGAGGTCGGTCGTGTTGCCGCCTGCGCCCGTCATGATCGCCACGCGACCGAACGCCGTCGCGTGCTGGTGCGCCTCCGCCTCGACGCGCAGCTCGCGCGACGTGCGCTGGATCAGTTCCGCAAAGGTGCCCCCACACGTGCCGATGACGCCGGCGTGGCCGCCCGCGAAGTCGCCGAACGTAGCGTCGATGTCGACGGCAAGCATCTGGGCTAGCACCCAGCCGTTGCCGATCCGGGGCGCGCAATCGAGCGCGGCGTGCGCGCCGTACAGCGAAAGGCCGGTGGCCTCGAGCGCCCGCATCTTCTCGTCGCGCAGGTGGAGATCGATCGCTGCCCAGCTCGCGTGGTGCACGACGAGCAGGTTCGCGCCGGACTTCGCCGCGCCGACGATCGTCGTCAGCGACGTACTCACGGCGACGGCGAACTTCGAAACACCGTCCCCGGAGGGTGACGCGTGGAGCAGCCCGTTCGAATCAGGCTCCGTCACGCTGTACTTCACGACGTCGAGCTGTTCGTCGAGCCACGCGACCATCTCCATGAGCGATGCGTTGGCATGCATATTGGGCAGTGTATGGAAGGGCGCAGCGCGAAGCGAGCGGCATCGGGATATCGCCTCAAGCCCGGCGTTGACGATGCCTCAAGCCGGACGAGTTCGCGCGGCCAGCGCTACGTTTTCTCAAATCGCTCGACATCCAGCACGAAGACGATGGCACCGCCGGTGCGAACCTCGATCGGCTCCTGCAGCACGGAGCCTTCGCCGAAGAACGGGAGCGTCTGCACGGGGACGTACTCGGTGCGGGCGTAGCACTCGCTGCGGACCATCGCGATCACGCTATCGACCTCGTTGGCCTCGACGCCCGAGAGGATGGTGGCATTGCCTTTGCGGAGGAAGCCGCCGGTGCTGCTGACCTTCGTGGCCGGGTAGCCCTGTTCGACGAGCTTTCGCGTGAGCTTCTCCGCGTCGGAGTCCGACGCGATAATGATCACAAGCTTGATGTGCTCGCTCGTGTCGTTCTGCAATGGAGCCTCCGTTGTCGCTCCCCGAGTTGATGGAAGCGTAGTGCCGGGCCATCCGGGCTGTCAATCAGCTTCGGCGGCGCTCGCGTGTCCCCGCGCGTGTCGGTACGCTATCACCCATAACGTGTCCGGTAGACGAAGAGTCATCGCCCCTGCGGCCGGCCGGGGCGGGAGGTTCGAGTGAGCGACGAAGCAGAACAGAAGCCGAGCGTCGACATGGAGACGCTGGTCGGGCTGTGCAAGCGGCGCGGGTTCATCTTCCAGAGCAGCGAGATCTACGGCGGCCTGCAAGGCGCATGGGACTACGGACCGCTGGGCGTCGAGATGAAGAACAACGTCAAGAGAGCGTGGTGGCGGGCGAACGTGCAGGAGCGCGACGACATGGTCGGGCTCGACGCGGCGATCCTGATGCACCCGGAGGTCTGGCGCGCAAGCGGTCATCTGGACACGTTCACGGACCCAATGGTCGACTGCCGCAACTGCAAGTCACGCTTCCGCGCCGACGAGTTCGATCCTGCGACCGAGCCGTGCCCGACCTGCGGCCAGCGCGGCACGTTCACCGAACCGCGCATGTTCAACCTGATGCTGCGGACGTTCGTCGGGCCGGTGCAGGATGACGCCGCGACCGTGTACCTGCGCCCGGAGACCGCCGCGGGCATCTTCGTGAACTTCGAGAACGTGCTGACCACAACGCGCCGCAAGCTCCCGTTCGGCGTCGGGCAGATCGGCAAGTCGTTCCGAAACGAGATCACGCCCCGCAACTTCATTTTCCGTACGCGCGAGTTCGAGCAGATGGAGATCGAGTACTTCTGCCGGCCCGAAGAGTCGGTCGCGCTGCACGCGAAGTGGATCGAGGACCGCATGGCGTGGTACGAGCGGTTCGGCATGAAGCGAGACCGCCTGCGGCTGCGGGCCCACGCGCAGGAGGAACTGTCGCACTACTCCAGCGCCACCTCGGACGTCGAGTACCTGTTCCCGATCGGCTGGGCGGAGCTGGAAGGCATCGCACACCGCGGCGACTTCGACCTGACGCAACACGCGAAGTTCAGCGGCAAAGAGCTGAACTACTTCGACGAGGCGAAGAACGAACACATCGTGCCGCACGTCATCGAGCCGTCACTGGGCGTCGACCGCTGCATGCTGGCGTTCCTCGCCGACTCCTACGACGAAGAGCTCGACGAGAAGGGCGAGAAGCGAACGGTGCTGCACCTCCACCCGGCCATCGCACCGATCAAGGTGGCGGTGCTGCCGCTGAGCCGAAACGAAAAGCTGACGCCAACCGCGCACGACATCGCGGGGCGGCTGCGCAAGCACTGGATGGTGCAGTACGACGATGCGCAGAGCATAGGCCGTCGCTACCGCCGCCAGGACGAGATCGGCACTCCGCTCTGCGTGACGGTGGACTTCCAGACGGTCGAGGAGGACCAGGCGGTGACGATCCGCGAGCGCGACACCATGGCGCAGGTGCGCGTCCCCATCGAGGGGTTGGTGGACGCGCTGCGCGAGCGGCTGGTGGACGTCGGGTAGGACGTCCCCGCCTCAGCTCTTATCGACGGGCTTGAGCAGGATCAGGCCGCAGTGGCCGCAGTGGTTGGCGCCGGCCGGCGGCAGTGCGACGCCGCAGGCCGGGCACGCCGTCGCGAGCCGCGCTTCGCAGTGCGCGCAGAACTGCCAGTCAGCCTGCAGCTGCGTGCGGCAGGCGCTGCACTCGTTCCCCAGCGCGCGGAACGCCACGGCTTCAGACTGGCTCTTGCGATCGGCGTCTGTCTGGTCGGTCATGGTCGCACGCTCTCTTCCCGTATCAAGCGTACTCCTCAGGCGCGCCGTCGTACAGCGGTTGGCCTTCCGTGATCAGCTCGGCGGGTGGCCCAGCACGCCCGCCTTGCGCAGCGACGCGATGCGCGATTCGTCGTAGCCCAACTCGCGCAGCACGTCTTCGGTGTGCTGGCCCAGCGTGGGAGACGCGCCCTGCGCCTCGAGCGGCGTGTCGCTCATCTGGATCATCGGCGCGTGCATGCGCACGGGCCCCAGGAGGGAGTGATCGACGGTGGTGACGAAATCGTTCTCGAGCACCTGCTCGTCGTCGAGCAGTTCTTCGGTATAGCGCAGGGGGCCGGCGGGCACGCCGTGCTTGTCGAGCGTCTGCATCCACTGCGTCGTGGTCTTCGTAGCGAAGAGCGCCTCCGCCTGGGCGACGAGCTTGGCGCAGAAGTCGAGCGTTTCCGGGTCGGTCGGATCGATCTCCTCCGGGCGCTTGCCCTGACGCCAGTCGTGCAGTCCCGTTGCGCCGAGCAGCTTGCGGCGGAGCGGTGTGCTGAGGCAACCGACGGCGATAAATCCGTCCGCCGTCTTGAAGCAGCGGTAGTAGATATTGCCGATCGTCGGCCGCACGCCGGCGATCACTTCGAGCTGATCCTTGTACGAACCGCCACTGGCGCGCATCTCGTCGATCTTCGCCAGCGCGATCTCACGCGGTTCCGTGTCGACGGCTTCGATCGACATGAGGCGCGTGTTCTGGAGGTTGAGCGCGCTACCCATCAGCGTGGTGCTGATGCACTGGCCGCGACCAGTGCGCACCCTCACGTACAGCGCGGCGCAGATGCCCCAGGCGATAGCGATGCCCGTCGAGAGGTCGGCGGAAGGCAGCCCGTTCATCATCGGCACGCCGTTCTCCTCGCGACGGCCCTCCTGCGTCATCAGGCCGCTCATCGCCTGGGCGATGATGTCGTAGCCGGGGCGATGCGCGTGCGGGCCGCGTCGTCCGAACGCGGTGTTGTCGCAATAGATGACGCGCGGGTTCTTCGCGGACAACGTCGCGTAGTCGATGCCGAGCTTCTCCGCGACGTCGGGACGGTAGTTGACGATGACGACGTCAGTGCGCTCCGCCAGCTCATGGATGATCTGGAGCCCTTCCGGCGTGTTGAGGTCGATCGCTACGCCGCGTTTGCCGCGGTTGAGCGAGATGTAGCCTCGCCCCTCGCGCATCCCGAGCGGCTGATACCCGCGCCACGGGTCGCCGGCGGGCGGTTCCACCTTGATGACGTCGGCGCCCATGTCGGACAGCAGCATGCCGCCGAACGGCGCGGCGATGATCTCGGAGAACTCCAACACCTTGACCCCGATCAGCGGGCCGTCATGTCCGTTCGCGTCCATCGTCACCTCTGTCCCCAGTTCTTCGGAAGGTGGGCATAGTATAGGTCCGAGCGGGAGGGATCGGAACCACAGATTGCACACATTTCACACACCGGCTGACGCTAGAAGCTGGGCCGAGGACGACCAGCGACGCGGATGGCAATGTGTGGATCGTCCCCGGCGGTTGGCGGTGACGGGTGCGCGTCAAGAGCGCTTGCCATCCGCTGCTCGCCCGCGTAGGCTTGCCCTACCCCGCGACATCGTTTGCGCAGTATCGGAGGCCCGTCATGGCACGGCTAAAGTCCCGGTTCGGTTGGGCGCTTGCAGGCGCGCTCGGCATCATACTCGTGCTCACGCTTGCGCGCGCGATCCAGGCGGGGCCACTCGATCCACCCGGGCCTGTCGCCTCGACGATGCGCACGATCGATGAGCTGCTGCCGTCATGGGACAAGACGCTGGCATCGAGCGGCGGCTGCGCGTCGCAGCGGTTCACGTGCGTGATGGGGAACGCGGCCGTGCTCGATCATGAGACAGGGGTGGTCTGGCAGCGGGTGCCGAGCGCCCCATCCATCGACTTCCTGACGGCAGAGCAAACATGCCGCGAGGCGAAGATCGGCGGCCGCTACGGGTGGCGTCTGCCCACGATCAATGAGCTGTTGTCGCTGGATGACGACAGCACTGCGGACAGCCTGCCGGCCGGACATCCATTCACGAACACGCCCGACACGTACCTGTGGAGCCAGACCGCGGACGCGAGCGATGCCCAGCGCGTGCAGACGATGACGTTTCTCAACGGCGGCGGCGGCTTCAGCGTGATCGCGCGCGCACGGTTCGGCTTCAATGCAGCGGACAACGCCCGGCCGTGGTGCGTGCGCGGCGAGAGCGACGCGAGCGCCCAGCAACCGAACGAACAACCGGCCTGGGACCGAGCGTTGAGCGCCACCGGCGGGTGCAACTCGGCGCGCTTCACGTGTGTCCTGCCGACGATCGCTGACGCCACAGGCGAGGCCGTGCTCGACCACGAGACGGGTCTGGTGTGGCAACGAACGCCGAGCGTGACGCCCGATTCATGGTCCAACTCGCTGTCACGCTGCGACGAGCGGCCATACGGCGGCCGGATGGGCTGGCGGCTGCCGCAATCTCATGAGCTCGCAAGCCTTGTGGATGCGAGCGTGCTTGGTCCGGCGCTCTCGTTACCTCCGGGGAATCCGTTCGTTCTAGGCGCGATCACGCCGATATTCTGGACCACATCGCTGTACGGCGGGGGAAGCGCTCGCGAAGCTGTGTTCTTCCAGGGTGCTGCGGGCCAGCCTGGGACCGTGAACTTGAGCGTGAATTCCACGAACCGCTACTGGTGCGTGCGTGGAGGTACCGGCGAAGCCCCGCAGTGAGGGCGGCCTTGCCGAAGATCACGGTCACGGCTCTGACAGGGATCGCCTGATGTGCTTCTCCATCTCGACGTGCGGGATACCCACTTCGTCGTAGATGTCGCCGCGCGCGGTGTAGCCGCAACGTTCGTAAAAGCCCCGGGCCGAGAGTTGCGCGCTGAGCTTGAAATGGCCGACGCCGCGCGCTACGGCCTCGCTCTCCAGGGCATCGAGCACGCGCGCGCCGAGCCCAGTGCCGCGATGCTCTGCAAGCACCGCCATGCGCCCGATCTTCGCGTAGTCATCGAACAGCAAGAGACGGCCGGCGGCGACGGGCGCGTCATCCACATAGCCAACGCAGTGGGTCGCTGACGCGTCGAAGTCGTCGAGCTCGTCGCTGCGCGGGATCCCCTGCTCCTCGACAAAAACCGCGATGCGGACGGCAAAGGCATCCTCGCGCTGCTGGGCGGTAGTGGCGATGACGATCCGCGGCGCGATCACGCACGCTTCGCCGTTCCGACGATCGCGGGCATCCACGGCGACATCTTGCGATGCTCGATCGACACGATCTCGAAGCCCGCGGCGCGCACGGCCGGTTCTGTGCGGCGGTTAAGGTTGCAGCCCGCCGAAACCCACCCCCACGCGGGCTGCAGGAGATCCTGGACGTGGCCGAGGAGCGCCTCGCCGCGCACGTGCTCCAGGAAACGAAACTCGCCGCCCGGCCGCAGCACTCGGCGGATTTCCTCGAGCGAGCGCGGCAGATCGCGCACGGTGCAGAGCACGAGCGTCGAGACGACGGCGTCGAACGACGCATCGTCGACCGGCAGCTGCTCGGCGGGCGCGAGGCGCGCGTCAATATCGGTGCGGCCTAGTTCGAGGAGCTGCTTCTGCGCCCGCTTCAACATGTGCGGGTCGGGCTCCAGCGCGACGACACGCACGCCGGTCGGATAGTGCTCGAAGTTCGCGCCGGTGCCGGCGCCGATCTCCAACACGTCGCCACGCAGATCGGCGAGGAGCCGATGGCGCAGCTTGCGGACTCGCTTCTCTCCCGGCTTCATGATCAGGTTGTAGCTGGCGGCAAACCAGCGGTGGCCGGGGTCAGGAGTTGCCGAGTCGGTCATGACGTCGCACCGGCGGCGCAGAGCCGGGACAGGTCTGGAGGCCCTTCCCTACGGATGCGGTCCGCGTCCGATGATATCTTACGCCGAACCAGACGGGGCGCGAGGCCCTCACGCTGGGGCTACGCTCTTGGGCCCAGATAAGTACCACGCATTGCATAACGTCACGACCAGGAACCCGCCTCTCACGCCGGTCGGTGCACTCCACGCTCACGTCGCGCACTCCCTCGCAGGGCTACGCCAGATTCACGGCAATCCCCGATTGCTCCCTTTGAGGTCGCTGGCTACACTCGCGCCATGAACCTCACCATCCGCTCCCACCACACGACGGTCTTCGAAGAATTCAACAATTACGCCACAAAGAAGCTCGAACGGCTCGAGCGGCTGCTGCCGAAGGTCGGTGATGTCACCGTCGAAGTCGAGCACGAGGAGACGCGTTCGGCCGCGCATCGGTACACGGTGCAGGTAACGGTGCATTCCGGCGCGTCGATCCTGCGCGCCGAGGAGCGCGGGCCTGACCCCACGATCGCGCTCGACCTGGCCACCGACGTGCTTTCGCGACAGGCGCGCCGTCACAAGAAGCGGCTGGATGATCGCGAGCACGGACGGGGCTCCAAGGAGATCGCGGCGGAGACGCTGAACGCCACGGGTGGGCCGGAGTCCGCTGACGAGCAGGACGAGTACGTGCTGGGTAACATCGTTCGCGTCAAGCACTTCGACATGGCGCCGATGACGCACGAAGAGGCGCTGATCCAGCTGGACTTGCTGGGCCACGACTTCTTCTTGTTTCTCGACGCGGCAACCAAGGACTACGCGCTGCTGTACAGGCGCAAGGACGGCAAGTTCGGTTTGCTGTCGCCACGGCGGGGATAACGCGGGTTCACCGCAAAGACGCGAAGAGCGCAAAGGTTACCGCATGGTAGGGGCGCAGCCTGCTGTGCCCGACGCGGGCTGAGATGAAGATCCACATCATCGGTATTGCCGGGAGCGGTAAGACCACGCTCGCGAGGTGGATCAGCAGCACCTTCGATGTTCCAGCGTTCGATCTGGACCCCGTGGTGTACGACTTCGAGCTCGGCGAGCGGCAGGAAGCGGAGATCGTCCGCCGCCTTGCAGTGATTCGCGCACTCGAGGGATGGGTCACAGAAGGCGCGTACCGGGATCGCTGGCTGCGGGCGCTTCTGGACGATGCAACAGCTATCGTGTGGTTGGACCCTTCGCTGCCGACGGCGGTCTTCCGCATGGTGAAGCGACACGTGCGCGCAGAACTCTCCGGGAACAACCTTCATCCCGGGTGGCGCAGGCTTGTCCGCTTCCTGGACTACAACCGGCAGACGGCGCGTCAACAGCGCGCGGAGACGGCCGAGTTGCTTTCAGCCTATTCTGGCAAGGTGTTCCGGTGCCGCACGTCGCGAGACGTCAGGTCGTTCAAGGCGCAGATACAGCAGTGATCGGGCAAGCGGCGATCGCGCGCGCCGGCTCGCGCGCACCCGTCGATAGAGTGCGCGAGGGCGCCCGCGTGGTGCCCCTCCATGGCGCGAGAGCAGAAGGTCGCTTCACGTCCGGTCATAGGCAGCGGGCGCAGCAGGCTGCGCCCCTACACGCTGACGAGCGACGACCGATGACCGATCACTACCGGAACATATCCTTCTCGGCCGGACGGATCAGCTCTGACGTCGAAGCGTCGTCCGCGCGCTGGTACTCGACGCCGCGGATGATGGCGACGGGAACGCGGGCGAGCTTGCCGTGCACGAGCTCGGCGGCCGCGGCCAGCTCATCGACGACAGCCATCATGGTCACGCGCAGCTCATAGCCGGCGGGATCGCGCTGACCGGCATAGTCGATCAGGGGCCGGATGCCCGCGACTCCGATCGCGAAGTTCACGTGACCTTCGCGCCAGGGCCGCCCGAAGGTGTCGGAGATTACGACGGCGACGTCGACGCCGAGCGCGGAACGGACGGCGGCACGGATGCGCCGCGCCGATGTGTCGCAGTCGACGGGCAGCAGGCAGACGGTGCCGGCCTTCTCGACGTTCGACGCGTCGACCCCAGCGTTGGCGCAGATGAAGCCGTGGTGCGTCTCGCAGATCAATACGCCGTGCTGCATGCGCACGATGCGTTTCGTCTCGCCGAGAACAACCTCGATCTGGCGCGCGTCTTTCTCGAACATCGCGGCGTAGCGCTCCGCGAACGGCGACGGTGTGACGCTCGCGAGATCGACGATGCGGCCCTCCGCCTTCGAGACGACCTTTTGCGTGACGACGAGCACGTCGCCATCTTCGATCGCGACGCCACCGGAGCGCGCGGCCGCGACGATCAGCGCCGGCAGGTCGTCGCCAGCGCGGACCTCCGGTATGCCGGGCACGCCGATGATGCGGATCTCGCTCACGCGATACCTGCGATGCGGATGCCCGCCTGCGTCTTGTAGTTGCGATTGATGCTTACGAGCAGCACGGTGATGCCCTCCACCATCTGCGCGTTCGCGAGCGCGCCGCCGTCGATGCCGCGCACGCCCTCGATCGCCGCCGCCAGCTCCATGACTCGCTTCTTCGCCGCGGAGTCGTCCGAACAGACCACCACGTCGGCCTCCAGCGGTCCCCCCTTCAGCAGCTTCTTCGCGCTCAGGTTCTGGAAGGCGGCAACGATCTTGGAGTCGGGCAGCAGCGCCTGCTGCTGCCGCGCCGCCGAGCCCTCAGCAACGGCGAGCAGCGACGCCTTGCCGCCATCGAACGCCATCGGCACGACGGTGCTTACGACGATCTTGCCGGCGAGCGCGCCCGCCAGCGGCGGCAGCGTCGCAGCCTGCGCGCTGTACGGCGTTGTGACAACAACAATATCGGCGGCGGCGGCATCGGCGTTCGTGGCGGCGGTGAGCGGGAGCGCCACGTCCTTCTCGCGCAGCTCGGCGACAGCGGCCTGCGCCTTCTCGAGCGCGCGCGAGCCGATCACGCAGTCGTGTCCGGCCTTCGCGAAGCGGTATGCGAGACCCATGCCCTCCTCACCCGTGCCGCCAATGAATCCGATCCGCATGCCTGCTCCCTTCGGTCGCAGAACCAAGAACGTAAAGCCTGGAACCTGGTGTCGAGAACGGCGCAGGTTCTTGGTTCTCGGTTCTCTGTTCGGCGGGCGACGCGCGACGCGCGCCTAGTGCATCTCCGTGCCACCGTTGACGTTCAGGGCGATGCCGGTGATATTCTCCGCCTTGCAGAGAAAGACGACCGCCTGGCCCATGTCGGCTGCCGTCTGCGGTCGGCCCATCGGCACGCGCTGCTTAATGAAGGCGTCGAACGCTTCCGGTCCCGAGACGCCGCTCATGGCGCCGATCGCCGGCGCCAGGATGTCGCGCCACATGTGCGTGTCGACCTCGCCGGGGCAGATGCAGTTCACCGTCACGTTGGACGGCGCCATCTCCTGCGCATGTGACTGCGTGAAGCCGATGACGCCGAACTTCGACGTGCTGTACGCCGACGTCATCGGATTGCCGCGCTTGCCGGCGATCGACGACAGGTTGATGATGCGCCCCGCCCGCCGCTGCATCATGTGCCCCGAGACCGCCTTCGAGCAGAGGAACGTGCCCTTGAGGTTGATGTCGATGATCAGGTCCCAATCCTCTTCTGCGAAGGCGACAACCGGGCCGATCCGGATGACGCCGGCGTTGTTGACGAGAATATCGACCTGGCCCCACTTGTCGATCGCCGCCTGCACCATCGATTGGCACTGCGCGTAATCGCGCACGTCGACATCGACGGGGATGGCGTCGCTGCCGAGGCGCTTGATCTCGGCGATTGTCTCGTCGCGGTCGGCAGTGACCGCAGGCAGGTCGGCGATGGCGATACGGACACCTTCCTTCGCAAGCTCGTACGCGATGCCGCGGCCGATACCGCGCGCTCCTCCGGTGACGATGGCGACGGCGTTTTTCAATTCCATAATCGTCCTCCTGCGCTGGGCATTGTCGATCATGACGGTTGGAGGCGAAAGCGGGGTCCCACGCCCCGCACGCCCTTGACGCGACAACGCGCAGGTGCATACATTGCCCGCGCCGCGGCCAGCGAAGAAGGTGGACGGTACCGCCGTTTGTCTGACGCTGGCCGGGGTACGTAAAATTGCGCCATCGCGGCAAGCGAAGAAGGCGAACGGGATCACGCCCGTTTGCTTGACGCTGGCAGGGTTCCTCCTGCCTCGGTCAGGCGAGCGGGCGTTTCGTATTCCTTCGGAGGTGCGGCATGGCAGGGGCGGACGAGGTCAAGTGGTCCAGGCGGGTGAAGCCGGAGACGATCCGGCGGCTCTACACGCTCGACGCGAAAGGTATCGTCGACGAGGACCTCATCAACGAGGTCGGCTACGCGATGTACGCGCGGTGCCTGAGCATACGCACCGTCACGCGCGCGCACGCCGGCAGGGCCACGTGTCCGCGCTGCCGCGGCGACGTCCTACGGCAGGATCCCGACTGGAACACATGGACGAAGGACGAACCCATGGTCTGCCCGTGCGGTTGGGAGACGACGTGGGGCGCGTATCACAAGACCTACCAGGGGAAGCAGCTGCACGGCGGACAGGCTTACCCGATGTTTCGCGGCTTCATCGACCGGTGGCCGGAGTCGCGCACGCCGCGCGACAAGATGCTCGCCATCGACACCCTGATCCACGCCTGCCACGGGCAATTCAAGGGCGCGATGGGACGACCGGCGGCATGCAACCTGATCGAGGGTACGATGCACGAGCTTATCGAATTCCTCGATGAGCTGGCGTACGGTGACCTGAGCACGCCCGGAGTCGGCGAGGTGCGCGCCGGCTGGCAGGCGGCGGTGGAGCATGCGTGGTGGGTGCGGAGGCGCTCGAAGGAGTAGCGCAGGTCAGGTGGCGGAGAGGGTGGGATTCGAACCCACGGTACACTTGCGCGCACACACGATTTCCAGTCGTGCCCGATCGGCCACTCCGGCACCTCTCCCTGGCAACCTAGTACCTAGAACCGGTTTACGGCCGCTGCTACGGGTCATCTAGGGGATCCGAGCCGAGGCCACTGCGGTTAGTCTCACCAGATCGTCCTGGTTGAACACACCGCCCGCGATGATAGAGATGAGGACATCCTTCGTCAAGACCACGACGGTGTTGTTCGCGGAGCAGGAATGCTCTCCCAGACCTGCAACAGGCTGGGTAGTACTACCACACGTATTCCTCATGTTTTCGAAGTCTTTCGTGGTTCCGGTCCTCGCGGTGAGGTCGAAGAATTTCGTCTTCTCCTCGGTATCGTAGTGACATACCGCACCCTTGGCCTCGGGTGCCAAGGCCGGAGTTCCAAGAGCCGACTCCGCTTCGCTGCGGGTGATCAGCGAGCAGGGGGCGATGCTACTGCCAGTATCTGATGTTGGCGTTGCTCGTGGCGCGGCCGTGGCGCTTTGTGTCGGGATTGTCCTTGTTGGCGCCGTCCTACTGGACTCATCGCCCCCGCAGCCAGCACCGACGGTCGCCAGGATGATGCCGGACAGCATGGACATGCCAATACCCGCCGTGGTGAGTTTCATCGAAGCTCCTCTGCGAACCGTCCCATCGGAAGGGCACCGGTTGGCAAGCACTTCGCAGAGAGCGAGCCAACTCTTCGAGGGCAATTGGCGGAGAGGGCGGGATTCGAACCCGCGAGGCTCATCACCTACCGCTTTTCGAGAGCGGCACCATCAACCACTCGGACACCTCTCCGGCGGGATTATAACATCCGGATCAACGTCACCCGGACGTCAGGGCAGAGAGCGGTCTACTTCTTGCCGGTGAGGTCCTGGAACTTGCGTTCCTGCTCGGCCTGCGCGTCGCGTGAGGCCTGGCGGCCGGCACGGAGGGCCTGCCGGACGCGCTGTTGCGCTTTCGCGGCGAAGCCTTGCGGCTCCGGCTCGGCCGGCACGTCGTTCCGGAACTCCGGCGGCACGGCGTCCTTCTCCTCTTCGCCGGGGCGGGCGAAGAGCCAGATGGCGATCGCAACGACGAGCGTGACGAGCAGGAAGACGACCAGGATCGGCACCAGCTTGCTGCTGCCACCGCGTTCGATGACCTCTGACGGCGCCGCGCTTCGCGAGCTGCTTCTCGGAACGCCTGGCGGCCTTCGCCGCGGCCTTCGCGGCGTCGCGCTCGGCCTTCTCGCGGCGTCTCGCGGTCCTTGCGCTCCTTCGATGACGTGGGCTCAAGCTCGAACTCGATCTTGCCAAACGGCGTCTCGAACTCGACTTCGTATTCGAGTTCTTCTTCGCCCTTCGACTTCTTGCGTTTCTTCTCGCGCTTCGATGCCTTCGGATCGAGTCGTCGACGCGCGCCTCCGCTGGCTGGCGCTCTGCGACAGCGACAGCGGCATCGCTGGTGGTCGTTCATCGTCTGCCATGGCGGACCTCCGTAGGCGGGACCGGGAGAGGCGGCTATTTCTCGGGTTTCTTCGCGTGATCCGTGCTGGCGCCCGTGAGGCCAGCAAGGACGCTCGCCGCGCGCCGCACGCCCGCAACGACGCCGTAGGTGCGCACGATGGGCGCGACGGCCGATTGCGTGACGAAGGTCACGGTGCCCTTGGCCTGCGTCGCGGTCTCGTTGACGCTGCCCAGCAGCGGCTTCACGCCGTCGTCCAGCACGCCGATGCTCTTCTTCATCAGCACGCGCGCGAGCAGGCCCAGCACGAGCGTCACGACGAGCGCGACGACGAAGAATGCCGCGACCGCGATCCCCATGAAGATGATCACCCAGTCGCGGAACGTGGCGACAAACAGCGGTGAAAGTTCGGTCACGACGTCCACGGGCGTTTCCTTGGGTGTGATGATGCGACGAAATCATAGCATGGGCCGTTGGCGCACAATACCGCCCGGCTTGACTCCGGTGCGGACCTCATGCCCGCGCCACGAAGCTGAGCAGGCCCCGGATTCGCCTCCGCGCCGCCGGGCTACCCGGAAGGTTCCGCGCGGCGGTGAAACGCCCACAGGCGCCATGCCACCGTCACATAGCTGAGCGCCGCCACGACGGTTAGGGTCCACCAGCATTGCCCGAGCACGGCACCGACGGCAAGGGCGAGCAACCGCACGTCGCGCGACGCCACACCGAGGAGGTCAGCTGCCACGTCGCGGCCGCCTTCGGTCTCCAGGCGCGCGCGCGAGTACGATACGAGGAGGAAGCCCACGATCGCCACGAAGCCGATGACCAGCGGCGCCGGCCAGCGTTCGTGGTCGAACGCGTACCACGCCATGCCGCCGGCGATCGCGGCATCGGCATAGCGATCGAGAACGGCGTCAAAGAGGCCGCCGAACGTGCTGGCGGCGTGTTTCGCGCGTGCGAGGTCGCCATCGACGCCGTCAACAATCGATGAAGTCTGGATCAACGCGCCTGCTTCGATGTTGCGGCCGACCAGCAGCAACGCCAGCGCGCCGAGCGCGATCGCGAACGCGACGACGGACACCTGGTTCGGCGTGACGGGTGTGTGCGCGAGCGCGGAAGCTATCGGAACGGAGAATCGCCGATTGAGATAGCGCGACACACGCCCGTCAAGCGACGAGGCCATCGTCGTCCAACATGAGTTCCGCGGCGCGCAGGTCGTCCGCCGTGTCGATGTCGATCCAGCGGCGGCCGGTGACGTCGACGGCGTCGAGTCCGCCGGCTCGCGCCAGCGACGCGAACACGGCGCCGGCCTCGCCGTCGCGCAGGTCGGGCGTGATCGCGTCGAACAGACCGCGGCGTGCACCAGAAGACGCCCGTGTCGAGCGCGTTCCACGCGTCGAGCGCCTTGCCGAGATCGACGACGCGGCCGTGGCGGACGCGCGCCCGCGTCGCCTCGTCCGCGCGCGGATCGCCGGGCGCCGCGCGATCGATCGCGAGACGGCAGCGGCCGTCGGCGCCGGCGACGAGCGCGCCGATGAGAGCGGGTTCGACGAGATGGTCGCCCATCGCCAGCACGAAACCGCGGTCACGCGGCATCGCATGCCGCGCAGCCCAAATTGAGCGGGCGTTGCCGAGGTCGTAGGCCGGGTTCTCGACGAAGCGCAGCGCCATGCCGCGCGGGTGCGCGCCTTTCGAGCGCGTCGCGGATCTGCGCGCCGTGGTAGCCGACGACGATCGTGGCGTCGTCCACGCCTGCGTCGAAGAGCGCATCGAGCACGTGATTGATGATCGGGCGGCCCCGGAGCCTGAGCAGCGGCTTCGGCAGGCTGTCGGTGAGCGGATGGAGGCGTTCGCCGTCGCCGGCAGCGAGGATGAGTGCGTGCATGAGGCCTTCAGCCTGACAGCTGTCAGCCGGTCAGCTGACAGCTCATGTTTGTCATTCCAGTATGGCATGGCGACCCGCCGCTCGCGCGCCGCACAAGCAGTGACGCGGGCCGGAGCCCGCGTCACTCTTCGGTATTCGGACTCTGAGGCGTCGTCTTAGAACGGCAGGCCCTTCAGGCCCTGCATGCCCTTCACGGCGGCAACGTCACCCGCGTGGCCCGTCGCGTGCATCGACGCAAGCTGGAGCAGGAACGCGATGGACTGTGTGCCAAAGAACTGCGTGTCGACCTGGCGGTCAAGGTCGTCGTCCTTCAGGGTCGCGATGTAATCGAGCGTGGCCTTCTGGATCTGCTCGGCGTATTCCTTCATCGCCGCGCCGGAGATATTAGCGTTGTGACCCCAGATCTCCATCGGGTTCGGCGGGAGACCATTCTTCGCGGCGAACGCCGGCCACAGCATGTCCGCGCCCTTTGCCTTGCTCATCACGAAGAAGTCGTAACTGGTGAGCGCGTGTACGTGCGACTTCGCAGCCGCGTTGCACGTCCCCGGGCCGTCGAGGTTGTACTGTGCGTCGTCCATGCCATCCGACGCCATCTTCAGCAAGCCGAAGGCCTGCTCCGTCTGCAGCTTCACGTAGTCGATTGCTTTCACGTCGATTCCTCCTGAATGCTTCGCGGATGGGGAGTAGCTTCTCATTATGAAGCCACTACGTCAAGGGGGACCGGCTCTTCGCTGTTGCGCAGCTGGCATCTCTGGCGGACAGTCGCACGCGCTTTCAGCCGCTGCACAGTCGGTGCCGCTCCCGGGCGACTCCAACGGCCAACAGCGAACCCCGGAGTCGACAACCAGCGGCTAACGAATGGCGCCGCCGCCGAGGACCTCGTCGTCATCGTAGAAGACGGCGGCCTGGCCGGGCGTGATGGCGCGCTGCGGCGCGTCGAACGCCACGCGAGCGCCGCCGTCCGCGAGCGGCGTGACCGTCGCGGGCGCGGCGGGCGTGCGGTAGCGGATCTTCACGCCAGCGCGGATCGGGCCGCCGGGAGCGCCGCCGATCCAGTTGACGTTCTCGGCGACGAGCGTGTCTGAGAGGAGATTCTCTTCCGGGCCGATCGTAATGACGTTGAGTTCCGGGTCGATGCCGGTGACGAAGCGCTTCTCGCCCACGGCCACGCCGAGCCCCTTGCGCTGGCCGATCGTGAATCCCGCCACGCCGCCGTGTTCGCCGATCGCGTTGCCGGCCGCATCACGCATGACGCCGGCGGATTGCGGCAACCGCTTGCGCACGAACGACTTGTAGTCGCCGTCGGGCACGAAGCAGATGTCGGTGCTGTCCGGCTTGTCGGCGAGCAGCAACCCCATCTCGTGCGCCAGCTCGCGGATGCGCGGCTTGCCGTACGCACCGACGGGGAAGAGCGTCTTCGCCAGGTCCGCTTGCCCCAACGTGTAGAGCACGTACGACTGGTCTTTCGCGTCATCGATCGCGCGGTGCAGCCGGTAGCGGCCGCCGGTGCGATCGACGCGCGCATAATGGCCCGTCGCCAGAAAGTCGGCTTCGAGCGCGACGGCGCGGTCGAGGAGGGCGCGGAACTTGACGTGCTCGTTGCAGGCGAGACAGGGGTTCGGCGTGCGACCGCGCCCGTACTCGGCGACGAAGTAGTCGATAACACGGTCGTGGAACTCGCGTTCCATGTTCAGCACATAGTGCGGGATGCCGAGCACGTCGGCCGCCTGCTGTGCGTCGCCGGTGTCCTCCACGGAGCAGCAGCGCTTCTTCCCAACCAGCGCATCGGGGTCGTCGAGCGTCCACAGGCGCATCGTAATGCCGATGACTTCGTAGCCCTCGCGCACCAGCAGGCCCGCCGCGACCGCCGAATCGACGCCGCCGCTCATCGCTACGACCACCCGCTGCCTTGTCATCGAGCACCTTCGAATCACGGCGCGCACACTCGCCGGGCCTGCTTACAAGCTAACGCACGGCCGCGAACGCTCGCCAATGATATACTTGGGCGAACTCAAATCCTCGCCGCTTTCACGGAGAATGCCTACTGGAGTCCCTGGACCTGGCACAACGCATCGCCGACCTGCTCTCCGACCGCCAGGCGGAGGACATCGTCCTCATCGACATCGGCAAGGTGTCGACATTCACCGACTATTTCGTCATCGCGACGGTGGACAACCCACGCCAGATGAACGCGCTCATCGACTCGCTCGACCAGGACCTGCGCGACGCGGGTATCCGTCCGAGGAAGACGGAGGGCACGCCCGACTCCGGCTGGGTGCTAATCGACTTCGGCGACGCGATCGTGCACCTGTTCTCGCGTGAGCAGCGCACGTACTACAAGCTCGAGGAGCTGTGGGCCAAGGGCGTGTCGGTCGTGCACATCCAGTAGCGAGCGGACGCCAACAGACGACGCCTCGTTCTGGCACGCGACGGCGCAAGCGAGGGCGCCTATGCTCCACGCTTCGCGCCTGAAGATTGCCGCCTCGCCAACCGCCGCTGCATCTCTTCGTAGCGCGCACCCACGCCCTCGATCTCGACCGTCCGCGCCTTTGCGCCGTCGTACGCCAGCCGCACGAGCAGGTGCTCCGGCGGCATCTCGGCGGGCGCGCGCTCGGGCCACTCGATGACGAGCACGCCGTTCGACGCCAGCTCTTCGAGCGCCAGCTCCGCCACCTGTTCCGGATCTTCGAGCCGGTAGAGGTCGGCGTGGTACAGACGCAGGGACGCGCCCTCGTACTCGTTCATGATCACGAACGACGACGACTTGATCGGGTCTGCGACGCCGAGCCCGCGGCCGATGCCCTGCGCCAGCACCGTCTTGCCCGCGCCCAGCTCGCCCGAAAGCAGCACGACGTCGCCCGCGTGCAACATGCGGCCGATACGCTCGCCAAGCTTGCGCGTCGCGCCGGGCGTGGCGCAGTGAATCGCCTGTGTGTTCACGCGAGGCGATCCTTCTTCAGGTGATCCCATCCGCCCGATGCCAGCGTCACCTCCTCGCCGCTTGCGTCGAGCAGGCGAACGCGTGGCGGGCCGGCGACAACCCGGCCGATGAGCGTTAACGGCACGGTGAGCGCGACACTCGCTCGCGCGAGCGCGCCCTCCGCGCCGACCAGCAGCAGCTCGTAGTCTTCGCCGCCGGACGCGGCCATTGCGGCAGCGTCGTCCGGGAACGTCGCCAGCAGATCGGCGTCGAGCGGGACGCGGTCGAGCCGCAGCTCGGCGGCGACGCCGCTCGCTTCGCAGATGTGGCCGAGATCCTGCGCGAGCCCGTCGCTGATGTCGATGCCGCACGCGATGCCGGCCGCGACGGCGGCGCGACCGGCGTCGATGCGCGGATGCGGGCGCATATGCCGCGCGATAAGCCTGCGTGTCGCGTCTGTCGCCGCCGCGCCTGCTACGAGCGCGCGCAGTCCGCCCGCGGATCCGCCGAGTTCGCCCGTGACCGCGACGACATCGCCGGGCCGCGCGGCGTCGCGGCGGAGGAGCAGCGGCGCGCCGCCGGCGCCGGTCGTGGCGTCGCCCGTCAGCGCGACCGTGATAGCGAATACGGGCGACGAGACGATGTCGCCGCCCGCGATCTCGACGCCGTACGCCTCCGCGCACTCCCGGAGCCCGGCGTACAGCGCGTCCACCGCATCGACGGGCGTGTCGGGCGGCAGGCAGAGCGTGACGAGCGCGAACGCCGGCAGACCGCCCATCGCCGCGACGTCGCTGACGTTCACGGCGAGCGCCTTCCACCCGACGTCGCGCCACGCGACCGCTCCCGGCAGAAAGTGCACGCCGGCGACCAGCGTATCGGTGGTCGCAATCGTGTAGCCGGGGCCGCTGCGCCAGACCGCAGCATCGTCGCCGATGCCGGCGATGAGCCGATCGGACGGCACCGCCGGCAGCGCGGCGCGCAGGCGCTCGATGAGGCCGAACTCGCCGAGATCACTGACGTCCATGTATGACAGGTTACCGGTTAAGGGGTAGCATGGCGCATGCGTATCGCCATCGTTTCTGACGCGCACAGCAACCTTGCCGGGCTGCGCGCGACGCTGCGCCACGCGGAGGCCGGCGGCGCCATTGATGCCGTGTGGTGCCTCGGCGATACCGTCGGCTACGCGGCCGAGCCGTCGGAGACGATCGCGGCGCTGCGGGAATGGCCGCTGACGGCGGTCGCGGGCAACCACGATCTTGCGGCGACGCGGATGATCGGCGTCGAGGCGTTCAACCCGGTCGCTGCCAGGGCGGCGCTGTGGACCGCGAGCCAGCTCTCGGAAGCCGAGCGCGCGTTCCTGCTCGACCTGCCGCTAACGCTGGTCTCAGGCCGCTTCACGCTGGTACACGGCAGCCTGAGCGACCCCGTGTGGGAGTACCTCACGGACGAGGGGCAGGCCACGGCGCACTTCGCGTTGCAGACGACGCCCTACAGCCTGGTAGGCCACTCGCACCTGCCGTTCTGGGTCGACGAGCGGGCCGACGGCCCGCCGGCGTTCCATCGCGCGGACGACGGGGCGACGGTCAGCCTCGGCGAAACTCGGCTGATCATCAACCCGGGGAGCGCGGGGCAGCCCCGTGACAGGGATCCCCGCGTGAGCTACGTGCTGTACGATGAGGGCGCCGCGACGATCACGTGGCACCGCGTCGACTACGACATCGCGGCGACGCAGGCGAAGATCCACGCCGCCGGGCTGCCCTCGTTCCTCGGCGAACGGCTGGCGACCGGAAGATGACGGCGCGGATTCGACTCGCGTCCGCCGATGACGCTGACGCGGTCTGCGCCATCGATCCGCGAGTGCGGGACATCCGCGGCCGGCGGCGGTTTATCGAGCGGGCGATCGCGGCGAGTGAGTGCTACATCGCGGTGGACGGCGGCGCGATCGTAGGATTCGTGGTATTCGACCGCTCGCTGTACGAGCAGCCGTTCATCTCGCTGCTGGTCGTTGATCGAGTCACGGCGGCGGCGCGGCATCGGAGCAGCGCTGATGCGCCATGTCGAGTCGATCTGCCCCGAGGAGAAGCTCTTCACGTCGACGAACGAATCCAACACGCCGATGCGGCGCCTCTGCGAGAAGCTCGGCTTCGTCCAGAGCGGCCATATCGAGAACCTCGACGACGGCGATCCGGAGATCGTGTACTTCAAGCGGCTGCGGGAGAAGAATCGCGAATGAGTTGGACGCTGGTCGGACAGGACGCCGCGGTCGCGGTGCTGAAGAGCGCCGTCGCGAATGAGCGGGTCGCGCACGCGTATCTCTTCGCCGGGCCGAAGAGCGTCGGCAAGACGGTCGCGGCACTGCAGTTCGCGCAACTCCTCAACTGCACGGGCGAAGAGCCGCCCTGCGGGCGCTGCCGCGCCTGCGAGCGCATCGCCGGCGGCCAGCACCCCGACGTCGAGATGATCGGCATCGGCGGCATGTGCGACGAGAGCGAGCACAAGCACACAGCGGACGATTCGCGCGACATCCGCATCTGCCAGGTGCGCCGCATGCAGCACGTCGTGAGCCGCGCGCCGTATGAGGCGCGCTACCGCGTCATCATCATCGAGCCGGCGGACGCGCTCGGACGCGAAGCGACCGTGGCGCTGCTGAAGACGCTCGAAGAGCCGCCGCCGTACGTCGTCATCATCCTCGTGACCGACCGCGAGGAGATGTTGCTCGACACGGTCCGATCCCGAGCGCGCCGCGTCGGATTCGGCGGCGCGCCGGCGATGCTGATCGAGCGGACCTTGCGCACGCGCTGGGACGTCGAGCCGCCGCGCGCGGCCGAGCTGGCACGGCTGTCGGGCGGTCGACTCGGCTGGGCGGTGGCGGCGCTGTACGACGAGCGGATGATGCAGCAACGCGAGCACGCGCTGGAGCGGGCGGAAGCGCTCGCCGCCGCGCCGCTGGCCGAGCGCTTCGCCTTCGCGGGCAGCCTGGGCGGCGGCTACGCGAAGGACCGCGCGGGCGTGCAGGCGACGCTGGAGATGTGGCAGGAGTGGTGGCGAGACATCCTGCTCATCGCCGCGAAGCGCGAGGATCGGGCCGTGCACCGCGACCGATTGGACAGGCTGCGCGTGCTCGCGTCACAATGCGACGTCGCGGGCGCCGTTCGGGCGCTCCGCGCGATCACGGACGCGCGGCAGCAGCTCGCCGAGAACGCCAGCCCGGTGCTGGCGCTGGAAGCCATGATGCTGGCGCTGCCGGAACTGCGGTCGAACGCGGTTTCGCAGCGCCTGGCAGGACATTAACGAAAGGATCGCCTCGCTACGGCGGGGCGCCACAGCATGAGCAACCCGCAACGCCTGCCCGTCGGCGTGCGATTCAAGGAAGCCGGCAAGGTCTACTACTTCGACGCCGGCGAGCATGACCTCGACGTCGGCAGCTACGCCGTCGTCGACACGTCGCACGGGCTCGAGATCGGGCGCGTCGTCATCGCGCCGGACCAGGTGCGCGCGAGCGAGATCAAGGAGACGCTGAAGCCGATCGTGCGCATCGCCACGCCCGAGGACCTGGAGCAGCGCCAGCGGCTCAAGGATCAGGCCGCCGAGCAGCTGCGCGAGGCCAAGCGCCAGGTGGCCGAAGACGGCGCCGATATGCAGATCGTCTCTGGCGAGTACGACCTCGACGGGTCGCAGGTCACGTTCTACTTCACGTCGACGAAGGACCGCGTGGACTTTCGGCCGCTCGTGCGCGAACTCTCCGAGCGATTCGGCACCAAGGTCCAGATGCTGCAGGTGGGCGAGCGCGACCGCGCCAAGCTGCTCGACGGCTACGACGTGTGCGGGCAGCGGCTGTGCTGCGCTTCATGGCAGACATCGTTCCCGTCCGTCTCGATCAAGATGGCGAAGGCGCAGGACCTGCCGCTGAACCCGCAGAAGATCTCGGGCGTCTGCGGCCGCCTCTACTGCTGCCTGACGTTCGAGTACGAAGGCTACCGCGAACTGCGCGGCCAGATGCCGAAGGTCGGTTCGATGGTGTCCACGCCCGTAGGCGAAGCGAAGGTCAACAGCGTCAACCTGATGACGAAGGTCGCACGCCTGTGGCTCACCGAGCAGCACCAGGTGTTGGAGATGCCTGTCGCCGACCTCCAGCTCCAGTACGGGCTCACCGTGCGCCCGGTCGAACTCGTGCGCGAGATCGAAGCGCCGCTCAAGCGCGAGGCGCCAGCCAGCGAGGCCGCAGCGCCTGGCGCGGAGCGCGCACCGTCCGCCGAACCGGCTGCGGCAAGCGAGGGGGCAGCGATCGAAGGCGGCGGCGCGAAGCGGCGGCGGCGCGGCAGGCGCGGCGGGCGCCAACGCCGCGGAGGCGCTGACGGCGCGCCACCTCAGGCGCAGGGCGGACCGCCCGCTCCGAGCACACCACCCGGCCCGCCTCCGGGCCCGTCCGCCGCCTGACGGGCCGATGCCTGGCCGACCCATGCCTCGGAGCGCGGGCTTTCAGCCCGCGTCACGCGCTATCGCTGCGAGAACGCGAGGCGCACGCCCATGCCGACGAGCACAGCGCCCGTCGCGCGTTCGAGCCACGCGCGCACAGCCGAGCGGCGGAACACGCCGGCGAGCCGGTCGAGCGTCAACACCCACAACGTCAGCCACGCCGCTGCCATCGAGACGAAGACGGCGCCGTGCGCGAGCATGCTCGCCTCGGGAAGGTGGTCGGGATCGACGAACTGCGGCAGGAACGTCAGGAAGAACACCGCGAGCTTCGGGTTGAGCACGGCCGAGAGCACGCCCTGCATCACCGGCGACGACGGCGCCAGCACCAGCCTCGGCGACGCCTCGCCGAACAGCTCCCGTTCAACGCTCTGGTCGTCGCCGTCGCGCTGATGCCGCGAGGCGAGGAGCGTGCGTGCGCCGAGGAAGACGAGGTACGCGGCGCCGACAAACTTCACGACGGTGAACGCCAGCGCGGAGCCCGTCAGGATCGCCGAGAGTCCCGCCACCGCCGCGAACACGTGGACGCTCACGCCCAGCAGCGCGCCGCCCGCCGTCTGCATGCCGGCGATACGCCCACGCGCGATCGTGTTGCGCGCGACGAGCGTCATGTCCGGCCCCGGCGCCAGGATGACCAGCAGCGATGCCGCGACGAAGGCAAGCGGCGAAACGCCGACGAGCGCGTCCATAAAGCGATCTTACCGGATGGAGCTCACCGCAGAGACACATCGATCGAGTGAATTCACCGCCGAGACGCAGAGGACGCGGAGGGATGAATGAAGGGGCGTTCAGCGCGAGCGCGGGTCGAGGGCATCGCGGAGGCCGTTGGCGAGGAAGGTGAAACTGAGCATGAGCAGTGCCACGGCAGCCGCCGGCGGCAGGACGTTCCAGATGTTGCGCTGAATCGTTGTGTATCCGATCGCCACAAGCGTGCCAAGGCTCGCGGCGGGGGGCGGAACACCGAAGCCAATGAAGCTCAGCGCCGCCTCCGCGAAGATCGCCACCGGGATCCCGAACGTGATCGCCACGATCACCGGACCGAGCGTGTTCGGGAGCATGTGCTGCGTGACGATGCGCCAGCGAGGAGCGCCGAGCGATCGCGCCGCGAGGACGAAGTCGCGTTCGGCCAGCGACAGCATCTGTCCACGCACAAGCCTCGCCACGGTCGTCCAGTTGATCATCGCGATGGCCAGAATGATCACCATCTTCTGATTGGTGACGATCGGGATGTTTCGTCCCGTCAATACGGAGCGGATCAGGATAATGAAGAGGAGATCTGGGAATGCATAGGTGATGTCGGTCAGCCGCATCACAAGGTTATCGGTTGCCTTGCCTCCCAGGGCGGCGCTCGCACCGACAAGCAGGCCTATAGCGAGTACGAGCACCTGCGTGCCTATACCGATCTGCAGTGAGATGCGAAGGCCCTCGAGCGTGCGGGACCACATGTCGCGACCCAGTTGATCGGTGCCGAACCAGTGATCCCAACTGGGCGAAGCCTGCTTCGCGCTCGCCGTGTAGTCCTGGTCGTTTGGACCGTAGCGTCCAATTCCCGCAACGTGCGGCCCGACGAAGGCGATGAACGCGATCGTGACGAGCGCGAGCAAGCCAAGCATTGCAAGCCGGTTCCTGATCATGCGATGCCAGGCATCACTCCAGAGGCCTCGCTCACGGCCGGGCCGAAGTTCCGCTTCGAAGAGCCCTTGATCTCCTATGGTCGAAGGAACGCTCGATGTAGCCATCAGCGATACCTGATGCGCGGATCGACCACCGCGTAGGCGAGGTCGACGAGCAGGTTCGCGAATGTGACGACCGCCGTATAGAACAGCGTCGTGCCCATGATCATCGCGTAGTCGCGGCGCTCGACAGCCGTCACAAAGCCGCGGCCGATGCCGGGGATGCCGAACATCGTTTCGATGATGAATGAACCGGTCACGAGCGCCGCGAACGTCGGACCCATCACGGTGAGCACGGGGATCATGGCGTTCTTTATCGTGTGACGGAGAACGACGCGGCTCTCCTGCAGCCCTTTCGCGCGGGCCGTGCGAATGTAGTCCTGGCTGAGCACTTCGAGCACGCTGGCCCGAGCGATTCCCGCCATTAACGCCGCCGGCAACACGCTCACCGCGACCACCGGAATAACGATCTTGTGCCAGTTGTACGCTGATGACTGGAAGATCTGATGATAGTTGCTGGGTCCGCCCCACCCGAGCGCATCGAGCCAGTGGAGATCGACGACGAAGATGATGACCAGAAACGCGCCCATGATGAAGTTCGGCACGCTGGCGCCGATCGACGCAAAGATGACGCCAATATAGTCGAGTGGACCGTTCTGATTGAGCGCGGCGAGCGTCCCCAGGACGAGTCCCACCGTGGCCGCCAACAGAAATCCCAGGATGCCGAGCTGTGCGGTTACGAAGAAACCGTCACGCAGCAGATCGGAGACGTTGCGGTCACCCTGGAACGACAGCCCGAGGTCGCCGTGCGATGTATCCCAAAGGTAGAGACCGTACTGCTTCCAGACTGGTTGGTCGAGATGATAGCGCCGGTTCAGCGCCTCATTCACGGCGGGCGGCAACGCCTTGTCCTGCGTGAACGGGCCGCCCGGTACCGCGTGCATCAAGAGAAAGGTGATCGTCGCCACGGCCCACAGCACAGGGATCACCCAGAGGATGCGCCGGATGGTGTACGCGGTCATGAATTGATCCAGTTAGCGGGAGCGGCTCCTTCGCCGCTCCCGCTGAATTCACTATTGTCCCGTCGCTGTGCTCCGGGTTACTTCTTCACGAACCAATTCTCAACAGCGTAGTTTCCCGGCGTGCCGGCGTTGATGACGCCGTTGGAGACCACGCCACCAAGCTTCGGACTCATCACGAACGGCAGTGAGTCCTGATACATCGGGATGATGCCGCAGAGGCGAGTGACGATCAGCGTCTCCGCCTTCTGGTATGCCGCGATACGGGCGGCGTCCGACGTGGCGGCCGAGGCGTCCTTGTACGCCTGGTCAATCTCCGGGTCGGAACAGTTGTAGTTGTTGTTCCCGCCACCGGTGTTGAACAGACCCACGAGCGGGTTCTCGATGTCCGGATAGTCGAGCTGCCACCCGCCCTGGAAGAGCTGGAACTGCTGGCTGTTGAAGGCGGCCGAGCGCGCCTTGGAGTCGACGTACTGCGGCGTGACCTTCACACCGATGGCGTCCCACGCCTTCTGGAGGAAGTCACCCTCATTGCGGCGCTCCGGCGTGTCGCGGTAGATCAGCGTGAACGTCGGGAGGCCCGTGCCGTTCGGGTATCCGGCATCGGCGAGCGCCTTCTTCGCGGCGGTCAGATCGTAACCGATCTTGCTGTCAAAGGGCTCGTTGCCCTGGAAGCCGTTCAGCCCCTTCACGACCCAGTAGGTCGCGGGTGAGTGCACACCATCGTAGACGGCGTCGACCAGTTGCTGGCGGTTGATCGCCCGCGACAACGCGAGGCGAAGGTTGTAGGCCTTCGGATCCGTGTCTGATGTACCGCCAAGCGTCGCATCCTTCATCTGGACTTCGATCGTCGTGATCCGCGACGAGGGCACGATGATCAGCTCGTTCTTGAGCGTGCTGTCAGCCTTCGCAACCGTCGTGTCGGTCGCGAGGATCTGCGTCGCCTGCAACTCGCCGTTCTGGAACGCCTTGAACGCGGCAGACAGGTCATCGATGAACTTGACGGTGATCTGCTGGATCGCAGGCTTCTGGCCTACCCAGTTGGGGTTCGGGGCGAACGTCGCGTGGTCCTTCGCGACGACTTCCTTGAGCGTGTACGGTCCGTTGACGACGATGTTCGCCGGGTCCGTCCACTTGTCGCCGAACTGCGTGATCACGTCCTTGCGCGACGGGAAGGTCGCCCAGAGCGACCAGATCGTCGTGAACGTCGCGATCGGCTTGTTAAGCGTGAACTGAAGCGTCGTCGCATCAACGGCTTTCACGCCGAGCGCATCGGTGAGCGCCTGCTTCTGCGCGGCGTCCTTGTTGTTGAAGAGTTCGTCGCATCCCTTGACCTCGCCAAGCCCGGCGCCCAGTACGTACTGGTACGGGCTCGCGACATCGGCATCGCATTCGCGCTGGAACCCGTACACGAAATCATCGGAGGTCAGCGCCTTGCCGTCCGACCACTTGAGGCCGGCCTTGAGCTTGACCGTATAGACACTGCCCGCGACGGTGGGCTCGCCTTCGGCCATCATCGGCACAACCTTGACACCGCCCTTGCCGTCGTCGGTCAGGTTGTAGAGGCCGCGAAAGAGCATCCGCTCGACGGCGATGTCTTGCTCGAAGTTCGACCGATGCGGGTCGTAGAACTCCGGCTCGGGCGATTGGATCGTGATCTTCTGCTGGTCGGCTGGCGCCTGGTCGCCGCCTGCTGCCGTCGTCGTGCCTGCGGCGGGCGTCTTGCCGCCGCCGGATGTCGCAGTCTTCGTCTTGTCGCCGCTGCTCGTGCCGCCGCATGCGGCCGCGATCACCAGCGTCGCGGACATCAGCCCGGCGAACAGCAGGAACCATCTGCTCCGTATACTCATACGTCCTCCCTGTGAACGGGGCGGGGATGCCCCGTTGTTCTCCAACTCTGCGGGATGGGTTTGAGCCCGGCGGGTGTGGTCTCGGCTCACCTCCTTGGTTGAAGATCGGCCCGTGCAGGACCGTTCGGCTTCCCGGATCGTAACAGCGATGTCAAGATCCGGCAATTCACTGCACTCAACTTCGTCGACGTTATGGCAAGCATCGAACCTGCTCCCGCGTTCGATGCGGTCAACGAAAGCAGCCGCTATGCTGTCCCGTCGCACGCCAGATACCGATTCGCGAGCGCCGAACGCCCCCTGCCCATGACGCGAGGCGCGACGCCGCCGCCGGAGGTCACCATGAGCATCGCCACAAAGGATCTGTACGACATCGGGGAAGCGCCGCCGCTCGGCCACGTGCCGCCGTCGATGCACGCGATGACGATCCGCCAGGACCGCTTCGGCCAGCCGAAGGACGCCTTCCAGCCTGAGGTCGTGCCCGTGCCGGAGATCGGCCCGCGCGAGGCGCTCGTCTACGTGATGGCGGCTGGGATCAACTACAACAACGTCTGGGCCGCACTCGGCACGCCCGTCGACGTCATCAAGGCGCGCTCGCAGGCGGGCGACACCACCGGCTTCCACATCGGCGGCAGCGACGCGTCGGGCATCGTGTACGCCGTCGGCGCCGACGTGACGAACGTGAAGGTCGGCGATGAGGTCGTGGTGCACTGCGGCTCGTGGGACCCGGAGGCCGCGGACGTGAAGGCCGTCGAGGACCCGATGTTCGCGCCGTCGTTCAAGATCTGGGGCTACGAAACCAACTGGGGCAGCTTCGCGCAGTTCACGAAGGTCTGGGCGCACCAGATCATGCCGAAGGCGAAGCACCTCTCGTGGGAAGCCGCGGCCGCGCCGACGCTCGTCGGATCGACCGCCTACCGCATGCTCACGAACTGGGCGCCGCACAACGTGCGCCCCAACGATGTCGTGCTCGTATGGGGCGGCGCCGGCGGCCTCGGCTCGATGGCGATCCAGCTCGTGCGCGCGTTCGGCGGCATCCCCATCGCCGTTGTCTCGAGCGACGCCAAGGGCGAGTACTGCAAGAAGCTCGGCGCGCACGGCTACGTCAACCGCAAGGATTTCACGCACTGGGGCCGCATGCCCGATTGGACGGACGACGCGGCATACAACACGTGGATCAGAGGCGTGCGGGCGTTCGGCAAGGCGTTCTGGGAGGTGCTGGGCGAGCGCCGCAGCCCGCGCATCGTCTTCGAGCATCCGGGCCAGGACACGATCCCGACGTCGGTGATCCTCGTCGACAACGGCGGCATGGTCGTGATCTGCGCCGGCACCAGCGGCTTCAACGCCGACGTCGACCTGCGCTACCTGTGGATGCGCCAGAAGCGGCTGCAGGGCTCGCACTTCGCGAACGACGAGCAGGCCAACGGCTTCAACCAAATGGTGCTCGACGGCAAGATCGACCCCTGCCTCTCCCGCGTCTTCCCGTTCGAGAGCACCGGCGAGGCGCACCAGCTCATGCACGAGGGCCGCAACCCGGACGGCAACATGGCGATCCTCGTCGGCGCCACCGCGAAGGGATGACGTAGCGGGATAGCTGCGAGTCGTGGCGGTTAGCTGTTCGCGGTTAGCTCGGAGTAGCCGAGGCGCGATCTTCAGCCCACCGACCGCCTGTTGGCCGCACCCGGCGCAGCCGCCTACCATGCCCGCAACATGACCACGTGCCTCGTCATCCGCAACCCCGCATCGCGCCGCAGCCTCGACGAGCGGCGTCTCACCGCCGCGCTCGACGTCGCGCGCCAGGCGGGCTGGGACGTCACGATCGCCACGACGCAGCAAGAGCGCCACGCGACCGAACTGGCGCGCGATGCGGCGGCGCGCGGCATCGACGTGATCGTCGTCAACGGCGGCGACGGCACGGTCAACGAGGCGGTCAACGGCATCGCCGGCACGGCCGCGGCGCTGGCGGTCCTGCGTGGCGGCACAGCGAACGTCTGGGCAGGCGAGATCGGTATGGACCGCAACCCGGTGAAGGCGATGCGACAGATCGTACACGGCGATCAGCGGCGCATCGATGTCGGGCGCGCCGACGGGCGCTGCTTCCTCCTCATGGCCGGCATCGGTTTCGACGCGGAGATCATCCCGCGCGTCAGCGGGCGGCTGAAGCGGCTGATCGGACCGTACGCGTACATCGTCGCCGGCGTCATCCAAGTGTTTCGGGCGACGACGTGGCAGGCGCGCGTCCGCACCGACGACGCGGCGTCCGACATGGCGCTGCACTGGATGCTCGTCAGCAACACGCGCTCGTACGGCGGCATCACCGACATCATGTTCCGCGCCGAGGCCGACGACGGCGTCTTCGACGTCGGCATCATGCATCGCGGCGGGCCGTGGCACATGATCGTGGATGGCATCCGCGTGCTGCTGAAACGTCACGAGCGCTCGCCGAACGTGGACTACGTGAAGACGCGCACGCTCGAGATCGAGACGCCGGGGCTTCCGGTGCAGCTCGACGGCGAGCTGTGGGGCGCGACGCCGATGCGCTTCGAGGTCTGGCCGCAGGCGCTGACGGCGATCGTGCCTGCGGGGCTCAAGACGCCGCTGTTTGGGCGGAGTCAATAGTTCGTAGTTCGTAGTTCGTGGTTTGTAGTGGCCGAACCGGACGGATTGCAGGCGCGGGACGCCGCCCGATCGCTCAACACACAGAAACGGCCCCGATTCCGTTCGGGGCCGTCCGCTTGTTTGTCGAGCTGTCGTCTACGCCGCTCGTTGATCCTGTGCCGGCGAAGCGTACCCGCTCGTGCCGTACTCCGTTGTACCGAGGGACTGGCTGCCCTGCTCCTCTTTGTCGAGGAACAACTTCTTCGCCCCATACGCCGCAGCGGCGGCGACTCCGACCAGCACGATGATCTTCTTCAATACGCACCTCCTTGAACCAATGGTTCCCATCTC
>CAVUOT010000002.1:0-481867 GCA_963743185.1 uncultured Chloroflexia bacterium | reverse complement strand
TTGCCACCCTTTGTGCGCTGCGCTAAGCCACGACAGGGTTGTTACGGCCCCGAATCTAGCGTGATTCCGGGGGTTAAATGCGGTTTCGGTGCTCCAGACGGCGGGATGGAGCCGGCGCCGTGTATCGAGCGACGAGGCGCACATGAGCGAGATCATCCGCGATTACCTGCCGTTGGTCGTTTTTATCGGCGTCGCGCTGGTCATCGGTCTTGCTTTGCTGATCGCGCCGTTTCTCGTCGCCTATCGCCAGCCCGATCCCGAAAAACTCTCCGCCTACGAATGCGGTTTTAATTCCTTCGACGACGCGCGCATGAAATTCGACGTGCGGTTCTACCTCGTCGCCATCCTGTTCATCGTCTTCGATCTCGAAGTCGCGTTTCTGTTTCCGTGGGCGATCGCGTTCGGCAATCTCGGCCTGTTCGGCTTCTGGTCGATGATGATCTTCCTTGGCGTGCTGACCATCGGGTTTATCTACGAGTGGCGCAAGGGTGCGCTCGAATGGGATTGAGTGCGTGGCAACGTCTGTAACCGCTCCCGCCGCAACCGGCATTCTCGATCCGCGCACCGGACAGCCGGTCGGCGCGGATGATTCGTTTTTTACGGGGCTCAACAACGAGCTGGCCGACAAGGGCTTCCTCGTCACCGCCGCCGACGACCTGATCACCTGGGCGCGCACCGGCTCGCTGATGTGGATGACGTTCGGGCTCGCCTGCTGCGCCGTCGAGATGATCCAGATGTCGATGCCGCGCTACGACGCCGAGCGTTTCGGCTTCGCGCCGCGCGCCTCGCCGCGCCAGTCCGACGTGATGATCGTCGCCGGCACGCTGACCAACAAGATGGCGCCGGCGCTGCGCAAGGTCTACGACCAGATGCCGGAGCCGCGCTACGTGATCTCGATGGGATCGTGCGCCAATGGCGGCGGCTACTACCACTATTCCTATTCGGTGGTGCGCGGCTGCGACCGCATCGTGCCGGTCGATATCTATGTGCCGGGCTGCCCGCCGACGGCCGAAGCGCTGCTTTACGGCGTGATGCTGCTGCAGAAGAAAATCCGCCGCATTGGGACGATCGAGCGCTGAGATGGCCAATCTCGAAGAACTCGGCACAGCAATCGTTGCGGCGCTGCCGGGCGCGGTGACGGGTCACAGCAGTCGCGTTCGGCGAACTGACGCTGACGGCGAATGCCGCCGATATCGTCAAGGTCGCGACCTTCCTGCGCGACGACCCGCGCTGCGCGTTTGTCTCCATCATCGACGTCACGGCTGTCGACTGGCCGGCGCGCGAGAAGCGGTTCGACGTCGTCTATCACCTGCTGTCGCCGACGAAGAACGTCCGCGTCCGCGTCAAGATCGAGACCGACGAGGAGACGCCGGTCGCGTCGATCATCGGTGTGTTTCCGGGCGCCGACTGGTTCGAGCGCGAGACCTACGATCTTTACGGCGTGCTGTTCACCGGCCATCCGGACATGCGCCGCATTCTCACCGACTACGGCTTCGACGGTCATCCGCTGCGCAAGGATTTCCCGCTCACCGGTTTTGTCGAGGTGCGTTACGACGATGCGCAGAAGCGCGTCGTCAACGAGCCGGTGCGGCTCAAGCAGGAATTTCGCAATTTCGATTTCCTCTCGCCGTGGGAGGGCACCGACTACGTCCTGCCGGGCGACGAAAAGGCGAAGACGAGCTGATCCATGACCGAGTCCGCGCTCCGCAATTTCACGATCAACTTCGGGCCGCAGCATCCCGTCGGCGCACGGCGTGCTGCGTCTGGTGCTCGAGCTCGACGGCGAAGTCGTCGAGCGCGTCGATCCGCATATCGGGCTCCTGCATCGCGGCACCGAAAAGCTGATCGAGCAGAAGACCTACCTGCAGGCGATCCCGTATTTCGACCGGCTCGACTACATCGCGCCGATGAATCAGGAGCACGCGTTCTGCCTCGCGGCGGAAAAGCTCCTCGGCATCGAGGTGCCGCGCCGCGCGCCAGCTCATCCGCGTGCTCTATTGCGAAATCGGCCGGCTGATGTCGCACATCCTCAACGTGACGACGCAGGCGATGGACGTCGGCGCGCTGACGCCGCCGCTGTGGGGCTTCGAGGAACGCGAAAAGCTGATGGTGTTCTACGAGCGCGCCTCCGGCTCGCGCATGCACGCGGCGTATTTCCGCGTCGGCGGCGTGCATCAGGACCTGCCGCCGAAGCTGATCGACGACATCGAGGCGTTCTGCGATCCGTTCCTCAAGCGGCTCGACGACATCGAAGCGCTGCTGACCGACAACCGCATCTTCAAGCAGCGCAACGTCGATATCGGCGTGGTCAAGCTCGCGGACGCCTGGGCGTGGGGCTTTTCCGGCGTGATGGTGCGCGGCTCGGGCGCGGCGTGGGACCTGCGCAAGGCGCAGCCCTACGAATGCTACTCCGAGATGGAATTCGACATTCCGGTCGGCAAGAACGGCGACTGCTACGACCGCTACTGCATCCGCATGGAAGAGATGCGCCAGTCGATCCGCATCATGAAGCAATGCATCGCCAAGCTGCGCGCGCCGGACGGGCAGGGGCCGGTGATGGTCGTCGACAACAAGATCGTGCCGCCGCAGCCGCGGCGAGATGAAGCGCTCGATGGAGGCGCTGATCCATCACTTCAAGCTCTACACCGAAGGCTTCCACGTGCCCGAAGGCGAAGTCTACGCCGCGGTCGAAGCGCCCAAGGGCGAGTTCGGCGTCTATCTCGTCGCCGACGGCACCAACAAGCCGTACAAGTGCAAGATCCGCGCGCCGGGCTTTGCGCATCTGCAGGCGATGGATTTCCTGTGCCGCGGCCACATGCTGGCCGACGTGTCGGCGATCCTCGGTTCGCTCGACATCGTGTTCGGGGAGGTCGATCGATGAGTGTCCGCCGTCTCGCCCCGCCAGAACAGCAGCCGAAGGAGTTCGCCTTCACGGCGGAGAATCTCGCGTGGGCGCAAAAGCAGATCGCGAAATATCCGGAAGGCCGTCAGCAGTCGGCGGTGATCCCGCTGCTGTGGCGCGCGCAGGAGCAGCACGGCGGCTGGCTGCCGCAGAAGGCGATCGAGAGCGTCGCGCAGATGCTCGGCATGGCCTACATCCGCGTGCTCGAAGTCGCGACCTTCTACACGATGTTCCTGCTGCAGCCGGTCGGCAAGAAGGCGCATGTGCAGGTCTGCGGCACCACGCCGTGCATGCTGCGCGGCGCCGACGAGATCATCAAGGTCTGCAAGTCGCGCATCCATCACGATCCGTTTCACGTCTCCGCCGACGGCAATTTCTCGTGGGAAGAGGTCGAGTGCCTCGGCGCCTGCGTGAACGCGCCGATGGTGCTGATCTGGAACGACACCTACGAGGACCTGACGCCCGAAAGCTTCGACAAGGTGCTCGACGGCTTCGCCGACGGGAAGCCGCTGAAGCCCGGCCCGCAGATCGACCGGCAGTTGTCGGCGCCGATCGGCGGCGCGACGACTCTGAAGACGGTGAAGGCGTAAGCGATGCTCGACGACAAGGATCGCATCTTCAAGAACCTCTACGGCCAGGACGACTGCGGCCTCGAAGGGCGCGCAGGCGCGCGGCGGCTGGGACGGCACCAAGGCGATCCTCGACAAGGGCCGCGACGCGATCGTCAACGAGATCAAGGCGTCGGGCCTGCGCGGCCGCGGCGGCGCCGGCTTTCCGACCGGGCTGAAATGGTCGTTCATGCCGAAGCAGTCGGACGGCCGGCCGGCCTATCTCGTCGTCAATGCCGACGAGTCCGAGCCCGGCACCTGCAAGGACCGCGAGATCATGCGGCACGATCCGCATCTGCTGGTCGAGGGCTGCCTGATCGCCGGCTGCGCCATGGGCGCGCACGCGGGCTACATCTATGTGCGCGGCGAATTCATCCGCGAGCGCGAGCACCTGCAGGCCGCGGTCGATCAGGCCTATGAGGCCAAGCTGATCGGCAAGAACAACATCCACGGCTGGGACTTCGATCTCTACGTCCATCACGGCGCCGGCGCCTATATCTGCGGCGAGGAGACGGCGCTGCTCGAAAGCCTCGAAGGCAAGAAGGGCCAGCCGCGCCTGAAGCCGCCGTTCCCGGCCAACGTCGGCCTCTATGGCTGTCCGACCACGGTCAACAACGTCGAGACGATCGCGGTGGCGCCGGACATCATGCGGCGCGGCGCGGCGTGGTTCTCCTCGATCGGCCGCCAGAACAACACCGGCACCAAGCTTTTCTGCATCTCCGGCCACGTCGACAAGCCGTGCACCGTCGAAGAGGCGATGGGCATTCCGCTGCGCGAACTGATCGAGACGCATGCCGGCGGCGTGCGCGGCGGCTGGGACAATCTGCTGGCGGTCATTCCCGGCGGCTCGTCGATGCCGATCATTCCGGCGGGCGCGACCGGCTGCGACGATCTCCTGATGGATTTCGACGGCTGCGCCGAAGCACAAGTCGGCGCTCGGCACCGCCGCCGTCATCGTGATGGACAAGTCGACCGACATCATCCGCGCGATGGCGCGCATCTCCTATTTCTACAAGCACGAGAGCTGCGGCCAGTGCACGCCGTGCCGCGAAGGCATGGGCTGGATGTGGCGCGTGCTCACCCGCATGGCCGACGGCCGCGCGCAGAAAAAAGAAATCGACATGCTGTTCGACGTGACGAAGCAGATCGAGGGCCACACGATCTGCGCGTTCGGCGACGGCGCGGCGTGGCCGGTGCAGGGCCTGCTGCGGCATTTCCGGCCGGAGATCGAGCGGCGGATCGACGAATACACGCGGCATTCCAATTACACCGGCGTCCGCGATCCGGCGCCGCTCGACGCGGTCGCGGCGGAGTAGGGCGATGAGCGCGCAGCATCTCGCCCAGTTCAACATCGCGCGGGCGCGCTATCCGGTCGACGATCCGCGGATGGCGGAGTTCGTCGACAACGTCGATCGCGTCCACAAGCTCGCCGATCAGATCGAAGGCTTCGTCTGGCGGCTGCGCGGACGAGAGCGGTCACGCGATGAATATCCGCGTCTATGACGACCCGACGCTCTTGCCGAACCTGACGGTGTGGGAAAACGTCGCCGCGCTCGAGCGGTTCGTGTGGCAGACGCTGCACAAGCGCTTTTACGGCCGCCGCGATGAATGGTTCGCGCCGATCGAAGGGCCGAAGCTCGTGATGTGGTGGATTCCCGCCGGTCATCGTCCGGAAATGTCGGAAGGCGTCGAACGGCTCGATTATCTGCAAGGCGCATGGCCCGAGCGACCATGCCTTCGGCTGGGAGCGCATTCCGGCGGCGCAACTCTGGAAGACCGCGCAGTGCGCGCAGCAGAGCGGGCAGGCGGCATGACCAAGATCATTGTCGACGGCAACGAGATTGACGTCCCGCCGGAGTACACGCTGCTGCAGGCGTGCGAGGCCGCCGGCGCCGAAATTCCGCGCTTCTGTTTCCACGAGCGGCTGTCGATCGCCGGCAATTGCCGCATGTGCCTGATCGAAGTTGTCGGCGGGCCGCCGAAGCCGCAGGCGTCCTGCGCGCTGCAGGTGAACGATCTGCCGCCGAACAAGGACGGCACGCCGAAAGTCCTGCTCACGCGCTCGCCGATGGTGAAGAAGGCGCGCGAAGGCGTGATGGAATTCCTGCTGATCAATCATCCGCTCGATTGCCCGATCTGCGATCAGGGCGGCGAATGCGATCTGCAGGACCAGGCGATGGCCTACGGCGTCGACGCCAGCCGCTTCGCCGAGAACAAGCGCGCGGTTGAGGACAAGTATATCGGCGCGCTGGTCAAGACCTCGATGAACCGCTGCATCCAGTGCACGCGCTGCGTCCGCTTTGCGACCGAAGTCGCCGGCGTGCCGGAACTCGGCGCGATCGGCCGCGGCGAGGACATGGAGATCACGACCTATCTCGAAATCCGCGATGACGTCGGAATTGCAGGGCAACGTCGTCGATCTGTGTCCGGTCGGCGCGCTGACGTCGAAGCCCTATGCCTTCGCCGCGCGGCCATGGGAGCTCAACAAGACGGAATCGATCGACGTGATGGACGCGCTCGGCTCGGCGATCCGCGTCGATTCGCGCGGCCGCGAGGTGATGCGCATCCTGCCGCGCGTCAACGAAGACGTGAACGAGGAATGGATTTCCGACAAGACGCGCCACGTCATTGACGGCTTGCGCACGCCAGCGGCTCGATCAGCCCTATCTGCGCGACGGTGGCAAGTTGCGGCCGGCATCGTGGGCGGAAGCATTCGCCGCGATCGCATCGAAGGTGAAACTCACGTCGCCGCAGCGCATCGGTGCGATCGCCGGCGATCTCGCCACCGTCGAGGAAATGTTCGCGCTGAAGGAACTGCTGACCGGCCTGCGCGTGAAGAACCTCGACTGCCGGCAGGACGGGACACGGCTCGATCCGGCCTGGGGTCGCGCGAGCTACATTTTCAACGCGACGATTGCCGGCATCGAGAAATCCGATGCGCTGCTGATCGTCGGCTCCAATCCGCGCAAGGAAGCCGCCGTCCTCAATGCGCGCATCCGCAAGCGCTGGCGCGCCGGCAATTATCCCGTCGGCGTGATCGGCGATCGTGCCGCGCTGACCTATGACTACGACTATCTCGGCGCCGGCGTCGAAACACTGGCCGACCTTGCCGCCGGCCGGCATGCCTTTGCCGAAACGCTCAAGAAGGCCGAGCGCCCGCTGATCATTCTCGGGCAGGGCGCGCTGGCGCGGCCGGATGCGCCGGCGATCGTGTCGCTTGCGGCCAAGGCCGCCGTCGATCTCGGCGCCATCAAGGATGGCTGGAACGGCTTTTCCGTTCTGCACACTGCGGCGTCGCGCGTCGGCGGCCTCGATATCGGGTTTGTGCCGGGCGAGGGCGGGCTGCATGCCGGCGAAATGGCGACGTTCGGCACGCTCGACGTGGCGTTCCTGCTTGGCGCCGACGAGATCGACATCGCGTCCGGGCGCTTTCGTCGTCTACATCGGCACTCATGGCGATCGTGGCGCGCATCGCGCCGATGTCATTCTGCCGGGCGCGGCCTACACCGAAAAGTCCGGCCTCTACGTCAACACCGAAGGCCGCGTGCAGATGGCCAATCGCGCGGTGTTTCCGCCGGGCGATGCACGCGAAGACTGGGCGATCCTGCGCGCGCTGTCGGAGCATCTCGGCTACACGCTGCCCTATGACTCGCTCGCGCAATTGCGCGCGGCCCTGTTCAAGGCCTATCCGCATCTGCAGCAGATCGATTCAATCGCGGCCGGCGATCCGGCCGATATCCGCAAGCTCGCGTCGCTTGGCGGGACCGCGGACAAGTCCGCGCTGCAGTCGCCGATCGACGACTATTACCTGACCAACGCCGATCGCGCGGGCTTCCGCGGTGATGGCGGAATGTTCCGCGCTTGCCGAAGGCGGCAGCGCACGCACGGCGGCGGAGTAGGCGATGGAACTCCTTTCCACCTACGTCTGCTCGGCCGAGTTCTGCACCACGTTTCTGTGGCCGTTCGTCATCATGGTGGCCGAAAGCGTGATGCTGCTGGTCATTCTGCTGATCGGCATCGCCTACATTCTTCTGGCTGACCGCAAGATCTGGGCGGCCGTGCAGTTGCGGCGCGGCCCGAACGTGGTCGGCCCGTGGGGATTGCTGCAATCCTTCGCCGACCTTCTGAAGTTCGTTCTCAAGGAGCCGACGATTCCGTCAGGCGCCAACAAGGGCGTCTTCCTGCTGGCGCCGCTGGTCACCTGCGTGCTGGCGCTCGCGGCATGGGCGGTGATCCCGGTCAACGTCGGCTGGATGATCGCCGATATCAATGTCGGCATTCTCTACATCTTCGCGATCTCCTCGCTGATGGTCTACGGCGTGATCATGGCGGGCTGGGCGTCGAATTCGAAATATCCGTTCCTCGCCGCGCTGCGCTCCGCTGCGCAGATGGTGTCGTACGAAGTCTCGATCGGCTTCGTCATCATCACCGTGCTGCTGTGCGCCGGCTCGCTCAATCTCAGCGCAATCGTCGAGGCGCAGCAGACGGGCCTTGCGACCGCGATCGGAGTGCCGTGGCTGTCGGTCCTGAACTGGTACTGGCTGCCGCTGTTCCCGATGTTCATCATCTTCTTCATCTCGGCGCTGGCCGAAACCAATCGTCCGCCGTTCGATCTTGTCGAGGCGGAGTCGGAACTCGTCGCCGGCTTCATGGTCGAATATGGCTCGACGCCGTACATGCTGTTCATGCTCGGCGAATACGTCGCGATCGCGACCATGTGTGCGATGATGACGATCCTGTTTCTCGGCGGCTGGCTGTCGCCGATTGCAGGTCGTGCCGTTTACGTGGATTCCCGGCGTTATCTGGTTCAGCCTCAAGGCGCTGTTCGTGTTCTTCATGTTCGCGCTGGTGAAGGCGTTCGTGCCGCGCTACCGCTACGACCAGCTGATGCGGCTTGGCTGGAAAGTGTTTCTGCCCATTTCACTTGCGATGGTCGCGATCGTTGCCGGCGTGCTGCAATACGCCGACCTGGCGCCGAAGTGAGGATGTCATGAGACTTGATCGCGCCGCAGGTTCGCTCTTCCTCGCCGAATTCGTGCAGGCCGTCGTGCTGTCGATGCGCTACTTCTTTCGCGCCAAGACGACGCTGAACTATCCGTTCGAGAAGGGACCGATTTCGCCGCGCTTTCGCGGTGAGCACGCGCTGCGCCGCTATCCCAACGGCGAAGAGCGCTGCATTGCCTGCAAGCTGTGCGAGGCGATCTGTCCCGGCGCAGGCCATCACGATCGAGGCCGGCCCGCGCCGCAATGACGGCACGCGGCGCACCACGCGCTACGACATCGACATGGTCAAATGCATCTATTGCGGGCTGTGCCAGGAAGCCTGCCCGGTCGACGCCATCGTCGAAGGGCCGAATTTCGAATTCGCGACCGAGACGCGCGAAGAACTTTACTACGACAAGGAACGCCTGCTCGCGAACGGCGACCGCTGGGAGCGCGAGATCGCCAAAAACATCGAACTCGACGCGCCGTATCGGTAACGGGAAACAACAGAGGCCATGATCCTTCCCGCGCTTTTCTTTTACCTGTTTGCCGGCATTTGCCTGGCGTCGGCGTTCATGGTCATCGCCGCGCGCAATCCCGTGCATTCGGTGCTGTATCTGATCCTCACGTTCGTCAACGCGGCGGCGCTGTTCATGCTGCTCGGCGCCGAATTCCTGGCGATGATCCTGATCGTCGTCTATGTCGGCGCGGTCGCGGTGCTGTTCCTGTTCGTCGTGATGATGCTCGACGTCGACTTCGTCGAATTGCGGCAGGGCTTTCTCAATTATCTGCCGATCGGCGGTCTGGTCGGAATCATCGTGCTGGTCGAATTGCTGCTGGTGCTCGGTTCTGCCGTGATCGGCCCCGGCGCGCCGCGCATCATCGCCACGCCGATTGCCGCCGATATCTCGAACACCGAAGCGCTCGGCCTCGTGCTCTACACGCGTTACGTCTATTTCTTCCAGGCGGCGGGTCTCATTCTGCTGGTCGCCATGATCGGCGCGATCGTGCTGACGCTGCGGCACCGGCCGAACGTCAGGCGGCAGAACATTGCCGAACAGAACGCGCGCACCAAGGCGACCGCGATGGAAATCCGTCAGGTACGGCCGGGGCAGGGGATCTGAAGATGACGATCGGGCTGGGGCACTATCTGACCGTCGGCGCGATCCTGTTCACGCTCGGGATCTTCGGCATCTTCCTGAACCGCAAGAACGTGATCATCATCCTGATGTCGATCGAACTGATCCTTCTGTCGGTCAACATCAACTTCGTCGCGTTCTCCTCCTTCCTCGGCGATCTCGTCGGCCAGGTGTTCGCGCTGCTGGTTCTCACCGTCGCCGCGGCCGAAGCCGCGATCGGGCTTGCCATACTTGTCATCTTCTTCCGCAACCGCGGCTCGATCGCGGTTGAAGACATCAACCTGATGAAGGGCTGACACGCATGATCCCGAAAAGTGGCAGCCGGTTTTCGGACAAGATCATGCGGCCGGAGAAATAGATGTATCAGGCCATCGTATTCCTGCCGCTTATCGGGTTTCTCATTGCGGGCCTGATCTCGATTGCAGGCGCGCGGGCGCGCTTCCCCGGCGCGCGTGCGGCTGATCTTGCGCCCGGCGCGCATCACAGACGCACATGATGCCGGCGCTCACGCGCATGCCGCCGGCGGACAAGACCACGGGCACGGCCCGGCCGAGCCGCCGGCCCAAGGCTCGCGGATGGCGGAAGCGGTGACGACGACCTTCCTGTTCATCGCCATGGCGCTGTCCTGGGTTGCGTTCATCCAGGTCGGTTTCTTCCACGAAGACGCGCACGTCACGCTCGCGCCATTCATTCCGGTCGGCGATCTCAAGATCGACTGGGCGCTGCGGATCGACACGCTGACGGCAGTCATGCTCGTCGTCGTGACGACGGTCTCTGCGCTCGTTCACCTTTATTCGGTCGGCTACATGTCGGACGATCCCGTATCGTCCGCGCTTCTTCGCCTATCTGTCGCTGTTCACCTTCGCGATGCTGATGCTGGTGACGGCGGACAACCTCGTTCAGCTGTTCTTCGGCTGGGAAGGTGTCGGTCTCGCCAGCTATCTGCTGATCGGGTTCTGGTACCACAAGCCGGAAGCCAACGCCGCAGCGATCAAGGCCTTCGTGGTCAACCGGTCGGTGACTTCGGCTTCGCGCTCGGGATTTTCGCCGTCTACCTGATGACCGGTGCGATCGATCTGGAAACCATCTTCGCGCAAGCGCCGGCTCTAACCGGCAAGACCATGCATTTCCTGAGCTGGGACCTCGACGCGCTTACCGTGATTTGTCTCCTGTTGTTCATGGGCGCGATGGGCAAATCGGCGCAATTCCTGCTCCATACCTGGCTGCCCGACGCGATGGAGGGCCCGACGCCGGTCTCCGCACTCATTCACGCGGCGACCATGGTGACGGCCGGCGTGTTCATGGTCGCGCGGCTGTCGCCGCTGTTTGAGCTTTCGCCGACGGCGCAGATGTTCGTTATGTTTATCGGCGCCACCACCGCGCTGTTCGCCGCAACAATCGGGCTTGTTCAAAACGACATCAAGCGGATCGTGGCGTACTCAACCTGTTCGCAGCTCGGTTACATGTTCGTGGCGATGGGCGCAGGCGCGTACTCGGTCGGCATGTTCCACCTGTTCACGCACGCCTTCTTCAAGGCGCTGCTGTTCCTTGGTTCAGGCTCGGTGATTATCGCGATGCATCACGAGCAGGACATCCGTAACATGGGCGGATTGAAGGACAAGATCCCGTTCACGTACTGGATGATGGTGATCGGGACTTTGGCGCTCACCGGCTTTCCGTTCACCGCGGGATTTTTCTCCAAGGACGCCATCATCGAGGCGGCGTTCGTCAGCAAGAACCCGATGGCATTCTACGCCTTCCTGTGCACCACCGTCGGCGCGCTGCTCACCTCGTTCTATTCATGGCGGCTGATCCTCAAGACGTTCCACGGCAAGCCGCACGACCAACATCACTACGACGGCGCGCATGAGAGCCCGTTCACCATGCTGTTGCCGCTCGCTGTCCTTGCGACGGGCTCTATCGTCGCGGGCCTGCCCTTCAAGGATATTTTTGCTGGGCACGGCGTCGAGGAGTTCTTCCGTAAATCATTAAAGTTCGCGCCAGGCAATACGGTGATGGAAGACATGCACCACGTGCCGTTCGCGATCGGAATGCTGCCGACGGTCGCAATGGTGATCGGCTTCGGCGTCGCCTGGCTGTTCTACATTCGTCGTCCGAGCCTGCCGGTCGAACTAGCGCGGCAGCATCAGGGTCTCTACCAGTTCCTGCTCAACAAATGGTATTTCGACGAGCTCTACGACCTCATTTTCGTGCGCCCCACGAAGTGGCTAGGCCGTTTCCTATGGAAGCGCGGCGACGGCTGGCTGATCGATGGCTTTGGTCCCGATGGCGTGTCAGCGCGCGTGCTTGATGTGACGCGCGAGACGATCCGTATCCAGTCAGGCTATCTCTATCACTACGCGTTTTCGATGCTGATCGGCGTGGCCGCGCTCGTCACCTGGTTCATGTTTGCGACAGGAAGTCACTGATGGCGAGCTGGCCGATACTCTCCATCACGACATTCCTGCCGCTGGTCGGCGCACTGTTTATTATGGTGCTCGACGGCAACAGCAATTCCGGAAAACGCAATGCTCGCTGGGTGGCTCTGTGGACGACGCTGGTGACCTTCGCGATTTCTGTAATCCTCGTGCAGCGTTTTGACCCATCGACTGCCGAGTTTCAGTTCGTCGAAAAGCAGCCGTGGCTTGGCGGCGCGATCAACTACCATATGGGCGTTGACGGCATTTCGCTGCCGTTCGTGATCTTGACCACCGGCCTGATGCCGTTCTGCATCGTCGCGAGCTGGCAGGCGATCCAGGATCGCGTCAAGGAATACATGGTCGCGTTTCTGCTGCTCGAAACGCTGATGGTTGGCACGTTTTCCGCGCTCGATCTGTTCTTGTTCTATCTGTTCTTCGAAGGCGGCCTCATCCCGATGTTCCTGATCATCGGCGTCTGGGGCGGGCCGCGGCGCGTCTATGCGAGCTTCAAGTTCTTTCTCTACACGCTGCTCGGCTCGCTGCTGATGCTGCTTGCGATCATGGCGATGTACTGGAGTGCGGGCACGACCGACATTGCGACCCTGCTACACCACGATTTCCCGCGCTCGCTGCAGACCTGGGCGTGGCTTGCGTTCCTCGCCTCGTTCGCGGTGAAGATGCCGATGTGGCCGGTACACACATGGCTGCCGGACGCGCATGTCGAAGCGCCGACCGCCGGCTCAGTCATTCTTGCCGCGATTCTCCTGAAAATGGGCGGCTATGGCTTCCTGCGATTCTCGCTGCCGATGTTCCCAGAAGCATCGCACGACTTTGCGCCGTTCATCTTTGCGCTATCGGTCGTCGCGATCATCTACACGTCGCTCGTCGCCCTGATGCAGGAGGACGTAAAGAAGCTGATTGCCTATTCCTCTGTCGCGCACATGGGTTTTGTGACGATGGGCATTTTTGCTGCCAATACACAGGGTATCGCCGGCGGCATTTTCCAGATGATTTCGCACGGCATCGTGTCGGGCGCGCTCTTCCTCTGCGTCGGCGTCGTCTACGACCGCATGCACACACGCGAGATCGCGGCATACGGCGGCCTCGTCAACCGGATGCCGCTCTACGCCTTGGTATTCATGGTGTTCACGCTGGCGAATGTGGGTCTCCCTGGTACCTCCGGCTTTATCGGTGAATTCCTCACGCTTGATCGGCGACGTTCAAGGCCAATACGTGGGTCGCCTTCCTTGCGACGTTTGGTGTCATTCTGTCCGCTGCCTATGCACTGTGGCTATACCGCAAGGTCATCTTCGGCGTACTCGACAAACCGGCGCTATCGGGGATCAAGGACCTGAGTGCGCGCGAAATACTTCTCTTTGCGCCGCTGGTGATCCTGACCATCGTGCTCGGAGTTTATCCCAAGCCGGTGCTGGACATTTCTACCGCATCGGTGAGTGCGCTGGTCGATCAGTATCAGCAGGCGACCAAATCGAAGACCGCGGGCGCCGAACGCACGGAGCGGCGAGCTGAGGCGGGAACGCCATGACCGATATGGTTCAAATTTCTGCATTAGTGCCGCTCTTTCCCGAGCTTTTTCTCGCGACCGGCGCGTTGGTGCTGCTACTGATCGGCGCGATCGGCGGCCAGGGCGTATGGCGCGCGACGATGGTCGCTGTCGCTTCTCCTCATCGTCGCGACTGGTGCCTACATCGTCTTTGCGCCACCGGAGACGACGACCGCGTTTGGCGGCAGCTTCGTGATCGACGGATTTTCCCGCTTCATGAAGCTACTGATGCTGACCGGCTCGGCCGCAGCAATTCTTTTGTCGCTGGAGTTCCTGCGCACGACCGTGCGCGGCAATTTCGAATACCCGATCCTCATCCTGCTCGCGACGACGGGCATGATGATCATGATTTCGTCTGGCGACCTGATCGCGCTCTACCTCGGCCTCGAACTGATGAGCCTGTCGCTCTATGTGCTGGCGTCGGTCGACCGCGACAACGCGCGCTCGACCGAAGCCGGCCTGAAGTACTTTGTCCTCGGCGCGCTCTCGTCCGGCATGCTGCTCTACGGCGCGTCGCTGATCTACGGCTTCACCGGCACCATCAGTTACGCCGGCATCGCCAAGGCCGCGGTCGAGGGTGGGCTTGGCGTCACATTCGGATTGGTGTTCCTGCTTGCCGGTCTTTGCTTCAAGGTGTCGGCGGTACCGTTCCACATGTGGACGCCCGACGTTTACGAAGGCGCGCCGACGCCGGTCACGGCGTTCTTTGCCTCCGCGCCGAAGATCGCCGCGATGGCGTTGTTCGTGCGCGTCGTCATCGACGGCGTTCCCAACCATCACGGTGCAGTGGCAGCAAATCCTGGTATTCGTGTCGATCGCGTCGATGGTGCTCGGCGCCTTTGCCGCGATCGGACAGACCAACATCAAGCGGCTGATGGGCTATTCCTCGATCGGCCACATGGGCTTTGCGCTTGTCGGTCTTGCCGCCGGCACCGCCGAAGGCGTGCAGGGCGTGCTGGTCTACATGGCGATCTATCTCTCGATGACGCTCGGCACCTTCGCCTGCATCCTGGCGATGCGGCGCGGCGACAAGCATGTCGAGGAGATTTCCGATCTCGCCGGTCTCGGCCGCACGAATCCGGCGCTGGCATTGTTCCTCGCCATCCTGATGTTCTCGCTCGCCGGCATTCCGCCGCTCGCGGGCTTCTTCGCCAAGCTTTACGTGTTTCTCGCCGCCATCAAGGCCGGTCTATACGTGCTCGCCGTTCTCGGCGTTCTGGCGAGCGTGGTGGGCGCCTATTATTACCTTCGCATCGTGAAGGTCATGTACATGGACGAGCCGGCGCCGGCGTTCTCGCCGATGAACGGCGAACTGCGGCTGGTCCTGGCGCGTCAGCGGGCTGTTCGTGCTGCTGTTCGTCGTCTATCCCGGGCCGCTGGTTGACGCCGCCGCAGCGGCCGCGAAATCGCTATTCTAGACGAGATGCAACTCGATCCCGCTGCGGCCGCCGCCGGCGTCCGGCTCATCACGCACGCCGCCGTCGGTTCGACCAACGCCGAAGCGTTGGCGTGCGCGCGCAAAGGCGAGCCGCGGGCCGCTGTGGATCGTCGCCGCGACGCAATCCGCCGGGCGTGGGCGGCGCGGGCGGCAATGGGTATCGGCGCCCGGCAATCTCTACGCGACGCTGCTGCTGTCTGACACCGGCGTTCCGTCGGACGTCGCGCAATTGTCGTTCGTGGCTGCGCTCGCCGTGTCATGACGCGATCGCCGCGGTTGCGCCGGATTTGCGCCGTCGGCTCTCGCTGAAATGGCCGAACGATGTGTTGTGCGACGAGCAAGAAGATTTGCGGCATCCTGCTCGAAGGGAGAGACGTCGAGCGCCGGAACGCGTCGTGGCTGTCGGCATCGGCGATCAACTGCGCGCATCATCCGCACGACACCGAATTTCCCGCGACCGATCTCGCGGCGCTGGGTTCGGCCGTGACGCCTGAGGCCGTATTTCAAGGCCTTTCCGGAGCGATGGTGAGCGCCTCGCGCAATGGAACCGCGGCGCAGGATTTGTCGCAATCGCGCGCCGACTGGCTCGGCGCGCGCATCCGGTCTCGGCCACGCGATCCGCGTGCGCCTGCATGATCGCGAAACAACGGGACGATTCGAATCGCTCGACGAGCGCGGCCACCTCATCTTGAGTTATCCGGACGGCGGCTTTGAGCTGATCTGCCGCCGGTGACGTCTTTCCGCTGCGGGCCGCCACGGCGGAGCGCGTCTGATGGCCGACTCCGCGCGACGAACTCGTTTTCGTGCCGCTCGGCGGCGTCGGCGAAATCGGCATGAATCTCGCGCTCTACGGATTTGGCCCGCAGACCAAGCGCAAGACCTGGATGGCGGTCGATTTCGGCGTGTCGTTTCGCCGGCGACGATCTTCCCGGCGTCGATCTGATCATGCCCGACATCGGATTTCTGACCGAACGCCGCGCAGAACCTCGCGGGCATCGTGCTGACGCATGCGCACGAAGATCATTTCGGCGCACTGTTCGATCTTTGGCCGCGTCTCAAGGTGCCGGTCTATGCGACGCCGTTTACGGCGGCGCTGATCGAAGCCAAGCGGCTGTCTGAACCAGGCGCGCCCGAGATCGACGTCAAGATCGTTCCGCTCGAAAGCCGGTTCACCGTCGGACCGTTCGATGTCGAACTGGTCACCGTCGCGCATTCGATTCCGGAATCGAATGCGCTGATCATCCGCACGCCGCTTGGCGCGGTGCTTGCACACCGGCGACTGGAAAATCGACCCGACGCCTCTGATTGGAAAGCCGACCGATCAAGCCAAGCTGAGGGCGCTTGGCGATGACGGCTGTCTCGCCATGATCGGAGACTCGACCAACACCGTGCGCGAGGGCCGCTCGCCGTCCGAAACAGAGGTCGCGAAAACGCTGACCGCGCTGATCAAGGGCGCGCCGGCGCGCGTCGCGGTGACAACATTTGCCTCCAACATCGCGCGCATCAAGGCGGTTGCCGACGCCGCGCGCGCGGCCGACCGCGAGGTCGTCATCATCGGACGCGCCATGGAACGGCTCGTGCAGGTCGCGCGTGAGACCGGCTATCTCGACGGCGTGCAGGATTTCCGCCCCGCCGACGCCTATGGTTATCTGCCGCCGGACAAGGTCGTGGCGATCTGCACCGGCAGCCAGGGCGAGCCGCGTGCGGCGCTGTCGCGCATCGCGCTCGATGATCACCCGGAAGTGACGTTGTCGCGCGGCGACCGCGTCATTTTTTCCTCGCGCACGATTCCCGGCAACGAGAAGGCGGTCGCGCGCGTCGTCAATGGCCTGGTGCATCAGGGCATCGAAGTCATCACCGACCGCACCCACCTCGTCCATGTCTCGGGTCATCCGCGCGTCGGCGAAGTGGCGGACATGTATTCGTGGGTGCGCCCGCAGATTGCAGTGCCGGTTCACGGCGAACAGCTGCATCTTGCCGAGCACGCCAAGCTCGCGCGCGCCGCCGGCGTGAAGGACGTCATCAGCCTGCCAGAACGGCGACGTGATGCGGCTCGCGCCGACGCCGCACGGCAAGGTCGACGAAATCGCGGCGGGGCGGCTCTACAAGGATGGGCGGCTGATCATCCCGGCGGCCGCGCCGGCGGTCGCCGATCGCCGCAAGCTGAGCTTCGGCGGCATGGTCTCGATTGCGCTCGCGATCGACAGCAAGGGCGAAATTGTGGACGGGCCGGAATTTGAGCTGGTCGGCATTCCGGAACGAAACGCCGAAGGCGTGGCGATCGAGAACCTGGTCGAGGAGGCGATGATCGAGCGCGATCGACAGCCTGCCGCGCGCGCGCCGGCGCGATCCGGATACGGTTGCCGAAGCGGTGCGGCGTGCCGTGCGCGCGGCGGTCGCGCAGAATTGGGGCAAGAAGCCGATCTGTCTTGTGCATGTGCTTGACGGTTTAGAATCGAGTCGACGTCGGCCTATCTTGCTGGCGACGCGGAGAGCGATCATGATCGGACGGCTGAACCATGTGGCGATTGCGGTGCGCGACATCGGACGCGGCGGCGCAGGTCTATCGCGATACGCTCGGCGCCGACGTGTCACGCCGCGTGCCGCTGCCTGAGCACGGCGTGACGACGGTGTTCGTCACGTTGCCGAACACCAAGATCGAATTGCTTGAGCCGCTCGGCGAAAATTCGCCGATCGCAAAATTTCTCGAGCGTAATGCCGACGGCGGCATCCATCACATCTGCTATGAGGTCGATGACATCCTTGCCGCGCGCGACCAGCTGATCGGCAAGGGCGCGCGCGTGCTCGGCGACGGCAATCCGAAAATCGGCGCGCATGGCAAGCCGGTGCTGTTTCTGCACCCGAAGGACTTTTGCGGCACGCTGGTCGAACTCGAGCAGGTCTAGCGCGCTTTGACCGGGTGATCTTGTGGCTTGGACGACGTCGCGCGATCTATTTCATCACCTGGTGGACGGTGCTGTTTGCGGTGCTGCCGTGGGGCGTGAGATCGCAGCATGAAGCAGGGCAGAGGTCGTCGCCCGGCACCGATCCGGGCGCGCCCGTGCTGCCGCGGCTGAAGTCCAAGGTTTTGTGGACGACGGTCGTGACGACGATTCTGTTTGCCGCCTTCTATTACAGCACCGTCAACGGCCTGATCACGCTTGACGGTCTAGCGTCGCATGCTGTCGGGATGCCGAGATAGGATCGCTTAGGTCTGCGCGGCTGCGCCGTCGGCCGCGGCGGTCTGCCGGCTGTTGCGGGCACATAGAACGGGTTCACGTCGCAAAATCCGCCGATGCCGCTGACCGTAGCCTGGCACTGTGCGAGCGTGACGAAGCCGCAGTTCTTCGGTCCGTTCTGCATCATGTAGTGCGCGCACCACGGGTAGTTGACCGCCGGCGCTGGCGGCGTGCCGGCGATCGTCAGCGGTCGCGGCGAGACGCAGTCGCGCAGCGCGCCAAGTGCAGATGCTTTGCGTCACGATGGCCTCCCGTTGAGTCCGAACATCAGCCGGCGAGCTTACCGCGGTAGGCCGCGGCGTCATGCTGCAAATCGCCGTGATCGAGCGGCCGACCGAAAAAAAGAGCAGGGATTTCTCCCTGCTCCGAAGCATTTCCGCACGTTGGCCATTGTCCCGGTGGGTCTGGCCTCTTCCATCGGACGGCTGCGTGTAATCCGCGCCGTCGACCTATTCCTCCCAGGACTTGGACCGAATGCGAGACGCAATTTTCTTATCGATTGCTTTTCTCGCCGCGGACGCAATCAGCAATAGAGCAAAGCCCACAGCGACTGTCATGCGGGTAGTCGTGCAATGCACAAGACGGTTGGGCAATTTCCCACGAGTTTTGTGGGCAGATTTCATAGGCTTAGAGGCTTGTCTTTCCTGCATTAATCCGCATTGTCTGCCGACTATTCCTCTGACTCGGCCGTGCGTCTCATGCGCCTGTCCCGCTATTTCCTGCCGATCCTGCGCGAGACGCCCAAAGAGGCGGAAATCGCGTCCCACCGGCTGATGCTGCGGGCCGGCATGATCCGCCAGGAGGCGGCCGGAATTTACGCTTTCCTGCCGCTGGGCTTGCGGGTTCTCAACAAGATTTGCCGGATCGTGCGCGAGGAACAGGACCGCGCCGGCGCGATCGAACTCCTGATGCCGACCATCCAGTCCGCCGACCTGTGGCGCGAGAGCGGCCGCTACGACGACTACGGCAAGGAGATGCTGCGCATCTAGGATCGCCACGAGCGCGAAATGCTGTTCGGGCCGACCAACGAGGAAATGATCACCGAGATCTTCCGGGCCTATGTGCGCTCCTACAAGGACCTGCCGCTCAATCTCTATCATCTGCAATGGAAGTTTCGCGACGAGGTGCGCCCCCGCTTTGGCCTGATGCGCGGGCGCGAATTCCTGATGAAGGACGCCTATTCGTTCGACGTCGACTACGACGGTGCGGCGCATTCCTACAACCGGATGTTCGTCGCCTATCTGCGCACGTTCGCGCGGATGGGCCTAAAGGCGATCCCGATGGTCGCCGATACCGGACCGATCGGCGGCAATCTTTCACACGAATTCATCATTCTCGGCGTCGACCGGCGAGAGCGAGGTGTTCTGCCATCGCGACTATCTCGGCTATGAGCCGCCGGCGAGGATGTGGATTTCAACAGCGTCGCGGGATTGAAGGCGATCGTCGATAAGTGGACGTCGCTCTATGCGGCGACATCAGAGAAACATGATGCCGCAGCCTTCGACGCGCTCCCGGCTGAGGCCCAGTTGTCGGCGCGCGGAATCGAAGTCGGCCACATTTTCTATTTCGGCACCAAATATTCCGAGCCGATGCGCGCGATTGTCGCAGGGCCGGATGGCGTCGAACGGCCCGTGCATATGGGTTCATACGGCATCGGGCCAACGCGGCTCGTCGGCGCGATCATTGAAGCGTTTCACGACGACGCCGGAATCAAATGGCCGGAAGCCGTTGCGCCATTCAAGGTCGATCATCCTCAATCTCAAGCAGGGCGACGCGGCGGTCGATGGCGCGTGCGAAGATATCTATCGAAAGCTCGGGAACGGCGGCGTCGAAGTTCTCTATCACGACGACGAAGAACGGCCGGGCGCGAAATTCGCGACCGCCGATCTGATCGGAATTCCGTGGCAAATACTGATCGGACCCAAAGGGCTTGGCCGAAGGAAAGGTCGAGCTGAAATGTCGCGCCGACGGCAGTCGCGAATTGCTGACGCCGGAAGCGGCCGTCGCCAAACTGACACAATGATCGGAGTTTGATGTGCGCTACGCCATTTGGGGCATGGCGTCGGCGCGTTAGAATCAGTGAAATTACGGGTGGGGATCAGTCCACATGGGTGAGCCGACCGGCACGCGGCCATTCTCCACGTTTGAATGGATGCTGTCGCTGCGCTACCTGCGTGCGCGGCGCAAGGAAGGATTCATCTCCGTCATCGCGGGATTTTCCTTTCTCGGAATCATGCTCGGCGTCGCGACGCTGATCATCGTGATGGCGGTGATGAACGGCTTTCGCAAGGAATTGCTCGACAAGATTCTCGGTCTCAACGGCCACATCCTGGTGCAGCCGCTCGAAGCGCCGCTGACAGATTTCGCGGTCGTCTCCGAACGCATTTCGCGCGTCCCCGGCATCAAGCTCGCGATGCCGATCGTCGAAGGGCAAGCACTGGCGTCCTCGCCGTTTCACGCAACCGGCGTTTTGGTGCGCGGCATGCGCGCCGCCGATCTGCAGCAAGCTCACATCGGTCGCAAACAACATCAAGCAGGGCACGGTCGACGGGTTTGACGAAGGGCAGGGCGTGCTGGTCGGCAGCCGGCTGGCCGAGCAGTTGTCGTTGCGCGCCGGCGATTCCGTGACACTGGTCGCGCCGCGCGGCGCAGTGACGCCGATGGGCACGACGCCGCGGATCAAGACCTACAAGATCGCGGCGGTGTTCGAGGTCGGCATGTCGGAATACGATACCGGCTTTGTGTTCATGCCGCTTGCCGAGGCGCAGGCCTATTTCAACCGCGCCGGCGATGTGACCTCGATCGAGGTCTATACCGACAATCCCGACCGCATCGATCAGTATCGCAAGGCCGTCAACGAAGCCGCGCAGCGGCCGATCTTCGTCGTCGACTGGCGCCAGCGCAACGCGACGTTCTTCAATGCGCTGCAGGTCGAGCGCAACGTGATGTTCCTGATCCTGACGCTGATCGTGCTGGTCGCGGCGCTCAATATCGTGTCCGGCCTCATCATGCTGGTGAAGGACAAGGGCGGCGACATCGCCATCATGCGCACGATCGGCGCCACGCAAGGCGCGATCATGCGGATATTTCTGATCACCGGCGCGTCGATCGGCATTGTCGGAACGCTCACGGGATTTCTCGCCGGCGTCGTGATCTGCCTGAACATCGAGTCGATCCGCCAATTCCTGTCCTGGCTGACATCGACCGAGCTTTTCCCGCGCGAACTTTATTTCCTGTCGCGGCTGCCGGCCGACATGAGCGTACCGGAGACGACGGCCGTCGTGGTGATGGCGCTCGCGCTCTCGCTGCTGGCGACGTTGTACCCATCCTGGCGTGCGGCGCGACTCGATCCAGTCGAAGCATTGCGCTACGAGTAGCCGATGGCTGACGACTCGCCGATCCTCTATTTGCATCAGATCGATCGGAGCTATCGCCAGGGCGGCAACACGCTCAACATTCTGCAACAGGCCGACCTCGCCGTGTGGGCGGGACAGCTCGTTGCGCTGGTCGCGCCGTCAGGCACCGGAAAATCCACATTACTGCACATCGCCGGTTTGCTCGAGCGTCAATCAGGCGGCGAGGTTTATATCAATGAGGTGGCGACGTCGGCTTTGAGCGACGCCGAGCGTACGCGGATCCGCCGCACCGAGATCGGTTTCGTCTACCAGGCGCATCATCTGCTTCCGGAATTCACCGCGCTTGAGAATGTGATGCTGCCGCAGATGGTGAAAGGTCTGCGCAAGCGCGAGGCGCGCAATCGTGCGGTCGAGCTATTGTCCTATCTCGGGCTCGGAGAGCGGCTGGTGCACCGTCCGGCGGAACTCTCGGGCGGCGAGCAGCAGCGCGTCGCGATCGCGCGTGCGGTCGCCAATGCGCCGCGTATCCTGCTGGCCGATGAACCGACCGGAAATCTCGACCCGCACACGGCGGACCGCGTGTTCGATGCATTGACGCAGCTCGTGCGCGCGTCAGGTCTGGCCGCCATCATCGCCACCCATAATCTCGATCTCGCCGCGCGAATGGATCGCCGCGTGACGTTGCGCGACGGGCAGGTCGAGGAGCTGGAGCAATAGACGTCCGGCGAGACCCGCGTAAGATGGCGCGGTCAGCCGGAGTAAGAATCATGAGCGCGCCTCCGCCACAGGTCCGTCGCCGCGACAGGGTAATGTCGGACGAGAACACGCTTGCAGCGCTACGCGCCGGTTACTGCAGCCGGCTCGCGACCATTGGCGCGGATGGCTATCCGTATTGCGTGCCGCTGCTCTATGTCGTGATGGACGACCTGATCTATGTCCACAACACGGTGGCGCGTGGTCATTTGCGCATGAATGTCGATCACGACGCGCGCGTGTGTTTCGAGACGGACGAAGCAGGGGCGGTATTTCCCTATGGGCGGTTCGAATGCGACTCGACGCTCGCGTACAAGAGCGTCGTCGTGTTCGGCACCATTCGCGTCATTGAGGATCGCGCAACCAAACAGCGTTTCTGTGAAGCGCTGATGGAAAAGTACGGCAACGAAAAATGGGAGCGGCCCAAAGGCTTATTCCCGCGAATTGACCAGATCACGGTCTACGCCATCACGCCCGAGCGGATGACCGGCAAGGAAATTGCGCTGCCCGACCCGCGGAGCAGTGGCCCGCAATTGACCGAACGAAATCGCCGAATACGCGCGTTTAGTCGCGACTGAAATTTACGCTATTTCAGATACTTATCAAATATTCGCACATCCGCTTGACAAAAGAACAAATGATGAACTATGTTCTTCCTTCGTTCCATGGGAGGTTGTGATGTTCCGGGCTGTTGTTGAGGAAGCCGCCGCACTTGCATCCGTCGTTTTGTTTATCGGCATGATCGCCGTCTGGGCGCACGTCATCGCCGTCGCCTGAGCCAATTTCGGTCCCCAGCCTCGTTGTGCCCTCAACGAGGACCCTGCACCGGCTGGCGTGAAAGTAATGCGTCATGTCACGCTGGCCGGTGATCAGGGTCGGGAAGACGCACTCTTCGCCGTGGATAACGTGGCCAAGTCCAAAAGATCGGTGGACAGGCGGGCGGCTGCCTCGCAGTTTCGGTCGGCGGATCGGCGAAAAGATTCGCGGTTGATGGATGAGGGCGGCGTGGCGGCAGGGCGCGTAAACGGCGGGAATGGTGCAGCGAGAAACGGCGCAGGTTCGGACCCGCTATTCGTCCATCTGCACGTTCACTCGTCCTATTCGCTGCTCGAAAGCGCGCTGACGATCGCAAAACTCGCCGAATTTGCCAAAGCCGACCGGCAGCCGGCGCTGGCGCTCACCGACACCGACAACATGTTCGGTGCGCTGGAATTCTCCGACAAGATGGCTGCTGCCGGCATCCAGCCGATCATCGGCTGTTCGCTCGCTGTCGATTTCGGCGATCACGATCATGGCTTGCGCCAGGTGGCGGGTCCCGGCGCGCGAATTTCCGCGGCTCGTCCTGCTGGCCGGAGAATGACGAGGGCTACCGCAATCTGATGCGGCTTGGGGTCACGCGCTTTTCTGGAGCCGCTCGCGACCGAGCGGCCGCATCTGAAGCTCAGCATGCTGGAGAAAATTGCGGCGGCCTCATCGCGCTGACTGGCGGACCGGCCGGTCCGCTCGACCAGGCCATTGCGCAGCGCCAGCCGCATCTCGTGGCGTCGCGCTGCGATACGCTGATGCGGCTGTTCGATGACCGGCTCTATATCGAGTTGCAGCGCCACGGCCTCCCGAGCGAGCGCGACACCGAACCGCAACTGATCGATCTCGCCTATGACAAGGGCATACCGCTGGTCGCGACCAACCAGCCGTTTTTCGCCACTGCCGACGATCACGAAGCGCACGATGCGCTGATCTGCATCGCGCAGGGCCGCATGGTCGGCGAAACCGACCGCAAGCGCGTCACCGTCGAGCACCGCTTCAAGACGCGCGCCGAAATGGCCGCGCTGTTCGCCGATCTGCCGGAGGCGCTCGCCTCGACCGTCGAGATTGCGCAGCGCTGCGCTGTTCCGGCCGAAAACACGCGCGCCGATCCTGCCGCGCTTCACCGCGGATACGCAGCCCGCCGCTGACGAGGCGTCCGAATTGCGCCGGCAGGCGGAACTCGGCCTTGCAACGACGCATCAAGGATCACGGCGTCGCACCCGGCCGCACGGAGGAAGAATACCGCGAGCGGCTGGCGTTCGAACTCGGCGTCATCGAACGGATGAAATATGCCGGCTACTTCCTCATCGTCGCCGATTTCATTCAGTGGGCGAAAGGCCAGGGCATTCCGGTCGGTCCGGGCCGCGGCTCGGGCGCGGGCTCGCTCGTCGCCTATTCGTTGCTGATCACCGACCTCGATCCAATCCGGTTTGGGCTTGCTGTTCGAGCGCTTTCTCAATCCGGAACGCGTATCGATGCCGGACTTCGACATCGATTTCTGTCAGGACCGCCGCGACGAGGTGATCCATTACGTGCAGGAAAAATACGGCCGCGACCAGGTCGCACAGATCATCACCTTCGGCACCCTGCAGGCGCGCGGCGTGCTGCGCGACGTCGGCCGCGTGCTGGAAATGCCGTACGGGCAGGTCGACAAGCTCTGCAAGCTGGTGCCGCAGAATCCGGCGCAGCCGGTGACGCTTGCCGCGGCGATTGCGGGCGAACCGCGGCTGCAGGCGGCGCGCGATGCCGAGCCGGTGGTTGAGCGCGCCTTTGCGATCGCGCTCAAACTCGAAGGGCTTTATCGCCACGCCTCGACCCACGCCGCCGGCATCGTGATCGCGCGACCGCCCGCTGACCGAACTCGTGCCGCTCTATCGCGATCCGAAATCCGACATGCCGGCGACCCAGTTCAACATGAAATGGGTGGAGCAGGCCGGACTGGTGAAGTTCGATTTCCTCGGCCTCAAGACGTTGACGGTGCTTGTCACCGCGGTCGAGTTGCTGAAACGGCGAGGCATCGAGCTCGATCTGTCAAAGCTGCCGCTCGACGACGCCAAGAGCTACGAGCTGCTGGCGCGCGGCGAAACCGTCGGCGTGTTCCAGGTGGAAGGTCAGGGCATGCGGCGCGCGCTGACCGACATGCGGCCCGACCGGTTCGAGGACATCATCGCGCTGGTCGCGCTCTATCGGCCGGGCCCGATGGCGAACATCCCGACCTATTGCGCGCGCAAGCGCGGCGACGAGCAGCCTGAATATATCCATCCGAAGCTCGAGCCGATCCTGCGCGAGACCTACGGCGTCATCGTCTATCAGGAACAGGTGATGCAGGCCGCGCAGGTGCTCGCCGGGCTACTCGCTCGGCGAAGCCGATCTGCTGCGCCGCGCGATGGGCAAGAAGATCCGCAAGGAGATGCAGGCGCAGCGCACGCGCTTCATTTCAGGCGCGACAGAACGTGGCGTCGAGCGCGGCCAGGCCGACGCGATTTTCGAACTGCTCGAACGCTTCGCCGATTACGGCTTCAACAAGAGCCACGCAGCGGCCTACGCGCTGGTCGCATATCAGACCGCATATCTGAAGGCGAATTACCCGGTCGAGTTCCTCGCGGCCTCGATGACGCTCGACATGGGCAACACCGACAAGCTGTCGGAATTCAAGGCGGAAGCCGAACGCCTTGGCATCGTCGTCGAGCCGCCGTCGGTCAATCGCTCCGGCAGCGAGTTTCGAAGTGCGAGACGGAAAGATTGTTTATGCGCTCGCGGCGCTGAAGGGCGTCGGCGCGTCAGGCGGTCGAGGAAATCGTCGACGGCGCGCGGCGAGCGGCCGTTCAAGGACCTCGCCGATTTCGCGCAGCCGCATCAATCCGCGCCTCGTCAACAAGCGCGTGCTGGAAAGCATGGCCGCCGCCGGCGCATTCGACAGCGATCGAGCCTGATCGCGCGCGCGCTTTCGCGGCGGTCGACGCGATTCTCGCGGCCGCCCAGCGCAGCCACGAGGCCGCGGAAGTCGGCCAGAACGATATGTTCGGTGGTGCCGCGACGAGCAGTGCGCTGTCGATCCCGCCGACAAATCCGTGGCTGCCGGCGGAGCGGCTGCAGCGCGAATTTGATGCGGTCGGCTTTTTCCTGACCGGCCATCCGCTCGACGACTACGCGCCGCTCCTCAAGGGGCTGCGCGTGCAGTCGTGGGTGGAATTCTCCAAGGCCGTGAAGGCCGGCGCGACCGCGGGCCGGGTCGCGGCCACCGTCGTGTCGCGCACCGAGCGGCGCACCAAGACCGGCAACAAGATGGGCATTTTCGGCCTGTCGGATCCGACCGGCCAGTACGAAGCGATCGTGTTTGCCGAAGGTCTGCAGGAGTACCGCGACATTCTCGAACCGGGCAACGCGGTGCTGCTTTTCCTGTCGGCCGAAGCGCAGGGCGACGACATCCGCGCCCGCATTCAGTCGGCCGAGCCGCTCGAAAAGGCTGCCGAGAAAGTCCAGAAGGGGCTGCGCGTCTTCCTGCGCGATGCGGCTCCGCTGGAAGCGGTCAGCAAGCGGCTCGACCCCATTCCCAATGCGATCCGGGCTCCCCAGGGCAAGGCCGATGGCGAAGTTAACGTCGTGCTGATGCTCGGCGATGGCGCCGAGGTCGAAATCCGCCTTCCAGGTCGTTTCAAGGTCTCCCCGCAGATTGCAGGCGCGATCAAGGCGGTGCCAGGGGTCGTTGCAGGTCGAGGCGGTCTAAGGGTAGGCCGTCGTTCCGGACGCCGCGGAATGACGGGAATTGGGCCCGGTTGCCTTGCTTCCGGCTGGTCGTCCCTATATAAGCCGCGCCATCTCACACGCGGACTTGGCCGTTTGCCCCGACAATGGGCCGATCGCCGTCCGGTGGCTCCTTAAGGGAAGCCCACACGTCCGCGGACGCTCAACCGGAGAATGACTTATGGCGATGCCTGACTACTCCATGCGTCAGCTATTGGAAGCTGGCGTGCACTTCGGCCATCAGGCCCACCGTTGGAACCCGAGGATGGGCGAATACATCTTCGGCACCCGCAACAACATCCACATCATCGATCTCGCCCAGACCGTGCCGATGCTGCACCGTGCGCTTGACGGCCGTCAGCGACACCGTCGCCAAGGGCGGCCGTATCCTGTTCGTCGGCACCAAGCGGCAGGCGCAGGACGCCATCGCCGACGCGGCCAAGCGCTGCGCGCAGTATTACGTCAATTCGCGCTGGCTCGGCGGCATGCTGACCAACTGGAAGACGATTTCGGAATTGATCAAGCGCCTGCGCAAGCTCGACGAGATGCTCTCGATCCGGCGAAGGCGGCCAGGGCTACACCAAGAAAGAGCGCCTCACCTTGCAGCGCGAGCGCGACAAGCTCGATCGCGCGCTCGGCGGCATCAAGGACATGGGCGGCTTGCCCGACCTGATCTTCGTGATCGACACCAACAAGGAAGACATCGCGATCAAGGAAGCGCAGCGTCTGTCGATTCCGGTCGCGGCGGTTGTCGACACCAACTGCAACCCGCGAAGGCATCACCTATCTCGTGCCGGGCAACGACGACGCCGGCCGCGCGATCCAGCTCTACTGCGATCTCATCGCCAAGGCCGCGATCGACGGCATTTCGCGCGCGCAGGGCGAAGCGGGCATCGACCTTGGCGCCGCCGAACGCCCGGTGGCGGTTGAAACGTTGCCGGCCGAGAAGTCGCTCGGCTTTGAAGCGCTGTCAGGTCCGCGCGGCGTTGCCGACGATCTCAAGAAGCTCGCCGGTGTCTCGCCTGCGATCGAGAAGCAGCTCAACGACCTCGGCATCTTCCACTACTGGCAGATCGCGGCATTCTCGCCCGAAGCCGCCCACAACGTCGGCGAAGAAGTGGGCCTGCCGGGCCGCGTCGACGGCTGGATCGCCGCCGCCAAGGAACTGAGCGCTGAGTAACGCGATTGCCGCCATGCCTCGTTCATGACGGCAATCGAACATATCTCACGAACTACACGCAGCGGCCGCGCATCAAAGCGCGGTGGCGGCATGCAGAGGGACTGCACGAATGGCAAATATTTCTGCGACGATGGTCAAGGATCTGCGCGAGAAGACCGGCGCGGGCATGATGGATTGCAAGGCCGCGCTCGAAGCGACCAGCGGCGACATGGAAGGCGCGGTCGACTGGCTGCGCAAGAAGGGCATCGCCAAGGCGGCGAAGAAGGCCGATCGCGTCGCCGCGGACGGCCTGATCGGCGCCGTCGTGTCCGGCACCAAGGGCGTCGTCGTCGAAGTCAATTCGGAAACCGACTTCGTCGCGCGCAACGACCAGTTCCAGGGTCTCGTCAAGATGATCGCACAGGTCGCGCTCGATGCCGGCGACGACGTCAACGCGATCAAGGCCGCAAAGATCGGCGGCGATACCGTCGACGTCGCGATTGCGGATGCGATCGCCAAGATCGGCGAGAACATGTCGCTGCGCCGCGCCAAGCGGCTGAGCGTCAAGCAGGGCGTCATTGGCAACTACGTGCACAGCGCCGTATCGCGACGGCCTCGGCAAGATCGGCGTGCTGGTTGCGCTGGAGTTCGTCGGGCAAGACGGAAGAACTCACCGCGCTTGGGCGGCAGATTGCGATGCATGTTGCATCGTCGAACCCGATCGCGATCGATGCGGCCGGCGTCGATCCTGCCGTGATCAAGCGCGAGAAGGACATTCTCGCCGACAAGTTCCGTCAGCAAGGCAAGCCGGAAAACATGATCGACAAGATCGTCGAGTCGGGCCTGAAGACCTTCTACAAGGAGTCGACTCTGCTCGAGCAGCCGTTCATTTTCGACGACAAGAAAAGCGTCGCCCAGGCGCTCAAGGAAGCCGAGGGCAAGGTCGGCGGCCCGGTGAAGGTTGCCGGTTTTGTGCGCTATGCGCTCGGCGAGGGCATCGAAAAGCCGGCCGCGGAAGGCTGACAGGCCGACGGGCGTCGCCGGTCGCTAGTCCTCATGAATTTGTGGGCGATTTTGACCCGTCGAGCGAGTTAGTGCTGCGCAAGGCGGACCGACCCGCCTATGATTGGTGCGAATCGGCGGCGCCGGTCATCGCTCCCAGACCACGCCTCTTTCGGGAACCTCATGGCGAAGCCTATCGCACAAGCGCGTCATCGTAAAACTGTCCGGCGAAGTGCTGGGCGGCGCGGCCGGCTCCGGCCTCGATCAGCCGACGCTGCAGCGTATTGCCAAGGATCTCGTGGCGGCCCGCAAGCTTGGCGTGACGATCGGCGTCGTCATCGGCGGCGGCAATTTCATGCGCGGGACGCAGGCGAACGGCGGCAGTATGACGCGCGCCTCGGCGGATGCTATGGGCATGCTGGCGACCGTCATGAATGCGCTCGCGCTGGAGGTCGCGATCAATGCGGCCGGCGGATCGGCGCGAACGCTGTCCGCACTCGCGATGCCGCAAGTGTGCGAAAGCTATTCGCGCCAGCGTGGCGCTCAAGCACCTGAACGACGGTCACATCGTGATTTTCGCGGGCGGCACTGGCAATCCGTATTTCACGACCGACACGACCGCTGTTCTGCGCGCCGCCGAAATGGAATGCGACGCCGTGCTGAAGGCGACCAATGTCGACGGCGTCTACAATGCCGATCCGAAGCGCAATCCGCAAGGCGAAGCGCTACGAGAAGCTCACCCACAAGGACGCAATCGACAAGAATCTGCAGGATCATGGACGCCACGGCGTTCGCGCTTGCCCGCGAAAATCATATGCCTATCATTGTGTTTTCGATCCTCGAGGCTGGCGCCATCGCCGCCGTTTTGCGCGGCAACGGACGCGCAACGACGGTCAGCGGTTAACGCCGGGCTCACGTTGTGGGCGTTGAGGCCGACGCCTCGCCGGTACGGAAGACGAAACTTGGACTGCGAGCGGGAGGTTCTGATGACAGCCGCCACCTACGATCTCAATGAACTCAAGCGCCGTATGCAGGGCGCGCTCGGCGTGCTCAAGCAGGAACTGGGCGGTCTGCGCACGGGCCGCGCCTCGACGGCTTTGCTGGAACACGTCCAGGCCGAGGCCTACGGCTCGCACATGCCGCTCAATCAGCTCGCGACCGTCACCGTGCCAGAGCCGCGCCTTCTGAGCATTCAGGTCTGGGACAAGTCCATGGTCAAGGCGGTCGAAAAGGCGATTATCGCGGCCAATCTGGGCCTAACTCCGTCGACCGAAGGGCAGGTGATCCGGCTGCGGCTGCCGGAACTCAACGAGGAGCGGCGCAAGGAACTCGTCAAGATCGCCCACAAATACGCCGAAGCAGCCCGCGTCGCGGTGCGCCACGTCCGCCGGGATGGCCTTGAAGCGATCAAGAAAATGGAAAAAGAGAAGAAAATTAGTGAGGACGAACACACGCGGCTTTCAGGCGAAGTCCAGAAGGCCACCGACCAGGCTATTAGCGATATCGACCATTCGCTGGCCGGCAAAGAAAAAGAGATCATGACGGTGTAGGTTTTCGCCGCGTGACATCGGCGGCGGTTCGTGGTTGGGAATTGCCACAATCTCGTGTCACGGATCGTTCCGCGTAGGTGCATAGGCTCGGCGATCCGGGTATGGAGGCTGGTTTTTCAATGGCGGAGCAGAATGCGCCGGCGCAGAGCGGTGACGTGGCACCGTGCCATGTTGCCATCATCATGGATGGCAATGGCCGCTGGGCGGCGCAGCGCGGCTTGCCCCGCGCCGAAGGACACCGGCTTGGGCGTCGAGGCGCTGCGACGCACGGTGCGCGCGGCCGGCGAACTCGGCATTCAGTTTCTGACGATCTTTTCGTTCAGTCTGGAAAACTGGTCGCGTCCGCAGCAGGAAATCCTCGATTTGATGGGCCTGTTGCGGCGGTTCATCCGGCACGACCTCGCCGAATTGCACGGCAACAATGTTCGCGTGCGGATTATCGGCACGCGCAACGGACTGGAAAACGAAATTCGGCGCCTGCTCGAAGAAGCCGAAGAGCTAACCAAGTCGAATACTGGTCTCACACTCGTCGTTGCGTTCAACTACGGCGGACGTCAGGAAATCGCCGGCGCCGCTCGCCGGCTCGCCGAAGAGGTCGCCGCTGGAGGGCTCACGGCGGCCGATATCGACGCCGAACTCTTCAGTTCGCGTTTGGATACCGCCGGCATTCCCGATCCTGACCTCATCATCCGCACCAGCGGCGAGCAGCGACTGTCGAATTTCCTGCTGTGGCAAGCGGCGTACAGCGAACTCGTATTCGTGCCGGTGTTCTGGCCGGAATTCGATCGCGCTGCGCTCGAACAGGCCATTGCCGAATTCCGACGGCGTGAACGCCGCTTCGGCGGCCTTGTCGCGCGGACTGCTTCCTGATCATGAAATCAGGGCCAGTTGAACCGCAGGCGTCACCGCCGTTGGCGGCAAAGACGAGCGACCTTCCATTGCGGGCAATGTCCGGCGTTGCGATGGCCGTCGCGGCACTTGCCGTCGCTTGGTACGGCGGCATCGTGTTCTCGCTATTCTGGATTGCCGCTGGCGCGGTGGTGTTGTGGGAATGGTTCAAGCTCGTTTCACGCGATGAAAACAGGATGGCGTGGGTCGGCGGCCGGCATTGTCTATGCCGCCATGCTCGCAGCGGCTCCGATCATTCTGCGGAGCGACAGCGCTCTTGGTTTCCTGGCCATTGTGTTTCTGTTCGCCGTCGTCTGGACCACCGACATCGCCGCCTATTTCGGCGGACGACTGATCGGGGGCGCCAAACTCTGGCCGGCGGTCAGTCCCAACAAAACCTGGTCGGGTGCAATCGTCGGGACGCTTGCTGCGATCGGTGCCGCGATTGCCGTCGCCGTTTACGGTGACATCTCGGTCGGCGCGGCGGCCGTGCTTGCAGCCGTCCTGTCCATCGCGGCGCAAGGCGGTGACCTGTTTGAATCTCATTTGAAGCGCCGGTTCGGAGTCAAAGACGCAAGCCACGTCATTCCGGGCCATGGCGGCGTCATGGATCGGATCGACGGCTTTATCGTCGCGGCCATGTCTGGCGGCGCTGTTGGGGCTGGTGCGCGGTGGTTTGGACCACCCGGGTCGCGGAATGCTGATATGGTAGCCGCGATGGGAATCGGAACGCTCAATCACAATTCTAGGCGCGACCGGCTCGATCGGCGCCAGCACGATTGATCTTCTCAAGCGTGAGCCGGATCGCTATCGGGTCGAGGCTGTCACCGCGTCGAAGAACGCCGGCGCGTTGGCGAAACTTGCACGCGACCTTTCCGCGCGCGTCGCGGCGATTGCCGATCCGCAGTTTTATCCTGAACTCAAGGATGCACTGGCCGGGACCGGGATCACCGCCGCGGCGGGTCCCGACGCCGTTGTTGAGGCAGCGCAGCAGTCCTGCCGACTGGGTGATGGCCGCGATCAGCGGCGCTGCCGGCTTGCAGCCGACGCTAGCGGCAGTCGCGCGCGGCGCCATGGTCGCGCTCGCCAACAAGGAGTGTCTCGTCTGCGCCGGAACGCTGTTCATGCAACGCGCCAAGTCAGCCGGCGCGACCGTGCTGCCGGCCGATTCCGAGCACAACGCGATCTTTCAGATCGCTCGGCGCCAATCAGAAGAACGATCTTCACCGCATCATCCTGACAGCCTCGGGCGGCCCATTTCGCACCTGGACGGCGGAGCAAATTCGCAACGCAACCGTCGAGCAGGCGCTGCGTCATCCGAACTGGGCGATGGGGCAGAAAGTGACGATCAATTCAGCGACGATGATGAACAAGGGGCTTGAACTGATCGAGGCGCATCATCTGTTCGCACTGCCGTCGACCCAAATCGACGTGCTCGTTCATCCGCAATCGATCGTCCATGGGCTGGTCGAATTTCGCGACGGCTCGATGATCGCGCAGCTCTCGTCGCCGGACATGCGCGTACCGATCGCGCACTGTCTCGCGTGGCCGGAACGGATCGACGGTTCGGCGCCGCGGCTCGATCTTGCCAAGGTCGCAAGTCTGACGTTCGAAGCGCCAGATCCGGAAAAGTTCCCCGCGTTGCGGGTCGCGCGCGCCGCGATGGACGCCGGCGGCGGCGCAACGACCATTCTGAACGCGGCCAATGAGATCGCGGTCGAGGCCTTTCTGACAAAACGCATCAGCTTCGGCGCCATCGTTCCGCTCGTGGAGGAAACGCTTGATGGCGGCAGGGCGACGCGGCATTAACCATGAGCCGGAAAATGTCGATGATGCACTATCCATTGACCATATTTCGCGATCGCTGGCGCGGTGAGCTCTTGCCTCAAATTGCCGCAAAGGCATCCTAACGAATTGCTAACCGGATTTGTAAAAACATCATCACTCGGTCCGCGGAGAAATACATGCTTGAAAATATAATGTCCGGATGACGCTTGGCCATGGAATAATCGGGTATCTCGTTCCTTTCCTGTTTGTTCTGACGATTGTCGTGTTCTTCCACGAGCTTGGCCATTTCCTGGTTGCGCGCATGTGCGGCATTCGCGTGCTGGTATTTTCGATCGGTTTCGGTCCGGAACTGATTCGGGTTCAATGACCGCCACGGAACGCGCTGGAAAATTGCGGCCATTCCGCTCGGCGGGTTCGTGAAATTTTTCGGCGACGACAATGCTGCGAGTGTGCCGGACACCGAGGCAGCGCGCGAAGATGACGTCCGGCTGAACGGTCGGTGAGCTTCTCTATTTCAACCGGTTTCGTCGCGCGCGGCTGTTGTCGCGGCCGGGCCGATCGCGAATTTCATCCTGGCGATCGTGATCTTCGCCGCCATTTTTTCGATCTACGGCAAGCCGAGCACGCTTGCGCGCGTCGACACTATTCAGGAGCACAGCGCCGCTGCCGCCGCCGGGTTCAAGCCTGGCGACGTGGTGAAGAAGATCGACGGCGCCGGCTATCGACAGCTTCTCCGACATGCAGCGCATTGTCTCAACAAGCGCCGGCAAGCGGCTGGACATCGAGGTCGAACGTGACGGTGCGACCGTGACGCTATCGGCGACGCCTGAACTGCGCGAGATGAAGGACGCTTTCGGCAATGTTCATCGCATTGGCGTGCTGGGGATCAGCCGTGCCATGGGCGGCGGAAGAGGCCCTGACGCAGCCGGTCGATCCGCTCAGCGCGGTCTGGCTCGGAGTCAAGGAGACGTGGTTCGTTGTCGATCGCACCGTTCTCCTATATTGGCGGGATATTTGCCGGCCGTGAAGCCGCGGACCAACTCGGCGGGCCGATTCGCATCGCCCAGGTATCGGGACAGGTCGCGACGGCGGGAATGACGGCGCTTGCTGCATCTTGCCGCCGTGCTTTCGGTTTCGATCGGCCTGCTGAACCTGTTTCCCGGTGCCGTTGCTCGATGGCGGGCATCTTTTGTTCTACGGGATCGAGGCGGCGCGCGGCCGTCCGCTGTCGGAACGCGCTCAGGAATATGGCTTTCGGATTGGTCTCGCGCTTGGTCGCGCATGTTGATGATTTTTGCGACCTACAATGATCTTCGCAATTTGGCCCCATCTTGATGGTAACGGAGCGTGCCAAGGGATTGAGATTCATGGCCAAACTGGTGCGGGGGCACGGTTTGCAGGGGCCGGGAAACAGGTTAAGACTACGGGGCGAATCCGACAGCGATCTGGACGGGCGACCGCAAGGGGACACTAAGGGCTAAGTGCGGATGGGACTTTTTGTACGTGTTATTCGGGGGCTAGGCGTCGCCGGCCTGGTCCTCGCGGGGGCGTTTTGGGTCCGACTGCCGTGCCCTTCGGCGGCGTTGGCGTTGCGCTGGCGCAATCCGCGTCCGAAATCGTCGTCGAAGGCAACCGCCGCGTCGAAGCCGAAACCATCCGGTCGTATTTCAAGCCGGGTCCGGGCGGCCGGATTGATGCCGCGCGGATCGATGCCGCGCTGAAGGCGCTTTACGCCACCGGATCTGTTCCAGGACGTCCGGATCAATCAGGCCGGCAACCGGATCATCGTGACCGTGGTCGAAAACGCGGTCATCAATCGGGTTGCGTTTGAAGGCAATCACAAGGCCAAGGACGAACAGCTGCAGAGCGAATTGCAGTCGAAGCCGCGCGGCACCTATTCGAAGGCCGTCGTGCAGGCCGACGTTCAGCGCATCATCGACATCTATCAGCGCAGCGGCCGCTACGACGTCTCGGTCGTTCCGAAGATCATCGAACTGCCGAACAGCCGCGTCGATCTCGTGTTCGAAATCAACGAAGGCGCCAAGACCGGCGTGCAAAAGATCGAGTTCGTCGGCAACCACGCGTATTCGGACTATCGCCTGAAGGACGTCATCAAGACCAGCGAGACCGACTGGCTGAGCTGGATCAAGAGCAACGACTTCTACGACGCCGACCGCGTCGAAGCCGATCGCGATCTGCTGCGGAAATTCTATCTCAAGAACGGCTATGCCGACGTGCGCGTCGTCTCGGCCGTCGCCGAATTCGATCCGGACAAAAAGGGCTTCGTCATCACCTACACGATCGACGAAGGCGCGCAGTATCGCTTCGGCACGGTCGATATTCGTTCCAGCGTCTCAGCAATGTCGACGCCAACGCGTTGCGCCCCAAGCTGCGGATGTCGCCGGGCGGCGTCTACAACGCCGATGCGATCGACAAGACCGTCGAAGACCTGACGATCGATATCGCCAAGCGCGGCTATCCGTTTGCGGTGGTGCGTCCGCGCGGCGATCGCAATTTCGAGGCACACATCGTCGATCTTGCTGTTCCTGATCGAAGAAGGGCCCGCACACCTATATCGAGCGCATCAACATCCGCGGCAACACGCGCACGCGCGACTACGTCATCCGGCGCGAATTCGATATCGCCGAAGGCGACGCCTACAACCGCGCGCTGATCGACCGTGCCGAGCGCCGGCTGAAGAATCTCGAACTACTTCAAGACGGTCAAGATCACCAACGAGCCGGGCTCGGCGCCCGACCGCATCATCATCAATGTCGATGTCGAAGAGCAGTCGACCGGCGAATTCTCGTTCTCCGGCGGATTTTCGACCGCCGACGGTCTGCTCGGCGAAGTTTCGGTCGGCGAACGCAATCTGCTCGGACGCGGCCAGAGCGTTCGTGCGGCGGTGCAGTACGGCACGCGCGCGCGCGGCTTCGACTTCTCGTTCGTCGAGCCGTATTTCCTGGGATACCGGCTGGCGCTCGGGCTCGACGTATTCGCCAAGCAGACGTCACGTCGAGCTCATACCTGTCCTACACGTCGAAGACATTCGGCGGCGCGTCCGGTTCGGCATTCCGATCACCGACAATCTTCGGACCCAGTTGCGCTATTCCGCCTACTCGCAGGAAATCGGCCTGCCGGCCAACCTGAACAACTGTAACAACATCAATCCGGATTTCGTCAACACGTTCCCGACGCCGAGCGCGTTTCGCGAATTTCAGCGGCCCAATACGCTGCCGCCGGCAGTCCCGCGCACAGAACTGCTACTCCGACGGCGAAGCCTCGCTGGCGATTCGCCGCGAACTGGCGCAGGGCAGCGGTGCTCACCTCGCTCGTCGGTTACAACCTGACCTACAACACGCTCGACAACAACCGCAGCCCGACCAGCGGCCTTGTCGTCGACTTCAAACAGGACTTCGCCGGCGTCGGCGGCGACGTCGAACTTCATCAAGTCGACGGTCGACGTGCGTCACTACATGGAAGTGATGTCGGACGTGATCGGCATGGCCCGCGTTCAGGCCGGCTACGCCACCGGCTGGGGCGGCAAGGAACTGCGCATGCTCGACCACTTCCAGGGCGGTCCGAACATGTCCGCGGCTTTGCGCCGGCCGGATTCGGTCCGCGCGATCTGACCGCGGGCACCAACAACGATGCGCTGGGCGGCTCGGTGTATTGGGCGGCGACTTACGAATTGCAGACGCCGCTGTTCTTCGCGCCGAAGGATTTCGGCATGCGGGTCGCCGCGTTTGCCGACGTCGGCCAACTCAGCGATTTCCGCGGCAATCCATGCTGGGCGGTCACCGGCGAATGCCTGACACTGCCGACCGACAATCCGATCCGGTCCTCGGTCGGCGTCGGCCTGTTGTGGGATTCGCCAATCGGTCCGCTGCGGTTCGACTTCGCGCTACGCCACCACCAAGGCATCGTACGACCGAACCCAGATTCTTCCGGTTTGGCGGCGGAGCCAAGTTCTGACGGCCGCCGTCGCAATCCATCGGTGCCTGTGCAATGACCGCGCCGCCTTCAGCATTGCGCCGGTGCCGATGACGTTGGCGGAAATCGCCGCGCTCGTCGGAGGCCGTGGCGCTGCCGTCGCTACATCCGCGATCGCCAGATTTCCAACGTCGCGCCGCTCGACCGTGCCGGGCCGCGTGATCTGACTTTCATGGACAACACGAAATACATCGATCAATTGCCAGCACACGCGGGCCGGCGCCTGTCTCATTTCGGCGCGGTTCGAGAAATACGCACCAGCCGACGTGGCGCTGCTGCGGGTGGCGCAGCCTTACAAGGCGTTCGTCGCGGTTGCGCGCAAGATGTTTGCGGGCGCGCTGCGGCCGTCGTCGCTGTTTGCCGCGAACGATATCGCGCCAGGCGCGAACGTGCATCCATCCGCGCGCTGCGAGGCCGGCGTGACCATCGATCCGGGCGCAGTCGATCGGACCCGAACGCTGAAATCGGCGCCGGACACGATCATCGCGGCCAATGCGGTGATCGGACCGTCGGTCCGCATCGGCCGCGACTGCTGTCATCGGTGCGAACACGACCCTCACTCATGCGATCGTCGGCGACCGGGTCATCATCCATCCCGGCTGCCATATCGGCCAGGACGGCTTCGGCTACGTCATGGGCGCCGGCGGACATCTGAAGGTGCCGCAGCTCGGACGCGTCATCATCCAGGACGATGTCGAAATCGGCGCCGGCACCACCATCGATCGCGGCGCCATCCGCGACACCGTCATCGGCGAGGGCACCAAGATCGATAATCTGGTGCAGATCGGCCACAACGTCGACGATCGGCCGCCATTGCGTCATCGTCGCGCATGACCGGCATTGCCGGCAGCTGCAAGCTTGGGGATTTTGTCGTGCTCGGCGCGCGCGCCGGGATCAGCGATCACGTGACGATCGGCGAGGGCGCACACCTGGCCGCCATGTCGGTGGTCCATCGGCGATGTTCCGGCGGGCGCGCGGTGGGGTGGTATCCCGGCCCGGCCGATGAAAGAATGGTTCCGCGAAATGACCTGGATATCGCAAGATGGCGCAGCGTGGCCGGACAGTGAGCGACGCGGATGATGCCGGCACCGGGGACAACCGGGGGCAGGAATGAACGAGGCGACGACCACGCTAGACGCCGCCAGCATCGCGGACATCCTCAAGGCGTTGCCGCATCGCTATCCGTTTCTGATGGTCGACCGCATCACCAACATCCGCGGCGACGAGTTCGCGATCGGTCTGAAGAACGTGACGGCGAACGAACCGCAGTTCCTCGGCCATTTTCCGGATAATCCGGTGTTCCCCGGCGTCCTGATGATCGAGGGCATGGCGCAGACCGCCGGCGTCATCTGTATCCGTTCGATCGGCGCGTCGAGCGCGAAGCTCGTCTACTTCATGACCATCGACAAGGCGAAATTCCGCAAGCCGGTCGTGCCCGGCGATACGCTCGAATATCACGTCACCAAGCTGTCGCGGCGGCGGAACATGTGGTTCTACCGCGGCGAAGCAAAGGTCGCCGGTCAACTGGTCGCGGAAGCCGAAATCGGCGCCATGATTGCGGACGCCTGAGGTCCGCCGTGACGATGATCGACCCGACATCGCGGATCGATTCCGGTGCGCGGCTCGGCGCCGACGTCGCGATCGGTCCCTATTGCGTCATCGGGCCGAATGTGACGATCGGCGACGGCTGCAAGCTCGTTGCGCATGTGCACGTCACCGGACACACGCAGATCGGTCGCGCGCACGCGCATCGCGCCATTTGTGTCGCTTGGCGGCGCTCCGCAATCGACGCGCTATCGCGGCGGACCGACGCGGCTCGTGATCGGCGCCGACTGCGACATACGCGAAAATGTCACCGCGAATACCGGCACCGAGGACGATCGCGGCGTTACCGAGATCGGCGACCATTGTTTCCTGATGGCGGGAAGTCACGTCGCGCACGATTGCAAGGTCGGCAATCACGTCACCTTTGCCAACAACGTCGCGCTCGGCGGCCATGTCGTCGTTGGCGATAACGTCGTGTTCGGCGGCGGCGCCGCGGTGCGCCAGTTCGTGCGCATCGGCGAGGGCGCGATGATCGTCGGGCTTTCCGGCGTGCGTGCCGATGTGATTCCATACGCGCTGGCGCACGGACCGCTGGCGGATCTTGTCGGACTCAACGTGGTCGGGCTGCGCCGCCGCGGTGTCGCGCGCGAGCAATTGCACCAGCTGCGCGAGGCCTATCAGGCGATGTTCTTCGGCGAGGGCACCTTCAAGGAACGCGTGACGCGCGTCGAAGCGCGAATACGCCGGCAATCCGTTGATCGACAAGGTGCTCGATTTTATCCGCAGCGCCAAGCGGCCGCTGACGATGGCGGTGCATCGCGCCGATGGCGGCGAACTGTCGTGAGCCTCGCCGGCCGCGCGGACGACAGCGGACCGCTCGGGATTTTGTGCGGCGGCGGCAGCATCCCGAGCAGCGTTGCCGACGCGGTCAGTCGCAGCGGCCGCGACGTCGTGCTGTTTGCCCTGATCGGCTGGGCCGATCCGGCTTTCGTCGCAAAATATCGGCATTACTGGATCCACATTGGCCGGCTTGGCGAATTCTGCCGGCTGGCGGCGAAAGAGCGCTGCCGCGACATCGTCTTTGTCGGAACCTTGCTGCGGCCGTCGCTGTCGCAGGTTCGTCTCGACTGGGCGACGATAAAGGCGTTTCCGCGGATCATGCGCGCCTTTCGCGGTGGCGACGATCATTTGCTGACCGGGATTGGCCGAATTTTCGAGGACCACGGATTTCGCTTGCGCGGCGCGCACGAGGTCGCGCCGGAAATACTGATCGCCGAAGGCGCGCTCGGCAAACACAAGCCGACGGCGCGCGATCAAAGCGACATTGCGCGCGGCCTTGCGGTGCTGGCGGCAATCGGTTCGTTCGATATCGGACAGGCCGCGGTTGTCGCCGACGGCAATGTCGTCGCGCTCGAAGCAGCGGAGGGGACCGACCAGATGCTAGCCGCGCGTCGCGGAACTGCGTCGCGAGGGCCGCATCCGTTTGCCGACGGGCGTTGGCGTGCTGGTGAAGGCACCGAAGCCGACGCAGGATCGGCGGTTCGACCTGCCGGCGATCGGGCCGCCGACAATCGAAGGCGTCGCGAAAGCCGGGCTTGCAGGCATTGCCGTGGTTGCCGGCGCTGCGATCGCAGCCGAGCCGGTTCGTATCGCGAAACTCGCGGACGATGCTGGCGTCTTTGTTGTCGGCGTGCGGCCGGCGTCATGACGGCACGCGATACAATCGATGACCTCGCCGATCGCGCAGGCATCGCTGTTGCGATGGTTGCATGCGAGGAATCGGGCGATCGTCTCGGTGCGGCGCTGATGCGCGCACTGGTGGCAAAATCCGATAAACCGATAATGTTCTCCGGTGTCGGCGGTCCCGACATGGAGCGCGAAGGGATGCGCTCGCTATTTCCGATCGGCGAACTCGCGATTGTCGGCATCGACGCGGTGATCGCGAAGTTGCCGATGATCCTGCGCCGCATTCGCGAGACCGCCGATGCGGTCATCGCTGCCAATCCGGATATGCTGGTCATCATCGACAGTCCGGATTTCACCCATCGCGTGGCGCGCAAGGTGCGCGCGGCCGCGCCGCACATTCGTATCGTCGACTACGTATCGCCGAGCGTGTGGGCCTGGCGGCCCGGTCGTGCGCGCGCCATGCGCGCCTACGTCGATCACGTGCTCGCGCTGCTCCCGTTCGAGCCTGCGACGCACGAACGCCTCGGCGGTCCGCCGTGCACCTATGTCGGCCATCCGGTGGTCGAGATCGCGAACCGTCTCCGGCCCGAATGAGAGCGAGCGCACGCGTCGCGAGGCCGACCCGCCGCTCATCCTGGTCTTGCCGGGAAGCCGTGGCGGCGAAGTACGGCGTATGCTGCCGCTGTTCGCCAAAGCCGTGGCTCTTGCCGCGGAGCGGGCCGGTCCGTTCGAGCTGGTGCTGCCGACGGTCCCACATCTGCTGCAGCGGATCACCGAGGCCACAAGGAGCTGGCCGGTGCCACCGCGCGTCGTCGTCGATCAGGACGAAAAATGGGCTGCGTTTCGCTCCGCGCGCGCCGCACTCGCTGCATCCGGCACGGTGACGCTCGAGCTCGCCGTTGCGGGCGTGCCGACGGTTGTTTCGTACAAGATTTCACTGCTCGAGGAATTGGTCGCTCACCTGCTGGTGCGGGTGCCGACCATTGTGCTCGCGAATCTCGTCCTCGGCGAAAATGTAATGCCAGAAATTGTGCAACGCGCCGCCACGCCGGAACGGCTGGCGCAGACGCTGCTAGCTATTATCGGTCCGTCGCAGAAGCGCGACTGGCAATTGAGCGGGTTTGCCCGGATCGATGAGGTGATGGGGATAGGCCGAAAATCAGCCGCTGCGGCTGCGGCAGACGTCGTACTCGGCGTGTTACAGCGCGACAAAGTCATGCTAAACGTGAATTCGTAATCCCGATGACATCAAAACCTCAAAAACGCCGCCCGCCCGCGATCCGCGCCGCCATTACGGGCGTGCACGGTCACTTGCCGCAATACGTGCTCACCAATGCCGAGCTGGCGAAAATGGTCGACACCACCGATGCGTGGATCGTCGAGCGCACCGGCATCAAGGAGCGCCGCATTCTCAAGGGCGAGGGGCTTGGCACCTCGCACATGGGCGCAGAAGCGGTGCGCGGGCTGCTGGAAAAGACTCATACGCCCGTAGGCGAAGTCGATCTCGTCATCTGCGCCACGACGACACCCGATTTCGTCTTTCCGTCTACCGCCAATCTGATCTGCGACATGGTCGGCATTCGCAACATCGGATCGTTCGACGTGCAGGCGGCGTGTTCGGGCTTCGTCTATGCGCTGACAATTGCCAGCCAGTTCATCGAGACCGGCAAATATCAAAAGGTCGTCGTGGTCGGCGCCGACAAGATGTCGTCGATCATCGACTACACCGATCGCGCGACCTGCGTGCTGTTCGGCGATGCGGCAGCCGCAGTCATGGTCGAGCCGTCACGCAATCGGCGCGGCATCATCGACTTCATTGATCTGCTCCGACGGCGCCGGCATGCAGTATCCTGCATCAGAAAGCCGGCGGCAGCCGCATGCCGCCGACGGCGGAAACCGTGGCGCGGCGCCTGCACTACGTTCATCAGGAGGGCGCGCAGGTGTACAAGTTCGCGGTTGCGCGCATGGGCGACGTCGCGAATGAACTGATGACGCGCAACAAGCTCACCAGCAAGGAGATCGACTGGCTGGTTCCGCACCAGGCCAACAAGCGCATCATCGAAGCGACCGCGGCGCGCATGCACCTGCCGATGGACAAGGTGATGATGACTATCCACAAGTTCGGCAACACGACCGCGGCCACGATCCCGCTTTGTCTGTGGGACTACGAAAGCAAATTAAAGCGCGGCGACAAGCTGTTGCTGGCGGCTTTTGGCGGTGGGTTCACCTGGGCGGGTATCTACCTGACCTGGGCCTATGACGGGGCGGCGGCAGCGCGCTAACGCCAGCTTAAATTTGTTGCGTTATCGTCCCCACATCAGACCTCTATCGGTTGTCCGATGGAATTAAAGCCACCCGACGGATCGAAAATAAACGTGACGACAACCGGTGAAGGCCGGCTGATTGTCCTTCCCTATGCGCCCGGCGGCGCTTCACGCTATTTCGCTGTTCTGTTCATCCTGTGTTGGCTCGGCGGTTGGGCATTTGGCCTTGTCAGCGCCGTGAACATGCTTGTTTCGGGTAAGGGAGGTGGATTCCTGGTTTTCTGGCTTGGCGCATGGATCGTGGGTGGCGGATTTGCTGTGTATTACGTCTATCGGCTTGTACGGCCGTCAGTCCCTGAGAGCTTGCTGCTGACTTTGCGCGGCGTACGATACGACTCCGGGCTTGCACCGGTACAATTGCAATTTCAGAACGGATACTACGCGCGCGACCGTTGGGAAGCTGCCAAATCATTTTTTGCAAAGCGGACAACCGTTGACATCGACGCGCGGCAAATTCAGACGTTGCGCTTGCGCGATACCGACACGGGCAATCGCCTGACCGTGGATGCCGGCGCCGAACGGCTCGACATTGCACGCGCTGCGACCGAGATCGAGCGCGAGTGGCTCTATCAATTGCTGAGCGAGCGTTACGGCGTCCCGAAGCCTGCAGCCTAAAGCAGGTTACTTGCGCCTCGAAATCGGCTGATAATCGCGCTGCGTCGGACCGATGTATAGCTGGCGTGGGCGGCCGATCTTCTGACCCGGATCCTCGATCATTTCCTTCCACTGCGCGATCCAGCCGACCGTGCGCGCGACCGCGAACAACACGGTGAACATGCTGACCGGAAAGCCCATCGCCTTCAGCGTGATGCCCGAATAGAAATCGATGTTCGGATAAAGCTTCTTCTCGATGAAATACTCGTCATGCAGCGCGATGCGCTCGAGCTCGATCGCGACGTCGAGCAGCGGGTCGTCCTTGATGCCGAGTTCGCTCAGGACCTCGTGGCAGGTCTTCTGCATGATCTTGGCGCGCGGATCGTAGTTCTTGTAGACGCGATGGCCAAATCCCATCAGGCGGAACGAGTCGTTCTTGTCCTTGGCGCGCTTGATGAATTCGGGAATTCGCTCGACGCGGCCGATTTCGCTCAGCATTTTCAGCGCGGCTTCGTTGGCGCCGCCATGTGCGGGCCCCCACAGACACGCGATGCCTGCGGCGATGCAGGCGAACGGATTGGCGCCCGATGACCCGGCGAGCCGAACCGTCGAAGTCGACGCATTCTGTTCGTGGTCGGCGTGCAGGATGAAGATGCGATCCATCGCGCGCGCCAGCACCGGATTCGGCTTGTACTCTTCGGTCGGCACCGCGTAGCACATGCGCAGGAAGTTCGAGGCGTAATCGAGTTCGTTCTTCGGATAAACGAACGGCTGGCCGACATTGTACTTGTAGGCCATGGCAGCCAGCGTCGGCATTTTCGCGATCATGCGGATCGAGGCGATCATGCGCTGGACCGGATCGGAGATGTCGGTGGAGTCGTGATAGAACGCCGCCAGCGCGCCGACCGAGCCGCACATCACCGCCATCGGATGGGCGTCGCGGCGGAAGCCCTGGAAGAACCGGCTCATCTGCTCGTGCACCATCGTGTGGCGTGTCACGCGATAGTCGAAGTCGGCTTTCTGGGAGGCGCGTCGGGAGTTCGCCGTAAAGGAGCAGGTAGCAGGTCTCGAGAAAATCGCCGTGTTCGGCGAGCTGTTCAATCGGGTAACCGCGATAAAGCAGAATGCCTTCGTCGCCGTCGATATAGGTGATCTTGGATTCGCAGCTTCCTGTCGACGTGTAGCCGGGGTCGTAGGTGAACATCCCGGTTTGCGCGTACAGCTTGCCGATATCGATCACCTCTGGACCGATGGTCCCGCGGATAGATCGGGAATGACCAGTTCTTGTCACCGACCGACAGTTTGCCCGACTTGGTGTTTTTGCTCGCGTCTGCGGTCATGGTGAGACCCTCAATGGCTGCGCGTTCTGAGGCGGCCACGCCGTCGGAACGATTTGGTTATACTGGGTACCCCGGCGGCGACATTGCACCGGCTTCGTGTGCACTGCAAGATGCCGGTAAATTCGTGCCACAGAAGCTTAAATGGCCGATTAATGGCCGAATTTACGCAATTTCAGGCGGGCGCTCGGACGATCTGGTCCTCAAGCCGCGCAAGGCTTTCATTCTTCCCAAGCACAGCCAGCACCTCAAAGATGCCGGGCGAGGTCGTGCGCCCAGTCAGCGCCGCGCGCAGCGGCTGCGCCACCGCGCCGAGCTTGACGCCCTGGCGTTCGGAGAACGCGCGCACCGCCTCTTCGACCGATGCCGCGCTCCAGTCAGTGATGGCAGGTGAGGTCCTCCGATCAGCGAACCGAGCAAGCCACGCGCTTCGGCATTGAGAAGCGCGGCCGCCTTGTCATCGAGCGCAATCGGCCGATCGGCGTAGAGAAAGCGCGCGCCGTCGATCAGATCGAGCAGCGTCTTGGCGCGTTCCTTCAGGCCCGGCATCGCCGCGATCAACTTGCCGCGCAGTTCCGGCGTGAGCTTGGCGGCGAGGTCCTGGCCCTGCTGGATATGCGGCGCGAGCTCTTCCACTTCGCGCACGAGATCCGCGTCCGAACTTGCGCGGATGTAATGGCCGTTGAGGCTCTCGAGTTTGGCGAAATCGAAGCGCGCCGGCGAGCGGCCGATCTGCGGCAGATCGAACGCGGCGATCATTTCCTCGGTCGAGAAGATTTCCTGGTCGCCATGCGCCCAGCCGAGCCGCACCAGATAATTGCGCAATGCGACCGGCAGATAGCCCATGGTGCGGTAGGCGTCGACGCCGAGTGCGCCGTGACGCTTCGACAGCTTTGATCCATCCGGTCCATGGATGAGCGGGATGTGCGCCATCACCGGCACCTGCCAGCCGAGTGCGTCGTAAATCTGCTTCTGGCGCGCGGCGTTGGTGAGATGGTCGTCGCCGCGAATGATGTGGGTGACGTCCATGTCGTGATCGTCGACCACGACGGCGAGCATGTAGGTCGGCGTGCCGTCGGAACGCAGCAGCACGAGATCGTCGAGGTTCTCGTTCTGCCACACAACGCGGCCCTGCACCTGATCCTCGATCACGGTCTCGCCGGTCAGCGGCGCCTTCAGACGGATCGCCGGCTTGACGCCCGGCGGCGCCTCGGAAGGATCGCGGTCGCGCCAGCGCCCGTCGTAAAGTTTGGAGCGGCCGGCGGCGCGCGCCGCCTCGCGCATTTCGGTCAGTTCCTGCTGACTCGCATAGCAGCGATAGGCCGCGCCGGCGGCGAGCAATTGCTCGACCACTTCGGCATGCCGCTTGGCGCGCGAGAACTGATAAACGGTCGTCGCCATCCCAATCGATGCCGAGCCATTTGAGGCCGTCGATGATCGCGTCGATCGCAGGCTGGGTGGAACGCTCGCGGTCGGTGTCCTCGATTCGCAGCAGCATCTTGCCGCCGCGGCCGCGCGCATAGAGCCAGTTGAACAACGCCGTGCGCGCGCCGCCAATATGCAGAAAGCCCGTAGGCGAGGGCGCAAAGCGCGTGACGATCTTGTCGGTCATCTCGAAATAGGCGTGCAATCCAGCGGGGCACAATCGGGCGTTCGTGTAGCACAGACGTGCCAGTCGTTGTCATTTTTGCGGCCGTACGGCGCCACGGTGAGCGGAGTCACTGGCGATTAACCGGTGCCGTCTATAACTAACGGCCTTGGCGCGGCGTTCCGGATTTGGCACATAGGCCGCGCGATGCGCCGCGACGTGCGCAGTAGATCAGGACCAATCACAGCATGGCGCTTCAAGAAGCGGCGCAGGCCGACGCGGGACGCGACTTCATCCGCGACATTGTCGAGGCCGATATTTCGGCCAAAAGGTACCCATTTCCGGTAACCCGCTTTCCGCCGGAGCCGAACGGCTATCTGCACATCGGTCACGCCAAGTCGATCTGCCTCAACTTCGGCATCGCGCAGGAATTCGGCGGCCGCTGCCATCTGCGCTTTGACGACACCAATCCGGCCAAGGAGGAGCAGGAATATATCGACGCCATCAAGCGCGACGTGCGCTGGCTCGGCTTCGATTGGGGCGAGAATCTGTTTCACGCCTCCGACTATTTCGAGCAGCTCTACGGCTGGGCCGAGCATCTCATCAATGCCGGCAAGGCCTATGTCGACGACCAGTCGCAGGACGACATGCGCGCCAACCGCGGCACGCTGACGGAGCCGGGCAAGAACAGCCCGTTCCGCAATCGTTCGGTGAGCGAAAATCTTGACCTGTTCCGCAGGATGCGCGCCGGCGAGTTTCCGAATGGCGCACGCGTGCTGCGTGCCAAGATCGACATGGCGTCCGGCAATATCAACCTGCGCGATCCGGTGCTCTACCGCATTCTCAACGCCACACATCCGCGCACCGGCGACACCTGGCATATCTATCCGAGCTACGACTTCGCGCATGGTCAGTCCGACGCGATCGAGCACATCACGCACTCGATCTGCACGCTGGAATTCGAGGACCACCGGCCGCTCTACGACTGGTTTCTCGACAACCTGCCGGTGCCGTCGCGGCCGCGTCAGATATGAGTTTGCGCGGCTCAATCTCACCCACACGATCCTGTCGAAGCGCGTGCTGACGGAGCTGGTGCGCGGCGGCCACGTTTCCGGCTGGGACGATCCGCGCATGCCGACGCTGGCAGGACTGCGCCGACGCGGCGTTCCGCCGGAGGCGTTGCGCGAATTTGTCAAGCGCATCGGGGTCGCCAAAGCGAACAGCACTGTGGACGTCGGCATGTTCGAATACGCGATCCGCGAACAACTGAACTGCAACGGCGTCGCGTTACATGGCCGTGTTGCGGCCACTCAAAATCGTGATCGAGAATTATCCGGAAGGAAAATTCGACGAACTGGAAGCGGTCAATCACCCTGACAATCCGGCGGCGGGGAGCCGCAAGCTTCGCTTCGGGCGCGAGATCTATGTCGAGCGCGACGATTTCATGGAAGTGCCGGCAAAGAAGTTCTACCGCCTGTCGCCAGGCACCGAGGTTCGGTTGAGGTATGCCTATTTCATAACCTGCCGCGACGTCATGAAGAATGCCGCCGGCGAAGTGACCGAGCTGCGCTGCACCTACGATCCGGCGACCAAGGGCGGCAACGCGCCGGACGGCCGCAAGGTGAAGGCGACGTTGCACTGGGTCGGCGCAGCCGATGCCGTGACGGGCGAGGTGCGGCTTTACAATCCGCTGTTCACGTCGCCCACGCCGGACGCGGCGAATTTCGCGAAAGAACTCAATCCGAACTCGCTCGAAGTGCTCACCGGCTGCAAGCTCGAGCCAGCGCTCGCGGCGAGCAATGCGGAAGCCGCGGTGCAGTTCGAGCGCCAGGGTTATTTCTGCCGCGACAGTGACTCCGCGCCGGGCAAACCGGTGTTCAACCGAACCGTTGGCCTGCGCGACACGTTCGCAAAAGACATGGCCAAGGTTTAGGCCGGGTTAAGACGCCTGTCGTCGTCGGAGCGCGATCAGGCCCAACGCACCAAGGCCCGAGGCGAACAAAGGCAGCGTTGCAGGCAACGGCGTAGCAGCTGCCTCGGCGCTGACGTCGGCAGTCACGCTGACATTGTCGAGCCCCCACGCTTCGTTGTTGAAGTCTTCATCGAGCAAGTAGTTGAGGGCGAGCGTGTTGCTGCCCGCGATGATCGAGAACGGAATCTTGACGTGATAGGCGCCGGCCGAGCCCGTCACCGTGGCTCCGTTGGGATCCGAATTCACCTGGGTCGTTCCGCCGCCTGGCCCATTCAGCGAGGCTGAATAGATCGCCGCGCCATTTGCGATGATCCTGAAGACGTCGGTGCAGCAGTTCACCCCATCGACGGAGCGGAATTGCAACAGGTCAAACTCCAGCGTTGCGCCGTTCGCAGCAGACACGCCACCCGGATTCAAGGTCAGCGTCGCGGTGCCGGCCGAAAGCTGACCCAAAATGCCGGCAGCCCCGGAATTGGTGCCGGCCGACACGTTCCAGGCGGCGCTGAGCCCGCCCGCGAAATCGTCTGAAAAGCTAAACGGCGTTGCGCCGGCGTTCGATGCCAGCAATGCGCTCGCGGCTGAAAATGCAGATAAATGGCCAATCGTCTTCATGGTGTTCTCCCCCGCCTGCCGATGAATCCGCGACGAACTGCGGGACGAACCTATCCGTTGCGCATTTTGTTCACGCGGTACGGGGAGAGCCTTCGAGTTCACGTTTCTGAGTCCTCCAAACGCACGACTTCGCATAGAGTGACGCCGGGCAGATCGCGTGAAGGGCAGCGCGATGATCGAGTGGGGCAAGGCGAGGGGCGCGCGTGGCCGTGTTGAAACGTGGCCGCAGGGCCGCGCTTTGCCGCGCCCGCAATGGCCGCGTGTTGCCGAATTTCCGTCTGCTTTCGCCGAATACATCCGTCGCGCCGCGGCGACTGATTTTGGCCCTGGCCGGCTGATCGCGTGGGCGCCGGTGGCCTTCGGCCTCGGTGTCGCGATCTATTTCACCGCCGAACACGAACCTTCGACCCTACGCCGCCGCTGTGCTGCTGCTGGCCGGTTTGGTGATTGCCTACGTAGCGCGCCATCGAGCGATCGATTTCCGCTGGCGATCATCGCGGCGGCAGCCGCTGCAGGATTTGCGATCGTCACCTTCAAGACCGCGCTGATAGCGCATCCGGTACTTGAGCGTGCGGCCTATGGTGCCGCCGTCACGGGCTTTGTCGAAGCGCGCGAGGAGCGCGAGAAAAGCGACCGCATCACCGTGCGCGTCCACAAACTCGACGGCATCCGGCAGGCGCGCGCTCCCGACCGCGTGCGCGTCTCCGTCAAGCGCGGGCTGGCGCCGCCGGTCGGCAGCTTTGTCTCGTTCAAGGCGCGGCTCTCGCCGCCGCTGCAGCCGCTGCGGCCCGGCGGCTATGATTTCGCGCGCGATCTCTACTACCAGCGCATCGGCGCGTCGGGCTTTGTGACCGGCGGCGATCAAGATTGAGGCGCCACCGACGCCGCCGGGACTTTGGCTTCGCTATGCGACGGTCGATCGACAATGTTCGCGATGCGATCGACCGGCGTATCCGCGCGGCGGTGCCGGGCGATGCCGGCGCCATCGCCTCCGCGCTGATCACCGGCAAGCGCGACGCAATCTCATCCTCCGTCAACGATGCGATGTATGTCTCGAGTCTCGCACATGTCCTGTCGATCTCCGGCTATCACATGGCGGTCGTCGCCGGCGTCGTGTTCTTCGTGATCCGTGCGCTGCTTGCGCTCATTCCCGGCATCGCGATCCGTCATCCGATCAAGAAATGGGGCGCCGTCGGCGCGCTGGTCGCGGCCGCGCTCTATCTCGCGCTATCGGGCGCCGAGGTCGCGACCCAGCGCGCCTTCATCATGACGGCGATCGTCCTCGTCGGCGTGATGGCCGACCGCGCCGCGCTCACGTTGCGCACGCTTGCCGTTGCCGCGATGGCGGTGCTGCTGATCGCGCCGGAAGCGGTCGTGCATCCGAGCTTTCAGATGTCGTTTGCGGCAACGCTCGCGCTCGTCGCCGCCTACGAGCGCGGGCTGCCGTGGGTCACCGCCGGCGCATGACACGCCGGCCGGCACCCGCGTTGCGCTGTGGGGTGGCCGGCAGATCGTTGCGCTGATTTTCGCCTCGCTGGTGGCGGGGCTCGCGACCACGCCCTACGCCGCGTTCCATTTTCACCGGATCGCGCCGTATGGCGTGCTGGCGAACCTGCTGGCGATGCCGATCGTCTCGGCCTGGGTGATGCCGGCCGGACTTGCTGGCGCTCGTCGCCATGCCGTTCGGCTTCGATGCGCCGCTGTGGCGGCTGATGGGCGCAGGGATCGACTGGATGACGGCGGTCGCGGCCTGGGTCGCAGGTCTGCCGGGAGCGGTCGGCCGCGTGCACTGCGTTCGGTGTCGGCGCGCTGCTGCTGGTGACCGCCGGGCTGGTCGTGGTCTGCCTGCTCAAATCGCGGCTGCGCTGGGCCGGGGCGTTACTGATCGCCGCGGGCGCTTATGTCGCCGTCACGACACCGCAGCCGGACGTACTTGTCTCGTCCTCAGGCGATGCGGTGGCGGTCCGAACCGCGGCTGGCAATCTCGTCGGCTGTCCGGTTTGGCAGCGATTCTTTTGCGATCCGCGACTGGCTGGCGGGCGACGCCGATGCGCGGACGCAGAATGATGCCGCGCTGAAGGAGGGTTTCGCCTGCGACAGCGGATGGCTGCATCGCGCGACTTGCGCGACGGTGCGATCGTCGCGGTTGCGCGCACGCCGGCGGCGCTCGCGGAAGATTGCACACGCGCCGCACTGGTCGTCACGCCGCGCGAGGTGCCGCCGGGCTGTGCCGCGACAATCATCGACCGCGAGGCGCTGCGGTCCGGTGGCGCGACCGCACTTTATCGCGATGGCAAGAGGTGGCGGATCGAACGCAGCTATCCGGCGGGCTTCGAGCGTCCATGGGCGCATCGCGCGGACGGCGAGGTGGCTGTCAACATCGCCCGCACGCCCCGTCACGCGGGATGCCACACCGCGCGAGGAGGATCTGGAGGCGGGCGATTAGTACTTGCGGAACATTCCGACCAGCTTGCCCTGAATGCGCACCCGGTTCGGCGGCAGGATGCGCACCTCGTAGGACGTGTTGGCCGGTTCGAGCGCGATCGACGCGCCGCGGCGGCGGAAACGCTTGAGCGTCGCTTCCTCGTCGTCGATCAGCGCAACGACGATGTCGCCGGTGTCGGCAGTCTCGACTTTCTTGATCAGCGCCGTGTCGCCTTCGAGAATGCCGGCATCGATCATCGAATCGCCGCGCACTTCGAGCGCGAAATGTTCGCCGTTCGAGAGCATGTCGGGCGGCATGTTGATGACGTGGCTCTTGGTCTGGATTGCCTCGATCGGCGTGCCGGCCGCGATGCGGCCCATCATCGGCACAGCAATCGGACGTCCGCCATCATCGTCCGCTTGCGCGCGGCCGCGGCCGAGATTTCCTTCAATCACGCTCGGCGTAAAGCCACGGGAACGCCCGCCGCCCATGCCATTGCCGACCGTCTCGGGCAGCTTGATCACCTCGATAGCGCGCGCACGGTTCGGCAGGCGCCGAATGAAGCCGCGCTCCTCGAGCGCCGTGATGAGGCGGTGAATGCCCGACTTCGATCGCAGGTCGAGCGCATCCTTCATCTCGTCGAACGAAGGCGGAACTCCGGCTTCCTTCAGGCGCTCGTGAATGAAGCGCAGCAACTCAAGCTGTTTGCGGGTTAGCATCGTCGGCGGTTCCCCCAGGTCGATGGCCGGTGCTCCGCGGCCGATAAAACAAATCATGAACGGAACACTATATGTTCCATATGTGTTCCGCAACCATTTAATATCGGGTGAAGAAAAATACGGATTGCTAAAACGCCAATTTAACGATGGTGCACGTGTCGCCAGCTTTTTGCCGCGGGGCGCATAAGGCGCACGTAATACAAGACAATTTGCCGCAGCGAGCCGCGCCATCATGGAACTGTCCTGGGTCGGGAAGGGCGTCGCCATCAGTGTTGCCGGCGGCATCTCGCTTCCAGATCGACGCGCAGGTAGTCGGCCCGTTCGTCATTGGCCGGAAGGTCGCAGCCAAGCAGCGCCGATTCGGTCTCGATGGCGGTATCGGTCCGGCCGGAAAGCAGCCGCAGCAGCGGGATGACGAAGAGCAGGCAGCAGACGTAGCTGGATACCGGATTGCCGGGCAGGCCGAGAACGTGCATCGGCCCGATCCGGCCGTGCATCAGGGGTCGGCCCGGCCGCATCGCGATCTTCCAGAACGACAGTTTCATGCCTTCGGCGGCGAAGGCCGTCTGCACAAGGTCGTATTCGCCCAACCGACGCGCCGCCAGTCGTCACCAGGATATCGGCGCCTCGACCGCCTTGGCCTTGCGTACCGCCGCCACGGTGTCGTCCAGCGGTCCGGGACGATGCCGAGATCGATCACCTCGGCGCCCTCGGCGCGCAGCATGGCGGCGAGCGTGAACCCGTTGGAGTAGATGATCTGTCCAGGCCCGGGCGGTGGAGCCGGGCGGCACCAGTTCGTCGCCGGTCGCGAAGCTAGCGATCCGCGGCGTGCGATGGACCGGGACGCTGGCGTAGTTCATTCCGGCGACCAGGGCGAGATCGCGTGCCAGCAGGCGATGGCCGCGTTTGAACAGAACCTCGCCTTCTTTGAAATCCAGCCCACCTGGCCGGATGTTCTTGCCCAGCGCCGCGGAAGAATTGACCGTCACGATATCGCCATCGCGCCTGGTGTTCTCCTGGATCACCACGGTGTCGGCGCCGTCGGGCACGACGCCGCCCGTAAAGATGCGCGCGGCTTCGCCTTTGCCGACCGCACGGCCGAAGGGCCGTCCGGCCGCGACCTCGCCGATAATGGTGAGGCGGGCAGGCGTCTCTTTCACATCCGCGGCGCGCACCGCATAACCGTCCATTGCCGACATCGCGTGCGGGCGGCTGCGTGCGCCGCGCGGCGAGATCGGCGCCAGCACGCGACCATGCGCTTCGCTGAGCGGCACGTCGATCGCTGACAGGGGCGCAGCACCTTCCAGCACCTGCGCCAGCGCATCGGCGACGCTGAGCAGCCCGGCCATCTCAGGCACCCGCCCGGAACACGCCGGACTTGCCGCCGCGCTTCTCGATCAAGCGCACGCCCTCGATGCGCATCTCGCGCTCGACCGCCTTCACCATGTCGTAGATCGTGAGGCAGGCGACCGAAACTGCCGTGAGCGCTTCCATCTCGACGCCGGTATTGCCGGTGACCTTCACGGTCGCGCGCACGATGACGCCGGGAAGTTTCTTGTCGATCGACGAGGTCGACCTCGACATTCGACACGGGCAGGGGATGGCACAGCGGAATGAGCTCGTGGGTACGCTTCGCGGCCATGATGCCGGCGATACGCGCAGCACCCAGTACATCGCCTTTCTTGGCGTCGCCCTTGCGCACGATGTCGAGCGTCGACTTGCGCATCACCACTCGGCCCTCGGCGATCGCAATGCGTTCGGTCGGTGCCTTGTGCGAGACATCGACCATGCGGGCTTCGCCGCGTCGCCCGAGATGGGAGAGGCGGCGCGTGGTCAAGATTTTACTCCGCCGCGGCATTGTGGCCTGCGCGCGCCAGCAGAGCGCGGGTGGCGCCGGCGACGTCCTGCTGCCGCATCAGGCTTTCGCCGACGAGGAAGCTCGGAAATGCCGACGCGGGAGAGCCGGGCAAGATCGGCCGGCGTAAAGATGCCGCTTTCGCCGACGATGATCTTGTCCTTCGGGACTCTTGGGTGCGAGCCGTTCGCTCGTCGCCAGCGTGGTCTCGAACGTCTTGAGATTGCGATTGTTGATACCGATCAGCCGCGATTTGAGTCGAAGCGCGCGCTCAAGTTCATCTTCTTGATGAACTTCAAGTAATACATCCATCCCTATGGAAATAGCGACAGATTCAAGTTCAGAAGCCGTCCGGTCGTCGATTGACGCCATGATCACCAGAATACAGTCCGCGCCCCAGGCCCGCGCCTCCACCACCTGATAGGGGTCGAACATGAAGTCCTTGCGAAGCACCGGCAGCGCGCACGCGGCGCGCGCGGCGCCAAGATGTTCCGGCGCGCCCTGAAACGACGGCGCATCGGTGAGCACGGACAGGCACGCTGCGCCACCGGCTTCGTAGGCGCGCGCCAATGCCGGCGGATCGAAGTCGGCGCGGATGAGCCCGCGCGACGGGCTCGCCTTCTTGATCTCCGCAATCAGCGCGTAGTCGCCGCGCGACACGCACCGCTCCAGTGCTGCCGCAAATCCGCGCGGGGCAGGCGCTGCCTTCGCGGCAGCTTCAACGGAGGCAAGCGGACGCGCGCGCTTCGCCGCGGCGATCTCGTCGCGCTTGTAGGTTTCGATCTTGCGCAAAATGTCGGTCATTAAGCGTTCGACACCACAATCAGCCGGTCGAGGCAGCCTTCTGCCTCGCCTGATTCAATCGATTTCTGCGCCAGCGCCACGCCATTTTTAAGGTCTTTTGCGACGCCCGCGACCACAAGCGCCGCCGCGGCGTTGAAGACCGCAATGTCGTGATAGGGGCTCTTCTTGCCCTCCAGCACGGTTTTGAGCGCCAACGCATTTTCGTCCGCATCGCCGCCGCGGAGCGCCTCGGGCTTGGCGCGCTTGAGGCCGACTTCCTCGGGCGAAATCTCAAACGTCCGCACCTGGCCATTTTCAAGCGCCGCAACGGCGGTCGGACCCGACGTGGTGATTTCGTCGAGGCCGTCGGAACCGTGCACGACATAGGCGCGCTCGGAGCCGAGATTCTTCAAGACGTGCGCCAGCGGTTCGACCCATTGGCGCGAAAACACGCCGACCATTTGCCGTTTGACGCCCGCGGGATTGGACAGCGGGCCAAGCAAATTGAAGATCGTGCGGGTGCCGAGTTCGACCCGTGTCGGGACCCGACATGCTTCATCGCCGGATGATGCGCGGGCGCAAACATGAACCCGATGCCAGCCTCATTGATGCAGCGGGAAATCTGTTCCGGTCCGAGATCGATCTTGACGCCGAGCGCGCCGAGCACGTCGGCGGCACCTGATTTCGACGACAATGCGCGGTTGCCATGTTTTGCCACCGGCACACCGGCGCCGGCCACAATGAACGCGGCGCAAGTCGAAACATTGTACGAGCCGGACGCGTCGCCGCCGGTGCCGACCACGTCAATCGCATTTGGCGGCGCGCTCACCTGCAGCATCTTGGCGCGCATCGCCGCAACGGCGCCGGTGATTTCGTCGACCGTCTCGCCGCGCACCCGCAAGGCCATCAAGAGGCCGCCCATCTGCGAGGGCGTCGCCTCGCCCGACATCATGCTGTCGAACGCGGCCGCGGCCTGCTCGCGCGTCATCTGCGCACCGGTCGCCACCTGGCCGATCAGCGCTTTAAGTTCGGCCATTCATGCCCCCTGCGCGGCTGGAATTTTCGTGGCCGCCATGCCGCGTCCCTGCGCACTATTCCAGGCAGCGGCAATATCGAGAAAATTCTTCAGGATCAGATGGCCGTGCTCGGACGCGATGCTTTCAGGATGAAACTGTACCCCGTGCACCGGCAGCGTCTTGTGTTGTGCGCCCATCACCAATCCATCGTCCGTCCGCGCTGTAACGCTTAGCGTTGCCGGCATTGTCGCTGCTTCCACCACCAGCGAATGGTAGCGTGTTGCCTTGAACGGACCGTTGATGCCGCGGAAAACACCCCGGCCATCGTGCTGGATTTCCGAAAGCTTGCCGTGCACCGGCACCGGCGCGCGCACGATCTTGCCGCCGAAGGCCTGGCCGATCGATTGCAGGCCAAGACAGACTCCGAAAATCGGAATCTTGGCAGAGGCTTTCTCGATCAGCTCGAGACAGATACCGGCCTCATTCGGAGTGCATGGGCCGGGCGACAGTACGATAGCATCCGGGGCCGACGCGATCGCGTCGGCAACCGTGATCTTGTCGTTGCGATGGACAGTTACCTTCGCGCCCAGTCCGCCGAGGTAGTGGACCAGGTTGAAGGTGAAACTGTCGTAGTTGTCGATCAGCAGGATCATGGCGTGTTCTTATAGGGGGTTTGCCGTTTGGCGGGCAATGCGCCATCGAAAACCCGCGGTTTTGGCCGAAAATGCAGGGTCCGCTTACTGCCCCCGGCCAGCGCCGCTGGCGAACCGGCGCGCTTCCTCGGCTGCACGGAACAGGGCCTTCGCCTTGTTGATGCATTCCTGCTGTTCGGCGGCGGGATCGCTGTCGGCGACAATGCCGGCGCCGGCCTGGACGTACATCTTGCCGTCCTTCACCAGTGCCGTGCGCAGCACGATGCAGCTGTCGAGATCGCCGGCGGCGGAGAAGTAGCCGACGCAGCCGGCATAAAGCCCGCGCTTTTCCTTTTCGAGTTCGTCGATGATTTCCATCGCGCGAACTTTCGGCGCGCCCGACACCGTACCGGCCGGAAATCCAGCCGCCAGCGCATCGACGGCGTCGCACTTCGTGTCGAGCTTTCCCTCAACGTTTGAAACGATATGCATCACCTGGCTGAAGCGCTCGATGAAGAACTGATCGGTGACCTTCACCGTGCCAATTTCGGCGACCCGGCCGACATCGTTCCTACCGAGGTCGAGCAGCATCAGATGTTCGGCACGTTCTTTCGGATCAGCGAGAAGTTCGTCCTCCAGCGCCTTGTCTTCCTTCGGTGTTTCGCCCCGCGGGCGCGTGCCGGCGAGCGGGCGGATGGTGACGATGCCGTCGCGTGCGCGCACCAGGATTTCCGGGCTTGATCCGGCGACGGCGAAATCGCCGTAGTCGAGGAAGAACAGGAACGGCGCCGGGTTGACGCGGCGCAGCGCGCGATAAAGCGAGAACGGCGGCAACGTGAACGGCGCTTCGAAGCGTTGCGCCAGCACGACCTGGAACACGTCGCCGGCGACGATGTATTCCTTGCCGCGCAGGACCATCGTGCGAAACTCTTCGGGTGTCGTGTTCGACTGTGGCGTGATCGCCAACGGTCCGTCGAATTGCGCCGACGCTTCCTTGCCGAGCGGACGCTTCAAGCGCGTCGACAATCGCCGTCAGGCGCTCGGTGGCGCGCGCAAGCATTGCCTCGGCGCTGACGCCCAGCCGCGGGCCGTACCGGCGTCACGACTGTGATCGTGTCCTTAACCGCATCGAACACCACGACAATGGTCGGGCGCACGAGAATGGCGTCGGGAATGCCGATCGGATCGGGATTTGGCAGCGGCAGTTCTTCCATCAGCCGCACCATGTCGTAGCCGAGATAGCCGAATATGCCGGCCGCCATCGGCGGCAGTTCGTCTGGCAGATCGATTTTGCTTTCGGCGATCAGCGTACGCAAAGCGACAAGCGGCGCCTCGTGGCACGCCGAGAACGCCGCTCCAGTGCGTGATATTTCAGCCTCACGGCCACGCGTACGCCAGACGACGTCAGGATCAAGCCCGATGATCGAATAACGTCCGCGCACGGCGCCGCCCTCGACCGATTCCAGCAGGAAGCTCATCGGCTTCCCGCCGGCGATTTTCAGAAAGGCGGAGACCGGTGTCTCAAGGTCGGCGACAAGTGTCGTCCACACCACTTGCACGGTGCCCTGCGCATAGACTCTCGCGAAAGCGTCCGCCGCCGGCCAGATTTGCATCGCAACTCAGTTTCCGCCGCCGGCGGAAACAGCCTGCACCAGCACGCTGCGATTGATCGTAGTGCCGAGGTCGTTTTCGATCTGCGTTACGTATTGCGTGAGCAACTCGTCATTTAGTGCATTGCGCAACGTATCGCTCATGCGTTTGGCATCCGGGCTATCCGCATTGTAATTCGGTGTCGCGATTTCCGTTACCTTAAATACGACGCGCTCACTTGGATCGTTGCCGTCGGCGCTGCCGACCGCGTCCTGCGCGGTTTTGAACATCGCGGCGACGACGTCGCGCGACAGTTTGCTGTTGCCGCTACGCTTGACCCATTTTGCGCTTTCAATCGTCAGACCGAGACCCTTGGCTTCGTCCTCGAACGACTTGCCAGCTTTGACGGCCGCAATGATTTCATCCGCCTTTGTCTTCAGACGCTGACCAAGCTGATCTTCGCGCCAGCGCGCTTCAACCTGGCCCTTGACCTCGTCGAGCGTACGGTCGCGCGTCGGCGTGATGCCTGCGACCTCGTACCAGACAAGCCCGCCCTCCGCCTGTACCGGATCGGCTTCGACGCCAACGTCGGTCGAAAAGGCCGGTCCGAGAATGTCCGCGCCCTTTGGCAGGTCGGTTACCGGACTGCCGTCCGGCGCGCGTCCGGCGCGGTCGACCGCGGCGATGGTTCGAACGGGCGTGCCCGCCTTTTGCGCGGCCTCATCGAGGCGAGCGCCGCCGGCAAGTTCGTCCTCGACCTTGTCGCGTCGCTTGTTGATTTCAGCCTTGGCGCGATCGGCCGCGATCTCCTGCTTGATGTCGCCGGCGACTTCGGTGAAGGGCTTGGTGGTTGCCGGTTCGATCTTGGTCACGCGCACCAGTGCGGTGCCGAAACGGCCTTTTACAGGTACACTGACGTCATCCTGTTTCAGCGCGAAGGCGGCGTCCGCGATCGCCGGGTCGACGATCGCCGCCTTGGTCATGCTGCCAAGATTGATGTCGCTGTCTTTCAGTCCGCGCTCGGTGGCAATCGCCTCGAATGAGGTGCCAGCCGCGATCTGTTCCGCCGCTTTCTTGGCGGCGTCTTCATCCGGAAACACCATCTGCTGCACGTCGCGCTTTTCCGGCGTCGAAAAGCGCGTCTTGTAGTCTTCGTAATAACGCTTGGCGTCGTCGTCGGTCACCGTAATCGATTTCGAAATTTCCTCAGGCGTCAGCGCAAGCACGATAAGCTTGCGATATTCCGGCGCGCGGAAGGTGATTTTTCGATCCTCGAAATATTTTTCGAGCACATCGGCCGCCGGTGAGGGGATGTCGCCGGCGGTGACGGCAGTCAGCGTGACGTAGTCGATGCTGCGCTCTTCGCCCTCATAGCGCGCGAAGGCCTGCCGTTCGGTCAGCGGCGCCTCCAGATTGTCCGAGAGCGCGGACGACGAGCTGGCGGCGCATGAAGACGCGACGCTGTTCGGCAATGAAGCGACGCTTCGGTAAAGCCACTCTGCCGGATCAATTGTTCGAAGCGGTTGCGATCGAACTCGCCGCTGATACCGCGAAACGTCGGATCAGCGGTAATGCGCTTTGCCACTTCGGCCGCCGAAACGTTCAAGCCCATCTTGCGCGTGGTTTCGTCCATCGCCGCTTCCGCGAGCATCTGTCCAAGCAATTGCTGGTCGAAGCCGATCGAAAGAGCTTGCGCCGGCGTAACGGGCCGGCCGACCTGGCGGCTCAGGGCTTGCAGCCTTTCATTGAATGTCTGGCGGAACTGCTCGGCGGTGATTTCGGCGCTACCGATGCTGGCGACCGGCGCACGCGCGCTGATACGGAACATGTCGCCCACGCCCCAGATCCCGAATGAGATGATCAGGATCGTCACGACGGCCGCGAGAATCGACTTTCCGAGCCAGTTTCCAGAGGCCTTGCGAAGACCACGAAGCATTTTTGGGCCAACCAGTTGATGGGATTTCAGAATTGGGCGGCTAGTGCAACCCGGCCGCATCATAGGGATACGCCGGGTGCCCCGCAACTCGCATGGTTTCCGGCCGCTGCGCAAGCCGCAAGCCAGCGGGCCTTTCCGCGTCCGCGGCCCTTTGCTATCGCCACGGCCGGATCAGTTGGACGGAGTGTAATGGCGACACTGCGGCGGCCGCTGGTGGCGGGCAACTGGAAGATGAACGGGCTCGCGGCGTCGACGGCCGAGCTCGAACGCATGATTGCGGGCGTGCGTGACAAAACGCCGGCAGCGGACGTGATGGTTTGCCCGCCGGCTACGCTGATCGCTGCAGTTCGCCTGGAAGGCGAAGGGCTCTGCTGGTCTCGATCGGCGGCGCAGGATTGCCACGCCGAAAAATCCGGCGCCTTCACCGGCGACATTTCCGCGGAAATGCTGAAAGACGCCGGCGCCAGCGCCGTCATCGTCGGTCATTCGGAGCGACGCACGCTGCACCACGAAACCGACGCCGACGTGCGCGCGAAGGCCGCGGCGGCGTGGCGGGCCGGGCTCACTGCGATTGTCTGCGTCGGCGAAACGCTGGCCGAGCGCGACGGCGGCCACACGCTCGACGTCGTGACGCGCCAGATTGCGGGCTCGATCCCGGCGGGTGCGACGGCGGCCAACCTCGTCGATCGCCTATGAACCGGTCTGGGCGATCGGCACCGGCAAGACCCCGACGACCGCCGACGTCGCCAAGGTCCACGGCCAGATCCGCGACCGACTGCGCGCAGGTGTCGGCCAGCGCTGGGCGAGGGTGTGCGCATTCTCTACGGCGGCTCGGTGAAAGGCGTCGAACGCGGCGGAATTGATGGCTGTCAGCCGACGTCGACGGCGCCCTGGTCGGCGGCGCCAGCCTGAAAGCCGACGAATTTCTGGCCATTGCGGGCGTTTACCGATAGGCGGGGCAGCCTTTGCGGGCCATGGAAATCCGCCGCGGGATCGTGTAGACACCCGCCCAACTTCCTATATGACCGCTGGCGACCGGCGTTCCACGCGCGCGCCCGATTGGATTGATTGATGCAAAGCGTTGTTATCGTTGTTCATCTGATGATCGTGCTGGCCATGATCGGCTTCGTCCTGCTGCAGCGCTCGGAAGGCGGCGGCCTTGGCATGGGATCCGGCGGCGCTGGCGGCTTCATGTCGAGCCGCGGGCACCGCCAACGTGCTCACGCGCGTCACGGCATTTCTGGCGATGGCATTCTTCGCGACCAGCCTGGTCGCTCTCGATCATCGCCGGCATGGACCGGAAGCCGCGTTCGATTCTCGATGGCGACCGCGACACCAGTCGCAGGCGCCTGGCGCGCCAGCGGCGCCACTCGCGCCGGGCGGTGGCCTGCTCGATACGCTGCGCGGGCAAGGTCGCGGCAGCAGGCGGTGCGCCAGCGGCGCCAGGCGCCGTCCGGACCGCAGGTGCCGTCATCGCAGTAAAGGTAAAGCAAGGGCCGGGAAACCGGCCCTTCGGTTTTGTAGATGGAACAGAAATCCGACGTGATGCGATGCGGCGGATCAGAACCTTGGTCGATGGTATTGACGTGACGAATAAAAATTCCCTTCACCATGCCGGGTCACAAGGGTGTGGGTTGCGCAAATCCGCACTCGTCGAATCGCCTCCGGCGGGCTAAAGGTTGATTCCCATGGCGCGGTACATCTTCATCACCGGCGGCGTGGTCTCCTCACTCGGAAAGGGTCTCGCTTCAGCGGCGCTCGGCGCGCTGCTGCAGGCGCGCGGCTACAAGGTCCGGCTGCGCAAGCTCGATCCCTATCTCAACGTCGATCCGGGCACGATGTCGCCCTATCAGCACGGCGAAGTCTTCGTCACCGACGACGGCGCCGAGACCGATCTCGATCTCGGTCACTACGAGCGTTTCACCGGCCGTCCGGCGACGAAGCACGACAACATCACCACCGGCCGCATCTATCAGGACATCATCGCCAAGGAGCGCCGTGGCGACTATCTCGGCGCGACCATCCAGGTCATTCCGCACGTCACCAACGCGATCAAGGATTTCATCCGCGACGGCAACGAAGAGTTTCGATTTCGTGCTGTGCGAAATCGGCGGCACCGTCGGCGACATCGAGGGTCTGCCGTTCTTCGAAGCGATCCGCCAGTTCGGCAACGAATTGCCGCGTCACCACGCGATCTACATCCATCTGACGCTGCTGCCCTACGTCACCGGCGCGGGCGAACTGAAGACCAAGCCGACGCAGCATTCCGTCAAGGAACTGCGCTCGATCGGCATTCAGCCGGACATTCTGCTGTGCCGCAGCGACCGGCCGATCCCGCGCGAGGAGCGCCGCAAGCTGTCGTTGTTCTGCAATGTGCGCGAAAGCGCGGTGATCGAGGCGCTCGATGCCGAGCAGCATCTACGGCGTGCCGGAGGCCTATCACGACGCCGGGCTCGACCGCGAAGTGCTCTCGGCCTTCGGATTGCCGACCGATCATGCGCCGGATCTCGATCGCTGGCGGCTGATCACCGAGCGCATCGCCAATCCCGAAGGCGACGTCACGATCGCCATTGTCGGCAAATACACCGGCATGAAGGACGCCTACAAATCGCTGATCGAGGCGCTCTCGCATGGCGGCATCGCCAACAAGGTGCAAGGTCAATCTCGAGTGGATGGAAAGCGAAGTGTTTGAGCGCGAAGATCCGGCGCCGTTCCTCGAACACGTCCACGGCATTCTGGTTCCCGGCGGCTTCGGCCAGCGCGGGGCTGAAGGTAAAATCCGCGCGGCGCAGTTCGCGCGCGAGCGGCGCGTGCCGTATTTCGGCATCTGCTTCGGCATGCAGATGGCGGTGATCGAGGCGGCGCGCAATCTGTGCGGCATCGAGAAGGCCAACTCGTCCGAATTTGGACCGACACCGGAGCCGGTCGTCGGCCTGATGACCGAATGGATCAAGGGCAACGAGTTGCAGAAGCGCGCCGCCGGACGGCGATCTTGGCGGCACGATGCGACTTGGCGCCTATCCGGCGCATCTGCGGCGCGGCAGCCAGGTTGCGGACATCTACGGCTGCGAAGACATTTCAGAGCGGCACCGCCACCGCTACGAGGTCAACACCGCCTACAAGGACCGGCTCGAACAGCGCGGCATGCGCTTTGCCGGCATGTCGCCCGACGGCGTGCTGCCGGAGACGATCGAATACGAAGATCATCCGTGGTTCATCGGCGTGCAGTTTCATCCCGAGCTGAAGTCGCGGCCGTTCGAGGTGCATCCGCTGTTCTCTTCCTTTATCGGCGCGGCGGTGGAGCAGAGCCGGCTGGTATAGGCCGATACGTCGGCTGGCGGGCTGAAAATCTGGTAAGTTCCCTGCGCGCGGCAACAGTGATCCAGGTTGCGGCGTGTTCCTTCTTTCTCCACACTCCCGAATTCGACCGTAGGGGCGACCGGCCGCGGGAGCCGTGCATTTCGATGAGGTTTCTACGGCGGCGCCGGTACTCCAGGGAGAATGCCATGCGCAATTTGCTGATCGTCATATCGACTTGTTCTGCCATCGGCCTTGGTGTGAGCTCAGCCTTCGGCGAAGTTACGCGTCCCATTAGCGGTAATCACAGCATCGGCGAAATTGCGGGGACCTGTAAGAAATCTGGAGGCGCCCTTTGGTCGATGTCGGACGGCTATGGTTGCCTAAAGGGAAATTGCGACGGCAAGGGTGGGGAGTGCAATGTCAAATGCGATAATAGCGGCAAGTGCACCGGAACCACTCCGACAATTCAAACCGGGAAACAATTGGGCACCTTCGCCAATCCGGGCGCGGCGCTGACAGCGACGACCAATAAATCCGCCGGCACCAAGTCGACCGATGGCGGGGTCACCACCAGGGCGAACCAGCCGGGCTTGCTCGAGCGCCAGCCGGGCCTGTCACCCACCGGTCCCTCGCCAATTGGCACGCCAATGGGTACGGGCGCCGCGCCTGCCGGCTCGTTACGCTGAACGTTCGCAGCGCCCAACAGGCGGGTAGGGCACCATGGTGGAGCGTATTGCGCCTTTGGGATCACGGCGGATTGCCCCTGCTGATCCGCCCATCCGCTGTTCTCGTCGTTCGTCCGCGCGGCGGTCGAGCAGAGCCGGCTATGTAGTGCCGGCCAAATTTGAAATGAACGAGACCGCCGCGCGGCAGACTGGCGCGTGAGGTCGCCCGCCTTCGCGACGCCGCACATAGCTGCAGACACGCAAAATAGCCGCGACCATCTCGCCGGCATGATCTAGTCTCGGTCCGAAACGAGCGGAGGCTGTCATGTCGCTTGCAGAACAGACGCGATCACGCATTCCCGATCTCAACGCGCTTTACCAGCGCGCCGATGAACTCGGCGTCACGCCGGGATGGATCCCGCGTGACAGGCCGCTGCTGTGGAAGGAGCCGAAATCGCACTATGTATCGGCGCACTGGTCGTATCGCGACATTAAGGAGGCGCTCGACGCTGCCGGCGGCCTGATTGACGTTGCTTATGCGGAACGCCGCAATCTGGTGTTACGAAATCCGGCGCCGGTGGCGACGTTTGAAACGACGCGCACGTTCGCCTGCGCCTATCAGATGATCCTTCCGGGCGAGGTCGCGCCGTCGCATCGCCATGCGCCGCATGCGCTCCGCGTCATCATCGACGCGAAGGGCGCGTTCTCGATCGTCAACGGCGAGAAAACGCCGATGGAAACCGGCGACGTGGTGTTGACCCCCGGTTGGTGCTGGCATGGCCACGGTCATGACGGCGATCGCACCGCCTACTGGTTCGATGGGCTCGACGTGCCGCTGACGCATCTGCTCGAGCCAATGTTTTTCGAAGAGCATCCGCAGAAATACGAAAAGGTCGAACGCGTCGCGACGACCTCGCCCTATCGTTTCACGCGCGATGCGATCGCAGCACGCCTCGACAAGGCTGTCCCGGATCTCCACGGCGCGCACGGACCGCTGATCGAACTCGATGCGCCCGATATGCCAACGATGAAGCTTACGATCGAGCGTCTTGCCGCCAATGAAAAGACACGTCGGCAGCGCTCCACTGCAAATCGTGTCTTCGTGGTGATGGCAGGCGCGGGCGAGACCGAGGCTGGCGACACGTCGATCAGCTGGAACAGGGGCGATACATTCGTCGTTCCGACGTGGGTTCCGTTCGTGCATCGCGCCACTGCGGATGCGGAACTGTTCTGCATGTCGGACGAACCGGTCATGCGGTTCGCGAAATACTATCGGTTCGAGGCGAGCTAATGATTGGTGGCGGGGCAATGAACGGAACGACGACGCGCGCTTCGAACTGCGCCTAATCCTCCAGCCGACGCATCTTGTCCTGCGCGTCGCGGCGTTGTTCGCCCTGCAGTTTGGATTGATATTTTCCCTTGGCAAGCCGCTCGGCCTTCTTGGCTTTGCGGTTCGCCAAATCCGGTGACGGGGGGTGCTTGTCCCGGCGCTGCCCCTGGCGTGATTTGGACGTCATGCTGATTCCTCGAATGGTCGAACGGCATTGTAGGACGGTGGAGCGGCATAGTCGCTATATTGGTCCAACGCATCGGGTTCTTTGTAGGAAGCTGACGTCGGCAGCGGATTGACGGGGCGAGCGAGCCTCGTCATGGTCGCGCCGAATGGGGAAGGTCGACCGTTGAATATTCAGGTAAATCCCGCCGCCAATCCGGTTGTCAGCATCGGCAATGTGCGCTTTGGCAATGCGTTGCCGCTGGCGCTGATCGCCGGGCCGTGCGCGCTGGAAAGCCGCGCGCATGCGCTCGAAATGGCGACGGCGCTGAAGGAAATTGCGCAGCGGCTCGGCATCGGTCTCATCTACAAGACGAGTTTCGACAAGGCGAACCGCACCAGTTCGAAAAGCGCGCGTGGCATTGGGCTCGACGCGGCACTGCCGATCTTTGCCGAAGTCCGCGAAAAACTCGGCGTAGCCGGTGCTCACCGACGTGCATGATGCCGCGCAATGCGCGCATGTCGCGAAGGCGGTGGACGTGCTGCAAATTCCCGCGTTTCTGTGCCGCCAGACCGATCTGCTTGTCGCAGCCGCGCAGACCGGACGTGTCGATGAACGTCAAGAAGGGCCAGTTCCTCGCGCCGTGGGACATGGCGAACGTTGTCGCCAAGATCACCGGAGCCGGAAACAAGAACGTGCTCGTCACTGAGCGCGGCGCCTCGTTCGGCTACAACACGCTCGTCTCCGACATGCGCGCGCTGCCGATCCTTGCGCGCACCACGGGTGCGCCCGTTATATTCGATGCCACCCATTCGGTGCAGCAGCCGGGCGGGCAGGGCACGACCTCGGGCGGCGAACGTGAATTCGTGCCGGTGCTCGCGCGAGCGGCGGTCGCGGTCGGCGTAGCCGGCGTTTTCATCGAGACACATCAGGATCCGGACAAGGCGCCGTCGGATGGGCCGAACATGGTGCCGCTCAAGGAGCTGGAGCCGTTGCTGCGTACGCTAATGGCGTTCGACAAGCTCGCCAAGGCGTGAGCTGCGGACGATGAGTGAGCCAACGACGCCCGTCCTCGAGCCGCCGCGCCTGTCGGCGACGCGCATCCTGACGACGGTCTGGCTCGCGGTCTTTTCGACAAGCCTGTTCTTTCGCGCGGTCGATCCGATCATCCCGCAGATCGCGGCCGACCTGAATGAGCCGATCGCGAGCGTCGCCTTGCTCGCAACAGCGTTCGCGCTGCCCTACGCGCTTGATGCAGCCGATACTGGGCGCGCTCGCCGACATGCTCGGCAAGACGCGCATGATGTTTGCGTGTCTGGTAATCGTGACGTTCTCGACCTTCGCCGGCGCATTTGCACCGGGTTTGCTGACGCTGATGGCTTCGCGCGTCATCTCCGGCATCGTCGCCGGCGGCACGTTTCCGATTGCGCTCGCATTGATCGCGCAGGTCGTCACCGTCGAAAAACGCCAAGTCGCCGTCAGCCGCGTGCTGGCCGGCGCGATGCTCGGCAATCTGATGGGATCGGCCGCCGCCGGCATCGTCGCCGACAGTTTCGGCTGGCGCGGCGTGTTTCTGGTCAACGGATTTTGCGCGCTCGCGGCTCTGGTTGCGGCGTTCATCGGTTTTGGCGGACCGGGACGCAAGCCGCCGGAGCGTGTCGATCTGCGCTCAATCCCGGCGACCTACCGCGCGATGTTCCGTCATCCGATGGCGAAATACTGCTTCGGCGGCGTGCTGATGGAAGGGATTTTCCTGTTCGGGTTTTTCCCTTACGTCGCGCCATTTCTGCATGCGGCGGGCGAAAGCCGCGCCACCATTGCCGGCATCGTCATCGGCGGGTTTGGCGTCGGCGGCATGATCTATGCGACGGTCATTTCGCGATTGTTGCCGCTCGTCGGCCAACGCAAGCTGATGATTACCGGCGGCGACGTGCATGGGGCTCGGGCTGATGGTGATGTCGCTGCATCTGCCGTGGCAGGCGCAGGCCGGCAGTTTTCGTTCTATTCGGGATGGCGTTTTATTTTCTGCACGGTGTCATCCAGATCTTTGTCACCGAACTCGTGCCGTCCGCGCGCGGGACCGCGACCGCGATCCACTCGACGTTCTTCTTTCTCGGACAATCGGTTGGGCCGGTCTACTACCGGTTTGCTTTCGGCGAACTTGGCGAGACGCTACCGCTCATTATCGGCGGCTGTGTCCTGATCCTCACCGGCATTGTCTGTTCGTGGGGTTTCTTTCACCGGCCGCGATAAAGCCCGACGCCTTGTTCCGGCGCCCACACGCCGGCCGGCAATTTTCCCGCCTGCCAGAACACATCGATCGGCATGCCGCCGCGCGGATAGAAATAGCCGCCGATGCGCAGCCAGCGCGGCGCCAGAAGTTTCACCAGCCGCTTGCCGATCGCGACGGTGCAATCCTCGTGGAACGCGCCTTCGTTGCGGAAGCTGTTGAGATAAAGCTTCAGCGACTTCGATTCGACGAGCCAGCGCCGCGGCACGTAGTCGATGACGATGATGGCGAAATCCGGCTGGCCGGTGACCGGGCAGATCGAGGTGAATTCCGGCATGGTGAAACGCGCGACATAGTTCGTATCCGGATGCGGATTGGGCACGCGGTCAAGCACGGCCTGCGTCGGGCGAAGCGGGAATGCGAGTACGTCGGCCAAGCTGAAGCGGTTTGCGTGTCATTCTCGTGAAATCCGAAGGAGGGAGCGGTACAGTTCGTTCCGTCAATTGTGAGCTGACCGCAGCGCTTTCATTTGCGGTGTGTCAGATTTGTGATACGTCAATTCGGCGCGGGGATAAAGCGTGGGCCTGATAGCGACATCTCGACGGCTTTTCTGGCGGCAGCTTGTCGGTTGCCTCGTCGGCTACGTGCTTGTCGTTCAGACAGTCCTGCTCGGGATGGCTGGCGCACGAGCCGCGGCCTATTCGGATCACGGCTTGGCCGGGTTCGAACTTTGCCTGAACGCCACTGACCTCGCCCCAGGCTCGTCCGACGGCATTCCCGCCGGTCACGACAACGGACAGCATTGTCTTTACTGCTTCACGGGCGCGCACCACGCATTTGTTGCACCCGCACAGCCGTTGTCGTCAGTAGGTGCAGTTGCATCGGATACGCTGAAGCCGCGCGAAAAATCGCTGGACGCGCCGAAGTTGAGGCATCCAGCTCTTCCCGCACGAGGACCTCCGCAACAAGCGTGATGTGGGGCGGTGACGCCGCCCAAAAACAATCATGTCTGGAAATAGCGGAGTAAGCTCATGTTATCGCGGCTTTTGCGCGCGGCCCTTTCGGGGCTCGCGTGCATTGGAATTTGCATCAGCGGTGGGCACGCCCACGAAATTGTCGGCAATCGCTTCTTCCCGGCAACGCTGACGATCGACGATCCCGGCGTGAACGACGAATTGTCGGTCCCGACCGTCTCAATCTTCAAGACACCCGACGACCCCGCAGTGAAACAACTCAGTGTGTCGGGAGAAATCTCAAAACGGATCACCGAGAGCTTTGCCGTCGCGGTTGGGCCGTCATGGACGCATCTCTATCGCCCGGGCGGCCCGAATGGCGTCGGCGCAAGCGGGTTCGACAATCTCGAAACGACGTTCAAGTACCGCTTCTACAAGGATCCAGCGCGGGAATTCATCATGTCCGCCGGATTGAGCATCGAGTGGGGCGGCAGCGGTGCGCGCGACATCGGGGCAGAGCGTTTCACCGTCTACACGCCGACATTCTACTTCGGTAAGGGCTTCGGCGACTTGCCATCCAGTGTCGGTTGGGCGCGACCGTTCGCAGTAACCGGTCAGGTCGGTTATGCGATCCCCGGAAGCGCGTCGCACATCGTTGGCGGCATCGATCCGGATACCGGCGAACAGACGTTCGACACCGAATTCCATCCGCGTATTCTGGTTTGGGGCGGCGCGCTGCAATACAGCATGCCGTACCTCAAGTCCGCCGTCGTCGACCTAGGGCTGCCGGACTTTTTCAATCATTTGATTCCGATTGTTGAGGCGTCGCTGCAAACGCCGGTCGGCAACACGCTGTCGTCGGGAACGGTAACAACGGGCACGATCAACCCCGGATTCATTTGGGTGGGAAATTATTTCCAGGTCGGCGTTGAAGCGATGATTCCGGTCAACCGTGAAAGTGGACGCAGTGTGGGCGTGATTGCCCAACTGCATCTTTACCTCGATGACATTTTCCCGCGCGGGATCGGGCAGCCGATCTTCGGCGGTCCCGTTGCACCAAGGAGGCCGTTGTTCGGCAATTGATCATGAAAGTAACTCGCGTTATCGCGCTATCGAGCGTCCTTGTCCTTGCACCGCAGGTGCTTTGGGCCCACGCATTTCTCGATCGTGCAAGTCCTCGCGTCGGCAATACGATCGATCGATCGCCGCCGGAAGTGCGGCTCTGGTTCACACAAAAGCTTGAGCCGCGTTTTTCGGGGATTGAAGTCTTCGGCGCCGGCGGAGAGAAAATCGCGTCCGGTGGCGTTGTCGATCGCGCGCGGCCGGAACAAATGAGCCTGCACTTGCCGACGCTTAAACCAGGGCGCTATCGGGTCAAATGGCACGTTCTGTCGGTTGATACACACCAGACTGAGGGCGACTTCAGTTTTGAAATCAAACCGTGATGGCGCGCCGTGATTGAATTCACCGCCGCGGCACGATGGTGTCACCTCATTGCGGCGACGGTGCTGTTCGGCGCGTCCCTGTTTCGCCATTACGCATTACGAACGGAAACTCCGGAGCGCGATGCGTTTGACCACTGGCTGCACAGGGTATTGCTGGCATCGGCGGCGCTTGCCTTCGCCACGGCGCTGGTGTGGTGGGATAGTCTGACGGTAAGCATGAGCCGCCAATGGTCAAATGCGTTAAGCGGTGAAATGCTGAGCGTTGTTTTGTTCGAAACGCAATTTGGCAAGGTCTGGGTCTGGCGAATGGCGGTAAACGTCATCGTCGCCATTCTGGCGGTTTACGTGACTCCGGCGAGGCCAGCTGCGTTCAAGATTCTCACCGGGTTAACAGCAATTTTGCTCGCGTCGCTGGCTCTGGTTGGCCACGGCACGATGGACCACGCCGGCGGTTCCGGGGTCATTCATGGCGTGTCCGACGCCGTGCATCTTTTGTGCGCCGGCGCGTGGCTCGGCGGCCTACTTTCGTTGGCCTATATACTGGCGCGTGCACGCACGGCCGCTGTTTGGCGGGCGCTCGCGCAACATGCGATTCCGCTATTTTCAAACGTCGGATATGGAGCAGTGGTGCTGCTGGCTTTGACGGGGATCGCCAACGCAATTTTCATTGCTGATCCAGCCGGTTTGCTGACAACGCCATATGGATATGTGCTCATCGCGAAGGTTTGTCTGTTCGCGCTGATGGTCACACTAGCAATCTACAACCGGTATCGCCTCGCCCCGCGGATTATCGCCCCGGCCGGGTCGTCGGTGGTCGCTGCATCGCTTATGTGGACCAGCGCGATCGAGCTTACGATCGGGATCGCGATATTGGGTCTAGTGGGTCTGTTGGGCGTTTTTCCGCCGCCGCATCTTCACTAAGCCGGCCTTTTCGCGGTACGGCCGATCATGTAGAAGCCGGGCCAAAGCCGCGCACCGGAGCAACTATGACCGCCATTCTGGACATCATCGGCCGCGAAATACTCGATAGCCGCGGCAATCCGACCGTCGAAGTCGACGTCGTACTGGAAGACGGCACGCGCGGCCGCGCGGCGGTCCCGTCGGGCGCCTCGACCGGCGCGCACGAGGCGGTCGAACTGCGCGACGGCGACAAGTCGCGCTATCTCGGCAAGGGCGTGCGCAAGGCGGTCGATGCGGTCAACGGCGAGATCTTCGACGCCGTCGGCGGCATGGATGCCGAAGCGCAGGCCAAGATCGACGAGACGATGATCGCGCTCGACGGCACGCCGAACAAGAGCCGGCTCGGCGCCAACGCGATCCTCGGCGTGTCGCTCGCCGTCGCGAAGGCTGCGGCGCAGGCGAACGATCTGCCGCTCTATCGCTATGTCGGCGGCACTGCGGCGCGGCTGCTGCCGGTGCCGATGATGAACATCGTCAATGGCGGCGTGCACGCCGACAACCCGATCGATTTTCAGGAATTCATGATCATGCCGGTCGGCGCCAAGACCTTCGCCGAAGGTCTGCGCATGGGCGTCGAGGTCTTTCAGACGCTGAAGGCGGCGCTGAAGGACGCGGGCCACAACACCAATGTCGGCGACGAGGGCGGCTTTGCGCCGAATCTGCCGTCGGCCGATGCCGCGTTGGGCTTCGTGATGAAGGCGATCGAGAAGGCCGGCTACAAGCCCGGCGACGACGTCGTGCTGGCGCTCGACTGCGCCGCAACCGAATTCTTCAAGATCGGTACCTATGACTATGAGGGCGAGGGGAAAAAGCGCTCCAAGGACGAGCAGGCCAAATATCTCGCCGATCTCGTCGCGCGCTATCCGATCGTGTCGATCGAGGACGGCATGTCGGAAGACGATTTCGACGGCTGGAAGGCGCTCACCGATCTGATCGGCAAGAAGTGCCAGCTCGTCGGCGACGACCTGTTCGTCACCAACGTCACGCGGCTGTCCGACGGCATCAAGCGCGGTCTCGGCCAATTCCATTCTGGTCAAGGTCAATCAGATCGGCTCGCTTGACCGAGACGCTCGCGGCGGTCGAGATGGCGCACAAGGCGGCCTATACCGCGGTGATGTCGCATCGCTCCGGCGAGACGGAAGATGCGACGATCGCCGATCTCGCGGTCGCGACCAATTGCGGACAGATCAAGACCGGCTCGCTGGCGCGCTCCGATCGCACCGCGAAATACAATCAGCTTCTGCGTATCGAAGAGGAACTCGGCGCGCAGGCGCGGTACGCCGGAAAGTCGGCGCTGAACGTGGCGCGCTGATCGTGTGCCGTGCACGGGTCAACGTCATTAATGAGGTCTTAACGCGGCCCGGCATGGTGCGGAAATGGTCACCCGTCCGCGCCTTCGCTCGATTCTCACCGCGCTCGGTCTCTACGCGATTGCCGCCGCGCTGATCGTGCTATTTCGGCGTCAATGCCTATACCGGCAACCTCGGACTGCGCGCGCGCCAGGACATCGATGCGCGAATCGCCGAACTGACCAGCGAACGCGATCGGATCAGGGCCGAGCGCGAGCAATGGCAGCACAAGGTCGATCTTTTGAAGTCGGACGGACTCGATCCGGACCTGCTCGACGAGCGCGCGCGGGTGCTTCTCGACTATGTCGATCCGCGCGACGCCATCATGCTTGTGCGCAAACCCTGACGGCATTGGCGCGAGCGCTTGAAGAGTTGCGCGCTAGCATTCTGATTATCCTATATATTTTGTTGCGCTATGAACCGGCGAACCGGCCGTCAGCCTTGCTTCCGCACGGGCCGGATTTAGGCTATGCACAGGTAACGACAGTCTGTATTCTCCCGAGGAAATCCATGGCCGTGGCCAAGAAAAAGCCGGCGGTTTCCACTGCCCGCAGCGGCGCCCCATCCAAGAAACCGGCCTGCTGCCCCGCTGCCAAAACCCCTCCGCCAGCAAGCCCGCCGCAACGGAGCCGGCGAATGCCGAACTTTCCCGCGAGCAGGAACTGAGCAGCCTACCGGCAGATGCTGCTGATCCGGCGTTTCGAGGAAAAGGCCGGCCAGATTGTACGGCATGGGTCTCATCGGCGGGTTTTGCCACCTCTATATCGGCCAGGAAGCCGTCGTCGTCGGCATGCAGATGGCGATCGAGGACAAGGATCAGGTCATCACCGGATACCGCGATCACGGCCACATGCTGGCCTGCGGCATGGATCCGCGCGGCGTGATGGCGGAACTGACCGGACGGCGCGGCGGCTACTCCAAGGGCAAGGGCGGCTCGATGCACATGTTCAGCGTCGAGAAAGGCTTCTACGGCGGCCACGGCATTGTCGGCGCGCAGGTCTCGCTCGGCACCGGCCTCGCGATGGCCAATCGCTACCGCAACAACGACCGCGTGTGTCTGACCTATTTCGGCGACGGTGCCGCCAATCAGGGGCAGGTCTACGAGAGCTTCAACATGGCGGAGCTGTGGAAGCTCCCGGTCATCTACGTCATCGAGAACAACCGCTACGCGATGGGCACGGCGGTGACGCGCGCATCGGCGCAGACCGATTTCTCCAAGCGCGGCGTGTCATTCAACATTCCGGGCGAGCAGGTCGACGGTATGGACGTGCGCGCGGTGAAAGCTGCCGGCGAGAAGGCCGTGCAGTGGTGCCGCGCCGGCAAGGGTCCCTATATTCTCGAAATGCAGACCTACCGTTATCGCGGTCACTCGATGTCGGACCCGGCGAAATATCGCACGCGCGAGGAAGTCGAAAAGGTCCGCAACGAGCACGATCCGATCGAACAGGTTCGGCGTGCGCCTGATCCAGACCAAGCGCGCGAGCGAAGACGATCTCAAGAAGGTCGACGCCGACGTGCGCGGCATCGTCAACGAGGCGGCGGAATTCGCCACCCACGATCCCGAGCCGGATCGCTGCGGAACTTTTCACCGACGTGGTGCGCTAGGCGCGAAATCGAGTATCGAGCAGGTCAATGCCCATAGAAGTTCTCATGCCCGCGCTGTCGCCCACGATGGAGAAGGGAAACCTCGCCAAGTGGATCAAGAGCGAAGGCGACAAGATCAAGTCCGGCGACATCATCGCGGAAATCGAGACCGACAAGGCGACGATGGAAGTCGAGGCGACCGACGAAGGTACGCTCGGCAAGATCCTGATCCCGGAAGGCACCGCTGACGTTGCCGTCAATACGCCGATCGCCGTGATCCTGTCGGACGGCGAGGATGCGTCCTCGATCAAGGCAACAAAGACCGCCGCGCCGCCTTCGCCCGACGTGGTCGAACGAAGTTGCGGAATCGCGCTCGCCGGTCGGTGAGGGCGCGACCTGCGATCCACGCGCCGGCGATGCCGCGCCGAGCCGGAATTCACGCCGCGCCGAAGACCTGGACGTGCCCGCCGGCACCGAAATGGTGACCATGACGGTGCGCGAAGCGTTGCGCGACGCCATGGCGGAAGAAATGCGCCGCGACAAGGACGTGTTCGTGATGGGCGAAGAGGTCGCCGAGTATCAGGGCGCCTACAAGGTCACGCAGGGTCTGCTGCAGGAATTCGGTGCCGCGCGGGTGATCGACACGCCGATCACCGAGCATGGCTTTGCCGGCATGGGCGTCGGCGCAGCGCTTGTCGGGACTAAAGCCGATCGTCGAGTTCATGACCTTCAACTTCGCCATGCAGGCGATGGACCAGATCATCAATTCGGCGGCCAAGACGCTCTACATGTCGGGCGGGCAGATGGGCTGCTCGATCGTGTTCCGCGGTCCGAACGGCGCCGCCGCGCGCGTTGCCGCGCAGCACAGCCAGGACTACTCGTCGTGGTACTCGCACGTGCCGGGGCTGACGGTGATTGCGCCTTACAGCGCCGCCGACGCCAAGGGCCTGCTCAAGTCCGCGATCCGCTATCCCAATCCGGTGATCTTCCTCGAGAACGAAATTCTCTACGGCCATTCGTTCCCGGTGCCGAAGCTCGACGACTATCTGCGTGCCGATCGGCAAGGCGAAGGTCGCGCGCGCCGGCAATGACGTGACGATCGTCTCGTGGTCGATGGGCATGTCCTACGCGCTCAAGGCCGCCGACGAACTCGCCAAGGAAGGCATTTCGGCCGAAGTGATCGATCTGCGCACGATGCGACCGATGGACACCGAGACTGTTGTTCAATCGGTGATGAAGACAGGCCGCTGCGTCGTGGTCGAAGAAGGCTGGCAGCAGTCCGGGGTGGCGGCGGAAGTCTCCGCCCGCATCATGGAACACGCATTCGACTATCTCGATGCGCCGGTCGCGCGCGTGTCGCAGAAAGACGTGCCGATGCCTTACGCAGCCAATCTCGAAAAGCTCACGTTGCCGTCGGTCGCCGACGTCGTCGCGGCCGTGAAAGCTGTCTGTTATCGGTGATCGCCATGTCCTCGTCGGTCACGCAACATCCGATCTACGAAGCGCTGATGATGCCGACGGACGCGCTCGACAAGGGCGGCCTTGAGATCTTGCGCGCCGGTCTTGTGCAGGACGAACTGTATGTGACAGCGCGGCGCGTGTTCAAGGAAGCCGACGCACTGGGGCGATGTTCTGGCGGACATCGCCAGACATATCGCGCTGATGTACGCGCAGGAAGATACCGACGCTTGAGGAAAAGGAAATTCTCGCCGACATCGTGGAGGCGTTCGTCGCCGACCTTGGCGCGCGCAAAGTGAAATCGGCGCCTGCCAAACGCAAGGCAGCCGGACGCGCCGCAAGAGGCCCGCAAAACGCCGGCGCGGCCGCGCGAAAGCCGGCGAAACGCACATCCGTAAAACGACGCAAACGCTGAATCGAGCGCGAAAATGCCAATCAATATTCTGATGCCCGCGCTGTCGCCGACGATGGAGAAGGGCAATCTCGCCAAGTGGCTCAAGAAGGAAGGCGACAAGGTCAAGTCGGGCGACGTGATCGCCGAGATCGAGACCGACAAGGCGACGATGGAAGTCGAAGCGGTCGACGAAGGCACGCTGGCCAAGATCGTGGTTCCCGAAGGCACCGCCGACGTGCCGGTCAATCAATTGATCGCGGTGCTGGCGGGTGAGGGCGAGGACGTCAAGATCGCAGCCGCGAGCGGCGCGGCAAGGCGCAGCCGCTGCGCCGGCTGCGAAACCGGCAGCGGCCGCACCGGCGGCGGCAACAAGGCCTGCACCCGCGGCGGCGGCGCAACTACAACAGACTGCCGCTCCGACGTTAGTCGACGCCGCGTCAGCGCCCGCGCGCGGCAACGGCCATGCGCGCGTCTTCGCGTCGCCGCTGGCGCGCCGGCTGGCGCGCGATGCCGGCATCGATATCTGCGCGCGTCGCGGGCAGCGGGCCGCATGGCCGCGTCGTCGCGCGCGACGTCGAGCAGGCGAAATCGGGCGGCGCGTTGCGCGCGCCTGTCGGCGCGCCCGCTGCAGGCGCCGCGCTGCCGATCCAGCCGATGGCGGACGACAAGATCCGCGACGCTGTACCAGCCCGGCACCTACGATGTCGTGCCGCACGACAACATCCGCAAGACGATTGCGCGGCGGCTGGTCGAAGCCAAGCTGACCATCCCGCATTTCTATCTGACCGTGACCTGCAACATCGATCGGCTGATGGCGGCGCGCGAGGACATCAACATGGTCGCGCCGAAGGGCGCCGACGGAAAGCCGACCTGGAAGCTTTCGGTCAACGACTTCGTCATCAAGGCGCTTGGGCTTGCGCTGAAGAAAATTCCGGACGCCAACGTGACCTGGACCGAAGGCGGCATGCTGAAGCATCACAATGCCGATGTCGGCGTCGCGGTCTCCATTCCGGGCGGGCTTGATCACGCCAGTCATACGTAACGCCGACAGCAAGAGCCTGACCGCGATCTCGCAGGAGACCAAGGAACTCGCCGCGCGCGCCCGGGCACGCCGCCTGAAGCCCGAGGAATATCAGGGCGGCACGACCGCGGTGTCGAACCTCGGCATGTATGGGATCGAGCAGTTCGTCGCCGTGATCAATCCGCCGCACGCGACGATCCTGGCGGTCGGCGCCGGCGAGCAGCGGCCGATCGTGCGCGACGGCAAGATCGAGATCGCGACCCAGATGACCGTGACCCTGTCAGGTGACCATCGCGCGGTGGACGGCGCGCTCGGGGCGGAATTCCTCGGCGCGTTCAAGAATATCATTGAAAACCCGGTCGGAATGGTGATGTCCTGACGCGCAGGATTCGTCGATCGCGCCGAGTCATCCGGGACAACCCCCATGTCCGCCGACAAAGACCCTATCCGGAGCACGCACGAGACGCTGGCGCTGATCGCGGACAAACTAGCGATCGACCGGCCAAGCAACGGCGATATCTCTGCGCCCGAGCCTCCGATCGCGGTTCCGCCAGTCCCCGCGATGCCACCTGAACCAAAGCCTCAGGAACCGCGGGCCAACGCAGCAACGCCGGCGGAAACAACACATCCAACCGAACCACCGCCTACGCCACCGGTTCAGCCTGCGGTCGAGTCACCATCCCATCTGTCCATACCGCCTGCGGCACCGGCCGTTCCAATTCCGGTAGCAGTCAATGTGAAGCGCCAGCCGGTACGCGAAGCGCTGGTGACCTACTTTCCGATGGCGATCGCGGTGCTCTCGCTCGTCCTTTCAATTTATCAGGGCTATCTGTTCCACGAGAGCCTTGCGCTGTCGAACCAAAGTATCGACGTCATGCAACGCAACGTTGCGCGTGGCGAATTCAGCCGCGCTTGTCGCGACATCATCGAGACCTATTTTCAGGTGAAGCAAAAGGTCAGCGTGCTGATGCCGGCGGCGGACCGCAGCAACGTTGCGGGCGCATCGCGCGTCACTGAAGCCAGCCGGCTTGAGGCGCAGGGCGCGATTGCGAAATTCGGTGGACTTGGGACGTATCTTGCGAATTTTCAGGATGCGGCAACCCGCGCCCGCTACACGGAACTGACCCGCACGCTGATAGGCATCATGGACTCGGCCAGAACGACGCCGTTGCCCGACATCGACAAGCTGTTTCAGCCCGCAGACAAACTGTTCGGGCAAATGAACGAGGATTGCGCGCGTCTTTCGCGTACGATGCGAATGTAGCGTAACGGAGAGTGAGTTGGCAGATACGTCCTTCGACATCGTCATTATTGGCTCGGGTCCGGGCGGCTATGTAACGGCCATTCGCGCCGCGCAACTCGGCTTCAAGGTTGCGGTCATCGAGCGCAGCTTTATCGGCGGCATCTGCACCAACTGGGGCTGCATTCCGACGAAGGCGCTGCTGCGGTCGGCCGACGTCTATCATCTGATGCTGCATGCAAAGGAATTCGGCCTTTCGGCGCAAAACGTCACCTACGATCCGAAGGCGGTGATTACGCGCTCGCGCGGCGTCGCCAAACGGCTGTCCGACGGCGTCAGCTTCCTGTTCAAGAAAAACAAGATTCAGGTGATCTGGGGCGAAGCCGTGATCGACGCGCCGGGCAAGATCACGGTGAAGCCGGTGAAAGCCGAAGCGCCCAAGGGCGCGCTCGGGCCGGGCGCCTATCAGGCCAAGCACATCATCATCGCGACCGGCGCGCGTCCGCGTGCACTGCCGGGCCTTGAGGGCGACGGCAAGCTTGTCTGGACCTATTTCGAGGCGATGAACCCGGACCGTATGCCGAAATCGCTGCTGGTGATCGGCTCCGGCGCGATTGGCGTCGAATTCGCGTCGTTCTATCGGACGCTCGGCGCAGAAGTGACGATTGTCGAAGTATTGCCGCAGATACTGCCGGTCGAGGATGCCGAAATCGCGACCTTCGCCCGCAAACAATTTGAAAAGCAGGGCATGAAGATCTTCAGCGGCGCGAAAGTGACGAAGCTCGACAAGAAAAACGATTCGGTCGTCGCGACGATCGACGACGGCAAGGGTGGCACGCAGACGCTCGAAGTCGATCGCGTGATTTCTGCCGTCGGCGTTGTCGGCAATGTCGAAGGGCTTGGTCTCGAAAAGCTTGGCGTCAAAGTCGATCGCGGCGCAATCGTGATCGACGGGTACTGCAAGACCAATGTTCCGGGCATCTACGCCATCGGCGACGTCGCCGGGCCGCCGCTGCTCGCGCACAAGGCGGAGCATGAGGGCGTGATCTGCGTCGAAGCGATCAAGGGCAACAAGCCGCACCCGATGGACAAGCGTATGATTCCGGGCTGCACATATTGTTCACCGCAGATTGCGTCTGTCGGCCTGACGGAAGCCAAGGCGAAGGAAATGAAACTCGATATCCGCGTCGGCCGTTTCCCGTTCCTCGGCAACGGTAAGGCGATCGCGCTTGGCGAAGATCAGGGCATGGTCAAGGTCGTATTCGACCGCAAGACCGGTCAGCTCCTTGGCGCGCACATGGTCGGCGCCGAGGTGACGGAGCTCATTCAGGGCTATGTGGTCGCGATGAATCTCGAGACCACCGAGGAAGAGCTGATCCACACGGTCTTCCCGCATCCGACCCTGTCGGAAATGATGAAGGAAGCGGTGCTCGACGCCTACGGGCGAGTTCTCAATATTTAGGAATTTCCAGCCCCGGCGCCCGTTCGCGTTCTCACTTGGGATACATTAGGGTTCGGCACCATGCCCGCGCGATTGCGCGCGCGGGACTAGATCGAAGGTACGACCTCGAAATCGGCGGGTGCCTCGCCACGCCGATACCGGTCCAACATTGCAGCGTAGGCAGCTTCGATGTTTCCACGATAGCGATCAGTGTCAAAAAGCGGGAGGCGTTTCTGATCCCGGATAAGCCTTTGTCTCAGCCGAGACAGTGCGGCCCGATCTTGCGCAAACTGCACCGCAATCGCCTCATATGCATCCAGAGAGTCCGCAATCAATTCGGGCAGGCCGACGCTGTGCAACATGCCAGTCGCACATCGGCCTGCGAAGGTGTGGCCGCGACAAGTCAAAACGGGCAGTCCTGCCCACAACGCGTCGACCGCGGTGCTGATGGCGTTGTACGGCAACGTGTCCAGGAAAAGATCGGCAAGTCGGTATCGAGCAAGATAGGTTTCAGAATCGGACACCCGCGGCATGAACACGATCCGTTCGGCGGCCACCCCTCGCGCTTTGGCTTCCCGGCGCAGATTGCTCTGAGCCGTCGGGCTGCCACCCGCAAACCAGAGCACACTATCGTCGACCCGCTGCAACAGTCGCATCCAAACTTCGAAAAGTGTCGGGGTGATCTTGTGAAGACTGTTGAAACAACAGAACACCGTGCCGGCTTCGGGCAAACCCATTTCGGCGCGGCTGGCAGGCTGTTCGGATATTCGCCGGGTGGAGTCCGTGACGATCAACGTTTCGGGGAGGCGGACAATTTTTTCCGCAAAATACGGCCTGATGTCGTTACCAATCGCGTATCGGTCGGCAAGCAAATAGTCGATATGGGGTACGCCCATTGTTCCTAGATAGTTGAGATGGGCGACCTGAACCGGAGCGGGCCGAAGCGCCAAAATTCCGGGGCGGCAATTTTCAGCGAACCCATTGAGATCAACCGCAATATCAATTTCCAGCTCACGCATCAATTCCGCGACCTGGTTGTCGCTCTTGCCCACTACGTCGACGAATGAATCGAAGGCTCGTTCGAGGCGTTCACGCAACAGGCTCTTGTCGGTGGGACCGTGGGAAATCGCGATCGTCTCGAAGCGGCCGCGGTCGTGCTTCTCAAATAATTCGACCGTAAGTATCGATAGCGGGTCGGTCCGGAAATTCCCCGAGACATACGCAAGGCGAATTTTTTTGTGATCGCGGCTCTGCAAGGGCGCTGGGGAGACGGCGGGCAAGACGTCAGCCGCCCATGTCTTCGCGGCAGAAAACTGGCCGGCTGCCGAATCCAGACAAGCAATCGACGCAAACGGCACAATGACCTGTTTGTTTTCCTCGAGCGCGGAGGTGATCCGGGTGATCGTTTCGTCGTAGGACCGCCAATCACAGATGTGCATCCGGCAGTACAACAGATTGCCCAGGGCATATGCATGGTCCGGCTTGAGCGAGACCAATTGCTCAAAGTCTGCCGCCGCCATTTCAAAGCGCCGGGCCCCCATTGCTGCATTACCGAGATTGGCCAGCGCGTCAGTGGGGTCCTGGCTGTTGGCGATAGCCTTGGCGAAACTCGACAACGCCTCGTCGATCCGGCCTAAGGCAAGCAAAGCGTTTCCGCGATTGATGAGCGTGCCGCCGAAGACAGGGTCGATTGCCAGCGCTGTGTCAAAGCAGGCAAGCGCTCCTTCGGCGCGTTGCAGCTTCATGAGCACATAGCCGCGATTATTGTGCGCGCTCGCGGATCTTGGATCGGCTTTGGCGGCCGCCGTGAACGCTCCGAGAGCGTCATCAAGGTGGCCGAGCCCCAGCAGCGCGTTGCCTCGTCCGTTGTGCGCGCTTGCGGAACTTGAAATCCATCGCGAGCAGCGCGTCGAATTCCGCAAGCGCTTGATCGAAGCGCTTGCACTGCAGGAGTGCGAGGCCGCGATTATAACGGGCCGGAACAAAACGCGGCTCGAGCGCGAGCGCCCGGTCGTAAGCGGCAAGGGCCTCATCGACACGACCCGCTCCGGTGAGTGTGTTGGCCCTGTCCACATGGCCCTGCACGAAGCCAGGGTCGAGCGCGAGCACCGCATCGAGATCGGCGAGCGCTGCGTCGTGCCGGTCCAGTCTCGCGAGCGCCAGGGCGCGGTTGTAGCGCGCCATGATAAAGTTCGGATCGAGCGCGAGCGCATTGTCGTAACTGGCCACCGCGTCCTCGAAGCGGCCAAGTTCGGTCAGGGCAATACCGCGGCCATTAAGGGCGTTTGGATAATCGGGGCGGAGCGAGAGCGCGTGTTCGTAGCTTGTCAGCGCTTCGTCAAAACGCTTGAGCTCACGGAGCACGTTGCCGCGATTGGCCTGCGCTTCGGCCGACTGTGGATTGATGCGCGCGGCTCTACGCAACAGCAACTCCGCGTCTTTGTGATGACCGCGTTGCGCCTCGACCAGCCCCATGAGATGGACGGCATCAAAATGCTCCGGCACCTTGCGCAGAACAAATTTTAGGATCTGCCGCGCACCTGCGGCATCGCCTTGCCGATAGCGGGCGGCCGCCTCACCAAACATGTCGGCGACGGACGCCCCGCCGACAGGCGCGAGATTGAGGGGTATGCGGGCCATCGGTTACTCGACTGGAGTTGCAGGGCGTAAAAATGCGGATCGTGAACAGGAAACGAATGAGTGCATGCCGACTTTGCCTTTCAGCCGCTTGCCTGTCTTCCTCGCCCAGCAAGCGCCTTCAGCACGGCTTCAGCGTGCGAGCGGTCTGCGAGGCGGTTGATGTTGACGTAGGCGCCTGAAAAATGGAACGCACCCAGCGGGAAACCGTGATGCATCACGTAGCGCAGGGCTTCGGTGATCTCGCGCTCGCCCTTCGCCGGATTGATGGGCGCGTCGATGAATTTCTCGATGCACCCGCGTTGCAGGGCATAGACGCCGATTCCGCATTTCAATCCGCGCGGTTCCACCGGCTTCTCGACAAGGTCGGCGACCACGCCGTTTTCAAGAGCAACACCGAAGTTTTCGCGCGTTGCCTCGTCCGGCGCCTCATCCCACACACAGACCGCCGACCCCGAAGGCAGCGGCTGCGAGAAGGTACCCTCAAGAACGACGTCGCCGAGAAGCACCAATGCCTGCTCGAGAATATGCGGCGCTGTCAGTAAAATGGCGTTGGCGACGCCGTCCGGTTTGGCTTGCTCGATAATGACAGCGCGAGAGCCCAACTGTTCGCGCACGAGACCGCGAGTAAGCTCGTCGCCCTGGGCGACGATCACGATCGGGCCCGGCCCAGCGGAGTGAAGTGCCTGAAATTGTCTGATCAGCCGATGCACGATGGCCTCGCCGGCGACCTCGGTCATCGATTTTGGTAACGTTGTGGCCGAGTCCGAGCGTAGGCGGGTGCCCCGGCCGCCGCAGATCAGAACGAGTTGGCGTGGCGGCACAGGCGGCTCCATCGAGGAAGTTCGTGGTCATTAAGTAAACGCCAAACCTCGGCTGTGTGCCCGCTGAGGCGGGAATGATGGCGGCGGAACATGGGAGATTTAGGCTCCTTTACGCTCAAATAACCGCTACTTTGCAGATTGCCGCGGTGAGGCTTATATCACGGAAGTTGTTGCGCCAACCCGTTAGTCCGTCGGATGTTTGGCGCAATTGTGCCGCAAAGGCCCCCGAGGTAATGACTCCATGGTCGTCGTGCTCGACACCGCCAATCGGCCGCGCCACCCGGAAAAGGCTCACCGGGCCGACACGCCGGTACTGAAGAAGCCGGACTGGATCCGCGTCAAGGCGCCGGTGACCCAAGGCTATCTGGCGACGCGCGACATCGTTCGCGAAAATGGCCTGCATACCGTCTGCGAAGAAGCAGGCTGCCCGAATATCGGCGAGTGCTGGGAAAAAAAGCACGCGACGTTCCTGATCATGGGCGACACCTGCACGCGCGCCTGCGCGTTCTGCAACGTGAAGACCGGATTGCCCGGACGCGCTCGACCCGCACGAGCCGGTCCACGTTGCGGAAGCGACCGCCAAGCTCGGCCTCGCGCATGTCGTCGTGACCTCGGTCGACCGCGACGATCTCGCCGACGGCGGCGCCGAGCATTTTGCGCAGGTGATTACGCGAAATCAGGGCGCGGTGTCCGACCACGACAATCGAAATTTTGACGCCGGACTTTCTGCGCAAGGACGGCGCGCTGGAACGGGTCGTCGCGGCGAAACCCGACGTGTTCAACCACAATCTGGAAACGGTGCCGTCGCTCTATCTCACGGTGCGGCCGGGCGCGCGCTATTTCCATTCGATCCGGTTGCTGCAACAGGTCAAGGAAATCGATCCGACCATGTTCACCAAGTCCGGCATCATGGTCGGGCTAGGCGAAAAGCGTAACGAAGTGCTGCAGGTGATGGACGACCTGCGCTCGGCTAACGTGGATTTCCTGACCATCGGGCAATACCTGCAGCCGACGCGCAAGCATCACGAGGTCGTCGATTTCGTCACGCCGGACGAATTCAAGGCCTACGAGACGATCGCCTATGCGAAGGGCTTTCTGATGGTGTCGTCGAGCCCGCTGACGCGCTCGTCGCATCATGCTGGCGAAGACTTTGCGCGCCTGAGGGCCGCGCGTCTCGCCGCCGTCCGCTGACGGCAGTTCATGCCGAATTTCACAACCACGCGGCACGTGCGGCATTCGGCCGACGAATATGTTCGATCTCGTCGCCGACGTCGAAAAATATCCGCAGTTCGTTCCGCTTTGCTCCGGCTCTGACTGTACGCAAGCGCAGCACGGCCGAGGACGGAGACGAAGTGCTGGTGGCCGACATGACAGTTGCCTACAAGCTGATCCGCGAAACATTCACGAGCCGTGTCACGCTCGATCGGCAAAAGCTGAAGATACTCGTGAGCTACCTCAATGGACCGTTCAGGCGGATGGAAAACAACTGGACATTCGTCCCCGCAGGCGAGCGCGAATGCGACGTGCGGTTTTCGATCGACTACGAATTCAAAAGCCGCACGCTGGGAATGCTGATGGGCGCGATGTTCGATGCGGCGTTCCGCCGCTTTTCCTCGGCATTTGAGGCGCGCGCGAATGAGGTCTACGGGCGTACCGCCTGAACGGCTCGCCATAGTCCTGGCGGGCGAACATTCGACGGCGCTCTTTTTGCCACTCCTATGTCCTGTCGGTACCAAGTCGTATAGGCTTCTCACTCCAAACGCCGGGGATATTGTCATGAGCCAGATCGCCGAACTGAGCACTGTGCCCTCAACGATCGAAGCAAGCGTCAATTATCTTCTCGACACCGGCGTGATGCCGTCGACCTACACCGGCGGGCCCGGATCGACCGAGGTGAGATCAGTTGGGACGCCCGATCCGCACCGTGTCACCATGCATAACGGCCGCGGCCGCGATTTCTCGCTTGAACGCGACGGCTTCCATTTCGTGCGGCACGACACAAAGGTCGTCGACTTTTTCAACCCGGATGAAATTCAGCCGCGTTTACTACCCGGAAATGGAAGCGCTGGTGAAAGCCGAAAGCGGTGCATCGCGTGTCGTCGTATTCGATCACACGTTGCGAACGGCAGACGACGCCGTTCCGCGAGCAACACAAGATCCGCGAAGTCGTGCAGCGCGTCCACAACGACTACACCGAATGGTCAGGTCCGCAGCGCGTAAAGGAAATTCTTCCGGACGAAGCCGACGTCCCTGCTGCAGCGCCGCTTCGCCATCATTCAGGTCTGGCGGCCGATCCGTCATCCGGTCGAAACCTTTCCGCTCGCGATCTGCGATGCACGCAGCGTCGCATTTCGACGATTTTGTGATTTCGGAACGGCGCTATCCGAACCGCGTCGGGCAGACCTACTCGGTCAAATATAACCCGAAACACATGTGGTACTGGTTCCCGCGCATGCGGCGCGACGAAGCGCTGGTGTTCAAGGTCTATGACTCGCTCAAGGACGGCCGCGCGCGCTGGACCGCGCATACGGCGTTCGACGATCCGACCGCGCCGCCGAATGCGCGGCCGCGCGAAAGCATCGAAATCCGCACGATGGCGTTCTTCTGAGCGTTACCGCCGCGACCTCGCCGAGCATTTCCAGCGCAACGAACACGGAGCGGCGCCGTACCTCGCTGCGTCCGATATCGCCGAAACGCATTTCGCGGGTGATCGTCGCGGCCGCCACGTTTGGCGGCAGCAAATTGAACAAGACCGACCGGCTTGTCTGCCGAGCCGCCGCCCGGTCCGGCAATTCCGGTGATCGCAACCGAAAGCGTCGCGTCGGAGCTGGTCGAGTGCGCCGTTCGCCATTGCGAGCGCCGTCTCGCGGCTGACCGCGCCGTGCGCTTCCAGCACATCGCTCGGCACGCCGAGCATCCGTTGCTTGGCCTCGTTCGAATAAGTGACGAAGCCGCACAGCACGACCGCCGATGAGCCGGGAATTTCGGTCGAGCGCGCCGGCGACAAGACCGCCGGTGCAGGATTCCGCTGTCGCGACCGTCAGTTGACGCGCCGTAAAATCCTCGACGATGCGCTGGGCGGCGGCGCGAATTTCGGCGTCGATCACGGCTCGCTCCAGGGCAGGCGGATTGTCGCCACGCCGACGCCGTCATGCCTTCGCCTGCGTCCGGTGAAGCCGAGTTTCTCGCTCGTCGTCGCCTTGACGCCGACGCGATCGATACTGATGCCCGGCGATTTCGGCAATGCGCTGGCGGATCGCGTCGCGATGCGGGCCGACGCGCGGCGCCTCGCACACGATGGTTGCATCGAGATGCGCAATCATACCGCCGCGCTCGCGTACCCGTTCTACAGCGAAAGCGAGAAACCGGTCCGAACTTGCACCGCGCCATTGCGGATCGCTCGGCGGGAAATGCACGCCGATGTCGCCGTCCGCCAGCGCGCCGAGGATGGCATCGACCAGCGCATGCAGCACGACATCCGCATCGGAATGACCGGACAGGCCATGCGTGTGCGCGATGCGGACGCCGCCCAGCATGACGTGATCGCCTTCGCCGAACACGTGGACGTCGTAACCGGAGCCGGTCCGAACATCGCCTAGTGCGGCGCTAACGTCGGCTGCGGCGCGTGAAAAATCCTGCGTCGTCGTCATCTTGATGTTGGTCGCGTCACCTTCGAACGTATCGACGCCGATGCCGGCCCATTCCGCAAGCGCAGCGTCGTCGGAAAAATCAGTTCGGCCTGCGGCGGCCGCTTTGCGATGGGCGTCCAGCAATTGCGCAAACGGAAACACTTGCGGCGTCTGGATCGTGCGCAGCGTTGTCGCGGTCGAGCGTCTTGGCGACCTTGCCGTCCGGATCGACGACTTTCACGGTGTCGGTCACCGGCAAAACAGGAACTGCCGCGCCCGCGGCGCCTGCCGTCAATGCGCGCGCAATCAGTCCCTCGGACACGAACGGGCGGGCCGCATCGTGAACCAGAACCAGGTGGGGCTGGCGCGTCTCCAGCGCCTGCAAGACCTGCGAGGACCGAGAGTTGACGGGTCGCGCCACCGAATACCGGCGGGAGCACGTCGAAGCCCGCGCGCGGCACGTCTGAAATCGTCCGATGTCATCTGGATGAATCACCGGCTGGATCGCCGCGATCGATGAATTCTGCCCGAGATTGGACAGCGCAAGACGTATCACTGGCGTGCCTGCGACTTCGCGGTATTGCTTCGGGATACCGCCGCCGGCGCGCTCGCCACGTCCACCGGCGACCAGAACTGCCGCTATTTCATCCATCGAATGATGCTCCGAGGCAGGCTTTACCTGTTCACGGCGTTCCGCACATCTTGTTTTTGAGTTCAGCTGGGGAATTTCGCGATAGCGCAATTCACCACCATATTGCACTGCAACACTTGCGCCCGGCGGAGAAATGGCTAAACTCTATGCAAATGGAATATAGCTCAATTAATGTGCAGGCTAACACTGGCCCGCGATCTTCGCAGGGAAAGGGCCTCCGAAACATTCGGATTGGGCCTATTTCGCTCGAAAAACGCGGTCGATTTTGGCCCCTATGTCGGGCATTACCGATGCGCCATTTCGTCGACTCGCCGCAAAGCTGGGTGCCGGGCTGGTCGTTACCGAAATGACTGCGTGCGCCGCACTGGTTCGCGGCAAGCCCGAGGCCAAACTCCGGCTAGAGCGTGCAGGGTACCGGTGTTCATGCAGTCCAACTGGCCGGCTGCGAGGCCAGATGGATGGCTGAGGGCGCCAGGATTGCGACCGACAGCGGCGCTGAACTCATCGACATCAACATGGGTTGCCCCGCCCGCAATGTGACGAACGGCCAGTCCGGGATCGGCGCTTATGCGCAACCTTGATCACGCGCTTTCGCTGATCGACGCAACGCTTGCGGCGACCAAGGTGCCGGTGACCCTGAAGATGCGCTTGGGCTGGGATGCCGGTTCCCGCAATGCGCCTGAACTGGCGCGCCGAGCCGAGGCGGCTGGCGTCAAGATGGTTACGGTTCATGGGCGCACGCGATCGCAGTTCTTCAACGGCTCGGCGAACTGGACGGCGGTGCGTGCCGTCAAGGAAAGCGTTTCGATCCCTGTGGTCGTTAACGGCGATATCTGCTCGATCGAAGATGCCGAAACCGCGCTCACGCAATCGGGTGCCGACGCTGTGATGATCGGACGCGGCGCACAGGGGCGACCGTGGTTACCGGGTTTGGTCGGCAAATATTTCAACACCGGAAAATCCGAGCGCGATCCACCCTTGGCAACACAGCTCACATTTCTGCGCGAGCTTTACGAAGACATTTTGCATCAATATGGCGAGAAGCTCGGCCTTCGCCACGCGCGCAAACATTTGAGCTGGGGTCTAAACGGGGCGGCGAGCGCAGCGGGAATCTCTGCACCGGTTCTTAGCGAATTTCGCACGCGCGTCCTGACCGCCGAGGAACCCCGCAGCGTTATGATTCACTTGGCCGAAGCGTTCGATTGCTTCGCCGTGAAGGCTGCCGCATGAGTATTATCGACATCGAGCCCTTGCCGCGCGCGGCGGAAGCCGTCCTAAACGCGTTGCCGCATCCAGTCATCGTGATCGGACCCGACGGAAAAATTACCGAAGCGAATGCTGCTGCGGAATCCTTTTTTGAGATCTCCGTGCCGCTTCTCCGCCGCAATGCGCTAAGCGAAGTTGTCCCGTTTGGAAGTCCGTTACTGTCGCTGGTTGACCAGGTCCGCGCACGCGGTGCGGCAGTGAACGAATACAAGGTCGATCTGTCGACGCCGCGAACCCCTGGCGATCGCCTGGTCGATCTCCACGTCGCGCCGGTGCAGGAATCTTCCGATCATATCGTTATCATGCTGCAGGAGCGCACCATCGCGGACAAGATGGATCGCCAGCTCACCCATCGCGGAGCCGCGCGTTCGGTGACAGCGCTCGCTGCGATGCTGGCGCATGAAATCAAGAATCCGCTCTCAGGCATTCGCGGCGCCGCGCAATTGCTCGAGCAGGGCGCGACCGAAGACGATCGTACGTTGACCCGTCTGATTTGCGACGAGGCCGACCGCATCGTCAAACTGGTCGACCGCATGGAAGTGTTCACCGACGAACGGCCGGTCGAACGCGAGCCAGTCAATATCCATGTTGTCCTCGAACACGTGAAGCGATTGGCGCAGTCGGGCTTCGCGCGGAATATCAAGATCGTCGAAGACTACGATCCGTCGTTGCCGATGGTTTACGCCAATCGCGATCAACTCGTGCAGGTCTTCCTCAATCTCGTGAAAAACGCCGCCGAAGCGATTGGTGATGCGACCGGAAGGCGAAATTCAGCTGACGACGGCGTTCCGGCCGGGTGTGCGGCTGTCATTGCCAGGATCAAAGGTGCGCGTCTCGCTGCCGCTTGAATTCTGCGTCAAGGATAACGGGCCGGGAGTTCCGGAAGACCTTCTTGCGCACCTGTTCGATCCATTCGTCACCACCAAGCCATCCGGAAGCGGACTTGGTTTGGCGCTGGTCGCCAAGATTGTCGGCGACCATGGCGGGATCGTGGAATGCGAGTTGCAACAGCGAAGAACAGTGTTTCGCGTGCTTATGCCGAAATTCATGAGTGACGACGCCGAGCCGGGCGACGCTACCTGAAGAGGATGATCATGCCCGCCGGAAATATTCTGGTCGCCGACGACGATGCCGCGATCCGGACCGTACTAAATCAGGCTTTGTCGCGAGCCGGCTACGAAGTGCGCTCGACCGGCAATGCCGCAACGCTGTGGCGCTGGGTCAGCCAGGGCGACGGCGATCTCGTCATCACCGATGTCGTGATGCCGGACGAGAATGCGTTCGACCTGCTGCCGCGTATCAAGAAATTGCGGCCGGACCTGCCAGTTGTCGTGATGAGCGCGCAGAACACGTTCATGACCGCGATTCGAGCGTCGGAGCGTGGCGCCTACGAATATTTGCCGAAGCCATTCGATCTCAAGGAACTGATCGCGATCGTCGGCCGTGCGTTGTCGGAGCCGAAGGGACGAGTCGCAGACCGAGGCGCCGAAGGAAGAATTCGACACGATTCCGCTGGTCGGCCGCTCGCCGGCGATGCAGGAAATTTATCGCGTTCTCGCGCGGCTGATGCAGACCGATCTCACGGTCATGATCAACGGCGAATCCGGGACCGGCAAGGAACTCGTTGCACGCGCATTGCACGACTACGGCAAGCGCCGGGCAGGGCCATTCGTTGCGATCAACATGGCGGCGATCCCGCGCGACCTGATCGAATCCGAATTGTTCGGCCACGAGAAGGGCGCGTTCACCGGCGCCAATGCGCGCGCGTCGGGCGTTTTGAACAGGCCGAAGGCGGCACATTGTTTCTCGACGAAATCGGCGACATGCCGATGGAAGCGCAGACCCGGCTGCTGCGCGTGCTGCAACAGGGCGAATATACGACCGTCGGCGGCCGCACGCCGATCAAGGCCGACGTCCGCATCATTGCAGCGACGAACAAGGACCTTGCGCACGTTGATCCAGCAGGGACTGTTCCGCGAGGATCTGTTCTTCCGTCTCAATGTCGTTCCGTTGCGACTGCCGCCGTTGCGCGAACGCACCGAGGACGTGCCCGATCTGTCTGCGGCATTTCTTCACGCTGGCCGAACGCGATGGCCTGCCGCCCAAGCAAGTCGACCAGGCGGCGCTCGAACGGCTTCGGCACTACCGCTGGCCAGGCAACGTGCGCGAACTGGAAAATCTTTCGCGCCGGCTTGCAGCGCTGTATCCGCAGGAAATCATCACCGCGGCCGTGATCGACGCCGAACTTGCGCATCCCGCAGTCATGTCGCCACGGCGAGGAACCCGGCGGCGAGGATGACTTGTCGCAAGCGGTCGAGCGTCACCTCGTCAAAATACTTTGCGGAATTCTCCGACGAGTTGCCGCCGCCGGGCCTCTATCATCGCATCTTGCGTCAGATCGAGTATCCGTTGCTCTCGGCCGCGCTCGCCGCAACGCGTGGCAATCAAATCCGGGCGGCCGACCTGCTCGGGCGTCAATCGGAATACGTTGCGCAAGAAGATCCGCGACCTCGATATTCAGGTCATTCGCACGTCCAGCTGATCGGAGCGGTCCAGCCTGAGGCTGATCTGATACGCACGCGAGAGCGTGCCCTGCGTGCCGCGTATGCGTCTTGTCGCAATCTCGCAACATTGTTGTATAATTGCATCATGTGGCGTAAATGCCACCGGCCGATGATTGCCGGCTTGTGGCGGGATCGGGGCATTGAGAATCCATCGTGACAACGGTCGAGCAAGCGCGCGATCTTGTCCTTGCGCCGATAACCCGGCCGAAGGCACGGCGCCGCGCAGCATCACCACGAGCCTGTTTGTGGCCTGCTTGCGGTCGGCGGCGCGCTGCTGTCGTCGACGCTGACCTTCCTGGTGCTCGAGGGCTTCACGCCGATCGTCCCGACCGCGGACGTCGTCGCCACGCTTCTCTACGTCAACGGCGCGACGGCGCTCGTGCTGCTGGCGATCATCGGGCGAGACTGTGTGGAACGTGCTGCAGGCCCGGCGGCGTGGCCGGGCTGGCGTCGCGGCTTGCATGTTCAGATCGTTCGCCTGTTTTCGACGATGGCGGCGATTCCGGCAATTCTCGTCGCCGTTGTGGCGTCCAGTCACCCTCGACCGCAGTCTCAATCAGTTCTTTTCCGTCAGCAACAGCCTGATCATCCAGACCTCGCTCAACGTCGCGCAGGCCTATATGCGCGAGCACGCCGTTGCGCTCGGCGACAGCGTCATGAACATGTCATACGAGCTCAACCGCTTGCGACCGCTGTTTGATCAGGATCGCGACCGGTTCCGTCAGGTGTTGTCAGCGCAAGCATCGCTGCGCCGGCTGTCCGGCGTAATGCTGATCGATGCCAATCAAAATTTCATCGAAAAGGCGAACGTTCCAGTCCAGCGCGATTTCCTGGTGCCGCCACGCTCGACCTTAGCGAACGCGACTGAAACCGAGCCGACGGTCGCGCTCAACAACGAAGCCAATTACGTCGCCGCAATCGTCAAGCTGCACGACTACGACAATATGTATTTGTTCGTGACGCGGATGCTCGATCCGATGATCGTTTCGCATCTCAAGGACACTGCAAATGAGCGTCAAGCAGGAAGAGCAGTTCCGCGATATCAGATTGCGCGTCCAGATCATCATCGCGCTGATGTACACGGTCATCGCCTTGTCAGTGCTGCTGTCGGCGGTGTGGATCGGTTTCAATTTCGCGAACCGCCTGGTGGCGCCGATCCGTCGACTGATCACCGCCGCGAGCGCCGTGTCCACCGGAAATCTGCTGGTGCAGGTTCCGATCGGAAAATCGGAAGGCGATATTTCGCAGCTCGGCGAGACGTTCAACAAGATGACGCAGGAGCTGCGCACGCAACGCGACGACATCATGCGCGCGCGCGACTTGATCGACAGCCGGCGTCTTGTTCACCGAAGCCGTGCTGGCCGGCGCCAGCGCCGGCGTCATCGGCGTCGACGCCAACGGCCACATCAACATCCTCAATCGCTCGGCTGAAAAACTGATCGGCTGCAACGAAAGCGACGCGCTCGGGCGCACGATTGCGGAAATTATTCCCGAACTCGCGCAAATGGTGGCCGGCGTGCGTACGGGCGCGCCTCGGCGCGGCACAGGGTCAGGTGTCACTGACGCGCGGCAGGACGCGAACGAACCGTTTCGGTGCGCGTGACGACCGAGCAGTCGGCAAATTCGCAACACGGCTACGTCATCACGCTCGACGACATCACCGAACTGGTCGCCGCGCAGCGGACGTCGGCCTGGGCCGACGTGGCGCGCCGCATTGCGCACGAGATCAAGAATCCGCTGACGCCGATTCAGCTGTCCGCAGAACGACTGCGCCGCAAATACGGAAACGTCGATCACCGAAGACAAGGCCGTGTTCGAGCAATGCACGACCACCATCGTGCGGCAGGTCGACGACATTCGCCGCATGGTCGACGAGTTCTCGCGCTTCGCGCGCATGCCGAAGGCCGTCATTGCCGCCGAGGACGTCGCCGATACCGTTCGCCAGGCCGTCTTCCTGATGCGGGTCGGAAATTCCGACATCGATCTCGAAACGAACATCGCCGAAGACCCGATGACGGCGCATTTCGACCGCCGTCTGATTTCGCAAGGGCTGACCAACGTCATCAAGAACGCCACCGAGGCAATTGCGGCCGTGCCGCCCGAGCGAACTCGGCCGCGGCAAGATTGAGGTCTCGCTCGCGCGCGACGGCGACATGATTATCATCGATGTCGTCGACAACGGCATCGGACTGCCGCAGGAAAATCGCAACCGTCTGCTCGAGCCCTACGTCACCACGCGCGAGAAGGGCACCGGACTCGGTCTCGCGATTGTCGGCAAAATCCTTGAAGAACACGGCGGTGGCATTGAATTGCACGACGCCGCGGAGAAGACGCCGGGTGCGCGCGGCACTGGATTCGCATGCGATTTTCCGCGAACGCCGTGACGCCGGCGTCCGGCGAGGAAACTTCGCGCAAATCGGGCCGCGTCATGACGTCCGATATTCTCATCGTTGACGACGAAGCAGATATCCGCGAGCTCGTCGCCGGAATCCTCCAGGACGAAGGCCACGAAACGCGCACGGCGGCCAACAGCGATGATGCGCATGGCGGCCATCCGTTCGCGGCGGCCGAACCTGGTGTTCCTCGACATCTGGCTGCAGGGCAGCAAGGTCGACGGGCTGCAGTTGCTCGACACGATCAAGCAGGAATATCCGAACCTGCCGGTCGTGATGATATCCGGGCCACGGCAATATCGAAACCGCTGTCGCGGCAATCAAGCAAGGCGCCTACGACTACATCGAAAAGCCGTTCAAGGCGGATCGACTTGTGCTGGTCGCTGATCGTGCACTGGAGGCCTCGCGGCTCAAGCGGCAGGTTCAGGAACTCACGCAGATTGGCGCCGGCTGCAGGCAAACTGGTCGGCCGCTCGGCCGCCATGAATCAATTGCGGCAGACGGTTGAGAAGATCGCGCCGACCAACAGCCGCATCCTGGTCGATGGGTCCGTCGGGCGCCGGCAAGGAACTCACCGCGCGCACCATTCATGCCCTGTCGAGCCGCTCGAACGGTCCGTTTGTCGCGATCAATGCGGCGGCGATTACGCCGGATTATATGGAAGTAGAATTGTTCGGCAGCGAACGGATCAACGGCGCTGACAGCCGCAAGGTTGGTGCGCTCGAGGAAGCGCACGGCGGCACGTTGTTCATCGACGAGATCGCCGACATGCCGCGCGAGACGCAGAACAAGATCTTGCGTGTTCTGATCGACCAGACCTTCCAGCGCGTCGGCGGCACGACCAAAGTCTCTGTCGATGTTCGCATCGCGTCCTCCACCAGCCGGAATATCGAGGCTGAAGTGGCCGCCGGCCGCTTCCGCGAAGATCTCTATCACCGGCTGTCGGTGGTGCCGCTGCGCGTACCGCCGCTCGCCGAACGGCGGGACGATATTCCCGAGCTCGTGCAATATTTCATGGAGCAGATTTCGCAGTCCACCGGTCTGCCGGTCCGCAAGATAGCGCCGGACGCGATGGCCGTGCTGCAATCGCACGACTGGCCGGGAAACGTCCGCCAGCTGCGCAACAACGTCGAGCGTCTGCTGATCCTGGCGGGCGGCGAACCGGATACCGAAATCACCGCCGACATGCTGCCGCAGGACGTCGGTTCGATGGTGCCGAGCATGCCGGGCGGAAATGGCGGCGAGCAATTGATGGCGCTGCCGCTGCGCGAGGCGCGCGAAGCGTTCGAGCGCGAATATCTGCGCGCGCAGATCAACCGCTTTGGCGGCAATATTTCGCGCACCGCCGAGTTCGTCGGCATGGAGCGCTCGGCGCTGCATCGCAAGCTCAAAGCGCTCGAAATCGACTAATCGCGCGCTCAAATCTGTCCCATGTCCCGTATTGCCTATGTGAACGGCCGCTATGTCCCGCATCGCGACGCGAGCGTGCACATCGAAGATCGCGGCTATCAGTTCGCCGACGGCGTCTATGAAGTCTGCGAGGTGAGGGCAGGCCGGCTGATCGACGAACGGCGGCACATGGAGAGGCTCGGCCGTTCGCTGCGCGAACTCAGGATCGACCATGCCGATGAGCCTGACGGCGCTGTCGGTCGTCCTGCACGAGACCGTTGCGCGCAATCATGTCACCAACGGCATCGTCTACCTGCAGGTCACGCGCGGCGTGGCGCGGCGCGATCACGCGTTTCCGGCGCCAGGTACGTCCGCCGAGCGTCGTCGTCACGGCGCGCACGATCGATCCGTCGCGCGGCGAACGCGAGGCGGCGCAGCGGCGTCGCGGTCATTACCGTCCCGGAGAGCCGCTGGGCGCGCGTCGACATCAAATCGGTCTCGCTGTTGCCGAACGTGCTCGCCAAACAGGCAGCCCGCGAAAAGGGCGCGCGCGAGGCCTGGTTCGTCGACCGGGACGGATTCGTGACCGAGGGAGCGTCAGTCGAACGCCTGGATCGTCACGGCCGACGGCAAGGTGATGACGCGGCCGGCCGATAACGCCATTCTGCGCGGCATTTCCCGCACCGTCCTGTTCGACGTCTTATCTGCACACAATCTCGTGATCGAAGAACGCCCATTCACAGTGCAGCAGGCCTATGCTGCACGGGAGGCCTTTGTCACCGCGGCGAGCCAAATCGTGCTTCCGGTCGTCAAGATTGACGGTCATACCATCGGTTCTGGCCGTCCCGGCCCGATCGCGACCGCTTTGCGCCGCGATTTTCATCGCCACGTTGAAAGCTCCTGACAGATCAGATCGGCGGATTCAGCTGGCACGCCGCGCGACTTCTGCGAGACTTGCACGCTGCAGTCCCTGTGCCATCTAATGCATGTCGCCTGTTGGTATTTTAGGGTTCCTGTCGGCGCCGTGCCTGGGGCGGCGTTTCGAGCAACAACAAGAGATGAGGCTGGAACCCGCTAAAAGAAACGGAACAACGGCCATGGCAATTGAGCGTCCACAAAACTTACAAGACACCTTCCTCAACAATGTCCGCAAAAACAAAATTCCACTTACGATCTTTCTGGTGAACGGCGTCAAACTGCAGGGCGTCGTCACCTGGTTTGATAATTTCTGTGTGTTGCTGCGGCGGGATGGGCATTCCCAGCTCGTCTACAAACATGCGATCTCGACCATCATGCCGGGGCATCCGATTCAGTTGTTCGAGGGCGCCGAAGACGCAGTGGTTGAGGAAAAGGCCTGATTGGAGCCGCGCCGCAAAAACGTAGCCGACGCGCCAGTCCAAAAAGTCCGAGGGTGCCGTCGGCCGCGCGGTCGTCATCGGTCCGTACCTGCGCGAACGCGCGCCGCAGTGTGCGCGGCGGCGAAGCGCCTCGAAGTCGGAGCGCCGAATCCGTCCGTTCACCGGAGGCGAGGCTCGACGAAGCCGTCGGTCTTGCGCTCAGGCAATCGATCTCGACGTCGTCGACAGCGGCCTGGTGACGCTGTCGGCGATCCGGCCGGCGACGTACATCGGCAAGGGCAAGGTCGACGAAATCGCCGGTCTGGTGAGAACGTTCGAGGCCGGCCTCGTCGTGATGGACTGCGCCCTGTCGCCGGTGCAGCAGCGCAACCTCGAAAAGGCCTGGAACGCCAAGGTTCTCGATCGCACCGGTCTCATTCTGGAGATTTTCGGACGGCGCGCGCGGACCCGCGAAGGCGCGCTGCAGGTTGAGCTCGCGCACCTGACCTACCAGCGCAGCCGCCTTGTCCGATCGTGGACGCATCTTGAACGTCAGCGCGGCGGCTTCGGATTCCTCGGCGGTCCCGGCGAAACGCAGATCGAAACCGACCGCCGCCTGATCGGCGAACGCATCGCGCGCATCAAGCCGGAACTTGAGGGCGTCAAGCGAACCCGCCATCTGCATCGCGAAAGCCGCAAGCGGGTGCCGTATCCGATCGTCGCGCTGGTCGGCTACACCAATGCCGGCAAGTCGACACTGTTCAACCGGCTGACGGACGCGACGGTGCTCTCCGCCGACATGCTGTTCGCGACGCTCGACCCGACATTGCGTGCGATCGATCTGCCGCACGGCGCGCGCGTCATTCTGTCTGACACGGTAGGTTTTATTTCTGATCTGCCGACCATGCTGGTCGCGGCATTCCGCGCCACGCTCGAAGAAGTCATCGAAGCCAATCTCATCCTGCATGTGAGAGACGTGTCGCACAGCGACACCGAAGCGCAATCCAGCGACGTCGATACGGTGTTGAAGGAACTGGGGATCGACCTTGCCGCCGGGACCGTCATTGAGGTCTGGAACAAGGCCGATCGGCTGTCCGCAGCCGAACATGGAGCGCGCTGACGCAATCTCGCGCAACGAAAATCGCCGCCGCCGTTGCTCGTTTCGGCGCTGACCGGGGAGGGCATCGATGCCCTCAAGGACCTGATCGAAGCGCGCATCGCCGAAACGCGCACGACGTTTGAAGTGTCGATCGATGCCGCCGATGGCGCCGGCGCGAGCTGGCTCTATCGGAATGCCGAGGTGCTGCGAGAAATCCGTCGCGGAGGACGGCCATCTGGCGATGACGGTGCGTGTCGACCCGGCCAAGGCCGGCGTTCTCACCGCGAAGTTCGGCCCGGAGCGCGTCACCGATGTCACCGGGAGCCCAGCGCGAAGGCCGCGCCGCACTAGCTATTTCGCGACGCCATTTCGTCTGTTGAAAAATTCAAGAACACTCTGCTTGGTGCAGACCTGCTTGTCTTCAACAGCGTTAAATCGGGAGAGGCCTTTGCAGGGGTCCTTGAGCGGCTGGGTATCGCCGAAACACTCAAGCCCAAGATCGTGCGCACGACGCCCCTTGGGATTTTCGGACCTGTCTTGAAGGGCAAAGGTAACGATATGGCAGCGGGTACGATACCGCTTATCGCCACCACGCCCGGTATAAAGCTCCTTGGCCCGTTGCCGGCTGAGTTTCAGAGTTCTCTTGCGTACACCGCCATACTGATGGCGAAAACCTCGCAACGCGACGCAGCCGAAGGGTTCATCAAATTCTTGGTGTCACCGAAGGCAAAGGAAGCTTTCGCAGCAAATGGTGTTCAGTGAATTGACAGGCAGCAGGTGAAGTTAGCGGCGGGGTCGATGTGGCCCCGTCGCGGCATCCGAGGCGACGCAATAGGAACGTCATTTCCGTTCGGCGCGCTTGGCCGCTTCCCAAAGCCCGTCCAGTTCCGCCAGCGTCGCATCGGTCGGCTTGCGGCCTTGCTGGGTGAGCGCGCTCTCGATCGACGCAAAGCGCCGCTCGAATTTGTGGTTGGTCGCGCGCAGCGCCGCCTCGGCATCGCCGTCGAGATGCCGCGCCAGATTGACCATGGCGAACATCAGATCGCCGACTTCGCCGATCGCCGCTGCTCTATCGCCTGCCTCAGAGCGCTTCTTCGATCTCGTCGGCCTCCTCGCGGATTTTGGCGAGCACCGCGCGCGGATCGTTCCAGTCGAAGCCGACCTTGCTGGCCTTGTCCTGCAGCTTCTGCGCGCGGCTGAGTGCGGGCAGGGCCACCGGCACTGCCCGACAGCGCGCCAGTCTGTTCGGCCTTCCGGCCCTGCCGCGCCGCGCGCTCGGCCTTTTCTTCGGCCTTGATCTCTCCCACAGGCCTTTGACCTCGCCGGCCGCCCTGGCCTCGGCGTCGCCAAACACATGCGGATGCCGGCGAATGAGCTTTTGCGTAATCGCCTGCGACGACGTCGTCAAATTCGAAGGCACCTTGCTCCTGCGCCATGCGGGCATGGAACACGACCTGCAGAAGGAGGTCGCCGAGTTCTTCGCGCAGGTCGTCGAGGTTGTCGTGGCCGATCGCGTCGGCGACCTCGTAAGCCTCCTCGAGCGTGTAAGGTGCGATCGTCGCGAATGTCTGCTCGAGGTCCCACGGACAGCCGGTGCCAGGCGTCCGCAGCGCGGCCATGATCTCGATGAGCCGGGCAATGTCGCGTGACGGGGTCATGCGTGCGCTTTCCTTGGATTGCCGCAGGACGCTAGCAAACGGGGCCTAACGCCGCGACGTCGACGCTGCCGTCCATCCACAGCCTGCACCAGTCGGATTCGCATAAGACATATTATGGAATATTTGATCTGATCCGGAGCTGAATACATGATCTTAGCAGACTGCCGGAAATTACTGAAAATTCTATGGATATTCGTGGCATTTCACTCCAAGATCAATCTGCATCCCGTCATAGGCCGGCTCGACGTTTGCCGGCAGCCGCGCGTGCAGTTCCTCGTAATCCAGATCGGAATGCATGTTGGTCAGGATGGCGCGCTTGGGCGCCATCTGCTTGATCCAGCTCAGCGCGTCGTCGACGCTGAAATGGCTCGGATGTGGCCGATAGCGCAAGGCGTCGATGATCCAGACATCGAGGTCCTTCAGCGCCGGCAGGCTTTCGTCCGGCAGTCCGTTGACGTCGCTCGAATACGCCAGCCTGCCAAACCGGAAGCCCGAGCGAGGCGATATCGCCGTGGTCCTGCAGGAACGGCATCACCGTGATCGGCGCCGCCGGCGCCGTCAATGGTGACCGGCGTGGCCCGGCGTAGATCCGGTGCTCGTTGGCGATCGGCGGATAGTTGCTGCCGGGCTGCGTGACGAAGCAATAGTTGAAGCGGTGGAACATCACCTTGCGCGGTCGGCTCGTCGAGATAGATGTCGAGGCCGGCGTTTCTGGTGCAGGAAGAAACTGCGCAGATCGTCGACGCCGTGGGTGTGGTCGGCATGCTCGTGGGTGATGAACACGGCATCGAGCCAGTCGGCGTCGGTCGACAGCAGTCTGTTCGCGCAAATCCGGCGATGTGTCGACCAGGACGCGCGTCTTGCCATCGGCGCCGGATTTCTCGACCAGAATCGAACAGCGGCGCCGCCGGTTCTTCGGATTGAGCGGATCGCACGCGCCCCAGCCAAGCGCCGGCCGTGGAACGCCGCTCGAACTGCCGCAGCCCAGTATGGTGACGCGCAGGCTCATAAGATGCGTTGAACTCTTCGACATAACTTATCCATATCGTACACAACGGCTTAGGTTGGCCGCGGAACCTTCGAAAACAGTCTGAAGAAATTTTCCGTCGTCTGGCGTGAAATCTCTTCCAGCGAGACCCCGCGGACTTCGGCCAGCGTTCTTGCCGTCTCCGTCACATAGGCAGGCTCGTTGCGTTTGCCACGAAATTTTCCCGGCGCGAGGTACGGCGCATCGGTCTCGACCAGAATGCGGTCGGCCGGCAGGCTAGCCGCGATCGCGCGCAATTCTTCCGATTTCTTGAACGTCAGGATTCCGGTGAAGGAAATATAGAGCCCGAGTTCGATCGCGCGGCGCGCCAGTTCCGGACCGCCGGTGAAACAATGCAGCACGGCGGGGAAGGCGCCCTTCCCCATTTCCTGCTCCAGGATTTTTGCCGTGTCGTCGTCGGCATCGCGCGTATGGATCACCAGCGGCAATCCGGTTTCGCGCGCCGCGGCGATGTGATTGCGAAAGCCGCGTTCCTGCGCCTCGCGCGGGCTGTTGTCATAGAAATAGTCGAGACCGGCTTCGCCGATCGCGACAACGGCTGGATCGCGCGTGCGCGCCACGATGTCGGCAGTGCCGATATCGAGTTCTTCATGCGCGTGGTGCGGATGGGTGCCGACCGAGCAGAACACGTCCGGGAAGCGCTTGGTGATTGCCAACAGCGCGTCGTGCTGTCGCTGATCCGCGTCGAGATCGTGACCATGCGCGCGACGCCGGCGTCGCGCGCGCGCGCCGACAATGCCGTCGAGATCGTCGGCTGAAATCCGGAAAATCCAGATGGCAGTGGCTGTCGATCAGCATCGCATCAGCCAGCCGCGGCCGCAGTCGGCTCGACGTAGCGCGGGAATACCGGCGCGGGCGCCGGCAACGCGCGTCCCGGCCGCGATCCGCGCTTGCGCCGCCGAGTATCGAAAACTGCCGCTGCGTCCGGCGGGTACGCCGAGAAGGTCGAGCAGTTTCGCCGGCACCTTCCGGCGTGAACGGCTGCGCCAGGATCGCGATCTGCCGCAGGACTTCCGCCGTGACGTAAAGGACCGTGCCCTGCCGCTGCGGATCGGTCTTGGCGAGCGCCCACGGCGCTTCGCCCGCGAAATAGCGGTTGGCTTCCGCGACCACCGCCCAGACCGCGGCCAGCACCTGATGCAGCTGCTGCGTCTTCATCGCCTCGCGCGCCTTGCCGATCATCGCGTCGGCCTGCGCCAGGATCGCCTTGTCGTTGTCGGTGAATGGTCCCGGCGTCGGCACTTTGCCGTCGAACTGGCGCGCGACCATGGTCAGCGAGCGCTGCGCCAGATTGCCGAGATCGTTGGCGAGATCGGCGTTGATGCGGTTGACGATGGCCTCGTGGTTGTAGTTGCCATCCTGGCCGAACGGCACCTCGCGCAGGAAGAAATAGCGCACCTGATCGACGCCGTAGGCGTCGGCCAGCGTGAACGGATCGACCACGTTGCCGACCGACTTCGACATTTTCTCGCCGCGGTTAAACAGGAAGCCGTGCGAGAAAATCCGCCGCGGCACCTCGATGCCGGCCGACATCAGGAACGCCGGCCAATAGACCGCGTGGAAGCGCACGATGTCCTTGCCGATGACGTGGAGATCCGCCGGCCAGTATTTCTTGAATTTTTCGCTCTCGGTGTCGGGATAGCCCGCCGCCGTGATGTAATTGGTCAGCGCATCGACCCACACATACATGACGTGCTTGGGATTGCCGGGCACCGGCACGCCCCAATTGAACGTCGTGCGCGAAATCGACAGATCCTGCAGGCCGCCGCGCACGAAGCTCTCGACTTCGTTGAGGCGCTCGCGCGGCAGCACGTAATCGGGCCGCTTGAACAACTCGAGCAGCTTGTCCTGATAGGCCGAGAGGCGAAAGAAATAGCTCTCCTCCTCCACCCATTCGACCGGCGTGCCGGTCTTGGTGGCGATGCCGCACGCCTGTGCTCGTTCACCGCGGTTTCGTCTTCGGCGTAATAGGCCTCGTCGCGCACCGAATACCAGCCGGCGTATTTCGACAGATAGATGTCGCCGTTGGCTTCCATCCGCTGCCAGATCGCGGTCGACGAGCGGTAATGACGCGCATCCGTGGTGCGGATGAAGTCGTCATTCGAACAGTTCATCCGCTCGACCATGGCCTGGAAGCGCGGCACGTTGCGTTCGACCAGTTCGCGCGCGGTAATGCCTTCCCGCGCGGCGGTCTGCTGAATCTTCTGGCCGTGCTCGTCGGTGCCGGTCAGGAAGAACACGTCGTAGCCGTCGAGCCGCATGAAACGCGCAATCGCGTCGGTCGCAATCGCTTCGTAGGCGTGGCCGATATGCGGCGCGCCGTTCGGATAGGCGATGGCGGTCGTGACGTAATAGCGAGGTTTCGTCGTCATTTGTCGGTGTTATGAGCTGTGCGAGATTGTCGGAATGAAAGCGCAGGTTCAGCGCGTCGCTTGGTATCAACCGCGCGCCGCCTCGGCAAGCAAGCCGAATGTCGAAAATACCAGCGGCTTGCGCTCGACATTAAAAATATCTACATCCGCCGCCGCACGGTTGAATCTTATCCCAGGCTTCGGCGAATTGAGCGAGCTTGCGGGTTTCATCGCCGCGTTCGACCTGATCGCCGAGCCAGCGCCGAACCGCATCGGTGAACGTCGCCATCGCGCCATCGTCGGCGCGGCCGAGGCTGTCGCCAAGTGCGTGCAGCGCCTGCGGATCGACGTCGGGCAGTCTTGCGAGCAGACCCTGCGATCCGTTCGCGCAGCGCCAGCAACGTCCCGTCGTAAAGCGCAATAGCGCGGCCGACACTGCCCTCAGCCAGCGAAACAGCGCGCTGCAATTGCGGATCGTCGGCCGAGATACTCGAGTGCGGCAGCGGCTGCAGCGGAGACATCTTCGTCCGTCGAGCGGCCGCAACATCAGCCGCCGGCAGCGCGAGCGGATCGTCGGCAGCAGCCGGCCCGGCGCGTGGCTCACCACGAGCAGCAATCGCGCGCGTCGGCGGCTCTTCCAGAATTTTCAGCAGCGTGTTGGCGCCAACACGGTTGAGTTCCTCCGCGCTGTCGACAATGCAGACGCGCCAGCCGCCCTCGCCTGCGGTCGACCCGAAAAAGCCGACCGTGCGGCGCACGTCGTCGACCGCGATTTCGGTGCGCAGCTTGCCCGCGTCGTTCAGCGTGCGCTCCAGCACCAGCAGATCGCTATGCGATTGCGCCACGATACGGCGTGCAACAGCATTGTCGGATGGCACCGACAAATTGTTTGCCGCGTGCACCTCGGCCGAATTCGGGTCGGGATGTGCAAGGACGAACCGCGCCACGCGGTAGGCAAGCGTCGCCTTCCCGATCCCCTGTTCGCCACCAATAAGCCAGGCATGCGGCATGCGGCCAGTCTGCGTAAGCGGAAAGGAATTGTTGTTCAGCGGCGGCATGACCGTAGAGCGCAAAATTTTCGCGCGGATGGGGCGGCTCGATGCTGCGCGAATCCGATTTGCCGGCGGCCATCACACGTCCTCAAACGCGGCAGGCGCGGTCGCGGGATCAAATCTGCGGTCGACCTCGGTCCAGATCGCCTTGGCGACGGCGTCCTTGCTGGCGTCCGCATCGATCAGAACGCAGCGCGCAGGATTCTTCGCTGCAATGTCACGATAGGCTTCACGCAGTCGCTCGTGAAATTCCAGCGACTCGCGCTCGAACCGATCGCTGCCATTGTGTCCGCGGCGTTCGGCAGCGCGTGCAAGTCCTACGTGCGGATCGATGTCGAGAATGAATGTCAAATCCGGCACGACGTCGCCGACCGTCAACCGCTCGAGCCCTTGGATGAGACGCGGATCGACGTTGCCGACCGCGCCTTGATAGGCGCGCGTTGAATCGATGTAGCGATCGCACACGACCCAGGACCCCTTTTCCAGCGCGGGTTGGATTGTGGCCTGCAGATGATCTGCCCGCGCGGCCGCGAACAGAATCGCCTCGGCCTCCGGTCCGAACGGCTTCGCCGCGCCGGAGAGAATAACGTGCCGGATGACTTCGGCGCCGGGCGAGCCGCCGGGCTCGCGCGTCAGCACCACCTGGATGAGAAAGCCGCGCAGACGCTGCGCCAGCAGCGCGGCCTGGGTGGACTTGCCGGTCCCCTCCCCACCCTCAAACGTGATAAATCGACCGCGCATTGCAATCGATCCAGAGCCGCCGTGCGCGGCCAAATTTTTCCGGGACTATTTACTTCTGGCTGGTCCGGCGAAAAAGCCCGATGACCAGCTCCGACGCTGCGTCGAACGCCCGTCCGGTCACGCCGCCGCGTCCGACGCTTTCGCCGGCGCTGAGGGGCACTTCCAGCGCCACGATATCGCCGCGGCTCACGCGCAGTTTGCCGATCGGCTGTCCCTGCTCGATCGGCGCATGCACCGGGCCGGTGTAGACGATTCGCGCAACGATCCGTTCACTGATGTTTCGCGGCACCATGATGTTGATCGCGCCCGGGCCCACAAGCGGCACGCTGCCTTTCTCGCCGCCATAGACCTTCGCTTCGCCGACGGTCTGGCCCTCGGCAAACAGAAGCCGCGCCGCGAATGTGCGATAGCCCCATTCGAGTAGCCGCTTGCCTTCGTCGCCGCGTTCCTTGTCGCTCTTCAGGCCATTGACGACGACGATCAGCCGCCAGCCGTTCTGGATCGCCGAGCCGACGAGACCGTAGCCGCCGTCATTGGTGAAGCCGGTCTTCATCCCGTCGGCGCCGATGTTCATCGCCAGCAGCGGATTGCGGTTGAACTGGCGGATCTTGTTCCAGGTGAATTCCTTCTCCGCGTAGTAGCCGTAGAATTGCGGATAGGTGCGAATGAGGTGGCGAGCAAGCCTGGCGAGATCGCGCACCGAGGCCTGCATGCCGCGATCCGGCAGGCCGGTCGAATTGGTGAAATTCGAGTGCGTCAGCCCGAGTTCGCGCGCGCGCGCATTCATCTGGATTGCGAACGCGGTCTCGTTGCCGGAAATGCCCTGCGCCAGCGCGATGCAGGCGTCGTTGGCCGACTGGATGACGACTGCCTGCAACAGATTCTGCACCGTGACCCGGCTGTTGAGCGGCGCGAACATGCTCGACGTGTGCGACGGCGCGCCGCCGCGCCGCCAGGCATCCTCGCTGATCAGGAATTCGGTCATCGAGCTTAAGCCGGCCTTGAACGATTTCATTGGCCACGAGCTCGACCGTCATCAGCTTGGCGAGGCTCGACGGCGGCGTCGGCGTATCGGCGTTCTTCTCAAACAGCACCGTGCCGTTATCGGCGTCGAGCAGAATGGCGTAGGGCGCGGCGGTCTGGAACTCTTCTTTCTTCTGGCCCGTGACGGAATTATTCGCGGCAATCGCATCGCCTGCGCCGAGGGCGAAAGACTGCCAGCATGCAGCACCGCGACGAGGCCATGCCGCCGCAAGACGTATCCGGCGCGGCTCGTATTGCGCTTCATCATTTGTCCCTAAGTAGCTGCAATATCAACAGAAATCATTATCCGAGCGTCAGCAATCGGCGCCGCCGTTTTACCAGCACCGGCGAGCCCTCACAACGAGACATGCTAAAGCCAAATCAACGCGGCCACAATGACTTTGGCCGGCCTGGCGATACGAACTCAGACTGAAACGGCTAGCGCGTCATAAATGACGATCGGACTGGCGTCGCCGGGGACCCACCGAAACGGTCGTCGAAGGATGCAGCCGATGCCGCTCGCGCTCGCCTCACCCAATGTGTAGGGGCGATCGGATGGCATCGGCACCTCGCCGCGAATGACCGGCGAACGCGCTCGCCGTCTGCGGCAGGAACGGCCGCGATGAGGCAAGCATCACCAGCGACGGCGAGGGCGCCGGCTGGCCTTCGCGCAACGTTGCGGCGAGCAGATGATCGTCGGACCCGTCGAGCGAGGCCGGCCCGACATATTCGACGCGCACCCGCGCAACGCCGTTGCCGTGGAAGCCCAGCAGGTGCGCGGCGCGTTTCGAGACATCGACGACGCGATTGCCGTGATAGGGCCCGCGGTCGTTCACGCGCAGAATGATCGAGCGATGATTTGAGAGGTTGGTGACGCGAACATAGGACGGCATCGGCAAGGTCGGATGGGCCGCCGAAAGCCCCTCCATGTCGTAGACTTCGCCGTTGGCGGTGCGGCGCCCGTGGAAATCGTTGCCATACCAGGAGGCCAGTCCCTCGGTCACATAGCCGGGCCCGTCCTCGGGCACGTAGGTGCGCCCTGCGACCTGATAGGGCTTGCCCATGCGATAGACGCCGCCGCCCTTCGGCACCGGATCGCCCGTGATCGACGACGCGTTCGCTCGAGGCGACGCCAAATCTCGGATCTATTCCGGCGAATTTGGCCGACGGCGAGCAATTCGCCAGTGCAAGGCACGCACCCGCGAGCGCCAAACTGGGCGCGATGCGGCAAAGCGCTAGCCGGCTATGGCCGATCCCCATTCAGTCCCCGTCGTCCGCCGCGACGTCGCGCCCGTTTTCAGGGTGCCACGCACGAAAAAACGCTCTTGCGGCATCGCCGCACGGCCCCACGCCGTCACACAAACGATATCCGACTGTGCCGTCTCTGCAAACGGCACATGGACCGGCTGGTGAATAACAAGGAAACTATTCCCCTCGCCGCCCTGAAATCTGGGCAATTCAAGCGTTCTGTCGTGGCAAAATGATGGTGGGACACCAACTGGCCCCCCGACCGTCCGGGTGCAGGTCGTGTATCTGGCCGTCAACGCTCGTCCCGCGGTGACTGCCGCCAGCGCGGACCGCGCCTTGTCGGCGTCCGTAGAATCATACAGCTTCGCTCCCGCGGCGGCCGGGCATTGCCCGGAGGTTGCGGGTGACGGCGTAGGAAGCAGTGCCGCAACACTCCCAGCCTGCGCCGTCCCTCCCGCATTAATCTCCGCACCATGTCATTGACGACGCCCGTTGACGCCACGCCCCGGAACGCTCAGAAACACGCCCGCAAACGAACAGGCCAGTAAGGCGGTCATAAACGCGAGGATCACGGCGTTTGCGAACGAGATAGCTGACAACGTCATTTGCCTCGGAGAGGTGGTCGAGTGGTTGAAGGCACCGGTCTTGAAATTCGCTAATTACCGTTTCGTTCTGTAACGCGACGTATCACGAAGTCCATAAAATCAGACACTTTTCACGCTTGCACCCTGCCCTCGTACTGCCTCGTTGCGTCACGTATCAGGCAGTTGGGTAGCAAAGCGGTAGCAGAACGTTCGCGACGCGTTCTGACATACACGACGGGCTGGCAACACTCTGCGACTACCCATCGAGCCAATCCAGTGCATACTCAGATACACTGCGGAAAGCGGGGGACATGGGCGCGGCCTATCGCATCTACACGCTGAAAAGTGGTCGGATCACTGATCCGCCCGAGGTGATCGAGTGCGAAGACGACGACGCCGCAATCAAACAAGCCGCTGCACAGTTAAAGAATACGCCGCTCGAAGTCTGGGAAGGCGAAAGGCGGATCATCTACCTTGAGCCAAATAAGACTTAGGGCGCATTCGCCATTAGCGAGTCACTGAATCGCTATCCCCACGCCCGCTGTCTGACACTGGCCAACGCAAAACGAATCCATGAGTCACCGGGCGGCGATTAACTTCCTTCCGCTTAACCGGCGACGCTTCGTCCACGAGACTGGCCGCGCTACGCTGCTTGGGAACTTACTGGGGTTGCCCACGTTGAGCTAGGCCGTCACGTGTAAGGACGGGAGCTGTTTTTTATGCGCAAGGTATTTCCTCTAATTTGCCCCACCTGCGGTAAGGAAATGCGGCTGACGGGTGAAGCCCCAGCCTGCGAAAGCGTAGCCTACGAATTTTTGTGCAGCGACGACGGCGACCGTCTCATTTGGCGGTCTCGACGTGTCACGGTGGGTAGTCGAACAATCATGCGGCCTAGCCTCGTGCGGCACGAGACCGAAACACCGCTCATTTGAGCTTCGAGCTGTTACGCTGAACTAGGCGCGCCTCAGTTTAAGCCCATCTATTGCACGTTCTGAAGAGCCGGGCCGCATTTGCGCAGCCCGGCCCGTCAATGCAGGCACCTGTGCGGTCATCGAAATAGCCCAGTACGGTGGCTAAGAAGTTCGAGCTAAGTCCGATGCTTTGTTCTATCTTGTAGTTGTGTGCTGACGTGTTTTGGGTGCTTTCCGCAATCAACGGACCCCGAAGTCAGCTTGCCCCGTGGCCGGGGCGACTCTGACGCGTACGCCTTTCCCCAAGCCGCAGCGTACCGAGTGTCAGATTAGGCCCCGACCTCCCCGCAGGCCGGGGCAGTTTTTTAATGAAGGAAACCGGGCCGCGTTTGCGATGCCCCAGGCGTTAAGGCCACCAGCCCGGCGGCCATAATGTGTGCAGGGAACTGTGGGCAAACGCCCTGAAACAACCTGCAGTAACTAGCAGATATTCTGTTTAGGTCGTCTGATATGATACGCGGCGGGCTTATCCCACTTGCTCGCCACCGTCGGACGGTCGAGTCGGCCGCAAGTACGTCCCTGGGCCGGCTTGGCCGTTCTGTTTTTTGGTTCACCGATAGAGCAGCTCTTCCCAGTCATCTGTGCGGTCATCGCTGTAGCTTCCAAAACCGCAAACGGGCCCCCTCGTCGAACGACAGTCCTCTAACCCCCGGGGGTTCAGCCAATAAACCTAGAACACGTAGCCCAGTGCATATTGTGAATTGTGAACTGAGCGCCAACGGGAACCATTGGCATGCGTGTTGCATTGACATCACGTGCTCTGTCCCGTTTCGCCGCACAAGGGACGCGCTCTAGGGGAGCAGTAGCTTTTTCCTACTGCTCCCCTAATTCATACGTGACCCAGCTCACGCCCTGAAAAGTCGCACGCCAAGGAGCATGCCTTCCAATCGAGCGCCCATCCACTGGACGGCGATTGGTGGTGTATAATTTGCGAGTTAATAACGCGAAGGTGGATTGGCTTGCTCCGCGAAAGAGTGAACCGCACAGAGCCCGTAACGATTTGGCCGGGCCGCATTTGCAAGCAGCCCGGCCTGACCGAAGGGGTCTCCAATGGCTAAAAAGGAAGGTCGAAAACCAGAAAGGACCGACATTATCGTCGGCAGGAATATCTTGCTGTGGCGACGCGCTCGGGGAATGTCGCAGACGCAGTTAGCTGGTGCGATAGGCGTTACCTTTCAGCAAGTGCAAAAATACGAGAACGGTGCCAATCGTATCTCGCCAAGCAGGCTCCAAGTCCTCGCTCAATTTCTGAACTTACCAGCCCACGCATTCTTTGTCGGCGTAGACGCTGCTCGCGATGCCAGACGCTCTCCCTACGAGGAGGCGTTGTCACTCTATGCACAACCCTATGCTGCCCGGTTCGTAGAGGCGTTCGCACGAATTGAGGATGAGGGCGCGAAGCGCTCGATAAGGCTGCTAGTTGAGGTGTGTGCGGACTAATGACACGACTCAACAGCATTGTTAGGCTGCGGTCGCCAGGAGATGCGGCGAACCTCCGAGGCTGGCGGCTCCAGTCGCGCTCGCGGACATAGCTGTGACTGGAGCCGTTCAATTCAAATCGAAGAAGGGAATGAAAGCCGGAGGAAACCGATGCGCGCATTGGGAATCGTCGTGACGATCGTGTGCGTGGTAGCGGGTGTCGATTATGTTATGACCTCAGGTCGCTACACCGAAAAGGTCATCGAAATGGGCGAGCAGATTATCAACGGGTTTACACGATAGAGATTTGCTGAGACTTGCCTCGCGTCACGCGTTGGTCGTGACTCCGTGATGTTACGACTTACTTCCGGGGCGTCGAATGCCCCGTTGAATTTCCAACTCATCATCTAGATCGCGCCATCCGCCGTAGCGGCGCAGCTCTTTGATTGTCTCGTCAGCAATCGCTAGCCGCTCTTCATCACTGAGCTTCAGCTTCTTGCCCCACAGACGCACCCCGATCAGCGCGAACGAAATTGAGTGCCGCAGGAGCGTTGCTTTGGTGTGGCCCAGCATGGGAACAAACAATGAACATGCCCGTGCGCAAGTCAAGTGAGTAGTTGACTACCGCTACAACCAAGGGATGCGATGTCCTCGAAAGCCTGGAGGGCTAATCCGTGGGGATACGACTGTTTGCAGGATACTTCGTGCTATTTGGCTCATTGATGATCGGCAGTACTTCGGGGCTAGCGACGACGGTACCAGCGACTCTCGTTCGGAACATCATTCATTCAGTTGTCTGGGGCTCCCGGCGTTGGAAACGCTTATTACGAGGTGGCGAATACCTGCGTCAGCGTCGCTATTTGCGGCGCACCGACCCACACAACTTTCTTCCGCGCTCAGGTGGATATCTTTTTTTCGCCCGATGAGAACTTCCAATACCTCGGCATCTCCGCAGGAGAAGTAGCTGCCCCCGGTGGAGTTTTCGGTTTGCCCTCCGGCCTATTTCCCTTTTTATCCCCGCGGGACAATCGTGGATGATTATTCGCACGTTGATTGACGCTCCAGAAATAGAACCCGCTGGCTTGCCATTCGACCCGCAGACTGGCCCGCTAATATCCGAGCCACGAGGGCTGGTCATAGAAGTTGACGATGCAGTGTTGCGACCAACGCCACTCCCCGCCGCTTTCCCGCTCTTCGCGACCGGGCTCGGCATGCTGGGTTTGCTCGCATGGCGCAGACGCTCTCAGGCCAATTAACTGAGTCAATTTGACTCATGGGAATGTGTGACTCTCCGGGCGCGAACTTTCACCCCCTGCGGCAATCGAGATCGAGGCACGCAAAGCAATCAAAAGCAACCTTAAGTCAAAGCCACTCAAACCCGTCCTTGGTAAGTCGCAAAATCCGGATGGGTGGTCCGATGTTATCCGGCTCGATCTCGATTGCGGTCTCAAGATACGTTCTTACGGCAGCTTCAGGTTCGGCCCGAATCTGCGCACGAGTTAGCCTCGCCCAGAACTGCTTTTCTATTTTCGATGATCCGCTGCCCCAAAAGTCGAACGGCACGTTTGAACGATTTGAAATCACAAGGCCCTCTAACTGCAGTTTTATGTCACTACCGCGAAGTTTCGTCCTAAACCCTCGTCGAACGACAAATAAATCATCGCCCGACCTTCCGCTAACGACGATGCCGAGGGCAATCATTCCTCGCAAATGGGTCTTGAAAACGTCTGGCAGGTGTTCGCGATGATATCGCACACAGTCGGTCAATGGACCTTCTACATTTGCATCCAGCTTTTTGAGGATTTCATCGGAACTCGCGCCTTCACAGCAGGCGCGCTCAACCAACAGCCGTGCTTCGAAGCTGGCTTCATCGCTGCCAACCATTCCGGCTAGGGCAAAGAATAAGTCAGCCCTAACTTGATGAATCTTCATCGTTACGGCGGCCGTAGTGTTACCTTCGTCCGACGATGTTTCCTTACTGTCCGCGCCTAAGATGACTTTGTCAGGCGACCAAGTCGCAACAATTGCCGTCATTCCCTCGTCCTTGCTAAATCTGCCTAATCCAATTGCAGCATCAACAATAAGGTCCCGGATCGTGAACTTAACTCGGCAAATGCGACGTGCCGCCGAAAGAGAGGCCGCGAAGCAGGCCACTAAAATGAGCCATACGTCCCGGCCAGCGCCTTCGCCATCCTCGCCGGTCGTCAAGCTTATCGAGAGCGTCTACTTTGTATTAGCGGTAACGCTTTTTCTTGGCGCGATCGCCCTTCTCCCAGCTGGCGGCCGATACGTAATTACTGGATACATTTTGCTTGTGCTAGCGCTGGCGGTTGCGGCTCTCGGACTGCGCAGTCTGACACGTTTGCCATATTGGGTGACGGTAGGAGCGCTTGGCGTAACACTTGCGTCAACCGGATATTATTTGACGCCAGAAAAAACCCCGACGAATACCGGAACGTTGTTCTCTGCCACCGATCATAAAATCAAAGGCAAGGTGGAGTTTGGCGATTCGAAAGCTGGTTTTGAATTGCCTAATCCAACACTCATGGCTTTTTTCGAAAAGTACGGTCTTAAGATCGAATTGATTGACGGGAGATTGATGGTTTCGACACGAGTCCGCAACAGAAAGGCGCAGTTTGTGGCGGAGAATATTCGCAATGAATGGAAGGTCGCTCCTGCGCCCAGAGCCTGGGACAGGAATTACAATGAAAACTCATTGGAGGTGAAAGACGAGGACGGGCGGATCGTTTTGCAAGTCAGGGTTTTGTCGGGAGTCGTGCAAGTGCAGGGCGAGTGGTGGATCGACGAACAAAACGGCCTGCGCCTTGGCACAGACGATTGGGGGGCAGTGATGTCCATAACCCCTAATGGTTACGATGCAGAGTTTGAATCAAAATCTCCCATTCAGCCGTTGTTCAAATACCCAATTGAAACTCACCTTGGCGAATTGAACTAGCTGCGCACAGTCGGCATTCGTCAGCCACCAATAACGCCGGCAAAATGGACAGACGGCTGTTCGACCGCTCCGATGTCGCGATAGCCAAGCGAAGCGCCCATGAACTGGCCGGGATAGCCTGCTGCTTTTGCGGGAGAACCGAATGGGATTGTAAAGTCGCCTGCCGCCGGGTTCGACATAAGCGGGTCGGTCGTGATTTCCGTGCTGTTGGCCGTGACGTTCGTCAGGTTCGTTCCTGACGGCACATAGAACACGTTGTAACCGTGATAGCCGTGCAGCTCGCCAGTGCCCGCTGCCCATTTGACGTTCTGGTTTGTATTTGTGGAAAAAATGTTGTTGGTCCAAAAAACATTCATATCCGCGTCAGCAATCTCTAGGCCGCTATCGCCGTTGCCGTAAACCGTATTTCCAACAACGACCGTGCTATGGCCCTGCGTAGTGACGCCGCTGTGCGCAAGGGAAATCCCCTTTCCGGCGTTGCTGTCGATTAGGTTGTTCGTAATGACGTGATTAGGGGAGGCTGTGCCAGCCAGCGATATTCCGTGTGTCGTATTGTCGTGGATGTAGTTGCCGGAAAAGCATCCGGCGGGTGATGTGTTTCCGACGATGCCAGCCGCGCCGCAGCCCGTGATTTCGCAGCCGATGACATTGGCGATTCCGCCGTTGAGATTGATGCCGCTCCCGCCGCAATCAATAATTTTCACATTTTTGAACAGCCATCCACCGGCATTGATGCTGACAGCATCGCCGCTCGCGCCGTCTTGATCCAGAACCAAATCCTGGATGGTCCAAGCGGTGTTTGACCCCCCGGTTATTACATTTGGGGTGCTCGTCACATTAAGTGTGACAGTCGGCGCCGTGCCGAGCGCAAGGGTGGGACCGCGAACAACAATCTGTCCGCTGGTGCTGTCGCCGTTCGTTCGCGTTGTCAAATAGGTTGTTGCCCGCGCGGCCGGCGTGTTCTCAAAGAATAGTTGATCGCCTGCCCGCAAAGCTGCTTCCACAATTGGATTGTAGTTTGGTGAAAGCTGGCGGCCTCCAATATTGCCCGTGCTCGTTCCAGCGGTCAGTCCGGTCGGCGCAGTGTCCGCGGTGATTGTGCGCGGTGACGAAACATTGTCTTTCGCGGTGATCCAGAAAATTTTCCGGTTGGAATTTGTCGCATCCGTAAAAAACACGGCGTCCTGGGTGTCACCCGCTGTCGTCACGACCGCCGACAAGTCAGGGGTCCCCGATAATTGAATTGTCGTGCCGCCCGCATAGGAGGCATCAACCGTGACCGCGAGCGGAGAGCCTGTGTTTGACCCCGAATTTGTCGCAGAGCCGCTAGTGTTAATGTAAATTGTTCCCATAACAAAAGACCTTCTCGCATGCCCGATCCGGTCGGGTGTCCGACGCAATAATTCTCATCCGCTTGTCGGGGTGGCATATCGAGACGGTCGAAGGCCGGAACGACAAGTTTAACGCGGTGTCGCAAGCGCGGGGCTTTTGCGGGATGCCCAACCGGAGTTGCAAATCAGCGCCGAGAAGAAATCTGACAACAAAGAGTCACGCATTCAAGGGATATGCGCCTGAACGCGCGCGACTTGCACCGCACTCCACTTACCTTGACCGCGCGCCGTTGGAATCCGTTTCGCATTCAAACCCTCGGCGATAGCTCTGAGTGTCGTCGCGCCACCCGCCCTCAATTCGGTGATGGTCGGTGCGAGATCGACCGCCCGGGCTTTCGATTTGTCTTTTCTTGCGGCCACTCCTGCCCGCTGTGCGGCCCTGCTCAACGTGGTCCCGCGATTGCCGCCTAGTTTCTTGCCCCGTCGTTTTGCCGCCGCCAATGCGTCCTTCGTTCGTTTTGAAATCAGACCCGCTTCCAGTTCGGCCACCGCTACCATCTGCTGCAGAATGAATCTGCCAGTCGGTCCCTCAATAGCCGGCAAATCGCAGAAGCGGACATCAACGCCAGCATCCAACAGCTTTGAAAGAAACGAAACGGAACGAGTGAGCCGATCCACCTTGGCGACAACCACGGGCACCCGATGCACACGCGCCGCAGCCAGCGCCTTGTCCAGTTCCGGCCGATCAGCACGCTTGCCGGATTCGACCTCCGTAAACTCGGCAATGATCCGCCATTTGCCGCCATTCAAGTAGTTGGCGACCGCCTGGCGCTGGGCTTCGAGACCCAGGCCCGACCTGCCCTGCTTTGCCGTGCTGACCCGGTAATAGGGGATAAAGCCGCCGTATGAGACCACGCTTCCCTCCTGTTACGTTTATGTCAACGACCGTTGACATTTATGTAACAGAACGGAATTTGCAGTCAAGTGTTCAGTTCATGCGACAACCGCGCACGGAGTCAAAAACAACGAATGCCACGCAAACGCCCTGGCGTGACTTTGGATTCGTTTTAGGTGCCACAAGTGTCGGACAGCGGATAAGGGCAAATCGAGTCAGTGACTCGCTAATGGCGATTGCGCCCTATTGGCCCTATGCAACGACCGCAAGAGAGGCGAGGATTGCGAGCTGACCGCTGAAATAACGGGAGTGCTGACGTGAGGGCCATTCTGTTCGGCGCTGCTTTTGCCGTCTCGGGCGTCGTAGGCCCGGCGGCAGCTCTCACCATCAGCCAAAGCAGCGACGTTGCAGCCGGTATCGCTGCCTTCGGGCAGTCAACGCCTCTTATAACTTGGTCGAACCTATTTCCATCGGGAACGACGTGGGCCACTGGAGTTGGCCCTGGTCCGGGTGTGCATTTGACCAATGTGGCTTCCGATCCGGTCACGGGATCGGTCGTTACGTCGCCGCCGAATGGAATCCACAACGGCATTAATGAAGTCTATGTCGCAAACTGGATCGACGGCCCTGGCTTCAATCAGCCTGGGAGTGTGGCTGGGCCAGAGTTGGGTCTGGACGGTGAAGAGAACTTCAAACTCAGCTTCGCAAACGGCGTGACGAAGATTGGATTTGCAATATCAACCGGGCGCGGCATTTTGTCGGGTGAGATCGATCACACTGGAGCGTTGTTTCAAGTGACAACCAACAACGGCGACGCTGGGACGCTCACACTGGTTGATCCTGGAGATGGCCTCGTCGCATGGGTTACAGTGCAATCGTTAACACCCTTCACTTCGATCACATTTAATGAGCCTTCTGGCAACGTATGGGATCAGTATTTCGGAAACATCGCGCGGAAGAGCCACGCCGCGAGCCAACTCTCAGCAAACGCAATCGTGAACCAGCGGCGCACACGTGCGGCGCGGTTCGCCCAGGCCGGCGAGTCGGGGATCTCCACGAACGTGAAACGGAACGTGCGCGGCGTAGTCCTGGTTCAGCGAGTCGGCCATAGAGGCGCACCCGGCTTTCGCCAGACGGAGATGATCATGTCGGCATGCTGCGGCCGGCGCCGCGCCAGGCGGTCGAGGCCCGACCAAATGGCGCGCGCGGCAGGCTGGGGCAGACGGTCGAGGACGCTGCCATAGCGGGAGAACAACCAGAGCAGCGAGATGCCGAAGCATCGCTCCAGTACGAGGTGATCGCCGCCGAGCGAGCGGACGTAGGGCAGATCGCCCTTGACGTTGTGGTCCTCCGGGATCTCCCAGTACGGGCGCCAGGCGGGTCGCGGGCGGCCAAGACGTCGCATGAGCCGATCGCTCGTCCGGCCGAGCTTGCAAGAGACGCTCTCGAAGTTGGCGAGTGCGATCACGACGCGGCCATCAGCTTTCGTGATGCGAGCCGCCTCGCGCATGAACGCGTAGGGATCGGCGAAGTGGTCGAGCGAGCCCTGGCAGAGGACGCGATCGAAGGAGGCGTCAGCGAACGGCAACTCCTCGGCGATGCTGCGCACCATCTCAGCAGTGCTCGTTGGCTGGACGTACTGTCCGACGCCGATCATCTCAAGGGATGCTTCAGCTCCGATGGACCGGCATCCGCGCTCGGCGATGCGCATGGCGACGCGGCCGGTGCCGCACGCCACGTCGAGAACGCGTCCACCGGATACGTCCGTCGCCAGGTCGACCATCGTTTCCTCGATCGCGTGGTAGAGGAATTGCGAATCACGATGCGTGCCCGCATGGAAGTCGTCGATGGAGTAGGTAAGGTCGAAGTCGGGCTTCTTCGTCTCTACGGTCATCGGTCTGTCTCGCCGGCCGTGCCGTTCGTTGCGATCGTGGACACGACCGCCGCTATTGAACGCGCTTGCGCTGGTTTCACGGCTGAGAGTACGACATCGAACTCCTCGAAGCCGCCGAAGAGGCTCGCGAACCATCGCTCGAAACGGTACTGGCTGCCGCGGCTGCCGTTCGCGAGTTTCTCGATGAACCCCGTCAGTGGCCCGCGCGCGAGGGCGAGCCCGCTATCGTCACCGCGTTGACCCGCAACACGCAGCCGAGCGCGTTCTACCGAGAACGCCGTTGGCGTCGGCGCGTCCCACGGCCTGCTGCGAGGATCGTAATAGTTGAATGTGTTGAGCGTCAGCAGCGGGCGCGCCCGGGCGTCGCGCGAGGCGGCGATTGCTGACGACGCGTGGGGAAGCGTGAGGTGGATCAGCGCGCCGGGTTTGCTGATGCGCCAGAGTTCATCGAGCGTGGCGGCGATGTCGTCGCGATACATGATCGTGCGGCCGACGAACAACTCGTCGATGCTACTGTCTCGGAGCGGCATGCGGGGACCCGGCTGAGCGATGAACGTTACTCCGGCCGCGGCGAAGGCGTTGACGCGCATGACGCGGGCGGCGTGTTTCGCCCGGCCTGTGAAGTCGAGCCGCACCATCATGACGTTGCCACCTGCGCGACCTTCAGTTCTTCCTGCTGCTCGGGCCGAAGCGCGAGCAGCGCCTCAACACGCGCGAGGTAGTTATGGACGACCTGCGCCGGCACTCCTTCGTCCGTGATCCGGCCGCGCTCGATGAGGATGCCGCGATCACAGAACTTCGGCAGATTGAGCATGTCGTGTGTGACGAGAACCATGGTGACGCCGTTCGCGCGGAGGCGATGGATGTGGTCCATGCATTTCGCCTGAAACTGAGCATCACCGACGGCGAGCACTTCGTCGATCAGCAGAACCTCGGGTTGGACGTGCACGGCGACCGAAAATCCGAGCCGGAAGAACATGCCTGAGGAATAGGTGCGCATCGGCTGGTCGATGAAGTCGCCAAGCTCGGAGAACTCGACGATCTGAGGAAGCACGGATCGCGCTTCTTTCAGCGTGAGGCCGAGGAGCACCGCGTTCAGGATCGCGTTCTCGCGGCCGGTGATCTGCGGGTGGAATCCGGACCCGAGCTCGAGCATCGCGGACACGCGTCCATTGATCGTCACCTTGCCGGATGTCGGTGGTGTGATGCCGGACATGACGCGGAGTGTGGTGCTCTTTCCGCTGCCGTTCGGGCCGATGATGCCGAGGCTCTCGCCCCGTCGCACGCGCAGGTTCACTTGATCGAGGGCGACGAACGGACGGCGCGCGTTCGAAAGAAAGCGCGGCAGGTGCAGCAACATCGACTTGAAGTCGGTCGCCTCCTTCTGGAGCGACAGCGAGTAGTGCTTTGATACGTTGTCGAACTGGATCGCGACGTCCCCGCCGATCTCAGAGCGCATCGGCGAATCCTCCCTGCATCTTACGGAAGGAGAACGAGCCGAGCGCAGCGATGCCCGCCGCGAAGACCAGCGCCGGGACCATATCGGCGCCGGGCAACTGGTTGTGCAGGAACAGATCCCGCCAGCCCTCGATCAGCGATGCCATCGGGTTGAGCAACACCCAGTCATGATACTTCGCGGGCACGATCGACAGGGGGTAGATGACGGGCGTGAGATAGAACCAGATCAGGCCGACGAAGACGTCGGTGAGATGCTCGAGGTCACGGAAGTACACGTCGATGGAGGCAATGAAGAGCACGATACCCATGATCAACACGGCCTCGACGAGCATCAAATAGGGGATGCCGATAAGCCACGTCCAGTTGGGCGTGTACCCCCCGATGATGAGCAACAGCACGAGCACCGGGATAGAGAACGCGTACTGGACGCCGTTGTTCAGTACCGTCGCGAGCGGCAGCACGAAACGCGGGAAGTAGACCTTCTTGATGAGGGCGCCGTTTCCGGCGAACGAACTGACCGCGAGTAGAAGTGACGTCTGAAACCATGTCCAGGGAAACAGCCCCGCCAGGAGGACCAGGTGATAGTCCTGGACGTCGATGCGAATGAACTTGCGCAGGACGACGAAGAGGACCGCTCCCTGCAAGAGTGGCCGGATTAGAGACCAGAGGAACCCGAAGATGGTGTCCTGGTAGCGAAGCTTGAGTTCGCGGAACGTGAGAAGATAAAGCAGATCCCACGATCGCCGCATCTGGCGATTGATACCCTCACCCCCATCCTCGGCAGGTCAATTTCGTCCGTAGCGTATCACGCGATGCGGTGGCGGGCTTTGATGCCGGGCGCCTTCACGCGCGACCGCCGGCTCGTCGCCCCAGGCGGGACTGCCTGTTGACACGTGACCGGGGAGTCACGTAATATTGGCAGCGTGGAAGCGGTCTTCAAAGCGTTGAGCGATGCGTATCGAAGACAGCTGCTAGACCGGCTGTACGAGCGTGATGGCCAGACGCTTTCAGAGCTGGAGACGTGGCTGCCTGAGATGACGCGCTTTGGCGTAATGAAGCACTTGCGCGTGCTCGAGGCGGCGGGCCTCGTGGCCACGCGCCGGGTAGGGCGGGAGAAGCTCCACTATCTCAATCCCATGCCCATCCGGCTGATTCAGGATCGCTGGATCAGCAAGTACGCGCTGCCGTGGGTGCGTGCGATGGGCGATCTGAGAACAGCACTAGAGGAGACGACGATGGCCGCACCCACGCACGTGTACGAACTCTACATAAAGACAACACCGGAGAAGCTCTGGCAGGCGATTGTCAGCTCAGAATTCACAAAGCTCTACTTCGGCGGCAGCGTCGAGTCGGACTGGCAGGCCGGCTCACCGTATCGGTACGCGAACAACGAGGGCGGCCAGATGCACCGTGGCACGATACTCGAGGCCGAACCGCCGAAGCGCCTTGTGCAGACGTTCGAGCACGACGTCTCCGAGGAGCATGGTGGCGGCCCGGACGATGTCTCGAAAGTGACGTGGGAGATCGCGCCCATGGGCGAGGTCTGCAAGCTGACGCTGGTGCATGAGTACAAAGGTGAGTCGAAGTCGTACCAGTCGTCCGGCGTGGGCTGGCCGATGATCTTGAGCGGCCTCAAGACGCTGCTCGAGACGGGTGAGGCGCTGCCGCTGGCCGGCTAAGCGGGTCGATCCCCACGACGGGAAGAGGACGCAGACGACGACGAAGGGCGGGGGCCAGGCTCCCGCCGTTCGGTCGTGACCAGTCGCGGTCCCTCAGGTACATCTCAGCACGTCAGCATTTGGCCGTCGCGACGACCTGCTCGCAGGTCGACACCTGTTTGATTTCGACGCTGCCTACCATGCCGAACGGCTGCATGAACTTCTCGACCGGTTCCTGGGAATCGGCTTCGAGCACCATGTTCATCTTGTGCTCGCCCGGGTGGACGACATCGGCGAGGATCTTGATGCCAAAGGTGGCCGCGTTTGGCTGACTGACGTGCTTGCCGAGCATCTGCATCATCTGGGGTTGCTGTGTGGGGCACGTCTCAAGTGTGTGCTTGTGTTCGACGAAGTAAAGGGGCATGTCGGGCGGACCTTTCTGTGGCCTGTGGACGGATTACTACTTCAGTGTGGCGGATTCGGATTGAGAAGACAAAAAAGGCGATGGGCGGCTCGTTCAGCCGAAGTTGTGCGACTCGGGCGCCTGCATGGCGTGCGGGACGGGCAGCACCGCGAAATGCTCCGCCAGCACGTTGATGGTGCCTTCCTTGCGCTGGAGTTGACCCTCGATGATCACGAAGGCCTCGCCGCGCACGAGCGCGCGCTGACGTTCGTGCAGCCAGGGCGGCACGATGACGTTTACCATGCCGAATTCATCTTCCAGCAAGAGGAACACGAAGCCCTTCGCGGTGCCGGGCTGCTGGCGGCAGACGACCATGCCAGGCAGGTGTACGCGAACGCCGTCCGGCATCTGCAGCAGGTGCCTGAGCGACGGCAGCGATTCGCCGAGGTATGGACGGATCAGTGCCATCGGATGATGGCCGGGTGAGAGCGAGAGTAAGCGGTAGTCCGCCGTCATGCGCTCCCATGTGCTCATGTCGGCGAGTACGGTCTGGTCTTGTTCGATTGGCAGCGACAGCGTTATCTGCATGCTGGGCGGGCGGTAGAGCAGGCCGAGTTGCCACAGCAATTCGCGGCGATTGAGGCCGAACGCATCGAAGGCGCCGACCTGGACCAAATTCTCGATCGTTTCCTCGTGCAGGCTGCACGACGTGATGCGCCCCATGCGTCGCACGAAGTCGGCGAGCGATGCGAACGCGCCGTTCCCGGCGCGCTCCTCGGCGATAGCGCGGGCGACATCGGCGCCGATGCTCTTCACGTAGCCGAAACCGATGCGCAGCGCGTTGTCTTCGACGCTGCATATGGCGTTGCTGTGGTTGATGTCAGGCGGCAGCACGCTGACACCGTGGCGCCTGGCATCGTGTAGAAGGACGTGCGGCGGATAGAAGCCCATAGGCTGCGAATTGAGCAGGGCGCAGTTGAACTCGACCGGGTAGTAGCGGCGCAGCCAGGCCGACTGGTACGCGAGGAGTGCGAACGCCGCTGAGTGACTCTTCGGAAAGCCAAACTCGGCAAAGGCGATGATCTTCTCGAACACGACCTTTGCGACGTCTCCGCTGACGCCGCGGGCGCGAGCGCCTTCGACGAAGAGATCGAAAAAGCGCGACATCCCGTCGCGGGAGCGCTTGCGGCTCATCGCGCGGCGCAACGCTTCGGCCTGGCCGTCGGTGAAGCCGGCGACCGCGGTCGCGGCCTGCAACACCTGCTCCTGATACAGGATGACGCCGAGCGTCTCGCCGAGGACGGGTTCGAGGCTCGGATGATCGAACGGCGGTTTGAAGTTGGGGTCGGCGAGCAGCGCCTGTCGGTGGCGGACGTACGGATTGACGGCGCCGCCGACGATCGGCCCCGGGCGGACGATCGCGACCTGGACCGTCAGATCCTCGAGCGATCGTGGCTGCGTGCGCGGCAGCATCTGCATCTGGGCGCGGCTTTCGATCTGGAAGACGCCGACGGTGTCGCCCTCGCAGATCATGTCGTAGACGGCGGCGTCATGGAAGTCGATGCGGCTGAGATCCCGGATGGTGTCGTGCTGCTCGGCGATAAGGTCGGTGCACTCCTCGACGAGCGAGAGCATGCCGAGCGCGAGGAAGTCGATCTTGATGAAGCGCGCATCGTCGATCGAATCCTTATCCCACTGGCAGAGGAAGCGGCCCTCCATGGCTGCGCGCTCGACAGGTACGAGCTCGACGATGGGTTTCGTGGAGATGATCATGCCACCGACGTGCTGCCTGAGGTGGCGCGGGAAGCCGGAGATCTGCCTCGAGAGATCGATGAGGTCGCGCCAGATCGGCGGCGTCGATCTTGCCGGCGATACTCGGGCAGGACACTCACATCTCGCCCGCCGCATGTCGGCGCCGTGTCCCCAGCCCGCTCGCTTCGCGAGCCGATCGAGTTCAGCTCCGGCGATACCGAGCGCCTTGCCCACATCGCGGATAGCGCTGCGCAGCTTGTACGTGGGGAAGCGCGCGACGAGCGCCGTGTGATCGTGCCGTACTGCTCGTAGACGCGCACGATCAGCCGCGCGCGGATATCGCGCGGGAAGTCGAGGTCGATATCCGGCACCGAGGCGATCTCGTCGTTGAGAAAGCGGCCGAGGAAGAGGTTGTACTTGATCGGGTCGATATGCGACAGGCCGATCAGATAGCAAATGATCGAACTGACCGACGAGCCACGTCCACGGCCTGGCGGCAGCCCTCGATCGGCCGCGCGCGCTGTGCTCGCCGCGCACTTGCACTGCGACGTCGCGGCTCAGCTCAGCAGGTCGCGGTAGATGAGGAAGAAGCCGGAGAGCCCGTGCTTACGCACGAGCCGCAGCTCCTCCTGCAGCCGTTGTTCGACGGCATCCGGGATCATGCCGTCGAGCAGGCCGTAGCGTTCGCGCGCGGCGCGGCGGCAAACGGTTTCGAGGTACACATCGGCGGACGACCCGTCGGGTGTCGCGTAGTCGGGGAAGCGGTAATCGATGTCGGTCGTGAGATCGAATGTGCAGCGTTCGGCGATGCGCGCACTCTCGTCGAGCGCCTCCGGCCACTCGGCGAACAACTCCTCCATTTCGACGGATGATTTGAGATAGTACTCGGAGTTCTCGCGGCGCGCTCGATGCGAGGCCTCGAGCGTGCTGCGGTTGCGGATGGCCACCATCACGTCTTGCAGGCGATGGCGGTCGCGCTCATGGTAGTGGACGTCGTTTGTGGCGACGTAGCGGAGGTCGTGCGCGCGCGCCAAATCGACGAGACGGCGGCAGCGCTCGGTGTCGCCGTGCACGAGATTCTGTTGCAGTTCGATGTAGAAGTTCTCGCGCCCGAACCATTCGATGTATCGCAGGAGCTTAGCCTCAGCCGCGGCGAGATCGCCTGCGGCCACGAGCGCGGGCACCTCACCGCGCTTGCAGCCTGAGAGTGCGATGAGCCCGCGGGTGTGCTGCGCCAGCTTGTCGTAGGTCAAACGCGGCTGCTTACGCTCGCTGGTGAGGTGTGCGGCGGAGAGCAGGCGGCACAGGTTGTTGTAACCTTCGGTGGTGGCGGCGAGCAGCGTCAGGTGGTGACCATCTTCGAGTGTCACCTCGGCGCCGGTGATGGCGCGGATGCCGAACGACTTGGCAGCCTGAGCGAACTCCATCGAGCCGTAGAGGCCGTCGTGGTCGGTGAGCGCCAGCGTCTCGTAGCCGAGGTCGCGGGCGCGGAGGATGAGTTCGTCGTTCCTGGAAGCGCCATCGAGCAGCGACCAGCAGGAGTGGAGGTGGAGCTCGGTACGGTAGCGACCTAGTACCGCTGCAGCCACCACGCACCCTCCGTCAGATCCTGGTACACGGTGACGACGCGGCCACCATCGAGTTGCAGCTGGTAGTACATGCGCGAGAGCGGTGTGTCGCGCCACCACTCGTCGTCGATGCGCCAGCGATCCTCGATCGATTCGATGTTGCGCATGGCACCCTCGTGCGCGATGGCGCGCGGACGGCCGCGCGCATCGATCTCGACGCGCAGCGAGCGCGGGCCAGCTAGAGGTCGTAGTCGATGAGGGCGTATCGGCGCTCGGGGATTCTGGACCATGGCTCTACCTCCACGATGCGCGTCACCTGCGATTCGCCATTGAACTGCGCCTTCAGCTGGCGCAGCGCCGCGAGCAGTTGTGCGCGGCGGCGGGCCTGCTCGGCGAAGAGCAGGCTGCGCTGCTTGCCTGTCTCCGACGTCAGGCCGACGAATTCCAGGGACATCTCCTCGACCGGTCCCGCCATCTGCAATGGCTCGATCAGCTTCTTGAGAACGAAGATGATGCTCGCGTCATCGCCGAGGGGCTCGCGGAAGGTCAGGGTGCGCTCCCAGCTACCGTCGAGCAGCGCCAGCCGCAAGCGCAGCTGGCGCACCTGCCGATAACGCATCGCCGGGTGCTGCATCAGTCGTCCGACGAGCTGACGGGCGGCGACGATGAGCGCGGCGCTGTTGACGGTCGGCGCAGGCATCGTGAGCGAGCCCGTAACCGGCTCGACGCGCTGACGCGGGCGAAACGGTTCGGTGGAGATGCCGCGCGCGAGTTCGTACAGCCGGCGGCCCTCGCGGCCGAATTGCGCCTGGGCGGCGCCGACAGAGAGCTGCGCAACATCGCCGATGGTGCGCAGCCCGTAGAGGGCCAGCTTGCGATGGACATCATATGAGACGGGCAGAAACGACGTATTCAGCGGCGTGATGAACTCCTGCTCGTGACCGGCAGGTACGATGTTCGATTCGCCCGTTGGGCTCATCGAAGCGGCGAGGCAGGCGATGAACTTGCCTTCACCGACGCCGGCGCTGGACATCACTTACTGCCTCACGCATCGTCCGGAAACGGCTCCCTGCTGCGTGTTGTCGTCGCCGCGGTATCAGCGCGTGGATCGATGGCGGCGAACGCAATGCCAGGATCACAGGCTCGACGAGTGGCTCCACGTCCTCGATCGCACTGAGCATGGCATCGAAGGAACGGCTGTAGAACACTGGGTCGGGCGGCAGGAGCGTGAGAGATCGGGTGCCAGCGTGCGCGCATCGCGCAGCGGCATGCCGTTACGTACGCCAAGGGCGGCGGCCTCTGGCGAGCAGTCGACGACCTGGTTTGCGCCGGGCGGCGGTTCACCTATTGCGACGGGATGGCCGATAAGCGCTGGCATGCGCGAGCGCTCGAGAGCGATACGGAAGTTGGGAACAGCAACGCAGGCCAGGCGCATAGCCGGCTCCGTTCGGGAGATTCACCCTCGTCCGGCGAGGTGACCGGGTGCGCAGCAGATAGAGACGCCGCAGCGGGAGGGCTAGCGCAGTATCGAACAAACGTACTGGAAGTCAAGCGGATCGCTCGCCTTCACCCAAGGGTCATCACGAGGCGAGCGGCAAGGAGATCACCAGGAGTTTCCGATGTGAGGGCCGGCGCATCCGTTCGAATGAGCCAGTGCCGTTGTTGAACCATCCCATCGGGTCTCGACGCAGCCCTTGAGTTGAACTTCGCCGAAATCGACGATGACGTGGTGCCTACCGCGGGCGAAGTAGAAATCGAACAGCGCGGCCGCATCAGCAGGTGTCAACGCGATCACGTGAGGATCGCCGTCGATTCGGGCTGAACCCGTGGTCACGATGAGGTTGTGGTCATCAAGGACGGTGATCATGCCGCTTCTCCCTCCGGGTGAAGCCGGGCGATGAGTCAATCGCGCCAATCGCATTGTGCTACAGCGTGCGGACCGTTTTACCGGCCGAACGGGCCATCTCTGATGGGCCGTTTGTACGGGCAGAATGCCGGTGCAAACGGTGCCACACGACGGGATCCGGGCCGAATTCATAACGTGACGATGCGCGGACGGTACCATGGAGCCATGTTGTATGCGGAACACGTGGCGCGGACGTTCGGCAGCCTGGACGTGCTGAAGGACGTCACCTTCAACGTGAGCGAGGGCGAGCGGGCGGGACTGGTCGGGCCGAACGGCGCCGGCAAGTCGACGCTGCTGCGGCTGATCGCGGGCGAGGACGCGCCGAACGAGGTTCCTGCGGGCATCGCGGCGCCGGACGCTCGGCTACCTGAGGCAGAGAGCGCCGGGCATGATGCTGATCGCCGGCTCATCGACGAGATGTGGACGGCGTTTCCTGAGGCGCGCGCAATCGATCTGGAGTTGCGCAAGCCACCGGCCAGAAGTCGAGCGGAGGCGAGGGCGACCTCGATGTGCTGATCGACGAGCAGGGGCGGTTGTTCGAGGCGTACGAGGGCTATGGACGGTTACCGGATCGACACGCGGATCGGACGCGTGCTCGACGGTCTGGGGTTCGCGCGACCGACCGTCAGAAGCTCTGTGGCGAGTTCAGCGGCGGGTGGCAGATGCAGATCGCACTGGCGAAGATCCTGGTGCGGCGGCCCGACCATATGCTGCTGGACGAGCCGACAAACCACCTGGACGTCGCAGCGAAGGATTGGCTGGCCGACGACCTGTCGAAGTACAAGGGCGTCGTGCTGATCGTTACGCACGACGCGGAGTTCCTGGACCGCGTCGCGAACCGCATCATCGAGCTTCGCGACGGTGCGGTCGAGATGTACACCGGCAATTACACCGAATATCAGCAACAGAAGGCAGCGCGGCTGCAGCAACTCGACCGGGCGGCGGCGCGACAGGATCGCGAGCTCGAGAAGCAGGAGCGATTCATCGAGCGGTTCCGCGCGAAGTCATCGAAGGCTACCGCCGTGAAGAGTCGCGAGAAGGCGATTGCGAAGATCGAGCCGATCGAGCGCCCGCGCAAGGAAGCGGAGGTGCGGCTTCAGGCCGCCGCGCACGGCGTACCGAACGCGACGTGCTGATGTCGTGCGAGATCAGCCATGCCTACGAAGATCACGTCGTGCTCGTTGATGTGAACCTGCATGTCGAGCGCGGGCAGAAGGTGGTGCTGATCGGCCCAACGGAAGCCCGGAAAGAGTCCGCTGCTGCGCATCGCGGCGGGCATGATCGACCCAACGGAAGGCACGTCGACTGGGCCGAGCGCGCCCGGCGCCAGTACTACGACCAGCACCAGGACGAGGTGCTGGATGGCGAGAATACAGGTGCTCGGGGGAAGTTAGGTCTGTGGCCGCCACGAGTCGGATGAACGGCTACGCACCGTCCTGGGCCAGTTCCTCTTTCGCGGCGACGACGTATCTTCGAGAAATCGGCGTGCTTTCGGGCGGCGAGCGGAGCGTGTGGCGCTGGCGAAGTTCCTGATTCAGCCGACGAACGTACTGGTGCTCGACGAGCCAACGAACCACCTGGATCGCACGACGCGGCGGAAGCTGATCAAGGCGTCAAGAAGTACGAGGGCACGATTCTGTGCGCGAGCCACGATCCGGGAATCCTCGATCAGGTGGCGACGCAGGTCTACGAAGTCAAGGTGGCCTGCCGAGAGGTCGTCGAGCGGCGGCGGGACCTGTGGCTGATCGTCGTCGCGGCCGGCGAGCCGAAACGATGCGGCCGCTGCCAAGAGCGTCCGGTCGTCCCTGCCCGGACGTTCGCGTGCGCCTGGAGCGGCGGTCGCCACCATCTCTTCGCTGACGTCCCAGAGGCGCCGTGCCACCTGCCGATCGTGGGAGATCGGGTTCGATGCCTTCTCCTGGCTGTTCGCGAAGTACTTGCCGGTAACGCCCTCGACGTCCGATGACGCCGCGAGATAGATCGACGTCCGTGCGCCTTTCTCGGCGTGAGAAGGAACGGCTTCGCGACCCTGGAAGACGCCAAACCGCTGCCGATCGTGCCCACGTTGTTCTTGCCGATCCCGTCGTGACGACGCGGGTGCCGGCAGTTTGCTGCACCCCGGTGCCTTCCAGGCGGCGCGCGAGCTCGTAGGTGAAGAGGACGTTCGCAAGCTTGACTGACCAGTACGCGCCGAGCCGCGGTATGACCGCTCGCCATGCAGGTACCGTCGAAGTTAACGGTGGCTCGTGCGTCGGCGCCCGAGCTGACGCTGACGATGCGCGCCGGAGCGCTCGCCTTTATCGTGTCGAGGAGGAGATCGGTGGTGAGGAAGTAGCCAGGATAGTTGACGCGAACGCGTTTCGAAGCCGTCCCTGGTCGAGTGTCCGGGTCGCGTTTAGGCGCCCGCGTTATTCGACCAGCGCGTGCGACGCGCTGATGCCTGGTCTGGACTCCGCCGCGAACTGCCGGATCGAATTGAACGAGGCGAAATCGGCGAGCATCAACTCGACGTTATTGCTGCCGCTGCGCCGCTTGATGTCGGCGAGCGCTGCTTCGCCTTTCGCTCGATCTCGCGCCGAGATCACGACCGTGGCACCGAGCCCGGCGAGCGCCTGTGCGGTCTCCTTACCGATGCCCTGGTTGGCGCCAGTGACAAGACAGGTCTTCCCCGCCATGCTGCGTCGAGTGCTGTATTCATCTGTGCTTCTCCATGCGTTCGATTGCGGGGTGATCCTGACGTCGGGCTTGGCCAATGGTGGACGATGGACGTGGCCCGCGTCAACACATCCACGGCACGCACGATCCTCCATCCGTGGTCGAGCACGTCGAGGCGCTGAACGGGACCGAACGCCGCCTGCGCGAGCGCGGCTCAGTTCTCGTACTGCACGTCGAGGTAGCCGGTCAGCACGTCGCTGAGCGAGACCTCCGTATCGATACCCTGCCCCAGGCCGTAGATCGGCGCCATGAGCGATCCTCGCCCCGGGTTCGCGCGCAACTCCCCGACGGCCGCTCCGAGGTCGGCGAGGAAGCGATCGGCCACGCCGGGCTGCGCGGTGCGCAATGTCATCCCGAGGTGTATGCCTGGCGGTAGCTGAAGCCCTGTGAGATTCCATCCGCGCGCCGACAGCAGGTCCTGTAAGGCGTACGCGTTGAATGCGTCCGACGTGAACGCCGCCACGAGCAGCGAGTCGCCGAGCAGCCGCAGCTCGGGGATCGCGGCGATGCCCTTGCGAATCGTCTTCGCCGTGTCGACGATACGTCGTGTCGCATCGAGGTAGCCCTGCTCGCCCATGTTGAGCAGGGCGGCCCAGCACTCGGCGCTGAGCGCGCCCGGACGGCTGCCGGCCATCGTCGGCGAGTTGTAGAGCCCGCCGGGCCAGTCGGTCATCGGTAAAGTAGCTGTAGCGGCGTAGGTGCGCGTTGCGGTAGAGCACGACGGACGTGCCCTTCGCCGCGTAGCCGTACTTGTGCGTATCGCAGGACATCGACGTCACGCCCGCCAGCCGGAAGTCGAAGGGCGGCACCGCTTCGCCGAGCCGCTCCGCCCAGGGCAGCAGGAAGCCGCCGAGACAGGCGTCCGTGTGGAACCAGATGCCCCGCTCGTGCGCCAGCGCCGAGAGCTCCTCGATGGGGTCGACGACGCCCCAGGGGAAGCCGGGCGCCGACCCGACCATCGCCGCCGTCCGGTCAGTGATAGCGGCGCGCATCGCCGCCACGTCCGCCGCGGCCGGCCGCATCGACAGGGACGCGTACCGGCGTCAGGCCGTAGTACTGCGATGCCTTGGAGAATGCCGCATGCGCAGTCGCTGGCATCAGCAGCTCGGGCTGAGTGATGCCGCGCTCGGTGCGCGCCTGGTCGCGGGCGCAGCGCATCGCGGTAAGGATGCTTTCCGTGCCACCCGACGTGATGAGCCCGCAAACGCCGCCGTCCTGCTCGCGCGTCGGACTGCGGTCGGCGCTGAGCATTGAGGCCGTCATCGCGACAATCTCGGCTTCGAAGCGCGTCGCGCGCGGCCACACGTCCGGATGCAGCGGGTTCAGCTCGGCGTTGAGCGCATAGACGCTCGCTGAGAAAGCCGACGAACTCCTCGTCGCCGTGATAGACGGCGCCCGAGACATAGCCCTCGCGCCACACACGCTGCTCTTCGGATTTCATCGTCCGGATCTCGTCGAGGATCTCTTCGCGTGAGCGTCCGCGCTCCGGGAGGCGTGTGTTCGATGGGAAACGGCCTATGTACGGCTTGAGTGATTTCTTGACGACGCCAAGGACGGCGCTGAGGTCTTCGCGACGCATGACAGCTACTCCTCCTGTGTGTGACTCGACGTTTATGGCCTGCCGTTGAGGCGGGCGTACATTTGCGCTGGCGATGGTACATGCCCGGATACTCGCGGTACGAGATCGTCGTAGACGGCGAAGTTCGCCGGGCTGCGGCTCGAACGTCGCGTCGATGCGCGCCAGTTGTGCGACCTCCGGATTGTTGCACTTCCCCCAACACGAGGCCGGCGAAGATCGCGGCGCCCCTGACGTTCACCAGCAATGGCTCAGCCACGCGATGCACCGGGCGCCTCAGCACGTCGGCGTGGATCTGGCACCAGACATCGGACGCCGCCCCGCCACCGATGAAGCGGATGGCACCGAGCGGCCGGCGGACAAACTTCTCGACAGCATCCAGCATCCAGCGCGCGTTGAACGCCACGCCTTCAAGGACGGCGCGGACCATGTGAGCGCGCGTCGTGCGCAGGGAGAGGTTGTAGAAGGCCGCCCGGACGTTCCGGTCGTCGACTGGACAGCGTTCGCCCGCGAGCCACGGCGTGAACACGACGCCGTCGCTGCCGGCCGGCACGGTCGCGGCGAGGCTGTCGTAGGCGCGATAGCCGTCAGGAGAGGGCGTGCGCGGAGAGCAGTCCGTCCTCCTGTACGACGACGTTGTCACGCAGCCACTGCAGGCACACGCCCGCGGTGTCGTGATTGTTCGCGAGCAGATAACGGCCGGGGATCACCGACGGGACGGTGGCGATCTGGCGCATCGCATCCGTTCGCTTGAAGGGAACGTGGCAACTGATCCATGACGTCGTGCTGATCGCCAGATGCGGCTCGTAATCGGCGATGGCGCCCGCACCAATCGCGGCGGAATGGAGGTCCGGCGTGCCCGTAACGACCTTCACGCCGTCCGGCAGTCCGAGGTCGCGAGCCACCTCTGGGAGCACGGTCCCTACGATCGAACTAACCGCCTGTAGCGGCGGCAACTGCCGCGGGTCGAGCGTAGACATCTTGACAAGCTCCGGGTCGTAGCGGGCGCTGTCGAGGTCCCGGTTGTCCGTGAGCCAGGAGGTGATCATCGACGCCGGCGTGGCAGCTATCCGGCCCGTGAAGCGGAGATTGAGGTAGTCGACCGGCTCGAGGAAGACCGCCGTGCGCGCGTAGACATCGGGCTGCTTGTGTCGGAGGTAGAGGATGTGACCGGTGGGGTCGTTGCCGAGCGGCGAGGGCGCGCCGCCGCTCTTCCGGATCCAGCGCCAGGCCTTGAGCGGGGCGTAGCCGCCCACCTGCAGCGGTCCTCCAACGACCTTCGACGAGTACGGTTCGCCGCGGGCGTCCATCCACAGGATGCAGTCGCCGGCTGGGTCCCCGTGCTCGTCCACAGGAATGGTGCTCGCCCACTGTCCCGTACACGCCACAGCGACGACGTCTTCAGGGCGCACGATGCCGGAGGCCAGCAGTCTCCGCGCCGAGGATGTGATCGCCTGCCACCAGTCTGCGGGGTCCTGGAGGGCGCCGCCGTCCGGCAGCCGCCGTGTTTCGACGGCTATCAGTTCGTGGCCCGCGACCTCGCCGCGCATCGAGACGAGCGCGGTCTTCGGCCCGCCGGTTCCGAGGTCAATCGCCAGGACGTATCGGTCGCGATTCATGTGCGGGGCCAGCATACGCCGTGCCGCGCCGAGCCGCACGGGCCAAGTGTCATCCCCGGGCGCCGCAGACGCTCACCTCAACTGGCCGTCGCGGCCGTCGCGGCGTCATCGGCGTCTGCTCCCCGGTGAATACCGACGGGCGGCTCCGAGGAACATCCCTCGTCATGCCGCGTGCCGCGAGAACGGGCGGCGACCCTGTGCCAGCCAGCCCCCTTTCCTCTTAGGCTGAAGCTACGCACCTATACGCTGGGCCGCAAGATACATTGCAGGACAGATCGAACGGTCGTGCATCTCTGCGCCTATCCACGGGATCATATTGGTGAGAGTGTGATGCGTTGAAGAGACATGCGTACGGATGGATGCGGCAGGTTGTCACCACTGCCCTGATGGTGGCGCTGGGGTTCGTCGCACTGGCTGTAGTGACCGGACACGCCTCCAACGCCCTGCCGATGGCGGCGCCGGGCCGGCCGGCGAGCCCGCAGTCGGCGGTGCAGAGCCCGCACGGGCCGGAGCCGGCGTGCGCCGCCTGCCATCGCGCGCACACCGCCACCGATCCGATGCTGCTTGTCGCCGCCGAAGGGGACAGCAGCATCTGCACGCGCTGCCACAACGCCTCCGGGGAAGCGGCGAGGTCGTCGCACTCCAACGTGGACTATGCGGGGGCAGAACAGCAGCCGTTCTACGTCTCGTGCGCGCAATGCCACGATCCGCACGGCGACCCGGATGCCGCGGGCGGCAACAAGGCGATGATCCGTTCGAGCATCGGCGGCCTGGCCGTCAACTTCACGGCCAGCTCCGGCCCCGGCTCGTTCGATGACGGCATGAACAACGGGCTGCACGACAGCATCTGCGTCGCCTGCCACACGACGACGTCCCACAACAACGTCAACAGCCCGGAGCTGATGGGCGAGGGCCACGACCCGGTCGGGACGGACTGCACCGCCTGTCACAAGCACGGCGACGACCCGAACTCCCGCTCGGGCTTCATGCCGGCTCAGACGGCTACACCCACTTCGACCGACACGCCGACGCCGACGCCGACCGACACGCCAACGCCGACGCCAACCGATACGCCGACGCCCGCCGACGGACACACCGACCGACACGCCGACTCCGACGGATACGCCGATCCCCACCGTTACTCCGGGCTGACGAGGCCGGGGTCGGTGCGCTGAACGTACGCCGCAGACCGGCTCTTCCGCGCAGTTGATCGCCGATGGTGTGCCGGTGAAGGTCGCGTCAGAGATGCTCGGGCACGCCGACATCAGCACGACGCTGCGGATCTACTCGCACGTCCTGCCGCATCAGCAGGCCGCGGCCGCGGACGCGATGGATCGGCTATTTGGCACGGTCTGACGATTCAGCGGTTCGTTGATCCGAGCGCCTGCGATCGCGGTTGGCATTCGCTCTGCGTTCCGCTTGCGACTCGCTCGGTCGTTTCAGCGTAGATCTGCATCGAGCGACGTCCATCGTGCCGCCGCTCGCTTGCGAGGCGATCGTCGTTGATGGACTGACGTTGCCAGCCGGCGCGCCATTCTTCGGGCGACGCCGTAGACGCGATGTCGCGATGCAGAGGCAGTGACGAACTCGATGTCCGCAATCAGCGGAATCAGCCAGCACCTCGGCGTTTCGAGGTACTCAGCGGCGACACGAATTCGACCGCGCACGTAAGTCCGTGTACAATCGCACGCATCTTTCAGCTGCTGGAGGCGTTCGCCGACATGCCACGCTCGATCTCGCTCGAGTTCTGGCGCGCGCTGCCGAGCAGTCCTGCCGTCTCAGCGCGTAGCGGCGAGTGCATTCCGATCTTCGTCTCGTGACTCTTGAAGTAGGACCACCAAACGGCATACGCTGCACGATACCGGTCGATGTTGAAGTAGCGCGGCAGCTTGCCGATCTCCTCCATGCACAGGACCGCACAGCGCGATAGCCGCTAGTGCGACCGGCCTGCGCGCAGAGTCTTCGCGTCTTCGAGTAACGCCTCGGCGTTGGCGAGCGACAGCTGGAAGCCGTTGATGGCTTCCTTCACGGAGACCTGCGCCTTCATGCGCATAATCCCCGATCGAGTGCTGGCGACTGTCACTGTGACTGTCAGTAGCCGCAGAAACGCCCTTCCGAGGCTCGACTTAGCTTCGGAAGGGCGGTGGTTCGTGGTGGAGACGGGGGAGAATTGAACTCCCCGTCCAGGTGAGCGACGCCCTGAGTTTGCTACAAGCTTATCCCTGCAGTTAGATCTCGCCCCGGCCGTCCGCTGAGGGCCCGTGCGGTCGGGGCCAGCCGATGGTCTTAGGCTCGCGCTATCGGCATTGCGCGGGCAGCGCCCCGGACAAATCGTCGCTCATTCCCATCCCGCCGGGGGTAGTTTGGGATGAACGTCACTGCCTAGGCAGCGAGGGCGAGTTGAGATTCGCCGTTTATGTTTTGGTCACCACGATTAAGGAGATCGATGACCACCCTCCGCCTGCAACTCAGATCCGCCGATCCCTGTCGAGCCCTTTCGTCCCCGAATGGCCTCGCCCGGTAACGGGTGGAGCTATGCGCAGTATAGCGAATCTGGCGGCCTCGATTCTCGTTGACGGGCGCGGGCGGCGGTTGATACTCTGTGCGCAGGAAAGGAGGTGATGCGGATGAGCGACCATAGTTGTGAGGCCTGCGTGCCTTCCAGCGTCCGCAGCACCTCGAGGGCTACCCGATAACGGTCCCTCGGGGGCGGAGGCCGGGCGCAGGCCTGGCAACATAGACGGAGCTGGCCCGGGCGGAAACGCCCGGGCCAAATCTTTGCTTCGAACACCGGCGATCACCGCAGGTGCGGCGGGGTGAGGGACTCCAGGTATTCGTGGATCGCGTACGCCGCGCGACGGCCATCGGCGAGCGCGGTGACGACGAGGTCGGCGCCGTTCACGTTGTCGCCGCCGGCGAAGACGCCGGCGCGTGTCGTCATGAACGTGTCCTTATTCACTTCGACGAGATTCCAGCGGTTCGTCTCCACTCCAGGGGCGGCGTCCTTGATGATCGGGTCGGCGTTGTAGCCGATGGCGACGGCGACGGTATCGGCCTCGAGGATGAACTCGGAGTGCGGCACGGGGATGGGGCGGCGGCGGCCGGACTCGTCCGGCTCGCCAAGCTCCATGCGCTGACATTCGACGCCGGTCACCTTGCCGTCCGCGTCGCCGATGAAGCGGAGCGGGATCGTCAGGAACTCGAAATGCACGCCTTCGTCGCGGGCGTGCTGGCGCTCTTCCTGGCGGCCGGGCATCTCCGTCTCGGTGCGGCGGTAGACGCACGTCACGTGCTCGGCGCCGAGGCGGACCGCGGTGCGCACGCAGTCCATCGACGTGTCGCCGCCGCCGATGACGACGACCTTCCTGCCGGGATCGAGCGGTTCGCGCATGTGCGCCGGGAGCTGCTCCGGGCGCAGGTTGCCGCGGACGAGGAACTCGGTGGCCGCGAAGATGCCGGCGAACTCGTCGCCGGGCAGGGCGAGCTGGCCGCCGAGGCCGGCGCCGGTGCCGACGAAGACGGCATGGAAGCCCTGCGAGAAGAGATCATCGATCGTGACGTCCTTGCCGACCCAGGTGCTACCGACGAACCCGACGCCAAGCTTGTCGAGGTAGGTGAGCTTGTCCTGCAGCACCTCTTTGCTGAGTTTGAAGTTGGGGATGCCGTAGAGCAGGACACCGCCGGGTTCGGGCCAGGCGTCGTACATGGTGCAGGCGTGGCCGTTCTTCGCGAGCTCCTCGGCAACGGCGAGGCCGGCGGGGCCGGCGCCGACGACGGCGACCTTGAAGCCGGTGGGCGCGGGCAGGACGGGCAGCGGGACGCCGAAGTGCTTGCGCTGGTAGTCGGTGACGAAGGCCTCGAGCTTGCCGATCGTCACGGGCGGCTCCTGGTGCATGTCGGGGCGGATGGCGAAGGCGACGACGCACTCGCCCTCGCAGAGGCGCTCCTGCGGGCAGAGGCGGCCGCAGAGCTCGGGCAGGTTGCTGGTCTCGCGGAACTTCTCGGCGGCGGCATTGACGTCGCCCAGTTCGAGGAGGCGGAGGGCGGCGGGGATGTCGTTGCCGACGGGGCAGGCCTGCTGGCAGGGCGCCGTGGGACACTGGATGCAGCGCATGGCCTCGGTCTGCGCGGCGGCGAGGTCGAAGCCGAGGAAGACCTCATCCCAGTTGGTCTTGCGGATCCGGGGGTCCTGCTTGTTGATGGCAACTCGCGAGATGGCGAGGCGCCGCTGAACGTCGGTGTCCTTGGCCATGGCTGCGGCTTTCTTGCTACCGGTCCGGCACCCGCTGTCGCGGGGTGTACCAAGTCTAGGGTTGCCGCCGGCAGTTGTAAATGGGGCGGCCCGGGCGGGCCGCTATAGGCTAGACGATGGACGTGGGGCCGAGCTATCAATGACATTAATTCGCAGTTTTCATGTTTCTGGCGGGCTGTGCATCTGCGGGCGGGCGGGGGCGAAGCTGGGACGCCGGGACGCAGTCGGTGGTGTTTGATTGGTTTGCGAGAAAAATCGGCGAATAATAATGCGTCAAGCGGAACCCCGTGTGGCGTCGTGTGCTCATGGCGCGATGGGGGTGATTGTAGGGGATGCCGGCCGTGGGAAACTCCGAGGGGTTGCGCGGCACTGCGTATTAGCGCGAACGCAACCAGCAAGGGGCGGACTCACAGCCGAGGACGGCTGTGCCACATGCGGTCGCCGGTTGGATGCAGACATGGCGACGAGCACCGAACTGAACGCGCGAACGCGGGCTGAAAGCCCGCGCCACGGTGCGAAGGTGTGCTTCTAAGCCCGCTTAGGGCACGGAGACGAGGCGGGTGCTGCCGGAGGCGGCTGAGGCCACGGTCCTGAAGATGCTTGCCAGCTGGGCGGTCTTCGGCTGGCAGAAGAAGTGGTCGCCGTCGGCGTTCTCGGCGTCCGCCGCGGCCTGGGTGAAGCAACCATTGTCGACGGAGGGTTGGGTCGCCATGTCGGCGAGCACGTTGGTGGCGGGCTTGTTGTGCCAGAAGCCTGACGTATCAGGGCAGTTTGTCGTGGAGGTGAGACCGAAGGCGATCGTGAACACCTCGATGCCTGCGGCCTTGGCCGCGGTGGCCTCGGCGGACGACTGCGCACAGGTATAGTTCGACGCCGTGCCGGTACCGTAGTTCGGCTCGCCGTCGGTCTCGAAGACGATGCCCTTCTTGACGCCGGAGCGGCCGTTGGCGAGCAGGTACTCCTTCGCCTTCTTCATGGGCGTCGCAAGGTTCGTGCCGGTGCTGGACGTGTTGAGGCAGTTGATGCCCTTCACGATGGTGCTGTTCGTGTTGAGGGTGCCATCGGGGTTCAGATAGGCCTCGTTGAACGGCGCCGGTGCGCCGATGCCGGTGAGGCCGATCGGGACCCACTTGGCGATAGTCGTCTCGTCGTACTGAGCGGAGCTGGCGCCAAGCACCTTCGCGGGGGAGTTGGGGCTGCCGCAGCTGGAAGTTTGCTGGCTGGGGCCGAGCGTGCCAAGCGCCACGTATTGAATCGCCGGGTTGTAGGTCTGGAGCAGCGCCTTGGCGGCGTTCTTCGCGTTGGTGAGATCGGAGGAGCTCATGCTGCCCGTGCGGTCCATGATGACCGCGAGGTCCACGGGGATCGTCGGCGGGGCGCCGCAGGCGCCGCTGCACGCGGCGCTGGTGATGCTGCCGGTGTTGCCCTGCTTGATGTGCAGGACGGGCGAGAGGAAGAACTTAACCGAATTACTGGCGCTGACGACGATGACGTTGCATTTGTCGCCGCTCGCCGGGACGCAGGGGCTCACCTGGAGCCCGGTGCTCGTGGTCGTCCACGACGCATCGGCGCCGGGATTGCACGACGATGGCACATCGGTGCTGACGTTGCCTACCAAGCATCGAAAACTCACACTCACGTTCGACGCGCTCAGCCCGCCGTCGTTCGCCAGGGTGAAATTCTGCGCGGCCGTCGCCGCTCCGGTGCCGTTGTCGGGCAGCAACGCGGCGCCGGCGAGCGCGCCCGCGTCGACGGCATACTGAACGTTCTCGCGCTCGTGGACGAAGAAGCCGACATCGACGGCGAGCGCGCCCATGCCGACGACGATGACGATGATGAGCGCGGCGAAGACGATCATCTGGCCGTGCTCTTGGCGGTGGATGCGGCTAGCCAGCCGCGAGCGGAGTCCGGGGCGGTTCATGGCGACTCGCGTCTCCCTACTCATGTCTCATGGTTGAGGTGGAGGACATCGTGATCGGGCCGGTGATTTGCTTGACGAAATTCCCGAGAGGCGTGACGAAGGTGTAGGTGTAGCTCACTTTCACGGACATCGCGTCTCCGGAGTTGCCGGTGCAGCTGCTGGGGGTGATGGTCACCGTCACCGGCGGGCTGAGCTGGCTTGCCGCGTTGTTGGCCGCCGTCGTGACCTGCGAACAGGACTGTCCGAGGACCAGAACGCGCGCCGCCTCGCGAGAGGAGTTCGTGACGGCGATCCAGGCCTTGAGCCCGAGGCTGAAGTCGACGATGCCAAACACGATGATCAAGAAGACGGGGAAGATCAACGCGAACTCGGCGAGGCTCTGGCCACGCTGAGAGCGACGGCGCTTCCTCTCCTTCGATGAGGGGCGGTTACAGTCTTCCATCACGTCTTCATAGTCGGACAGCGGCGTGAGAAACCGTAGGGCTGTCCCGACATACCGCCTGAATCTGAAGCTATGCCGCCAGCTTCGCCCGGAGGATACGGTTGAGGCGCCCACGCCGAGCTTCGCCCGTGGCGTGGTGCCGCTAACGCTTCGTTGCCCCAGCGGGTTCGCCGGGAGGCCTCGCAGGCGGCGGGAGGCCGTGAGACGAGGCGTTGTATCGAGTCGGTCCGGCTCCGCTGGACTCACAGCCGAGGGCGGCTGTGCCACATGCGTCGAGGCTCACGAGCTAACGATATTTCGGAATCACTACACCAGCGACCGGGCAGCGAGCGGGAGGCGGCGCTCATCCGCGAAGGAGAGTTACAATCACGGGCAAACGCACCATCATTCAGCAAGAGGAGGTCGACTTGGCGACGGACGTAGTTATCGTAGAGGCGGTACGGACCGCCATGGGACGCCGTAACGGCATGCTTTCGGGCACGCACCCCGTCACGCTGGGCGCCAAGGTGCTGCGTGAAGTGGTGGACCGCGTCGGGCTCGACCCGGCGCTTGTCGGCGACGTGGTGTGGGGCAACGTGTCCCAGGTCGGCGAGCAGGCAGCGAACATCGGCCGCAACGTGGTCCTGGAGGCCGGATTCCCGATCGAAGTGCCCGGCACGACGGTCGACCGGCAGTGCGGGTCGGCGCAGCAGGCGATCCACTTCGCGGCGAACCTGATCTCCTCCGGCGTCGTCGACATCACGATCGGCGGCGGCGTCGAGCTCATGTCGCGCGTGCCGATGGGCTCGAACTTCCAGGTCGCGGGATTCCCGTTCACGGAGCACATGCGCGAGAAGTACGACCTCACGTCGCAGGGCGTGGCGGCGGACAACATCGCCCGCAAGTACGGCATCACGCGCGAGCAGCTGGACACGTTCGCGGTCGAGAGCCAGCGCCGCGCCAAGGCGGCGAGCGACGGCGGCAAGTTCGAGAAGGAGATCCTCCCGGTTGACGTCGAGCACGAGGGCGTCAAGGGCGTCTTCAAGGTCGACGAAGGCATCCGCGCGAGCACGCTCGAGAAGCTCGGCACGCTGACACCGTCGTTCGGCGAGGACGGACTGCACCACGCGGGCAACTCCAGCCAGATCACCGACGGCGCGTCGGCCGTCCTGCTGATGTCCGCCGAGAAGGCGAAGGAACTCGGCCTGAGGCCGCGCGCGCGCATCGTCGCACAGGCCGTCGTCGGCTCCGACCCGCACCTGATGCTCACCGGCCCGCTCACGGCGACGCCCGCTGTGCTGAAGAAGGCCGGACTCAAGCTCCAGGACATCGACCGCGTCGAGATCAACGAGGCCTTCGCTGCGGTCGTGCTGGCCTGGCACAAGGTGCTGGGCTTCGACCCGGCGAAGACGAACGTCAACGGCGGCGCCATCGCGCTGGGACACCCGCTGGGCTGCACGGGAGCGCGCCTGATGACGACGCTGCTCTACGAGCTCGAGCGCACCGGCGGGCGCTACGGCCACGAAGTGATGTGCTGCGGCGGCGGCATCGGCACCGCGACGATCATCGAGCGCCTGTAAGCGGCACCGGAACAGAAGGCCGGGCGGGCGAGCTGCCCGGCCTACCACGAGATAGTTGCGATAGACGGGAACCCCGGGAGTGATTCCGGGGTTCCTCGATCTCCAGCGTGGCGTCGCGCAGGCTCCCGCAGCGCCAGCGATACTCAAGCTTTCGTCAGGCGATGCGTGACGGGCGTGCCGGATCAGCATCGGCGGCGCCGGATTGGTCCGGAAATCGCAGTGACAAAGGCCGGTACCGGATCGTAAGATGAGGTGCAGATCAGACACAGAAGAGGCCCGGCGGGCCGAAGGAGATTCGCATGCGTAAGGTAGCCGTGGTCGGCGCGGGCATGACGCGTTTTGGCAAGCACATCGATCGCAACATCAAGGATCTCGGCCGCGAGGCCGTCGAGGCCGCGATGAAGGCCGCGGGCGTCGACAAGCCGCAGATCGAGGCGGCGGTCGTGGGCAACGCGGTCGCCGGGCTGATCACCGGGCAGGAGATGATCAAAGCGCAGGTGGTGCTCCGCGAGATGGGGTTCGGCGACATCCCGATGATCAACACCGAGAACGCCTGCGCGAGCTCGTCGACGGCGTTCCACCTGGCGTGGCTGTACGTGGCGTCGGGCATGTACGACTGCGTGCTGGCGCTCGGCGTCGAGAAGCTCTACCACGAGGACAAGGTGCGCTCGTTCCAGGCGATCGGCTCGGCCGTCGACATGACGGCGTTCGCCGAGCTGAAGAAGGCGGCGGCCGAGCGCGGCCGCAGCGCCGGCGAGGCTGCCGGCGACGGCGGCGCGGGCGCCGGCGAGAAGCGCTCGCTGTTCATGGACTTCTACGCGGCGGGCGCGCGGGAGCACATGAAGCGCTACGGCACGACGGCTGTGCAGTTCGCGAAAGTCGCGGTCAAGAGCCACCAGAACGCTTCGCTGAACCCGTACGCCCAGTATCGCGAGGTGTACTCGGTGGAGGACATCCTCGCCGCGCCGATGGTGGCGGAGCCGCTGACGCGGCTGATGTGCTCGCCGATCGGCGACGGCGCCGCGGCGCTCGTGCTTTGCTCGGAGGAGAAGGCGCGACAGCTCACGACGAAGCCGGTCTGGGTTACGGCGTCGATCCTGGGCTCCGGCAAGGATCGCGCGCCGGGCGAGGCAGGCGTCACGACGCGCATGGTGAACAAGGCGTACGCCGCCGCGGGCGTGGGCGCCGAAGACATCGACGTCATCGAGCTGCACGACGCGTCGGCGCCGGCGGAGCTGATGGAGTACGAGGAGCTGGGCCTGTGCAAGCTGGGCGAGGGCGGCCGGCTGATCGAGGACGGCGTTACGGCGCTCACCGGCAAGATCCCGGTGAACCCCAGCGGTGGGCTGCTGTCGAAGGGCCACCCGATCGGCGCGACGGGCTGCGCGCAGCTGACCGAGATCTTCTGGCAGCTCCGCGGCGAATGCGGCGAGCGGCAGGTGAAGGGCGGCAACGCGAAGATCGGTCTGACGCAGAACGGCGGCGGCATGATGCGCGGCGAAGCCGCAGCGATGGCGATCCACATTCTGGAGCGCTGAGAACGCGCGTTCAACGAACATAAGACGAAGGCCCGCGCTCGCGGGCCTTCGTTACGCCATTGCCATTCGCTTGCGGCGCTGGCTAGATCCCTACAGCCACTTCCTCGCCCATTCGGCGATCTTCTCGTTCGCGCGGCCGAGGACGGGCGCGCCGTGGCCCGGCAGCGCGATATCGAAATCGAGCTCGACGAGGTGGCGCACGGACCGTTTGGCCTGCTCCATGTCATGGCTCGATATCGACATCGGCAGGCGCAGCCCGGCTATGTTCATCAGTGAGTCGCCCGCAAAGAGCGTACGGCGCTCCTTCGCGAACAGCGCGATGTGGCCTGGCGTGTGCCCGGGCGCGTGGATGACCTGAAGCCCGCCGGCGAACGGCAGAACGTCGCCGTCGTGCAGTATGCGGTCGACCTTGAGGGCGAAGGGCCGGGCGGAGAATCGATCGAGCAGTGGCCCGATCAGCCCGTTGCTCGGCGCCCACGGGTTGCGGCCGTCGACGTACGGGGCGTCGGCTTCGTGCACGCAGAGCTGCGCCCCGCTGCGATCGATCAGCGTCTCGACGTTGCCGGTGTGATCGAAGTGGTAGTGGGTGGCAACGATCATCCGCAGATCTTCGGAATGGTGGCCGATGGCCGCGATCGCGCTGAGGATGCCCTCCGACGCGCCTTTCGAGCTGGTGTCGATGAGCGCCAGCCCATCGTTCCCCTCGATGAGGTAGCTGCGGCCCATCTTCAGGCCGTCGATGGCGTAGATGCCGTGGGCGATCTGGTGCATGCGCCTCCTAGCCGGCGGCGCTCGGATCGCCCGACGTCAGCGCGGTAAGGTCGAGTCGATGCGGCTTGCCGGTGAGGTCGACGGCGTCGAAGCGGCCGGCCTTCAATTCCTCGATGAGCCCTTCGACGTCGTGGATGTCGCGCTCGAAGTCGGTCGCGACGCGCCCGATGTCGCTGCGAGAGTGCGAGTCGGTGCCGGCGGTGCCGGGCAGCTTCATGAAGTCGCACAGCGCGGCCGAGAACTGGTTCTCTTTCACCGTGCCACGCCCGTTGAGCTTCTCGAGCGCGGCGCAGTAGCCGTACGCGGGATTCTTTGCGGCTCGCGCCAGCGCCTCATGATAGTCGCGCTCGTTCTCCATGTACCACGGCATCTGGCGGCGGTACGGATGCGCAGCAACCATCGCGCCGTTCGCGGCCTGCACGTGCCGCGCGAGCTCGTGCGAGCGGTGCATACCGTAGACGTACTTGTCGATGCCGTAGACGAGGATGTGGCCGTCGTCGGTGTTGATCTCGATAGCCGGGAGCACGAGGAAATCGTGGCGCTTGCCCAGGGCGATCACCTCGGCGGGATCCCAGAGATAGTCGTGCTCGCTGAGGCAGATGCCATCCAGCCCGGCAGCCTTCGAGCGCTCGACGAGGTCATCGGGCGCGAGATACGAATCCCACGAGAGCGGGCGCGTGTGGGTGTGCATATCGATCAGCAAGCGTAGGGATCCTTCGTCAGCGACGGCACGATCGAAAGTATAGCGAACGGGCGTTCGGGGGCTACCGTCGGCTCCGACCCGGAGGTATGCTCGCGCTTCGTCAGTCGGCGCCGAGGATGAGCGTACCGGTGGCGCTGAGCATGCCGCCCGTCGCGTTCACCAGCGCGAGCTTCGCGCCCGGCACCTGGCGTGCGCCGCACTCGCCGCGCAGCTGGCGGACGGCCTCGATGAGGATGAACATGCCGTACATGCCCGGGTGCGTGTAGGAGAGCCCGCCGCCGTTCGTGTTCATCGGGAAGGCGCCGCCGGGCGCCGTGCGCTGGCCCGACACGAACGGGCCGCCCTCGCCCTTCGCGCAGAAGCCGAGCTCTTCGAGCGTCACCATGGCCGTGTAGGTGAACGAGTCGTACACCTCGACGACGTCGATGTCGGCGTGTGTTACGCCAGCCATGTCGAACGCCGCCTTGCCGGAGTGGCGAGCCGGGGTCCGCGTCACGTCGTCCATGCCGAGGAGCGATTGGTGCGTGCTGGCCTCGCCGGAGCCCAGCACCCAGACGGGCTTCTTCTTCGTCTTCATCGCGATCTCGCGCGCTCGATCCGCGCCGACGACGACGACGGCGCCGCCGGCATCGGTCACGAGGCAGCAGTCGTAGATGTGGAACGGATACGCCACGTAACGCGATGCGAGAACGTCGTCGATCGTCAGGTCGTCGCGCATGAACGCGCGCGGGTTGAGCTGCGCCCACTTTCGCGTCGCCACGGCCACCTCCGCGAGCTGCTCGCTGGTCGTTCCGTACTCGTGCATGTGCCGCACCGCCGCCATGGAGTAGGTGCTGGGGGCGCCACCGACGCCAAAGGGCACTTCGAACTGAGCGGCTGGCAGTGTGGCATCGAATCCGAAGCCGCCTCCGCGCGGACCGCGTCTGTTCCGTGCCGAGAACCCCGTCTCGCCGTGCGTGATCAGGGCGACGTTGCAGAGCCCGGCGGCGATCGCGGCGGCGGCGTGCTCGACGTGGATGACGAAGGACGAACCGCCAGTCATGGTGCTGTCGGTGTATTTCGGGACGATACCGAGGTATTCGCAGATCTGCGTGCTCGCCATGGGGCCGACGCCGGCGGTGAGGACGCCGTCGACCTCCGACTTGTCGATGCCGGCGTCCCGCAGCGCGTTCCGGGCGGCCTGCGCGTGCATCATGATCGGCGTCATGTCCGGCACGATGCCGATCTCATCCGTCTCGTCGGCACCGATGATCGCGACTTTGTTCTTGAGTGTCATCTTCGTTCCTGACTCGTGAAGGGCGCGATACGGCAATTCATGATCGCAGCCGGTTTGAACAGCGGCAGCGTGATCTCGTCGGTGGCGTCGTCCCAGGTGACCTCGACTGGCATGCCGCAGCGGATGTTCTCCGGCAGCGGCTCGACGCCGACGAGATTCGTCATGATCCGCGGTCCCTCGTCGAGCTGCACGATGGCTGTGACGTACGGTGGCGTGAACCCCGGCATCTGCGGGCGGAACTGGATCGCGAAGGTGTACAGCGTCCCTTTGCCGCTGCACGGCCGCCAGACGATGTCCCAGCTGAAGCAGCGCGGGCAGAATTGCCGCGGATAGAAGAAGAACGCCGCGCACTTCGGACAGTACGGCAGCGACAGCTCATGGCGCTTGCACGCGTCCCAGAATGGCCGCGCCTCCGGCGACGGATACGGCAGCGGCTTCGCGTAGTCAGCCATCAATCACCTCGCGCTCATGAATCAGCATCAACAGGTCAGCGGTCCTTCATTAGCAGCGCGTTATGGCACGAGGACGATCTTGCCGAACTGCTCTCGCTTCAGCAGCCGGCGGACGGCCTTCGGCGCCTCGCTAAGGGGGAAGACGGCGTCGACGACCGGCTTCAGACGTCCGTCGGCGAAGCAGGGCAGGTAGCGCAGCAGCTCCGCCTTCATTCCCATGAACGATCCGTAGATCGTCTGTTGCGACAGGAAGAAGCGGGTGACGTTGAAGGTCGCGTCGTTGCCCGCCGTGGCTCCGCACGTGACGACGCGACCGTTGCGCGCGAGCGCCTTGATGCTCTTCTCCATGATCTCCGCACCGACGTTCTCGACCACCATATCGACGCCGCGGCTGTCCGTAAGGCGCCGTGCTTCCTCCGCGAGATCGTGCGTGGTGTAGTTGATGCACTCATCGGCGCCCAGCGCGCGCGCCTTCGCAAGCTTGGCGTCGGATCCGGCGCTCGCGATCACGCGTGCGCCGTGCAACTTCGCGACCTGGATCGCCGCCACGCCAACGCCGCTGCCAGCCGCGTTGACGAGCACGGTCTCTCCATACCGCAGGTGAGCGCGCGTGAGGATCATGTGCAGCGCGGTCGTGAACACAAGCGGTATCGATGCGGCGTCTTCGAACGAGAGGTTCGCCGGCTTGGCGAACACGTTGGCGGCCGGCACCACGACGAGCTCCGCCATGCCCCCGTCACGCCCTTGCCCGATCAGACGGTATTGCGGACAGAGGTTGTCCTCGCCGCCAAGACACGCCCCACACGCGCCGCAGCTCACGCCCGGGTGCAGCATCACCTCGGCGCCCGGGGACGTCGAGCGCACGCCGGCGCCCACGCCCTCAACGACGCCGGCGACATCGGCGCCCAGGATACGGGGCGTCTCGTAGCGAACGGTGGCCGGCGCCTTCGCGGCCCAGGCCTCCAGATGGTTCAGCGCGACCGCCTTGACACGGACGAGCACTTCACCGGGGCCGGCGACCGGATCCGGCGCGTCTTCGTAGACGTAGCTATCGGCGCTGCCGGGCTGGTGGATGCGGACAGCTTTCATAATCACCCCTCGTTTGTGCGCCGGTTCGCCGGATGGTCGCCCGATACAATAGCCGCAGACAGCGCTTCCGCTCAAACGCCAGAAAGGGAGGCCGCATGGCCAGCCTTCGTTGAAGAACGCACCTCTGCTCACCGCCGACGAGTTGCGGGCGCGCCTCGGCGAGTTCCAAACGGCCGTTGCGGAGTTCAACGACGGCTATTACTTCGAGTCTCACGAGACGCTCGAAGACCTCTGGATGGTGACACCGCTCCCCGACCGCGACTTCTTCCAGGCCGTCATCCAGCTCGCCGCCGCTTTCGTGCATTTCGTCCGGGGGGAGTATCCCGGGCACGCTCAAACTGCTCGCGGCTGCGGCCGGCAGGCTTCGGGCGTTCAGCCCGGAGCATCTCGGGGTCGACGTAGCCGCGCTCCTGCGCGAGACGGAGCGGGCGCACACCGAGATCGCCGCGCTCGGGCCGGAGCGCTTCACCGGATGGGATGAGTCGCGCGCCCCGCATATCGACTTGAGGCCGGAGGCGTCGCCGCGCGATGGTGGTCGCGCGCGTGCCTGAGCTGCCAATTTGTTGGCGATGCCCAACACGTATCCAATATACTTCTTACCACGGTCCAATACGATTATTACGCGAGGTGATCCTATGAAGATTCTTGTGGCAGAAGACGATCTGCGCCTGGCTCGTGCGGTACGCCGCGTGTTCGAGGAAGAGACGCACAGCGTCGAGATGACGGTCGACGGCCCAGCGGCGCTGGCGGCGGCGCAGCACGGCAATCACGACGTCATGGTCCTTGACGTGATGTTGCCGGAACTCGACGGCTTCGAGGTGTGCAGACGGATGCGCTCCGCGGGCGTCCAGACACCGGTGCTGATGTTGACGGCGCGCACCGACGTGCAGGATCGTGTGAAGGGTCTCGACTGCGGCGCTGACGACTACATGGTGAAGCCGTTCGCCGTCGCCGAGCTGCTCGCACGGGTACGCGCGCTGGGGCGCCGGGGCCAGCGTTCCTCGGACGGTCGCGATGAGCTGCGCGCGGGCGAACTCCAGCTGGACGTGTCGCGCCACAGCGCCATCCGCGGCGAGCGGGAGATCGAGCTGACGGTCAAAGAGTTCCAACTGCTCGAGCTGCTGCTCCGCCACCAGGGGCAAGTGCTGACCCGCACCCAGATCCTCGACCATGTGTGGCAGTACGACCGCGACTTCGCGAGTAACGTCGTCGACATCTACATCCACTACCTGCGAAACAAGGTGGATAAGGGCTTCGACGCGCAGATGATTCACACCATCCGCGGCGTCGGATACATGCTCAAAGCCTGATGTTCGAGGCGCTTCGCTGGCGGCTCACGGCGTGGTACGTGCTGGCGTTCGCGGCGGCGTTCGTGATCATCGGCGTCGTCGTCTTCGGTTTGGTACGCCAGCGCCTCCAACACAACGTTCACGAATCGGTGCGCCAGGTGAGCGATGCGTCGCGCCGTGCCGTCGCGGAGAGGGGCGATGCCGCGGCGAGCGAGGAGCGCGTGCGGGCGATCCTCTCGAACGCTACCCTCGGCGGCTCCGCTGACGTGTTCATCCTCCTACTCGCAACGGACGGCTCGATCGCCGCGAATCCCAGCGACGTGCCAACGGCCGGACTCCCGGCAGAAGCATCGGTCGAGCGTGCGCGCGCAGCGGGCGAAGACTGGCAGTCGTTCAGAGTGGATGGCCAGCCGCTCCAGATACGAACGGTGGCGGTACATGGTGCGGACGGCGGGCTGATCGGCTTTGTGCAGGCAGGGAAGTCGGTCGAAGACACCAACGCGTCCCTGCGGACACTGGCGATCGTTATCGCGGCCGGGGGCGTGGCCGGCCTGGCGCTGGCGACGGCGGGCGGCCTGTTCGTCGCCGCGATCGCGATACGCCCGGTACGGCGGGGCTTCGATCGTCAGCGCGAGTTCGTCGCGGACGCTTCGCACGAACTACGCACGCCGCTCGCTGTGATCCGCACGAACGCCGAGACGATCGCCGCGTCAGACCACGGTGGCGAGGCGGTGGAGGATATCGCCGCCGAGGCGTCGTACATGACGCGGCTGCTCGACGACCTCCTGTTGCTTGCGGGCAGCGACCGCGGGGGCGTGCTGCTGCAGCGCACCAGGTTCGACCTGGCCGAGGTGGTGCGCGAGACAGCGCGGGTCTCGTCCGCCATCGCGAAACGCGCCGGGCTGACGCTCGATCTCGACGTCGGCGGCCAGCTCATCGTCGACGCTGACGCCGCGCGCTGCCGCGAAGTGATGCTGATCCTCATCGACAACGCCGTGAAGTACACGTCCGCCGGCGGCAGCATCACGCTGCGCGCGGCGGCGGAAGGAGGCGACGCCGTGGTCTCGGTGGCGGACACAGGCGTCGGCGTGCCGGCGGAACACGTGGGGCGCCTCTTCGACCGCTTCTACCGCGTGGACAAGGCGCGCTCTCGTGCGGCCGGAAGCGCCGGCCTGGGATTGTCGATCGCGCGCGAGATCGTCGACGCGCACGGCGGCACCATCGAGATCGAGAGCGCACCAGGGCACGGGACAACGGTGACGATGCGGCTACAGCTGGCGTCCGCGGCGTGATAGTTGCGCATCCGTTACGCTGCGTCCGATGACCGACATCTCGCGCAACCTGGACGCGGTGCGGGCGCGCATCGGGGCGGCCGCGGAGCGGGCGGGGCGAACGCCGGGCGACATAACACTGGTCGGCATATCGAAGACGCATCCGGCCGATGCCGTCGCGGCGGCGTTCGCGGCGGGGCTGCACGACTTCGGCGAGAACCGCGTGCGGGGAAGCGGCCGCAAAGATCGGCGCACTGCGTGCGCAGGACGTCGCGCCTCGATGGCACCTCGTCGGGCATCTTCAGCGCAACAAGGTCGCGGCCGCGCTGAACCTCTTTGATATACTCCACAGCGTTGATTCGGAGCGCCTCGCGGAGGCGATCAGCGCTCAAGCCACGCGCACCGTGCGCGTGTTCATCGAGGTGAACGTCGCGGGCGAAGCTTCGAAGTTCGGCGTCCAGCCGAGCGAAGCAACCGGGCTCGCGGAGCGGATCGGGGCGCTGCCCAACCTCGATCTGCTGGGGCTGATGACCGTCGCGCCGCAGGTCGATGATCCGGAGGACGTGCGGCGGGTGTTCCGCACACTGCGCGAGCTTCGAGACGCGCTGGGGCTGCGGGAGCTCTCGATGGGGATGACGGACGACTTCGAGGTCGCCGTCGAAGAGGGGTCGACGCTCGTGCGCGTCGGCCGTGCCATATTCGGGGCACGCGCCGGCTGACAGGGGGAGCAACGTGAAGCTCGGGCTCATTGGCTGCGGGTTCATGGGCGAGGCGATGCTGGGCGCGGCGCTCCGGCGTGGCACCGTCACGTCCGCAGACGTCGTCGTCGCCGAGATCAACGACGAACGCCGCGAGGCCATCGGCCAGCAGCACGGCGTGCGTACGACGCCGGATCCGGCGGGCGCCATCGACGGCGCCGACCTCGTGATCTTCGCGGTGAAGCCGCAGGAGTTCGATCGCATCGCGCGCCAGATCAAGGGCCGCTTCGCGGCGGGGCAAACGATCGTATCGATCATGGCCGGGGTGCCTGTCGAGAAGATCCAGCGCGCGCTCGGTCACGCGGCGATCGCACGCGTGATGCCGAACACACTTGCGGCGATCGGCGAGGCAATCAGCGTGTGGACCACCACGGCTGAAGTCGGCGACGCCGCCCGAACGCAGATCGCTGCACTCCTCGGCGCATTTGGCCAAGAGATCTACGTCGACGACGAAAAATACCTCGACATGACTACCGCGCTGTCGGGCAGCGGGCCCGGCTTCGTCTACCTGCTGATCGAGGCGTTCATCGACGCCGGCGTCCATATCGGCTTCAAGCGGGAAGTCGCGGAGAAGCTCGTGCTGCAGACGTTCGCCGGCGCCGCGAAGTACGCGCAGGCGACGGGCAAGCACCCGGCGCAGCTCCGTAACGAAGTCACGTCGCCGGCGGGCACGACCGCGGCCGGGCTGTTCGCGCTCGAGGACGCGGGGGTGCGCGGCGCGATCATCGATGCGGTCGAAGCGGCGTTCGAGCGCTCGCGGGAACTGGGGGCGTAGTTGCTATTTGGCGGTAACTGCATCGGCACAACGCCGGCTTCCCAGGTCGTCTGCCTCGTCTTCACATTCCTGACCATCGCCATCTTCGCCCGCGCTATCGTGAGCTGGTTCAACATGGATCCGCGCAGCCCGTTGATCCAGATCCTCGATGCCGTCACCGAGCCCATCCTCGACCCGATCCGCCGCATCATGCCGCGCCTGGGCATGATCGACCTCTCGCCGCTGGTCGCGATCCTGCTCCTCCAGTTCATCTCCAACGGCCTCCAGAATTTCCTGGGCTAGCGAAGCCATACCCGGCCGCTCCGGCTTCGGGCGAGAAGTCGGCGCCGAGACAACATAACTGCGTCCCGGCCAGAGCAAGCGGCCGGTATAATCACCGTAGCTGCACGAATCTGAGGATGTGGATCACGGAAGCTGCCACCTGCCCATCGAGCCGCCCATGGCCGCCTCTCCGCGTGCCGCTGCTCCCTTCGCCCACCACCGTCAGCATCGAATCCGGAAAGAGCGCTGCATGATCGACGTGAAGCTGAGTGAACTCGACGAGTTGTGCGTCAACACGATCCGCACGCTGTCCATCGACGCCGTCCAGAAGGCCAACTCCGGCCACCCGGGAGCGCCGATGGGCGCCGGCCTGATGGCGTACGTGCTCTGGGACCGCGTCCTCAAGCACAACCCGGCCGACCCGGCGTGGCCCGATCGCGACCGCTTCGTCCTGTCGGCGGGACACGCGTCGGCGCTGCTCTACAGCCTGCTCTACCTCACCGGCTACGGCATCACGCTCGACGACATCGAGCACTTCCGGCAGTGGGGCTACCCGACGGCGGGCCACCCGGAGCGCGGCGCCATCGCCGGCATCGAGACGACGACCGGCCCGCTCGGGCAGGGCTTCGCCACGGCGGTCGGGATGGCGCTGGCCGAGCGCTTCCTGGCCGCGACGTTCAACCGGCCGGACGGCGCGATCGTCGACCACCACACCTACGTGCTCGCCAGCGACGGCGACATGGAGGAGGGCATCTCGCACGAGGCCGCGTCGCTCGCGGGCCATCAGAGGCTCGGCAAGCTGATCTGCCTCTACGATGCGAACCTCGTGCAGCTCGACGGTCCGACCAGCCTGGCGTTCACCGAAGACGTCGGCAAGCGCTTCGAGGCGTACGACTGGCACGTCCAGCACATCGACGGCATGGTCGCCGACGACGTCGAGGCAGCGCTTCGGGCCGCGCAGGCGGACGAGCGGCCGTCGATGATCATCGCCCGCACGCACATCGGCTTCGGCAGCCCGAACAAGCACGACAGCTCGAAGGCGCACGGCAGCCCGCTGGGCGTCGAAGAAGTGGCGCTCACGAAGCGGGCGTACGGTTGGCCCGAAGACAAGCCGTTCTACGTCCCGGACGAGGCGCTCGCGCACTGCCGCAAGGCGCTGGATCGCGGCGCGCAGCAGCAGGGCGCGTGGCAGGCCGGCTTCGACGCGTACGCGAAGGCGCACCCGGCTGAGGCGCGGCAGTTCACGCGGGCGATGGCCGGGGAGTTGCCGGACGGCTGGGACGCGTCGCTTCCGGCGTTCACGCCGGACGACAAGGCCGTCGCATCGCGGGTCGCGTCGGGGACGACGCTCAACGCCATCGCCGACGCGTTGCCGCTGCTGATCGGCGGCTCCGCGGACCTGAGCGAATCGAACAACACCGAACTCAAGGGCAAGGGCGTCGCTTCGCGCGACGAGCCGGGCGGCCGCAACATCTACTTCGGCGTGCGCGAACACGCGATGGGCGCGACGCTCAACGGGATGGCCGCGCACGGCGGCGTGATCCCGTTCGGCGGCACGTTCCTCGTGTTCTCGGACTACAACCGCCCGGCGATCCGCATCGCGGCGCTCAGCGAGCTGCGCTCGATCTTCGTGTTCACGCACGACAGCGTCGGCCTGGGAGAAGACGGTCCGACGCACCAGCCGATCGAGCATCTCGCGGCGTTGCGCGCGATGCCGCGCCTCCACGTGATCCGCCCGGCGGACGCCAACGAGACGGCGATGGCCTGGAAGTCGGCGATCGAGTACGACGGCCCCACGGTGCTGGCGCTCTCACGGCAGGCGCTGCCGAACCTCGCCGGCACGGCGGGTGGCGGGTCGCGCGGCCTGCTGCGCGGCGCCTACGTCGTCAGCGAAGCCGACGGCGGACGTCCGGATGCCATCGTGATCGCGACCGGCTCCGAAGTGAGCCTCGCCGTGGAAGCGCAGCAAGCTGCTGCGCGAGCGCGGGGTGCGCGCCCGCGTCGTCAGCATGCCGTGCTGGGAGCTGTTCGAGCAGCAGGAGCGCGCCTACCGCGACGAGGTGCTGCCGCCGTCGGTGCGCGCGCGCGTCTCCGTCGAGGCGGGCGTGACGCTCGGATGGCATCGCTGGGTCGGCGATGACGGCGAAGCGATCGGCATCGACGGGCGCTTCGGCGCTTCGGCGCCGGGGCCGACGGTCATGGAGAAGCTCGGCTTCACGGCCGAGAACGTGGCGGCGCGAACGCTCGCCGTCGTCGAGCGCGCGAGCGGCGTAAAGGCATAGGGATGCGCGTAGCGGTCGGTTCGGATCACGGCGGATTCCCGATCAAGCGGGCGATCGTGGACGAGCTGCTGCGCCTGGGCCACGAGGTGATCGACAAGGGCACGTTTGACGAGCAGCCGGTCGATTATCCGGATTTCGCCGAAGCCGTCGGCCTGAGCATTATCGACGGCACGGCCGAGCGAGGGATCGTCCTCTGCGGCAGCGGCGTCGGCGCGTCGGTCGCCGCGAACAAGATGCCGGGCATCCGCGCGGCCGTGTGTCACGACACCTACTCGGCGCACCAGGGCGTGGAGCACGACGACATGAACGTGCTGACGCTCGGCGCCCGCATTATCGGGCCGGAGCTGGCGATCGAGCTCGTGCGGGCGTATCATGGGCGCGCGCTTTTCGGGCGAGGCGCGCCACCAGCGCCGTCTGGACAAGGTCAACGCAATCGAAGCGCGCTTCAGCGGCGCCAAGGAGGACATCGATGGCTAATACGATGGTCGAACTTTACGAGAAGCAGCGCCAGTCGCCGTGGCTCGACTTCATCCGGCGCAACATGCTGAACGACGGCGGGTTGAAGCGGTACATCGAGCAGGACGGGATTCGCGGCGTCACAGCGAACCCGACGATCTTCGCGCAAGCGATCGGCGCCGGAGACGACTACGACGCCCAGATCGCCGATCTCGTCCGCGACGGCGTCGCGCCGCACGACATGTTCGAGCACATCGGCATCGATGACATCCGCGCCGCCGCCGACCTGCTGCGGCCGGTCTACGACGCGTCCGGCGGCGGCGACGGCTTCGTCAGCATCGAGGTCTCGCCCGACAAGGCGTTCGAGACCCAGCCGACGATCGACGAAGCGAAGCGCTGGTGGGCGGCGATCGACCGGCCGAACCTTCTCATCAAGATCCCGGCGACGAACGAAGGCATGCCGGCGATCGAGGAGTGCATCGCCGCCGGCCTCAGCATCAACATCACACTGATCTTCGCCATCTCGTTCTACGAGCAAGTCATGGAGGCGTACCTCCGCGGTCTCGAGCGCCGCGTCGCCGCCGGCCTTGACCTGCGCAACGCGCACTCGGTCGCCAGCTTCTTCGTGAGCCGCGTCGACACGGCCACGGACAAGCGCCTCGACGCGAAGATCGCGGAGGCGAAGACGGATGCGGAGCGCGCGAAGCTGCAGTCGCTGCTCGGCAAGGCCGCGGTCGCGAACGCGAAGATCGCGTACGAGCGCTTCCTGGCCGTCTTCGGCAGCGAGCGATTCAAGAAACTCGAGGCGGCAGGCGCCCGCACGCAGCGACCGCTCTGGGCGAGCACGGGCACGAAGAACAAGGCCTACAGCGACATCCTCTACATCCAGGAGCTGATCGGCCCCGATACGGTGAACACGATGCCGCCGGCGACGATCGATGCGTTCCGCGACCACGGGGTCGCGCGCCGCACCATCGATGAGGGTGTGGGCGAGGCGCACGGGGTGATGCGCGACCTCGCCGCGGCCGGCATCTCGATCGACGAGGTGACGGACGAACTGCAGCGCGACGGCGTCGCGGCGTTCTCGAAATCTTTCCGAGAGATCGAGGCGACGGCCGCGCAGAAGGCCGAAGAGATCAAGGCGAAAGCGCGGGTGGCATGAGGTTTGCGCTCGGGGCGTACGAGGCGCGCGTTGCCCAGCGCGTCGCGGCGCTCGTCGCCGACAAGGCGTGCGACCGCATCTGGGAGCGCGACGCAACGTTCTGGGGCGGCGATGGCGAGCGCCAGCGCTCCGTCGCCAACCGCCTCGGGTGGCTCGACGTTGCATCGCAGATGCGCGAGCGCGTTCCCGAGCTCGAGGCGTTCGCGGCGCAGGTGAAGGCGGACGGCTTCAGCGACGCCGTGCTGCTGGGCATGGGGGGCAGCTCGCTGGCGCCCGAAGTGCTGCGCCAGAGCATCGCCGATCACGTGCGCGACGGCTCGCCGCGGCTCCACGTGCTGGACACCACCGACCCGGCGACGATCCTCGCCGTCAGCGAGCACGTCGATCCGGCGCGCACGCTGTTCTTCGTCTCGTCGAAGTCGGGCACGACGATCGAGGCGCTCTCGCTGTTCGCCTACTTTCACGCGCTCGTCGAAGAGGCGAAGCCGGGCCGGGCCGGCGAGAACTTCGTCGCGGTCACGGACGCCGGCACGCCGCTGGAAGCGCTGGCGCGCCAGCACAACTTCCGCCACATCTTCACGAACCCCGGCGACATCGGCGGGCGCTACTCGGTGCTGTCGTACTTCGGCCTCGCGCCGGCCGCGGTCGCCGGCGTCGACGTGGCGAAGCTGCTGGATCGCGGCATCGCCGCCGTGGCCGACGCGCACGCGAGCGCCAGCGATGCGCTCCGGCTCGGCGCGGCGCTCGGCGAGCTGGCGCTTGCCGGCCGCGACAAGTGCACGTTCATCGTTTCGCCGCGCATCGCCTCGTTCGGTCTCTGGGTCGAACAACTCATCGCCGAGAGCACCGGCAAGGAGGGGCGCGGCATCCTTCCCGTCGCGTCGGAGCCGTTCGGCACGCCCGCGGAGTACGGCGACGACCGCGTCTTCGTACAGCTGCGGCTCGAAGGCGACAGCAACGGTGCGGCGGACGCGCTGGCCGGTGCGCTTGCGGCCGCCGGGCACCCGGTCATCGTCATCGACCTCGCCGACGTCTACGACCTCGGACGCCAGTTCTTCGCGTGGGAGTTCGCCATCGCGGTGGCCGGCCAGGTGCTGGGCATCAACCCATTCGACGAGCCGAACGTCCAGGAGTCGAAGGACAACACGAGCCGCGTGCTCAGGGAATTCGAAGCCAGCGGACAGTTGGATGCGCCGTTCATCAGCGACAGCGGCCATCACGGTCATCGCGGGCGGCGCGTCCGCGGCGCAACCGTCGCTGCGAGGCGTGCTCGAAGAGCTGTTCGAAGCCATCGCGGACGGAGACTACTTCGCCGTCACGGCATACGTGCAGCCGACGCCGAGCGCGCAACTGGCGTTCGACGCGATCCGCACCGCCGTGCGCGATGCGCGCCACGTCGCGACGACCCTCGGCTACGGTCCGCGCTTCCTGCACTCCACCGGCCAGCTCCACAAAGGCGGACCGCCGCGCGGCAGCTTCCTCCAGGTGACCGTCTCCGATCAACGCGACATAACGATTCCGGGCAAGCCGTTCACCTTCGGTCAGCTCAAGCGCGCGCAGAGCATTGGTGACTTCGAGTCGCTCCTCAGCCACGGCCGACCCGTGGTGCGCGTCCACCTCGGCACCGATATAGAATCGGGGCTTGTGCAACTGACGGAGGCGGTACGCGCAGTGGCGGCCGCCAGCGCGGTAACGGGAAGGTAGCCGGCGATGGACATCGGCATGATCGGTCTCGGCCGCATGGGCGCGAACATGACGCAGCGCCTGGTCGAAGGCGGCCACCGCGTCGTGGTATCGGATCTCAACGCCGACGCGGTCGGGGCATCCGCCAAGGCCGGCGCCGTCGCGGCGATGTCGCTCGCTGACCTTGTCGCCAAACTGCCGCCGCGCCGCGCCGTCTGGATGATGGTGCCCTCGGGCGCGCCGACGCAGTCCACCATCGACCAACTGGCGCCCCTGCTCGCGAAGGACGACATCATTATCGACGGTGGCAATTCGAACTACCACGACTCCGTGCGCCGGGGCGAAGAGGTGCGGGCGCGGGGCATCGAATACGTCGACGCCGGCACCAGCGGCGGCATCTGGGGCCTCAAGGAAGGCTTCTGCCTCATGGTCGGCGGATCCGATGACGCGTTCGCGCACATCGAGCCGGCGTTGAAGACGCTGGCGCCACCCGACGGCTACGCGCACGTCGGGCCGAGCGGCGCCGGCCACTTCACGAAGATGGTCCACAACGGCATCGAGTACGGCATGATGGCGGCGTATGGCGAAGGCTTCGAGCTGCTCGCCGGCTCGAAGTTCGACCTCGACCTGCACCAGATCGCCGGCCTCTGGCGCCGCGGCTCGGTCGTCCGCTCGTGGCTCCTCGACCTCGCGGAGCTGGCCTTCGAGCGCGACCCGCGCCTTGCGTCGATCGAGGGCTACGTGGCCGATTCGGGCGAAGGCCGCTGGACCGTGCAGGAGGCGCTCGACCAGGACGTGCCGCTGCCGATCATTACGCTCTCGTTGATGCGGCGCTTCGCGTCGCGGCAGCCGTCGTCGTTCAGCGCGAAGGTGCAGGCGGCGCTGCGCAACGAGTTCGGCGGCCACGCGGTGAAGCCCGCCGACCCGCCGACGTCATGACGGCAGACATCGGCCGTCAACCCGCTCCGGGCGGGCATGCGGCTGCATCGCGCTCCGGACGCCTGCGCGGTCGTGGTCTTCGGCGCGACGGGCGACCTGACGGCGCGCAAGCTGATGCCGGCGCTCTACAACCTTGCGCGCGAGCGGCTGCTGCCCAGCGGCTTCTCTGTCGTGGGCTTCGCCAGGCGCGAGAAGACCGACGAGCAGTTCCGCGCCGAGATGAAAGAAGCTGTCACGAAGTTCTCGCGCGAGGGCGTGCATGACGAGATTTGGGACAGTTTCGCCCGCAATCTGCACTACGTCACAGGCAGCTTCGACGATGCGAATGCCTACACGCGGCTGGGCGAGCGGCTCGGCAAACAGGATGAGGCGCACGGCGCCGCCGGCAACCGGCTGTTCTACCTGGCGACTCCGCCCGATGCGTACGCGACCATCGTTCAGCGCCTCGGAGAGGCGCAGCTGGCGACGCCGACGCGGCCGGGCGCCTGGACCCGGCTTGTGGTGGAGAAGCCGTTTGGCCGCGACCTCGCGTCGGCCCGCGCGCTCGATCAGGGGTTGGGACAGGTGTTCCGCGAGCGCTACATCTACCGCATCGACCACTACCTGGGCAAAGAGACCGTGCAGAACATCATGGTCTTCCGTTTCGCCAACGGCATTTTCGAGCCCATCTGGAACCGGCGCTACGTGGACAACGTGCAGGTGTCCGTCGCCGAGACGGTCGGGGTTGAAGGCCGCGGCGCGTACTACGAGGAGTCGGGCGCGCTACGCGACATGCTGCAGAACCACCTCATGCAAGTGATGGCGCTCGTCGCAATGGAGCCGGTCGCGTCGTTCGTGGGTGACGCGGTGCGCGACGAAAAGGCGAAGGTGTTCCACGCGGTCAGGCCGATCGAGAACGTCGGACGAGACACCGTCCGCGGGCAGTACGCGGCGGGCGCTATCCTCGGCGCGATGGTGCCCGGCTACCGCGAGGAGGTGGGCGTGGCGCCCGATTCTCGCACCGAGACCTATGCTGCGATGCGCCTGCAGATCGACAACTGGCGCTGGTCGGGTGTGCCGTTCTATCTCCGCGTCGGCAAACGGCTCCCCAAGCGAGCGACGGAAGTCGCCATCACGTTCAACACGGCGCCGCTGCAGCTCTTCCGCCAGATGGGCAGCGACAACCCGACGCCGAACCTCCTGGTCCTTCGCATCCAGCCTGACGAGGGCATCTCGCTGCGCATCGGGGCCAAGGTGCCGGGTACGCGTTCCGACGTGCGCCCGGTGAGCATGGACTTCCGCTACGGCAGCTCGTTCGGCGTTGAGCCGCCGGAGGCGTACGAGCGACTGCTGCTGGATGCGATGCTCGGCGATTCCACGCTGTTCACTCGCTGGGACGGCGTGGAGGCGTCGTGGGAGTTGATGACGCCCGTGCTGGATGCGTGGGCCGAGGGGGCGTCGCCGCTGCTGCAGTATGAAGCGGGCAGCTGGGGACCCGACGCGGCACGGGGTTTGATCGAACAGGATGGGCGCGAATGGCACCGGATGTGAGCGGCATTGACCGTCTCGAAGACCGCCCGATCTCCGTCTCGCCCGCGGCGATCGAAGAGGAGTTCATGAGCGTCTGGCGCGAGACGGCGGCGGCGGGCGGCGACGACTCGTCGATTCGGTTACGGACGCTCAATTTCGTTGGTGTCGGCCCGGAGACATGGACCGTCGACCGCTTCGAGCGCGTGATGGAGTCGCTCCCCCAACGTCATCCATGCCGCGGCGTGCTGGCGGTGACGTCGCCCGAACGCCGAGGCCTGGAAGCTTCGATCTCGGCGCACTGCTGGCGCACGTCGGGCGATGGGCGGCACGTCTGTTCCGAAGAAGTGATCTTGAAGGCCGGTCCGGCCGACGACCGTGCGCTCGCCTCGACCGTGCTCGCGCTCCTGGTGACCGAACTGCCGCTGGTCGTCTGGGTGATCGGCCCGATCGAGCTGGACTCGTATCTCGTGTCTGAGCTCATCGACAGCGCGGAGGTCGTGTTCGTCGACTCCGCTGACGCGGGCGACGCAGCCGCGTCGCTGCAGGCGGCGCTGGGCGCGCGCAGGCGGCACGATGTCGCGATCTGCGACCTGGCCTGGCGGCGCGCCGGCGTCTGGCGCTCGCTGCTCGCTCAGTTCTTCGATGGTGACGACGGTCCGCACCGCCTGTCGCAGCTCGAGAGCATCGAGATCAGCGGAGGCGCCGGCATCTCAAGCGAGATGCTCCTGGTAGCTGGCTGGTTCATCTCGCGCCTCGGCCTTGCGCTCGCCGAGGTGCGGCGTGATGCGGAGCGCATCACCGCCACGCTGTACGACGGAACGCGCGGCGTGACCGTGACACTGGCGGCGGGCGGCCAGCACGCGGCCCGCTTGACGGAGGTCAAGGTCTGCACGTCCGAGGCAGCGTTCATCGTCCAGACGCACCCCGAGAGCGCGCACATGCACGTCCGGGAAGAGTGGACGGGCGACGCGTCGCCCGTCCACCGCACCGTGGCGCAGGTCGCCATTGACGACGCATCGCTCCTCGCGGAAGCCCTGGATGACGCATCTGACTTGGCGATCTTCCTCGAAGCGGCCGCGAGCGCTGTCACCCTCGTCGGCCGGTAGCGGCGACCGAGAGCGCACCGACCGCCGGAACGTTAGATCGCGATCGGTAGCGAATCGGCGAGATCGTGCCAAACGCAATGGGCGTCGGCGCGGATCGGCGTTTACGCGCGCAGGAAGTCCCAGACGATATTCATAAACACGGCTAGCTGGTCGTGGTGTACCCAGTGCCCGGCGTCCTTCACCTGCACGCTCTCGTAGTTGTGGAACGCCGTTGCCTTTCCGTCCTGCTCCGGATCGGATGCCCAGCTTTCGGAACCGCGGATCAGCAGGGCGGGGCATCGGATCTGGTTCCAAATTTCGCGCGCTTCGGCGATGTTGAACTCGTACGGCGAGTGCAGCCGCACGTAGTTGTCGAATTTCCAGCCCAGCGTCCCGTCGTCGTTCGGGCGCATTCCGTGCAGCGTCAGGTGCCGGGCCATCTCGTCGGTGAGATGCGGATTCTCCTCCAGCATCCGTTTCGTCGCATCCTCCAGCGACGCGTACCGCCGCGGCTTCCGCGTATCGAACTCCTGCATCTGCCCTATCCACGACCGCATGCGCGCCGATGCGGACACGGGCTCCCTGAGCGGCGGCCCGAGGCCCTCGACTGCCACGACCTTCTTCACGAACTGCGGGAAGACGCCGGTGTACTCCAGGGCTACGGCGCCGCCGAGTGAGTGGCCGATGACCGTCAGAGGGTTGCGGTTGAGCTCGCGGCCCAGCATCGCGACATCCAGCACGAACTCCGGGAGGCTGTACTGGCTGCCGACCGACCACTGGCTGTCGCCGTGCCCGCGCAGGTCGACGGCATAGACGCAGTACTCGCGCTTCAACTGCACGGCCACCTGATCCCACGTGCGCGCATGGTCGCGGTTGCCGTGGATGAGAAGGAGCGGGGGGGCCGATTCGTCGCCCCAGACGACGTAGTGCAGTTTCAGCCGCTGGGACCAGTAGTAGCGTGAGACGGGCTCCGTCATTCGGGCTCCTTGATCTGATGCAGGCGCGCTGAGGCCCACGCTACGGCACGCCTGCGCCACCGTCAAGAATGACGGCCGGATCGGGAATTGGGGTTCACCTACCGCGCACGAGGAGTGCGCACGACCGACTCAAGGCGCGGCGGCCACCGGTGGTCCGGTGGCGTGAGGCATGAACTACTGGCGCTGGCTGCGTAGACGCGGGTCGAAGATGTCGCGCAGGGCGTCGCCGAACAGGCTGAACCCGAGCACAGTGAGGGCGATCGCGGCGCCCGGGAAGAACGCCCACGCGATCGTCGCGTGCTGGCTGAGCCGGGCGGCGTTGACGTCGCCGCCCCAGGTGACGCTGCTCGGAATGCCGAGGCCGAGGAACGATAGCGCCGCTTCGGCGAGCACAGCCCCGCCAAGCAACGACGTCATGACGATGATCGCCAGGGCCGCGATGTTTGGCAGGATATGGAAGAAGAGGATGCGGGGCGTACCCGCGCCCAGGGCGACAGCCGCCTCCACGTACTGGTTGTTGCGCTGGGAAACGACTTCGCCGCGAACCACGCGCGATATCCCCGGGATGATGGCGATGCCAATGGCGACGACCAGGGTTTGTGCCGACGGGCCCAGGACCTGCCTGAGTATCAGCAGCAGCAGCAGGACGGGGAAGGCGATCATCATGTCGACGATGCGCGAGATGATCGCATCCAGGATTCCACCGACGTATCCGGCGATGATGCCGATGGCGGTGCCGACCATCGTACCGAAGAGCACGGAGAAGAGCCCCACCATGAGGGAGATGCGTGCGCCGTAGATGACGCGGCTCAGCATATCGCGCCCGAGGTCATCGGTGCCGAACGGGTGACTTCCCGATGGGCCCAGGAGTTGTGTGGCGCGGGTGCCGAGCTCGTCAGGCGGATGAGGCGCGATCAACGGAGCGGAAGCCGCAACGAATACGAGGGCGATCACGATGACCAGCCCGATTACGCCGAGGGGATTGTCGCGGACGATACGCCAGATGCGATGCCGGCGCGTGACCTTTCGCAGGGTCCAATCGAGCGGGCCGGCGATGGCCGGGCTGCGGTCGGAAATTTCCATATCTAGGTGTACCGGATGCGCGGGTCGAGCCAGGCGTAGCCGAGGTCTACCAGGAGGTTCATGGACACGACCATCACCGCGATATACATGGTCAGCGTCTGCGTGATGGCGAAGTCCTTTCGAATCAGGGCGTCCAGCGTGTAGTTGCCGACGCCATGCAAGTTGAAGATGTTCTCGATGATGACGGCGCCACCAAGTTCGGCGGCGATCTGGAGGCCGATCACAGTCATCACGGGGATCAGCGAGTTTCGAAGCGCGTGCCGAAAGATGATGGCGCCTTGACCGAGCCCCTTGGCGCGAGCGGTGCGGATGAAGTCTTTGAACATGACCTCGAGCATGGCAGAGCGCGTCAGGCGCGAGACCTGGGCGGCCGCGACCGCGCCGAGAATGAGGGCGGGCGGCACGAACTGGCGCAGGTTGCCCGCCGGATTGTCTAAGAAGCTGATCGTTTTCGTGATGGGGGGCGCGTAACCCCACAACTTCAGCGGGATGAGTAGTGTCAGCGTGGCGATCCAGAAGCTCGGCACCGCCAAGTCCCATCGCGGCGCCGAATCGCACAAGGAAGTCAATCGGAGAGTTGCGGAACAATGCCGACAGCATGCCGAACGGAATACCGATGAGGATGGTGGCGAGGATCGTGAGGAGCATGAGCTCGACGGTCACAGGCAAGCGGTGGCGCATCTCGTTAGCGACCGTGCCGCCGTTCCAGTCACGTCCCAAACTGCCCGTCACGACTTGCTTCGCCCAGTGCATGTACTGGCTGAAGTAGGAGTCATCGAGCCCCATCTCCTGCCGGATCGCCTGGTACCGATCGTCGGTGCAGGTGAGTCCGCAGCGAATGCGCGCCGGGTCGGCACCCGGCGCGATTCGCAGCAGCAAGAACACGAGGATCGAGAGCGCGACCAGCATAACGATCGACTGGATCACGCGCCGGGCGATGTACTGTTGCACGTCGGCTCCGTTACAGGTCCAACCACTCGTCTGTGACGAACGTGCCCGTGTCGCCCAGCACATGGACGTTCTTCACGAAGTTCCAGTAGTTGGTATAGCCGTACCAGGACATGATGGGGAGGAAGGACGGTCCTGCCTTGTACACCACGTCCTGGGCCGCCTTCACCCTTGCGATGAGGTCCTCGAGGCTCGTTGCCTTCTTCGAGTTGATGATCGCCTCGTCGACCTCGGGGTGAATTGCGCCGACACCAATGGCGAAGTGGCCGTCGCCTGCGGGACCCTTGGAGTGCTGCCAGTCGAGCGCGATCTCCGGGGTCTCGTAGATCTGGTTGAGCGACAGCGACGCGTCGTACTTGACGTCCGTGTAGTCACCGAGCCATCCGGTGAAGTCCTTTGGATCCTCCTGGACATCGAATCCTGCATCCTTCATCTGCTTGAGGAAGATCGGCAGGTGCTTGTTGTGGTACTGGATATCGCTGATCGGATAGGTGATCTTGACCTTAACCGTGTCGTTGCCGGTCGCTGCTTTGATGAGCTCCTTCGACTTCTTCGGGTCATAGCTCTGGCGCTGGTCCGTGTTCAGCTCGTCGTCCGTGAAGGCATACGGACCGGTGGGCCAGTGTACGAGGCCATTCGGCTTGCCCTCGCCATTACCGACGATCAGATCGACGAACTGCTGACGGTCGAGCGCGTGCGTGGCGGCCTGGCGGATGCGGTCGTCTTTCCATGGATCGCGCGTCGGGTTCATGCTGAAGGAGATGAACGCGAAGCTGGGCGCACGTGAGATGTACAGCTCCTTGTTCTGGCTGACCAGATCCTTGGCCTCGGCTGCGTCCTGCGGGTCGTAGTTGTAGGTCTGCTTGCCGAGGAACGCCGTCTTGCGCGCCTGCCGGTCGGTGATGAGGACCACATCGATGCCTTCGTAGAACGGCATCTGCAGACCGTACTTGTCGTCTTTCCTGTAGTAGTTCGGGTTGCGATCGAGGGACACCGCACCAGATTCCTGGTACGAGCCCGGCTTGATCACGTACGGGCCTGCGCCGACGGCTTGCGCCTTGAGGTCGATCTTCTGTTCGTATGTCTCCCGCGGCGGAATGCAGCCGGCCAGCGCCCGCCCGATCGTGCTGAGAGAGTACGCGTACGGGCCCTTGGTCTTGAACTGCCACGTATCAGCGGCGGCCGCCGAGGAGTCGAGCCAGGGTTCCGTGAACTTTCGGAGGATCGCGTCGTTCTCCGCGCGAATGCGCTCGATCCACTTCTGTGGATCCTGGGAGTCCATGTCCCGCTCGGGGATGCCCAGGCTGTTGGGGGCGAGCTTCACACCGGGCCGAATCTTGAAGATGTACGTCGAGTCATCCGGCTGCTCGAACGATTGCGCCAGGTCGTAGAACGTGAACTTCGGATCGACGTTAGACCGGCTGATCAGGGTGTTGTAGAAGTAGGGCATGATGCCGGTCGCGTTACCGACGGACACCACGGGGTCGATCGTGCCCCACGCGCCCTGAACGAAGCCCTTGTATCGGCCGCCCAACTTCGGGGGTCCAGCATCGGCCGGTGTGGTTCCGCCAGCCGCCGTGGGCGAACCGCCCGCCGCGGGTGTCTTCCCGGAGCTACTACCGCCTCCACAGCCGACCAGCCAGACCGCGCCAGCCGCAGCGCCGGCGACCCCCGTCGTCTGCAGCACGCGCCGCCGCGAAACCCGTTGCGTGGTCATCCGCTCCCAGTAGCTACCGGCCATTTCTCGCGTCTCCCTTCAAGAGAATATGTCTCCTCCAACCCGCAGGTGGCACTACAATCTCCGATACCGTGTCCTGTGTCAAGCGATACGTGAAGTCATCCTCACGATTCCGGGTTCGTGCGTGGACGTACAGGATTGTACTACCGCGCGCCCTTAGCGGCACGTAAAATCAACGGTTGCCCGCACATCTTTGTCCTTGTCGAAGGCTCCCGTGACTTTCGTTTCACGCCTGTGGCCGTACATCGTCCGCTATCGATTGCGCATGTCGATCGGCCTCGTTGCGCTCGCCATCGCCTCAGGTGCGAGCATCATGGCGCCGTACGTGCTGGGGCGCGCGATCGATAGCTTCCGCAGCGATCGATCGACGGGACGACTGCTGATCTTCGCCGCGCTGACGATCGGCATCCAGGCCGTCGATAGCGGTATGCGATTCATCACGCGCGTCTACGTGAGCGGATCGTCCCGCAAGATGGAATACGATCTGCGGAACGACGTGTATGCGCACATCCAGTCGCTTGACCAGAAGTTCTTCCAGGACCACCAAACCGGCGACCTGATGGCTCGCGTCTCCAACGACGTGACGACGGTGCGCGAATTCCTCGGTCCGGGGTTAATGGATCTCTGCCGGTCGGTGCTGCTGTTCGTCGCGGGGCTGATCATCATGCTGACGATCGACGTGAAGCTGGCGCTGCTCGCCACGCTGCCGCTTCCGTTCATCACGTTGATCTTCGTCTGGCTCGGCGGCATCATCGAGCGGCGCTACCACGCGGTGCAGACGCAGTTCGGCGCGTTGTCGACGTTCGTGCAGGAGAACTTCTCCGGCGCACGCGTCGTCAAGGCCTACGTGCAGGAGGAGAACGAGGCTACGGCCTTCCAGCGCCAGGCCGACGCGTTCGAGCGCGCGAACGTTGACCTGGCGCGGCTCGCCATGGCACTGAACCCGCTTCTGCTGGTGCTGATCGGGCTGAGCACGGTGATCGTCATTTACGTCGGGGCGATCGAAGTCAAGTCCGGCGCCATCACGCTCGGGCAGTTCGTGCAGTTCAACAGCTACATCGTCCTGCTGTCGATGCCAATGGTGAACCTGGGCTGGACGCTGAACCTGTACCAGCAAGCCGCGGCCTCGATGGAGCGCGTCGAGGAGGTGCTTGCCCGGAAGCCCGCCATCGCCGACGCGCCGGGTGTGACGCCGCTGCCCATGCTGCGCGGCGCCATTCAGTTCGATCGCGTCAGCTTCGGCTACTTCAACCGCCCCGTCCTTCACGACGTGACGCTCGATGTGCCGGCGGGCACGACGCTCGCGGTCGTCGGCCCCACCGGATCGGGCAAGACGACGCTCGTCAACTTGATCGCCCGCGTGTACGACGTCCGGGCCGGGCGGGTAGCGATCGACGGGCACGACGTGCGCGAGATCCCGCTGGAGCAACTCCACCGATCCGTGGCGTTCGTCCCGCAGGAATCGTTCCTGTTCTCAGCGACTCTCGAGGAGAACGTCGCATGGGCGGGCGACACGGATCCCTCGCGCGTCGAACAGGCGGTGCGGCTCTCGCAGCTGGCGAACGACATCCCGGACTTACCGATGGGCATGCAGACCATGGTCGGCGAGCGCGGCGTGTCGCTCTCCGGCGGGCAGAAGCAGCGCGTCGCCATCGCGCGTGCGCTGTCCCACGAGGCGCCGATCCTGATCTTCGATGACGCGCTCTCACACGTCGATGTGTACACGGAGGAGCGCATTCTCGCCGGCGTGCGCGAGTACATCGCCGGCCGCACGGCGGTGATCATCGCGCACCGGGTCTCTTCGGTGAAGTGGGCTGACCAGATCGTCGTCGTCGAGGACGGCCGCATCGTCGAGCGCGGCACGCACGACGAACTGGTCGCCAGCGGCGGGCAGTACGCGCAGCTCGACCGGCGCCAGCGCCTGGAGCAGCAGCTCGACGAGGACGCGGAAGAAGCGGGCGGGGCGTCATGAGCATCGGCTATCACGAAGAGGACGATGCGATAGGCAAGGCGTACGACTCGCGCCTCGTGCGGCGCTTCGCGCCGTACATGCGGCCGTACATCTGGCGAGTGGGGCTGGCGCTGGCGCTGCTGCTGGCGACGACGGCGCTGACGCTTGCCCAGCCGTTCCTCGTACAGCAGGCTATCGACCGCGACGTGTCCAAGGGCAAGACGGGAGACCTGCCGTGGATCGCCGGCCTCTACATAGCGGTGCTCCTCGTCGGCTTCGTCTTCCGCTATATCCATGCGTTGCAGATGGTTCTGGTCGCGCAGAAGGTCATGAACGATCTGCGCATCCAGCTCTTCCGCCACCTGCAGCGCATGTCGATCGCCTTCTACGACGGCAATCCGGTGGGCCGGCTCGTCACGCGCCTGACGAACGACATCGCGGCTCTGAACGATCTGCTGACAGCGGGGGCGATGATCATCATCGCCGATCTGTTCATCATCGCGGGCGTCGCGGGCGCGCTGCTCTGGATCAGCTGGAAGCTGGCGCTCGTCACGTTCGTGATCATGCCGGTGCTGGCCGTGATCATGCGCTGGTTCGCGGTGGTGATGCGCAACTCGTTCCGCAAGCAGCGGCTGCACATCGCGCGGCTGAACGGCTTCACGGCCGAGCACATCAGCGGCATGCTGCTCGTCCAGCTGTTCGGCCGGCAGCGCCGGGACAATGACGAGTTCCGCGGGCACAGCCAGCGGCTGCTCGATGCCAACATGGAGGTCGTCCACTCGTACGCGCTGTTCGAGCCAGTGGTCGCCATGGTCTCGGCTATCACCGCTGGCCTGATCATCGTCATCGGCGGTCGCATGGTGTTACACGAGACGCTCACGACGGGCCGCTTCGTCGCGTTCCTCCAGCTCGTGAGCATGTACTACAACCCGGTGCGAGAGATCGCTGACCGCTTCAACATTCTGCAGTCCGCCATGGCCGCGCTCGAACGGATCTTCACGCTGCTCGACGAGCCCGAGGGGGTGCAGGACGACGAGCAGGCGCTCGACCTGCCGGCGAAGGTGGCCGGGGCCGTCGAGTTCGACCACGTGTCGTTCGCCTACACGCCGGGCACGTGGGTGTTGAAGGACGTGAGCTTCACGATCGCACCCGGCGAGCGCATCGCGTTCGTCGGCGCGACCGGGGCGGGCAAGACCAGTCTCATCAACCTGCTCCTCCGCTTCTACGACATTCAGCACGGGCGCATCTTGCTGGACGGCTACGACATCTCGAAAGTGAAGCAGCACCACGTGCGCAAGCACATCGGCCTGGTGCTGCAGGATCCGTTCATCTTCACCGGGACGATCGAGGAGAACATCCGCCTGCGCGACGAGTCGATCTCACCGTCGCAGGTACGCGACGCCGCGCGCCTCGTCGGTGCCGACCGTTTCATCAACCAGTTGCCGGACAACTACCAGCACCACCTGGTCGAGCGCGGCGCGAACCTCAGCACGGGCCAGAAGCAACTCCTAGCGTTCGCGCGCTCCGTGGCATTCGATCCGGAGGTGATGCTGGTGCTGGACGAAGCCACGGCAAACATCGACTCGGAGACCGAAGCACTGATCCAAGAGAGCCTGGAGCGGCTGACCGAGCGGCGGACGAGCATCATCATCGCGCACCGCCTGGCAACGGTGCGGAGCGCGAACCGCATCATCGTCCTGCACCACGGCGAGATCGTCGAGCAGGGCACGCACGACGAGCTGCTGAGCCTTCGCGGCCGGTACTTCCGGCTGTGGCTCCTACAGCAGCGCGATCTACCAGATGACGCCGTCGTGCGCATCGCCGACGCTCCGGCGTCGTAAGTCGCAGGCTCGCACACGCGGCGGATGAGTTCTCACCGAGGCGCGGGCGAGCCCGAGGGACGCCCCTACGATGTCTTGCAGGCGCGGCGCAGCAGGGCGCGAGACGGTGGGGTCAGAACCGCAGTTCGTCGGGGGGCGCGGTGAACATCGGCTTGTCTTCCGGGTTGTGAACCTGGCGTGAGCCGCCGCCCTCGTTCGGGCCCACGATGCCCTGTTCTTCGAGCATGTCCATCAGCCGCGCGGCCCGCGGATAGCCGAGGCGGAGGCGTCGCTGGATGAGCGACGTCGAGATGCGATTGTGCTCGAAGGCGAGCTCCTTGGCCTTCTCGAACATGTCGTCGCTCGCGCCCTCCTGATCGAGCTCGGCTTTCGCCTCGTCGTACAGGTGGTCGTACGTCGGGCGTTCGATGTCAGAGAAGCGTTCGTGCGTCCAGAACTCCACGAGCCGCTCGATCTCTTCGTCCGAGACGAAGACGCCCTGCAGGCGCTTCGGCTTCGCCGCGTCGGGCGCCATGTAGAGCATGTCACCGCGTCCGAGCAGCTTCTCCGCCCCGGCCATGTCGAGGATGGTGCGCGAATCGACGTGCGAGCTCACGGCGAACGCGATGCGCGTGGGGAAGTTGGCCTTGATCAGCCCCGTGATGACGTCGACCGACGGCCGCTGCGTCGCGACGACGAGATGGATGCCGGTCGCCCGTGCGAGCTGGGCCAACCGGCAGATCTGGCGCTCGACTTCGAAGGGCGCCGCCATCATCAGGTCGGCCAGCTCGTCGATCACGACGACCCAGTACGGCATCTTGTCGAGCGAGCGCGGGCTGTGGTTGTAGCCGTCGATATTGCGCACGGCGATGGAGGCGAACTTGCGGTAGCGCGACTCCATCTCGTGGATCACCGCCTGCAGCGTCCCCACCACCTTGTCCATCTCGACGACGATGTGCGAGAACGCCAGATGCGGGATCGGCGCAAAGGCCGAGAGCTCGACGCGCTTCGGGTCGATCATCACGAAGCGCACTTCCGCGGGCGAGGCGTGCATGAGGATGCAGGAGATGATGGCGTTCATGCACACGGACTTGCCGGAGCCCGTCGTGCCGGCGATCAGCAGGTGCGGCATCCTGGCGAGATCCGCGACGATCGGCTCGCCGGACACGCTCTGCCCCAGAGCGAGCGTGATCTTGCTCTTCTGGGCGGCCTTCTGGAATTGCTGGCTCTCGACGACGCTGCGCAGCGTGACGAGCGACTTGCTCGTGTTCGGCACCTCGATGCCAAGCACGGGCTTGCCGGGCACGGGCGCCTCGATGCGGATCGACGACGCCGCGAGCGCGAGCGCGAGGTCGTTTGCCAGCGACGTGATCTGCTGCACGCGCACGCGCGTGCGCGACACCTCTTCGACGCGCGTCTTCGGCTGCCCGTTGCCGTCGACGAGCGGCTTGTTGTCCTTATCGCGCTCCACAACGGTGCGCGTCCGGATCTCCCAGCCCGGTTCGATGCCGAACTGGGTGACGGTCGGCCCCTCGTTTATCTGCACGACCCGGGCGTCCACGCCGAAGCTCGCCAGGGTCTCCTCGATCAGGGCGGCGCGCTGCGCGTTGTCCGCCGCGCCGGTGACCACGGGCGCCTTATCGATCAGCACGTCCATCGCGGGCAACTGCCAGCCGTCGCGTGAACGCCGGTTGCCGCGTTCGTCCGTCGTCACGGACGGGGTATCTTCGTCCTCCTGGTCGAGCTCGGGGAAGAGGGAGGCCTGTACCGGCTCCTCCTCTTCCTCGTCGTCCTCGACGCCGGCCTCGGCCGATGCGCCCGACGTGCGCGCCCACATCTCCGAGTCGAGCGGCACCTTCACGGATCCCTGCGGCGCCGGCTTCGTGGGGAAGATGAACTCGAACCCGCGGCGGGCGTTGTGGCCGGCGCGCTGGGGGATCTGCCAGCCCCAGACGCGCCGCGCCGCTCCGGGCGAGTTCTGCACGGCCGCCGCGGCCAGCTGCGGGAATGCCAGCGAGAACGCAGCGAGCCCAGCAACGAGCCAGCCGAGCAGGCCGATCGGGTTGCCCGCCAACCATTGTCCGAGGTCGCCGCCGGCGGTGTGCGCTGACAGCGCAACGTCGCCCAGGCTCCACTCCGGCCGGAAGAATCCGAAGAACCCGATCAGGAACAGGCCGGAGAGCAGCGCGATAACGACCGGCTTCCAGTCCCGCCACAAGACGGACTGCTCGTCCCGGATCACCAGCCAGCCAGCGCCGAGGAACAGGGCGATCCACGCGAAGATCAACAGGCCGAAGGTCTCGACGAACCGGTTGCGCGCGTCGGCCAATCCCGCGGTGAAGGGCACGAGCCATGGCACCGCCAGCACGGCCAGCACGATGAGCGCCACGCCGATGCTCTCGCGCCGGATCAGCAGGTCATGGACGGTCTGATACGGCGACTGGCCGCTGCGCCGCTTGCCGACGGCCTTCACCGGCGGCTTGCCGCGGCCGCGTCCCGATGGCTTCGCTCGCGTCCTTGCGGCCACTCGCTCAGACCTCCACGCGCACGGGCAGCACCATCGGGCGCCGCCTCGTTTCATCGTACAGGAACTTCGCGACCGACTCCTTCACCTCGGCGTGGACTGCGCCCCACTCCAGCGTGTGGTCCTTACCTTGAAGGGCGGCGACGACGCGCTCGCGGGTCCGCTCGATGAGCTCCTCGCGCTCGTCCATGTCGACGAAGCCGCGCGAGACGACCTCGACGGTACCCACGATGCGGCTCGTGTTCTTCGCCATCGGCAGGATGAGCACGACCATGCCGTCGGACGCCAGGTGCTTGCGGTCGCGAAGCACGACGTGGTCGACGTCGCCGACGCCGAGGCCGTCGACGTACACGTAGTCCGCATCGATGTGCTCGCCGAAGCTCGCGCTGTCGCGCGTGATCTCCAGCACGTCACCGTCGGTGAGGATGAACGTCTCCGTGCCCTGATTCAACGATTCGGCGAGATCCGCGTGGAGCACCATGTGGCGGTACTCGCCGTGGACCGGCACGAAGTACTTCGGCCGCACCAGCGAATGGACGATCTTCAGCTCCTCCTGCGCGGCGTGTCCGTGTACGTGCACGTCGGCGATGCGGTTGTACAGCACCTTCGCGCCAAGCTTGAACAGATTATCGACGGTGCGGTACACCGACGCCTCGTTACCGGGCACCGCGGATGCCGACAGGATCACCAGGTCGCCCTCGACGATCTTGACGTGCGGGTGATCCTGGTTCGCCATTTTCGTGAGCGCCGACGTGGGCTCGCCCTGGCTGCCGGTGGTGATGATCACGAGCTTTTCATGCGCGATGTTCGGCAGCTCGCGCAGGCTCACCAGCATGCCTTCCGGCGCGCGCAGGTAGCCGCGCTCGAGGGCCATGTTCACGTTGTCGACCATGCTGCGGCCCGTGACGAAGACGCGCCGCCCGGTGGTCTCGGCGGCGTCGAACACCAGCTGAACGCGCGCGATCAGCGACGCGAACGTCGTCACGACGACGCGCCCGGTGGCCTTCGCCATGAGCTGGAGGATCGCACTGCCGACGATCTGCTCTGACGGCGTGTATCCGGGCATCTCCGCGTAGGTGGAGTCAGCGCAGAGCAGCAGCACGCCTTCGTCGCCGAGCTGCGCGAGGCGCGCGAGGTCGGTCGATTGGCCCATGACCGGCGTGTGGTCGAGCTTGAAGTCGCCGGTGTGGATGCAGGTGCCGACGGGTGTGCGGATCGCGAAGCCCACCGAGTCGGGGATGCTGTGCGCCACCTGGAACGGCTGGACCGTGAACGGGCCCTCGGTGATCGACTCACCCGGCCGGATCTCGCGCAGGTCGGTGCTCTGCAGGAGGCGCGCTTCCTTGAGCTTCACGCTGATCAGACCGTGCGCCAGCGGCGTGCAGTAGACCGGCACGTTGATCTGGCGCAGGATGTAGGGCAGCGCGCCCGTGTGGTCTTCGTGGCCGTGCGTGATGAAGATGGCGCGGAGGTTCTTCCGATTTTCGAGGATATAACTGACGTTCGGGATGACGAGGTCGACGCCGAGCATGTCCTCGGTCGGGAACATCAGCCCGCAGTCGACGGCGATGACGTCGTCGCCGTACTCGAAGAGCATCATGTTCTTGCCGATCTCGCCGAGACCGCCAAGCGGGATCACACGCAGCGCACCTGTCGTCATAGGTTCCTTTACAGGAGCCGCATCTGCTGCGGCTCCGCTTCGGCTGGTTGAGACGATGGCGCCTGGGCCGCGACGGGCGCGCCGGCGGGCGCCCCCGCGCGCAGATGCGCCGGAACAGGCGGCGGCGCGGTGATCGCTTCGCCGCCCAGCGTCTTGCGCAAGAATTCAGGCAGGCGGCTGAAGTCGGTCTCGATGACCTTGCGCAGGCTCGCCTGGTGCAGCGCCGCCGCCGGGTGGTACATGGGCACGACGATGAGGTCGTCCTTGCGCCGCGGCTGACCGTGGACGCGGCTGATCGCCTCGCCGGGAAAGTAGCGCTGCATGGAGTGCCGCCCGAGCGTCACGACCACCTTCGGCCCAATGGCGGCGATCTGCGCGTCGAGATATTTCGCGCAGGCGGCGATCTCTTCGGGCTGCGGATCGCGGTTCTGCGGCGGCCGGCACTTCACCACGTTGGCGATGAACACCGTCTTGCGGTCGAGGCCGATCGACCGCAGCAGATCGTCGAGGAACTTGCCCGACGCGCCGACGAAGGGCCGTCCCTGCTGGTCCTCGTAGAATCCCGGCCCTTCGCCGATGAACATGATCTCGGCGTCGGCGTTACCCTCGCCGGGCACGCTGTTCGTCCGTCCCTGGCACAGGCTGCAGTCCTTGCAGGAGGCTATCTGCTTCGCGAGGGTCGCGAGCGTCCGGCGTTTTTCGGTGAGTTCGGCATCCATGCTCATATCGTCTCGATCTCCAGCGGCTGTCCGGTCCGGAGCCCTCGCACGCTCATGTACATCGTCTGCGCGCCCAGTACGAGGGCTGTGACGCCGTAGATGCGCTTCAGTACCTCCGCATCGATCGCGTTCGCCACGAGCGACGCCGCGAACGCGGCTCCGAGCGCCGGCGGAATCACCCATTTCGCGATGCCGACATCCACCGTCTCCTGACGGAGATTCGTGACGGTCCCGATTGCGCCGGTACAGACGATCACCACCAGCGATACTCCTTGTGCCACCTTCTGCGGGTCGCCGCCGCCGGGTACGTGGGCGAGCCCGAAGATAACGATGGCCGGAACAAAGATCGCCCCTCCTCCCACGCCGAGCACGCCGGCAAGCGCGCCGCCGGCGAACCCGAACCCAACTTCGATCAGCAGGCCCGTCGCGCCACCGTGAGGCGCGCCTGCCGAAACATGCCACACCAGCTGGCGGAACGCGACGAAGAGGAGGAACATCCCGAACAGCAGCCGCAGCTGCAGGGCGGGCACCTTCACCATCGCCTTCGCACCCACGTAGACCCCGACGATCGCTCCGGGGGATAACGCGAGCACGAGCCGCCAGTCGATATTGCCGGCGTGCCAGTACACCGCCACGCCGGACATCGCAACGAACATGATGATGGCGAGCGAGGTCCCGTGGGCGCGGTGCTGGCTCAGCTTGAGCCCGCCGGTCAGCATAGGCACCATCACGGCACCGCCGCCGACGCCCGTCAGACCACTGAAGGCGCCCCCGGCAAGTCCTGTGAGGACGGAGAGCGTACCCCGTGTTCCCGGCGCCTTCGTCTGCTCGCCACCTCTCGCGGCGGATCATATCACGGCAGGCAGGGGGGTGGACAGTACCAGCGCACGTGATCGAGCACATGATCGAAAAACGATAATCGACATAACGACGTGCGCAGCTGGGCAGATGCGCAAGCGCTCGCCCTACGCGCGTCGCGCACCGAGGAAGCTGTTGCCTTCGACGAGCTTCGCGAGTCCGATCCCGACGAAGTACAGGATGAGGATCGGCGTCGCCACCACCAACTGCGTCACCGGGTCGATCGACGGGGTGACGACAGCGGCCAACACGACGGCGAAGAGGATCGCGTAGCGCCACCAGCCGAGGAGCCTCTTGGATGTCACGACGCCGATCTTCGCCAGTCCCATGATGACGAACGGCATCTCGAACACGAGCCCTGTGATCAAGAGCAGGCGCGTGACGGTATCGACGTATGTCTGTACGCCGATAGTCGGCTCGATGTCGTTGTTCTTCGGGTCGAGCAGGAAGTTGAGCGCCGGCGGCAGCTCGGCGTAATAGCCGAACGCCATCCCGAGCACGAACATGAGCGACGCGCCGATGACGATCGGGTACAGCCACCGCCGTTCCTGCTTGGTCAGGCCCGGTGCGACAAACGCCAGCACCTGGTACATGATCACAGGCATGGCGATGGCGATGCCGAGGAGGAGCGATACCCGGAAGTAGGTGCTCCAGTAGTCCAGCAACTGGAACTGGTGCAGTTTGAAGTCGGAGCGCGTGTCCTGCGCCGGGATCACGAGGAAGTGGATCGCGTACTTCGTGAGCGGCCAGATCGAGACGCCGACGCCGACGACGAGCGCGATGGCGCTCCACATCACGCGCGTCCGCAACTCCTGCAGGTGCTCGATGATCGTCAGCACCTTGCCTTCGTCGTGGGGCTTCGCGGTCCCGGCCTGCGCGGTCATCGCGGTTCCTCGGCGGGCTGCACGGCCGGTGATGCGAGCGAGCCCGATCCGTTCGGCGCCGGGCTTGAGGGAACGTCCGCGTCAGGAGGCGTCGACGGGATGTCCACCCAGACCGTCGGAGCGGGCGCATCCGCAGAGGCGGCGACGGGCAAGGCATCGCCGCGTTGTCGGGGCGGCCGGGGCGTCGCCTGCCGCGGCGCCCTGGGCCTCGGCGCGCGCATCCCGCACGGCGTCGGTGATCGATTTCGCGGCGCCCGTCAGCCCTTCGCCGATCTCCTTCCAGGCGGTCTTCTCGCCCTGGGCGTCCTTTTCGAAATCCTGGATGACCTCGTTGAACTCGGCGGCCAGGCTGCCCGTGTACTTCCGGATCTCGCGGATAACGCGCGCGATGTCCGCCGCCAGCTTCGGCAAGCGCTCCGGCCCGACGAAGACCAACGCCACCACGAGGATGACGATGAGCTCAGCGGGGCCAACGCCAAGAAACTCCATACACCGAATTGTACGCGAGTCGCGAACGCCGTCCCAAAGAGCCGTCCAATCGGGCAGCGGGAAGCGCGCACACGGATGCCGGTGCCGGCAAGAGGCGTGCCGGGCGCGGCAACGAAGAAGCCGCCCACCGGGGCGGCTGTGAGAACGACTAACTATGAATGCCGATCCTACTCGTCCTCGACGCCGAGGTCCTTCAAGTAGTCGACGGCGTCCTGCACTGTCGCGATCTTCTCGGCGTCCTCGTCGGAGATCTCCAGCGCCTTACCGTCCTTGCTGAACTCTTCCTCCATCGACATGATCAGCTCGACGAGGTCGAGCGAGTCCGCGTTGAGGTCATCGACAAACGACGCGCTCGGCACGACCTGATCCTCTTCGACGCCGAGCTGGTCGACGATGATCTTCCGCACCCGTTCGAACGTTGTTGCCACGTTGGTATCTCTCCCTTTAATCGGCCGAGCCGGTGAGCATCAGTTGCTTGGCGCGAGTGACAGGCTCACCGAGCCGAGCACTCCATTAATAAACTTCGCAGAGTTGTCGCTCCCGAAGCTCTTGGCAAGTTCGACGGCCTCGTTTATGGCGGCCCGGATGGGCGCCCCATTATTCATCAGGATCTCCCGTATCGCAAGACGGAGGATGTTCCTATCGATGGCGCTCAATTGCTCGACGGGCCATTGCGGCGCCGCCTGTCGGATGACGTCGTCGATGGCCTTCCGCTGCTCGATCACGCCTTCTACGAGCTCGCGTGCGAACGCCATTTGCGGTTCCGTCAGGTTCTCTTCGCCGCATAGCCGATCGAGCGAAACCAGCGGCTCGTGGCCCGACACGTCGGACTCGTACAGCGCCTGGAGCGCGGCGACGCGCGCCTTGCGGCGAGGGTTCGCGGCCATCAGTACATCACCAGTCCGCCATCGATCGTCAGCACGTGCCCGGTGACGTACGCCGCTTCGTCCGAGGCCAGGAAGACAGCGGCAGGTGCGACGTCCTCCGGCTTCCCGGTTCGCCCCACGGCGATCATCCGCGTGATCTCGCCGCGCTGGGCGTCGGTGAGGTCCGCCGTCATCTCCGTGTCGACGAACCCGGGCGCGATCACGTTCGCGGTGATATTGCGCGACGCGACTTCCTTCGCGATGGCCTTGGTGAAGCCGATCATGCCCGCCTTCGCGGCGGAGTAGTTGGCCTGCCCGGCGTTGCCGACGAGCCCCGCGACGCTGCTCACGCAGATCACGCGCCCAAAGCGCTGTCGCACCATCGGCCGGATCGCCGCCTTTGTCACGCTGAACGTGCCCTTCAGATTGGTGTCGATGACCCTGTCCCACTGCGCTTCCGACATGCGCAAGATCAGATCGTCCGCCGTCACGCCCGCGTTGTTCACCAGGATATCGATCCGCCCGAACGCCGCGATCGTCTGGGCGACCAGCGCGGCGGCGGCAGCGGGATCGCCGACGTCACCCGGGATGGTGATCGCCGCGTCGGGACCGCCGATGGCGCGCGCCGTATCGGCGGCGGCGGCGGCGTTCGTCGCGTAGTTGATCGCCACCTTCGCGCCGTGGGCAGCGAGCGCCAGCGAGATCGCGCGTCCGATGCCGCGCGATCCACCGGTCACCAGCGCCACCTTGCCGCTCAGGTCGAACAGTCGTGTCATGCCAGCGACCCCGCGCCGTTGATGTTCCGGGTCTGCGCGCCCGGCGCGATGCGCTTGATCAGCCCGCCCAGCACGCGCCCCGGCCCGATCTCGACGAACGTCGTCACGCCCTGCGCCGCCATGTACTCGACGCACTGCACCCATCGTACCGGGTGGGTGAGCTGATACGTCAATTCGCGTTCGATAGCAGCCGCGTCGGTCATCGGCAAAGCCGAGTCATTCGCGACGACGGGCACGCGCGGCGCCCGGATGGCCGCGGCCGCAACCGCCTGTACCATGTCCGCCACCGCCGGCAGCATGAGCGACGTATGGAAGGCGCCGCCAACGTCAAGCGGGATCGCGCGCTTCGCGCCGCGCTCGACGGCAAGGGTACATGCCCTGGCGATCGCGTCTCTCGTTCCGCCGATGACGATCTGACCGGGCGAGTTGATGTTGCACAACTCGGCTCCCGTCTCGAGGCAGACGGCTTCCGTCGACGGTTCGTCGAGGCCCATCACGGCTGCCATGCCGCCCGGCGTCGCGTCCGCGGCGGCCTGCGTGAGACGGCCCCGCGTCTCGACCAGCCGCAGCCCCGGCTCGAAGTCGAGGGCGCCCGCCGCGGTGAGCGCGGTGTACTCGCCCAGGCTGTGACCCGCGACGAACGCCGGATCGTCGCGGAGCGCGCCGCTTGACCGGGCGGCCTCGAGGCACGCCAGGCTGGTGACGTAGATCGCCGGCTGCGCGTTGAACGTCTTGCCGAGTTCGGCGGCGGATCCTTCGAAGCAGAGCGCCGAGAGGGAGCGGCCGAGGATCGCGTCGGCACGCTCATACAGGTCGCGAGCTGAGGGGTAGGCGTCGTAGAGGTCGCGCCCCATGCCGGGCTCTTGCGAGCCCTGACCGGGGAACACCCAGGCGATGGTTGAATCAGGCATCGGGAAATTTGAGGGAGGGCGGTGATCCGGGGGCCGCTCCGGTCAAGACTACTCCGCCGCCTTCGCAGCCTTCACCTCAACGGCCAACGCGCCCTTGTAGAAGCCGCAGGTGGGGCAGGCGGTGTGAGGCAGCCGGGCGTTGCGGCACTGGGGACAGCGCGTCAGCCCCGCCGGCTTGAGGGCGAGATGGCTGCGCCGCTTCCCCTGGCGCGCCTTGGGGTACTTACGCTTTGGCAGTGGTGGCAACGGCTCGGTGCTCCTCTCTGAGTCTCGGTCGGCAAGGCAGTCTATCGGAAGCGCCCTCTCGAGGCTAGCGCGGCGCCCATGGCCGTCTTTGGCGCGGCGCGTGCCGCCGGGATCGTCGCCTCGTCAGCCGAGCTTCAACTTCGCGAGCGCCGACCAGCGGGCATCGATCTGATCGCCGGCACATGCGTGGTCCGGCGACGCGATCTCTTCGCCGCACACCGGACACAAGCCGCGGCATTCCTCGTCGCACAGTGGAGCCATCGGTAGCGCCAGCGCCCAGTACTGCGTGACCGGCTCCACCAGATCGATCACGTGATGCGGATCGATCCGATACGCGTCCTCCTCGCCCTCCTCCAACTCCACGGGCGCACCGGTCACAACGTCGATTGTCGGGATGTACTCCTCCGCGATCTCGAGGTCGACGGGATATGCGACGGGTTTCACGCAGCGGCTGCAGACATCGTCCATTGTTCCATGGACGGCGGCACGCACGAGCACGCCACGCGGCGTGCGGTCGAAGCGCACGCGCCCGGTGACGTGATGCATCACACGGTCGATGCTGAGGTCCTCGTCGATGTCATAGTGACGCGTGGCACCCGTCGGCTCTTTGAGCAGCGAAGAAACGTTGAATTGCATGGGGTACCCACCTCGGAGGGCCCGTTCAGCGTAGCGGCCGGAATCTCCACGGGTCAATTCGCCCGACGCCTTGTCACCTACGCCGCGCGATCGCCTATAATCGCCACACAGCGTCCGAACTCTGATTCACCCGCGATCTCGTCGCACCCCGCTGGCGGGGCTGCGTGGCCGCCCCGTCGAGCATCGCCACGGAAGGCCGGAAATGGTATCGAGCCGAACAATGACGTGGATCAACGACTTGCGGCGACTGCAGGAAACGGACACGGCGCTCGACGGACGCCGCGCATCGCTCGCGGATGCGGAGACGCGGCTCGGCGAGACAGACGAACTCGTCGCGCTGCGCGCGCGCACCGAAGATCTCGCGGCCGTGCTCCGCCATGCGCGCGGCACGCAGAAGGACATCGAACTCGAGGCCGAAGATCTGCGATCGAAGATTGCGTCCGCTGAGACGAAACTCTACAGCGGTGCGATCAAGAATCCCAAGGAGCTCGCCGACCTCCAGGCCGATGTCGATCAGCTCAAGCGGCATCTCGCGGCCATCGACGACCGTGATCTCGAAGCGCTGACGCAGCTCGAAGCGGCGGAGAGCGAGCACCGCGCCGCCGCGGCCGAACTGGGGGAGATGGAGTCCGCATGGGCGGCCGAGCAGGCGGAGCTAGCTGAGCGGATGAAGACCCTGGCGGTGGAAATAGGCGTATACGAGGTGGAGCGCAACGAGCAGGCGGCCGAGGTCGCGCCCGAGATGCTACGGACCTACGACCACACCCGGATGACCCACCAGGGTCGAGCGCTTGCGAAGCTCGATCGGAACCTGTGTATGGGGTGCCGGATCTCACTGCCGACCAACGTCGTGAACAAAGCGAGAGCAGGTAACGTGCTCGTGCAGTGTCCTAACTGCGAGCGCATCCTGCATGCGTAGCGTATGAGGGCAATCGGCTACTTCCGCGAGTCCGGCCAGCGCGGCGAATCTCTGGCGCAGCAGAACAAGGCGTTCCTGGAGTTCTGCGAGCGGGAGGGCTACGAGGTCGCGGGTTCGTTCGTCGACGCCGCGAGCAGCAACGGCCACGCTCCCGGCTTCCGCCAGCTCGTTGAGTTTCTCCGCACGCGCGACCGAGGCTTCGTCGTCGTTGTCGTCCCCAGTATCGAAGCGCTGGGCGGTGACCTGCGCGACGCGGCGCGGCGCTACTTTCAGATCGAAGTCCTCGGCGCGCAAATCGCGCCGATGGCCGGCACGTCCGACCCGGCAGCCGACCTCGTTTCGGCGTGGGGCGCGCAGGACGCGCCAAGCCGTCTCAGCGACCGCGTGCGCGCCGCGATGCGGCGTAAGGCGGTAAAGGGCGAGGTGCTGGGACGGCCGCCGTACGGATACAAGGTCGGCAATCGCCGCCGGCTCGAGCTGATCCCGGAGGAAGCCGTCGTCGTCCGCTACATCTTCCGGCTGTACCTGAGCGAAGGGATGGGCATCCGGCTCATCGCGCGACGCCTCAACAGCGAAGACCTGAAAACGAGGCGCGGCGGCAACTGGAGCATGGTGAGTATCCGTGACATCCTCCGCAACCGCGCGTACCTCGGCACGTACTCGCGTTTCGGCGTCCGTGTGCCCGGCAGCCACCCGCCACTGGTATCGACCGAGGACTTCCACGTCGTGCAGGACCGACTCAACGCGCGGCGCACGAGCTACGCACCGCGCGTAGCGTCGCAGTTTCTCCTCTCCGGGATCACGTATTGCGGCCATTGCGGGAACAAGCTCATCGGCGTCAGCCGCAAGCAGTCGTGGAAGCGCCAGAGCGGCGAGAAGGTGTCGAACTCCTACCGTTATTACCAGTGCGAATCACGCACCAACCAGAGCGTCTGCAGCTACCACACGCGGCGCGCCGACGACCTCGAAGCGCAGGCGCGTGAGGCCCTGGGCGCCTCCTTCTCAACCGGATCGGGCTTCCCGCAGGCCGGCGACGACGCGGCCGTGCTCGCAGAGCAGCTGCAGGAGCTGGAACGGCATCGCGGGCGCCTCCGCGCCATCGACCGTCGCATCGAGGGCTATATCGACGCGGCGTCGAAGGGACGGCTCGCCAGGGAGAAGATGCACAGCCTCAGCGTCGCGGCCGCCGCCGACCGCCTCGCGGTGGAGGACACCGCGGAGGCCCTCGAGCGCCGCATTGCGGACCACGTCAGTGCGTCCGACCGCAAGCGCGGCCGCGAGACCGACGTAGCGCACCTCCTGGACGCGTGGGACGAGATGCCATTCGCGGAACGCCAGTCCGCCCTGCGCGACGCCGTCGCCCGCATCACCGTCACCGACGACCAGGCTCTCACCGTGACGCTTCGCGCCTGACGCCCGCGCGAGCAGTACACTCCGGACGTGGCTCCGAAAAGCATCACAGTCTCCGCCGACGCCAGCCGTGCCCTCGCCCAGCTCGACGAGTATGCGTCGGCGCACGCCGGCACTCTCGAGCGCTTGCCACTGCAAAACGGCGCTCGATTGAAGCTCTTGCTGCAGGGCGGCACCGTCGGTCTCAACGTCTATCCGTCGAAGGGCGGCGGCTGCAAGATCGTCTTCGACGATCCCGCGACGGAGCACGCCGACGGCATCGCGGCGCTGGTGGGGGGCGCGCCATCGGTAGTGAAAAAGGGCAAGTCCGCCGGCGCCACGATCGAGCCCGTGCTGACGGACGTGGCATGCTGGATCGGCAGCGACGAGAGCGGCAAGGGCGATTACTTCGGCCCGCTCGTTGTCGCCGCCGTGGCGCTCACGCAGGCGGGCTGGCGCGTCCTCGCCGAGCTGGGGGTGCAGGACAGCAAGAACCTCACGGACGCGCGTGCTGTCGTCTTGGCGGGGCAGATCCGGGAGGCCTTTCCGAACGAGGTCATCACCATCATGCCCCCGCGCTACAACGAGCTATGGGCGAAGTTTCGCAACGTCAATCGCCTCCTCGCCTGGGCGCACGCCCGAGCGATCGAGAACGTCATCGAGAAGGCGCCGGAGGCGACGGCAGCCGTCGCCGACCAGTTCGGCGACGAGTCCCTCATCCGCGATGCGCTCTTCAAACGCGGCCGCGAGGTGCGGCTCGTGCAGATGCCACGTGCGGAGCGCGATCCGGCAGTCGCCGCGGCGTCGATCCTGGCGCGCGCCGAGTTCCTGCGCCGCCTCGAGCAGCTTGGCCGCCAGACGGGGGTGCGGCTCCCGAAGGGAGCGTCGGCGCAGGTCGAGGCGGTCGCCCGCGCGCTGGTGGGGGAGCGCGGAGCGGACGCGCTGGCTGCCGTCGCGAAGACGCATTTCAAGACGACCACGCGCGTCGTGGGTAGTGGTTAGTCGACAGTGAATGGCGGACAGTACCGGGCGGCGACATTTCTTGACCGCTTCAAAGGGCGGGTGATAGACTTTCGGATGGTCAGAGCGGGCCGGAATGGTGCTCTGCGCGTGTAGTGCGCAGGGCATTTTTGTCGCCGCTTGCGGATGCACATGGTGGGCGTAGCGTAGCGGTTAACGCGCCAGGTTGTGGCCCTGGAGACCGAGGGTTCAAATCCCTCCGTCCACCCCATTTCCTCCATCATTCTCCTATGCCACCGAAAGGGGCCGCCCCGTGCCCGACGAAACACCTTCAACCGAGCCCCCCGTGGAGCAGCCGAACGCAGAGGGCGCCGCTTCCGAGTCCCGCGCCACAGATCCGGCGGCCGCCGATACGACGACGCCAGGCGGCTATTCGTACACCGTCGTCGACGATGAGGCCGCGGACGATGACGGCGACGCGGCGGCGCAGCGCGGGGGCGGCATACATCCGCTCGTGCTGGTGGGCGCGGCGCTTGCGGCGGCGGTCGTGGCCGGCGCGGCGGTGTGGTTCTTCGCGCCGTCCAGCGGGGGCGGCGGCACGTCGCGGCTGGGCGCCGACGTGACGAACGTGCTGAACGCGTTCAGCCAGGGCCAGCCGGGGACGATCACGACGCGATACGAGGGCGAGTTGCCGGCGGGATTCCCGGGCGACATGCCCACGTACGCCGGCGCGAAGGTGGTGGCATCGATCGCGCAGGTACACGGAGAAGACGTCGGCTACCTGGTGATCTGGGACACCAGCCGACGCGCGCGACAAGGTCGCGGCCGACTTCCAGACAAAGTTCGGCGCCGACCCTTGGCAGATCGACGGCGGGCAGGACGCTCGCGATTCGACGCTCCACCAGTTCAGCAAGATCAACGATCCTAACGTGACGGGGCTGGTGCTGGTGGCGGAGTCGAAAGGCGACGCGACGACGACGATCCTCGAAAGCGTGCAGGTAACGACGGGCGCGAAGGACAGCAAGACGCCGGCGTGGACGCCGATCGGCGACCGCTCCGTGCCGGACGGCTTCCCGTCCAGCGTGCCGGCGTACGCGGGATCGACGATCATCGAATCGGCATACAAGAAGCAGACCGGCGCGCTGTCGTTCGCGGTGTCGTACATCACGAAGGACGGCGCGTCCGGCGTGCTGGACTTCTATCGCGGCAAGCTGACAGACGCGAAGCTCACGGTGACAGACGGTGACGCGAGCACGTCGTCGCTGGAGGGCGCGCAGGCGATCGACTTCGTAGACACCGGCAAGACCGTCCAGGGCGAGATCGTCGTCGGCAAGTTCGCCGAGGACGCGAGCTACACGCGGATCGACGTGTCCGTGCAGGTGACGAAGGCGGCGTCCACGCCGTAAGCGGCGGCATTCCTGCGTGATAGACTGCGGCGGATCCGCGCGCGCCCGTAGCTCAGCGGATAGAGCATCGGTCTTCGGAACCGAGGGTCGGGGGTTCGAATCCCTCCGGGCGTACCACTTTTCGAATCTGGAAGGTGGAGCAGATATCTCGCTGCCGCGCGTTTCGCCGTGGCGAGTGCAAACGGATTGCAAACGCATGCCCACCAGGAACACCCGGAGTTCGAGTCCCCAGCGCCCGAAGCGACTATCTGGCGTTACCTCACTTTGTCGAAGTTCCTTGCGCTGCTCATCGAGAGGCGCCTCTTCTTTCCGAGAGCGGATCTGTTAGCCGATCCGCTGGAGGGGTCATTGCCCGCGTCCAACCCAGCTTTGAGAGAGGCCGAGATCAACGCACTCCTTGCCCGTGGCGAGATGACGGACGTCGCAGCGCGGGCCTACAGAGAGCAACTTCCGGCGATACACGCCGGCATCAGGCGTCGGATTGCCGTCAGTTGCTGGCGAGTCGATGAGCACGAGTCCGCCGCGATGTGGAAGCTCTATACCAACGAGAGCGAGGGCATCGCGGTCAAGTCAACCTTCGAGCGGTTAACGAAAAGCTTCGCGCAGGCCACCGAAGAGATCCATGTCGGGGTGGTGAAGTACATCGATTACACCATCGCCGTGATGTCGGAGCAGAATCTGCTGACTCCATTTGTGCACAAGCGAAAGAGCTTCGAGTACGAACGGGAACTGCGCGCCGTGCTGATGTTTGGTGAACGAGGGCACGATCGAGAGATCGATCTGTCACGACCCGCGGCACAATCCGGGGTTGGAGTGCCGGTCGATTTCGACACGCTGATCGCGGAGGTCGTAGTGTCACCGGCTGCCGGCGAGTGGTTCGTCAGCATCGTGACTTCGGTGATGGATCGCGTCGGGCTTGCATGCCCTGTGCGACAGTCCGACATCAACAGCCCAGCGGTCTACTGCTAGGTTCAGCCGCCGAAGACAGCCGCGCCCGCGAGCGCCGCGGCATCTTCCTGCAACCCCGGTAAAACGGCGGCGAGGTGGACGCGCGCCGTCAACTCCGGCGGACCGGCCATCCGGCCGTTCACCCAGCGCGTCGGGCGTGGTATGCAGGGAGCATCATATCCCGAGTTCAAGGAGTGACAGCGGAGACATGAACAGCATCACCTGCGTCAAGGCGGGCACCGGCAAGGTCGAGATGAAGGAAGTGCCCCTGGGCGAAGCGGGGCCGGGCGAGGTCATCGTCCGCACGCTGATGGCCACCGTCTGCGGCAGCGACATGCACTTTGTGGACGAGATGGAGTTCCTGCCGGCCGGCACGCCGATGGGCCACGAGGCGGTGGGCATCGTCGAGGAGGTCGGACCGGGGGTCACCCGCTTCAAGCAGGGCGACCGTGTCGCCGCGTCCTGCCTGCTGGGCTGCGGCTCCTGCGACCGCTGCATGGAGGGAGACATCCAGCTCTGCCAGACCTTCGGCTCGCCGCTCAACCTGCTCTTTGGCTGCCAGGGCCAGTACTTCAAGGTGCGGGGCGCCGACGTCTCGATGGCCGTGGTGCCGGACGGAGTCGACAACGAGCACGCCGTCCTGGCGACGGACATCCTCTCGACGGGGCTGGGCGCGCTGGAGCGGGCCGGCATGAAGGCGGGCGACACGGTGGCGATCTTCGCCCAGGGCCCGGTCGGCCTGTGCGCCACCGCTTCCGCCCGCATGCTGGGGGCCGGCAAGATCATCGCCGTGGAGTCGGTACCGGAGCGGGTGGCGATGGCGAAGCAGTTCGGCGCCGACGTCGTGCTGGAGCCGGCCGAGGCCGTGCTCCGCATCATGGGCATGACCAACAACCGCGGCGTGGACGTCGCCGTCGAGGCGCTGGGCCACCAGACCACCTTCGAGAACTGCTGCATGGTCACGCGCATGGGCGGCACCGTCAGCAGCATCGGCGTCTACGGCGCCTTCCCCACGCTCACCTTCCCCACCGGCGGCAGCTTCATCCACCGCCAGTTGGTCACCACGCTCTGTCCCTCCGGCCGGCCGCGGCTGGAGAAGCTCTTCGCACTGGTGGCGGGTGGCAAGATGAACCTGAAGCCGCTGTTCACGCACCGCCTGAAGCTGTCGGAGGCTCCCGCCGCCTACGACATGTTCCGCGAGCGCAAGGGCGGCGTCCTCAAGATCGCGCTGGAGCCCTAGGAGCCGGACAGACGACATCCGGGCTTGAATCCATGACCAACATCGAATCGCGACTCGCCGCGCTAGGCCTGGTTCTGCCACCGCAACTCCAACCGCCTCCGGGTGTTGTTCTGCCGTTCCAATTCGTGCGGCTTGCCGGCCATCGGGCCTTCATCTCGGGTCATGGGCCGCAGAACGCAGATGGATCGCTGGCTCAGCCGCTGGGCAAGCTCGGGCGAGAACTCTCGGTGGAACAAGGCTATGTCGCCGCGCGTCTGACAGCGCTGTCAATCCTTGGCAGCCTGCAGCGCGCGCTGGGGGACCTCGACCGGGTCGCTTCATGGGGCCGCATCTTCGGCATGGTCAACTCAGCTCCGGGCTTTCAGCAACAACCGAGCGTCATAAACGGGTTCTCCGATCTCATTCTCGAACTCTACGGACCGGAAACGGGCGCTCACGCGCGCAGCGCCGTCGGACTCGCCGAGCTTCCCTTCAACATTCCGGTCGAGATCGAAGGCGAGGTCGAGATCATCGCGTGATCCCGGGTCATGCCGGACAAGCGGATATCACGGCCTGTGCGAAGGCGGAAGCGGCGGCGTGAGCGAAGGAAGCTGACATGATCGAGTACAAAGTCCTTGCGCTTGAGACGGGCGGCGTGGCTGACATCGAGAAGGCGTGCAACGACCTCGCGAAGAGATCGCTGGCGGCTCGTGAGCACGGCCGCGGCGAACGCCGGCGGCACCGCGGTGCGCGTGTGGCTGTTCTTCGAGCGGGAGTCTTCGAACCCGTCGATGCCGGACGAAGACATGGCCCGCCTTGCGGCGCAGTTCGCCACATCGGCGACGCGCTGAGCGCCCTGGCGGGTTCGGCGCGGCTGGTCGGGCGCATGGGGTTCCGGCGGTAGCGGTGGAAGCAATGCCGAAGCGGACCGAACGAAGAGATCGTGCGCGCGTCGCCTCCAAACTCAGCATCGGCTTGCGCGCGTGCCAAGGAGTTCTGACGGCAACCGTGACAGCAATCTGGAAACCGGTGTTACGTGATCGAGGGTGACAATTCGGCGGGCGCCGGCGCAAGGCCCGCGTGGCTGTTCGATGAGTACGGCGGCGAGCGCTGGCGAAATACGGCGGAGGTCGAGGCGTACGAACTGACGCTCGGCACGGACGCCGCGGCCGAGCGCGAGCTTCTCGTGAGCCTCGGCCTGTCGAGCGAGCATACGCTGATCGATTTCGGCGCCGGCACAGGTGTGCTGGCGCTCGAAGCGGCGGCGATGTGCCGCAACGTCATCGCCGTCGACCCTTCAGCGGCGATGCTCGACTACATGCGGGCGAAGGCGGAGCGCCGCGGCATCAGAAACGTAACGTTCGTGCGGAGAGGGTTCCTGACGTATGAGCACGCGGGCGCGTCCGTGGACTTCGCCGTCACGCGCCACGCGCTACATCATCTGCCGGACTTCTGGAAGGTCGAGGCGCTCCGGAGCGTCTATGGCGTGCTTAAGCCCGGCGGCGTCTTTCACTTGCGCGAGCTCGTGTACTCGTTCGAGCCAGAGAACGCAGCGACGGCGATCGAGGCGTGGATCGGCAAGGTGCCGGCCGAGTCGGCCGGGGGATTCTCTCGCAGCTTCTTCGAAGAGCACGTGCGCGAGAAATACAGCACGTACTCCTGGCTGTTCGAAGCGATGCTGACGAACGTCGGATTCGAGATCCAAGGCGCATCGTACAGCGACGACAGGGCGCACGGGCGCTACGTGTGCGTGAAGCCGGCCTCGTAACTCGACATTCACCGCGGATCGATTGGCGTTACGACGCCCAGGCGGGCTTCGATCGCCTCGGCGGCGTCGAGGCAGAGGTCTTCGCGGTAGCGCGCGCCGATGATCTGCACGCCCTGCGGCAGGCCACCCGTGACGCCGACGGGCACGACGGCCGCCGGCAGGCCGAGCAGGTTCGCGAGCACGGTCATGCGGAAGTTGCGAATGAGGGTCGCGAAGTTCTCTTCGCTCGCGACGTCGAACCCGACCGGGAACGCCTGCATGGTCACGACGGGCCCGAGCACGATCGGGTAGCGCTCCTGGAACACGCTCCACGCTCGCGCGATAGCACGGCGCGCCGCGAACGCCGCCACGTAGCCGGCGTAGTCGAGCTGGGGCAGGACCGCGAACGACAGGTCGAGGAAGCGCAGCGCGTCGGCCGAGGCGACGCCCTTGAGCAGCGGGTAGACGCTCACCTTCAACTCGGACGTGATGAGGCGCGAGAAGATGTCGCGCGCCTCCGCGATCTTCGGCGGCTCGACCTCCTCGACGGCGTACCCGGCGTCGCTCAGCGCGGCGGCGGCCTTGCGAATGCCGTCGGCGACCGCGCCGTCAACGCCTTCGCCCGCGGGGTCGACGGTCACCGCGACACGCACGGGCCGGCTTATCTCCGGGCCAACCAGCGGCGCCGGCGTCCACCACGGATCGCGCGCGTCGGCACCGGATATGAGCGGCAGGGCCAGGCGAAGATCGCGGACGTGGCGGGCCATCGGTCCCTGGACGGAGAAGAGCTGAGCGGTGATCGGCGAATCCTCGGGCGGAATTGAGGACGCCTGCGCCACGCGGCCGAACGTCGTGCGCAGCGACGCGATTCCGCAGCACTGGGCGGGCCAGCGCAGCGAGCCGGCGTAGTCGTTGCCCATGCCGAGCGGCGTCATGCCGGTGGCGAGCGCCGCGGCCTCGCCGCCGCTGGAGCCGCCGGTGGTGCGGCCGGCGTCCCAGGGGTTCTTCGTCGCGCCGCGCAACGCGTTATCGGTGTGAAAACGAAGCCCGACGTCCGGCAGGTTCGTCCGGGCGAGGATGACGGCGCCGGCGGCCCGCAGCTGCTTGATGTGCGGCGCGTCGCATGCCGGCAGCGCGTCCTTGAACGCGACGAGCCCCTGTGTCGTGGCGGAGCCGACGACGTCGATGTTCTCCTTCACCGTCACTGGCACGCCGTGCAGCGGGCCGAGGGGCTTCCCGGCGGCGAGGGCGTTGTCCGCGGCGTCGGCCGCGGCGCGAGCGGATTCGGCCAGCACGACGGTGACGGCGTTGACGGCCGGGTTCACGGCATCGATACGGGCGAGGTGCGCCTCGATGACCTCACGGCTCGATACCTTCTTCTCGCGGATCGCCTGCGCCAGGTCGGACGCGCCCATGCGCCACAGTTCCGTTCCCATTCGCCCCTCCGTCCCGCCGACGCTCGCCGCAGCGGTGTGTTTGCTGAGCTGCCCCCAGCGTGGCGTGCCCGCCGTCGCGGCGTGCGGCGCTATTTCGTCAGGTCGCGCCCGATGATCAGGCGGCGGATCTCGGATGTGCCCGCACCGATCTCGAGCAGCTTGGCATCCCGCACGAGGCGGCCGAGCGGCAGATCGTTGAGGTAGCCGTAGCCGCCGTGCACCTGCATCGCATCGAGCGCGACGCGCGTCGACATCTCGGCCGCGAAGAGAATGGACGCGGCGGCTTCCTTGGGCACGGGCCCCTGCTCGGCGCGCACGGCGGTCTGGTAGACGAGCGCTCGCGCGGCCTCGAGATTCGTGTACATATCGGCGAGCTTGGCCTGGACGAGCTGGAAGCTGCCGATGGGCTGGCCGAACTGCTTGCGATTGCGGGCGTAGTCGATCGACAGCGCCAACGCTTCTTCGGCGATGCCGATCGATTCGCCGGCGAGGAACACGCGCTCGCAGTCGAGGCCGCGCATCATGACGCCGACGCCCTGGTCGATCGTGCCGAGGACGTTGCGGCGCGGGACGCGGCAGTCGTCGAGCCGCAACTCGGCGGTCGGCGAGCCGCGGTGGCCGAACTTGTCGAGCTTGCGTTCGACGGAGAAGCCGGGGAAGCCCTTCTCAACGATGAACGCGGTGATACCGTGCGAGCCCTTTTCGGGGCTGGTCTTGGCGTAAAGCACGAACACGTCGGCGATCGTGCCGTTCGTGATGAACATCTTGCCGCCGTTGAGCACGAAGTCATCGCCATCAGCGACGGCGGTGGTGCGGATGCCGGTCGCGTCGGAGCCGGCGTCGGACTCGGTAAGGGCGAGGGCGCCGACCTGCGCACCGGAGCAGAGGCCGGGGAGATAGGCGCGCCGCTGCTCTTCGCTGCCGTTGACGTAGAGGTTGTGGACGCAGAGGTTCGCGTGCGCGCCGTACGAGAGGGCGACGGACGCGGAGACGCGCGCGAGCTGCTCGATGATGAGGACGCCGGTCAGCAGGTCGGCGCCGGCGCCGCCGTATTGCTTCGGGACGGTGACGCCGAGCACGCCCAGATCTCCGAGCTGGCGGAACAGGCCGGGCGGGAACGTGTCGGAGCGGTCGATCTCGTCGGCGATGGGGGCGAGTTCGCGACGGGCGAACGCCAGCACAGTGTCGCGCACGAGGCGGTGCTCGTCGGTCAGCAGGTCGACCGTCACGCATCCGGTATACGTCCGGGTCCGCGGTCGTGCAAGGCGACGGCGCGTGATCGTGGCGCGAGACCGGCTACAATTCCCGCGTCGAACAGGTGTGGAGGCGTCGTTGGACAGCACAGCCCCATCCAGCTTCCAGGAAGCCGTCCCGATCTTGCCGTCGTCGCTCGACGAAGGCAGCCCGGAGTTCGAGGCGAATCGAGCCGAGATGACGGCGGCCGTCACGGAGCTGCGGCGGCGCGAAGCGCTGGTGCGCGAGGGTGGCGGCGCCGAGTCGGTGGAGCGGCATCGCTCGCGGGGCAAGCTGACGGCGCGCGAGCGCATCGAACGCCTGGTCGATCCGGCGACCGCGTTCCTGGAGCTGAGCCCGCTCGCCGCGTGGGAGATGTACGACGGCGACGCGCCGTCGGCCGGCATCGTCACCGGCGTCGGGCGGGTCTGCGGGACAGAAGTGGTGATCGTCGCGAACGACGCGACGGTCAAGGGCGGCACGTACTACCCGCTGACGGTGAAGAAGCACCTGAGGGCGCAGGAGATCGCCGAGCAGAATCATCTGCCATGCATCTACCTGGTCGACTCGGGCGGGGCGTTCTTGCCGCGCCAGGCGGAGGTGTTCCCCGACCGCGAGCACTTCGGGCGCATCTTCTTCAACCAGGCGCAGATGTCGGCGAAGGGCATCACGCAGATCGCGGTCGTGATGGGGTCGTGCACGGCGGGCGGCGCGTACGTCCCGGCGATGAGCGACGAAACGGTGATCGTCGACGGCACCGGCACCATCTTCCTGGGCGGCCCGCCGCTGGTGAAGGCGGCGACCGGCGAGGAGGTATCGGCGGAAGACCTCGGAGGGGCACGCGTGCACACCGAGCGTTCGGGCGTGGCCGACCACCGCGCCGACGGCGACGACCACGCGCTGGCGATCGCTCGCAGCATCGTCGCATCGCTGCCGCGGACGAAGCAGGCGCCGTGGCCGGTGCTGGAGTCCGAACCGCCGCTGTACGATCCCGCCGGTCTGTACGGACTGGTGGCGGCCGACTCCGCGCGGGGGATTCGAAGTGCGAGAGGTGATCGCTCGCATCGTCGACGGCAGCCGGTTCCACGAGTTCAAAGCGGACTACGGTCCGACGCTGGTGTGCGGTTTCGCGCGGATCATGGGCTATCCCGCCGGGATCATCGCCAATAACGGGATCCTCTTCTCGGAGAGCGCGGTGAAGGGCGCGCACTTCATCGAGTTGTGCGCGGCGCGGCGAGTTCCGCTCGTGTTCTTGCAGAACATCACGGGCTTCATGGTGGGGCAGCGGTACGAGGCCGAGGGCATCGCGAAGCACGGCGCGAAGATGGTGATGGCGGTCGCGAACGCGAACGTGCCGAAGTTCACGGTGGTGATCGGCGGTTCCTTCGGCGCCGGCAACTACGCGATGTGCGGACGGGCCTACGATCCGCGCTTCCTTTGGATGTGGCCGAACGCGAAGATCTCGGTGATGGGCGGTCAGCAGGCCGCGAGCGTGCTGCTCACGGTGCGGCTCGACAACTTGCGCTCGCGCGGCGGCGACATGACGACGGCCGAGCAGGAGGAGTTCATGCGGCCGACGATGGAGAAATACGAGGAAGAGGGGAGCGCATACTACAGCACCGCGCGGCTGTGGGACGACGGCATCATCGATCCGCTGGACACGCGCGCGGTGCTGGCGCTCGGCATCAGCGCCTCGCTCAACGCGCCGATCGCGCCGACGCGGTTCGGCGTGTTCCGCATGTAGCATGACAACACGCTACGTCGAACGTACCCGCCGCGTACCTGTCGAAGCCGTCGCGGCGTCTCTCGTAAAGCGAGCGGCGCGCCGTGCGGTGCCGCGCAATGTTTAAGAAGGTGCTCGTCGCCAATCGCGGCGAGATCGCGCTCCGCATCATGAGGACGTGTGCACGGCTCGGGGTCGCCACGGTCGCCGTGTACTCCGACGCGGACCGGGACGCGCTGCACGTGCGGCGGGCGGACGAGGCCGTGCGCATCGGGCCGGCGCGCGCGTCGGCGAGCTACCTCGATATCGCCGCGATCGTCGCGGCGGCACGTCGCACGGGTGTTGACGCGATCCATCCCGGCTATGGCTTCCTCTCCGAGAATCCGGCGCTGCCGGACGCGTGCGCGGCGGCCGGCATTACGTTCGTCGGGCCTCCGGCGGCGGCGATGCGACTGCTCGGCGACAAGGTCGCGGCACGGCGCCTGGCCGCGGAGTGCGGCGTGCCGGTGTTGCCCGGACTCGACGCGGAACTATCGGACCCCGGCGCTATCTCGCGGGCGGCGCTGGCGATTGGCTTCCCGCTGATGGTGAAGGCGGCCGCGGGCGGTGGCGGCCGCGGCATGCGGCTCGTCGACTCGCCCGACGCGCTCCCGGAAGCGCTGGCGAGCGCGGCCCGCGAGGCGGCGGCGGCGTTCGGGGACGGCCGGCTCTTCGTCGAGCGGGCCGTCGTCGGCGGGCGGCACGTGGAAGTGCAGGTGCTGGCTGATTCGCAGGGCCACGCCGTGCATCTGGGCGAGCGGGACTGTTCGATCCAGCGCCGGCACCAGAAGGTGGTCGAGGAGAGCCCGGCGCCCGGCATCGACGATGCACTGCGAGAGCGCATGGGCGCCGCCGCGCTGGCGCTCGTGCGGGCGGCCGGCTACGTGAACGCGGGCACGGTGGAGTTCCTGCTCGATCGCGACGGCGGCTTCTACTTTCTCGAGGTCAACACGCGGCTGCAGGTCGAGCACGCGGTGACGGAGATGGTGACCGGGCTCGATCTGGTGGAGCTGCAGCTGCGCATCGCCGCCGGTGAGCCGCTGCCGTTCTCGCAGGAAGACGTGCGCGTGTCGGGGCACGCGATCGAGTGCCGCATCTGCGCGGAGGACTCCGAGCGCGGCCACGTGCCCTCGAGCGGGCGCGTGACGTACTTCGCGCCGCCCACCGGCGACGGCGTGCGCGTCGACGCCGGGATCGCGTCGGGCTCGCTGGTGCCGGCCGAGTACGATTCGCTGCTCGCGAAGCTCGTCGTGCACGCCCCCTCGCGTGCCGAGGCGATCGAGGGTTGTGCGCGCGCATTGTCTGCGTGCGCGGTGGAAGGCGTGAGGACGAACCTGGGGCTGCTGGAGGCCGTCGTGGCGCATCCGGCGTTCGTGGCCGGAACATACGACCTCGGACTCCTGGAGTCGATGCCGCCGGCCTCGTTCGCTCCGGTGCTCCCGGACGACGTGCTGCTGGCGGCGGTCGCGGCGGATGCCGGCCCGTTCGAGAAGGCGCGAGGCGACGACCCGTGGAGCGTGCTGGGCGCGTGGCGCGTCGGGGGGCGGGCGCGACTGGAGTACATGTATCAGGGCCGCCGCATCGCCGCGGAGGTTGAGCGCATTGCGTCCCGCAGAGACGGCTGGCGCGTCACGTCCGGCGGGTGTACGCAGGAGTTAGAAGTAAGTGCGGGTCCGTCGGGCGAGGTGATCGTACGAACGGGCGGCGCCGAGGCCGCGTGGCGAGGTGCGGCGCGAGGGCGGGCGGCTGATCCTCGAACGGGGCGGTCGGCGGTACGTCCTGGGGCGGCCGGCGCCGTCGACGTCCGGTGGCTCCGCTTCGTCGGCAGCGAGCCATACGGGCGAGATGCGGGCGCCGATGCCGGGCGTCGTCGTGCGCGTGCTGGTGGCGGAGGGTGACCATGTCACGGCGCGCCAACCGCTGGTCATGCTGGAAGCGATGAAGATCGAGCACATCATCCACTCGAATATCGACGGCGTGGTGCATCGCGTACGCTGCCGGGTGGGGCAACGCGTCGCGGAAGGGGAGATCGTGATCGAGGTAACGACAGGTGTGGAGGCCAGCGATGCTGCTCCCTGAGCGCGTGACGATCACAGAAGTGGGGCCGCGCGACGGCCTGCAGAACGAGGACACGTTTCTCGACGTCGAGCGCAAGCTTGAGATGATCGACCGTCTCGCCGCGGCGGGACTGCGCCGCATCGAAGTCGCATCGTTCGTCAGTCCGAAAGCGATCCCGCAGATGCGTGACGCGTCGGAGGTGGTAACCCGGCTGCAACGGCGCCCGGACGTCACGTACGTGGCGCTGGTGCCGAACGAGGTGGGCGCGCGGAACGCGATCGCGGCAGGGGCGGATGAGCTGGCGACGGTGGTATCGGCGAGCGAAACGCACAACCTCCGCAACGTGAACCGCACGGTCGAAGAGTCGCTGGCGGGCATCGAGATCGTGGCGCGGCTGGCGAAGGACGCGGGCAAGCCATGGTGCGGCTACATCGCGACGGCATTCGGCTGCCCGTACGAGGGCGCGGTGGCGATTGCCGACGTCATCGCGGTCGCCGTCCGGCTGCGCGCGCTCGGATCGTACGCGGTCGCGCTCGGCGATACGATCGGCGCGGCGAATCCGCGACAGGTGTCCGCGGTGGTGCGGGAGTTTCGCGCTCGGCTGCCGGATGTGCCGCTGCGCCTGCACTTCCACGATACACGCGGGACAGGACTTGCCAACGTGCTCGCGGCGCTCGAGGAGGGCGTCGACAGCTTCGACAGCTCGGTCGGCGGGCTCGGCGGCTGCCCGTACGCACCGGGCGCGGCCGGCAACGTGGCCACGGAGGACCTGGCGTATATGCTGCGCCGGATGGGCATCGCGACGGGCATCGACCTGCGATCGATCGTCGATACGGCGCGGTGGATCGAAGGCATCGTCGGCCACACGCTCCCGGGACGTGTGAAAGGCGCCGGCGAGGGCGCGCTCGCTGAGGTCTCATGATCGAGAAGATCTTCGCGACGCCGGACGATGCGCTGGATGGCGTGTTTGACGGCGCGACCATCATGTTCGGCGGATTCGTGTCGGCCGGGACGCCGTCCAACCTGATCCTCGCGCTGCAGCGGCGCGGCACGAAGGGGATCACGGGCGTCGCGAACAACATCGGGCTCGGCGATCTGCTGGACGTACTGTGCGAGGAGCGACAGCTGGCGAAGTTCATCGCGACGTTCGCGATCCGCGCCTCCGGCGCGCGCGCGAGCCGCTTCGAGGAGCAGTACCGCCGGGGCGAAGTGGAGCTGGAGCTGGTACCGCAGGGGACGTTCGTCGAGCGAATCCGGGCGGGCGGCGCGGGGATCGGCGGCTTCCTGACGCGCACCGGGCTCGGGACAGTGGTGGAGGAAGGGAAGCGGCGGATCGACGTGAACGGCACCGAGTTCTTGCTGGAGCTGCCGCTGCGCGCCGATTTCGCGCTGGTCAAGGCGTATCGCGCGGACAGGCTGGGCAACCTGCAGTACCGGGGCGCCGGCCGCAACTTCAACCCGGCCATGGCGACGGCGGCCGACCTGGTGATCGCCGAGGTCGAGGAGATCGTCGAGCCGGGCGGCATCGACCCGGAGGACGTCGGCACGCCCGGGGTGTACGTCGATCGCATCGTGCGCTGCGATCCCGTGCCCGTGCGCTGGGAGGGATAGCCCGATGGCAGAGGGGTTGAGCCGCGAGCTGATTGCGCTGAGAGTCGCGCGCGAGCTGCGCGACGGCATGGTCGTGAACCTCGGCATCGGCTTGCCGACGCTGGTGTCCAACTTCCTGCCGCCGGGCGCGGAGATCTTCCTGCAGGCGGAGGACGGCATCCTCGGCTACGGGCCGATCAGCGACGCGGACTTCGATCCGGACCTGATCAACGCCGGCGGGCAGCCCGTGACGTTGCGTCCCGGGCGCCAGCTTCTTCGACAGCGCCGCATCGTTCGCGATGATCCGGGGCGGGCACGTGGACGTAGCGGTGCTGGGCGGGCTCGAGGTGTCGGAGCGCGGCGACCTCGCCAACTGGTACCTGCCGGGGCGAGGGGGCGGTTCCATCGGCGGCGCCATGGACCTCGCGTGCGGTGCGAAACGGCTGATCGTGGCGATGACGCATACGGCGCCCGGCGGCCGGCCGCGCATCCGCAGAGCGTGCGAGTACCCGCTCACGGCGACGGGCGTGGTCGACCTGATCGTCACCGACCTCGCGGTGATCGAGGTGCATCCGGAGGGCCTGCTACTGACCGAGGTCGCACCCGGCGTCGACCCGGATGACGTGCAGTCACGCACGGAGCCGGCGCTGCGCCGGTCTCCGGCGTTGCGCGAGATGGAACTCTGACACGCCGTTCCGGCGGCCGGCATCGGCGCGAAGTCCGGACGCGGGGACGCGGGCTGAAAGCCCGCGCCACGATTCAGAACGACCCTGCCAACGCCCGCTAATCGATCTTCGACACGTCGACGCGGATGCCTCGGTCGAACGGCACCGGTTGCCACTGGAGCGGCCAGTAGCGCAGGTGCCCGTAGTCGCCGGCGAAGTGCAGCCACTTCACCATGCCCGGCTCCAGGTCGGAGGCGCCTTTCCACGTCTTGTACTGGTAGGGCTCCCAGCCGTTGTACGAGATCACCTGTCCCGGCCGGACGCTCGGTGAGAGCTTCACCGGCACGATGAAGGTGCCGAGGTCGTTGTGCACATCGACCTCTTCCTCGTCGTGGATGTCGAGACGGGCGGCGTCGCCGTCGTTCATCACCAGGTGCGGGCGGCCGCGGTGCGTCTGCAGCAGCGTCTTGTTGGTGATGTTCATGGAGTGGATGCTCCAACGGTTGTGCCCGCTGGTCATCGAGAACGGGAAGTCGCCGCCTTGCGGAGGATTGTCCTTGTGGCACGGCAGCGCCTCGTCGGCCTCCATGAACCACTCGTGGTCGATGTAGAACTGGGCGCGGCGCGTCAGCGTCGGGTACGGGACCTTCTTCTCGGTGTGCCACGTGAACGCCGTGTGCGTTTCGTCCATCTTGATATCGGCCGCCTGGCTGTGCGACATCGGCCCCATGCCCCAGTTGAGGAAGCGCATGTAGCCCTTGTCGCGCAGCGTGTCGAGCGACGTGCCCTCGGGCAGGTTGCCGGACTCGACGGCGTCGCTCACCCATTCGCGCGCGAGCGACTCGGTGTTATCGAGCGTGCCGTTCATGGTGAACAGGTTGCGGAGTCCCGCGATTGGACGCGTAGCGCCGAGCGCATCGGTCAGCTCCGTGATGCCCCGGGCCTTCGCGCGCTCCTCGACCTTCTCCGCCAGCAGCACCGCCATCTCGACTTCCGCCATCACGCCTGGCGGCGGCTCCACCGCCTTGTCGGAGAAGGTGAGATTCATCAGGTGCGGCGTCGGGAACATGAAGGCCATCTTCTCGAAGTGGTGGGCCACCGGCAGGACGTAGTCGGCCCACATGCCGGTGGTGTTCATGCGCCAGTCGACGCTGACGGCGCAGCGGAGCTTCTCCCAGAGGTTGGGCAGCATGAGGTTCTGGCCGCCGCGCGTGCGCCGCATGGCGTTGCCGCCGACTTCAAAGTAGACGCGGGGAGTCTTGGTCGTGGCGGTCCGCGCGGGGGACTTCCACCAGTCCTTCGCCAGCGCTTCCTTGATGTAGTCGTCGAACGGGCGCTGCATCGTCGGGTCGTTGTAGTCGGGGTTGTTCCAGTGCTCCTTGTAGCCCCAGTGCTGGTACCAGAGCATCGCCGGCGGCACCTGGCCCTGTACCTGTGAGAAGCGGTGCATCAGCTCGATGTGCGCCATCTCCTCGGTCATCGTCGGGTCCTCGCTCTTGATCGCCCCGGTCAGCACTTTGCGCAGCTCGATGACCTTGCGCGCTTCGTCGCGGCCAACGTCGCTCTTGGCGAACGAGAGGAACGGTCCGTCGAAGCCGGCGACCGACCATTCGACCGGCCCGGTGCCCTTGCGGCCCCAGTTGCCGGTGAGCGCCAGCACGAGCAGATACGACCGCAGCATCAGGTCGGAGTGGTAGTACTTGAACGACGTCGCGCCGCAGAAGATGCTGCCGCGCTTGCTCGCGATCTTCCGCGCGAGCGTGCGGATCATCTCCGGGTTCACGCCGCACATCTCGGACGCCTTCTCCGGCGTGTAACCCGCGAGCCGCTCCTTCATCAGCTCGAAGACCGAGACGACGTGGGTCGTGGTGCCGTCCTTGAGCTGCACGGACCGCGAGCCGGCGAGCGCCGGCCGCAGATCGCCGAGATCGAGCGTCGCGAGCGGCGCCTCGGCCAGGCGGTCGCCGGCTTCGTCCCAGATGTAGAACTGGTCGTCGCGGCCGCCGTCCTGCATGTCGGACCCGCGGAGGAAGTGCCAGTTATCGACGCGCACGAGCAACGGCAGGTCGGTCTGCTCGCAGACGAACTCGCGGTTGTACGTGCCTTCCTCGATGATCACCTGCGCCATCGCGAGGCCGAGCGCCGCGTCGGTGCCGGGCTTGATCGGCACGTAGTAGTCGGCGTGCGTGTGCGACGGGCTGCAGTCGGGCGCGACCATCACCACCTCCGCGCCCTTGTAGCGCGCCTCGGTGGTGAAGTGGAACGACGGGATCATCGTGTACGCCGGGTTGCTGTGCGTGTACATGATGAACTCGGCGTGGAAGATGTCGTCGATGCTGCTCGCCGGGTCGAACTTGCCGAACGTCAGGTAGATGCCGGGCGAGAAGTCGTTGATGGTCGCGTTGGTGTCCAGCGCGAGACCTCCGAGGAGGCCGATCAGCCGGGAGAACATGAAGCCCGTCATCAGGCCGCCCTCGCCGGGCGTTCCCTCGTTGATGATCGTCTCGGGACCGTCCTCCACGATGGCGTCGAGGATATGGTCGGCGATCTCGGTCAGCGCCTGGTCCCAGGAGACCTCTGTCCACTTGCCGTCGCCGCGGGCACCGGCGCGCTTCAGCGGGTGCAACACCCGCTCGGGCGCGTTCAGCATCTGGCTCCAGGCGGCGCCTTTCTGGCATCCCAGGGGGTTCATGTCCGGCACGCCTTCTTCGACGACCGGCATCGTCCCGGCCTGCTCCTCGCCGACGATCTTGCCGTCCTTGACGTACACGCGATACGGGCAGTTGCCGGGATAACAGTCGACGCAGTGCGTCGCCCACGTGACGGCGTCCCACTCTACGTTCTGGCGGTAGCGGTGCTCCGTGGCACCAGCGTGCCCGTCGCCATTGCCGTTCCGCGTCGCCGTGCCAGAATCGATGGGCTTCGTGGACATGATCAACCTCCGGGTGGCTCAAGACGCAACGGTAGTGAGGGAAGGCGCGGCGCGTACCGGTGCGATGGGCACGAGCAACCTGACGGCGAGGCGGCCGGCGCAGCGCGATCGCGTACGTTCGTCGCTCATGCAAGGGACGCTATGCCGAATGGCAGTTCGGCGCCAGAGCCCAAAGGCACGTGGCACCCCTGCCGTGCGGCACCATCCGTTCGACCCGCGGCCGGCGGCGGCAGCGATACGACGGCGTCGGCTCCGTGTTGCGCGGAATGAGCCCGCCCGCGCACGGCGGAGTGCTGCTAGACTTTTCCCTGGCCGCCACCGCCGCTTGGTTCGAAGCGCAAGGAGCTATGAGAGTGGTTACGACGAATCGCGCCCTTGACACCGAAGTCCGAGACATCGTGCGCCGTCAGATAGACCGCGGCGAGCAGATCGGTGTCCAGGTTTGCGCCTACAAAGACGGCGAGATGATCGTGGACGTCTGCGCAGGCACCATGGGTCCGGACGATCCTCGACCGGTGCAAGCGGACACGTTGTTCAGCTCGTTCTCGACTACGAAAGGCGTGGCCGCGACGGCGCTGCACATCCTCGCCGACCGCGGGCTCATCGACTACGAGGCGCCGGTCGCGCAGTACTGGCCCGAGTTCGGCGTGAACGGGAAGGACCGTGTCACCGTGGCGCAGGCGATGAGCCACCAGGCCGGTCTGCACGCGGTGCCCGCACCGCTCAAGGCCGACTTTGTGACCGACTGGGGACAGGGGCTCGCCTTCATCGCGAACGGCACGCCGGCGTGGGAGCCGGGCACGGCGACCGGCTACCACGCGCTCACCTACAGCTGGATCGTCGGCGGCATCGTCCAGGGGGCGACGGGACGACACATCCGGGACGTCATCGCGGAAGAGATCGCGGCCCCGCTCGGCATGGCGAACGAGATCTACGTCGGCATCCCGGACGGCGTCGAGGAACGCCTCGCGACGCTCAAGGAGCTGGACGGCGGTCTGGCCGCGGACCTGCCGATCCCGCCCGATCACGACTTCTTCAAGGCCATGCCGCCGGGCGCGGACTTCAGTTTCAACGACATGCGCATCCGGCAATGTTGTTTGCCCGCCGCGAACGGGCATTTCAGCGCCCGGGCGCTCGCGAAGATGTACGCGGCGCTGGCGGGCGGTGGCGAGATCGATGGCGTGCGACTCGTGTCCCGAGAGCGGATCGCCGAGATGCAGCGAGTGCGCACGGAGGAGCCCGACCGCGTGCTCATACTGCCCATCCCGAAGGGTGTCGGATTCATGATGGGCGGCGGTTGGGCCGGCGTCACCGGCGCGTTCGGACCGCGACGCACGGCGTTCGGTCACAGCGGTGCGGGCGGCTCTACAGCGTTCGCGGACCCGGAGGCCGGGCTCGCCATCGCAGTGACCATCAACCAGATGCAGAGCTCGCTGCAGGGCGAGGGGCCGACAGTCGAGATCTGCCAGTTCATCCGCCAGGGGCTCGGCGTCGCATAGTCAACTTTCGGAAGCGAATCGACCTGCGTCTACGGCCGCTGATCGAGCGACGTCATGGCGAACTCGACGAGCTGCCGCACGGCGACGTGCGATCCTTCGAGCGCGGCCGTGTCTTCCGGGTGCCTCGCGAGATGTCGGGATGCGACGCCCTCGGCGATGATGGCGAGGCGCCACGCGGCGAAGGCGCGATAGTACTCGACCTGCGCGACGTCACGGCCGGTGCGCGTCGCGTAACGCTGGAGGAGGTCGCGATACGACGGGAAGCCGCCGCCGGACGTCGGATCGTTGCCGACCGGCGACGGCCGCTCGGCATCGTGCCAGTAGATGCCCAGATGTCCCAGGTCCGCCATTGGATCGCCGAGCGTGCACAGCTCCCAGTCGAGCACGGCGACGACCTCGCGCCTTGGCGAGATCGACGATGCAGTTGCCGAAGCGGTAGTCGCCGTGCACGATCGCGGCGCCGTGCTGCACGGGAAGACGCTCACGCAGCCGTGACTCCACTTCGTCGATGATCGGCAGCTCCCACGTGCGCGAACCCGCCCACTGCTTCGCCCACCGCCGCACCTGCCGCTCGATGTAGCTGTCCTGGCGCGACAGCTCGGCGAGGCCGACGGCGTCGAGGTCGACGGCGTGCAGCTCCGCGAGCACGTCGATGAGGTGGAACGCCAGCGCGCGCCGGGCGTCGGGTGCGATCGCAGCGGCCTTCGCCGGGCCGTCAAGCACGACGCCATCGACGAAGCCGGTGACAGCGAACGGCGCGCCGTTGACCGAGGCGTCAGCGCACACGGCGATCGCCGGAGCGACCGGCACGGGCGTGTCCGCCAGCGCGGCGGCGATACGATACTCACGCACGACGTCGTGCGCGGTGGCCAGCAGCGTGCCGAGCGGCGGGCGGCGCAGCACGCAGCGGCGCCCGCCGCTGTCGGTCACGCAAAACGTCAGGTTCGACCGTCCGCCGGTGATCAGCTCGTACCGGAACGGCGGCATGGCCCCCGGAACATGCTCGACGAGCCACGCGCCGACGCTCTGCGCATTGATCCCGTCCGGCGCCGGCTGATCGGGCATGCCTGAGGCATCGCCCGCCGGTGCCGTCGGGTTGTGCTCGCGGAACGGTTCTTGGCGATCGCTCATGTGGCGCTCCGGCATCTTGAGATCGGTGCCGCAGTCTACAACGGCCCCGCGCTACACGCGGCCCGCGACGATGTGAGGGCGGGCGAACAGCCGGCGGGGTATCTCCGGTTCCCTGACTGCTCGACGCAGCCCGGCATGCTATCGTCCCTGCGATGGCAGACGAGAACGTCACCGCGACACTGCTGATCTCCTGCCGCGACCAGAAGGGGCTCGTGGCGGCCGTATCGGACTTCCTGTACCGGCACGATGGGAACATCCTGCACGCGGACCAGCACACCGATCTCGAGGAAGGCGTGTTCCTCCAGCGCGTGGAGTTCGAGCTTGACGGGCTTCGCGATCGGGCGCGCCGAGATCGAGCCGGCGTTCCGGCCGATCGCGGAGCGCTTCGACATGACGTGGAGCCTGCGCTTCTCGGACTACGTGCCGCGCGTGGCGCTGCTGGTGTCGAAGGCGCATCACTGCATGTACGACATCCTGGCGCGCTGGCGGATGGGCGAGCTGCGAGCGGAGATCCCGATCGTCATCAGCAATCACCCGGACGGGCGCGAGATCGTCGAGGAGTTCGGCGTTGCGTACGACCAGCTGCCCGCCGGCAAGGAGGCGCAGGAAGCGCGGATCGTCGCGCAACTCGATGCGCACCGCATCGACCTCGTGATCCTCGCGCGCTACATGCAGGTGCTGAGCGACGACGTCGTGAGCCGCTACCCGAACCGGATCATCAACATCCACCATTCGTTCTTGCCGGCGTTCGCCGGCGCGCGGCCGTACCACCAGGCGTACGAGCGCGGCGTGAAGATCATCGGTGCGACGGCGCACTACGCGACGCCGGAGCTGGACCAGGGCCCGATCATCGACCAGGACGTCGCGCCGGTGAGCCATCGCGACTCGGTCGCCGACCTTGTGCGCAAGGGCCGCGACCTCGAGCGCGTCGTGCTGGCGCGTGCGGTCGACCTGCACCTGCGCAACCGCGTGCTGGTCTACGGGAACAAGACCGTCGTCTTCGACTGACGGGGACCGCGTTGCCGCAGACTCTTCACGGATGGTGCTGGGTCTACACCGGCGCGGCCGGGGCGACCAGCGGCCAGGGGTGCGCGCGCTCCATCGCGAGCGCGAGGTCGAGCAGCAGCGCGTCTTCGTGGCGGCGCGCGTAGGCCTGCAGGCCGATGGGGAGACCGTTCGGTGAGAGGCCGGCGGGGATCGAGATAGCCGGGTAGCCCGAGATGTTCGCCGGGATGGTCAGCGCCCCGTTGTTGAATGGATTGACCTTCGTCTCGCCGACATGGTTCGGCATCGGTCCCTCGGCGCCGAACGGCTCGACGGGGTTGGTGGCGCAGAGGATGACGTCGACCTGTTCGAAGAGGTCGGCCAGCGCTTCGTTCATCGCGACGCGGAACGGGTCGGCCGATGCGGCGTGCCAGATGCGGTAGCGCTCCATGAACTCCATGGCGAAGCGGATCTCGAACGTCAGGTCATCCTTGCACGCCGGCCAGAACTCCTTGAGGTCGTTGTAGAGCGACGGTGCGCCGGCGCTCGCCCACGCCGAGCCCTTCTCCGGCAAGTCGATGTCGAGCTCTACGCGCCGCATGCCGGTGGCGTCAACGAGCGCGTTCGCCGCATCGCGCGCGATGCGCTCGACGTCCGGGTGCACGAGCGCCACGCCGCCGAGGTCCGGCGCGATGGCGACGCGCAGGCCGCGCAGGTCGTGTGTACCGAGGTCGCGCTCCCAGCCATCGATGCGGGGGAGGCTGAAGGCATCGCGCGGGTCGTAGCCGGACGTGACGTCGTACCAGCGCGCCGCGTCGCGCACGCTGCGCGCGACGGTGCCCCAGTTGCTGGTGAGCGGACCGTTGAGGGCGCGCGGGCCGCGCGGGATCCGGCCGAAGGTGCCCTTCATGCCGACGAGGCCGCAGTACGCCGCGGGGATGCGGATCGAGCCGCCGCCGTCGCTGGCGGTCGCCGTCGGCACGAGGCCGCCCGCGACCGCCGCCGCCGATCCGGCCGACGACGCGCCGGGCGTGCGTTCGAGGTTCCAGGGGTTGCGCGTCACGCCGAAGAGCTTCGTCGCGCAATAGGCGACGAAGCCGAACTCCGACGCCGTACTCTTGCCCACGATGACAGCGCCGGCGGCACGGAGTCGCGCGACGTCGATCGAATCGTGGTCGACGATGTTGTCCTTGTAAGGGACCGAGCCGTGAGTGGTCGGCATCCCCTTCGCGTGCTCCAGGTCTTTGACGAGCAAGGGCACGCCGGCGAAGAGACCGGGATCTTCGCCGTTCTTCACTCGCCGATCGATCTCCTCGGCCTGGCGGCGCGCGTCGCCGGCATCGAGATATGCGACGGCGTTGAGCTTCGATTCGGCGATGGCGGCAAGCGACGCTTCCAGCGCGTCGGCGGCGCGGACATCGCCGTTGCGGATGCTGTCGGCGAGAGAGGATGCGTCAGCGAGCCAGGGGTCCATGCGTCGATCTCCTGCGGCGAAACGCGGCTAGTCGCGGGGGAGCCCGAGGCCGCGCTGCGCGATGATGTTGCGCTGCACCTCGGAGGTGCCCGCGGCGATTGTATAGGACGCGGCAGCGAGATAATAGGCCGCGAAGCGTCCATCGAGCGGGGCGTGCGCCGAAGCGCGCGCGAGCGCGCCCCGGGCGCCCATCATGCCGAGCGCCGCGATGGCGAAGCGCGACTGCAGTTCGGTCGAGTACAGCTTGGCGATCGAAGCCTCGGAGTTCGGGACGAGGCCCTGCCCCTGCATCCACGCGACGCGATACGCAAGGATGCGGCCGACCGTGAACTCGATCCGCAGCTCGGCGAGCTTGTGACGGGTCTGCGGATCGTCGATCGGGCGGGCGCCGCCGGCGCCCGGCGCGTTCGCGTACTCGATCAGGTCGTCGAGCAGCGTCTCGGCGAAGACGATGCGCTGGATGCCGGAGCGCTCGAAGTCGAGCGTGGTCGTGGCGACGTACCAGCCGCGATTGAGCTCGCCGACGAGGTTGGCGCGCGGGATGCGCACGTTGTCGAGGAACATCTGGTTGAAGGCGGCGGAGTTGAGCATGTTGGTCAGCGGCGTGATGGTGATGCCTGGCGACTTCATGTCCATCAGCAGGTAGCTGATGCCGCGGTGCTTCGGTGCATCGGGATCGGTGCGCGCGAGCAGGATGCAGTAGTCGGCGCGGTGCGCGCCGGAGGTCCAGATCTTCTGGCCGTTGACGACGAACTCGTCTCCGTCCAGCACAGCGCGCATCTGCAGAGACGCCAGGTCGGAGCCGGCGCCGGGCTCGCTGAAGCCCTGGCACCAGCTCATCTCGCCGCTGGCGATGCGGCCGAGAAAGCGCTCGCGCTGCTCGTCGGTGCCGTGCATCATCAGCGTCGGGCCGACCATCGCCACGCCGATGCCGCCGAAGGCGGGCGCCCGGAGGCGTGCCATCTCCTCGTTGTAGACGAGCTGTCGCATGGGGCTCGCGCCAAGACCGCCGTACTGTCTTCGGCCAGGCGAGCGTGAGCCAGCCTCTTCTCGGAGAGCTTGCGCTGGAAGGCCTTCGCGATCTCGCCGTGCTCCTTCGGGGCGTCCTCGCGGTCGTTGTAGGCGGCCCGGCCGAACGACGCGGGCAGCTCCGAGCGGACGAAGGCGCGGATCTCCTCGCGGAAGGCTTCTTCTTCGGGACTGAAGCGGAAGTCCATGCTGCCTCCGGAGCGGCCGTATGCGGCCCGTCGCTGCGATGGTAACACCTCCGGCGGTGTGGGCGTCGAAGCTGTGCGTCGCGATGGTTCTTCGCGATCGCATCGACGATCCGGGCAAGTCTGCGATCTCGCTGAAATAGTCGTCGCGAGATGCGTCCGGCGGCCGGGAGGCGGCGTATAGGCGTATATCAGTCGTCAACCACCCGATCCCGGCGCGGTCAGCCGGTTCAGCATCGTCGCCCCGCGATTCAGGAGAAGTGGCCATGCGTTCGCTGCTTTCAATGCTTCTCGCGTTCCTGCTGTCGGTTTCGGTGCTCTTCCTGACCGGAGGCGGCGTGGCAGACGCGGCGTTCCACTGCGTCCGTATCCACGCGGTCGCGGCCGGGTTCAACGGGAACAACAAGATCCAGTACGTCGAGCTGCGCATGGACGTCGGCGGGCAGACGTTCCTGGCCGGGCATTCGATCCAGTTCTTCGATGCGACCGGCACGCTGCAGGCGACGTTCACGTTCCCGGCCGGCACGATCCCGCCCTTCAACACCAGCGTCGCCAACGGCGACGTCGGCGACTCCGTGCTGATCGCGACGTCGGAATTCAACGGCGGCGTCACCGGGGGTGCGTCCGACTTCACCTTCAGCGGCGCGAACACGACGGGCGCCGACCCGCTGCACCCGGTGCAGGCGCCGGGCGGTTCCGTGGTCTGGGCTGGGCCAAACGCCGCGTGCGCGACGCTCATGGCGCCGGTGGACTCGGTGGCGTATGGCAGCGCAATGGCGACGTACGGCACGGCCGCGGCAGCGCTTCCGAGTCCAGGGACCATGCAGGCACTCCGCCTATCCAACCTCAACAGTGCGCCGTCGAACAACTCGACGGAGTACGCGCTGATGAACGTGTCGACGAGCACGTTCGGCGTCCCGATGGCCAACCTGGCGACGGACTTCACAACGCCGCGCAATAACTCGCGCACGGTCCTGAAACTCAACGTTGCGGCCCCGCCGTCGGTTGGCGGCGTGGCGGAGGATCCGGGACTACCGGCGGCGCCAAGTGCGACGGCGCGGGCGGGCGGCAGCGGACAACCGTGGGACGCCGTTGCGATCGCTGGCGGCGCGGCTGCTGCGGCGCTGGCGTGCGGCGCGGGCTGGTACGTCTATCGCCGACGGGCGCTCTAGCCCGCAAGCAGCTTCGTACGGCGCTCACGGGCGGCGTCAGCTGGCGCCGTCCGTCGCGTGGCTGGACCGCGAGGGCCGTGCTAGACTTCGGCCCGTGAACCTCGCATTGCTTCGCGAACTCTCCGTACCAGGCACCAGCAAGATCCTCCTTCTCGTCATCGACGGGCTCGGTGGTCTGCCCAACATCACAGGCCGATCGGAGCTCGAGCAGGCGAACATTCCGCAGCTCGACCGGCTCGCGCAGGAGAGCCTGTGCGGCCTGACGCTGCCCGTCGGATACGGCGTGACGCCGGGCAGCGGCCCGGGGCACCTGGCGCTCTTCGGCTACGACCCGGAGCAGTACACGGTCGGGCGCGGCGTGCTGGAGGCGCTCGGCGTCGACTTCGACCTGCAGCCGGCGGACGTGGCGGCGCGCGGCAACTTCTGCACCGTCGACGCCGACGGCCGCATCAGCGACCGGCGCGCAGGCCGGATCTCCACCGCGAAGTCAGCGCCGCTGTGCGAGAAACTGGCGCAGATCACGCTGCCAGGCGTGCAGACGTTCGTCGAACCCGTGCGCGACCATCGCTTCCTGCTCGTGCTTCGCGGCGCTGATCTCTCCGACCGCGTGACGGAGACGGACCCGCAGCGCGAAGGCCAGAAGCCGCTGCCCGTGCGGGCGGTGGCGCCGGACGCCGAGGCTACGGCGAAGCTGCTTAACCAGTGGCTCGCGGAAGCCGAGAAGGTGCTTCGCGGCCACGAGCCCGCGAACATGCTGACGCTGCGTGGCATCGCGAAGCGTCCCGCGATGCCGTCGATCGTCGAGACCTGCAAGTTTCGCGCCGCGGCGATCGCGGCGTACCCGATGTACCGCGGCCTGGCGAAGCTCGTAGGCATGGACGTGCTGAAGACCGGCGCTACGTTCGCCGATGAGATCGAGACCCTGAAGGCGCACTGGGACGCGTACGACTTCTTCTTCATTCACTTCAAGCGCGCCGACGCGGCGGGCGAAGACGGCGACTTCCAGGAGAAGGTCGCGGCGCTGGAGGAGATCGACACGTACGTCGAAGCGCTCCACGCGATGCAGGCCGACGTCTTCATGGTGGCGGGCGACCACTCGACGCCGGCGGTCGTGGCAGGGCATTCGTGGCACCCGGTGCCGTTCCTGTTTCACGCGAACAACTTCGCCCGGGCGGACGAGACCGAGGGATTCAACGAGAAGGCGTGCGCGCACGGCATCCTCGGCACGCTTCCCGGCGAAGGAAGTGCTCTCGCTGGCCATGGCGCACGCCGGACGCCTCACGAAGTACGGAGCCTGAGATGCGACGCACACCAATCATCGCCGGCAACTGGAAGATGAACACGCTGCGCGCACGACGCGCTCGCGCTGGTGCGCGGGCTGCGCGAGCGAGCCGACGGCATCGCCGGCGCCGAGAAGATCGTCTGCCCGCCGTTCGTGTTCCTGCACGACGTCCGGGAGGCGCTGGCAGGCTCGACGATTGCGGTCGGCGCACAGAACGCGTTCTGGGAGGAGAAGGGCGCCTACACCGGCGAGGTGAGCATCACGCAGGTGGCCGAGGCCGCGACGCACGTGATCCTCGGGCACAGCGAGCGGCGGCAGTACTTCGGCGAGACGGACGACACGGTGAACCGGCGCGTGAAGGCGGCGCTGGCGCACGGCGTCACGCCGATCATGTGTGTCGGCGAGACGCTGGAACAGAGGAACGCGGGTGAGACGGCCGCGGTGCTGGTGCGGCAAACGCGCGGTGGGCTCGACGGCGTCGCCGATCAGTGCGGAGCTCGTCATCGCGTACGAGCCGGTGTGGGCGATCGGCACCGGGCTCGCCGCGGACGCCGCGACAGCGCAGGAGGCTATCGCGCTGATCCGATCGACGGTGCGCGAGATCGCCGGTGGCGTCAGCGAGCAGGTGCGCATCCTCTACGGCGGCTCCGTGACGCCGGAGAACATCGCGGAGTACATGGCGCAGCCGGACATCGATGGCGGCCTCGTCGGCGGCGCGTCGTTGAAAGTAGACAGCTTCACTGGACTCGTCCAGGGCGCAGCGACGGCAGCCGCCGGGCGTGCCTGATGCCGCGCAGACTCATCGCGATCGTCGGCGCGACCGCGACCGGAAAGACGGCGCTCGCCATCGTGCTTGCGCGGACGCTTGGCGGCGAGATCATCAATGCGGACTCGCGGCAGGTCTACCGCGGCATGGATACCGGCACCGCGAAGCCGACGCCCGCCGAGCGGGCGGCCGCGCCGCATCACCTGATCGACGTTGCCGATCCGGATGAGCCGTTTACGCTCGCGCGCTTTCTCGACCTCGCGAACGCGGCGCTCGACGACGTCTGGTCACGCGGGCGGCAGCCGATCGTCGTCGGGCGGCACGGGGCAGTACGTCTGGGCGCTGATCGAGGGCTGGCGCGTGCCCCGCGTTCCGCCGGACCGCGCGCTGCGGGCGCGGCTCGAAGAGGTGGTGGCGCGAGACGGAGCCGCCGCTCTGGTGCGCGAGCTGCGCGACGTCGACCCGGCGAGCGCGACCGCCATCGATCCGCGCAACGTACGCCGCGTCATCCGGGCGATCGAAGTGACACGGGCGACCGGGCGGCCCTTCAGCGCCTGGCAGGAGAAGACCGCGCCGGCGTTCGAGACAACGATCATCGGGCTGCGCATGGAGCGAGCGGCGCTCTACCAACGCATCGATGCGCGCGTCGACGCGATGCTGGCCGCCGGGCTAGTCGACGGAGGTGCGGCGCCTGAACGCCGCCGGCTACGGGTGCGATCTCCCGTCGATGGCGAGCATCGGCTACCGGCAGGTCTGCGCGTATCTGCGGGGCGAACTGCCGTTGGCGGACGCAGCCGCGCAGATCAAGACGGAGACGCACCGTCTGGCACGCATGCAGCACACGTGGTTCCGCGAGTCCGACCCGCGGATCCACTGGCTGGACGCTGCATCGTCCGCCCTGCTGAGCGCGGCGCGAGCGGTAGCGACGAGCGGGCTTCCCGGTGCGCCGGGCGGCACGGTATCCTGAGCGCCATGGACTTCGCGAAGCTGCACGGCACGGGCAACGACTTCGTCGTCATCGACGCGCGCTCCGGCGAACGCGACTGGAGTGCGCTGGCACGGGCGATGTGCGAGCGGCACTTCGGCGTCGGCGCCGACGGGTTGATCCTGGCGACCACCTCGGAGCACGCACCGGTGCGGATGCGCATCTTCAACGCCGACGGCTCGGAAGCCGAGATGTCGGGCAACGGGATGCGGTGCCTCGTGAAGTTCGCCGTCGATCACGGAGTGGTCGCACCGAAGGGCGAGGAGTTTGACGTCGAGACGGGGGCGGGCGTGCTGCGCGTGCGCATCGCGACCGAACGAGGGCTCGTGACGAGCGTGCGCGAGAGCATGGGGCCGCCGCGCCTCGACCCGCGCGAGATCCCCGTCGCCATCGACGCGCCGCCGCCGATCATGAACTTCGAGGTCAACGTCGACGGCCGCACAGTGCCGATCACGCCGGTCTCGATGGGCAATCCGCACGCGGTGCATTTCCAGGACGCGCCGGTCAGCGACTACCCGCTGCTTGCCGTGGGGCCGCTGATGGAGCACCACACGTTGTTCCCGAAGCGCACGAACTTCGAGGTCGTGCGCGTCATCGACCGCGGGCATGCTGAGATGCGCGTCTGGGAGCGGGGCGTCGGCGAGACGCTGTCGTGCGGCTCCGGCGCATCGGCCACGATGGTCGCGGCACGTCTGCTGGACCTCGTCGACGGCGCGATGGAACTCCGCGTGCCCGGCGGCGAGCTGAAGCTCGAGTGGGACGGCGAGGGCGACGTCATCCTGACCGGCCCGGTGGCCGAAGTGTTTCGCGGAACGTGGCCGGACTAGATGCCCATACGACAATTCCGCCGCCTCCTCGCACCCGTATCGCAAGACTTTCTATGACCGGCTCTCGCGCGAGGCGCTGAGCTGCGCGTGGAGCCGCGGAGAGGTCAATCGCGATCCCGCAAGAGCACCCGGACCTCATCATCGAGCGCGATGGCAACGTGCTTGCGGCGTTCCCGGGCGGCGGAATGGCGCGGCTCGCGTACTCGTACGGTAGTGATGGCGAGTTCGTCGACCTGTTCCCGCGAATGTTCGAACAACTGCTCCCGAAAGTACGCCAGGTGCTGGGGTCGGAGAACGTGCGGTTTCGGCTGGTACTCGGATCGTCGAAAACAGCGGTGGAGCCGGTGCTGAAGAAGCTATGGTTCACACCGCAGCAGCCGTGGCTGACATTCTCGCTCGAGAAGCGGGCCGCCGGAGGGAAGATCGTGGCACCGAAGGGTGTGACGTTTCGCGACGGCGCGGCCGATGATGTCGCAGCGGTCGCCCGCATCGATCGCGAAGCGTTCCCTGACACCCCGATGCCTGAGGCCGCCTATCGTCAGTGCCTCGCAGACGGCGAGCGCCTGTTGCTCGCGACGATGGGTTCCGAGGTTGCGGGGTTCGCGCTGTACTCGTACGACGGCGCGGATGAAGGCTACATTCACGCCCTGGCGGTGGCAGACGCGCATCGCGGGCGGGGCATTGGGCCGGCGTTGACGATGCGCGTGGCGAAGTGGGCATTCGCGCAAGGCGCCGACCACCTGGCGCTGCGGACGGAGGAGCGCAACAGCACCGCGATCCGGGTCTATCGTTCGCTGGGCTTCAAGCACACCGGCTCGGGCAACGATTACGAGCGGCCGACGGATCCGCGCGTCATCGCGGCGCGCAAGAAGGCGGGTGAGGGCACGCTCATCCGGTTCGGCGGCTGGCGCTAGCGGTGCCGCGATGAGCGCTGCCGACGTCTTCGGCATTCACGCGCCCTTCTGGGAGATCATCTACCGCAGTGCCATCGTCTACGGCGCCATCGTCATCGGCATGCGGGTGACCGGAGCGCGGCAACTCGGGCAGATGACCCCCTTCGACCTCGTGCTGGTGCTCTTGATCGCAAACGCCGTGCAGAACGCGATGGTCGGCAGCGACGTCACGATTCTCGGCGGGCTGACGGCGGCGGCGACGCTGCTGGCGCTCAACCGCGCCGTGGCGTTCAGCGTCGACCGCATTCCGGCGTTTCGCAGGGCACTCGAGGGTGAGCCCGTCGTCCTCCTCAACAGCGGCAAGCTCATCGAGAAGCACATCACCAACGCCGGCCTCACCGACGACATGGTGCTGCAATCGATGCGGGAGCACGGATTCGACGACGTCAAGGAGGTTCGCCTGGCGGTGTTGGAGGTGGACGGCACGATCAGCATCGTCCCGACCGGAGGCGGAGTAGTGCGGACGAGGCATCGCGTCCGGGCGGTGCGGCCAGGGGGGAGCTAGGTGGCGGAGGCAGTGTCGTCGGGCCTCGGACGAGGCGGGCCGTGGCTGCAGAATCAGTGGCTGCGCGTCGAGACGCGGCAGGACGACGGCTCGATCTCGCCGGTCTGCCTTGACGGAGCGTTCCGGCCGACGGAACGGGCGCTGGCGTACGTCGAGCTGACGGATGCGCCGCCGCTGAACTTCGAACGTGCCGACTACGACGTGCAACCGTACGAAGACGCGCTGGGCAAGGGGCGGCGGCTGACGCTGGTCGCGTCGCTGCCGCGCCGGGGCGCCACGCTGCGGCGCGAGATCGTGGTATATGACGCGCATCCGTTCTGCGTGACGCGCATCGGCGTGACGAACCAGGGCGCGCGCCCGCTGCCGCTGGCGGCCCTGCACGCCTTCACGACGGCCGGCGAGGGGCGAGGTCGGCTGCAGTTGCCGTCGTCGCCATCGCAATGGCGCATCTATCGCAACGGCTGGCAGTCGTGGGCGCCGACGATGTCGTTCGGCGGCAGCGAGCGCGATGTGCGGAGCGCCCCGCCGCAACTCTCGCCCGAGCCGCCGCAGGCCGAGCCCGGCAGATTCGCCTCGGACGACGTGGGCGTGTTGTACGACCCCGTCTCGGCCCGCTCGCTGCTCGCGGGCGCGGTAACCGCGCACGATTTCATCACGCAGGTGTTCATCGATGCGCCCGGGAAGGCGCTGGACGTGCGCTGCCTCGCCGACGGCGCGAGCGTGGCGCCTGGCGAGACGCTGTGGTCGGAGCGCGTGCTCATCGACGTCACCGGGCATCCGAACGAACAGCTGGAGCGCTACGGCGACGCGCTCGGCCGCGCGATGGGCGCGCGCATCCCGGCAACGACGCCGGCCGGATGGTGCTCGTGGTACTACTTCTACACCGGCGTGACGGAGGACGACATCGTCCGCAACCTGCGGTTCCTCGAGCAGCATCGGCGCGAGCTGCCGCTCGACACGGTGCAGATCGACGACGGCTACCAGGCCGACATCGGCGACTGGCTGACGGTGAACGAGAAGTTCCCGCACGGGATGGGATGGCTGGCCTCGGAGATCAAGAAGGCCGGGTACACGCCGGGCCTGTGGCTTGCGCCGTTCCTGCTGTCGGAGTCGTCGAAGACGTTCGCGGAGCATCCGGACTGGGTGGTGCGCGGCGATGACGGCGAGCCGGTACTTGCGCAGCAGAACTGGCAACGCGCGAACTACGGGCTCGACGGCTCCAATCCCGAGGCGCGGGCGTGGCTGACCGAGCTGTTCCGGTCGATCTGCGACGGCTGGGGCTATGACTACGTGAAGATCGACTTCCTCTTCGGCGCGGCGATAGCCGGGCGACGCATGGACCCCGCTACGACACGTATCCGCGCCTATCGCGCCGCGCTGCAGGCCGTGCGCGACGGCGTGGGGCCGCAGCGCTTCATCCTGGGCTGCGGGTCGCTGATGGCGCCTTCGGTCGGCTTCTTCGACGGGAACCGCATCGGCCCTGACGTCGCGCCGTTCTGGCGGTGGCTGACGCATGAGGAGCGCCAGGCGCCAACGCCGCGGCCGCGGACGCCGGAAGACGTAGCGCTGAGCGCCGAGACGGCGATCCGCAATACGCTCACGCGATCCTGGATGCACGGGCGGCTCTGGGCGAACGACCCGGACTGCCTCCTGGTGCGGACGGACCGGACGATACTCACGATCGACGAGACGCGAACGCTGGCAAGCGTCATCGGCCTCTCGGGCGGCATGATGCTGTCGAGCGACGAGCTCGAGACCCTGCCTTCGGAGCGGCTTGAGATAATCTCGACGCTGCTGCCGCCGCTGCCGCGATCCGCCGTTCCCATCGACCTGATGGAGCGCGACATGCCCGAGCGGTACGAGATCGCGTTTGAGCGCGAGTTCGACCCGCTGCGTCTCGTAGGGCTGTTCAACTTCGACGATGCCGCGCGCGACCTGTCGCTCGCCCTGCCGCCGGGCCGCTGGCACGCCTTCGAGCTATGGACCGAGCGCTACATGGGCGCTGCTCGAAGGCTCGCTCACGTTCGCAGAGGTCGCACCGCACGGCTGCCGCCTGGTCTCGCTGCGGCCGGCCGATGGCGGCGTACCGTGCGTGGTCGGGAGCACGGCCCACATCGGCGTTGGCGCGCTGGACATAACGGGCCAGGTGTGGGACGCGGCGGCAGGAGTGTTGTCCGTTCAGCTCGCGCCAGCCGGCCGCCGCAAGCGGCGAATCTACGTCGCGACGGGCGGGCGCGACGTGCTGTCGGCCGTGCTCGACGGGTCGCCAGTCACGGTCGGCGGCGCCGGCGGCGCATGCTTCGTGGACGCGACGGTGGATGCGCCGGCGCGGCTCGAAATCCGCTTCGCGGCGCCGTAACAGAGATGCAGAAAGAGTGATGGGAGCGCGAACCCGGGGCGGGTTCGGGTTGACTTTTTCGGGCAGGCTCGATAGGCTGAGGCACAACCGAATAAAGCCGAACTCGCGGTGAAACGCGAGGCGGGGGAACCAAAAGTTCCGGGGTGAATCGCACATAACGTGCGTAGGCGAACTTCCTTGAGCCGAACCCGACAGCTAACCCCGCAGGCATAAGAGGGAGAAGGTGCGACCGGCTGAAGGTTTGCCTTCAGTCGTTTTTTCTCCCCTTTTTCGGGGACTGACTACGATAGACAGCCTCCTCCTCCAACGGCAAAAGGTCGTCGAGCAATCGACGGCCTTTTGCTTTGTGCTCGCGTGGGGGAGGGTCAGGACTCGGTTATGGTGATCGACTCGATGCGCGCGCCCGGATCGAGGTCCTGCTGTGCCTGCGGGTCTCGGGGCGTGAGGCTCGTCAAGACGTCGAGCCCGGCGGTAACCTTGCCGAACGCGGTGTTCTTGCCATCCAGCGTCGGCACGGCTTTGAGCGCGAAGAAGAACTGACTGCCGTTGTTGGGAGCGCCCGCTTCCTGGGGCTTCGCCATCGCCAGGACCCCGGCCGTAAACGGTTCGGACGTCTTCTCAACCGGCAGCTCATAGCCCGGTCCGCCGGATCCCGTGCCCGTGGGGTCGCCGGCCTGGGCGAACGCGAGGCTCCCGTCCTTGTCCGCGATCACGCGGAAGAACGTGACGCCGTTATAGAAGCCGTCCTTCGCAAGGTAGACGAAGTTGTTGACGGTCGCGGGGGCTTCCTTCGCGTTGAGTTGAACGGTGACGTCGCCCTTGTCGGTCTTGAATGTCGCCGTATAGGCCTTGGTCGGGTCGATCGTCATGGCGGGCGGGGCAGAGTACTGCTTGATCGATACGGACGCGCCGGTGACAGACGTGGCGCCCGACTCCGGCGTAGCCTTGGTAACGCCCTGGCCGCGGACGCCGTTTGTGGTGCTGGTCGTGCCATTGTTGCGATAGTACGCGCTGATGATGAACCCCGAGCCGAGCACCAGGACGCCGATAATCGCGAACAGCTTGTAGTTCGTGAAGATCCGGAACGCGCCCTTGGGCTTGATGTGGGAGACGTCGCCGGAGAATTCTCCGGAGCGGTACGACTTCTGGCGCTTCTTGACCTGGACGACCTGCTTCTTGCGTGGCATCGATTCTCTCTTGATAAAGGGTGTTATCTCACTATAACACCCATCCTGCGCGGCGGCCAAAAGGCTCGTTAACTGAAACGCGGCCGCCCGGAAAGAGTTGCATCGCCACGGGTCGCTCACGTATGGTCGGCGGGATGGACGTTGCACCACAGAGCCGGCTTGGCCGCCTGTCCCGAACGCTTCGGCGATACGGGAGCATACCCGGTCCAGGGGTCGTGACGGGCGCGTCGGACGACGACCCGTCGGGCATCGCGACGTACTCAGTGACCGGCGCCCAGACGGGCTACCGCCTGCTCTGGACGAGCCTGCTGACGCTGCCTCTCAACGCTGGCGTGCAGGAGATGTGCGCACGCATCGGCCTGGTGACGGGAGGCGGGCTGGCGTCGGTGCTGCGCCGGCACTACTCGCGCCGGCTGATGCTGGTGCTCGTGTCGCTCCTGTTCGTCGCGAACACCGTGAACATCGGCGCCGATATCGCCGCGGTGGCTGCCGGGATCAATCTCCTCACCGGGCTATCCGAGAGGGCCGTCATCATCCCGGTGGGCGTCGCCATCGCCGCGACCGAGATCATCGTGCCGTACCGGATCTTCGCAAGCTACCTGAAGCTGCTAACACTCGTGCTGTTCGCCTACATCATCGACGCGTTCATCGCAGGGCCGGACTGGGGGCAGGTGCTTCGTGCGACCTTCGTGCCGAGGATCCGGTGGGACGCGACGTTCATCACGACCGTGGTCGCCGTGTTCGGAACGACGATCTCGCCATACCTGTTCTTCTGGGAAACGTCGGAGGAGGTGGAGGAGATGCACCGCCGCCACATCGAGCCCGGCAACGAAAAGCAGATGCGGCGGGCGCTGATCGACTCCCATCTCGGGATGCTGCTGGCGAACGTGGTGTTCTACTTCATCGTGCTGACGACGGCGGCGACGCTGTTTCCGGCGGGCATCCACGAGATCACCACGGCGCGCGACGCGGCAGAGGCGCTCCGTCCCCTGGCCGGCGATCACGCGGCGACGTTGTTCGCGATCGGTTTCATCGGCACCGGGTTGCTATCGATCCCGGTGCTGGCGGGCTCGGCGGCGTACGCCGTGGCCGAGGTGTTCGACTGGCGCGAGGGGCTCGAGAATCAGCCGTCTCAGGCGCCTCAGTTCTACGCCGTGATCGCGCTATCGACCCTGATCGGGCTGGTGATCGCGCTGTCGGGCGTGGGCGCCATCCGCGCGCTGTTCATCGCGGCGGTCGTGAACGGCGTCACCTCGCCGGTCCTGATCGCGGCGATCCTCATCGTCAGTAACGACGAGCGCGTGCTCGGCCGGCACAAGAACGGCAAGCTGTCGAACGTGGTCGGAGGCGCGACCGTAGCGGTGATGGGCCTCGCGGCGATCGCGATGGTCGTCACGTTTCTGATCGCGTAGCGGCTCTCCGGCGTACAGGCGCGAAGAGCAGCCAGGCTATGCCACCAGCCACGAGTGCGCCAGCGCCGAAGAGCCATGCGGCCGGATCGAGGAACACGAGCATCAAGAGGACGGTCGCTGTGCCACAGAGCGGCAGGAGCGGCAGGCGACCGATGCGCAGCGGCACCACGAAGGTCCGGCGCGCGGCAGGCTGGCGGTAGCGCAGGGCGACCAACGACAGGTTGACGGCGATGAAGATCGCGTACACGGCGAAATCGGTGACGGACGCCACGAGCCCGATGTTGCCGCTGAGCGCGATCAGGGCCGCGAGGATGAACGCCAGTCCCGCCGCGATGTGCGGCGCGTGCCCGCGCGTGTTGACGCTGGACAGCACACGCGGCAATGCGCCTCGCCGCGACATGCTGAAGATCAGCCGAGACGCCGCCGTCAGCACGAGCAACGTCGTGTTCGTGGTCGAAGCCAGGGCGATAAATGCGACGATACCGGATGCGCGGCCGCCCCAGTCATGCCCGATGACGAGCGCGAGCGGCCGATCAGAGGCGGCAAGCGCGTCGGCGCCGATGAGACTTACGGCGCAGATCCCGACGAGCACATAGAGCACGGTCGAAATGCCAAGAGCGAGCAGGAGTGCGCGCGGGATGACGCGCTCGGCGTCGCGGGTCTCCTCCGACAGCGTGACGATCTCGTCGAAGCCGATGAACGCGAAGAAGACGAGCGCCGCGCCCGCGAGCACGCCGGACGCTGTGCTGCCCTCGATGAGCGATCGGCCGCCGATATGCGGCGCGCCGGACGCGATGACGAACAGCAGCCCGCCGACCTGCAGCACGGCCAGTGCGACTGAGAACCAGATCGAGCGCTGTACGCCGCTCATGACGATGAGCGTCAGGACAGCGAGCAGTCCGATGGCGCCGGCGCGGAGATTGACGTCGAAGAAGTGCTGCAGGTAATGGGCGAAGCCGATCGATACCGCGGCCGCGGCGATGATGTTGGCGAGCACCATCATCCAGCCCGCCATGAAGCCGGTGAAGTCGTTGAAGGCGCGCCGCGCGAATTCGTACTCCGCGCCTGCCGTCGGAAACATGCCCGCGAGCTCGGCGTAACTCAGTCCCGTAAGAGCGCTGAGCACGGCGGCGAGAACAAACGAGATCCAGAGCGCGCTGCCCGCATCCTTGGCAGCTTCACCGATCAGCACGTAGATGCCCGCGCCGATGACGATGCCGACGCCGGAGACGGTGACCTGCCAGAAGCCAAGGCTGCGCGTCAGCGCGCCGGGCCGCATTGAGCGGGTAGATGCCATGGGGATTAGCCTAGCGTGGCGCGTCGATTGTCGCTCTGACGGTGCCGGCGGGACGATTGTCACGGCGGTCCGGGTGATGCTGGTGTTTTCCCGTGACGCCGCAACGGCTTATAGTGGGTGTACGCCCCCGTAGCTCAGTGGATAGAGTACTGGCCTCCGAAGCCAGGGGCACAGGTTCGAGTCCTGTCGGGGGTACCACTCTGGTCGGTTGGACGCCGGAGGTCGGCAATAGACGTCCGCGCGACCCCAACGCGGTCTCGACACGGAAGCCGCGTCATCGGCGGAACGCCACTCATCCGCGCAGCGCGACGATTGACGAGTTGTTCGCGATGGTCATGCCCTGGCGGGCGAGTACCAGCACCTGGTTCGCCATCGTCTCAAACCCGGCACCGACCGTGCCGCCCTCGAGAAAGCGCGCGTGGATCCCCTCGAGAATGACGGCGAGCTTGAAGAACGCCAGCACGGCATAGAAGTCGAGGTTGCCGAGGTCGCGCCCGCTCTTCTCGGCGTAGCGGCGCATCGCTTCGTCGCGCGTGGGGAAGCCGGGCAGGGTCAGCACGGAGGCGCTGGCGATGCCCGCACCGGGCGGGGCGGGCGCGGTGCCGCGCTCCGGCCAGTACATCACCTGCAACCCGACGTCGGTGAGAGGATCTCCGAGTGTCGCCATCTCCCAGTCGAGGACCGCGGCGATGTGACCGTCGCTGGAGAGAACGCAGTTGTCGAGGCGGTAGTCGCCGTGGACGAGCGTGTGAGCCGACTCTTGCGGCATCGCCGCGGTCAGGCGGCGGGCGAGCTCGTCGAGCTCGGGGAGTTCGCGCTGCTTCGAGCGGGCGAGCTGGTCGATGAACCGGCGCACCTGGCGGCCCAGGTAGCCCTCGGGCTTGCCGAAATCGGCGAGCCCGACCTTCGCGGGGTCGACGGCGTGGAATCGCACCAGCGTGTCGACGAGCTCCTCGCCGATGCGGCGCCGCTGCTCTTCGTTGAACTGGCGGGCGACTTCGGCAGCGTCCGTCGGGACCATGCCATCGACGAACGACATGATGTAGAACGGCGCGTCGTTGACGGCGACGTCCTCGCAGAGCGCGATGGCGTGCGGTACGGGCACGTCTGTAGGTTCGAGAGCGGCGATGACACGGAACTCGCGCTTCATGTCATGCGCGGTCGGCAGGACGTGCGATAGCGGCGGGCGGCGCAGCACCCACGCCTGGCCGTCGGCCTCGAGCCGGTAGGTGAGATTCGACCGGCCGTGTCCGATGATCCTGGCGGTGAGCGCTCCGACCGGTGCAACGTGCTCGCGGAACCACGGCATAAGCCGCTCGAAATCGATGCCGGGTACGGTCTGCTCCGTCACGTCGCTCCACCTTGCGCTTTCTATCCCGGCATTCGACGCGGGCGTACGGCCCTGCCGAGGAGAAGCTACGTCAGAACGATGCTGACCGCAACGGTGCCGTCCGGGCGACCGCATCGGCGCGCGGACGTCCGGGACAACATCCGGGACGATGAAGAATCGCCGGTCTCTCGTTCAGCCCGAAGCTCGAAGACGCATAGCAGACCGGCGGAACGGATTCCGCCGGTCTGCTCGATGGCCTGGTTCTACTTGACGCGGCTCAGGCGGCGTGGACCAGGATGATCGGCACCTGCAACTCGTGGACGACAGCCTCGGTGACGCTGCCGAACATCAAGCGGTTGATGCCCCGCCGCGAGTGGGTGGTCATCGCAATCGCGTCGGCATCGATCTCCTTCGCGGTAGCGACGATCTGCCTGCCCGCCTGGCCCTGCTTCACCACGGCATTCGCCGTAACCCCGGCGTGGCGCAACTGCTCGGCCACGCGCTCGAGGTACGCCGTTGCCTGGTCCACGTAGGGCGACCGAATGGTGGAAGCGGCCTGGCTCTTGCCGATCGCGCCGCGCTCACTCCAGTCGGAGTTGGCCGCGTCGACGACTCGCAGGAGCGTCAGCTCGGCGCCCATGGTCTTCGCGATGTCGATCGCGTGCGGGATGACGGACTCAGCCCGCGGCGAGCCGTCCAGTGTGACGAGCAGATGCTTAAACACGCGAGTTACTCCCCCTAGACGGGTGCGCCGTTGCCGGCGCATCCAACTGCGGGAGCCAAAGATGCGTGCCGAACGTCCCATGGAACGCGACGCACCATGACCCCCACTGCTACCCGAACCCACATACCTTATCGGCAGGTTGGGGCCGAGTCCGTGCTACCATACGCCGTGATCCGCATACTTTTCGCGCTGTCTTTGGGGCTGATTACGTTCGCGGCAGCCTGCGGTGGTGGCGGCGCGGCAGTCTCAGCGACACACACCCCGTCATCCACGGCGTCCACGCCCTCCCCCGAGGCAAACGCCTGCACTCCGTCACGCGCTCGCCCCGCCGGTGACTTAAGTCAGACGATTACGAGCGGCGGTACCTCGCGAACGTACATCGTGCACATACCGACCGGTTACGACGGATCGAAACAGACGCCGGCCGTTGTCGCGCTGCACGGCTACGGGTTCGGCGCGAAGCAGATGCTCGATTACACCAAGCTCGGCGCGCTGGGCGACGAGAGAGGCTTCGTCGTCGTAGCGCCGGATGGCGCGGGGACCCCGCCGCACTGGAACTGGCGGAACGCGGCCAACGAGCCGAACGACGTCCAGTTCGTCGCCGACCTGCTGACGACGCTCGATACCGAGCTGTGCATCGACACGGACATGACGTTCGTGGCGGGGTTCTCCGACGGGGCGGCGATGAGCCGCGTCGTCGCCTGCGATCTGCCAGACCGGATCGCGGCGATCGGCGTCGTGGCATCTCCGAACGCTTCGTGCACCGCGGCTGTGCCGATGATCGCGTTCCACGGCACGGCCGACGCGCTCGCGCCGTTCGAAGGCGGCGCGCTGCCTGCGGCCGTCGGCGGCGGTACGTTCCCGCCGGTGCGACGCAGCGTGTCGGAATGGGCGCGCGCACTCGGCTGCGACGGGCTTCCGACGATCTCACGCCCGGCGGCGGCGGTCGAACTCTCGACGTTCTTGCGCTGCCGGCTAGGCGACGGTGATGCGCTGCTCTACACGCTTCTGGGCGGCGGGCACACGTGGCCAGGCTCGGCGCCACTGCCCGCGGATCAATTCGGCGCGACCAGCGCCGCGATCGACGCGACAGCGGTGATGTGGGAGTTCTTCGCCACACACCCGCTCGCGCACTAGCCGCGAAGGATGACCAGCCGAAGGGCGATGACGATAAGTTCGCCCTCGCTCACCCGCGCACCCGTTGCCGGTACTGGATCGCCTCGGCCAGATGCGCCGCGGCGATGTTCGGCGCTTCGGCCATGTCGGCGATCGTACGGGCGAGCTTGAGGATCCGGTGGAATGCCCGAGCGGAGAGCGCGAGCTGCGCCATCGCGAGCCGTAGCAGCGATTGCGATTGCTCGTCGAGGTTGGCCTGGCAATATTCGCGCACTTCCGTCGGCGTCATCTCGGCGTTGCAGATGAATCGCGATCCTGTGAAACGCGCTGACTGGATCTGACGCGCGTGCTCGACGCGCGCGCGGACGACGTCGGACTTCTCGCCGATGGCGTCAGACGAGAGCTTCTCGTAGTCGACGCGCGGCACCTCGACGAAGATGTCGATGCGGTCGAGGAGCGGGCCCGAGATGCGCTTCTGGTAGCGGCTGACCGTCGACTCTGAGCAGGTGCACTCCCTCGTCGGGTCGCCGTAGAAGCCGCACGGGCAAGGGTTCATCGCCGTCACGAGCATGAAGTTCGCCGGATACGTGATCGTGCCCTGGGCACGCGAGATCGTCACCGTGCGATCTTCGAGCGGCTGGCGCATGACTTCGAGGACCTGCTGACCGAACTCGGGTAACTCGTCCAGGAAGAGGACGCCGCGGTGGCTGAGGGTGATCTCGCCCGGGCGCGGGTTGCGGCCGCCGCCGACGAGGCCGGCGTGGCTGATGGTGTGGTGCGGCGCGCGGAACGGACGGCGCGCGACGAGCGGCATGTCGGACGGCAGCAGGCCGGCGACGGAGTAGATCTTCGTCGCCTCCAGCGTCTCGTCCGGGCTCATCGACGGCAGGATCGACGGGAGAGCGCGGGCGAGCAGCGTCTTTCCGGCGCCGGGCGGCCCGCTCATCATCAGGTTGTGACCGCCGGCGGCGGCAACTTCGAACGCGCGCTTGACGTGCTCCTGGCCCTTGATGTCGCCGAAGTCCGTGCCCTCCCACCGCACGTCGACGGGCGGTGGCGGCACGCCGGTCGAGATGACGTCGCTCGATCGGTCGCGCGCCGGAGAGGTGGTTGAGCAGCGACGCGAGCGTGTCGACGGGGTAGATCGTCATGTCGGGCAGCAGGGCGGCTTCCGCCGCGTCGACCGCGGGCACGTAGGCGGTGCGGATGCCGCGATCGCGCGCGAGGGCGACCATCGGCAGGATGCCCTGCGCGTGCCGCACGGCGCCGTCGAGCGAGAGTTCGCCGAGGAATACGCATGCGCTGACGTCGGCCAGCGCCTGCCCGGCGGCGACCATGATGCCGACGGCGATCGGCAGATCGTACGTCGGGCCTTCTTTGCGGATGTCGGCCGGCGCCAGGTTGACGATGATGCGGCCGTTCGGGAACGGGAAGCCGGAGTTCTTGATCGCCGACTCGACGCGGTCCTTGGCTTCTTTGACCGCCGTGTCCGGCAGGCCGACCATCGCGAGGCTGTTGAGGCCGCGGCGTGAGACGTCGACCTCGCACTCGACGATCTCGCCTTCGAGACCGACGACGGCGCAGGACAGGACCTTCGCAAGCGGCATAGCAGGCTGACTATCTCATACAGAACGGGTGTTCGGCAAGCGATTTGCTTGCCATGTTGAGTATCTGCTGAGGTTAGCCCGTCGTAGAATCTGCGGGAAGCCGCAGGAGAGAGGCGGCGAGCATCAGGGACAGGAGCGTGCTATGTCGTTCGAAATGCCGGAAAGCGTCAGGCCCATCCGGGAGCGCGTGAAGCAGTTCATCGAGGAGCGCATCTACCCCGTCGAGCATGTCCTGGAGGAGCGCGACGAGCAGGAAAGCGGCGCGACGCTGCGCCGCCTGATGGACGAGGCGAAGGCCGCCGGCCTCTGGGCGCTCGGTCACCCGGTTGAAATCGGCGGGCAGGGCATGCCGTTCCTCGAGTACGTCTACGTGAACGAGGTGGTCGGGCGGTCGGAGTTCGCGCAGGTGTGCCTCGGCACGCACTCGCTGCAGGACTCGATCATGCTGAATCTCCACGCATCGCCGGAGTGGCGAGACAAGTACCTGAAGCCGCTCGTCGCGGGCGAGATCTTCCCGAGCTTCGGGATGACAGAGCCGGCGGTCGCAAGCTCCGATCCGACGCAGCTGCAGACGCGTGCGGTGCTGGATGGAGACGACTGGGTGATCAACGGACGCAAGTGGTTCACCAGCGGCGCGAACCGCGCCGCCTACACGACGGTGATGGCGCGAACCGAGGAGGACGACGTGCCGGGGCACAGCGCGTTCAGCATGATCGTCGTGCCGACGAACACGCCCGGCTACAACATCATCCGCGATACGCCGGTGATGGGCATGCTGTCGGGACACTGCGAGGTCCAGTACGACAACGTGCGCGTGCCGAAGGCGAACCTGCTCGGGCCGCGCGGCCAGGGCTTCCTGATCGCGCAGCAACGGCTGGGGCCGGGGCGCATCTTCCACTGCATGCGCTGGCTCGGGCAGGCGCAGCGCGCGTTCGACCTGATGTGCGAGCGCGCGAACTCGCGCGTGGCGTTCGGATCGACGCTGGGTGAGAAGCAGCAGATCCAGGCGATGATCTTCGAGACGGCGGGGGAGATCCAGGCGAGCCGTCTGCTGACACTGCAGGCGGCGCATAAGATGGACCAGGGCGACCCCGCGCGCGTCGACATCGGCATCATCAAGGTCGTCGGCGCGAAGATGCTGCACAACACGATCGACCGCGCGATCCAGGTGTTCGGCGCGATGGGTGTGACGGACGACACGCCGTTGCAGCGGATGTACCGCCACGCGCGCTTCGCCCGCATCTACGACGGGCCGGACGAAGTGCACCGTTCGACGGTCGCGCGGCTGATCCTGCGCGAGTACAGCCGCGGCCGCGGCTGGGACTTCGGCTTGCGGTAGGCCGCGCCTACCGCAGGTACGGCGCGATCCCGACCGTCGCGACGCGCGTGCGGTAGACGCCCGTGCGCGCGGCGATGAACAGCGTCGAGCCGTCCTCGCCCCAGGTGCAGTTCGCCGGCATCTGCGGGCAGTCGATGACACCGAGCGGGCGGCCGTCCGCGGCGAACACCTGCACGGTCGTGGCGCAGACGAAAAGACGTCCCTCGCGGTCGACCTTCATGCCGTCCGGGCGTCCTTCCTCGCGCATTTCCGCGAAGACGCGGCCGTTGCTCAGGGCGCCGTCGGCCGCGACGTCGAACGCACGGACGTGGTGGCGCGCCGTGTCGGCGATGTACAGCGTGCGCTCGTCGGGCGAGAAAGCGAGGCCGTTCGGGCGGTCGAAGTCGGTCGCGAGCAGCGTCAGCTCGCCGGACGTACTCAGCGTGAAGACGCCGTTGAACGGCAGCTCGCGCTGATCTTCGGTGATGCCGTACGGCGGATCGGTGAAGAAGATGCGGCCGTCAGAGCGGGCGACGATGTCGTTCGGGCTGTTGAGGCGCTTGCCTTCGTAATGCGTCGCCATCGCTTCGACAACGCCATCACGCTCGCGCGTCACGCGCCGGCCGTCCTGCTCGCAGCTAACGACGCTCATCGCGAGGTCGAGCGTGTTGCCGTTCGGGCCGCCTGCCGGCTCGCGGTAGACGCTCAGCACGCCGTCGCGCCAGCGATAGATGCGGTTGCCGCGCGTGTCGCTGAAGAGCAGCGAGCCGTCCGGAAGCCATACCGGTCCCTCCGTGAAGCCGAGCCCTTCAGCGACGGTGTCCCACGGCTCGCTCGATACGAGCGCCGCCAGGCCGTCGTCGAAGCGCACGTTCGGCATCGCTGCTCCTAGAAGTCGTCCGGACAGTACGGCGCGAACGACGTGGCGAAGAGGTCGGTGAGTGCGCCGACGGCGTTCTCGTCGGCGACACGCATCGTGCCGACGCGAGCGGCATCCGCAGGCTTGGTGAAGCCGTTGTAGATCGGCGCGAGCGCGCGGACGTCCATCTCGACCTGTGGCGCGGTCTTTGTATGCTCGGCGCTCATCCGGCCGCCTCGGCACTCGATGTGCCACGTGCCGGCATTCCACGGCGCCGATGCGTCGGTGAGCGCGACCGTGACCGTCTTGCCCGATGCCTGCTGCTGCGCGGGTCGCGCCTCGATCGCCCGCCGCACATCGACGAGACGGAGCATAGCGCCGAACCACGCGCCGGGCGGCTCCGCGATGTAGAAGGGTTCCTCGAACGCGTCCTGCAAGCGGTTCGTCCGCACCCGCGAGCATGATGATGCGGGTCGAGAGGTCGTGGCTCAGCAGGTAGTTGAGCATCGCGCTGTACGCCTCAGCATCGAGCGCGACCCAGTCGTCGACACGCAGCGTGATATCCGGATTGGGCGAGGCCGGTGACGGCCTCGTGACGTTGTGATACACGACATATCCGCGCGGCTGACCCGCGGCGTTCGACCAGATCGCCGCGTCCCGCTGGCCCTTCGCGTAGTCGCTGAACACGTGATGGCGCCACCGCTGCTCCGTGCGCGCGAAGGCGCCGTTGCGGTGCGCGTACTGTTCGGCGTGAAGCGCGTCGAGCTGCGCCCACTCGTCGGGCCCGACGCGCCGAAAGCTGCCCTGCGGCGATGGCAGGCGCGTGCGCATCGGCTTCGGTGGGAACGAATAGGCGATGATCCGATGCGCAATCTCCCAGCCGTACTTGCGATACAGCGAGTAGTGCGGCGTGTAGAGCGCGGACAGAGGCTGGCCGGCGTCGCGCATCGTGGCGATCGCGTGCTTGAGGAGCGCGCTGACGTACCCGCCGCGCCGCTTCTCCGGCAGACAGCTCACGGAGGCGATGCCGCCGAGAGGGATGCGCGCTCCCTCCATGTACTGCTCGAACGGGATGATGACGAGTCCGGCGACCAGCTGGCCACCGTCGAACGCACCGAGGCACCAGTCGCGCTCGTAGTACGTCGAGCGGCGCGACGCCGACTCCTCACCGCGATCGCCGTTGAAGGCGTAATTCGAGATGAAGTGGTGCTGTGCGAATTCTTCATCGGTGCGGATCGGGCGGACTTCCACGGGCATGAGCGCAGATTACAGCTTCGCCGGTGCGCAGAGCCATCGCGGTATAGTTGCGAATCGTGAAGCAACCAGGACTCCTGGCGAGCATCCGCGCAGATCTGCTGTCGCACGATCGCGTCGCGATCGGCCCCGGCTGGGTGCCGGAGGGGCGCGGCGCGGGCGCCTGGTGGTGGCGGTACCGCCGCAATCATCACGCCGCGGGCATCATGATCCTCTATCGCCTGCGCGAATGGGCGCGCCGGCGGCCGACCGCATTCCTGCCCGCGCTGTGCGAACGGCTGATGGAGATCCTCCACGGCACGCAGATCTCCCGCCAGGTGAAGCTGGGTGTGGGTGTGTACTTCCCGCACGGCGATGCGCACATCCACGGCGAATCGACGATCGGCGACGGCGTGATCGTCGGCGTGCATTCGGGCATCGGTCTGCGCGGCAGCTTCTTCGGCGACAGCATGGGGACGAAGGGCCCGACAGTCGGCGCCTATACGCGCGTCGGCACCGGCGCCAAGCTGCTCGGAAGCATCACCATCGGCGAGCGCGCGGTGATCGGCGCCGGGGCCGTGGTCATCGAAGACGTGCCGGAGGCGGCGACGGTCGTCGGCGTTCCGGCGAAGGTGGTGCGGCAGGGGCCGGTCGGCGACGAGTTGCCGGCCGCGCTGGAGCGCATGCAACGGCTCATCGAAATGGGGAAGCTGCGATCGGAGGACACATGACACCGATGTGGCTTGTCGCCGCTGTAATCGGACTGGTTGGTGTCGGTGCCGTAGCGTGTGGCGGGTCGTCGAGCAAGGACCAGCCAGCGACACCGCTCGGCAAGACGGTGATCGCGGCGGTTACGCAGGCGACGCCGACCGCGGCGGAAGACACGCCGGGCGCGGAGACTCCGTTCGGCGAGACGCCATCGTCTGCACGCGGACAGCTCGCGGAACTGACGGCTGCGGCGAAAGGCACGTGGTCCGGCGAGTACGGCACGCTGACGTTCAACGCCGACGGCACGGCGAAGTTCTCGATCAAGAACTGCGGCGTGTCCGAGGTCTTCGGCGGCGGACGGCCGTTCGGCGTAATCGGCGATTGTGAACCTACCGAGATGACCGGGAAGCTGGAAGTGCACGAGCACGAGTACGGCTTGCGTGACGATACCGGTGCGGCCACCATCCTGCAGGCGTACGTCGACGGCGACGGGAACTTGCACGTAGGGTCCGGGACACTCGACGAGTTCGATCCCGGCGGCAAGGGCGCGATCAACATCTACGCGCGCGGCACGCTGATCGTTGGCGACACGTGCACCTACAAGGACCCGTCGAGCGCGGGCACGAACGCCGCGAAGTGCAGCTTCTCGACGAAGGAAGGGCAGCGCGTCCTGTCGTGGGAGATCGCATCGAGCCGCGCGGGCGGTTCGCCGGACCGCGGCGAGCTCGTGCACCTGCCGGCCCTCGGCCTGATTGTCGAGCCGGCGATCTACCTGGGTAAGTTCACGAAGCAGTAGGCAGTGGTCCCGTGAGCGACGCTCGCTGCGAGATCTCGATCCAGTTGCCGTCGGGATCGCGGACGAACGATACGCGCGCCGTCGAACCGAGCGTGACGGGAGGACGGCCCTCGCTCCCGCCGCGTTCGACGATACCACGATGCTCGGCATCGACGTCGTAGACCTGCACGGTGAGGTAGCGGAAGCCCGGCGCGCGCATCGGCTCGGTGCGGATCGCCGACGCATCCTCCTCAAACGTCACCAGCGAGTCGCCGCATCGGTACGTATCGGCGGCGACGTTCTCGAACTGCATCGCGACGCCGAAGAAGCGCCGAAACGCCGCCGCGTCGCGGACGGCCATCCGCACGCGGATGCCGGTCGACGCCGTCGTGGCCGTGCGGCGCCAGCACGATGCGGTTGCCGTCGGGATCGATGAGGAGCTTCGGCGCCGCGATGCCCGCGCGGGCGATCGTGAGTTCGCGGTAGCCGCTCGGCGGCGCGTCGTTCAGCGGGTCGCGCGCGGCGTTGAGCTTGAGCACGGAGCCATTCATGGCGTGGCGGTGCTGGCGGACGCCGCCGCCGAGCGGCAACGTCTCTTCGAACGGCAGCCCCACCTGCCGCTGCCAGAAGTCCAGCATCGCTTGTTCGTTGTTGGTGAACAGACCGACGTCGAGGTGCGGCTTCGCCAGCTTCATGTCGCGTCTACGCTCGCTCGAGCCACGCGTTGAACCGCGGCGCACGCTTCTCCTGGAAGGCTCGGATGCCTTCGAGGGCGTCGGCGTGGTGGTCCGAGATCGCGGTCTTCGAGGCGATCTCGTCGAGCGCGTGCGCGAAGGTCATCTCGTCGGCGTTGTAGACCGAGCGCTTGAGCAGACGCATCGCCACCTGCGGGCCGTTTGCGAGCTGGCGCGCAAGCTCCATGGTGCGCTCCATCAGCTGCTCGGCGGGCACGACCTCGTGGACCAGGCCGAGCTCGTGCGCTTGCTGGCCGGTGACGATGCGATTGAGCATCAGGAACTCCATCGCCTTCGCGACGCCGAGCAGTCGCGTGAGGAGGTACTGGCCGCCCTCGTCCGGCAAGAGACCGAAGCGGAGCGTGCCGCTTCCCATGCGCGCCTCGGCGGAGGCGATGCGGAAGTCGCACGACAGCGCGAGCGAAAACCCCGTCTGGATGGCGACGCCGTTGATCGCGGCGATCGACAGCTTGTCGAGGTTGCGCACCGCGACGTTCAGCGGCTGCGAGAGCGCGCGCAGGCCGTCGTACGTGCCGATCGGGTTGGTGTGCCCTGGTTGGATCGGCGGGACGAGCGCCGTCGCGCTGGCGCCGCCGGGCGGACGGCCGGTGATGTCGTCGCCGGCGGAGAACGCGCGCCCGGACCCGGTGAAGACGACGATGCGCACGGCGTCGTCCATCTGCGCCTGGAGGATCGTTTCGATCAGGTCGCGCTTCATCCCCTGCGTCATGCCGTTGAGGCGATCGGGCTGGTTGAACGCGATCAGCGCGATGCCCGGGTCGTGCATGGAGAGATCGAAGCCGCGGAATGTACCGGTTTGCATGAGCCGCCTCCTTGCCGAACTGGCCGTAGCCGAACGATATCGCCTGTCGCGCCGGAGTTCGATCGGCCGACCCGCCGCATGGCGGCCACCCCGTCAGGTCAGAGAGAGCCGGTGGAGCGGCGAGCGGGGCTCAGCTGCCGGTTGACGGTGATCACGCCCCGCACGGACTCCATCTTCGCCATGAGGCGGCTGAGCTGGGCAACACCGGTGGTCTCGAGCGTCAGGAATACGTGCGTCGTGCGATCGTCGTCGTGCTCGGTGCGGACGCCCATCATGTTGACCTTCTCGTCGGAGACGAGCGTCGAAAGATCGCGCAGGAGTCCGACGCGATCCCACGCCTCGATGTGCACGGCGACCGGGTACATGGCGCCCGTACGGCCCCATTCAACATCGACGAGGCGCTGTCTCTCCTCTTCGTTCAGCACGTTGTGACAGTCGGCGCGGTGGATAGTGACACCGCGACTGCGGGTGACGTAGCCCATGATCGCGTCGCCCGGCACCGGGTTGCAGCAGCGCGCGAGCTGCGTCAGGAGATCGCCCGTGCCGAACACGCGCACCGTGTGGCTCAGCGTGCGCGGCGACGGGCCGGTGACGGCCGGTAGCTCGAGTTCCTCGTCCTTGTGGATGAGCGGCGCGAGACGCATCGCGACGTGCGCCGTGCTGACGCCGCCGTAGCCGACCGCGGCCAGAAAGTCGTCGAGCGTGTCGTACTTGTAGATCTTGAGGATCTCATCGCCGTGCTCTGACAGGGTGAGGTTGAGGCGGCGCAACTCCTTGTCGATCGTCTCGCGACCGCGATCGATGTTCTCGGCGCGCTCCTGCTTCTTGAACCACTGCCGGATCTTCTCGCGCGAGTGGCCGGTCTTGATATAGCCGAGGTTCGCGTTCAGCCAGTCGCGGGAGGGGCCGCGCGAGTTCTTGGCCGAGACGATCTCCACGATGTCGCCGTTTTGGAGCTGATAGTTCAGAGACACCAGGCGGCCGTTGACCTTGCCCCCGACGCACTTGTGACCGAGGTCGGTGTGCACGCGGTAGGCGAAGTCGATCGGTGTAGAGCCGGCGGGCATCTCCTTGATCTCGCCCTTCGGCGTATAGACGAAGACCTGGTCGCGGAACAGGTCCCCCTTGACCGACTCGACGAACACTTCGGCCCGCGAGATGTCGCGCTGCCACTCCATGAGCTGGCGCAGCCAGGACATGCGCTCTTCGTAGCGGGTGTCGCGCTGGCCGCCGGACTCCTTGTAGCGCCAGTGCGCGGCGACGCCGTACTCCGCGAGCTGGTGCATCTCGTGGGTGCGGATCTGGATCTCCAGCGGGCGCAGGCCGATGGCCATGACCGTCGTGTGCAGCGACTGGTACAGGCTCTCCTTCGGACTGGCGATGTAGTCGTCGAACTGCCCCGGGATCGGGTGCCAGAGTCCGTGCACGACGCCGAGCGCGTTGTAGCAGTCGCCTACGGTCTTGACGATGATGCGAAGCGCGAGCAGGTCGTAGATCTGCTCGAAGCCCTTGTGCTCGGCGGCGTATTTCTCCGCCTTCTGGGCGATCGAGTAGATGTGTTTCGCGCGGCCTTTGATCTCAGCCTCGATGCCGTGCTTCGCGAGTTCGTCCGTGAGGATCTTCTCGACTTGCGCGATGTAGCGCTCGCGCACCGTGCGCTTCGACTGGATCAGCTTCGCGATCTCCCGGTAGCGCTCCGGCTGCAGATAACGGAAGGAGAGGTCTTCCAGCTCCCACTTGATCTGCCAGATGCCGAAGCGGTTGGCGAGCGGAGCGTAGATCTCCATCGTTTCCTGCGCTGTGCGGACGCGCTTCTCCGGCGGTTTGGCGTCCAGCGTGCGCATGTTGTGCAGGCGGTCGGCGAGTTTGATGATCACGACGCGCGGATCCTCCGCCATCGCGATGAACATCTTGCGCAGGCTCTCCGCCTGGATCGACTGATCGCCGGGGCGCTCGTCGGGTGACCGCCACGCGATCTTGTCGAGCTTGGTGGCGCCATCGACGAGCTTCGCCACGTCAGCACCGAAACGCTGCACGAGCTCGGCGTTGGGCACGCCGCAGTCCTCCTGGACGTCGTGGAGCAGGGCGGCAGCGACGGCCGAGGCGTCCATTCGGAGGTCGGCGACTGTCATCGCCGCGTCCAGCGGATGGACGATGTACGGGTCGCCCGTCAAGCGCTTCTGGCCGTCGTGGGCCGCGGCGGCGAACGCGAAGGCGTCCTCGACCAGCCGCACGCCGTCGGGCGGGAGGTACGCGGTTACCCGGTCAATCAGGGCCTGGGCGCCGGGGCTGTGAGCGATGGTGGTCATGGCGTGGCGCGCGGCGGTCAACGAGCCGGCGAGCCGGAGGCCTCCTTCGCAAGTCCGAGCTGCTGGAGGATGTCCTCGACGGCTCCGCCGCTCCTGGCATACTGCTTCATCCGGGCACGCATGCGGATCGTGTCGTGCTCGTCGGTCGTCGCTTCGAACAGCAGCGCGAGGGCCTCGGCTACGAGGTCCTTGGCGGGGCGGTGGGTCCGCGCTGCCTCCACCTTGAGTTTCGTGTACAGGTCCTCATCGTCGAAGACCACCGTCATGCGCCGGCTCATCGGCACCTCCGAGCTTTCGTGCGCGCACGTCCGTTCGTGCGCCGCCTGCACGTCCACACGCCTGCGCGTGCGTACGCCTGGATGCATTATACAGGGCTGCTCGCTGGCTCCAGACTCGGCTGGTATGCTGACCGGCGTCATGACGAAGCCAGAACGGACCGCGAAGCCCCAGAAGTTCGCCGCGCCGCGCGGCACGGCCGACATCCTTCCGGAGGACTGGCCGTACTGGAAATACGTCCGCGACGCGGCCGAACGTGTGTGCCAACTGTTCGGATACCAGCGCATCGAAACCCCGATCTTCGAGCACGCCGGGGTGTTCCTGCGGACGTCCGGCGAAAGCAGCGACATCGTCGCCAAAGAGGTCTATCTCTTCGAGGACCGCGGTCACGACATGCTGGCGCTGCGCCCGGAAGGCACCGCCAACGTGATGCGGGCGTATATCGAGCACGGCATGGCGAGCCTGCCCCAGCCCGTGCGACTCTTCTACATCGGCCCGAATTTCCGCTACGACCGTCCGCAGGCGGGTCGATACCGCCAGCACACGCAGCTCGGCGTCGAGGCCGTCGGCGACGCCGATCCGCTCGTAGACGCGGAAGTGATCGACCTGCTGGCGACGCTCTTCCGCGAGCTGGGCCTCACCGACTTCACGATCAAGCTGAACACGATCGGCGACCAGGCCTGCCGCCCGGCGTACGTGGAAGCGCTGCGCGCGTACTATCGGCCGCTGCTGGCGCAGGTCTGCGACGACTGCCGCATGCGCTTCGAAAAGAACCCGTTGCGGCTGTTCGACTGCAAGGAGCAACGATGCCAGCCGGCCATCGCGGGCGCGCCGCAGCTCCACGAGCACCTGTGCGAGGCGTGCCGGGAGCACTTCGAGCGGCTGAAGGGCTATCTCGAGGCGCTCGACATAACGTACACCATCGACGAGCGCCTCGTACGCGGGCTCGACTACTACACGCGAACCGTATTCGAGTTCCATCCGCACGAGGAGGGGTCGCAGAGCAGTATGGGCAGCGGCGGCCGCTACGACGGGCTCGTCGAGCTGCTGGGCGGACCGCCGACGCCGGGCGTGGGCTTCGGGACGGGGTTCGAGCGGCTGATCATCAACGTGAAGCGGCAGGGCGTCGATGTGCCGCCGGCGCCGGCGCCGGCGCTGTATATCGCGCACCTGACGCCCGGGGCGGCGCTGGCGGCCGTCAGCCTGGCTCGGGCGGCCCGCAGCGCGGGGATCCAGGCGATCCTGGGGCCCGCGGGCCGCAGCCTGAAGGCGCAGATGCGGCACGCGGATGCGAAGGGCGCGGCGTTCGCGGCGATCATCGGCGCGGACGAACTGGGCGCGGGCGAGGCGACGTTGCGGAATCTCTCCGATCACAGCGAGCGCAGGGTGCGGCTTGACGACGTGCCGCTGGCGGTCTCCGGCTGAGTTACCATGAAGGCGGCCGGGGCGACGGTCGGATTCGCGCTGGACATCACCGATTGACCCGTTTAGGGGCCGCCCCTATAATTCCGAAGTTTCGTTGCCGAACATAAGTTAGCGAATCGCACGTTCGGCGGGCGCTCTCCCGGGCGCCGATGGAGTCCCTTTTGCTCAAGAGCCGTGGCTTTTGGATCGGCATCGGCGTCAGCGTCGTCCTGATCGGGCTGTTCGCCCGCAGCACTGACTTCGGCGAGGTCAAGACGGCATTCGAGGACGCGAACTACTGGTGGGTCGCGCTCGCCTTGCCTGTGTACTACGCCGGGCTATGGGTGCGGACGATCCGCTGGCAGTACCTGCTCCGCCCCGTGAAGCGTGTTACGACCCTACGCCTGTTTCCCGTCGTCATCATCGGATTGATGGCAAACAACCTCATTCCGGCCAGGGCGGGCGAGCTCGCGCGGGCGTACGTGCTCGGCCAGCGCGAAAAGGTCAGTAAGACCGCGACGCTGGGCACGATCGCCGTCGACCGCCTGTTCGACGGCGTGACGCTCGTACCCATGATGCTGATCGTCGCGGCGTTCGCCGGGGGCGATACGAGCTTTCCGGTCGGCTTCGGGCAAAGCCTGAACTTCGCGGGCCTCGGCGCGGTGATGGCCGTGCTGTTCGGCGCCGCGCTCGCCGTGCTGTTCTACCTCGCCCTGTCCGACAACGGCCGGCGCCTTCTGCACCGGCTGATCCATAGATTCGCTCCGGCCAAACTTAAGCCCAAAGTCGAAGGCCTGCTGGAGTCGTTCTTCGAGGGGCTGCACGCCCTCCGAAGCCCCGTCGACCTCGCCGCCGCCTGGCTCATGTCGCTGATCTCCTGGACGCTCGAAGCGCTGATGTACTACATCGTGGCGCGGGCGTTCGGCATCCACGAAGGGTTCCACATCTTCCTGCTGCTGACGGCGGCCGCCAACCTGGCGATCGCGATCGTGGCATCGCAGGGGGGCATCGGACCATTCGAGCTGGTGGTGTCGAAGACGGTGGTCGCCTTCGGCGCGGCGAAAGAGCTGGGGAGCGCCTACGCGATCGGCCTTCACGCCATCCTGCTCTTCCCGATCGTCATCATCGGCCTGTACCTGATGTGGTCGATGCAATTCAACTTCAGCGACATGCTGAAGAGCAGCGGGTCCGGCGACGCGCCGCCGTCCGACGAGGACGCCGGCGCGGCCGATCGCGTGACGCGCAGCACGAAGCCCGCGGTCGGCGGGGAGCACGTCTAGGTGAAGGTGTGCATCGTCGGCGGTGGCGTCGCCGGCATGACGACGGCGTACCGCCTCATGCAGGACGGCCACGAGGTGTCGCTGTACGAAGCGAGCCCGTACCTCGGCGGCCTCGTGCGCACATTCGAGGTCGGCGGCAACAGGCTCGAAGCCTACTACCATCACATCTTCAGCACCGACACGACGATCATCAAGCTCATCGAAGAGCTCGGCGTCGGTGACAGATTGAACTGGATCGAGTCGAAGGTCGGTTGGTTCGACAACGGCAAGATCTATCCCTTCGTCACGGCGCTCGACCTGCTGCGCTTCTCGCCGCTGCCGCCGCTCGACCGCATCAAGCTCGGACTGATGGCCGTGCGGCTGCGCGGTCGCGAGGAGTGGGCGGAGTTCGAGCGGATCACCTGTAAGGACTGGATCGAGAAGAACGTTTCGAAGAAGGTCTTCGAGAAGATGTGGGGGCCGCTGCTGCAGGGGAAGTACGGCGACGCCTACGACCAGGTGGCGATGGCGTGGCTATGGAGCAAGATCCACCTGCGCTTCGCGTCGCGCGAGAAGGGCAAGGAGAAGCTCGGCTACCTGATGGGCAGCTTCTCGGTGTACATCGACGAGATGGAGCGGCAGCTGCGCGCGGGCGGCGTGCAGATCCACACCGGCATGGGCGTGCAGCAGATCACCGCGCACGAGAACCGCGCGACGGGCGTCGTGCTCGCGAACGGCGACACCGTATCGGCCGATGCCGTGGTGGCGGCGGTGCCGTCACTGCTGTTCAAGAAGATGGCGCCGCCGCTGACCGACGACTACGCGCGCAGGCTCGACCACGTGCAGTGGCAGGGCGCGGTGTGCATGGTGATCACGATGAAGCGCTCGCTGTCATCGACGTACTGGATGAACATCGGCGACCGGACGATGCCGTTCCTGGCGCTCGTCGAGCACACGAACTTCATCGGGCCGGAGCACTACAACGGCAACCACATCCTCTACATCTCGAACTACCTGTCGCAGGACCACGAGTACTTCAACATGAGCGACGACGCGCTCTGGTCGATCTTCGAGCCGGCGCTGAAGCGGATCAACCCGGACTTCTCGTCCGACTGGGTGAACGAGCGCTGGGTGTTCAAGGCGCCCTACGCGCAGCCGATCATCCGCATGAACTACAGCCAGAACAAGCCCGACCACCGCACCCCGGTCGCCGGCCTCTACCTCGAGACGATGACGCAGATCTACCCCGAAGACCGCGGCCAGAACTACAGCATCCTCATGGGCGAAGACGTCGCGAAGATGGTCGTCGAGGACCACGCGAAGCGCGCCACGCAGCCGGGCGCTGCGGCGTAGAGTTGGCGCAGGGCACCCGTACGTTCCCGTCTTGTCCGCACCCACACCCTCCCCTATAGTGAAGCCGCGCACAAACGGGAGCTTTCATGCTTGATAACGAAGCTACGCTCGAGATCCAGCACCTGGTCCGCGACTTCAAGCCCGCGGACGGCGACCTGCTCGGCGCGCTCCACGCCGTCCAGCATCACTACGGCTACGTCCCGAAGATCGCGATGAAGGTCGTCGCGCGGCAGCTGCGTCTCAGCGAGGCGAAGGTGTACGGCGCCGCGACGTTCTACAGCGAGTTCCGCCTGACGCCGCCGCCGGAGACGCTGATCGGCTGGTGCAGCGGGCCGACGTGCCGGATGAAGGGCGGCGGCAACGTGCGCAAGGTGCTCGAGGCGGAGCTCGGCGTCGGCATGGGCGAGAACACGGCCGACAACAAGCTCGGCCTGCACATGGCGCAGTGCAACGGCACGTGCGAGTACGCGGCGCAGGTGTGGGTGAACGGGAAGGTCGTCGGACCGCTGAGCGCCGCCGACACGGTGAAGCTGGTGCGTGACCTGCGAGAGAAGGCCTAGCCGCATGCCGACCTACGAAGAACTCCGAGCCGCCGCCGACGCCGTCTGGGCCGCCGTCGAGAAGCCGTCGCGGCCGCTCTTCGTCGTCTCGATGAACACGTCGTCGATCGCGGCCGGCGCGCGCGAGACGTTCGACGCGCTGCGCAAGCTCTCCGACGGCGGCGCCGGCGTTCGACGTGATGCAGACGGGCGACGCCGGGCTCGCCTGGGCGGAGCCGGTCGTCGAAGTGCGCAAGCCGGACGGGCAGCACGTGCTGTACGGCCACGTCACCGCCGACAAGGCCGCAGCGTTCGCGAAGGCGGCCGCGGCGGGCATCGCGAAGGAGCACGCGATCGGCGTCATCTCCGGCGCGGCGACCGACGGCGTGCCGATGCTCGCGGACATCGACTGGGCGAAGATCCAGGTCCGCTGGCTGATGCACAACTGCGGCGTCATCGACCCGGACAACATCGACCACTACATCGCGCGCGGCGGCTACTCGCAGTACATGGCCGCGGCGCAGATGGACCGCGACGCGCTGATCAACGTCGTCAAGGGCTCGACGCTGCGCGGGCACTCCGGCTCGTTCTTCTCGACGGGCATGAAGTGGAGCTTCCTCAAGGACGCGAAGGCCGAGCCGAAGTACCTCGTGTGCAACGCCGACGAGGGCGACCCGGGCGCATGGGTGAACCGCGTCGTCATGGAGAGCGACCCGCACTCGATCCTCGAAGGCCTGCTGATCGGCGCCTACGCGACCGGCGCGACGCACGGCTGGATCTACATCCGCGACGAGTACCCGCTCGCCGTCGAGCGCGTGAACCGCGCGCTGCAGGCATGCCGCGACCGCGGCATCTACGGCGAGAACGCGCTCGGCACCGGCGTGCGGTTCGACGCGGAGGTCGTGCGCGGCGCCGGCGCCTACGTCTGCGGCGACGAGACGGGGCTGATCTCGTCGGTGAACGACGAGCGCGGGATGCCGCGCATCAAGCCGCCGTTCCCGGCTCAGAGCGGCGTGCTGGGCAAGCCGACGAACGTCAACAACGTCGAGACCTACGCCAGCGTCACGACGCTGCTGCGCGTCACGCCCGAGACGTTCAGCACGGTCGGCACCGAGGTCAACCGTGGCACCAAGATGTTCACGGTCTCGGGCGCTTGCGAGAAGACCGGCTGCATGGAGGTGCCGTTCGGCGCGAAGGTCAGCGACGTGCTGGCCGCGGCGGGCGGCATCGCGAACGGACGCGAGTTCAAGGCGCTGCAGCAGGGCGGACCGCTGTCCGGGCTGCTCCCGGCGCGCATCGCCGCGGACCTGCCGCTGGAGCCGGAGCCGTTCCGCCCGCTGGGCGCCGGCATGGGCGGCGGCGGCCTGATCTTCGTCGATGACACGTCGTGCGTCGTCAACATGAACATCATGTTCGCCGACTTCCTCGAGGACGAGTCGTGCGCTCGCTGCACGACGTGCCGCGGCGGCAACCAGCGCATGGTCGAGATCCTCGAGCGCGTCGCGCGAGGCGAGGCGCAGCCGGACGACCCCGAGCGCATCAAGTCGCTCGGAGCGTCGATGCAGTTCTCGAACTGCTTCCACGGCACGCTCTCGCCGACGATCATCAACAACACGATGCAGTACTTCCGCGAGGAGTACGACGCGCACGCGGTCGAGCATCGCTGTCCGGCGCAGGTCGTGCGACGGGCTGATCCGCTACCGCGTGGCGAACCAGTCCGCGGCGGTGGCGGAGGCCGCGGCGATCTGCCCGACGAAGGCGATCGCGCAGAACGGCGGCGCGTGGGCCATCGACGACGCCGCCTGCATCCGCTGCAACGCCTGCCGCGAGGTGGCGTCCGCGGACATCGTCGTCGAAGACAAGTTCCGCGACGCCGTGCCGCTGCGGGTCATCGAGCGCGCCGACGTCGCGCGCGCGGGCGGCTAGCGCCGCACATCAACCTTGCGCGCTGCTCGCGGGCAGCGCGAGCCCGCCTCTACACGATCGATGTCAAGCGCTTGCCGATGATGTCGCGCGTGACCGCGGATATACGCGGACGCGGGCATCGGCTTGCCGCCGGGCCCCTGCACGGTGGTCGGAACGACGGTGCCGCCATCTGACGCGGCGATTGCGAAGCCGTCGTCCAGCGCGAAGATCGTGCCGGGCTGCTGATCCGAGTGCGCGTCGAGCGGCGAGCACTCGAGGATGCGCAGCGGCCGCCCGTCGAGCAGAGCCGTAGGCGATCGGCCACGGGTTGTACGCGCGGACCTTGCGCCGGACCTGCTCGGCGGTGTCGCGCTGCCAGTCGATCAGCGCGTCGGCCTTCTCGAGCTGTGGCGCGTACGTGGTCAGCGATTCGTCTTGCTCGACTGGCGTGATCTCGCCGCGTTCCCACTTCGGCAACAGTTCGACGAGCAGATCGGCGCCGGCTTCGGCGATCTTCGGCGTCAGCGTGGCCGTGGTGTCAGACGGCAGGATCGGGACGCGGGCGGCGCCGAGCATCGGGCCGGCATCGAGCGCGAGGCGGACGAGCATGATCGTCGCGCCGGTCTCGGCGTCACCGGCGAGGATGGCGGCCGGGATGGGCGCGGCGCCGCGCCAGCGCGGCAGGAGCGAGGCGTGGACGTTGAGGATGCCCAGTCGGGGCACGTCCAGCACCGGCTGTCGCAGGATCTGGCCGTAGGCGGCGATGACGCCGGCGTCGGGCGCCAGACGCCGAAGCTCGTCGACAACCTCCGGCTTGCTGATCGACTTTGGCTGGCGGACATCGAGGCCGTGGGCAAGCGCGAGCGTCTTCACCGGCGGCGCTGCCAGCTTGCGGCCGCGGCCGGAGGGGCGGTCGGGCTGCGTGTAGACGGCGACGATCTCGTGCTCGCTCTCGACTCAGGCGCTTGAGCGCCGGCAGGGCGAACTCGGGCGAGCCCATGAAGACGATGCGCATCGACCGAGGATAGCACGACGCCTCAGCAGGGGCGTATACTCGCCGCGGCGGCGGTTGCGATTCATGAGAGGAGCCCCGGTGGCGGCGAAATGGGCGTGGGTTGCGTGCATGGCGGGATGCGCCGCGGTGCTCGCGGCATGCGGCGGTGGGAGCAGCAAGAGCGCGACGCCGACGAGCGCAGTGCGTGCGGCATCGCCGACGCGAAGTGCCGCTCAGGTACCCACGTCAACACCGAACGTATCGACAACCGCCGGCGCTGGCGCGCAGATCGACGATCGACCGGCCCGTCGCCAACGCGCTGCTGCGGCCGCCCTTTACGATTTCGGGCACGTCGACAGCGTTCGAGGGACCGCTGGTCGTGCAGGTGGTCGATTCCGGCGGGAAGCCGTTGTGCGAGCGCGTCTCCCAGGCCACGGCCGGCACGGGCACCGTCGGCACCTGGGAAACGACGATGTCGTTCGCGCCACCAGGCGCTCCAACCGCGGCGACTATCCGCGCGTTCACGCGGAGCGTGCGCGACGGAAGCGAGCGAGACGAAGTGACGCGCGCTGTCCAGATATCGAACCAGCCGCCGCAGGTGTCGATCGTGTCGCCGAAATGCAACCAGGACGTGCAGGCGCTGACCGTACTGGACGTGAGCGGATCGGCCACGGCCTACGAAGGGCAGATCACGATTGAACTGCGCGACGCGCGCGGCCAGCTCGTCCAGCAGCACGACGTGAAGGCGGATGCCGCGGGGACCAGGACCGCCCCCTGGAAGACATCGTTCGACCTGGCTTCGGTGCCGACGGGCGCGTACGACATCGTCGCGTATGCCGGGAGCGGCAGCGGCGGCGCGCCGCAGAATGCGTTTTCGATACCTATTCGCATCACCACCTAATCCGCACGCGGCGATCAGCAAGTGAGGGAGCGTGCAACGGCTCCAGGCTGTGGTCAGCGGCAAAGTCCAGGGAGTCGCCTTCCGCGACTTCGTCCGGCGTGAGGCATCGGCGCGCGGGATTACGGGCTACGTCCGCAACGGCGATGACGGGCGGAGCGTCGAAGTCGTCGCGGAAGGCGACGATGCGGCGCTCGCCGCGCTGGCCGAGGCGCTGCACACGGGACCGCGCTTCGCGCAGGTAGATCGCGTCGACGCAACCTACAGCGAAGCCAGCAACGGGTTCAGCCGTTTCAGCGTCGAGATGTGACTCGGCTCTCAGGGTACTGAGGAATCGCGCTCGTTATCGTGGCGCGGGCTTTCAGCCCGCGTTCGCCGATTCAGCTTGCCTTGCGTATCTCAGCACCCCGCTAGTCGAGCAGCATGCACTCGACTTCGTCGCCGGCCCGCACGCCGGGCACGTCTTCGGGCACGACCGCGAACGCGTTTGCGACAGCCATCGACATGAGGATGCCGGAGCCTTGCGGTCCGGTCAGCCCGGCGTAGTAGCGGCCGTCGCGCTGCGTGACGATGGCGCGGGCGAAGACGCGGCGCGCGTCGGTGTTCGCGATTGGCTCTTCGGCAATGGCACGCACGACCGGGCGCCGCCAGTCTTCGCGGCCGAGCATCTTGTAGATCGCCGGCCGGCCGAAGAGCTCGAACGATACCATCGAGCTGACGGGATTGCCCGGGAGGCCGATGTGCGGCACCCGACGTCCGCCGGACGCGAACGCGCCAAAGGCGAGCGGCTTGCCGGGGCGCATGCGCACGGTCCAGAAGTCGACCTCGCCTTCCTTCGCCAGCACGTCCTTCACGACGTCGTAATCGCCGCGCGAGACGCCGGCGGACGTCACGAGCATGTCCGCGTCGAGGCCTTCGCGGAGCTTTTCGGTGAGCGCCTCGACGGTGTCTTTCGCGATGCCCAGGCGTTTGGGAATACCGCCGTTGGCAAGCACCATCGCGGAGATGCTATAGGCATTGCTATCGTAGATCTGGCCCGGCTTCAGCGGCTGTCCCGGCTCGCGCACCTCGTCTCCCGTCGAGAGGATCGCGACGATCGGACGTCGATGCACGCGAACGCTCGCTTTGCCGAGCGATGCGAGCACGCCGATCTGCGCGGGATGAAGGACCGCGCCCGCGCGAAGAATCGCCTGCCCTTTGCGGACGTCTTCCGCGGCGCTGCGGATATTCGCGCCCGGTGTCGCGGCCTTCAGGATATTGACGGCGTCGCGTGCTTTGGCAAACGACCCGAACGCACGGCCCGACGGCTCGTCGGTCTCTTCGAACGGCACCACCGCGTCGGCGCCGCGCGGCATCGGAGCACCGGTCATGATGCGGACCGCCGTGCCCGGCTCCACCGTACCGTCGAACAGATAACCGGCCGCGAGCTCGCCGACGACGCGCAGCGTGACGGGCGAACGCTCCGTCGGCGCCGGTGGTGTCGGCGGCACGGACGGCGTAGCCGTCCATCGCCGTATTGTCGAGCGGCGGGATGTCGAACTCGGCGACGATGTCTTGAGCCACGACCTGACCAAGCGCGTCGAGGATCGGCTTCTCTTCCGGATCGAGGAGTCGGACGTTGGCGAGGATGCGTTCGAGCGCTTCTTCGACGGAGATCATGACTTCGTCCTCGTTACGGGTCGCGTTGGTACAGGATAGCGAAGGGCCTCAGCCTGTGTCGGCCGAGGCCCTCCGTGATGCGGCTTTAGGCTGTGAGCAGCGCCTCTACGGCGTACTGGTCATAGATACCGTCAACCCCACCTTCGTGTAGCCGGACGTCTCAGACTCCGAGGCGTTGACTGTCACGCCGTCGTTCGACGAGGCACTCGTATCGCCCGACGTGAAGGTGACGAAGTACTCGCCGTTCTGGTTCGATGAGAACGAGTCGGCCCATCCGTGCTTCGGCAGTTCCGTGGAGAAGTAATCCGCCGCCTTCTCGGGTGAATCCTTCACGTAGTACTCGACGATGAACGTCTTGGTGCCGCCGCTTCCGAATGACGACGAGCTCGTGACGCGTGCGCCGCTCGGCAGCGGCACGCGGTCGGTCGGGAAGTCCTTCGGGACCTTCACCTCGGGCGGCAGCGGGCTCGATGTCGGGCTCTTCTCGGGGCCACTGCTGCTGCTCGAACCGCTATCGTTAGCCTCGGCAGTGGCGGTCTTGTCATCGTTGCTGCTGCTGCTGGAACTGTCGGAACCGCTGCTCGACGACGATGAGTCCGCTGGCTTGTCGCCGACGGTCGCAATGACAGTCGTCTTGCCGTCCGACTCCGAGATCATCGTGTAGAACGACTTCTTCCCGTCGCTGCTCTCGCCGCCCCAGTAGGCGCTGCCATTCAAGTCGCCGTTGGCGGTTGTCGGCCACGCTCCGCTCTGGAACGCGTTGCTGTAGAACTCCTTCACCTTATCGATGCCGTCACCCGTCTCCCACGTTACGACGGTGCCGCTGACACCGTTGCTGTTCCCGCTGTAGCTCCCCTTTACGCTGGCACCCTTGTACACGGGGAAATCCTTCGGGAAGCTGGCAGGGATCTTGTCACTGACCGACACCTGGCCGCCGCCGGGGATATTCACCGTCTTCGAACTACCTCCGCCGCAGCCGGCGACAATCACCGCCGCAGCCAGGGCCGGGATCAACACCGTTATGTATTTACGCATTGGCTCAACTCCTTCATCATTTCAGGCATCCAACACTGTGGATAGTAGCAGGGACGCGCGTCATTGTCACCATGTATATCGGCAGGTATGTCGGCGCAGCGGTGGAAGATCGCTGCCGCCCGCGTTGACAGTAGCGGAGGCAACCGATATCCCGAAGCGCCGGGACCGCCTGCCGGGTGCACCGCCGCCACCGAACGCAAGGAGAGCAGCGCCCACATGGACGAGACGCGGTTCGACGTCGTCGGGATCGGCAACGCGATGGTCGATGTGATCGCCCACGCGGACGACGCGTTTCTGAAGACACACGACCTGGTGAAGGGCGCCATGACCCTCATTGACGCCGAGCGCGCCGAAGAGCTCTACGCGCGCATCCCGCCTGCGGTGGAGGTGTCGGGCGGATCGGCGGGCAACACCATCGCGGGGCTCGCCTCGCTCGGAGGGCGGGCCGCATACATCGGGAAGGTGTGCGACGACCAGCTCGGACGCGTCTTCCGCCACGACATCCGCGCCGCCGGCGTCGCGTTCGACGTGGCCGCGGCGAGCGTGGGATCGACGGGGCGCTGCCTGATCGTAGTCACGCCCGACGCACAGCGGACGATGCAGACCTACCTCGGCGCCGGCTCGGACCTGGGCCCGGAAGATGTCGACGCGGAACTCATTGCCAGCGCGCGCGTGACGTACCTCGAGGGATATCTCTGGGATCCGCCGCGGGCAAAGGAGGCGTTTCTGAAAGCGGCAAGGATCGCCCATGACGCCGGACGGAGAGTGTCACTGACGCTGTCCGATCCGTTCTGCGTAGAGCGCCACCGGGAGGAGTTCCTCGACCTCGTCTCGGCACATGTCGACGTGCTGTTTGCCAACGAAGCCGAGATCATGTCGCTCTACCAGGCGGACAGCTTCGACGATGCGCTGCAACACGTGCGCGGGCATTGCGAGATCGCCGCGCTGACGCGCAGCGAGCGCGGCGCCGTGATCGTTGCAGGCGCGGAAGTCCACGTAGTCGACGCCGAGCCAGTCGAGCACGTCGTCGATACGACGGGAGCGGGCGACGCGTACGCCGCCGGCTTCCTGTACGGCCTGACGCGCGGAATGGACGTGCCGGCGTGCGGCCGCATCGCCGGCATCGCGGCGGCGGAGGTGATCAGCCACTTCGGAGCCAGGCCGGAAGTCTCGCTCGCCGATCTCGTACGCGACCGGCTCAGGTAGCCCACACCATGGATGATCTGCCGCCCATCATCGACGCTCTGCTTTCGCCACGCGCGTACGACCATCCGGCCGATCGCATCCGGCTCATCCAGACGCACATCTCGTACGTGCTGATCGCGGGGGAGTTCGCGTACAAGATCAAGAAGCCCCTCGACCTCGGCTTTCTCGACTACAGCACGATCGAGAAGCGCCGCCTGATGTGCGAGGCCGAGGTGCGGCTCAACAGACGACTCTGCGCAGAGGCGTACATCGGCGTCGAGCCGATCGTGCGCCGCGACGGCGCGATCTGCGTCGGCGGCGCCGGTGAGGTGCTGGAGTACGCCGTGAAGATGCACCGGATGCCGGACGAACGCATGATGCCGGCGCTGTTGGAGCAAGGTCTCGTCACGTCCGACGACATCCAGCGGATCGCACGGACCATCGCCGCCTTCCACCGCGCCTCAGCCACCGAGGCCGGCATCGCGGCGTTCGGGCGCGTCGACGTGATCCGCCGCAACTGGGACGAGAACTTCGCGCAGATCGAGCCGTATGCCGGCGATCTGCTGGCGCGTTCAACCCTCGACACGCCTGCGCGAATACGTGGGCGCGTTCCTGCGCACGAACGCCACGCTCATCAACCAGCGTGCGGACGGCGGGCGCGTCCGCGACTGCCACGGCGATCTGCGCGCCGACGCCATCGTCGTCCACGAGGACGGTTCGATCTGCGTGATGGACTGCATCGAGTTCAACGACCGCATCCGCTACGGCGACGTGGCGAGCGACATCGGGTTCCTGGCGATGGACCTCGACTTCCGCGGCCACCGCGGACTCTCCGACGAGTTGATCGGCGCGTACCTGGACGCGTCGGACGACGAGACGCTGCCGCTCGTCCTGCGGTTCTACAAGTGCTATCGCGCGGCGGTCCGCGGCAAAGTCGAGGCGATGCGGAGCAGCGAGCCGGAAGTCCCGCCCGAGGCGCGCGCCGACGCTCGCCGCAAGGCGCAGGCGTACTTCGATCTGGCGCGTCGCCTACGCCCGAACCGCATCGCCGCACGTGCTGCTGATGATGATCGGGCCGTCAGGAAGCGGCAAGAGCCACGTCGCGCACGCGCTGGCCGGGCGCGTCGGTGCCGTCGTCGTCAGCTCGGATCTCGTGCGTAAGCGCCGGGCGAACGTCGACGCAGCGCAGCGGATGTCCGCCGCGTACGGAGAAGGCATCTACGGCGGCGACGAGCGCGCGCGGGTGTACGACGCCATGCGCGACATCGCGCGCGAGCATCTCGAACTCGGACGCAGCGTCATCCTCGACGCGACGCACATCCGGCGCGCGGACCGCGACGCCGCCGCCGCGGTCGCGAAGGATGCCGGCGTGCCCATGTTTGGCATCGAGGTGACGGCCCGCGAGTCGACCATCCGGGCACGTCTCGACGCACGGATGGCCGGGCCCGGAACACCGTCCGACGCAGGCTGGAACGTCTACCTGGCGCAGCGCGAGCGCTTTCAGCCGCCGCACGAAGTCGCCGCCGGCCGGCGGATCTCAATCGACGGTGGCGCGCCCGTCGGGGAGAGCATCGATGCCGTCGTCAGCGCCATCACCGGCGTCTAGCTCAGCGCGAGCGCTGCGTCGAGGCCGATGTGCAGCATCGAATCGATCGCGGGCTGCAAGTCCGCGTCCGCCAGGCGCTCGTGCTGGCCCGCGTGGTTCGACGCGACGAGCAGGCACCCGGCTTCGAGCCCGCGCAGCGCGGCGACCGTAAAGATAGCGCTCGCCTCCATCTCCTGCGCCAGCACGCCTCGAGACTGCCATCGCGCCACCCACGCCTCGCGCACCGCGTACAGCGCGTCCTCCGTCGCGATGACGCCGGTGTGGAAGCGAACGCCCGCCGCCTCAGCGGCATCGACGAGCGCCCGCACAACGCGAAACGACGCGGCCGGGGCGTATCGATCGCCGTCGAGATAGTGCGCCGTCGTGCCGTCGAGCGGGCAGGCCGCCGTCGCGATGACGAGATCTGTCGCGCGCATGCCCTCCTGCACGGCCCCGCAGGTGCCGAGACGGATCAGCGTCTTCGCGCCGAGCTCGGCCATCTCCTCGCAGACGATCGCCGCGCTCGGACAGCCCATGCCGGTCGTCTGAACGGAGACGGAAGCGCCTCGGTAGGTGCCCGTGTAGCCGAGAAGGCCGCGGAACTCGTTGTAGCAGCGCGCGCCGTCGAGCAGCCCGGCGGTCCGCGTGGCGCGCCCCGGATCGCCGACGAGGAGCACGACCGGCGCGACGTCGCCGGGCGCGGCGCGAACGTGAATCGGTGTCACCGTACAGCGGCCCGTGATGCGCCGGAGCCGCCCGGCGCGGCGCGCATCGCTTCGTCGAGCAGCTCGATCACGTGGACCACGCGCGCATCGATGCGGCGCTGCCGCAGGCCCGCTTCGATCTGCATCATGCAGCCCGGGTTCGCCGTCGCTACCACCGTCGCGCGCGTCGCCGCTACGTCGTCCATCTTGTGCGCCAGCAGGCGGCTCGCCATGCCGCGCTGGACGATGTTGTACAGGCCGGCGCTGCCACAGCATCGATCGGGCGCGGAAAGCTCGCGAAGGTCGATGCCGGGAATGGCCGACATCACCCGTCGCGGGGCGGCGGTGATCTTCTGACCGTGCACCAGGTGGCACGAGTCCTGGTAGGTAACCGTCGCGCGAACTTCGCCGAGCTGGCCCAGGTCATGGTCAGCCACAAATTCGAGCACGTCCCTCGTCATGGCCACGAACTGGCGCGCGCGGTCACGGTACGCCGTGTCGCCGGCCAGGAGATGGTCGTACTCCTTCATCGTCGAGCCGCAACCGGCGGAGTTGACGATGACCGCTTCCACGCCGGCGTCCAGGAACGCATCGATGTTCCGGCGCGCGAGGTCCCGCGCGAAGATGCGGTCGCCGCCGTGCAGGTTGAGCGCACCGCAGCACGTCTGCGCCTCCGGAACCACGACGCGATAGCCGAGCCTGTTCAGCACGCGCACTGTGGCCTCGTGCGTCCGCGGATACAGGTGAGGCATGACGCAGCCCGGTGAGCATCGCTACCGCCTTCGTCAGCCCTCGCGGCTGTTCGGGCAAAGTGAACGGGAGCGCTCGGGACGACAGGCATCGATCGCTCGGCGTCATCGAGGCTCCTCGATATGCGGCCGAGGACGCCCGTGCGCCGGATGAGCGCGTGGACGGGCGACCGCTGGTAGAGGCGCAGCGATGTCATCAGCGCGCGCACCCGCCCGGGATGAGGGAGCACCAGGCGCATGGCCGCGATCCGCAGCGCCCACGAGGGCGGCCGCGCGCTGCTCTCGACCGCCATCGCGCGGCCTTCCTCCATGATGCGCCCGAACGCCACGCCGGAGGGACAGGCGGTCTCGCAGGCGCGGCATTGCAGACAAAGGTCCAGGTGACCGAGCAGCGCCGGCGTCGCCCTGGCGCTGCCCGACGCCACCGCATCGATGAGAGCGATGCGTCCGCGCGGTGAATCCGTCTCCATACCCAGTTCGAGGTAGGTCGGGCAGGCCTGCAGGCAGAACCCGCAATGAACGCAACGGGAGATATCATCGCGCAGCGCCGCCAGAGGACTCATGGACTCTCCGGTGCCGTGCGTCATCACAACCTGCCTGCGAACCGGCCGGGCGAAAGCGTCCGGCGCGGATCGAACTCTTGCTTGAGGCGCTTCATGATCGCGAAATCGGCGCGCAGCGGGCCGAACACATCGATCTCTTGCTTGAGCAGCGGCGGCGCCGCCTCCACGACAACGCCGCCGCCGTAACGCGATGCGACTTCGCGTGCGGCATCCACGAGCGCACGCGCTTGCGCGTTGCGCGCCGGCCGGAGGTTCACGCGGATGATGCCGGCCGTCACGGTCGCCGAGGCGAGTGCTCCGGCGCCCGCGAGCCGCCGATCGAGCACCTGCACGACATCGTGCACATTCGACGGCAGGACGCTCACGCGCAACGAGAGCAGGTCCCGGCCGGAGCGCGCTGGACCACGCCTCCCAGGTTGTCGTCGTGTCGCGCGTCTCGACGCTGGCGCCGGTCGAGCTGCTCGCGCCGTTGATCTCGCGAAGGCTTCGGTCCACCGCTGCCTTCGCGCCCGCGACGCGCGCGACGACGCACCACGCAGAGCGGCCAAGCACCGCCTGCGATGCCGGAGGAGAGAGCAGTTCGGCGCAGTAGAGCGCGAGCCCGGCGTCATGCGCCGCGAGCACGAGATCCGACGCGTGGGCGGCGGAACGACACGTGATGACCACCGTCGATTCCGCGGGCGGTAGCGGCGCGACCTTCAGCGTCACTTCGGCGATGACGCCCAGCGTGCCGAGCGCCCCGATGTGGAGCTTGTGCATGTCGTAGCCGGTGACGTTCTTCACGACACGCCCGCCGGACTTGCTGCTCGATCCGTCGGCGTGGACGACGCGCATGCCGATCACCCAGTCGCGCGCCGTGCCGAACGCGTGGCGCAGCGGTCCCGACGCGTTCACCGCCAGCACGCCGCCAACCGTGGCGCCAGCATCGCACGGTGGATCGAGCGGCAGGAACTGGCCGCGCGCGCCGAGCGTCGCCTGCAGATCGGCCAGGCGCAGGCCGGGTTCGACGGTCACCGTCAGGTCCGCCGGCTCGTACGCAAGAACGCGGTTGAGACGCGCGAGCGACAGTGCCACGTCGTAGGATGTCGGAACGTTGCCGGCGCCCCGGTGCGTGCCTCCGCCGATCGGGATCACGGTGACCTTGCTGCTATGCGCTTCGGATAGCACCGCCTGAAGCTCCCCGATCGTCGCCGGCTCGACAGCCGCATCAGGGACCATGCCGTCGATCTCGAAGGCGCTCAGATCCGACGTTCGAAGCTGATCCGGCGCAACCAGCGACCTAACCGAAGCGCAGAATTCATCGATGCTCGTCGCGATGGCCGCGCTAGACATACAGGTCGGCTCCGATCGCGGCTGAGGCGCGTTCGATCTGGCTCTGGCGAACTTCGCCGCACCCCTTGCCCGTCGGGAACGCCTTGCAGGGGTTGTAGTGCTCGCCGGCCTTGAACGCGGGCTTCAGGCGCGCCATCGCCGCGAGGTCGGCGGCGTTGAAGATCCAGCCGATGAAGTCGCGCTTCTCGAGGCCGACCCCGTGTTCGCCCGTGATGCTGCCCCCCGCGTCGACGCACGCGCGCAGGATCTCCGCGCCGGCCTCCAGCACGCGCTCGACCGTCCCGGGCTCGCGCGCGTCGAACAGGAGGTTCGGATGGAGGTTGCCGTCGCCCGCGTGAAATACGTTCGCGACGTCGAGGCCGTGCCGCTCGGCGATCGCGTACGTCTGGCGCAGGACGTCGACGAGCTTCGTCCGCGGCACCACGCCGTCGAGCACGTAGTAGTTCGGATACAGGCGGCCAAGTGCACTGATCGACGTCTTCCGCCCCGCCCAGAGACGCTCGCGATCGGGCGCCGTGGCCGCGAGGCGTACTTCTCGCGCTCCGTGCTCGCGGCAAATACGGTCGATCGCCGCCGCCTGCTCGGCGGTGCTTTCCTCGAGGCCGTCGACCTCGATCAGCAAGACGGCCTCCGCGTCCAGCGGGAACCCTGCGTGGATCACCGGTTCGACGGCGGCGATGATGTTGCGGTCCATCATTTCGAGCGCCGACGGCAGGATGCCTGCGGCGATGATCGACGACACGACGTTGCTCGCGTCGTCGACGGCATCGAAGATGGCGAGCAGCGTGCGCGTCGACTCGGGGATGCGCATCAGGCGGACGACGATCTTCGTCGCGATGGCGAGCGTGCCCTCCGAGCCGACGACGGCGCCGGTCAGGTCGTATCCGGGCACGTCGCGCGTGCGTCCGCCGACCCACACGACTTCACCGTCGGCGAGCACCAGCTCCGCGCCGAGGACGTGGTTCGTCGTCGCGCCGTAGGCAAGACAGTGCGGGCCGCCGGCGTTCTCGGCGAAATTGCCCCCGATCGTGCAGGCGCGCTGGCTCGACGGGTCCGGCGCGTAGAACAGCCCGTGCGGCGCGACGGCGCGGCTCAGATCGAGATTCACGACGCCGGGCTCCACGACGGCGAGCCGGTTCACGGCGTCGATCTCGAGCACGCGCTTCATCCGCGTGAGCGCGATGACCACGCCGCCCACGGCCGCGATGGCGCCGCCGCTCAGCCCCGTGCCGGCGCCTCGCGGGATGACCGGCACGTCGAACTGGTGCGCGACACGCACCGCCGCCGAGACCTGCGCGGTGTCCTCCGGGAAGACGACGACCTGCGGCTTGCCGCGGTCGATCGTACCGTCGTACTCGTAGGCGATGAGTTCTTCGGGCGTCGAGAGCACCCGCTCGCGGCCGAGGACGCGCTCCAGCGCGCGGACGACCTGCCGCATGACCGCTTCGGCCGGTCGTACTTCGGCGTCGGTTCGTCCGGCCACAGACATGGCTCCACCTTCACTTCGCTGCTGTGCCGGCATTATAGGACCGGCCCGTCCGCCGAGATAGCGCCGCGACCCGAACCTACCGCGACGCCGCTGGCACGCGTATGATCGTGCCTGAACATGTGCGGTTCGATCGCGTCGCCAGTCGCGGTCGGCAGCGACGATGGAGGGTGTTGATGAAACTGGGACTTTCGGCGGGCTACTGGAGCAGCGGGCCACCTGCGGGCGTCGAAGAGAGCATCGCCGCGGCCGAGAGCCTGGGATTCGACTCCATGTGGACCGCGGAGGCGTACGGGTCGGACTGCTTCACGCCGCTCGCATGGTGGGGAGCGAAGACCTCGAAGATCAAGCTGGGCACGTCGATCGCCCAGCTGTCCGCCCGCACCCCGGCCGCCACGGCGATGGCGGCGATGACGCTCGACTACCTGTCGAACGGACGGTTCATCCTCGGACTCGGCGCGTCCGGCCCGCAGGTCGTCGAAGGATGGTACGGCCAGCCGTATCCGCGGCCGCTCGAGCGCACGCGCGAATACGTCGAGATCCTGCGCATGATCTTCGCGCGAGAGAAGCCCGCCGAGTTCTCGGGGCACCACTACCAGCTGCCGTACCCGGGCGGCGCTCGACTCGGCAAGCCGTTGAAGTCGACGATCCATCCGCTGCGCACCGACATCCCGATCTACCTCGCCGCCGAAGGTCCCAAGAACGTGGCGATGGCGGCCGAGATCGCGGACGGCTGGCTGCCGCTCTTCTTCTCGCCCAAGAGCGACAAGTTCTACCGCGACGCGCTTGCCGAGGGCTTCGCCCGGCCGGGCGCGCGCCGCACGGCGGAGAACTTCGAGGTCGCCGCGATGGTGCCGCTGATCGTCAACGATGACATCGAGGCCGCCGCCGACATGGTGCGCCCGATGCTCGCGCTCTACGTCGGTGGCATGGGCGCGCGCAGCGCGAACTTCCACTTCGAGGTGCTGGCGCGGCTCGGCTACGAAGAGACGTGCATCCGCATCCAGGACCTGTATCTCAGCGGCAAGAAGCGCGAGGCGATGGCGGCGATCCCGACGTCCATGGTCCAGGACACCGCGCTCATCGGGCCGATGGAGAAGATCCGCGATGACCTGGCCGCCTGGAAAGGAACGGCCATCACGACGATGCTGGTGGGCGGCCCGCCCGCGTTCCTGGAGCTGGCCGCAAAGGCGCTGCTGTAGTCCGGAGCACGCGCCACGCGCGCGCAGCCGCGGCGCTAGTGGACGACGCCTTCCTGCATCCAGCTGTCTATCCGGAGCGCCATCGTACGACGCGGCTTCCAGTCGACGCTGACGTACTGCGGAAACTTCGCGCGGATGCGGGCCCACGCCGCATCCTGTTCCGCGCCGCTGACCGGCTCGGCCGTGCAATGGAGCAGGACCTTGCGGAGCTTCGTCCAGTCGTCGTCATACTCGTCGATCAATACAGCGATGCGCGGCTCGTCCTCAAGCGCAACCGCCGTGACGGAACGCTCGCCGAGATCCACGTACACCGTGCGATCGCCGTCGAAGACGGGACACACGGGAATGACGTGGGGCTCACCGTTCGCGCGCACCGTCGCGATGCGGCAGACCGGCGCGGCGGCGATGAAGTCCTTGACGGCCTGGGGGATAGGTTCTCGCACGCCGGGCTACGCGAGATGCGGCGAGATGTGCCGGAAGACGTCGCGGATGCTCACGACGGCGACCGGTTGACCACCCTGCAGCAGCGGGATGTGACGGAAGCCGCCGAACGACATCTTGTTGATCGCCACGGCGATATCGTCATCGTCGCGCAGAAACACCGGGTCAGCCGTCATGATCTGGCCGCACGACACGGCGTTCAGATCTTCGGACGGGCCGGCGACCTTGTGGAGGATGTCCCACGGCGTGATGATGCCGGCGAGGTGCGCGCCGTCCATCACGAGCACGCAGTCCGTGTCGGAGTTCTGCATCAGGCGCACGGCCAGCGCCACCGGATCGGACGTTGCGATGCGCGCGGGCGCTTGCGCCGGGATGCGCGACAGCCGTTCCGAGATGAACTCCGGCCCGTGGTTGGACTTGCCTGCGACGCCTCTTCCCAGGCTGTACAGATCCTGGCCGCAGTTCGCGCACCTGTCGGCGCCCTGGATGTTGTCGGTCTTGCACTCGGGACAGATCACGGTGGTCTCCGGCTACTTAACGGTCCAGGTATCGCCTTCGATGAAGATCTCGCGCAGATCGCCCTCGCCTTCGGCGGCGATCGCCTGCTCGATCTGCTGGGTCATGAGATCATTGTACGTCGGCCGCTTCACGGCCCGGATGACGCCGACCGGCACCGGGTACTCCGGATAGCCCATGCGGCTCAGCAGGAAGGCAACCGACGGATCTTCGCGCTTCTCGTCGTGGATCAGCAGGTCGGTCTCGGTGATGCCGTTGCCGAGCTGGACCACCTCCATCTTCATCGCGTTGATGCGGAGGCCTTTGTCCTTCTCTTTGCCGAAGATCATCGGCTTGCCGTGCTCCAGGAAGATCATCCGGTCGGCGCGCACTTCCTTGGCGGTGAAGTCCTTGAACGCGCCGTCGTTGAAGATGTTGCAGTTCTGATAGACCTCGACGAACGATGTGCCGCGGTGCTGGTGCGCGCGCTCGAGCATAGAGGCGAGGTGGTGCGCGTCGCTATCGATCGACCGCGCGACGAACGTCGCTTCGGCGCCGATCGCGACGCTGAGCGGGTGGAGCGGCGCGTCGATCGTGCCGTAGGGCGACGACTTCGTGCGCTTGCCCAGCTCGGACGTGGGCGAGTACTGGCCCTTCGTCAGGCCATAGATCTGGTTGTTGTGAAGGATGATCTGGATATCCATGTTGCGCCGCAGCACATGGAGGATGTGGTTGCCGCCGATGCTCAAGGCATCGCCATCGCCCGTCACCACCCAGACGCTGAGATCCGGCCGCGAAGCCTTGAGGCCGCTCGCGATCGTCGGTGCTCGGCCGTGGATGCTGTGAAAGCCATACGTCTTCATGTAGTACGGCAGCCGGCTGGAGCAGCCGATGCCGGAGATGAAGACGATCTTTTCGCGCGGCAGGCCCAGCTCGGGCATCACTTTCTGCGTCTGCGCAAGGATCGAGTAGTCGCCGCAGCCGGGGCACCAGCGGACCTCCTGGTCCGTGACGAAGTCTTTGCGCGACAGCCCCGTACTGCTGTCTTCGCCGCGAGTTGCAGTAACCATGTCGTCCCTCGTGCCTAGCCGACCAGCTCGGCTATCTTCGTCTCGATCTCCGCGATGGTGAACGGCCGCCCGGACACCTTGTTCAGGCCGACGACGTCGATCAGGTATTTCGCTCGCAGCAGAAGCCGCATCTGACCGAGGTTCATCTCCGCCAGGAGCACGCGGTCGTAGCGCTTCATCACATCGCCCAGGTTGGCCGGCAGCGGGTTGATGTACCGGATGTGCGCGGACGACACACGCTTGCCCTGGGCGCGGGCGCGCTGCACGGCGGTCGTGATGACCCCGTACGTGCTGCCCCAGCCCAGCACCAGCAGATCGCCGGACTCGTCGCCCGCAACTTCGATGTCGGGCACGTCCTGCACCATGCGTTCGACTTTCTCCGCACGCAGGTGCACCATCTTGTTGTGGTTCGCGGCCTCGTAGTTCACGTTGCCCGTGATGTCGGCCTTCTCGAGCCCGCCGATGCGATGTTCGAGTCCGGGCGTGCCCGGGATCGCCCACGGACGCGCGAGCGTCTGCGGGTCGCGCGCGTACGGCTGGAACGTCGCCGGGTCCGACGCGAAGTTGGCGTCCATCTTCGGCAGCGACGCGATGTCGGGCACGAGCCACGGCTCCGAACCGTTGCCGAGGTAGCCGTCGGAGAGGAAGATCACGGGCACCCGGTACTTGATCGCGAAGCGCCACGCCTCGATCGCCATGTAGAAACAGTCCGATGCTGTAGCCGGCGCGACGATGCCGACAGGGCACTCGCCGTTCCGTCCGAACATCGCCTGCAGCAGGTCCGACTGCTCCGTCTTCGTCGGCAACCCGGTGCTGGGGCCGCCGCGCTGCACGTTCATGATCACCAGCGGCAACTCGACCATCACGGCGAGGCCGATCGCCTCACTCTTGAGCGCGAGCCCGGGGCCGCTCGTGCCGGTGAGGCCCAGCGAACCGCCGAACGACGCGCCGATCGCGGCGCCGATGGCGGCGATCTCGTCCTCCGCCTGGAACGTCTTGACACCGAACCGCTTGAAGCGCGCGAGTTCGTGGAGCACGTCGCTCGCGGGTGTGATCGGGTACGTGCCGTAGAAGAGCGGGCGACCGGAGAGCTTCGACGCCGTCAGCCAGCCAAGCGCGGTCGCTTCGTTCCCGGTGATGTTCCGATACAGTCCCGGCTTCATCTTCGCCTTCGGCACGTGGTAGTGCGTGGCGAACATCTCTGTCGTCTCGCCAAAGTGGTAGCCGGACTTGAGCACGGTCTTGTTCGCTTCGGCGATCGTCGGGTTCTTGCCGAACTTGTCGTCGATCCAGTGCAGCGTCGTTTCGAGTGGGCGGCTGTACATCCAGAACATCAGGCCCAGGGCGAACATGTTCTTGCAGCGGTCGATCTGGACCCCGGTGAGCCCGCTGTCCTTCAGCGTCGCCGCCGTGAGCGTCGTCACAGGCACCTTGTAGACGCGGTACGAGCGCAGGCTGCCATCTTCCAGCGGGTTCGCGCTGTACGCCGCCTTCTTGAGATTCGCCTCGTTGAATTCGTCCTCGTTCACGACAAGGATGCCGCCGCGCGGCAGATCGCCGATGTTCGTCTTCAAGGCGGCCGGGTTCATGGCGACGAGCACGTCGGGTGCATCGCCCGGGGTGTAGATGTGGTGGCTGGAGAAGCTGATCTGGAATCCGCTGACGCCGGGGAGGGAACCTTGCGGTGCTCGGATTTCAGCGGGAATGTCGGGGAAAGTAGCGATGTCGTTGCCGATGACGGCGGAGGTGTTGGTGAACTGTGTGCCGGCTAACTGCATACCGTCGCCGGAATCGCCGGCGAACTTGATCGTCACCCGATCCAGTTCCTGTAGTTCTGCGTGGTCGGGCTGCTGCGATTCTCTTGTTAGCGTCGTCACTAGGCACCCTCCGATTCGGGGATCATCTGGTGAGGTCGCGGCGGCAGGTTGAGGAGCTGCGCCGGAAACGCCTCTGCCAGGAAGTGGATGATGTCGATGGTGCGCAGAACCGCGACAGCCCGCCCTGCGCCATCGACGATCGGGATATTGCGCTCGCCGCGTTCGTTCATCATGCGAATCGCCGTCGCAATCCGATCCTTCGACGTCAGCGTCTCGGGAGCGTGCGACATGTACTTGTCGACATTCTCGCCGTACTTCACATCGCGCGCGACGATGCGCATCAACACTTCGCGCTCGCTCATGATGCCGACGGGACGGCCGTCTTCGACCACCAGGACGTAGCCCTGGCCGTGCTTCTGCACCGCCGTCAGAGCGGCGCCTACGCTGGCATTACGGCCGATGGATACGGGAGGAGGAAGCCCGAGCGAGCTGATGGGGTCTGTCTGGAAGATCTCTTCGACCACGTTCGCCTCTGCCGCGCACTGTGGCACGGCAATCCGGCAGATTCAGGGCCGGTGCCCTTCATTCGATTGTAACGCACGCTTCATTTGGCCACTAATCGGACGTGTCGATGCGTTCGATTGACTGGACATCGCCAAACCTGTACCTAGTAGCCAGCAACAACGCCCGTTCTTCCAGTATCGGACGTTGCCCCGTCACAGGCAAGTGCTGATACCAGTGCATAGATCCGTAGGAGGCGCGCAATGATCAAGGCGTACGTGCTCGTGGTCACCAACCCGGGCGAGACGAAGAACGTCTTCGCCAGGGCGAAGACCGTCGCGGGCGTGAAGGAAGTGCACGAAGTGATGGGACCGTACGACATCGTGCTCGAGATCGAAGTCGAGTCGCTCAGCGACGTCCCGCCGATCCTCAGCGACAAGATCCGCACCATCCCCGGCATCGAGAGCACCACCTCGCTCGTCACCTTCCCGGAGAAGTAGGGCAGAGGAGCGCGCCGGCACCAACCGTCCGTACGGGGCACGCGGTGGCGTGCCCTGTCCGGCCTACGCCGCCAGTCTCCAAACCGCTGTAGGGGCGCAGCCTGCTGCGCCCGCGGTCTGCACGAGACCGCATTCCGCGCGAAGTTCAGCGCCAGCAGTCGCGCCACCATCTCCGCGTCCGCCAGCCACGTCGGCCGCGCGTGATTCACGTCGTCAGCGTGCGCCTCGCCGACCCTCGCATCGCCGCATCTGGGCAATGCGTAGATGGTTCGCCTGATAGAAGCCGTCGCCGGATGCCTCCGCTGTTTCATGGCAATCCGGCATCGAGAACTGGCCAACGCCACAACGGATGATCGCGTCGTGCTCGATCGCATGTCAAGTCTGAGTGCGAGACCCGCAGCGGCTGGCTAGACGCGCGTTCTGCTCCAGTCACGTCCAGCTGTGACCTCGTATCAGATGTTCGCGGCGCGTCGACCAGGCGGCAGTTTCTGGAGTCGGAGGACCGGCATCTGCTCGCCGTCTCGTCGAACGGGTCAGTTCGCAAGTGTCGCGCGAATCTCGCTGCCATTCTCGGCAGTGATCAAGAGCATGTCGATGTGCGTTGAGACGTGGTCGCCACTCCGCAATCGCACCGGTCGCTGAGGCCAGGTGATCGTCGCGATACTCCGTCCAGATTGTGGACGATCCTGTCGCCGCGAATGATGAACTGCGATCGCTTATCGGCTCGATCGAGTCGATGACTATCGGAGGGCTGACGGATAAGGACCCGTGCTGCCGCCATCGGCTGCGCTTCGTCATGAATTGCCTGCCGCTCGTGTATGCTCATCGCAGCTGGCACGTTCCGGCATTCGCGATGCTTCGATCTATCGATTGCCACGTCTGGGCGAAGTTCTCGGTTCACGGCGGCAAACTCCGATCATGAAGGATCGCTGCGCAGAAAACCGCCAAGAGCCACGAAATCCCCGTGCCGAAGCGCCGAGGTCATGCGCGACTTGAACTGGCCGCCCGTCGGCGCGGCGACGTACCGCCGTGCGTACGATGCATGCTCGCCCTGTCTGGCGTATACGCCAGCGATACCTGCCGCTAGTCTGTGGATCTGCATTCATCCCGGCGAGTGACACGCGCCGCTAGGCGTTCGCCCGGCGTCGGCGCACAATACGCCCGTGCCCCGCTGGCACGACCGGTGGGAGACGATCTCCGCGGACCCGTTAAGTGAACATAACGCATCGGTGGCCATCGACGGGCGCTGTCCGACCGAGAAAAGCGAAAACTGCAATTAATGTCGTCTATCGCCGCAGCCGCAACCTATCGAGAGAAGCGCAGAACCGACCCGGCGCGCGATCCCCCTCCGCCGGGCGGAGAGAGGGCAGGGGGTGAGGTCACACCAGCCGCTCGTCCTTCATCGCGCGCAGCGTGCGGCGCAGCGCCTCGACCGCGCGGTCCACGTCGGCGTCCGTGTGCGCCGACGACACCATCATGCCGTCGCCCATCAGGTGCACGCCTTCGTTGATCATGCCGAGACGCAGCGCACCCGACGCCGCCTGCGACACGGCCGGCGCCGGCGCGGGAAGAGCGCGCCAGCCCCACGAGTAACCGTCCGGCGGCTGCAGTTCCATGCCGAGCGCGACGTGCAGCATCGACGACACGCCGTAGACGCAGCCCGCGACGGACTCCTCGCGAAACACGGCGTTCATGCCGCGCGCCAGGGCCGCGGCGGTCGATGCGGCGCGATCCTGGTGATCGCCGTCGCCGATCAGCGAGAGGCACGCCGTGCCGGCCGCCGCGGAGAGCGGGTTCGCGTTGAACGTGCCCGGATGCGAGATATGCACGCTTGTTCCGTCATCGCGCACCGCGATCTGATCGATGAGTTCCTCGCGGCCCGCGACGCAACCTCCCGGCAGGCCACCGGCGACGATCTTGGCAAGCGTGGTCATGTCGGGCGTGACGCCGTAGACCTGCTGCGCGCCACCGGGCGAGACGCGGAAGCCCGTGATCACCTCGTCGAAGATCAGGAAGACGCCGTGCTGCGACGTCAACTCGCGCGCGCGACGGACGTAGTCGAGATCGATCGGATCGGTGCCCCAGTGCGCGCCGGTCGTTTCGAAGATCATCGCCGCGATCATGTCGCCCTCTTCGCTCAGCGTGCGTTCCAGCATCGCGGTGTCGTTCTGGGGCAGAACGATCGACGCGTCGAGGATGCCGCGCGGCAGCCCTGGCGACGCAGGCACCGTCTGCTCGGGCGGCGGCTGGCCGGTCACGCTGTCGTTCCAGCCGTGGAAGTGATCGCGCAGGCGCAGGATCTTTTCGCGACCGGTGCTCGCGCGCGCCAGCCGCACCGCCATCATCGTCGCCTCGGTGCCGGACGACGTGAAGCGGAGGCGCGCGGCCGACGGCACGAGCCGCTGCACCAGTTCGCCCCAGCGGATCTCGAGTTCATGCGACGCGCCGTAGTGCGTGCCGAGGCGCGCCTGCGCTTCGACGGCCGCCATCACGCCGGGATGGTTGTGCCCGAGCAGCAGGGCGCCGTGGCCCATCACGTAGTCGACGATCTCGTTGCCGTCGACGTCCCACTTGCGGCTGCCGGCGGCGCGCTCGACGTAGAGCGAAAACGGCGAGCTCTGGCGCATCTCGTGCGTGGCGCCGTCGGGGAAGACGGCCGCGGCGCGCCGGTTCAGGCGCTGCGAACCGGGATGCAATTCTACATAACGTTGGAGAATGGTCACGGCCGGCGTCCTTTCGCGGGAGAGAGCACACGCACGTGCTGCGCGTCGCATTGTACGAGTGGCGCGCGCGAAGGACGACTCAGAGCGAGCGCAGCTCGTTCTCGACGTGATCGAGGAGGTCCTCGGCGTCGCCCACGAGCTTGCCGTCGGGGTGGAGGGCAAGGCAACTGCGGAACGCGTCGGCCGCTCGCTCGTACAGCGCGCGCACGTCGAGATCGATCGTTGTTGCCCGGCGGCCGGTCTCGTGCGCGACGAACTCGTAGCACCAGCCAACGGTGTACCAGATGCCCGCGTCGTCTGGCGCGCAACGCCGCGGCGCGATCGATGAGCGCGAGACCTTCGGCGTACCGGCGCTGGCGCGTGATGAGGAGCGTCGCCATATGCTCCAGGGCTTCGACGTAATCGGGATCGAGAGCGAGCGCGCGACGCGTCAGGTCGATGCTGGCAGCGATGTCGTGCGCCGCATGCCGCCGTTGCGCCTCCGCGTAGAGGCGGCGGGCTTCGTCGTGAGGGCTGGTCAGGGCCCGCCCTCGACGAGCTGCAGCGCTTCCTGCTCGGTAAACACGCGAAACGTGTTCGTCCGGACGTTGCCCTGGCCGCTCACGGCCAGCGCGACGCGCGTCATCGTCGCATCATCGGGCGCTTCGCCGATGACGACGTAGTCGTACGTACCCATCGAGAAGTAGAGCTGTTTCAGCTCCGCGCCGAGTGAACCAAACGTCGTGCGCGCGTTCTCCAGCCGGCGCCGGAGATCGTCCATCGTACGCGCACCCTGATCTGTGAGGCTCGCGAGAATCACGTAGGTTGCCACGACGTCCTCCTTCAGCGTTTCGGGCGATTTACGTGCGCATACCATCCGCCACGCACGGGCGAACTGTCAAGACCCATCGCGAGATTGCTGTCTTCAATCTTGTTCCGGAGGGGGTTGCAGGCCCGTGAATCGACGCATTTCAAAGAACTGACGGCCCAGAAAGACGGCGGCGAGACCCAGGAAGGCAAACGAGAACGCTTCGCGCGGGACCGCGGCCGGCGGCGTCAGGAATTGAGCGGCGAAGAGGCCCGCGAGCGCCGCGGTTTCGACGAGCGAGAGCCGCAGATTGATCAGGAGCACCACGCCCATCAGGCCCATGGAGGACGTCAGCAGCACTTCGGCGATCTGGCGCGAGTCCGTCGGGAGCGGGTCGATGGTGCCGCTGGAGATGGCGTAGGCGAGCGGCAGGCAGCCGATGAGCAGCGTCCACTGGTTGACCGTCGATGAGACGAGCGCGCCGAGCGCCGCGTCGGGCCGCATGCGCCAGGCGAGGAGGCCGGCGACGAGAAACTCGGGGAACTCGGACGCGAGCGGAGCGACCCACTGAACAAGCAGGAACTCGTCGATCCCCAGTTGCGCGCCGGTCTTGATCAGGCCGTCCGCGAACGGTTCCGCGGCGAGCAAGATAGCGCCGCCGGCGTAGAGGAACATCACCGAGACGGTGAGCCGTCGCTGTGTCGCCGGCAGGTTAGCGAGCGTCTCGGCCGGACCGACAATGTCGGATTCTTCTTCGACCGAGCCCTGCGACGCCAGATACACGTAAACGGCGAACAGCCCGACGAGAAAGACGGTATCGAACAGCGTGATGCCGCCGCGCAGTGGGATGATGAACGAATAGATCGTCGCGATGGCGAGGATGCCGACCTCCGTGCGGTGCGTCTCGGCGAGCTTGAGGAGGTTGCCGCGCGTGCGGAACCAGAAGATGCCGACCACCGTCGCCCAGCCAATGCCGATGAGCAAGCGGTTGCTGCCGGTCATGTTCGCGGTAGCGAACGCCGCGTAGGATGGATCCCGGCCGGCCTTCCAGGCGAACAACACATCGACGGCGTATTCGGGCAACACCGCGATCAGCGCGAGCCCGGCGAGCGCCAGCGTACGGGGGATATCGCGCTCCGCGGCTTCAGCGCACCAGGTCAGGAGAAAAGCAGCGGAGACGATGGCCAGCCCATAGAGCACCGTCTCGACGGGCTGCGTTGTGCTCCACAAACCGAAGCGGAGCGTCGCCGCCGGCCAGGCGACGAGCGCCATGATGATGGGCCACCGCCAGTTGCGGATCACTCGTGAGACTCCCACTCATGAAAAAGACCTTTGATGACGCGCGGTCATCAAAGGTCTCACCGCCCTCGACGATCGGCGAGGGTGTCCGGACCGGGCTCGAAGAGAGCCGGGGCTGGCGATCCGGACGGCCCGACGCGTGCGGCGGGCCAGTTACTCCCCTTTGCTCTTGCGAACGCTAACCCGAACGCCTCATCCGCGTCAAACGGCGAGCATCATCCGGCCCGCTTGCCGGAAGTGCAGCCAACATGGCTCAGGCTATCGAGCAGCTCCGTCGCGAAGTAATCGTCTCGACTTTCGCCGTCGTCAGGTACCCGCAGACCGAGGTCGAAGAGATCGTCGAGGGTGATGGGTTCGCGGCAATCGGCACAGACGAAGCTCGTCCGTCCGCTGCGGTCGAGGATGGCATTGGTGGTGGCTTGGCATATGGAGAACCTCCCTCAGACGTTCCAAACGCGAAGGCGGGCGGGGCTGTGACACCGTTCGGGCGTTAAGTTCACATAACGGACGGCATCAGGTTGACGGTGGCGCTCCGATAGTTAGAGCAGGGAACAAGGGGGACTTTCCGATCCCGGCGTCGATTGCCGGGCGCGGAGACCGTGTCGCCGGGGGGCCGACGCGGTCGGGTCTGGGGTGATGTCCAATACGAGCGGCGAACTTGACCGGGCGTGTGCTTCGCTTCCGGGCGTCAACTCGTCCACGGCAACGTCCACGGCTGTCCGCGCGTTATCTGCATTGGCCAAAGACCCTGAAGGGACAGCACATCGATGAGCAGCCGCGACTACTACGACATCCTCGGACTCACGCCGGACGCAGACGGTACGACGGTGAACCGCACGTACTGGCACCTGGCGCGGAAGTACCAGGCGCTCGCGGTCAGCGACCCGCGGGCGCATCACATGCTCGATGAACTGAACGAGGCATATGCGGTGTTGGGCACGTCGCGCCTCCGAGATGAATACGACGCGTTGCCGCGCGAATCTGGCGCTAGCGCCCCACCGAGCGGAGCGAGCAATCCGCCCGCTGGCAACACGGCGCGGCCAGCCCTCCGGGCCCGCACGACTGGCCCCGCCGCCCCCAGGCCCGGCGCGCCGAAGATCGCGGCAGGCGCGAGTTCATGGGTACCGTACGCCGCTGCGGGAAGCATCGCGGTCGCAGCGGCGATCGCCGGCAGTCTGAGCGGAAACGTCCTGCTCATCACACTCGGTGCCAGCGGCGGTTTGGCCCTGGCGATCGCCACTACACGACATAAGATTTCGGCTGCGTGGCTCAAACTCCGCGCGAGCGAAGAAGAAGAAGATGGTGATGCCGCCCCGTCGTTGGCACCGCTCAAGGCGCAGCCGGCCACGGCCACGGCCGCGACCCTGCGGCCGCAGCGACGCCAAGCGCCCGTGGACGAACTCCGGGTATCCACCGCGTCGATGGTCGGCAGATGGCGCAGCTCGGTGGCTCGCCCGGAAGTTCCTGCGCGGCAGCCGGACTCCACGTTGGTCGACATCTTTCAGTCGGAACACGACGTCGAGACGCATGCGGAGCCGCTGTCTGCCGTGCTCGACATCCTGCGCGGCGACCACCACACAGTTGAGTCGCGGTAGGGTCGTACAGGCAACATAGGCCTCATTGGCACGCGACGCGGCGCGAAGCGCATCTCGTTATGATCGCACTATAGATGTTATGTAGCCGCCGCGAGTGAGAGACAGGTCTACAAACACGGGACCGATCTACCGATACTCTCGGCGGAGGATGCCGGATGCGTCGTTAGCACGGCGCTAACGTTGGCGGCCCAGGCTCAGAGTAGCGGTTGCAGCAGGAGCGGCTAAGCTTCTCCACCGACTGACTCCGGGCCGGGTCCGTGCCTGGTACCAACGATGGTGCGCGGCGCCGCGTCCGGACGCAGCGATGGACCCACAGGATCGCCGCAGTATCCTCGACGACGTCGGGCCGGCGACGACGAAACGCCAACGAGATTACCTGTCTCGCGTGCTCCTGCGCCTGGTCGGCGTCGTGCTGACTGCCGGCATCGCGGCGATCATCGTCGTCGGGCCGAGCGTTATGTCACGAAGCGCCTACACTCCGCTGGAGTTGCTGGCCGTCGCGCTGGGCGTGGCGTACAGCCTCGTTCTCGCCGCCCACTCCCGCTCGACCCATGTCAGCCTGGAACGGGCCTATTCGGGCCATCTCGAGGAGCTGAGCCAACGCCTGCGGACGATGGCATACCAGGACGCGCTCACGGGCCTCTACAACCACCGCTACTTCTACGAGCAGTTCTCGCACGAAATCGAGCGCGCTCTTCGCTATGGCGAGCCGCTTGCCGTCCTGCTCATGGACATGAACAACTTCAAGGGGATCAATGACACGTACGGCCACATGGTGGGCGACAAGTTCTTAAGCCTTGTGGGCGAGGTCATCGCGCGCCAGATCCGGTCGAGCGATATCGCGGCGCGTTACGGCGGCGACGAGTTCGTCGTGCTCCTGCCGAGCACGACGGCGCAGGAGGCGCGTGCGGCGGCCGACAAACTGACCGCGGCCGTGGCCAATGCGGCAGCCATGAGTCCCGAGCGACGAGGAGATTCACCTGGGCATCACTATCGGTGTGGCGACCTGCCCCGACGATTCGCGCTCCGCGGGGGAGCTTCTTGAGATCGCGGACGCGCGCATGTTTGAGAAGAAGCCAAAGGCTCATGGCGCCGCCGACGCCGCGCATAGGGATGTCGCCTAGGGGAGATGCGCACTCCCCTCCCCTGCATTGGTCGGCCAAACCTGCGAGTGTTAAACTTGCCGGAAAGATTGTCACCGGTGTTGGCCTCCCGCCTCGACCGGCTCGCTGAAGGAGTGTCGGTCGCATGTTGAAAGCCGCCCGCTGGACCGTCGTCGGCCTCCTTGCGGTCTCGATCCTCGTGCTCTCATTCGCGGTGGGATATGTCGTCCGGGGCGATGGCGGCTCGAAGACCACGCCCGCCGCGACCGCCAACAATGATGCGTCCGCGAATAAGTCGCAGGGCGACACGGACTTCAAGAACCTCAACGACATCTTCAATCTGCTTCAGAGCAAGTACGTGGATCCGGACGTGGTCGACAGACAAACGCTCTACCAGGCCGCGATCAACGGCCTCCTGCAGACGTTCCCGGACAGCGGCACCTTCTATGTCGACCCGAATACAGTGAAGACCAGCGTCGGACCGTCGGGAAAGTTCGACGGTATCGGTGCGACCGTCGCGTCGCAGAACGGCCAGATCGTCATCGTCGCGCCCATCGAGGGCACGCCGGCCGAGCGCGCTGGCTTGACCGCTGGCGACGTCATCCTGGAGGTTGACGGCGAGTCGACCGACGGGTGGACGCAGGAGAAGGCGGTGCTCAAGATCCGCGGGCCGCGCGGGTCCACGGTCAAGCTCAAGATCCGTCACGACACGGACGAGAAAACACTCGAGATCGAGCGTGACGAGATCAAGGTACAGAGCGTGACGACACAACCGCCGGGCGGCTCGCTCAAGGACGGTTCTGGCGCGGATATCACCGACATCGCCTACATCCACATCCGCGAATTCTCTGAGCCGACGAAAGATGAGATGCAGACGGCACTGAAGAACGCGGTGAGCAGCGGCGCAAAGGGTGTCATCCTTGACCTCCGCAACAACCCGGGCGGCCTCCTGCGCACCACGGCCGACATCGCGGACGAGTTCCTGGATGGCAACCAGGTCATCCTCACCGAACGCGAGCGCGACGGCAGCGAGCAGAAGTTCACGGCACACGCGGGCGGCGCCGCGACGCAGATCCCGGTGGTGATCATCATGAACCGGTTCAGCGCAAGCGGTTCGGAAGTGCTGGCAGCGGCGCTTCACGACAACAGCCGGGCGACGATCGTTGGCGAGAAGTCGTTTGGCAAAGGCACGGTCAACGTCTCGAACGACCTCAAGGACGGCGGGCAGCTCTACATCAGTATCGCCAAGTGGCTGACGCCGAATGGCACGCAGATCGACGGCGTCGGCATCCGGCCCGACATCGAGATCAAGCTGTCGGACGTGGACATCGACATGCGCCGCGACGTGCAGTTGTTCAAGGCGATCGACGTGCTGCGCGGCACCGACACGACGCCGAAGGAGACGCCCGTGGCCGACACACCGACGCCGGTAGCCACACCGACGAAGCCGCGCGGCTAACACGCCCATGGCCGAGATCAAGCAGATCGCGGCGAACCGCAAAGCGTTCCACGACTACGAGATCCTCGAGAAGATCGAGGCCGGCATCGCCCTCACCGGCACCGAGATCAAGTCGATCCGCGCCGGCGGGGCGAACATTCGCGAGGCGCACGCTCGGCCGCTCGACGGCGAGATGTGGTTGTATGGCGCGCACATCGCGCAGTACGACGCCGGCAGCTGGCAGAACCACGAACCGACGCGGCCACGCAAGCTTCTCATGCACAAGCGCGAGATCCGCGAATGGGTGCGCGGGATGAGCGAGCGCGGGCTGTCGGTCATCCCGCTGAACCTCTATCTCAAGGACGGACGAGCGAAGGTCGAGCTGGGGCTGGTACGCGGGCGCAAGCAGTACGACAAGCGACAGGTCATCGCCAAACGCGACGCCGACCGCGACATGCAGCGAGCGCTTCGCCACCGCGACCGATGATCGCCGGAAGACAACCCGTTACGTGAGGAAGCTGAACACGCCCTGACGGCTGACGACGCGCCGAAGCATCACCGCAATGCCAAGTCCCGCCAGCGATACAAGCGCTCCAGCCGCGGCGTCGAGGAAATAGTGGTTGGCGGTGAGGACGATGCCGGCAAGCATGACGAACGGCATGAACACGGCGAGGAGCCGCAGCCACCAACCCCTGACGTTGTAGCCGATCGCGATGGCGATGAGCAGATCCCAGCCAAAGTGCAGGCTGGGCATTGCCGCGTACTGGTTGACGATCTTGGGGTTCTGGAACGCGTAGTAGGACTGCGCATTGATGATCGTGTCTTTGAAGCCGAACTCGGGCATGAAGCGCGGCGGCGCGAGCGGTATGGTCGTAAAGCCAATCAGCGCGATGAGCCCGGAGATCAGGAATGCGTTGCGGAAGAGCGCGTAGTTATCGCGATGGCGGGTGTACAACCAGAGTGCCACCGCGATGATGACCGGCAGATGTCCCCAGATGTAGAGGTAGTTGAAGAAATCGACGATCCACGCTCTGGGCAGGATCCATTGCTGCAGCGACGCCTCATGAAAGATGCCCAGGCGCTGCTCGATGCGGATGACGTACGCAGCGTTATCGAACGCCGCGTCTGCCTTGCCGTGAACGGCGCCGCGCACGAACTGATACAGGATGTACGCGGGCACGATGAACAGGAGCTCCGCAACGTGACGCCAGTTCTTCTCGGCGAACGTATGGAGCCAGTGTTGGCGCGTCACCGGAACCGCAGCCTGCGAACGCATGCTCACACCCCTAACCCCGCCATTATAGCGCCCGGCGGCGCGGGGAGCGTTAGCCACGGCTTGCCATCACTGAATCAATCGCATCGGCGGTCACGTTGACGATGGTATCGATCTGCTCTGACGTTATGACGAGTGGCGGCGCCAGCAGGATGCTGTCGCCCTTCACGCGCGTGATCACGCCGCGCTCCCGCATGGCTCTGGCCAGCTTCGGACCGACCGCGTCCTGCGCCGTGAACGCCCGACGCGTTGCCTTGTCGGCTACGACCTCGACCGCTGCCATGAGCCCGAGCCCGCGAACGTCGCCGACATTCGGCATCTCCGCCAGCCTGCCGAGTCCGTCGTTGAGGCGCCGCCCCATCTCCTCCGCGCGCGCCACGAGCCCTTCGTCATCGAAGATCTGCAAGTTGCGCAATGCCACGGCGCACGCCGTCGGATGCGCGGCGTTGGTACAGCCGATCATGAACTTTGCGTCGGCCGGCGCGTCGAGGATCGCCTGGTGCACGCGCCGCGTTACGGCGAAGCCCGACAGCGGCACGTACGCGCTCGTGATCGCTTTGGCGAACGTCACGACATCGGCCTGCACCCCCCAGTGCTCGAGCGCGAACCAGCGGCCGGTGCGGCCGAACCCGGTGATCACCTCGTCGGCGATAAGCAGCACGTCATGGCGGTCGCAGATCTCCCGCAGCCGCGGCCAGTAGCCGGGATCCGGCGGGATGACACCGCCGGCGCCGTGCACCGGCTCGGCGATCACGGCGGCGACGGACTCCGCGCCCTCGCGCATGATGGCCGCCTCGATGTTGTCAGCGCAGTCGAGCGTGCACGACGGCTTGCCGCGGCACCACTCGCACCGATACGGATAGCAGGTCGGCACCTGGAGGAACCCGGGCGGCTCGGGGCCGAAGCCCTTGTGGAACGGCGCCATACCCGTGACCGCCGTCGCGGCCATCGTGCCGCCGTGGTATGCGTCGGCACGCGAGATGATCTTGAGCTTCTCGGGCTTGCCGGACAGGAACCAGAAGTACCGCACGGCCTTGATGGCCATGTCGTTCGCCTCGGACCCGCTGTTCGCATAGAACACGCCGGACATGTTCGACGAGAGGATGCCCAGCAGTTTCTCGGTCAGACGGATCGACGGGACATTGGCGTAGCCGGTGTAGCTGTTCGAAAACGCCAGCTCGGACATCTGCCGGGCGGCCGCTTCCGCGAGTTCGGTCCGTCCGTGGCCGACGGCCACATTCCAGAGCGACGACAAGCCGTCGATGTAGCTGTTGCCGCGGACGTCGGTGAGCACCGCTCCCCGACCGCTGGCGTAGATGACGGCGTCGCGGTGATCGGCGACGTTGAACTGAGGGTGGATGATGTGCGCAAGGTCGAACGCCGCGAGACGCTCGATTTCGGCTTCGTCCAATTGTTCACCTGCTTATGCGAACGACCATTAGACAGGCTATCCGCCGCCGCCGACCTCGTCAAGCACCTCTCGCGCGATCCGGCGCTCGTCCCAGGGCCAGTGCGTGTCGCCGAAGACCATCGACTGCTCGGTGCCCTTCCCCGCCAGCAGCACCGTATCGCCCTTCCCGGCCCGCTTGAACGCCTTCTCGATCGCCTCGCGCCGGTCGAACTCGCGGTCAAACCTGCGTCCGAAGCCGGCATCTTTCAGCGCAGCGGCGATTTCGTCGAGGATCGACTCCGGGTCCTCGCCGCGGGGGTCCTCGTTGGTGATCACCGCATGGTCGGCGGTCTCGGCCACAGCTCGCGCGATGCCGCGCCGGCGTCCGCGGTCTCGCTCTCCGGCCGCACCGAACACGACGATGAGCCGCCCGGGCGTGATCGGGCGTAGCATGGTGAGCACGTTGCGCATGGACTGCTCCGTGGATGCGATGTCGACGACCACGCGGAACGGTTGTCCTTCATCGATGATCTCCATCCGGCCGGGCACGCCGGGGAACGAAGCGAGCGCGTCCAGCGCCTCCCGGAATTCGACGCCCTGCGCGACCGCCGTCGCAGCGGCGGCGAGGCAGTTCGAGACGTTGTAGGCGCCGAGCAAGCCGGTTCGCACTTCCACCTGCTCGCCGAACATCTTCGCGTTGAATCGTCGTCCCGAAGCCTTCTTGCACCACGTCCGAAGCCATGATGTCCGCCTGGGTGCGGAGACCGTAGGTAATCACCGGCACGATCGTGACGGTGCGGAGATGCGTTGACACAGCTTCGTCCGCGTTCAGGATCGCTGCCTTCGCGAAACCCTTCTCGGCCGACGTGCCGAGCATCCGGAACAGAATCGCCTTCGCATCGCGATACTCCGCCATGCTCCCGTGGAAATCGAGGTGATCGGGCGCCAGGTTCGTGAACACGCCGACATCGAACTCGCACTGGTCGACGCGGTGCATGTCGAGGCCGATGGACGACGCCTCGACGACCGCGAAGCGGCCGCCGCCGTCGCGGATCCGCGCGAGCTGGCGCTGCACGTCCGGAGCCTCGAGCGTCGTCATGTGCGAGGCGTTCATCTCGACGGCGCCGCCGACGGCGAATTCGACGCTGCTGAGGTAGCCCGCGCGGTGGCTGGTCGCGTTCAGCACGTGCGCGATGAGGTGCGTCGTGGTGGTCTTGCCGTCGGTGCCGGTGACGCCGATCATGCCGAGCGATCGCGCCGGGGTCTCGTAGAACCCCGCCGCCGCCTCGGCGAGCGCGACGCGGCTATCCGGGACGGCGATGAACGTCACGTCTTCGTTGACGTAGCGCTCCCAGGACTCGCGAGCGTCCTCCTGCACGATGACGAATCGAGCGCCGGCGGCGATTGCGTTCGGGATGAAGGCGTGGCCGTCGACGTTGAAGCCGCGGACCGCCACGAATGCCGAGCCCGGCACCACTAGGCGGCTATCGAGGCAGATGGAAGCCGTTTCGGCGGGTGCGCCCGAGACCATGCGGGCGTAGGAGATTTCGCGAAACCAGGTTGGGTGCTCCGAGGACGTCCGGGTCGTCACGTTTGGCATTCTAGCGCATCCGAAGCTGTGCGAACGGCGCGATCGCGCTTCCATGCGTTACTGGGATGTTGCGACCTCCGACCACGAGGAACCACAGAAATCTACGCTCCCGTCCCCGTCGTCTCCCATCCGCGCAATCCGTGATATCCGCTGTTCCTCGCGCCCGGTGCAACCCGCCGCTAGGCGTTCGCCCCCGCCCCATCGCACAATACGCGCGTGCCCAACGCCAGCCATGCCAGCCAGCCGCCACCCAGCCACGAACTTGACCCGTTATTATTCGCGATTTTTCTTGCAGGCCAATCGAACAATCAAAGGCGCGACCGACATGAGCGCATCGCCAGCTTCACCGGCACTCCCCGGGCAGGCGAAATCCGGAAAAACAAGGCGTCAATCAAAGCCCATCACGTCGCGCTCCGGCGGCCGCGACACCGTTACGGGATCACTACCGTTCCGCTTAACATGCACGTGCCTTTCGGCACTCGCTCCAGTTGCGCGTTCTTCGTACCATGGGGCGCTTATCCGGATACGAGGGAGGCGGAGATTCCGCATCCCGATGGCGCTGGCGCGGGCTTCATCGCGCCGTTCACGGAGGTTTGCCATGGCAGCACGGAAGAAAGTCACGGTGATCGGCGGCGGTATGACGGGCGGTGCGATCGCCCAGCGACTCGTCGAAAAGGGCATCGCCGACGTCGTGATCCAGGACGACCCGAAGTTCGCGCAGACACTGCACCACGGCAAGGCGCTCGACATGACGCAGTCGGCGTCCTGGCTGGGGTTCGACACGAAGATCACGGCGACGGACGGCTGGGCCGAGACGAAGGGCTCGGACGTCGTCATCTGCACCGCGGGCGCGCCTCGCAAGCCGGGCATGACCCGCGAGGAGCTGCTCAACGGCAACGCGGACATCGTGCGAGCGAAGGTGAAGGCCGCGGCGAAGGCGTCGCCGAAGGCCGTGATCATCATCTTCGCCAACCCGATGGACGCCATGTGCCACGTCGCGCTGGAGGCGTCGGGCTTCCCGCGCGAGCGCGTCATCGGCCAGGGCGGCGCGCTGGACACGGCGCGGTTCCGCGCGTTCCTGCAGATGGAGACGGGCGTGTCGATCCGCGACATCCACGCGTACGTTCTGGGCGGCCACACCGACACGACGATGGTGCCGATCGTCTCGCAGGCGCGGATCGGCGGCCTGCCGCTGACGTCGCTGCTGACGCAGAAGAAGATCGACGCGCTCGTGGCGCGGACGATGCGGGGCGGCGCCGAGATCGGCGAACTGATGAAGGTTTCGAGCGCATACTACGCGCCGTCCGCGGCGACCGTGGAGATGGCGGAGTCGATCCTCATGGACGAGAACCGGCTGATTCCGAGCGCTGTGCTCTGCCAGGGCGAGTTCGGCATCGACGGCATCGTCTGCGGCGTGATGTGCGAACTGGGCGAAGGCGGCATCAAGCGCACGTTCGAGACTCCCGTGAGCAAGGAGGAACGCGCTAAGATCAAGGCGGCCGCGGCCGCGACGAAGGGGCTCATCGCGCTTCTGAAGTAGCCCCACCGGAGCCGTGGACTGGAAGAAGGAACATATGACAACCGAAACAGGTACCCGGGTGCGCGAGATCAAGGCCGACGACATCTCGCGGGTGGTGGCGGAGCTGTGCGAGACGGCGACGCACGTGCTGCCCGACGACGTCGTGGCGGGATTGAAGAAAGCGGAGAAGAGCGAGAAGTCGCCGCTGGCGAAGCAGGTGCTGATCGAGATCCTCGAGAACGTCGACATCTCGAAGCGCGAGATGATCCCGCTGTGCCAGGACACGGGCACGACGGTGGTGATGGTCGAAGCCGGCCAGGACGTGCACATCGTCGGCGGCTCGCTGCGCGACGCGATCAACGCCGGCGTGGGCAAGGGCTACACCGAAGGCTTCCTGCGCGCGTCGATCGTCGAGCATCCCTTCTCGACGCGCGTGAACACGAAGAACAACACGCCGGCGGTGATCCACACGGAGATCGTGCCAGGCGACAAGTTCCGCATCACGGTCGTGCCGAAGGGCGGCGGCTGTGAGAACATGACGAAATTCCAGATCATGCTGCCCTCCCGCGGCAAGGAGGGCATCACCGAGATGGTGCTGAACACGATCGAGCAGTCCGGCGGCAACCCGTGCCCGCCGCTGGTCGTCGGTGTCGGCATCGGCGGCTCGTCGGAGTACGCGATGTATCCTGGCGAAACGCGCGATCACGCGGCCGGTAGGCACACCGAGCGATGACCCGGAGACGGCGGAGTTCGAGCGAGAGCTACTGGAGAAGGTGAACGCGCTGGGCGTCGGACCGCAGGCGGTCGGCGGCGTCAACACGGCGATGGCAGTGAACATCGAGACGTACCCGACGCACATCACGTCGCTACCGGTGGCGGTGAACCTGCAGTGCCACAGCGCCCGATCGAAGTCAGCGGAGCTGTAGGGTGGTGACGATCGCGCGGGCGAAGCGGCGGGACGCGGCGGGACGCAAACGCGTCACGTTTCGCGCCGCCACGCCGGCCGACACGGACGCGCTCGTGCGGATGATCAACGCCGCGTACGCCCGCACCGAGCAGCATGTCTTCCCCGGCTCGCGACGCACGGAGCGGCACGACATGGGGCAGCTGCTCGGAGGCGATCGTCGTCGCCGAGGAGGAGGGCCGGATCGCCGGATGCGTCCACATCGACACGGCGAGCGATCCGGCGCATTACGGTCTGCTGGCCGTCGACGTGTCGCTGCACCGGTCCGGCCTGGGGTCGATGCTCGCCGAGCACGCGGAGACGGTGGCACGAGACGCTGGCGCAACCGCGGTGAGCATCGAGACAGTGAAACAAGCGGGGCTGATGCCGTTCTACGAGCGTCGCGGGTACGTGCCGGTGGGTGAGACCGACGGACAGGTCTGGAATGGCGGCGCCGACTGGGGGGCAGCGGGCCCCTGGCAGATGGTCGACATGAAGAAGGAGCTGCGATGAGCGAGATCCGCGTCGTGAAGCCGCACCAACGCGATACCGGCACATCGCAGACGCCGGGGATGACGCGTATCGCCGGCGTGTCGCCGGCGACGTGCGGGTCGTCGAGCGTCTGGATGGGGCAGTTCTCGAACGAGCCAGGGTTCCGGTCGGGCGCGCATCATCACGGAGACGTCGAGAGCGCGATCTACGTCGTGAGCGGCCGGCTCTCCATGCGCTGGGGCGATCGGCTGCAGCACGAGGCAACGGCGGACGCCGGAGACTTCATCTTCGTGCCCGCGGGCCTCGTCCATCAGGAGATCAACCGGTCTGGCACTGACGGGGTCGTGGGGATCCTTGCGCGTGGCGGCCCGGAGAACGTTGTCGTCAACGTCGAACTGGCGGAAGCGGCGAGCGGCTGACGCTCGCCAGACCGCAATGTGTGGAGGAGGACCAGATGCCTATCACGAAACAAAACGGCGAGATCCAGCGCGACGGCGCCGTTCACCGATGACGATATCGCGCAGCTGCGCATCGGCGACCACGTGCTGTTCTACGGCACGATGTACACCGCGCGCGACGCGGCGCACCGCAGGATGATCGCGGCGCTGAACGAGGGCAAGCCGACGCCGGTCGACGTAAAGGGTCAGATCATCTACTACGTCGGGCCTTCGCCGGCACGGCCGGGGCGGGTCATCGGCTCCGCCGGGCCGACGACCTCGATGCGGCTGGATCCGTTCACGCCGGCGCTGCTCGACCAGGGGCTGAAAGTAATCATCGGCAAGGGCGGGCGCGGCAGCATGGTCAAGAAGTCGCTACAGGATCACAAAGCGGTTTACCTCATCGCCATTGGCGGCGCGGGCGCGCTGCTCTCGAAGACGATCAAGAGCCTCGAGGTCGTCGCCTACGAAGAACTGGGCACCGAATCGATCAAGAAGCTCGAGGTGGAGGGCTTCCCGGCCATCGTGTGCAACGACATGTACGGCGGCGACCTGCTGTTGCAAGGCAAGGAGCAGTATCGCGACCAGGCGAAGCTCGGCGCCTATCAGTCGGTGGCGCCCGCAGAGAAAGCGGGCTAGCGACGTCGAGCGAGCTGATCGCCTACATGGAGCGCGAGATCCGCGGCATGCACGGGCTCTACGAGCGCGTCACCGTCGACCTCGACGACCGGCAGGTGAACCACGTCCCGGCGGGCGGGCACCAGAACCTGGCGTTCTGCCTGTGGCATTACGTGCGCACCGAGGACAACGCGATCCAGTTCGTGATCCAGCACAAACCGACCGTATGGATGGCAGGTGGCTGGGCCGAGAAGTTCGGGCTCGACGCGAAATCGCAGGGGACGGGATTCACGGATGAGGAGGCGCGCAGCTTCCGCATCCACGGCATCGCGGACTTCCGCACGTACATGCTCGACGTCTTCCGGCACACGGAGGAGTACGTCAAAGCGCTGACGCCCGACGAGAGCGCGCGCCAGATCACCGTGAAGCCGTTGGGCGAGATGTCAATCATGACGGCGATCTCGGGACTGTGCATGACGCACGGCTATCGCCACCTGGGCGAGATCGAGTTCGCGAAGGGCCTCGTCGCTGCGAAGGGCGGCGCGACGATCTAGCGCGGCGACGGCGCGCTACAGCGGTCGACGCGACGTCACGTGGGCGTCCTCGAGCGCCCGGACCTCCGCCCCGCTCAGCCCGAGCAGATCACGGAGCACATAGTCGATGTCCTGTCCGTACAGCGGGGCGTGCCGCTCGGTGTGCGCGGGCGTCTTCGAGAGCGTGAACGCCGCGCGCGCGTAGGGCGCGTCGCCGGCCTCCGGATGACGCACGACGCTGATGTAGTCGCGGTCCCGCAGCTGGGGATCCGCCAGCAGCTCCGACACGAGTTGTGCCGCGGCCGCGGCGACGCCGGCCGCCTGCAGCTCGCGCGCGGCCTCGTGCGTGTCCCGCGTTCGGGTCCAGGACGCGATGACAGCGTCAACCTCATCGCGATGGTGGATGCGCGAGACGACGTCCGCGAACCCCGGATGCATCGCCAGGTCGCCATGCCCAATGACTTCGCAGAGTCGCTGCCACGCCGCATCGTCCTCGCAGGCGATGGCGATCCAGCGATCGTCGCCGGCGCAAGGGTAGACGCCGTGGGGTGACATCGACGGGTGGGCGTTGCCGGTGCGGAGTTGCACGCGGCCGTTCATCGTGTAATCCAACAGGGCTTCGCCGACGGTCTGCAATTCGCCCTCGAGCATCGCAAGTTCGACGTGCTGCCCGGCACCCGTGCGGTCCCGATGTCTCAGCGCGGCGACCGTCGCGAACGCCGCGAGCACGCCCGCGTTGTAGTCGCAGTAGTAGTTCGCCGGCTGCATCGGGCCGCGGTCGGCGTAGCCGGTGAGGTGCGCGAGGCCGCTCATCGCGTCTATGCCCGGCCCGTACGACACGCGGTCGCGCAGCGGGCCGGTGGCGCCGAACGCGGGCATCGAAACCATGACAATGTCCGGGTTGACCGTGCGGAAGTCTTCGTAACCGAGGCCGAGGGACGGTAGAACGCGCGGCGACATGTTCTCGATGACCGCGTCGCTGACCGCGGCGAGGCGCAGCATCACATCGCGCCCTTCGCGGCGGGAGATGTCGAGCGTCACGGCGAGTTTGCCGCGATTCAGGTCGTTGTAGCTCACGATGCGGTTGTATGGCCGATCGGCCGCGCCGGGCATAGGCGGAGCGATGTCGACGTGGAGCGGGCGCGCGAACGGCGGTTCAACGCGGATCACCTCGGCGCCGAGATCGCTGAGCAGTGATGTGGCTACGGGGCCGGCGATCGCGACGGTGAGGTCGATGATCCGCAGCCCCTCGAGCGGCCTCATATGACGCCCGCCGCCGAGAGGCGTGCGAGACTGCCGCGCGAGAGCCCCAGTTCTCCGGCGAACACCTCGTCGTTGTGTTCGCCAAGGAGCGGCGCTCGCCACGTTGCCCATGGCGTGGCTGGCATCGCGAGAGGCGCGCCGGGCACGCGCACGGTGCCCGCCACCGGATGCTCGACATCGACGAAGAAACCACGAGCGGCGTGCTGGCCGAGCCTGTCCTCGACGACTTCGCCGGGATCGAGCACCTCGGTGAACGGCAGGCGCAGCTCCTGAGCTTCCTCCACGGCCCGCCACTTGTCGCGCGATGCAAGCCATCGGTCGACGATCGCGTCCGTCTCATCGGCGTGACCCAGCGGCTCCGCGAGCACGTCGGACGCGGCCAAACGCGGCTCTCCCATCAACGCGGCGAGCAGATCGGGGAAACGATTGTGGCGATGGACGTACACGTACCCACCGGCGCACGGACGGATGCTCGACGGGTACAGGTACCCGGGCGGGAATCCGACGGGCCGCGTGCCGTTGCGCTTCGATTCCCGCCCGAAGACGAACGCACGCGCGAGCGCGCCGCCGATCAGGAAGCTCGACGCCTCCGCCGTCGACACGTCGACGTGCTGGCCGCCGCTGCCGCAACGCTCGCGCGCCGCCAGCGCCGCCACGACGCCCAGCGCGGCGTGCAGCCCGGCCTGGTATTCGGCCTGATGCCCGTAGGGCTTGACGGGGGCGCGATCCGGGTCGCCCGTCATCGCCAGGTAGCCGCCTGCGGCGTGCGAGACGATGTCTGTGGCGCGCCAGTGCGCGTCCGGGCCCGTCGTGCCAAACGGAGTGATCGACGTCACGATCAGCTGCGGAAGGCGCTCCCCCAGGGCCGCCGCGGAAAGCGTGGCCGGCTGCCCCGCGGCGTCGCCGACGACGAAGACGTCGGCGAGTTCGAGCAGCCGGTACAGCAGCGTCGCGCCGGTCGGAGCGGCGATATCGAGCGTGATGCCGCGCTTTCCTGCGTTCAGGTGCAGGTGCAGCGCGGAGGTCTCGACGTGCGGGAGGTCGTGCAGGAAGGGGCCGGTGCGCCTGAGCGTATCGCCTACGCCGGGCCGCTCGACCTTGATGACGCCCGCGCCGAGGCCGGCGAGCAGCTTCGTGCAATAGCCGCCCGCTACGCCCTCAGACGCATCGACCACGCGGACGCCGGAGAGCGCGGTCATGAACGCATGCTGATCGGCGACGCCGCGAGCATCGGGTTACGGTCCGTGTGCCAGCTTCGCCTGACGCTTGTCGTGCTCGCGCGTGGCGAGGCGTTCGGCCAGCTGCATGCCGTAGTAACAGGGGATCGAAAGCAGGATGATCGGAATACCAACGATGACGCCCTTGACGCCGACGAGCATGATGAACAACCCGAATGACACGCAGAGTCCCATGCCGAGCACGGCCACGATGCGGATCAGGGCGATGTACGACGAGACCTGGGGTATCTCCTCGGCGGGAGCGGACTCGTCGTCGAGATCGTCCTCGTCGATGTCGGGCGCGGCGGCGGAAGTCTCGTCGAGTTCCATCACGAACGCATGGTAGCAGCGATGCCGCTCTCGGACACGGATGGTGGCCTGCCGCCGGAGCCAGCATCACGGATCCCTCAGCGCCGGTCTTCGGCTAACCTTCGGATGCCTTCGCGGCGGCTTGCGCCGGGCGCTTCAGCATGAAGTAGCTACTCTCCGGCCTCATCAGGGGGAGCAAGCCGGTCAGTTCCCAGCCTTCCTCGCCGAGCTTGTCGAGGTAGCCGCGGACGAACCCGGTGCGGTGTTCACCGCCCTGTCGGATGTACTCCGCCCCTTCTGACGAAATCCTGCCTCTGAAATCTACGTACACGACCTTGTATTCCCACTTGTTCATGGACCACTCCTCACGTGGCGCTGAACGGGAGCCGCGTGACCAGACCTCCGGCGGCAAGCCGATCTCAGTCTGACATACGGCGCGGGCGCTCCGCGCGGGCGCCGCGTTTGCGGAAACCGCAGCTCATCCGGCGATGCCAACGCCACCATCGATGACGATGCACTCGCCTGTGACCAGGTCCGCTCCTTCGATGAGGCTCATGACGAGCTGCGACACGTCCTCGGGCTGGCAGACCGCCTTCAGTGGCGCCTGTTTGATTTGCATCGCCTTGCCGGCCTCGTAGATTCGGTCGCCGAGGCCGTTCTTCAGCCAGCGCGTTTCGATGAAGCCGGGCGCCACGGCGTTGACCCGGATCTCCGGGCCGAGCACGCGTGCGAGCGCCACGGTCATGTTGATCACCGCGGCCTTCGAAGCGGCATAGGCGATCGAGCTGCCGATCGCGCGGACGCCGGCGACCGACGCGATGTTGACGATGGCGCCGCCCCCGCTCTGCTTCATCGCCTTCGCGGCGGCGCGCGCGCAGAAGAACGCGCCTTTGACGTTGACGTTGAAGATGTCGTCCCAGTACTCCGCCTTCATGCCGTCAAGGTCCTGGAATGGCACGAAGTGCGTCATCGCGGCGTTGTTGACGAGGATGTGCAGGCCACCGAACGCATCGACCGCCTGCCTCACCATCGCCTGCACCTGCGCGTCGTCCGAGACGTCCGCGCGTACGAGGAGCGTCTTCGCGCCCGCGGCCTCGACCAGCCGCACCGCTTCCTTCGCGTCGTCCTCGGAGCGCGAGTAGTTGATGACGACGTTCGCGCCGCGCCTCGCGAGGTCGAGCGCGGTCGCCCGACCGACACCTACGGCAGAACCCGTAACGATCGCCGTTTTCCCCCGGACATCCATCGCTCTCTCCCGTCATCACATTCGCCCGTGTTTCGCGACGATCTTGCCAGCCGTGGCGTGCTGGGGCTAGTCGCCCATAGCGGGCGCGCCGAAACTTACCGTGCCAGGGATGCAGCGCGGCCGAATCCGACGCCAGGTGCGGATGGTAGACTGCCCGGCATGAAGGGACCGATGAAGGGACTCGTTGTTTGCGGCGGCAAAGGCAGCCGGCTGCGGCCGTTCACGTACACCGGCGCCAAGCAGCTCGTGCCGATAGCCAACAAGCCGATCCTGTTCTACGCGCTGGAGCATCTCGTCGAAGCCGGAATCCGCGAGATCTCGATCATCGTCTCGCCGGAGACGGGCGACCAGGTGCGCCGCGAAGCGGGTGACGGCTCGCGCTTTGGTGCGAAGATCGACTACATCGAACAGCTGAAGCCCGGAGGCATCGCGCAGGCGGTCGGTCTCGCACGCGAGCAGATGGCGGGCGCCCCGTTCGTCACGTTTCTCGGCGACAACTTCCTGACACACGGCATCGTGCCCTTCGTGCACGCGTTCGACAGCTCCGACGCTGACGCGGCGATCCTGCTCAAGCACGTGCCCGACGCGCGGCAGTTCGGCGTCGCGCAGTTCGACGGTGAGCGCCTCGTACGCGTCGTCGAGAAGCCTCAGGAGCCGCCCAGCGACCTCGCCGTCATCGGCATCTACATGTTCACGAGCCGCGTCTTCGAGGCGATCGACAGCATCAAGCCGTCGGCGCGCGGCGAGCTGGAGATCACTGACACGATCCAGTGGCTGCTCGACAACGGCTCGAAGGTGCGGGCGGAAGTCGTCGAGGGCGAGTGGATCGACACGGGCAAGCACGACGACCTGCTGGCCGCGAACCGTCTCGTGCTCGAAATGCTGAGCCACGATCCGAGCGGCGGCACCGTCGACGAAGCGTCGAAGCTGCACGGGCGCGTTGTGCTGCAGACCGGCTGCACCGTGATCAACTCCGTCATCAGCGGGCCGGTGATCATCGGCGAACGCACACGCATCGAGAATTCCTACATCGGCCCGTTCACGTCGATCGACCACGATTGCGAGATCGTCGAGAGCGAGATCGCCGGCAGCGTGGTCCTCGAGAACACGACGATCAAGCATCTGGGGCACCGCATCGAGCAGAGCCTCATCGGGCGCGACGTGGAGCTGGCCGGCGACGATCGCAAGCCGCGCGGCTATCAACTGATCCTCGGCGACTTCAGCCGCGTGCGGGTGCCTTGATGCGCAGAGTGCTCGTCGCCGGCGGGGCGGGCTTCATCGGCAGCAACTTCATCCATTACGTGATGCGGGAGCGGCCTGATACGCACGTCGTGAACTTCGATGCGCTCACCTACGCCGGCAACCCCGAGAATCTCGCCGACATCGCGCACGACGCTCGATACTCGTTCGTTCACGGGAACGTCGCGGATCTGGCCGCGGTCAGTGAAGCGATGCGCGGGTGCGACGCCGGTCGTCAACTTCGCCGCCGAATCGCACGTCGACCGCTCGATCGACGACGCCGCCGACTTCATGGAGACGAACCTCCGCGGCGCGTACAACGTGCTCAGCGCCGCCCGTGACCTCGGTGTCGAGCGCGTGCTGCACATCTCCACTGACGAGGTGTATGGCCCGGCGACGGAGGAGAATCCGCGGCGTGAGGACGACGCCTTCCGGCCGCGCAGCCCGTACGCCGTGAGCAAGGCTGCCGGCGACATGATGTGCCATGCCTTCGCGGAGACGTATGGCCTGCAGGTGGTCGTCGCGCGACCGGCCAACAACGTCGGCCCGTACCAGTATCCCGAGAAGGCGATCCCGCTCTTCGTCACGAACGCGCTCGACGGCCAGCCCCTGCCGATCTACGGCGAGGGTCTGCAGGTGCGCGACCGGCTGTACGTGGAGGACAACGTGCGGGCACTGCTGCTCCTCCTCGAGCACGGCGAGAAGGGCGAGGCGTACAACGTCCAGGCGGACAACCACGTGTCGAACATCGACGCCGCGCGCACGATCCTCGACATCCTCGACAAGCCGTACGGCCTGATCCGGTTCGTCGAGGACCGAGCAGGGCACGACCCGTGCTACTACATGGACTGGTCGAAGCTCGGTGCGCTGGGCTGGAAGCCCGAGCATGACTTCGGTGACACCATGGAGCGCACAGTTCGCTGGTACGTCGAACACCGGTCATGGTGGGAGAAGATCAAGTCGGGCGACTTTCGGCGCTACTACGAGCGCCAATACGGCGAGCGGTTGGCGAAGGCGCGACCGTACGCAGGTTAACTTAACAGCCCCGCAACACGCCGGCGGGAAAGGAGGACGGGCGGTGGCGCGGTCGGCGCACGTCCTCCTGCCACAGCCGTCAGGCGTGCTTCCCGGAGGCTTTCGTCAACGTCTGGTAGGCGAACAGCAGCACGATCGCGCCGACAATAGCGACGAGGATCGTGCGCACGTCGAACTGGGCGATGCCAGCGCCGATTCCCGTCGCCGACGCGAGGAAGCCGCCGACGAACGCGCCCGCGATTCCCAGCAGGATGGTCAGTATGATGCCGCCCGGACCGCCGCCTGGCATGATCGCCTTCGCTACCACGCCGGCGATGAGTCCTACGACAATCCACGCCAGAATCCCCATGATGTACCTCCGGTTGTTGTGCTCCGTATCCTAACGCTTGCCGACGATCTTCTTCGTGATCTTCTTTACCTTCTGGCCGGCGTCGCCGAGTGCGGCCTGCGCCTTGCCTTCGGACACATCGGCGCGGCCGGACGCCTTCATCCGGTCGTTGCCGGTGAGCCCGTCCGACCGCCTCTTTCACTTTGCCCTTGACCTCTTTCGCCTGTCCCTTCTTCTTCATCGTCCCGGCAGACAACGTTCACCTCCTGTGCGTACGTTTCTCTTGTGGCGCGCTCACCTTGCGCAACATGAACGCCCTCTGATGCTTTGCGCCGCGCATTCCCTCATTGGCCCGCCGCGCAGTCAACTGTCCACACGAAGCGTTCCGGCAGGCCGGCCGAACGCAGTTGCGTCGCAGAGCGTGCCTGCGCGCCGAGGTTGTACCCGTCAACCGCATTGATGCACTCAAGCACGACGCCAGTCAGCACGTCCTCGCGCCGCAATGCCTCCGCGGCATCGAGGTTAATGCCCGGCGTACCGGGAAGGCGTGCCGTTACCGCCTTGAACTCCGTGAGTTGCGCAGCATACGTGGCGACGGCTGCGCGCCGTTGTTCGACGAGCCCGTTCTGCAGCTCCAGACTCTGCAGACTCGCTGCCGCCGACCCGCCTTGGATCTGACCTTGACTGCCGCTGAACAACGCCGCGCTCATCGTGTGCACCACGAAGGTGGCGACCAGCAGGGAGAGACCGACCAGAGCCACGCTGACAATCACGCCAAGACCGACCGACACGAGGCGCTGGCTGTGGGCAGGCGCGACTGGACGCCAACCTCTCGCATCTCTGCCGACCGGACGCTCGCGCGCTTCAGACGTCACGTTGAATCCTTCCCCTTCGTGATTCGCCGATCATCGAATCGGCACTGCTCTGCGCGCGTAAATGCCTCACGCGTCGGGGCTGTCGTCGCCTGCTCGACGGACACGACTGCCCGCCCGCGTCGGCGAGTACCGGCGCCTGATTACGGTCGCGCTTCCGATCGCCGATAGCCCCAGCACCACCAGCGCCAGCGTGAGGAGCGACACTCCGTCGGCTCCCGCGCCGCCTGCAGAGCCGCTGCCGACATTTGGCGCCAGCCTGATGGGCGGTGTCGGCGTCGTACCGCCGGTGGTGGGAGTGACGGAGCCGCCGCCAGCCGCCACGGTTGCCGTACTTTCGGCGGTCGCAGTGCCCGTCGCGGCGCCGGCGGTGGGTGTGACCGAGCCGCCGCCAGCCGTCGCGGTTGTCGTGCTTCCCGGCGTCGACGTAGCGGTCGCGGCGCTGGCGACGCTGATCGTCACGGTGCAGGTCACCAGCGCGCCGCCACCGTTGGCGGAACCATTGCACTGGTTGATGGTCGGAAGCGAGGCCAGCGCACTAGCCGGAGCCACGCTGCACTTGACGCGCTCTGTACCGCCGCCCCCGTTTCCGGAGCTATTGCATTGCTGGATCTGCGCCGAAGTGTCGTTGGGCGTCGAACCGGGGATACACACGATCGTCGGCTGTGTCCCCCCGCCCTGTCCGGAACCGATGCACTGGCTGATTGTGACGGCACCGCCGGCCGGAGCCCCCGTCACAATCACATCGCACTTCACAACCGCGCCGCCGCCGTTTCCAGAACCATTGCACTGGTCGATGGCGGTCAGCGATGACGTCGAAACCGTCGGGCCAACACAGGTTTCGATTGCATTTGCGAACCCGGTGCAGGAGGTAACGGTGATGGTGTCAGTCGCAATGTCGACCTCGACCGTGCAGTGCACCGCTCTGCCGCCCTGGTTGTCGACACCGTTGCATTGCGTGACCGTCGATGCGGCACGCGCGCTGGGCGTCGACGTGACCGCCAGCGCGATTGCGCACACGGCGACGATGCAGACGATCGCCCGCCAGCCGGCCGAAATCGCGACGTCACGCAGCGAGCTGAATTGGGGCGTAATCATGTAGTTATCCTCGCGCTGCTCGCTCTCCTGGCGCACTCGCCATGGAGCGCTGCGTATTGGCACCTACGGATAACTTGTATCCGTCCGCCCAGCCGTTATGGATCACCGGTGCACCGCGACACTGGCTCACGGGCGCGTTATCCGCCTGCCGGAACACCGACGACGTGGGCCAAGACGGCGGCGCTCGCGCCGAACAACAACATGGCGCCCAGCATCGCGATGGCGACGAACGCCGCCGGTACGAGGAGCATTGTCAGCGCCAACCCTGTGCCTGCGGCGCTCACGATCAGCGCATCCATCCGCGACCTCCGACCCTGTCTGGCATCTCTCCGAGTGGACCATCTGGCGCTCCTCGCCCTAGCTCGCAGCGACCGCGGGCTCGAGCTCCTTTCGTCGTGACGCCATCTGCTCGCCGAGCACTTCGATTCCGTCGTGCCCGAGCTGCTTCTTGGCGTCGGGCAGCAGTTCGTCTTCCTCTTCCTTGATGTGGTGCTCGACGTTCTCGCTCAGGACCTTGAACTTGGCGACGAACGCCTCGTCTTCGGGCGTGAGCGCCTTCAACTCCGCGATCAGGATCTTGACGATGTGGTGCTCCTCCATGCCTTCCGCGACATGGCTCTTCCCCTCGTCGTCCGTCTTCGCCCTCACGGCCGGATAGAAGATCTCCTCCTCGAGCATCGTGTGCACCTCGAGCTCGGCGAAGACCTGATCGGCGATCTGTTGTTTGACCTTGAAGGCATCGTCCCCGGCCTTCGCGTATTCGCGGAGCAGGTCCTTCACCTTGCGGTGGTCGTCCTTGAGCATCTTGATCGCGTCCATGATTGACTCTCCTTCCGTTGGTGAATGTGACCCAAGGGGGTCCGAGGTGGCCTCAGGCGCTCCAGCGGCCTTGGTGTCCAGAGCGCGTTGTCACGCCGCGCCGCCCGTGCCTCCGTGCAACCGCGGCGCCAGTGCGGTGACCAGCATGCCAATGAGCGCGAAGAGCAGCAGGTAGAACACCATCGCCACGAGTGTGGAGACCTCAACGACCCCCTGGTCCCACGAGCGGTTGCTGAAGACGTTGGCAAATGGACGCACGAAGAGCCACGACACGTCGTCGATGAACCCGACAAAGCCGCTGTTCGGGTTGGCGCCGAAAGCGTGGAGCAGGAAGCGCATGCCGAGCAACCCCTCGATCGCGGTCAGCACGACGAGCGCGAGGGCGCTCATTCGTTCCGGGAGCGTCTCGAAGTAGTTGCCGCGCCGGTCGCCGGTAACCGCTCCTGGTGCCGGTATGGCATCGACAGGCGCTCCGGCGGCGCGCTCCCGTGTCCGGACGGTCTCGACTTCCCTCTCGACGATCCTGCCGTCTCCAACGGCGGCAGGATCGTCCGGCCGGGTTGTTTGCGTTTGCACGTTAGCCTCCCTGGCTTCCCTTGATTACGGTTGCCCGGTGCGTCGCTGCTGGGCAACCACGATTCTGTCGCGCAGCCGGCCCCGACCTCTCACAGGCCGCGCGCGTTGGTTCGGCGGAACTCCTCGACATTCAGGACGCCTCGGTGCTTCAAGTAGATGAACAATGCGCGGGCATGCGCGATCGGGGCGTTGCGTGCGGATGCATGCTCGTCTGGCGTTCGCAGCGTCGTCCTGCCGTTGGATTCTCCGACGACATTCACCGCCCCCTCGAGGCCGTCTCGGCTGGCAACCGCTTCGTATGGACTTCTCGCGTTCGGTGCGCATCACTCCAATCCCTTCTCGTGATGGCGCTCCTTGCCGGACATATGCTCTTCGTCTACCCGCACCTCAATTGTCTGGGTTCCCCCTCTCGGCCCGGGCGGGCGGGCGAGAGGGGGATTCTGTTCCGTGCTGTTACACACGGACACTTCAGCCTCCTCCTCTCGGCCCTGGCGGGGTGGGCGAGAGGGGGGATTCTGTTCCGTGCTCTTACACACGGATACTTCCATGCGCCGCCCGAGCCGGGATGGATCACCAGATCGCCCGAGGTTCGGCGTCGCGTGCCGTAAGAAGGCTATGGCATGCCCGGTAGCCGTAACGACGGCCGATCGGACGTAGGTGCGACCGCCGATCGTCAGGACTCGTCGACGCCGGTGTCAGAGAGAGCGGCCGCCCGACACGTCGCGCCTAGAACCTGTCCCCGGCGTGCGGACGCGGACGCGGTGCGCGGCCGAGCAGCGCCGCGACACTGCGACGCAGGCCGGACGCCCGTGGGTGCGCCTTGCCCGATATCTGCCCGTTTCCTGGCGGCATCATGTTTGTCTGGGTTCCCCCTCTCGGCCCGGGCGGGCGGGCGAGAGGGGGATTCTGTTCCGTGCTGTTACACACGGACACTTCAGGCTCCTCCTCTCGGGTTGGCCGAGCGAGAGGGGGACTCTGTTCCGTGCTTTCACACACGGATACTTCTATGCGCCACACGAGTTGGGACGGATCACCAGGTCGCCCGTGCGTAGTCTTCGCGCTCCCCAAGAACGACGTGCGCCCCGGCATCTCAGGCGTCGATCGTTCGTGCCACCAGCGTCGACGACTCGTGACAAACGGCGGTCGCGCCTACGTCTAATCGGCCATCGTAACGGTAACCAGCCCTGACATACCATCGACCTGGAGGCTGTTCGCGGTCGTGCGGGCGACGCGGATCGAGCACCGGGCATCGACCGTGGCCGCGGCATCAATTCACGAGTGATCCGTCCCGCCCGGGCAGACGCATAGAGGTGTCAGCGCATGGGTGCGCAGAGCCAAATCAGCATCCAAGGAGGCGTCATGTATATCGGTGGTGGTGCGCTCGTCTTGATCTTGCTCGTCATCGTGGTCGTGCTCCTCATGCGCAGGGTGTAACGTCCGATAGCAGGCCTGCGGCGACAGAAAGAGGGATCTCATGAAGGTTACGCTGCTGGACGAAACGGGAGTCGAGCTCAGCGAGGTCACCTCGCATCTAGGACGGTCGCAGGACCAGATGCTCGTCGACTGGGCCATGCGGCCAGATGCCCTGTTCCAGTACTACTTCGACCGCCGCAAGCGGACGGTGACCGCTGTGATCGATGCGGTAACGTGGTCGGCCGTCCTGGATACGCGTTGGCAGATGGGAGCGCGATTCTGGTTTCTCCGTGAGGTCAATCCCGTTCAGGCGCCAGCCCAGGCCTCCGGACAGGCGCGCTCGGCGCCGGAGCCGGCGCCCGGCGACGACGGCGAAGCCGGGCGTTCCCGCGCGGTACGCGCGGCCGCAGCTCCTGATGCCCGCGCCGTCGCGGGCGGACCTGAGCCGCGAGGCGCCCCGTCTTGAAAGCGAAGGCCCCTGTGCCGCCATCGAGCACGCAGCGACGCATCGATCGCGAACCGCATCCTCTCCTCTCTCCCGCCGGAGGACTATGAACGCATCCTTCCGGACCTGAAGGCGGTTCCGCTCAAGTTCCGCATCTCGCTCCATGAGCCCGGCGACAAGATGCCGTACGTCTACTTCCCCAACACCGGCGTGATCTCGATGCTCACGGTGATCGGAGAATGGCAGCGCCGTCGAGATCGCCACGATCGGCAACGAAGGGATGGCGGATCTCTTGGTGTTTCTTGGTCTTGAGAAGTCCGACTCGTGGCTGCTGATCCAGGTCGCCGGCAGCGCGATGCGGATGGAGAGCGCGCGCTTTCGCGAGCACGTCGAGCAGATCCCGACCCTGCGGGCGCTCCTCGGGCTACTACACCGGTCGCCTTGTTCGCCCTCGTCGCGCAGTCAGCGGCCTGCAATCGCATGCATCCGATGGTCCAACGCTGCGCGCGCTGGCTGCTGATGACGCACGACCGCGTGGACGCCGCCGCATTCCCGATGACGCATGACTTCCTGTCAAGATGCTCGGCGTCCGGCGGCCGAGTGTCTCCGTCGCCGCCAAAGCCCTCCAGGACGCGGGCTTCATCAGCTACCACCGCGGAAAGGTCACGGTGCTCGACCGCCCGGGCCTCGAGGCGGCCAGCTGCGAATGCTACCGCCTGATCCGGGAACGCTTTGATCGGCTGCCCGGCCGTAGCGATGCCGCCGCGCGCGGGCGGCGGCTCCTGTCGTCGGGTGAACACGCGTCCGCGTGACCCAACCTGTATGAGCGACAGCCGCGCTTTCGTCAGATCGAATGCGCTCTCTGCGGTCTGCAAGCGTACGGCGCGTGTGTCTGTGAGCGTACTGTCCGGGCCGGTGTCGGTTCGACCGCGGACAGACGCCGGGCCATCCACGGTGGATACTGCTGGTGAGCCCCGTAAAGGAGCTCTTCGCGGGCGGGCTGGCTGACGGAGGCGGGGCCTGATGCCAGCCCGCCTTTGCGCCTGCGCTTCCATCGCTCGCAAACCCAAGCCCCAATTCAGCACCCAGCACGACAATCGCCCGCGCCCCCTGAATCGCGTTCGCCTGGCGCAAGCCTGCCAGCGACCGCCGCGCCTTCGCCAGATCGAGCGTCGATCGCGAAAGATCCGTACTGTTCGTGAGCGGACGCACAATCTGTCTGCTTGCGTACCGACGGGAAGTGGAGTATGGTCTGTAGGAAGACCAACGACCGCGTGCATCCTCGTACGGGTCCGAGTCTGACGAAGCGCTCACCGGTAGGGCTTCTACCCAAGAGGCGAACGCCTCCTCCTCGACTCTCAAGAAGCAAACTAGCCGACCCGGACCCGTACACCTCTTGCCGACCGCTTCCGGCTCCTGCCGGGCGTGGCGCGTGCGCGCTGGAGCAAATCCAGTATGACGAGGCAACTGATCGAAACCCCTGCGCCCGCACAATCTCGCCAAACCCTCGCCGGTAACAGTTCGGGATCCGCTGTTCCCTTCGCCATGGATCCGACAACGCTCAGCGCGGCGTACGGTGCGCACCGTGACGCCGCGTACAGGCTCGCGTACCGGATCCTCGGTGACGGATCAGCGGCTGACGACGCCGTGCAGGATGCCTTCATCAAGCTGTGGACCGGCACCGTTCCGTTCGATCCGTCGCGTGGGTCGATGCGGGGATTGCTCCTGACCATCGCACGGCACACATCGATCGACGTCATACGGAAGCGAGTGAGGCGTCAACGGACCGAGAGCACGTACTGCGCCGACGCGACCTACGTGACGGATGGCCCCGAACATGAGACCGAGCGTGCGGACGAGGCTCGGCGCGTCAGAGATGCGCTCGTCCTGCTCCCGGCAGAACAGCGGCGCGCGATCGAGATGGCGTATTTCGCTGGGCTGACCCGCCGCGAGATCGCTGCATCGGGCACCGTACCCGTAGGAACGGTGAAGAGCCGCATGCGTCTCGGGATGCGAAAGCTGGCCTTAGCGCTGGGCGATCGCAGAGCGTGAGCGGATGGTGAGCAGGACCAAGGGAGCGTTTCGGGCAGCCACTGCGCCCTGAGTCCTCAGGGCGCAACTACTTATCGCCCGCGTCGGCCGTAGCGTGCGTTCCATTCCCGATTCGTTGTTCGGCACGCCGGCGCAGACGGTGGCGCAGGAACGACAAGTAGACGAAGGTGTATGCAGCGACGCCGATCGCGACCGGGATCGCGAGCAGGCTCGCGTAAGCACCGTCAGCGATCACACCACCGATCTCCTGCAGTGCGCGCTTGCGCAAAGGTGTGCGTTCGACTTGTTCCATACCGATCAGGATACCGCCTCCACCGATCTGCCGTGGCCCTTCGCCCCTCGGGATCGGGCGTATGACTGCGTAATTAGCGGCGCCAGTCCCGGAATCCCCGCCACAGTTACCCCGTTACCGGCGCCGTATGGCCGTCGACGTTTTGGGTCACCAGCCACGAACTAGTTGGAGGATTACCGCGTTGCGATCGGCGGGTCATCGCGCGGCCATCCACCGCGGCTCCGCTGAGCCGCACGGCGAGTACAAGACTCACCCCCAGTTCTTACAAGTCAATGCGTCACAGGGACCAAGAAGGATCACTCGTGGAGAAGGATCGATGTGCCGGGTGCCAGCACAGCTTGGGAATTGGGTGCTGAACGGCGTCCCTACTCCCGGGTCCGTGTGTGTGTCGCGACGGTCATGCGCGCGCGGCATCTGTAATCGCCGCCATGATCTCATCCGCGTGGTCGACGATCATCATATGCCCGCCACCCGCAACGAACGTCGCCCGGCAGCCGGGGATCTCGCGCGAGAAGTAACGTCCGATCGACACCGGCACGATCTTGTCCGCGTCTCCATGCCACAGGCGCACCGGCACCCTACCGACTTCACGTGGCGTGAACCCCCACGGCCTCGAGAACAACACGAGGTCCTGGGCCATGGCTCTTCCGCCCGGGCGCAAGGCTTCGCGCACTTCCTCGGCGAATGCTTCACGCACGCCGCGTCGCTTCATCACGGTCCGGTCGATCGAGCGTGGCATCATCCACTGGCGCGTGTGCGGCGCCCAGAATGCGGTCCACACGGCGGCGATCCACGCGAAGATCGGCGTCAGCGCAAGCATCATCTTGATGAAGGCTCTCGCGACGCGTCCGCGCCCGTCGACTGCCGCTTCCGGCGAGCCGGCGCCGCTGACGATCACGGCCGTTGTCAGGCGCTGCGGCATCGCCGCCGCACACGCCTGCGCGTGCGGGCCCCCGCCCGAGAGTCCGACGACGCCAAAACGCTCGATCTCCAGCGCGTCGGCGAGATCGGCGACGTCGTCCGGCCAGTCCGTGATCCGCCGGCCCGGCTTGAAGGCGGAGCTTCCGTAGCCGGGCCGGTCGACCGCGATCAACCGCACATCCTGTAAGCGCGCTGCTTCGTCGAGTAGCCGCCCCTCGAGCAAACCTCCCGGCGTTCCGTGAAAGTAGAACGCCGGCGATCCTTGCCGCCTGCCGTATTCGGCATACGCGAGTTTGCGTCCATCTCGAAGCGTGACGAATACGCCATCGTCGGCCATGTCACGAGTCTACATCGAATCTGCGCGCGTGATCGCGCGCCGCGCGGCCGCAGGAGTCGGGTCAACGGGGGAGACCGTGTGACAAGGCAGGGCTGCGTCGCCGGCGAAGCGGCGTCGAGCGTCGGAGGGGCCGGGATGCATGAATCCACGAAGAGCAGCAAGAGCCAGAGCGGTACGCGATGCGTTGCCAACAATTTCAGGAAGCGGCTGTTCAGCTTCTTCCTGGTCTACCTGACGTCGAACGGCGCGCAGCTCTCGCCGTTCGACCGTATCGAAGACGTCGACGCCGGCCTCACAAGAGCCGCGGCGGCCGTCGCGACGGTGCGGCGGCCGCGGCGCGACGGTGCGGCGGGGCACGCTACACTGCGCTGAAATGCGTATCCTCATCACCGGCGGTACCGGCCAACTTGGGCGTAGCCTGCAGCGCGCCCTTGCTACCCACGACGTGCTCGCGCTCGGCCATGCGGAACTCGACATCACCGAGCCGCGCTCTGTCGATGCCGCCGTTGGAGGGTACCTCCCCGACATCGTCATCCATCCGGCCGCGCTGACGGACACCGCCCGCTGCGAGCGCGAGCCGGCGCTGGCGCACGCGATCAACGGCCTCGGCGCGGAGAACGTAGCGAGAGCGTGCCAGCGCGCGAGCGCGCGCCTCGTTGCGATCAGCACGAACGAGGTCTTCGACGGCGCGAAGAGGACGCCCTACACTGAACACGACCCGACCGGCGCGCTGAACGCGTACGCGACGTCGAAGCTCGACGGCGAGCGGCTGGCGTGCGCCGCGTGCGCTGACACGCTGATCGTCCGCACGTCCTGGCTGTACGGCGACGGAGGCAGCAACTTCGTCGAAAAGGTCCGCGCTGCCGCGTCTGCCGGCCGCCCGCTCAGCTTCGTTACCGACGAGGTTGCCACGCCAACGTCGACCGAAGATCTGGCCGCAGCGATCCGTGAGATGATCGACCGCATGGCCCCGGCTGGCATCTATCACCTCGCGAACAGCGGCGAAGCATCGCGCTACGAGTGGGCCGTCGAGATCTTGCGGCGATCGGGGATGAGCGAAGTTCCGGTTGAAGGCGTGACGACGGAGCAACTGCGCGCGAGCGGTTACGCCGGGCCGCGCAAGCCGCCGTACTCGGTGCTCGCGAACACACGCGCGGCGGCGTTCGGCATCACGTTGCGCCCATGGCGAGAGGCGCTCGCCGCGTACTTCAAACGCGCCGGGCTTTTCGCCGATGCTTGACCCCGCGCCCGCAGTCGCAATCGTCGTCGTGAACTACAACAGCGGCGCCTTCATCGACGAGTTCTGCGCATCGTTGAAGGCGATCGATTATCCGGCGTGGCGGCTCATCGTTATCGACTCCGGATCGTCGGACGGATCGATGAGCCAAGATCGAGTCCGCATTCGCGGAGTGTGCGAACTTCGAGGGCGTCCGCAGCCCGGATAACATCGGATTCGCGGCGGGCGCGAACCTTCCGTTCGACCGGGGCCTGGTCAACGGCTGCGAATTCGTGCTGTTTCCTGAACCCGGACACTGTCGTCACGGCCGATTTCCTGACGCGGCTCGTCGACGCGGCGGACGCCAGGACGATCGTCGTGCCGAAGATCCTGTACGCGGATGACCACCGCCTCGTGAGCACGCACGCCGGTGGATTCGACTGGCGGCTGGGCGTGTTCCGCGACACATACGCCGGCCGGCGAGACGGGCCCGCGACGAGTGTCCGCCGCGACGGACTGGCGACCGCAAGCTTCTGCTGCGCGCTGGTGCCGACGCAGGCGTTTCGCGACGCCGGCAGACTCGACGAGCGCTTCTTTATGTACTACGAGGAGACCGACTGGATCCGGCGGGCGCAGACGCACGGTCAGCGCGTCCGGTACGAGCCGTCGGCGGTCATTTACCACCGCGAGAGCGGATCGAGCGGCGGCGGCTGGATGACGCCGTTCAAGCAGTACTATGCGACGCGCAACCGGCTGTACCTGGTGCGCAAGCACGCCCGGTCGCGGCTCGACTATGGGTACTTCACCGCTTACTTCTGGGCGACGCGTGTCGCCACCGTCGCGATGATGATCGTGCGGCGGCAGTGGCGGCTGCTGCGTGCGATGGCGCTCGGCACGCTCGACTACTACCGCGGCCGCATGGGGCGGACGATACAGGTGGGCGACCTGTGAGGATCGCGATCGACGCGAGCTCCGTGCCGCCGAAACCGGCCGGCGCCGGCGTCTACGCGATCGAGCTTGTGCGTGCCCTGGCCGAGCACGACCGCCACGACGGCTACGCGCTCTTCGCGCGCGGCCACTGGCTCGACGAGGACCTGGCCGGCAAGCGCAACTGGCGCATCGAGCACGTCCATGCGGCATCGCGGCCGGCGCGGCTGGTCTGGGAGCAGGTGCGACTGCCGCGCGCACTCGACGCGCTCGGTATCGACGTGCTGCACTCGACGCACCACACCTTGCCGTTGATCGGCGTGCGATGCCGGCGCATCGTCACGATCCACGACGTGACGTTCTTCCGCATCCCGGAGCGCTACCCGCCCGTGCGGCGCTTCTACATGCAGACGCTGACGCGCCTCGCCGCGCACGTCGCCGACGCGATCATCGTGCCGTCGAACGCGGTGCGCGACGACGTGCTGCGGACGCTCCGGGTGCCGGGCTCGAAGGTGACCACGGTTTATGAAGCCGCCGGCGCGCGGTTCGCGCCGGGCGATCGCGCGGCGGCGGACGTTGTCGCCCGCGCATACGGCATCGACGGGCCGTACGTGCTGAGCGTTGGTAGCCTCGAGCCGGGGAAGAACCGCCGCCGGCTGATCCGCGCGATGTCGATGCTGCGCGATGCCGGCTTCGCGCACCGGCTCGTCATCGTCGGGCAGAAGGCGTGGAACTACGAGGATGAGTTCGCGCTCGTTGACCAGCTTGGCATGCGCGATCGTGTCCTCTATCTGGGTTATGTGAAGGATGACGACCTGCCCGCGCTCTACGGCGGCGCGACCGTCTTCGCCTTTCCGTCGTTGTACGAAGGGTTCGGCCTCTGTGTCGTGGAAGCCATGGCCTGCGGCGTGCCGGTGCTCACGTCGAACGTTTCGGCGACAGCCGAGGTCGCGGACGACGCCGCGCTGCTGGTGGATCCACGGTCGGTCGACGACATTCGCGACGGCCTGCGGCGGCTCCTTGCCGATGCCGGGCTGCGGGCGGATCTCGCAGCGAGAGGCCTCGCCAGGGCGTCGGCGTTCAGCTGGCGGCGCGCAGCCGCGGAGACCCATGCGGTCTACGAGCGCGCCGTCCACCGAGATCGCGCGGGCTCATGAGCGTCGAAGTGTCCGTGGTCATCGTGACGTACAACTCGCACAGCGTCATCGGCGCGTGCCTCGAGTCGCTGCGCGCGCACACGGCGGGCGTGTCATACGAAGTCATCGTGGTCGACAACGCGTCGCCGGACGGCACGGCGGACCTCGTCGAACGCGATTACCCGTGGGCGCGCGTCATCCGGCGGCGAACCAACGGCGGCCTGTCGGCGGCGATCAACGATGGTGTCGCCGCCGCATCCGGCCGTTTCGTCATGCAGCTCAACCCCGACGTCCGGTTCGACAGCGACGTGCTCGCGCCGCTGGCGCGGTATCTCGCCGATCATCCTGATGCCGGCATCGTCGCACCGAAGCTCCTCAACGACGACGGATCTCTCCAGCTAAGTTGCCGCTCGTTCCCGGGTTACTCCACCGCGCTCTTCAATCGATATTCCGTGCTGACGAAGTTGATGCCCGGCAACCGCTATTCGCGCGACTACCTCATGGCCGATTACGACCACACGAGCGAGCGCGACGTCGACTGGGTGAGCGGCGCGGCGCTCATGTTCCCGCGCGCCGTGTTCGACCGCCTGGGCGGCTGGGACGCTGGCTTCTTCATGTTCAACGAGGACGTCGACTTCTGCCGGCGTGCGCACGATGCCGGATACCGCGTCGTCTACCACCCGGCGTCGGCGCTGTACCACAGCATCGGCGCGAGTGAGAGCACGTCGTCGCGCCTCGTGATCGAGCGGCATCGCAGCATGTGGCGCTACTACCGCAAGCATCTGCGCGGCAACGCCGTCCGCGACGTGATTACAGGGGCCGGGATCGCCGTGCGATGCGCATGGGTACTGGCAGCCGCCCGCGCACGGCGTCTGACCGCGGCGCGCGCGCGCTGACGACGGCGATCAGTCCTGTGAGTGAGACGCGGCCTCGTGCGGGGCGAAGAACCGCTGCCGCAGCCAGACGATGCTGCGGCTGTTCCACAGCGTCAGGATGTACCCGAGTTTCAGCAGCGTGATGCCGATGATGACGGCCAGCGCCGCGAGCACCGAGGCCTCCATCCACGTCTCGTCGAAGTAATGAAGCAGGATCGCACCGACGGAGAAGAGAGCAGCGAGCCCATAGATGACGACAAGCGTGCCACGAGGACCGGCGCCGTACGCCTCGATGCGATGATGGATGTGATCCTCGTCGCCGATCATCGGATGCTTGTGCTGCAGCAGTCGACGCGTCGGAGCGAGCACCAGGTCGAGAATGGGGTAGCCCAGCGCGACGAGCGGGACGGCGATGAAGACCTGATCCGTGGGTCCGGTCGCCGCACGGATCGACAGCGTCCCCAACACGAAGCCCATGACGTACGCCCCGGAGTCGCCCACGTATGCCGATGCCGGCGGCAGGTTGAACGGCAAGAGACCGAGGCCGGCGCCGGCCAGAGCAACGAGTAGCAGCGCGACCGTCGGGTGGGACGCGTGCGCCGCGATCTGCGCCATGGTGACGCAAGCGAAGATACCGACGCCAACCGCGACTCCGTCGCGCCCGTCGATGAAGTTGATCGCGTTGGTCATGGCGTAGATCCACAACACCGTCACGCCGAACCCCACGAACCCGAGGTGGATGTTCGGCCCCCACGGCAGCCCGATGTCGTCGATGCGATAGCCGGCCACGTACGCGGCGCTGCCGCCCGCGACAAACACGAGCGATCGAAACATCGGACTCGTCAGTTTGATGTCGTCGAAGAAGCCGACGACGAACACCAGCGATGCGGCGGCCAGCAGGCCAAGGAAACTGCCCGACTTCGGCGAAAAGAACTCGCTGGCGTGCGATGAGACAGCCGACGCGATGAACGGCGTCAGTGCGAACGTCGCGATGAAGACGACGCCGCCCCATCGGGGCTTCTCGAGGGCGCCGCGTACATGGAACAGCGTAAGGAAGCGCTCGGTACGCGACAGCGCGAGCAGCAACAGCGTGCTGGCAAGCCCGATGCCGATGGAGAGCGCCAGGGTGATCAGGTAGATGTCGAGCATGGGCCTCCGCCGCGCTCACCGCTTCCCTACTCTACCACCGTCGATCCGTGGACACCTATCCAGGCAGCGCGTTATGTCATGTCAGAGCACTTCGTGCCCGAGCGTCCGCTCGCCCGCCGCTCCCGTGCGCCCCAGCGCCCAGGTGGCGTCTGGATCGGCCACAACGACGCGCCGGAAGCGCTCACGCCCGAGACGTGCGACGAGCGCCGCGTACTGGTCGCCAAAGCGTGACTCCCACGGCTGGAGGTAGCACACCTCTTGCACGTTGGCCTGCAAGATCTCTTTGAGGCAGCCGAAGCACGGCTGGAGCGTCGTAAACAGCGTGCAGCCCTCTATCGCGACGCCGAAACGCGCGGACGCGAGCAGCGCGTTCTGCTCCGCGTGCACACAGATGCACAAGTCGTAACCCTCGCCGGACGGGTACGACTGCGGGTTGGCGCAGCGGTGGCATCCCCCCTCCTCACAGTTCACCATCCGCGACGGCGTCCCGTTATAGCCCGTGCTCAGGATCCGCCGATCGCGCACGATGAGAGCGCCCACGCGACGGCCCGTGCAGTTCGCGCGCGCTCGCACCGCCAGCGCGATCCCCATGAAGTAGGCGTCGGGTTCAGGGCGTGGCATTGACGTCCGTGATGGTGGCACCTTTGACGGGCAGGTCGAGCGTACCTGCCGACACGCTATCGATACGCAGCCTGGCGTTCGCGTAGGAGATGCTCACGGACTGCCCGTAGAAGCGACCGAGCGTCTCCTGGGGTATCTGCTGTGCGCAGTCCATCGTCCCGACGATGCTCTGCAGATTCGTCGTGACCGTCAGCTGGCCGTTCGCGCACGCCACGTTCACGAGCGTGAGCGCGTTCGATACGACGGCCGTGCCGCCCGGCAGCCGCTCGATCTTGCCGAGCGTCTCCCCTTCCGGGAACGGCTCAGCGTTCCTTGCCTTTTTCGACCCCGTGCCAGAGCCGCATGCGGATGCGGCCAGTACGCCCGCGAGGACGAGCATCACGGCCGATGCGCGCAACGTCCGTCTTGCCATGCCTGACTCACGCCTCCGCTTCCAGCGCGTTCCGGGCCAGGCGGATCGCACCCATGATCTGCGCATCTTCGCCAAGCTCCGAAAGCACGATCTTCGTGGGCAGCGGCGTGCAGCGGTGCACCATCTCGCGTATCGGCGCGAGGAACCACTCGCCCTGGGCCATCGCCACGCCACCGCCGAACACGACGGCTTGCGGATCCAGCACGGCGATCATATCGGCAACCGCCATTGCCAGGTACTCTTGCGTCTCTTGCAGCCACGCCTTCGCTCTCGCTTCGCCTGCCTTCGCCGCGGCGAAGAGGTCAGCGGCTTTCGCGTCCCGCCCGAGCAACTCGCCCGCCTTGCGGGCCGCGGCCCGCCCGCCGACCACGCTCTCGAGGCAGTGCTGCCAGTCACCGGCGCGCAGCTGCTCCCGGGTCATCGGGAAGAACGCCACTTCACCCGCGAGGAAATGCGCGCCGCGGTGGAGCCGGCCGCCGATCACGATGCCAGATCCGATACCGGTGCCCAGGGCGATGAACACGTGGTCGTCGAGCCCCCGCGCGGCGCCGAGCCATCCCTCCCCCACCGCCGCGGCGTTCGCATCATTCTCGATGGCGACGGGCACACCGCGCGGCTCGCCGAGGAGCGCCGCGATGGGCACGTCGTCCCAGCCGGGCATGTTGGCGACCGACGTTACCGTGCCCATGCCGGACTGGACCGCGCCGGGCACCGCGACACCGATTGCGGCGACCTTGTTACCCACCCAGACGCCACGCACCAGCTCATCGATGGTGCTGCCGATACGGGCGAGTACGTCCGCAGGCGAGCCCGAGGGCAGCGGTCCGGCCCGCCGGGCTTCGATCTCGCCGTCCGCCTGCGCGATGACCACACGCACGTTGGACGCCCCGAGGTCGACACCGGCGATGAATCGTGCGGACATGACTGTAGCGTAGCGACGCCACGGCGCTCCCGATAGGTCAGGCCGCGGCACGCCGATCGACCACGGGCCGTTGCCCGCGCGGAGCGGTACGCTGTACAACGCTCCAGAAGCCGCTTCACGGCACGAGGCAGGACAAAGGGTGGTAGCGGATTGACCTTGCTCGCCGGCGCGGCCGAAGTCGTCATTACGCCCCCCGTCGGCACCTATCTCGACGGCTACAGTGCGCGCGGCAGCGGGTCGGTCGGCGTTCACGACGATCTCCACGCGCGAGCGCTTGTCGTTGATGACGGAGCCACCCAAGTGGCGCTCGTCTCGTGCGATCTCATCGGCGTCGACCGGCGGCTTGTGGCGGCGGCGCGGGACATCGCGAGCGCGGCGACAGGCATCCCGGCGTCGAACATCCTGATCGCCGCGACGCACACGCACGCCGGGCCGGCGGGACTGCGCGCGGACCTTGATGCTCCGCTCACCGAGACCATGGCGCGACTGGTCGCTGGCGCCATCGGCGCGGCGCATCACAAGAAACGCCCGGCGGTACTGAAGGCCGGCCGCGGCAGCGTCGACAGCATCAGCCAGAACCGCCGCGATCCGGCGGGGCCGGCCGACGACGCCCTGCGCGTGATCTTGTTCGACTCGCCGAACCCGCGGGATGGCGCGGTGGCGTCGATCGTGAACTTCGCCTGCCACGCGACCGTGCTGTTTCACACGAACATGCAGATGAGCGCCGACTATCCGGGCTACGCCTTGCGCACCGTGCGCAGCATCGTCGATGACGCGCCGGCCCTCTTCTTCAACGGCGCCTGCGGTGACGTGAACCCGGCGTGGATCGAGCAGGACTATCACGAAGCGGAACGGGTCGGCTCCATCGTCGGCGCCGAGGCGGCACGGCGGCTCCAGGAGTTGCGACCGTTGGGCGCGCAACACAAGGTCTGGAACATCCGTTGGGAAGAACTGACCGACAAGGCGGTCACGTCAGGCGACCTGATCCAACCGCGGCTGCGCGTTGCCAGCCGAACGGTCGCGTTGCGCCTGCGCGAACTCGACGCGCCGGAGGAGTACGATCGGCACCTCGCCGACATCGAGCGGCAGCGCGCATCGCTTTCCGCCGGTGACATCGAGTCTCGTAGGCGGCTGATGGAGCAGACGACGCAATTGCGCGGCGAACGAGGCGTGGCGGCGCGCCTGCGACCGGGCGGCCCGCACTACCTGCACCCGGAGATCCAGGCGATCAGCCTGGGCGATGGGTGCGCAATCCTCGGCCTGCCCGGCGAGTTCTTTGTCGAGACGGCGCAGCGGATTCAAGCCGCCGCCGGACTCCGGCATCTCATCATCGCCTGTTATGCGAACCACCACGTCTACTATGTCGTGCCGCGGCACGAGTTCGCACGGGGCGGCTACGAGCCGGGCGTGGCCATGCTCGACGAGGACGCGGAGGAGACGGTCCGCATGGCGGCCATCGACTTGCTCCGCGAAGTGAGCGCCTGACCGGAGGCGACACCAGACGGTGCTTATGTAACGGCGGAGGCGCGAGTGACCGGAAGCGCCGAAGGGGGTACACTGCGCCCTCAACGACCCACTCTCGCAGGCAACAGGGCGACATGAAGCGCATACTCGTCTTTGAGGCGCACGGCGACGATATGGAGTTCTTCGCGGGCGGGACGATCGCGAAGTTCGCCGATCTGGGCCACGAAGTCACGGTGGTCGTCGCGACGGACAACGATAAAGGCTCGTTCGAGCTCTCCGCGGCCGAGCTGCGCGCGGTGCGCGACCGAGAGGTGAATGGCGGTGCGCGCGTGCTCGGCGTGAAGCGTGTGATCCCTCTCGGGTACTCCGACGGCGATCTGGCATACGATGCGCCGCCTCGCGAGCTTCGCGGGCAGTTCATGCGGCTGATCCGCGAGACGAAGCCCGACATCGTGTTCACGTGGGATCCCTTCACGCCGTACGAAGGTCACCCCGATCATCGCGCCGTCGCGGTCGCGGCCGACGAGGCGGCGAGCTTCTCACACTTCCCGAACTTCTACCCGGAGCAGATCGCCGAAGGACTGCAACCGCACTACGTGAGCGAGCAGTGGTACTTCGCGAAGTCGCCTCGGGACCAGAACAAGTTCGTCGACATCGACGCGTACATCGACCGGAAGATCGAGGCGCTGTGGGAGCATGAGGCGCAGATGGTGCTGACGGTCGCAGACGTCAAGTTCAATCTGCAGGCGTCAGGGCTGAGCGTGCCGTGGCTCGAATCGCTCGATCCCCACGACTACCGCGACGTGATCGCCAGGCAGATGAAAGCGGCCGGACGAGCGGTCGCGGAACGGTCGGGCCTCGGCTGCACGTATGCCGAGGGCTTTCGGCGGACGCGCTACGGCGGGATCGAGACGCTCGTGAAGGATCAGCAGATCCCGGAGGACGTGTAGTGAAGCTGGGATGCTCATCGTGGTCCTATCACGCCGCGTTCCGCGCCGCACGCCTCGACCAGCGTGCCTGGCTGCGTCTCTGCGCCGAGGAGATGGAACTCGACGGCGTCGAGCTTGTAGATCTCCACTTTCCGACGACGGATCCCGCGTACCTGCGTGAGATCAAGAAGCTCTGCACCGACCTGCAACTGACGATCGGCGGCGTCGCGGTCAGCAACGACTTCGGATCTGATGAGCGGCGTTCTCTCGAGGCCGGAAAGGTCCGACAGTGGTGCGACGTGGCGGCGTACCTCGGAGCGCCCGTTGTGCGCGTGTTCGCCGGATGGGTACCACCGCAACGCGCGCCGGAGCGACAGGGACGTATCGTCGGGGCGTTCCGTCGCTTGTTTGGAGCGCCGAAGATGGACCAGCGTCGCCTGTGGTCGGACGTTACGGCAACGCTTCGCGGGTGCGCCGATTACGCGGCAGAGCGCGGCGTTGTGCTCGCCCTGCAGAACAACCGCAGTGATGGCATCGTCGGCGCCGCCGCGCGACTGACGCAGTGCGTGCACGACGTCGGCTCGCCCTGGCTGCGCATCTGCCTCGATCCCGCCGACTTCGAATCTGCCCCCGCCATCGACGCGGCGCTGCCCGGCATCGTCCAGGTGCACGCGCGGATGCGCGACGTCCGCGACGATGGCAGCGACGCGCACATCCACTGGCCGGGCCTGCTCCAGGCGTTGAAGCTCGGCCGCTACCGCGGGTTTGTGATGCTCGACTACGAGGGCGTCGAGGACCCGGAGACAGCCGTGCCGCGCGCAGCGACCTACATGCGCGGGCTTCTGCACCTGCTGCAGCGTCAGCAGCTGCTAGCCCAGACGGCATCGGAGCCGGTCACGGAGCCGGAGGCGACCGCGATCGATGCCGTCGCCGTGTCGCCTCCGCACAACCCCGTCCCTGCCTTCCAGACGGAAGCGCCCGCTACGGGATGACGATCCGCGCGGTCATCTTCGATCTGGGGCACACCCTCTGGGACATTACGCCACAGCCCGAGTCACTGGCGCGGGCGTACCGCGATATGCGCGCCACACTCGTCACGCGACTTGACCGCACCGACCTGCCCGAGGCGACGGAGTTTCAGCGAGCGGTGCGCGACGTGCTGCACGACGCAGCGAAGACGTATTTCATGGACGGCCCCAGCCTGGACGAACCACCCCCGCACGAGTGGGTCGACCAGGCGTGCCGGCGGCTCGGCGTCGAACTGGGCACGGGACTTCTACGCGAGATCACGCCTCCACTCTTCGCGACCGAAATAGACGGCCTTGTCGTGAGCGACGGCACCTTCGACGCTGTCGCAGCGCTCGCCGATGTCGGCTACCGTCTGGGATGCATCACCAACACCCTCGCTGATGGCGCGGCGATCCGCGCCATGCTCCGGAAGCACGCCTTCGAGGCGATGATGCGGAGCGTCGTCGTCTCAACGGACGAAGGCAGGCGCAAGCCGTGCCCAACGCTGTTCGAAAAGTCGATGCGCGAGCTTCACGTGGCGCCGGGCGAGTCGGTGTTCGTTGGCGACAGCCCAACGCACGACATCGGCGGTGCGAAGGCCGCGGGCATGTTCGCCGTGCTCACGCGCCAGTATGTCGCGCGGCCGTATCCGGACGACGCGCCACGGCCGGACGCGGTCATCAATCACCTGCGGGAACTCGCGAGCGCGCTCGTCGAGATCGACGAGCGGCCGACTTGACGGCGGCCGCGAGGGCGACATGACGCGAGGGGGTGCTCAGCCGCGTATGCGCTCACCGGCCGCGCGCGCGAGCGGGTTTACGTTACGGGACGCACCATTCCGCGACTGCTCTTCACGTTCCTGCTTGGCGCCTGCGAGATCGTTCTCCGCGCTGTCGAGGAGGTCCCTGGCAGACGTGCCATCCTCCGGGAAGCAGACAATCGCCACCGACGCCTTCAGCGGCTCCGGCGAACCGTCGTCGCCGAACGCGGAGACCTGCGACAGGCTGGCGAGCAGGCGGGTTGTAACAGCGACGGCTGCCGCGCGGTTCGTCTCAGGCAACAGCACGGCGAACTCATCGTTGCCAAGCCGGGCGACGAGCTCCGGCGGCGAAACCGCTTCGGCGAGGCTGACGGCGGCGCTGCGCAGAAGGCGGTCACCCATCGACTGCCCGTACGATGCGTTGAACCGCCCGAAGTCGTCGATGTCGAGCACGACGAGCGAGAGCGTCTTGGCGTAACGTCCGCAGCGGATCAACTCCTGCTCGATGGCCTCGCCGAGATAGCGGCGGTTGTGGACCCACGTAACGGGGTCGATGTCGTTGAACCGCGCCGTGTCCTCGAGCGTGGCGATGTCGCGCGTCGCCAGCGTGAAGTGTCCGACGAGCAACTCGACGATCGATGCATCGATATTGGCGTGATCGAAACCGAACGCCACCATGCCGTAGGGCTCCCCTTCGACCAGCATCGGGACGAACGCGACCTTCTTGATACCAAGGGTCGCCTCGGCCGCCTTCACCACCTCCGGCGCTATCACACCGTCCCAGAACTCGACGAGCGAATCGCGGATGACGACCTCTCCCCCTTCGATCACGAGCCGGCGGAAGTGATTTACGGGCAGATCAAGCTCGAGGACTGTCAGATCTTCCTGGAGCGCGTCCATCGCGCGTTCCAGCAGGGGGTCGACGATGCCCTCGAGCGGCACAGCGGTCAGCAGATCGCGCTTCTTGTCGAGCATCATCGGGTAGACCAAGACGGACTCCGTCACCGCCGGCGCCTTATCGAGAAAGGCGCTCATCATCTCGCTTGAGCTGCCGGCGCTATGGAGGTAGAGGGAGAGGATCACGAGGTCGAACAGCCGGCCCTCGCGACCTTCGGGCCGCGCGGTTTCGACCGATTCGATAGCCACGTACGGCGTGGGCTCTCGATGAGCGCTCCGGCCATCCTTCTTGCTTGCTAGCCACCGCATCTGTCTACCTAATCCTCAGCCAACTTGATAACCATCGTCTGCTCGTTGTGCACTTCGACTTTCAGCTCGCGTGCCATCGCTCGCGACACGGCGGCGCCCAGAACGTCCGGGGCGATTTCCCCGGTCGCTTCCAACGCGACGATCGCGGTGCCGTTGCTGTAGCTCAGCAGCGATATGTCGCGCACGCCGTCCATCCCCAGGAGCGCCCGGTGCAGCGGTACCAGGTCGACGCCGCGGCGCTTGTCTTCGACGGTGATGCGGTAGGTGCGAGCCAGCAGTTCGAGTCCGCGCTTCGGCGCCGGTGTGGGAACCGCGGCCGATGCGGATTCTACCCCGGCACCTGCATCTGAACGTTGCGCGGCGGACGCCATAGGCGGCGACGGTTCGCGTACGATTCCGGGGCGCGGCGGTGTGCCGATCGGAACGCGTGGTAGTTGCGGCGTGTCGTCCCAATCATCATCCGATTGCGTCTGTTGCGGCGCGGAGCGGAGAGCCTCGTGCGCCGGCGCGGACAGGGCAGCATCCACACGCGCGGCCAGCGTCTGCAGTTGGCGACGCGTGTCTTCCAGCTCGCGGCGCAATTCGCGCATGGCATCTGCCCATGGCGCGTCGCTCGCCGGCACGTCGAACGCCGGCAGCGGCACGATCGGGACGTCGGCAGGCATAGCCTCGTCTGCGTTCTGTTCCACGCTGCCGCCGGGCGCGACGTCAGCCTGCACGGCCCGCGCCGCTTGCTCGGCTTCGATGCGGCGAAGCGTGGCTTCGATCAGGGTCTCGTCCACTGGCGGGCGCGCCGCGAGCGGTGAAGGGCTCGGCTTCGAGCTCGTCGGACGCGGACGGGACGACGCGCAACTCCGGCGCGTCATCCGGTGCGCCAGGAGCGTCACCGTCGTCGCGCGACGGCTCGGCCGATTCCGTCGTGCGGGCGGCCTTCGAAGCCGCGACCCGGCGGATGGTCGCTTCGATCAGATCTTCGTCTACGGCTCTGCTCATGCGCGGCTCTCCCGGCCCACCCGAATTCCCGGGTGGGCTAGCCCCTCACTTGATTCTCGGCATTCCAACGGAAGAGCTACACCCGATTTCCTGCGATCGCGCCCACCCCCTCCCCCAACGGCGCCCTCCGCCGCTACAATGGCTCGATGCGACTGCTCTTGATGAACGGGCCCAATCTCAACACCCTCGGCACGCGCGAGCCCGAGATCTACGGCACGGAGACGCTCTCCGACGTGGAGCGCCTCGTCTCCGAGCGCGCGGGAGCGCTCGGAGCGGAGGTCCACGCCTTTCAGGCGAACGGCGAGGGCGAACTCATCGATTGGCTCCAACGCGAGCAAACTACGGCCGACGGACTCATCGTCAACGCCGGTGCCTACACGCACGACAGCATCGCGCTGCGGGACGCCATCGCCGCATGCGGCCTACCGGCAATCGAGGTCCACATCTCGAACGTGTACCGGCGCGAGGCGTTTCGCCACCAATCACTGCTCTCGCCCGTTTGCAGCGGGACCATCGTCGGCCTCGGTGTGCACGGATACGTCCTCGCCGTCGACGCACTCGTCCGCATCCTCAAGGGGCAGCAACGACCATGAACAAGCGGCCGGGCGAAATCATCGAGCTGCGCGCCGCAGACCCGGACGGCGATCTGGCGTGCGACTTCACTATCGCAGGCGACCTTGCCCGCGAGGGCTTCCGAGAGCGCTTGATGATGGACATCGTCGCGCCCGTCCGCGCCCTGCCCGACGGCGTGGAGGTGCGCTTCCGCCTCGAAGCGTGGCCCAACGTGCGACGGTATCTCGATGTCGAGTCGCGATGCTGCGCATTCCTCAACCTGTCCGCCCGTGAGGTCAGCGACGCCATCATTCTCACGGTCACGGGCCGGCCCGAGGCCCGCGAATTCATCCTCAATATCTTTGCGTCGCCGACGCCTGGCGACGCGTGAGCCCGGACAAGGACGGAGCATGAGTACACGGGTCCAGCGCCTTCGGCACACGTTCGAGAAGCACGAACTCGACGGCGCGTTGATCTCGAACGCGCAGAACCGGCGGTACCTCAGCGGGTTCACCGGTTCTGCGGGGTATCTGCTGATCACCGCCGACGACGCCTTCATCGCCACCGACTTCCGCTATTACGAACAGAGCGCCGCGCAGGCACCCGACTATCGTCTGCACAAAACGGTCGGCGGCTTCGACGCATGGGCGCCGCCGCTCTTCGCAGGCCTTGGGGGCAAGAAGATTGCGTTCGAGGCCGCGGACATGACGTTCTCCACGCACCAGCAGCTCAGGAAGGCGCTGGCGACGCTCCCGGAGGCCGAGCGGCCGACGCTCGTGCCGACGCCGAACCTCGTCGAGTCGCTGCGCCTCTTCAAAGAGCCGGGCGAGATCCAGGCCTTGCAGCGGGCCGTCGATCTCGGCGACGCGGCGTGTGCCAGTGTCGCCGAACGCGTGGAGCCCGGATGGACGGAGAAGCAGGTCGCCTGGGAGATCGAGAAATACATCCGCGAACACGGTGGCGACGGGCTCTCGTTCGACACGATCGTCGCGGGGGGCCCGTGGGGCGCGATGCCCCACGCCTACCCCCGCGACCGCAAGCTCCAGCAAGGCGAGGGCGTCGTCATCGACATGGGCTGCGACATCGACGGGTACATGTCAGATCTGACGCGCACGATCTTCCTCGGCAAGCCGGACGACCAGTTCAAGAAGATCTACGACATCGTCCTCACCGCGCAACTCACGGCCGAAGAGATGGTGAAGGCAGGCATGACCGGCGACGAATGCCACATGATCGCGCACACCGTGATCGAAGCCGCCGGCTACGGCGATGCATTCGGCCACGGCCTCGGCCACGGCATCGGGTTGCAGGTGCACGAGGCGCCTCGCGTCGCGCGCACGTCCACCGACGAGTTGCGCGACAACATGGTGTTCACGATCGAGCCGGGCATCTATATCACCGACTGGGGCGGGGTGCGCATAGAGGACATGGTGGTGCTGGAGAACGGAAAAGCACGCGTGATGAGCAAGGCACCCAAGCTCCGCTTCACCGGTTGACGAGAGCAGGCCCTCGCCGAAGTGTCGCCCGGAGCTGACTTCCGGCCACAGCGCGATTCCGCTACTTTATGTTGAACATATCGAACGTTTGTCCGCGACACGTGTGACGCCGGCAAGCGGCCACAGAGGAGGATCTCCCGCCCATGATTTCGACGGGTGAGATGAAGCGCGGCGCGACGATCGAACTTGACGGGCGCGTCTACCAGGTGATGGAGTTCGCGCACATCAAGATGGGCCGCGGCTCGGCGCAGATGCGCATGAAGCTGCGCGACGTGCGCCGCGGCGACCTCATCGAACGCACCTTTCAGGCGGGCGAGAAGTGGCCGCGCGTGCGCGTCGAGCGCGTCTCGATGCAGCTCAGCTACGTCGAGGACGACCTCATCCACTTCATGAACACGGAGACGTTCGACCAGGTGCCGCTGACGCGCGACCAGGTCGGCGAGGCGATGAACTTCATCGGCGAGAACGGGCAGTGCGACGTGCTGTTTCTTGGCGATGAGCCGATCGGCATCGAGTTGCCGTCGTCGGTCGTACTGGTAATCACGAAGTGCGATCCGGGCGTGAAGGGCGACACGGCGACCGGCGCCACGAAGCCGGCCACGCTGGAGACCGGCCTGGTCGTCAACGTGCCTCTTTTCGTCAACGAAGGCGACAGGATCAAAGTCAACACGAGCACCGGCGAGTACCAGGAACGAGCGTAGGCGGCGTCGGCCCGCGGCGGCATTGCGCTGATCCGCATATTTGTTCGAAAATGCGGGCGTGCACGTTTACGCCGTCCGCGAGGTCACGACCTACCTTCGGGAGATGCTCGATTCGAGCCCGGTGCTCGGCGACCTGTGGATCGCCGGCGAGGTCTCGAACGTCAGCCGTCCAGCCTCGGGCCACACATATTTCACGCTGAAGGACGGCAGCGCTCAACTCCGCTCTGTCTACTTCGCTTCGCGCACACCCGCCCGTCCGTCAACGGCCGGGCTCGTGCAGAACGGCCACGCGATCATGGCGCATGGCCGCATCTCGCTCTACGAACAGCGCGGCGATCTCCAGTTTTATGTCGACTTCGTGCAACCCGAGGGCGCGGGCGCGCTCCAAGTGGAGTTCGAGCGCCTCAAGGCAAGGCTGGAAGAGGAAGGCCTGTTCGACGAATCGCGCAAGCGGCCCCTTCCGCGCTTCCCCCGGCGTATCGGCGTCGTGACGTCGGCATCCGGCGCCGTGTTCCACGACATCTGCCAGGTGCTCGAACGCCGCTGGCCGCTCGCGGAAGTTGTGCTATCGCCGGCTCCCGTCCAGGGCGCCGAAGCGGTATCAGGCATCGTCGGCGCCATCGAACAGCTCAATTCGCGGGGCGACATCGACGTGATCATCGCCGGCAGGGGCGGCGGCTCCATCGAGGAGCTGTGGGCGTTCAACGAAGAGCTCGTGGCGCGCGCGATCTTCGCGAGCGGCGTGCCCGTGGTTTCGGCGGTCGGGCACGAGACTGACACGACGATCGCCGACTTCGTGGCCGATCGCCGCGCACCGACCCCATCGGCCGCCGCCGAAATCGTGTCGCCCGACCGGGCGGACATAGCTGGCCGCCTTCGCGTCGCGGTGGGTGCGATGGAGTCAACCGTTCGCCAACAGATCAGCGGGGAGCGCACAAACTTGCAGAACGATGTGCACCGCATAGAACGGCGCGCGCCCGATATCGATCGTTATCGTCAGATGGTGGACGACGCGGCGCGGCGAACGCAGTTCGCTACGGAGAAAACGCACGGCGCCGCGGTGCACGCCGTCGGCAGCTTCGTGTGGCGACTCAAGGCGCTCGATCCGTTTGCCACGTTGGACCGCGGGTACGCGGTCGTCCAGCGCGGCGCCACCGTCATCTCGAGCGTCGCATCGGCGAGGCCGGGCGAGGCGCTGGGCGTGCGGGTGAAAGACGGCACCTTTGGCGTCCGCGTTGACGGCAGCGGCGTACAGCGGAGGCGGCAGAAGCGCTCGGCGCCCGACGCGCAGGCCCCCTTGTTCACCATGCCCGAAGAGCGGGTGTAGGAGGCATCATGCCACGAGAAGCGAAGCGTGACACGTTCGAGCAGCTGTATGTAAAGCTGGAGGAACATGTCGGCAAGCTCGAACAAGGCGGACTAGCGCTCGAAGACGCGATCGCACTCTACGAGGAGGGCATGCGCCTTGCGCGCGAGTGTCAGCAGCGACTCGACGAAGCGGAGCTCAAGATCGTGAAGCTGCGCGAAGCGTTCGCGCCGATCCCGCAGCAGAATGGAGCGGCCCACAATACACCCGCCGATTACGAATACGTCGACGAAGAAGCCACCCTCGACGATGAAGAGCCATTCGCCTGAGCGGTTGCGATGTGCTGCCTGACGGGCTACCGTGAAGCCGCCGAACGACGTGGAGGGATGCTGTGCTGCGCATCGGTTGGTTCTCGACGGGACGCGGCGAGGGATCGCAGAAGCTGCTGCGTGCGGTCGTTGAGGCGATCCGCGAGGGCCGCCTCGACGCCGAGATCGCCTTCGTGTTCTCGAACCGAGAACGGGGGCAGTTCGGAGCGACGGACACGTTCTTCGACCAGGTAGCCGGGTACGGGATACCGCTCGTGACGTTGTCGGACACGCGCTTCCGGCGCGAGCACGGGGGCGAGGTGGCGCGCGCCGGGACGACGCTGCCGGAGTGGCGCACGGCGTACGACCGCGTGGCGGCCGAACTGCTGCGTGCTTACGCATTCGACGTCGGCATGCTCGCCGGATACATGCTCGTGATGACCGCGCCGCTGTTCGAGGGGCGCGTGATGCTCAACCTGCACCCGGCGGCGCCCGGACAACCAGCGGGCGCGTGGCAGGCGGTAACGTGGCAGCTCATCGAGCAGAACGTCGACCACGGCGGCGTGCGGATCCATCTCGTCACTGCGGAGCTGGATGAAGGCGCGATACTCACGTACTGCACATTCCCGCTGCGCGGCCCGACTATCGACCTTCTCTGGCGCGCGGCAGAGCATCGCAGCGTGGCCGATATCCGCGAGACGGAGGGTGAGGCATTCCCGCTGTTCCAGGAGATACGCCGACGCGGGGCCGCCCGCGAGCTGCCGCTCGTCGTCGAAACGCTGCGAGCGTTTGCTGACGGCAGACTGCGCCTGGAGCGCGGTCATATCATGGCCGGTGGTACGCGCGTCGTCCACGGGTTCGATCTTACGCCGGAGATCGAGGGCTCGCTCGCGAAGGCGGCGCTCGCATAGACGTCCTGCGATTTCCGCAATTGACGCGTCCTCAGGCAGGAGCTAGGATAGTGCTCCATGCATATGTCTACATGTCACGCTTGCAGCTTCGCGCTGGACGACAGCGATAACTTCTGTCGGCGCTGCGGCGTTCCCGCAAGCCAGGCGCCACTCCCCGTCGTGCGTGCCGCCGCGGCGCCGGCGATGTGGCGGGCGCCGTCGTCGCCGGTCGTAAAGGGCGCCGCCGTCATGGCCGCAGGAACCATCGGTCAGTTCGTATTCCGCCGCGTTCTCGGCGGGCTGCTCGCCGGCGGTCGCGGGTCGGAGAAGAAGCGCGCCATCCGGATCAGGAACCGGCACGACAACGATGGCCTCGTCGATGAGGCACAGATCATCACCGAGACGATCATGATGCGCCGCGTGAGGATCAGGCGGCAAGCCTGAGCATCATCCGGTCTGCGGCGCCGCCAAGACCGGCCTCTCGATGAGACGCCCCGGTGGGCAGGACACCAGGACCGGCCGTCGATGCGCAACAAGCGCCGCTATACCTCCGCCTTCTCATGCGCCCTCGCCCTTGTGATGCTGATCGCGGCGGTGCCTCGCCCCGTTGCGGCGTTCGATCACGTCGTCAACGGCGGTTTCGAAGACGGCACGAACAGCTGGAGCGCGTCGGAAAGCATCGCATTTGATACCGTCGATGCGAGCGTGGTGGAGACAAAGGAGGGCTCATCGAGTGCGAGGATCGAGATGTTGGGGGTTTCCGACTTCTTGATCCGGCAGACCTCATGGGCGGGCACGCCTGCTGGCTCTTATCACTTCTCGGCATGGGTTCGGATGACATCACGATCGACCGACGTCTACGCGGACGTGAGCGAGCGCGGCACCCTGAACGCCATTCATGTCACCGCCCCCGGGCAGCCAGACACGTGGCTTCCGTTGGCGGGCGACATCGACATCACGGGGTTCAACGACCTCATCATCGCTATCGGTGGGCACGGCGCAGCCGGTGACATTGTCTACGTCGACGACGTCCGCTTCGAGGGCGCATCGCCCGCGACGATGACGCCGACCGCGACACCCACGCCCCCGCCAAGCGCCACGCCGCCACCCGACGCGACATCGACGCGTACGCCAACCGCGACGAAGACCGCAACCGCGACCAAGACACCACAGCCAACGCATACGCCCACAACGAGCGCCACCATGTTGAGCCCCGTCGGTTACTCCGTACGGAACGCGGGGTTCGAGGAGGCCGGCGCCGACGACGCGCCGGGCGACTGGCAGAAATTCGGAGGCACGCTCTCAACAGCGGATCTGCCGGTGCATGGCGGGCTGCGCGCCGCGCGACTCGAAAGCAACACCGCCTCGACGAAATGGTTGTACCAGGTCGTCCTTGTGGATGGCGGCGCGCCGTATGACCTCGGCGCCTGGATACGGAGCGACGACCCAAACGTATCGTCGGCATTCCTGCGCGTGTCCTGGTACGCCAGCGAGGACGGCAGCGGCGTCGCGCTCGGCGCAACGGATTCCGCGTCACGCCTCACCTCACCATCCCCCGACTATCGCTATATTACGACCGGGGCGATAGCCGCGCCCGCTGCCGCTTACTCCGCGCGACTGCGCATCATGCTCGCGCCCGCATCCGACGCAACGACGGTCATCTACGCCGACGACGTGTCATTTGGACCGGCTGATCCGTCCACGCTGGGCGCACCGGAACCGGCGGCGGCCGTCGCCGCGAGTGACGAAGCGCCGGCCGCGATTCGCGTGCTCGGAGACTCCCGCAGTCCGATGAATCACGAATCCGGCGGCACGACGAACGCGAGGGACGCCGCGGACAGCGTCACGTCTCCTGTCCACCTCGTCATCAATGAAGTCATGTATGACCCGGACGGGCCAGGCAACGATGCGAGCGACGAGTGGATCGAGCTGTACAACCCCACCGGGCAACCGGTTTCACTGGCGGGATGGTCGCTCGCGGACGCTGCGAGCGCGGACCCGCTGCCGGCCGCCGTGATCGAGCCGCACGGGTTCGCCATTCTTGCCGCTTCGGATAGCTTCCGGCAGCACTTCCCGAGTTTCACCCCAACGCTCGTTGTGCTGGGCGGGCGCATCGGCAACTCGTTGGGGAATGACGGTGACCGGCTGGTGCTGCGCGATCCGTCGGGCGCCGTAGCCGACAGCATCTCCTGGGGCAGCGATACAAGCGTGCTTGCGCCGGCAATCGCCGATGTACCTTCCGGGCACTCAATCGAGCGGCGAGTTCCTGGATCCGACACCGACTCTGCCGCCGACTTCGTCGACAACGTCCGACCGTCTCCGGGTGCTCCGTTCGAGGCGGTAGGGCCGCGCGCGAACGCACAGCAACAAAACACACCAGCGGAAGCGCTTGCAAGCGGCAGCGGGCTTTCGTTCGAGTGGGTGCCGTGGAGCCTCGCGGGTGCGGCAGGTGCCGCGCTTCTCGTCATGCTCTCGTGGCGGGCGGTGCCGATGGTGACGCAACGGCTGCGGCATCACTCGTGAGGGAGCGCCTGCAGAAGATCCTCGCGCGAGCGGGCCACGGTTCGCGGCGCGCCGCCGAGACGTTGATCACGGATGGGCGCGTGCGCGTCAACGGCGCCGTCGTGAGCGAACTGGGCGCGCAGGCTGACCCGGACTCTGACGTCATCGAAGTCGATGGGCAGGCGATCGCGATCGCCGACGCGCACGTGTACCTGGCGATGAACAAGCCGGCCGGCGTGCTGACGACGGCCAGTGATCCGCAGCATCGACGCACGGTGGCGGATCTGCTGCCAGATACGCTACCGCCGCACGTCTTCCCGATCGGCCGACTTGACCGCGATACCGAAGGCTTGCTCCTGTTCACGAACGACGGCGAGTTCGCGCACCGGATGGCGCATCCCCGGTACCGGATCGACAAGGAGTACTCGGCGCTGGTCAAGGGCACACCGGACCGGGCGGCGCTGGAGGCACTACGCACGGGCGTGGTCATCGAGGGGAAAGCGACGTCGCCGGCCACGGTGGAAGCCGCAACGCCGCCGCAGGGGTTTGCCGGCGCGGCGGGGCACACATGGCTGCGGCTGGTGATCCACGAGGGCCGCAAGCGGCAGGTGCGGCTGATGTGCGCATCGGTGGGGCATCCGGTGAAGACGCTGGTGAGGACGCGGATCGGCGGCGTGACGCTGGCCCGCCTGGCTCGGGGCAAGACGAGAACGCTTGCCGACCGAGAAGTGGCCGAGTTACGCGCCCTGGTGGGGATGTCGACCCGACGCGCACCTTAACCACGCTGCGGGTACACTCCCGGCGATGCGGACAGTAGCGACCATCGCGATTGACGGGCCTGCGGCTTCGGGGAAGAGCGCGGTGGGCGTGGCGCTCGCGCGGCGGCTGGGGTACCGCTTCTTCGACACGGGGGCGATGTACCGGGCGGTGACGTGGCTGGCGCTGCGTCGCGGCGTTGATGCGCGCGACGCCGACGCGCTGACGTCGCTGGCGGACTGCGCGTCGATCGCCGTACGGGACACGCCGGGTGACGCGATCGAGCCGACCGGCGTGGTGGTCGATGGCGAGGACGCGACGCCGCATCTGCGGGACCCGGACGTCGAGGCGAACGTGTCGCTGGTATCGCGGGTACCGGGCGTCCGGGCGGCGCTTGTGCGTATCCAGCGCGAGCTGGCAGCGGCGGGCAGCGTGGTGATGGCCGGGCGGGATATCGGCAGCGTGGTCCTGCCCGATGCGGGCCTGAAGATCTACCTCGACGCGTCGCGGGAAGTGCGCGCCCGGCGGCGCGCGGCGCAGATGCGCGAGGCAGGGCTGGAGCCGGACTTCGACGCGCTTCTGGCGGATCTGACGCGGCGCGACGGCATCGATAGCAGCCGGGACGCGTCACCGTTGACGGCGGCAGCCGATGCTGTGATCATCAATACCGACACGTTGCCAATCGAGGAGGTGGTGCGACGCATCGAAGCACTGGCACACGGATGATCTGGCGCGTCGTGCCGGTCTCGTACTGGGCCGTCGTGTGGTTCATCCGGCTCTGCACATTCCTGTACGTGAGGGGGCCCTACGTCGAGGGACGAGAGAACGTCCCGAAGAGGGGCGGCGCTATCCTCGTTTCGAACCACCTGAACAACGCGGACCCGTGCATCATCCCGGGCGCGCTGAATCGGCGCGTGATCACGATGGCGAAGCGGGAGATGTTCAAATGGCCAGTGATCAGCCTGCTGTTCCGCTTCATCGGCGCCTTCCCCGTCGACCGCGAGGGCGCGGACCTTTCGGCGATCCGCGAGGCGCAGGCCGTCGTGCATGACGGCTTTCTGCTGCTGATGTTTCCGGAGGGCACGCGCAGCAAGGACCGGCAACTGCACCAGGGTTTCGCCGGGACCGCGCTCATCGCGTACCGCACGGGCGCGCCGATCATTCCCGTCGCGATCACGGGCACCGAGCACTTGAAATGGCCGGCGCTCTTCTTCCGGCCGTTCATCGGGCCGCGCGTGACGATCACGTTTGGCAAGCCGTTCTACCCGCCGAAGGTCGAGCGCATCACGACGCAGGCGGCGCGCATCGCGACCGACGACATCATGCGTCACGTCGCGGAGCTGCTGCCGGAGGAGTACCGGGGCGAGTATCGCGATGCCGTCGCGATGCAAGCCGTGAGCGCCGCCCCCTAACCGCCGATGCGCGCGCGACCATGAGCAGCACCAGTGCGACGGCAACGAACACCGCGACCATCCCTCCCGCGCCGAAGAGCATGATCGGCCAGGAGTTCTCGGCCCCTTCGCCGGCGGAGTTCTCGCAACCCCGGCGCGCTCGATGACGATCTGGCGCGGCCACATCCGAGGGTAAGGGCGTCGTGAAGCCTGGCTGCTGCTGTCCTCGCCAGAACTGCGCGTACACGGCCCCGCACTTCATCACGAGCAGCGCGGACGCGAGGATGATCGAGGCGATCGCCATCCCGGCCCGCTCGCCGTCGGAATCATCGAGCAAGAGGGTGAATAACGCCGCGGCCAGCACCATTCCGACGAAGACGGTCAGCATGAACGCGTCGAGCGCGCGACCTTTGGAGCCGACGAAGCCCAGCGCAAAGAGGAGCACGACCGCGGCGAGGTTCAGGGGCAAGACGTAGAACGACAGCACCCATCCGGGAATGGCTGCCAGTGCCACGAGAATCCACGTCGCGCGCAGTAGCGGCCTCGCCATCGATGGATACTCCCTTGCACCCGCAGCATACGGCTCGGCATAGGCATCGCGACGGCCCGATATACTGGCTCTGCATGAGTGCCGGCTGCGGGCGATGCGCCTGGGGCGTTCGGAGTAGTTGATGCGAGTGATCAAGGCCACGGAACTCGGGTTCTGTATGGGGGTGCGCCGCGCCGTCGAGATGATGGAGGGCGCCGCCGACGAACTGGGGCCGATTACGAGCCTCGGCTCGACCGTGCACAACCCGCAGGTCGTCGACAAGCTGCGGCGCCGGGGCGTCGAGGTGATCGCGACGCTGGACGCCATAGACGCGCGGCCGGTGGCGATCACGGCGCACGGGGTCGGGCCGCAGGTCTTGCGTGAACTTGAGGCGCGCGGCGCGGACATCGTCGATACCACGTGCCCGATCGTGACGCGGGCGCAGCAGTGGGCGAAGAAGCTGACCGACGAGGGCTTCGGCGTGATCGTGTTCGGCGACCCGGAGCACAAGGAGGTGCGCGGCATCCTCGGCTGGGCGAACGGCAAGGTGGTCACGATGAAGTCGGAGTCGGACCTGGACGCGCCGCTGCCCGACTGGATGCCGTCACGCGTGGGTGTGCTCTCGCAGACGACCGAGACCGAGGGGCACTTCGCGGCGTTCGTCCAGAAGCTCCTGACGGTCCACATGCAGCGGATCAGCGAGCTGCGCGTGATCAACACGCTGTGCAATGCGACGACGAGCCAGCAGGCCGCGACGGACGAACTGGCGCGAGGCGTCGACCTGATGGTCGTCGTCGGCGGGCGTGAGAGCGCGAACACGCGCCACCTGGCAGAAGTCTCGCGCGAGCGGGGCGTCGAGACCTACCACGTCGAATCGGCGGCCGAGATCGAGGCGTCGTGGCTGCGGGGGCGCGAAACGGTCGGCGTGGCGGCGGGAGCATCGACGCCGGATGCGGTGATCGATGAGGTCGTGGCACGGATCTACGCGCTGGCACCGGCGAGTTGAGACCCATTGACTGAAGTTGTGCGGACGGCGCGAGAGAAGGCGAACGCGGGCGGCGTGATTGATTCCGTCCGCGATGGGTCGATCGCCTCGGAGATCGGATTGCGCCCCGGCGACCGGGTCGTCGCCATCGGTGGGCGCGAGCTTCGGGACGCGGTCGACGTGCAGTTCTATGGGGCGGAGGATGCGATCGCGCTCGAGGTGGTGCGTGACGGCTCACCGCTGCTGTTCGAGATCGCAAAGCATCCGGACGAAGACCTGGGCATCGCGTTTCAGGACCCGGCGTTCGACGGCATCCGCATCTGCAACAACAGCTGTTTCTTCTGCTTCCTGAAGGGCAATCCGAAAGGCATGCGGAAGACGCTGTACGTGAAAGACGACGACTATCGCCTGAGTTTCTATCACGGCAACTTCGTCACGCTGACGAATCTCACGGACGGCGACTGGGCGCGGCTCGACGAGCAGCGGCTTTCGCCGATCAACGTCTCGGTGCATGCGACGGACGTCGATCTGCGCCGCTACATGCTCGGCAACAAGACAGCGCCGGACATCTGCGAGCAGCTCCGCCGGCTGGGATCGATGGGCATCCAGGCGAACACGCAGGTGGTGCTCTGCCCGGGCGTCAACGACGGCGACGGCGCTCGATCAAACGATCGGCGATCTGTCGTCGCTGCATCCGACTGTGCAGACGATCTCGATCGTCCCGGTCGGCGCGACGATGACGGCGGAGGAGCGCATCGCCCGCGGCGCGCACAGCGACCAGATCGAGGGCTGCACGCCGGAGCACGCGCGGGCGATCATCGCGCAGGTGACGCCGTACCAGCGGCGGTTCCGGAAGGAGCACGGGCGGACGCTGGTGTACCTGGCCGACGAGTACTACCTGAGCGCCGGCATCGATCCGCCGGGAGCGGCGCACTACGACGGGTTCGCGCAGTACGAGAACGGCATCGGCATGACGCGATCGCTGATCGACGACTGGCGGAGGGCGCGGCGCGGACAGGTTGGGCAGCGGCTGGGCACGCAGGGCCGGCTGCGACGGCGCTGGCAGGCGGCACGGAGGCCGGAGGGGCGACTCACAGCCGGGGACAGCTGCGCCACACTCTCAGGCGAGCTTCTCGCGGGTGTCGCTTGTGTGCGGAACGCTGATCGCGCCGACGCTCGCGGCGCTGGGCGCTGAGTTCGAGGCGGTGACGGGTGTATCGATCGCGGTACACGCGGTGGAGAACGCGTTCTTCGGGCCTCGGGTGAACGTGTCGGGGCTGCTGACCGCGGGCGATATCGAGCGGCGGCTGCGCGGCGTCGATCTGGGCGATCTCGTCGTGATGCCGCGGTACGCGCTCGACTACACCGGTGCGCGCTTCCTCGACGACCGGACGCCGGCGGAGTTGCAGGCGCGCGCTGGGCGTGCCGATCGCCTTCGCTTCTACACTGCGCGAGGTCTTGCAAATCGTGGCCGAGCCGCTAGAATCGGACGTGACCGGCGCGGCCGTCGGCGCCACGACGAACGGGAAGTCGTGGGTGGAGTTCGACGCGGTTGGCGTCGACGCGGGAAGGAGGTGACCGAGAGAGCGATGAGGCGGAGGTGTGCTGCGCTGCGACAACAGCCAGCAGACAACAGAAAGCGCCAGGCCCTGGCATAGCCAGGGTGACGAGGTAGAGGCTAATCGAAATACTCGGCGGATGGCCTCTCGGCAGCACAGTCGTGATGGACGGGGCAAAACGAGGCGCGAAAGCGCCCGACAGAGACCGATCCAGCGTGCCCGGCTCGACGAGCCGCGAATCACTCCCCTCTCGCACACACAGCGACGTCTCTCGGGCGCGCGGGCGTATTCGCCTGCGCGGGATCGGTGCGCGTGCAGCCCGGCGTTGATGCGGGCGCGCGAGAGGACATCATGTTGCTTTACAAACGGAATCGGGCGAATGAAACCGCGATGGATCACGGCCGCCCCCGGCTGTTCGCCCGTCGCAGGCGCTCTGCGTCTGCCTTCGGCGCATATCGAACGGAGGTGCGCTGATGTGCGGGATCATCGGATACACGGGGGAGCGCGACGCGGCGCCGCTGTTGCTCGACGGCCTGCAGCGGCTGGAGTACCGCGGGTACGACAGCGCGGGCATCGCGGTCATCGACGATGACGGAGCGATCCACATCGCGAAAGGCGCGGGGAAGCTCGGGGAGCTGCGGAGCGGGCTGGAGGGCGCCTATCCCGCCGGGCGCACCGGCATCGGGCACACGCGCTGGGCGACGCACGGCAAGCCGACGATCGACAACGCCCATCCCCACATCGACTGCGACGGCGACGTCGTCGTCATCCACAACGGCATCGTGGAGAACTACCTGGAGCTGCGCGCCGAGCTGCGCGAGCGCGGACACGAGCTGCGCTCCGAGACCGACACCGAGGTCATGCCGCATCTCATCGAATCGTACATGGACGCGGGCGACGACCTGTTGTCCGCATTCCGGCGGACCATCGCGCGGCTCGAGGGCGCGCACGCGATCGTCGTGATGTCGGCGAAGGAGCCGGGGCGGATCATCGCCGCGCGCGTGGGCAACGCGGGCGGCGTCGTCGTCGGCTACGGGGCGGGCGAGATGTTCGTCGCGAGCGACCTGTCGGCGGTGCTGCCGGAGACGCAGCGGGTCGCGTTTCTTTCGGACGGAGAGATCGCCTGCGTGACGCCGGACGGCGCGTCGTACGTGGCGTTCGACGGGACGCCGCTGGCGAAGGAGCCGCAGCACGTGCCGTTCGACCCGGTGTCGGCGGCGAAGGGCGCGTACAAGCACTTCATGCTCAAGGAGATCATGGAGCAGCCGGAGTGCATCATGGACACCTTCCGCGGGCGCGCGTCGTTCGACCCGCCGGGAGTCGAGCTGGAGGACCTGCGCATCGACGACGACGTGCTGCGGTCGGTCGCGCGTGTGGTGCTCGTCGGCATGGGCACGAGCATGCACGCGGCGCTGGTGGGGCGGACGTACTTCGAGCAGATCGCGCGGCTGCCGGCGGAGGTCGACAACTCGTCGGAGTTCCGCTACCGCGATTCGCTGATCGGGCCGGAGACGCTGGTCGTGTCGGTCGCGCAGTCGGGCGAGACGGTGGACACGCTCGAGGCGATGGCGGACGCGAAGCGGCGGGGCGCGCCGCAGATCACGATCTGCAACACGCCGGGCGCCCAGACGACGCGCGTCGCGGACGGGGCGGTGCTGACGCGCTGCGGGCCCGAGGTGGCCGTCGCGAGCACGAAGACGCTGACGGCGTCGATCACGGCGCTGTACCTGCTGGCGTGCCACGTCGGACGGGTGCGCGGCGTCGTCGATGACGCGCGGCTGGCGGAGCTGCTCGGCGACCTGGTGCACGTGCCGGGGCTGATGGGGCGCGTGCTGCAGATGGAGCCGCAGATCGCCGAGATCGCGCACGCGCTGTCGGCGAGCCAGAACTTCCTGTTCCTCGCGCGCGGGACGCAGTACCCGATGGCGATGGAGGGCGCGCTGAAGCTCAAGGAGGTCAGCTACATCCACGCGGAAGGGTATCCGGCCGGCGAGATGAAGCACGGGCCGATCGCGCTCATCGACAAGACGATGCCGGTCGTGGCGATCGCGCTCGACGACGGCACGCGCGACAAGATGCTGTCGAACATCGAGCAGGTGCGCGCGCGCGACGGCATCGTCATCGGCATCGTGACGGAGGGCGACGGCGAGATCGCGGCGAAGTGCGACTACGTGCTGTCGCTGCCGCGGACGACGCCGCTGCTGTATCCGCTGCTGAGCGCGATCCCGATGCAGCTGCTGTCGTACCACATCGCGATACGCCGCGGCTGCGACGTCGATCAACCGCGGAACCTGGCGAAGACCGTAACGGTGGAATAGCGCAGAACACCGTAGGGGCGGCCCCGCGTGGCCGCCCTCACATCACATCCATCGCGGTCGCCCAAGAAAGCACGCGCCTCGCGGCTAACTGCGAGGCGCGTGGCTCTTTCGGAGCGCCATCGCCTGCTGGCTGTGCCGATCGGCCGCCGCCGCATCACCACGCCGCGTCGCCACCTGCGCGAGGCCTTCGTGGCAGGCGGCGGCGTCCAGCGGGCAGCGCTCGCGCTCGGCCCACGTCAGCCCCGACTCGAACCATCGTGCCGCCTCGTCTTCGCGGCCGAGACGCAGCGCCAGAGCGCCACGCGTGTAGTGCAGCGCACGGCCCTGCAGCGTCGAGTACACGTACGCACCGCCGCGCTTCCGCTCCTTCGGCGCGATGCGGCGGTCGAACTCCGCGATGACGTCTTCGTCCGCAAGCGCCAGGATCGCGTCGATGGCGGCCGGCAGGTAGTGCTCGTCCTCGTTCTCCGTGCGGCAGTTCTCGACCATCGCCGCGATCTCCGCCCGTGCGGCGCCGTGCTCGCCGAGGCGGTACTGCACGCCGGCGTTGCCGCTGTGGATCTGCGCCGCCGCGTCGGGCGAGCCGCCCGCCCGCTGCGGGTCGACGAGCAGCGCCCGCGCCGCCGCCGCATCGCCGCGCAGCTCCGCGATCCACATGCGGAAGAGGTCGGCGCGGAAGTCGAGGTCGCCGGGCGTCTCCGCGAGCAGGCGCTCGCACTCCGCCCAGTCGCAGCGCGCGTACACCGCGCCGACGACGTCCATCAGCGCGAGCTGCTGGTAGAAGCGCAGGTTGAAGCGGCCCGCGTACTCGTACGACTCGCGCGCCAGCGCCTCGCCGGCGTCGAGATCGCCCGACACCATCAGCCCGAAGCCCATGCCGCGCAGCGAGCCCGACGCCGCCTCGAAGTTGCCGAGACGGTCGTGCGCCTCGTGCGCCTGCCGCGTCAGCGCCTGCGCCTCGTCGAACCGCCCCTCGTCGGTCGCGCGCCACGACGCCCGCGCGATGCGCCACGCCAGCACGTCGTCGTAGCCGTGCTGCTCGGCGATGGCGAACGCCTCGTCGTCGCGGTCGGTCTGCCCGAGCAGCCGCGCCCGCAGGTACGGCTCGCTCTCGCCGAGCGCGGCGAGCGCGTCGTCGGCGAGCATCTTGTGGCGCTCCCACGGCCCCCAGATCTGCAGGATCTCCGTCGTCGCGCGCGCCTGCGCCGCCGCATCGCCCCGCTGCTTGCACGACGAGATCGCCCGCATCAGCGTCCGCCACGCCGCCCGCGCCTCCGCGTTGCGCCAGTAGCACCGCCCGAGCGCCGTCAGCAGCTCCGCCTCCGCCGCCGGCCACGCGTCGCCCTCGCGCGGCAGCGACGACAGCGCCTCCTCGTAGAGGCGGATCGCCTCGGGCCAGTCGTATGCGGCTTCGGCCGCGCGTGCGGCGGTTGCGGGATCGTTAGATGTGGGCATGTTGGAGATGATAGCAGGGCGCGCGGATGCCGGTTGACGGTTCGAGACGACCGAGTTAGTGTACTAGTGACACTAACTCAGCGGCCGCACAGCGAAGGGTGGCACACCATGGCGCAGCGGTTCGACTACGTGATCGTCGGCTCCGGCATCGCCGGGCTCTACGCCGCCCTGCTGGCGCGCGAGCACGGCTCCGTCTGCGTGCTCACGAAGGGCAGCATCGACGAGTGCAACACGAAGTACGCGCAGGGCGGCATCGCGGCGGCCGTCGGCAACGACGACGGGCCGGAGCTGCACCTGCGCGACACGCTGGAGGCCGGCGCGGGGCTCGTCGACGAAGCGGCGGCGCGCATCCTCGTCGAGGCGGCGGCCGACCGCATCCACGACCTCGTGAACTTCGGCGTGCCGTTCGACAGCACGGACGGCGAGGTGGCGCTGGGGCGCGAGGCGGCGCACAGCCGCAACCGCATCCTCCACGCCGGCGGCGACTCGACCGGCGCGCACATCGAGATCTCGCTGAGCGGCCTGGCGCGGATGTCGCGCATCACGATCAAGGAGTACACGCAGGTCGAGGAGATCGTCGTCGAGAACGGCGCGGCCGTCGGCCTGCAGGCGCTCGACACGCGCACGAACGCGACGTGGCGGTTCGACGCGGGCGCGATCATCCTCGCGACGGGCGGCGTCGGCCAGCTCTTCCGCGTCAGCACGAACCCGGAGGTGGCGACGGGCGACGGCATCGCGCTGGCGTATCGCGCGGGCGTCGAGGTGACGGACATGGAGTTCATCCAGTTCCACCCGACGGCGCTGCGGCTGCCCGGCGTGCCGATCTTCCTCATCTCGGAGGCGGTGCGCGGCGAGGGCGGCATCCTGCGCAACGCGTCGGGCGAGCGCTTCATGCCCGGCTACCACGAGCTGGCCGAGCTGGCGCCGCGCGACATCGTGGCGCGCGCGATCGTGTCGGAGATGAATCGCACCGGGACGGACCGCGTGTACCTCGACATCACGCACCTGCCGGCGTCGAAGATCACCGCGCGCTTCCCGCAGATCTACCGCTACTGCCTGGACCACGGCGTCGACATCACGAAGGACTTCGCGCCCGTGTCGCCGGCGGCGCACTACATGATGGGCGGCGTGCGGACGAACACCTGGGGCGAGACGACGCTGCCGGGGCTGTACGCCTGCGGCGAGGCGGCCTGCACCGGCGTCCACGGCGCGAACCGGCTGGCGAGCAACTCGCTGCTGGAGACGGTCGTCTTCGCGAAGCGCATCGTGCAGCGCACGATCGAGAGCGCGGGCGGGTCGGCGCCGCTGACCGAAGACGCTCGCGCGCTGCCGCCGTTCGAGAACGAGGCGGGCGCGGCGCCGGACCGCGCGTCGCTCCAGGGGCTGATGTGGGATAAGGTGGGCATCGTGCGGGACGGCGACGGGCTCGCTGCGGCGACGCGGCAGCTCGCGTCGTGGCGAGCGGCGCTGCCGGCGCCGCAGGACCGCGCGTCGCACGAGCTGGCGAACCTGCTGCTCGCGGGCCGGCTGATGGCGGAGGCGGCGCTGATCCGCGAAGAGAGCCGCGGCGCGCACTACCGCACCGACTTCCCGGCACCGCGCGACGAGTGGCGGCGCCACATCATGTTCCGGCGGGCGTAGCGCCTGCAGTCACCCTCTCCACTGCGTGGAGAGGGTCGGCCGAAGGCCGGGGTGAGGTGCTCGTCCCAGCTCACGCCCCGATATCCTGAGCCAGCGGTCAGCCGAGCGCTACGATTCAGTCGAGGACGTTGACATATGCCTGAAGGATTGCAGCCGCCGGCGCCGAATGTGATCGACGAGCTGGTGCTCCTCGCGCTGGAGGAGGACGGGGCGCACGATGACGTGACGACGCGGTCGCTCGTGCTGCCGGACCAGTGGGGCGCCGGGGCGATCGTCGCGAAGGATGACGGGATCGTCGCCGGGCTGCCGGTGGCGGCCGCGGCGATGACCGCGCTCGACGAGGAGGTGGCGTTCGACACGCTGGTCGCGGACGGCGACCGCGTGTCGGCGGGCACGCGGCTGGCGGAGGTCGAGGGATCGCTGGCGTCGATCCTGTCCGCCGAGCGCGTGGCGCTGAACTTCCTGCAGCGGCTCTCGGGCATCGCCACGCTGACGCGCGAGTTCGTCGACGCGGTCGCGGGCACGAAGGCGGTGATCCTCGACACGCGCAAGACGACGCCGGGCCTGCGGCAGCTCGAGCGCTACGCCGTGCGCTGCGGCGGCGGCCAGAACCATCGCTTCAACCTGGCATCGGGCGTGCTGATCAAGGACAACCACATCGCGGCGGTGCGGTCGCGCGGCATCGACGACCTGTCGGACGTCGTGGCGCTGGCGCGCCAGACGGCGCCGCACACGATGCGCATCGAGGTGGAGGTGACGAACCTCGTGATGCTGAAGGAAGCGCTGGAGGGCGGCGCGGACATCATCCTGCTCGACAACATGGACGTCGACGAGATCCGCAGTTGCGTCGAGATCGTCGACGGCCGCGCGCTGGTCGAGGCGTCCGGCGGCGTGACGCTCGACAACGTGCGCGCGATCGCGGCGACGGGCGTCGACTACATCTCGATCGGGCGGCTGACGCACTCGGCGCCGTCGCTGGACATCAGCCTCGACATCGGCGAGGGCTGATGTCGCAGATCGTGATCATCAGCGGACCTTCGGGCGCGGGCAAGAGCAGCGTCGCGGAGTCGCTGTGTGAACGCTACGACCGCACCGTACACATCGAGACGGACGCCTTCTTCGAAGCGATCCGGATGGGCCGGATGAATCCGATGCACGCCGGCTCCGACGCGCAGAACCGGATGGTGACGCGCGCCGTCGCTCGCGCGGCGACGGCCTACGCGCAGGATCTGTTCGCCGTCTTCATCGACGGCGTCATCGGACCGCACCTGCTGCCGATCTATCTCGAGGAGCTGCGCCCCGCCCGCGTGCCGGTGCAGTTCGTGCTCCTGATGCCGCCGCTCGAGGAAACGATGCGTCGCGTAGACCCGCGCGACTCGACGCGACGCATGCAGGAAGCGCAGCATCGCGACCTGCACCGGCAGTTCGTCGCGCACGGCGCCTTCGCGGGATGCACGATCGACAACAGCGGCATGACCGCGGACCAAACGGCGGACCTGGTGATGGAGGCCTGCGGCCGCGGCGACTGCCTGGTGTGGACGCCCGAGTAGCGGCTACGAGCGTCGCGGCCGATCGAGGTCGTCGCTGTCGAGCACGATCGTCACCGGCCCGTCGTTCACGAGCGACACCGACATCTTCGCGCCGAACACGCCCGTCGCTACCGTGACGCCGAGCGCCCGCAGCGCGTCCGCGAACGCATCGACGATCGGCGCGGCCAGGTCGGGAGCCGCAGCGTCGGTGAACCCTGGGCGACGCCCCTTCCGCACGTCGGCGAGCAGCGTGAACTGCGAGACGACGAGGGCGGCGCCGCCCGTGTCGAGCAGCGAGCGGTCGAAGCGGCCGGCGTCGTCGGCGAAGATGCGCATCTCCGCGACCTTGCCGGCGACGCGGCGCGCAACGGCGGCATTGTCGTCCGGGGCCACGCCGACGAGCAGAACGAGGCCGGGCCCGATCTCGCCGACGGTGCGGGCGTCGACCGTGACGCTGGCTCGGGTGACGCGCTGGATGACGACGCGCACCGGCTAGGTCGCCGCTGCGGTCTCGGTTGAAGTGCTGGTGTCTGGCGCGGGGCTGGGCGCGTCGTGGCTGTGGCCGCCGGCGCCGTGTGAGTGGCCGCCTGCCGGAGCCGCGGGCGTCGCCGCGGGTTCGCTGGCCGGTGCCTCCGATGACGCATCGCGGGACGAGGAGCCGCGGTTGTCGGTCTTGTAGAAGCCGCTGCCTTTGAACACCACGGGCGGGGCGAAGAGGACGCGCTGGGCGGCCTTCTTGCACCTGGGGCACTTCTGGCGCGCCGGCGCGTCAAAGCCCTCGCGTTTTTCGTAGCGATTACCGCAGCCTTCGCAGGCGTATTCGTACGTTGGCACTGTGGGATCCTCCGGCAGTATGTGGAATCTGCATGAAGTCTAGCGATTCGGTCAGGAATCCGCCACGCCAGGGTTGCGGTTGTGGTTTGGGTTCGCGACATCTGCCCCGCGCGTACGAGCCCCGACGCCCGTCTGAGCCGTATAGTGAGAGAGATGCAGGATTCCCCACCGACAGCCCCGGCGCTGCTGGAACGGCCGCTCGTGCGCGCCGTAGTCGCCGTCGTGCTGCTAGCGGCGCTCGGAGGCGCCGCGCTCGTCGTGCGCGCGCAGCGAGGGGATGGATCGACCGGACCCGTCAGCACCGCCGGCGCGCCGACCGCGGTCGCCTCTGCCGCGCCCGAGGAAGGGCTGGGCCCGCTCGACGACCACAAGCCCGTCAAAGGACAACCAGCGCCCGACTTCGTGCTGCGGAACACAAATGGCGACCTCGTCAAGCTGAGCGACCTCCGGGGGAAGGTCGTGTGGGTGAACTTCTGGGCGGCGTGGTGCTTGCCGTGCAAGAAAGAGCTGCCGGACATCCAGAAGCTCTACGACGAGAAGCGCGCGGACGGCTTAGAGGTCCTGGCGGTGAACTGGCAGGACGACCAGGAGACCGCGACGTCGTTCTTCTCGTCGCGCGATCTGCGCCTGCCGCTGCTGCTCGACCGCACCGGCAGCGTGTACGAGCAGTATCGCTTGCAGGGCCTGCCGGACAGCTTCTTTATCGACCGCGAGGGCAACATCGCGGCATTGCAGTTCGGGTTTCTGACGGAGTCGAAGATGCGCGAGCGGTTGGCGGCCGCGGGGCTGCCGTAACGGGTCTCCTTCAAGGGACGGTGCACTCAAGCAGCTACGAGCCCGGCGGTTTCACCGGCAAGACGATGCGATCTTCACCTATGGCGATGCGGAACTCCGCATCAACGAGCGAACTGTAGTCGACCCGTTGCTCGAAGATGGGTGTGCCGTCGGTGCCCGCTGATACGCAGTGTTTGAGGGAAGTCGGCCTTGACCGCGAAGACCGTCGCGGATTCGCTGGGCTTGAGATGCGCGGTCTGACCATCGTCGAGCGTGAGCACGACCTCGGTGGAACGCAGATTGACCACGACGAGGCCGCGCTGCTTCCCTGTGCTGCCGCCGAATATCAGCCACATGAGGAGCGCGACGACGGCGACGACGAAAACGGTCATGCCACCGAGAAGCGGCATCCACTTAGGCACAGGCGTCGACTTTCGGGGTGGAGCGCACGGGTTGCACGATTCAGGTTAGCGCGAACGCCAACGAGGGGCGATTTCGGCGGGAGCGACGGAATCGCAGCTTCAGCGACCGTACAAGCTCGAGCCGGAATCCGGGGTTCACGCCGAAGGTCATGCGTCATGCATTGTTAGGGCGTGGTTAACACGTGTTTAACACGGCGGCTCTAAGATGTCGCTGTAGGGCTTTTCTCTCCGTGCAAGCTGACCTCCTGCACGCGGGACATCCGGTAGGGCCAGGACGCTCACAATACTCGTGGCGAGATAGACTTAGCGTCCTGGCCCGGCACTCCAAGCACTGGTGTCGAAGATATCGCGAGGGCCCCGCCCTCGCGATTCCTTTTGTCCCGGGCACCTCCTAGAATCCACGCATGCCCTTCGCCCCTGTCAACGGAATCAGCCTGTACTACGAGTCGCACGGCTCGGGGCCGGCCGTCGTATTCGCGCACGGAGCCGGCGGCAACCACCTGAGCTGGTGGCAGCAGGTTCCGGAATTCTCCAAGCACTTCCGCTGCATCACGTTCGACCACCGCGCATTCGGGCGATCGGTCGACGGCGATGGGGACGGGCCGGCGAGGACGGCGGGGCTTCCACGATGACCTGCGGGCGCTGCTCGACACGCTGGAGATCGATGAGGTCCGCATCGTCGCCCAGTCGATGGGCGGGAGAACGGCGGTGGCGTTTTCGCTGCTGAACCCGGGGCGCTGCAAGGGGCTGGTGCTTGCCGGCACGACGGGCGGCGCCATCGACGACGACGTGCGCCAGCTGCAGGACGCGTACCGCGACACCGAGATGGGACAATTGCCGCTGGGCAAGCGGTCCGTCTCGCCCGCACTGAAGGAGCGGGCGGCGGCGATGGAGTTCCTCTACCGGTCGATCGGGCGGCTGAACCCGCCGCGGCCGAAAGACTTCCTGGCGCCGATCCCCGGCTATCGCGGCAGCTCGGCCGAGCGGCTGGCGCAGGCGGAGTTCCCGATCCTGTTCCTGGTGGGCGACCACGATGCGGTCACGCCGCCGGAGATCATCGAGGCGTGCCACCGGGCCACGCCGGGGTCGCAGTTCGTGGCGATCGAACACAGCGGCCACTCGACGTACTTCGAGCAGCCGCACGCGTTCAACGAAGCGGTGCTCGCGTTCCTGCGGTCGACGTTGTAGGCGCTGGTGCTCTATCCGACGCCGAGCAGCTCCACGTCGAAGATCAGTTCTGCGTTCGGCGGGATGGCGCCACCGGCGCCGCGCGCGCCGTAGCCAAGGTCGGGCGGGATGATGAGCTGGCGCTTGCCGCCGACCTTCATCGACATGACGCCTTCGTCCCAGCCCTTGATGACCTGCCCGACGCCGATCGAGAAGACGAACGGATCGCCGCGATCGACGGAGCTGTCGAACTTCTTGCCGTCTGTGAGACGGCCGGTGTAATGGACCTTCACGGGCTTGCCCTTCGTGGGCGATTCGCCGGTGCCGACGACCTCGTCGATGTACTTGAGCCCGCTTGGTGTGACGATCTGCTCCATGTATCTTCGTCCCTTTCCAGCGCCGGTGGCGCGCCATCAATAGTAGTGTTCCCGTCGCGGTCGAGCCAGACACGCTTGAGACGGCCAATACACGGGGGACTGGAGAAGCTGGTTACCCGTCTAGCCCAAGACCGAGGATCCGGTTGGCGTTCTTCCACAGGATCTTCTCTCGCACTTCGTCCCGGAACGGCGCCGCCGCGAAGTCGCCCAGCCAGCGGTCGGGCGTGATCTGCGGATAGTCCGACCCGAACATCACCTTGTCCTGCAGGAGGGTGTTGGCGTACTGGATGAGCTGCGGCTGGAAGTATTTCGGCGACCAGCCCGAGATGTCCATGAACACGTTGCCCTTCTGCATCAACACCGCGATCTGCTCGTCGACCCAGGGAAACGCCGGATGCGCCATGATGATCGTAAGCTCCGGTATGTCCGCCGCGAGGTCGTCGATGTACGGGATCGGCGCGCAGTACTTCGTCCGCATGCCGGCGCCGCCCGGCATGCCCGCGCCGAAGCCCGTCATGCCGGTGTGGATCAGCACGGGCATCTTCAGCCGCGCGCACTCCTCGAAGAGCGGACGAACACGCGGATCGCTGGGGAAGAACTCCTGGAGTGACGGATGGAACTTCACACCACGGAGGCCGAGCTCCTCCGAGCTCCGCCGAACCTCGTCCAGTGCCTTGCGGCCCTGCCACGGGTCGACCGAGCAGAAGCCGATGAACTGACTGGGGTAGTTGCGAACGATGCCGGCGATGAAGTCATTGCTGATCGGCGGGATGCCGCTGGTCGATTCCCAGTTCTCGGCCAGGAGCACACCGAAGATGTCCCGCTCCTCGTAATACGCGGCCATCTCCTCGACACTCTTCGGCACCGGTCCCGAGCGAAAGTACGCCTGCGCCGCCTCGGCGATCTGCGCGAGCTTCGACCCAGCGCCTTCGCGGGACTGGCGCCTCTCGTATGGCGCGTGCACGTGGATGTCAATCGCGCGTGGCATGGCTCTTGGACCCCTCCCTCACGCAGGCGCATTCAGCGGCTGCTGGAACAGCTCGCGCGCCGCGGTCAGCGCCAGGATCTCGTTCTCGCCGTCCTCGATGATCGCCGCCCGCGCGTCGCGCACCAGCTGCTCGACCAGGACGCCCCGCACGAGCCCCATGCCACCGTGCAGTTGCGCGGCGGCCGACGCCACGTCGAGCGCGGTCTGCGTGCAGTAGACCTTCGCGGCGACGGAGTAGTGGATCGACGGCAACCCGGACTGCAGCCTCAGCGATGCCTTGCGGGACAGCGCGCGGGCCGCCTCAACCTTCGTGAACATGTCGAACAGCTTGCGGTGCACGAGCTGGTGCCGCGCGATCGGCACGCCGCCCTGGACGCGCTGCTCGCAATACGCCAGCGCCTCCTCGAACGCCGCGCGTGCGACGCCGACGAACGTCGTCGCAATCGACGCGTTCGTCGCGGCGAAGAGCCGTGGCTGGAACACCGGCATCGCATCCGGCGGGACGACCATGTAGTAGCTCGGGACGCGCACGTCCTCGAAGAAGATCTCGCCCTGGTTGAGCGCGCGCTGGCCGGTCTTGTTCGTCGGCTTGCCACGAGAGACGCCGGGAAGGTTCAGCGGGACGACGATGAACGCGTTGCCGGACATGCCGCGCTCCGGGTACACGCCGACCCAGAGCAGCGCGTGCGTCGCGATGGTGCCGTTGGAGACCCAGGCCGACTTCTGGCCGTGGATCACCCACTCGTCGCCGTCCTTCCGGGCGATACAATCCATGTGGATGTCCGCGCTCGCGAAGTCCCCCGTCGCCCAGATCGTGTCGGAACCGTGGTCCGGCTCGGTCCCCGGCCAGCAGCCGACGTATTTGCCTTCGCGGTCCTCAACGAACGGCATCACGACCTCGCGCATCAGGTCCGGGTTGCCGGTCATCGCCGCGAACATGAACGGCATGCCGGCCGTCGCCAGCGCGATCGCCAGTCCGCCGCTCCCCCATCCGAACTCCTCGCCGATCAGGTGCGACTCCAGCGGTCCGAGCGACGCGCCGCCGAGCTCCGGCGGCATGCCGCGCACGTGGTAACCCGCCTGATACGCGCTCTTGAAGACGTCCCACAGCGGCGAGCCAGGCGCGATCGCCTCGTCGGCCGTCAGCGCGTCAAGCTCGATGCCCGCCGGGCGCAGCACCTCTGCCGCGAACCGATGCGCCTGCTGCTTGATCGCGATCTGCTCGCTCGTCAGGTCTGAGGTGTCGGCTACGTACGCCACCTATGCCTCCTCGTTCATCGCCGGCGCCCGACGCAGGTCGACGCGCACGCCGCGGTCGAAGGGCACCGGCTGCCATTGCAGCGGCCGATAGCGAAGATGGCCGTAGCCGCCCGCAAAGTGCAGCCACTTCACCATCCCCGGTTCGAGATCAGCCGCGCTGTCCCACGACGCGTACATGTAGGGCTCCCAGCCGTTGTAGGAGATCACCTGTCCGGGCCGTACGGACGGCGATATCTTCGCCGCCGCGACGAAGGAGCCGAGGTCGTTGTGCACCTCAGCATCGTCACCGTCGGCGATACCCAGCCGCCCTGCGTCGTCGTTGTTGATCACGACATGCGGGGTACCACGGTGGGTCTGGAGCAGCAGCCGGTCGGTGATGTTCATGGAGTGCACGCTCCAGCGGCTGTGCCCGCTCGTGAGCATGAAGGGGTAGTCCCCGCCCTGCGGAGGATTCTCCTTGTGGCGCGGCAGCGCCTCGTCCGCCTCGATGAACCACGGGTGGTCGATGTAGAACTGGGCGCGACGTGTCAGCGTCGGATACGGGATCTTGTCCTCAGTGTGCCACCGGAGCGGGTTGTGCGTTTCGTCCGGCTTGATGTCCGAAGCCTGGCTGAACGCGCCCGGGCCGTTGCCCCAGCCGGTGAAGCGGATGTGCCCCTTCTCGCGGAGCAAGTCGAGCGTCGTGCCCGCCGGGAGGCTGCCGGTGGCGGCGCTGTCCTGCACCCATTCCTGCGCGATCTGTTCTTCGTCGATCCACAGTTTCCCGCCGCCGGTGTACTGATCAGCGAAGTCATCGAGTCGACGCTCGGTGCCGGCAGCGTCGCGCGACGTCAGCATCTCTCGCGCCCGCGCCCGCTCTTGCACCTTCTGCGCCAGCAGGAGCGCCATCGACACCTCGTTTCGCGAGTCGCCGGCCGGCTCAACGATGCGGTCGCCCATGGTCAGGTTCATCATCCACGGGTTCGGGAACTGGAAGCTGACCTTCTCGAAGTGATGGGCGGCGGGCAGGACGTAATCGGACGCCATGGCCGTCGTTGACATGCGCCAGTCGACGGACACGATGCACTTCAGCTGAGGCCAGAGCGAGCGAAGCAGACGCTTACGTCCGCCGCGCGTGCGCCGGAGCGCGTTCCCGCCGACCTCGATGTAGACGCGCGGTGGATAGTCGGGACCGGGGTGTGTGACGCCCTGCCACCACCCGGCGTCAACCGACTCCTTCACGTACTCGTCGAACGGACGCGTCATCAACGGATCATTCCATTCGCGGCGGTTCCAGTCCTCCGCGAAGCCCCAGTGGTAGTACCAGAGGAAGGCTGGCGGGGTACCGGCGCCGGCGCCGCTCGCGGCCATCCGTTCCATGAGGCCGTTGTGCGCCATCTCATCCGTCATCGTCGGATCTTGCTGCTTGATCGCCGCGGCCATCAACTCCTTCAGCTGCACGACCTTCCGGGCCGCCTCAGCGCCCTCTCCCTGCTTCATGCCGTACATGAACGGGCCGTCGAATCCGGCCGTCGACCATTCCGTCGAACCCGTGCCCTTGCGGCCCCAGTTGCCCGTGAGCGCGAGCACGAGCAGGTACGCCCTCAGCATCAGGTCGCCGTGATAGTACTTCTGCGCTGTCGCGCCGCAGATGAGCGTCGTACGCTTCGACGCAGCCTTGCGGGCCAGCGTGCGCATCACGTCCGGGTGGACGCCGCAGATAAGCGACGCCCGCTCGGGCGTGTACTCCTGTAGCATCTGCGTCACGACCTCGAACACCGGCACGACACGTGCCACCGCGCCGTCCTTCAGCCGGACGGAGTGTTCCCCCGTAAGAAGCGGTTCCATGCCGCCCAACGAGAGCGTCTCGCGCGGCGCGGGCACCGCCGCATTATTCTGGCCGTCCCACAGGTAGAACTGGTCGTCGCGCCCGTCCTCCACCATGTCCGACTCGCGCAGGAAACGCTGGTTGTCGCGCCGCACGAGCAGGGGCAGGTCCGTCTGCTCGCCTACGAAGTTCGCGTTGTACAGGCGCTCCTCGATGATGACCTGCGCCATCGCGAGTGCGAGCGCGGCATCGGTTCCGGGCCGGACCGGCACGAAATAATCGGCGTGGACGTGCGACGGGCTGCAGTCCGGCGCCACGAGCACGATCTCGGTACCGCGATACCTCGCCTCGGACGCGATGTGCGCGGTGGGGATCTGGGTGTACGCTGGATTGACGTGCGCGTAAATCACCAGCTCCGCGTGGTACATGTCATCCATGCTGAGGACCGGGTCGAACTTCCCGTATGTCAGGTAGGTGCCGGGGGAGTTGTCGTTGATCACGGCGTTGACGTCGGTCCGCGTTGCTCCCAGCAGGCTGGTGAGCCGGCTGAACGGCATCATCGCAAGGAGGCCGCCCTCCGCAGGGGTGCCTTCGTGGATGATCGAGTCCGGACCGACCTCCTCGATCGCGTCCAGCAGGTGATCGGCGATCTCGGTGAGCGCCTGGTCCCAGCTCACCTGCTGCCAGTTGCCTGCTCCCCGCTCGCCCACCCGCTTCAGCGGATGGAGCACGCGCTCCTGCCCGTTGAGCAGGAGGTGCCACGCGGCGCCCTTCTGGCACCCCATCGGGTTGAGGTCGGGCAGACCGTTCTCCACCGACGCCATCGCACCGATGGGTTCGGTGCCTACGATCGCGCCGTCTTTGACGAACACGTAGTACGGGCAGTTTCCCGGCTGGCAATCCACGCAGTGCGTCGATCGCGCAACCTTGTCCCATGCCAGTGAGTCTCGGTACGTGTCCTCGGTCTTGCCGCTTCTCATGTCAATCCCTTCGGCATCAATCAGTTGCCGCTGCCTCGATCTCCCTCGACGATTCCCGAAACCGGCCCGACGTTGTCACAGCAGCCGTGATACCCGCGTGAAGAAGCGAGAACATGCGGCGCAAGTCCGTCGTTTCCGGATCGACCTGCGCCGCCACGAACGCGCCGTCGAAGAACGCCAGGCTCACGCGCGCGAGCTCGATACCAGCGGACCCCTGCAGCGCCGGATCCACGATTCCGGCCTCCGCATACAGTTGGGCAAGGCTTTCGATCGCACGCTGCCGAACCTGGCGGATCGCCTGCAGCGAACGCTCATCGACGTCTCTTCGCTCCAGCGACAGTAGGAGCAGCAGGCGCAGGAACTCGGGCCGCTGTGCGAGTGCGTCTGCGAGATACTCCAGGTACGCGCCCAGCCGGAGCGTCGCCGATGGAGTTGGCTGCGCCATGGCCCGCACCGCGCACGCTCGGGCCTGCTCCAGCCAGCGTGCCGCAGAGTCCTCGAGTACGGCGAGCAGGATCCCTTCCTTGTTGCCGAACTCCCAGTAGATGGAACTCGGCAGTGCACCTGACGCGTTGCGAATCGCGGAGATACTGGTGCCTGCGAAGCCATGGGAGGCGAACAACTCGGCCGCGGCGCGCATCACCCGTTCACGAGTGTCAGCACCGGTGGTGGCTGTCGTCACGCTGCACCTCTATGGAACGATCGTTCCAGCCTTGCCGCGATGCTACCTGTAGTCGGTCGGGCCCGACAGGGCCATTTGGACCGGGTACTCGGGACCAATGGACGCAACGCGGCGGTGGATCGAGTAGGACTTGTTCAAGATGGCGAGGCGTCGCGCTCAAGCGCCACGACCGAAGGCATGCTTAATGCCGGTCCGTCTTCTGCGAAGCGCGTGATGCTGATATGAAGGGGCTGCCGGGAGCGCACCGGAGCACAGATTGTGTCATAGCGGGCGGAAAAGGAGCGGCAATGAAAGAGTTCGGAGGCAAGGTGGCCGTGGTCACCGGCGCGGCCAGCGGCATCGGACGAGCGATGGCCGAGCGTTTCGCGGCGGAAGGGATGAAGGTCGTTCTCGCCGACGTCGAGGAGGGCGCGCTGGCTCGCGCCGAAGCCGAACTGAAGGCCGGCGGTGCGACGGTTCTGGCGATTCCCACCGACGTTTCCCGTGCCGGCGACGTCGAGGCTCTGGCCCGGCGAACCATCGACGCCTTCGGGGCCGTGCACATCCTCTGCAACAATGCGGGCGTGTCCCCCGTCATGGGCGCGTCCTGGGAGCTGACCGAGACGGACTGGCAGTGGGTGCTCGGCGTGAACCTCTGGGGCGTGCTCCACGGCATCCACGCCTTCGTCCCGATCATGCTGAAGCAAGACAGCGAAGGCCACGTCGTCAACACCGCATCGATGGCCGGGCTCGTGGCCGGCGGACCGTGGTGGTCGACGTACGGCGTCGCGAAGCACGGCGTCGTGAACCTGTCCGAATCGCTGCATCGCGAGCTCGCTGCGGTCGGTTCCCGCGTGAAGGTGTCGGTGCTCTGCCCGGCCTGGGTGAAGACGCAGTTGATGGATGCGGAGCGGAACCGCCCCGCATCGCTGCGGAACGAGCCGAGTGCGGGCACGCCGCCTCCCCAGGCGGCGCTCATGGAACAGGCCGTGCGGCAGTTCGTCGGAGGCGGAACCGATCCGAGCGAAATAGCCGGAATGGTCGTCGACGCCATCCGCAGCGAGCGATTCTGGATCCTTCCCCACCCCGAATGGAAGGAGCAGATACGAACCCGGATGGAGGACATCATCGGCGAGCGCAATCCCGCCGTTGACGTGGCGCTCTGACGGCAGTGCCCATAGGGGTTCGATGAAAGTGCCCGTCGCACGCTGGGTACGCTTGCGCGGAGTGACGAGAACAAGGGAGACGGCTGATGGAAGGACCGCTCGCGGGTGTGCGAGTGCTCGAAGTCGCGAACTGGCTGGCGGCCCCCGCCGGGTGTGCACTCCTCGCCGACTTCGGCGCGGACGTCGTCAAGGTCGAGCCAGCATCCGGCGATCCCTATCGCGGATTGCGGCCGCGCGCGGCCGGTTACGACTTCGACTTCAATGTTTCGTTCGTGGCGGACAACCGCGGCAAGAAGGGCATGACCCTGAACCTCGACCGGCCCGCAGCCCGCGAGGTTGTCTATCGATTGGTCAAGGACGTTGACGTCGTCGTCACCAATCTTCTCCCTCATCGGCGCCAACGCTACGGCCTGACCTACGACGATCTCACAGATCATCGGCCCGACCTGATCTACGTCAGCGTGACGGGCTACGGCTCCGAGGGGCCCGACCGTAACCGGCCGGGCTACGACTACGCCGCCTTCTGGGCTCGCTCCGGCATCATGGGGTTGCTGGGCGAGCCGACGGACCCGCCGCCTCCTCAGCGGCCGGGAATGGGGGATCACACGACCGCGTTGCTGATCGCCGGATCGGTGGCCATGGCGCTCCTCGATCGCCAGCGCACCGGCAAAGGCCAGGTTGTGGACGTCTCGCTGCATAACACCGGACTGTGGGTGCTCGGAAACGACGTCCAGGCGGCGTTGATGGGTGCGGACGTGCGCAGAGCCTCGCGGGCCTCCGTTCCCAACCCCATCTGGAACAGCTACTGCACGCGCGACGGGCGCTGGCTCATGCTCGTGATGCTGGTGGCCGACACGTACTGGCCCGGGTTCTGCCGGGCCATCGCGCGCGAGGACCTCGAGCATGATCCCCGCTTCGCCACGTTAGCAAGCCGCTACGAGAACCGGGAGGAGCTGATCGCCCTGCTCGACGAACTCTTCGCTCAACGGACGCTGGAGGAGTGGGCGCCGTTGCTCGACGCATACAACCTCATCTGGGCGCCCGCGCTGACCGTGAAGGAAGCTGTCGGCGACGCACAGTCGCGAGCGCGGGGCGCGTTCGCGAAGATCGAGCATCCGGAGGCGGGCGAGATCGAAGTCGTCGACACGCCGGTGAAGTTCAGCAGGGCGCGCGTCGGAGTCCGCGGGCCGGCGCCGGAGCTCGGGCAGCACACCGAGGAGATCCTGTTGGAAGCAGGGTACGGCTGGGACGAGATCGGCAAGCTGCGCGAGGACGGAGTGATCTAGGCGCCGCAGGCGCCGGTCAAGCGCCATCGAGGCAGCGATAGCCAGCCTCAACTGATCGCGCACGAACCCCGCGGGCTGCGCTCGCACCGCGCAGATGTTAGTTGATTTTGATCAGCTCGACATCGAAGATCAGCGTCGCGTTGCCCGGGATAGTCGGCGGTCGGCCGGACGCGCCGTAAGCGAGTGGACCGGGAATGATCAGACGCCGCTTACCGCCGACCTTCATCGTGCCAAGGCCTTCGGTCCAGCCCGTGATGACGCCGTTGAGCGGGAAGGTCGCGGGCTGGCCGCGGTCGACCGAGCTATCGAACTTCTTGCCATCAGTGAGCCAGCCCGTGTAGTTGGACCGTGACGTTGTCGGTCGGCTTGGGCGATGCGCCGTCGCCGACCTTCTCGTCGATGTAGCGGAGGCCGCTGGCTGTCGTCTGGATCGGCCCGGTGAGCGGCGGGATGCCGGGTGCGTTGCCGTCGCTCTGTTGTGCGGCAGCGGTCGTCGGCTGTGCGGCTGGTGTCGGCTGCGCGGAGGCGGTCGTGGACTGCGCGGGCTTCACGCCGCCGGAGGAGACGGTGGCCGCGCCGGACGGTGTCTTGGACGACGAGTTGCTGTCGCCGCCGCATGCTGCGAGCAGGGCGCCAACCGCGAGAGTGACAATGAGCAGGGTCTTCATGCGGTGTCTCCTTCTGACGCAACATTGTGGGGCGTGGGGCTGCGGCGGGCAAATGATGGAGAATCCTCAGCCGCCCGACCCGATCGGGGACGAGTGGAGCCTGCGCAGATTTCGGCTGAGGTGCGCCAGCGGGCCTGTAAGCCGAATTCTGTACGCTTGCGCGCGGTGACCATCTATCTGGGCTGGCGGTTGCCCGCCAGCTCGAGCGGCTTACCCGGGACGCTCGGACGGGCCGTCCTTAGCTCGCCGAAGCGAGCGTGGTCCCCTATGTAGCCTTGCTCCGGGTGGGGTTTTCCCGGCGGTGGCGTCTCCGCTCCGCCGGTGCGCTCTTACCGCACCATTTCGCCCTTACCCGCCGAGGCGGGCGGTATGTTTCTGTGGCACTTTCCGTCGCTTCGCAACGCCCGGCCGTTAGCCGGCACCCTGCCCTGTGGAGTTCGGACTTTCCTCTCGCACCGCCGAAACGGCACAAGCGGCCACCCGGCCCGCTGGCGCCTTCAGTATAAGGGATGCTGCAGGCGTCCTGACTCTCGGCAACGCCGTCGCCGCTGCCGTCACCGCCCCGTGGAGCCGTGCCCACCGTCGCCGCGGGGCGTCTCAGACAGCTCGGACACCTCCACCACATCGACCGGCGCCAGCGCGACCACGACGAGTTGTGCGATGCGATCGTCGTGCCGCAACTCGTACGTCTCGGCATCGCCGAACGTCCACATCGTCACGTGCAATTCCCCCCGATAGTCCGCGTCCACGGTGCCGAACGCCACGCCGACGCCCTTCGAGGACAACCCGGAACGGGGCCGCACCTGCGCGTCGAACCCGCGCGGGAATTCGAGTGCGATACCCGTCGGCACCATCTGCGGCGCGCGTGTCAGCCGCAGCGGCGCGTCGAGGCACGCGTGCAGGTCGAAGCCGGTCGCACCATCCGTGGCGCGAACCGGCAGTCGCGCCCCAGGCCGTAGCTTGCGAATCAACAACTCCATCGGATCTTCGGTAGCGTACCAGCGCCTGCCGCACGCGCCAGCCTCCGGCACGATTGATCCACGAGCGCCCGTCGATCAGAATTGCGGCAGCGGCGCCATCAGCAGCGGAGGTCTCGTCCCGGTTGAAATGGATCCTCGGCGCCGCGTTCGTCCTCTCGGCAGCCGCCGGTTTGCTCGCCGCCGTCGGCGCCGGCACCGTCGTGATCGCCCACCCCTTGGTACAGCGGTACGCGGACTGCGACGCCGACGCGATCGCCGGCCCGTCCGTCCGTCTCGCCAACGCCGGCGCCCACGTCAACTCCGACGCCGGCACCAACGCCCGCGCCACCGCCGTCGCTCGCTGCGCTCGGTCCCGGCATCATGGTCTCGGAGTGCCTGGGTGCCACGGCACATTCGGTCCGGGCGATCTTCCTCTGGACGCCCTCCGGCGCCGGAGCACAGTACCTCGATCTCAGCCTCTACAATAATGGCTTCGCGCCTGGCACGTTCGTCGACGCCGGCGGCTTCTGGCCCGGCATGTACGGATACGTGTGGGACGGCCTGCGCCAGGGCGCCACGCACTTCGCCCGTGTCAACACGCTCACGTCCGCCGGTTGGCGGTCGAGCCAGACCCTGTCGTTCTACACACCGGTATGCGACGCGGCGGCCGCCGATCCGCCACCCGCGCCCGACATGCTCGCCCTGCGTGACCGGATCGCGTCGGCGATCGACGGCGGCACAATCGACACCGCGATCGCCATCACCGATCTCCGCACCGGTGAGGCGATCGATATCAACGGCGCCGATCGGAGGCTCCCGGGCTGCACGATCAACTTGTTCGGCCTGATGCGCGTCGTGGCGGACCTCCAGGCCGGCAGGTACCCGGAGCCAGCGCCGGGCGACCTCATCGGCCAGACGATCTTCGGATCGAATCCCATCACCGCGCGACGGCTGATGCGGGATTGGGTCGGCGACGGCGATCTCTTCACCGGCATCGATCGCGTGAACGACTTCATGCACGCGCTCGGCATGACAGACACGCAGTTGGACCACCCGCCGGCGTTCCCCGACGAGTCGCTGCGGGGCGCCGGAAACACTATCACCGCCCTCGACGTCAACCGCGGTCTGCAGGCGCTGTGGGACGGCCGGGTGCTGGCGCCCTTCTGGCGCGACTACCTGCTCTACAAAATGACGCTCGTCAAGCCGGGACTCAACTACCTCATCCCGGTGGGCACGAGCGACGGCGCCATCGTGTCGCACAAGAACGGCTTCCTCTACGAGGAAGGCTGGGCGGACAACGACATCGGCATCGTCTGGTACGAGCGCGGCGGCGAGCGCTACGGCTACGCCATCTCCTTCTTCACCGAGGACGTCCCGGGCAAGTACGACGACATCCCCCTCGGCCAGGAGATCTCGTCGCTCGCGTACCAGTGGTTCGTCGGCCGTTACGGCTACCCGTAGTCTGGCAGCAGGAACCTGGACGCCGGAACAGCGTGCGTCGCTGGTTCCAGCGTTCCAGTCCAATACGCGCCGCCGTGCCCCATGCACGCCCAGAATTGCACGCCTACGCGCCGGTGCTACCATGTACCCATGCCGGAACGCGACGAGGTCCAGATCGCCCGCTGGGACGCCATCCGCAGCCGCATCGGCAGCGGTCTCCGCGGGATGCGCGGCAGCGATCGCTCGCAGGCCCAGCTCGCGTACGAACTCGACGAGCTCGGCTTCCACATCAGCCAGAGCATGGTGTCCCGATACGAGCAGGGACAGGGCGAAGTGCCGCTCACGCTGGAACGCATGGTCGGCTGGGCTCTATGCTGCCACGCGCTGAGCTCTGAGCACCTGCGCGAAATATTGGAGCTCGGTGGCTACTCCCTGCCGTGGACGCGGGGCGACATGGCGCAATTCGACGACCTGCTCCGCAAGTATCGCGCCCTCTCGCGATCGGACCAGATGGTGGTGCGCCGCTGGTTGCTCTGGCACCTTCTCGGCCTGCAGCCAACGCCCGCGCAACAGGAGCTGCGAGTATGATCGACACCGCCGTGCTCGATGACACGCGCCGCCAGTTGCGCGACCGCCTCCGCTCGTTGCCGATCGACGGCGACGTGCGCCTGCGCACGTACCGGCTGCGCGCCATGCTCGAAGAGATGGCCGTGCACTGCGACGACGCCGCCGAGTTGCAGGACGTGGACGCCGTGCTGCTCACGTCCGCGCGCGGCACCGAAGCGCTGATCGCCGCGCGCCTGGACGACAACCGCCGCCTGCGCACGTACGCGCGCATCATCGCGCGGCTGCTCGTCGGCGAGATGCACGGGCCAATCGATGCGAAGATCGAGTATCCGGCGAAGCACGCCACCGGCTCCCGGCAAGAGCGCGAAGAAGACGCGCTGGTCGCGTTCCTCGCGGGAGCGCTGGCCGACGGCAGGCTAGACGCCGCGCCGCGACCGCTGTTCGAGGACGTGCCGAAGCTCACGCTCGCCTTCACGCCGCGCACCGCCGCCCGCTCCACGCTCGGAGGCTTCCACCTCTGGAGCGACTTCTGGTACAAGCGCTCGAACATGTACCGCCGCTGGCGCTCCCGCCGCGACGTCAGCCACGCCATCACCCGCATCGTCGGTGCGCTCGACGACGTGCGCCTCGTTCCCGGACACTAACCTCGGCCGTCGGCGATTGAGTCGCTGGCGATTGGTATAGCCGATCGGCCAGGTATGACCGGCCGCCTGCTTCAAGGCTGGCACTCTGCCTCAACGTGCCTCATCCTTCTCCTGAATCGACCTCCAGCCTCTAGCTTCCAGGAGCCCACGATGCAGATGCCAGCCCTGTCCCTCGCCGCCGTCGCCGGCCGCCGCCGTGCCACCATCGAGCTCGCGCAGGAGATCGAACGCCGCGGCTACCAGGGCATCTACCTGCCCAGCTTTGGCGACGCGATGGGCCTCGCCGTCGCGCTCGCCCTCGAGACCAAGACGATCCCGTTCGGCACCACCATCCAGCCGATCTACCTCCGCCAGCCGTCCGACTTCGCGGCGCAGGCGGCGTTCATTCACGAGGTCAGCGCCGGCCGATTCCGCTTCGGCATCGGCGTCACGCACGGACCCGTGCACCAGCGCCTCGGCATCGCGCCCGGCAAGCCCCTGTCTGACATTCGCAACTTCGTCGCCGGCGTCCGCAAGACAGCCGAGCAGGGCGCGGGCGAGCTGCCGCCGATCGTCCTGGCGACGCTGCGACGCAAGATGGTGGAGCTCTCCGCCGAGATCGCGGAAGGCTGTGTCTGGGCGAACGGCTCGCGCTCGCACATGCAGGCATCGCTCGCGCACCTGCCCGTCGGCAAGCGCGACGATCCCGCATTCTTCGTCGGCGACATGATCCCGACATGCATCTCCGACGACCGCGAGGCCGCCGCCGCCGTGATGCGGCGCACGCTCACCGGCTACGTCATGCTGCCGAACTATCGCAACTACTGGATCGAAGCCGGTTACGAAGAGGAGATGCGCGCCATCGAGCAGGCGCAGAAAGCCGGCGAAGTTGCCAAGATCCCCGGCCTGATGTCCGAGCGTTGGCTCAGGGACTGCACGCTGTACGGCACCGCCGCCGAGGTCCGTGAAGGCGTCGAGGCATGGTTCGCAGCTGGCGTCCGCACGCCGATCCTTGTCCCTTCCAGCGCTTCCGGCGGCCAGATGAAGGCCTTCGAGGAGATGTTCGCCGCATTCGCGTGAACGCCGCTCCTCCGGCGCAACCGGTTCCGGCTTCTCGTATGGAGCGCTAAGCGTTCTCAGGCAAGGACGCGAGCCAGAGAACGGTATTGAGGATGGCATCTCGGGACACGAACTCGATCGGTCTCTCCAGATTGACACCCTCGACCACCGTCACTAGAATGAACGGCCCGAAAGATGCGCCGGCACCGGCAACCTCGGGTGTGCATCTGCGCAGCGCGGCCCCGTGGTGTAGCGGTCTAACATGCCACCCTGTCACGGTGGAGATCGAGGGTTCGAATCCCTTCGGGGTCGCCATCAAATTCTCACTCGCCTGCGCGCCTCTTTAGATTCAAACGTTCGGTTACGGCGACGATAGTGTCAAGCGCGCCCGACAACTTCGAGGCGGCTGCGCCGCCGGCCCTTTGTCGGCACCGTGCAAGCATCCGGATGCTTGACGCGTTCGCCGTTCGCCACCTTCGCGGTTCCTTCGCGTCGTAGCGATAACCCTCATGAAGGGCCGGAATCACGGACCAGTCATCGAGGACAGAATCTCCACACACGTCTGATTCCACCGTCTTGGCCGTAGCTGCCGTTGCCCGTATGATCATTTGGGCTCGAACGAAATAGCCTGGAGGCACACGACATGGAATTCAACGACTCCCCGGAAGAGGCCGCTTGGCGTACGGAAGTGCACGACTTCCTGCAACGAGAGTTCCCGCGCGAATTTCGGCCGGGCGGCGCCAGTGGCCCCCGCGACGAGGAAGGCAGCCTCTTCCGCGGCCCGAACGAGGGCGATCCGATGAAGCGCTGGCGCACCGCCCTCTCCTCCCGAGGATGGGTCGCGCCCGCCTGGCCGAAAGAGTACGGCGGCGCCGGCCTCGACACGAAGAAGCAGTTCATACTCAACGAAGAGTTCGCCGAGTTCGGCGCGATGAACGTCGGTGGCTTCGGCGTCATGATGTTCGGCCCGACGCTCATCGTCCACGGCACCGAGGACCAGAAGAAGGAGCACCTGCCGGGCATCCTCGACGGCACCGTGCAGTGGTGCCAGGGATGGTCCGAGCCGAACGCCGGCTCCGACGTCGCGTCCGTCCAGACACGCGCGATCCGCGACGGTGACGACTACGTGATCAACGGCCAGAAGATCTGGACGACCGGCGCGCAGCTCGCCGACAAGATGTACATGCTCGCGCGCACCGACCCGGACGCCCCGAAACACCGCGGCATCAGCTACTTCATGCTCGACATGAAGGCGCCCGGCGTCACGGTACGGCCGCTGATGACGATGGCCGGGAGCGCCATCTTCAACGAGGTCTTCTTCGAGAACGTCCGCGTCCCGGCGCGCAACCGCCTGGGCGAGGAGAACCGCGGCTGGTACATCGGCACCACCACGCTCGACTTCGAGCGCTCGTCGATCGGCTCCGCGGTCGGCATCCGCAAGCAGCTCGAAAGCATCATCCGCTTCGCGAAGGAGCACCCCGAGCTGTGCCCGGGCTCCGGCAAGCACTCCACGCAGGTGGCGCTCGCCGATCGCTGGATCGAGGCGCTCGTCGCACGCATGATGTCGTACCGCGTCGTCAGCATGCAGAACGCCGGCCTGATCCCGAACCACGAAGCCTCGATGTGCAAGCTCTTCACGTCGGAGATGGGACAGCGCATCGCCGCGCTCGGCCTCAAGCTCAGCGGCATGTACGGCACGGTGATCGGCGGCAGCCCGAAGTACGCCCCGTCCGGCCGCTTCGGCATCGGCTACCTCGCGGCGGTCTCGTCGACGATCGCGGGCGGCACCAGCGAGATCCAGCGCAACATCATGGCCCAGCGCGGCCTCGGCCTCCCGCGCGACTAACGAGCGGACGTCGCACCACGAACACAAGAGGCCGGGCAATCAGCCCGGCCTCTTCGCTACAACCTACAACCTACGCCTACAACCTCAGCCACTACCCCCGCGGGTGCTGCCGCCCTCCGGGCGTGCCCGACGTCACCGGCAGCGTGATCGGCGGGTCGACGACGCGGCGCGTGTCGCCCAGCGTGATGCCCATCACGACGCCCGCGGCCTCGTCGTCGCGGATCAGCTCGTACACCGCCTCGGCGATCTCTTCCGCGGGCAGCATCGGCATCGCGCTCATCTGCTTCTCCGCCGCCTCGCGCGCCGCGCCCTGCAGCGCATCGATGCCCGACGTCACGAGCGGCGTGCGCACCACTGCCGGACACACGCAGTTCACGCGGATGTTCATCTCGTCCTTGAGGCCGATCAGCGCCCGCGTCAGGCCGACGACGCCGTGCTTCGCCGCCGCGTACACGGGGTCCTGCTGGAAGCCGAACAGCCCCGCCAGCGATGCCGTCGAGATGATCACGCCGCCGCCCCGCGCCTGCAGCTTCGGGATCGCCTGTCGCGTGCCTTCGATGACGGCGTTCAGGTCGATCTCGACGGTGCGCCGCCACCGGTCCTCCGGGCTATCGGGGTAGCGCGGGTTACCGGTCGTCACGCCGGCGTTGTTGTACAGGATGTCGAAGCCGCCGTACGTCTTCTCCGCGAACGCCAGCATGCTCGCGAGCTCCGCCGACTTCGTGACGTCGACCTTCACCGCCGCGGCCTTGCCGCCCGCCTTCTCGACGAGCGCCACCGTCTCGCGCGCCCCCGCCTCGTTCTGGTCAGCGACGACGATCGAAGCGCCCTCGCGCGCCAGCCGCAGCGCCGTCGCCCGCCCGATACCCGATGCCGCACCCGTGATGACCGCGATCTTGCCTTCGAGTTTCATCTCACACTCCGCTCTCTTTATCCACAGATTTCACAGATTGGCACAGATCGGGGATTAGAGCACGAATCGCTTGTACCGTCACTGCGCCGCCTTCGCCGCTTCGCGTTCGTCGAAGCGCGCGACGATCTCCCGCATCTTGCGCATCTGCTCCAGGCGCTGCCGCATCTCCTCCGGCAGCTTCGACATATCGACTTCCGCGATGTTGTAGCCGTACGCCTCGTAGGCCGGGATCTCGGCGTCCTTCAGCTCGGCCGTGCGTTCTTTGCGTTTCATCGCCGCTTCGATGTACGGCGCCAGCTCCTCGTTCTTGCGCCGGACGCGTGCTTCCTCCGCGTCCTTGAACTCCGGCATGACCTCCCGGGCGAACAGGTCGAGGTCTTCGCAGATGTCCTCGTGCAGGTTGTTCCCGCCCTGCTGGATGAACACAGCCTGGTCGACCCCGGCGTCCGCGAACTTCCGCAGGTGCTCGCGCAGTTGCGCCGGCGTGCCGATGCCGCCCGCGCCGCCGCCGAGCGCATCGAGCCCGATCTCGTCGCGTACCGCCTCGTACCGCTCCCAGATGTTCGTCCGCCCCGGCCTGTGCTTGCCGAAGCCGTAGAAGTGGCCCAGGGCAAACTGGAAGAAGCGGAATCCGTCCGTACCGCGCCGCAGCGCCTCAGCCTCGTCGGCGTGGCACGAGAAGCTCGATACCATCGCGATGTTCGGGTTCACCGCGTGGCCGACCGGCACGCACTCGCGCTTGAACGTCTCGTAGTAGTCGGTGACCCAGTGCCGTGCTTCGGCCGGATCGACGAAGGCGAAGGTCAGCGCGCCGAGTCCCATCTGCGCCGCCAGGTGGATGGTGTCGCGGTTCGAGCAGGCCACCCACATCGGCGGATGCGGCTTCTGCACCGGCTTCGGCACGACGTTGCGCACCGGCATCGAGAAGTACTTGCCCTCGAAACCGGGATACGGATCCATCGCCAGCATGTTCGCGATCTGCTCGACGGACTCGCGCCACATCGCGCGCCGGTCCGCCGGGTTGATGCCGAAGCCCTCGAGCTCGGACCGGCTCGCCGACTCGCCCGTGCCGAACTCCACGCGTCCGTTCGATACGAGATCCAGCGTCGCGATGCGCTCGGCCACCCGCGCCGGCGGGTTGTACGCCGGCGGCAGCAGCACGATGCCGTGGCCCAGGCGGATCGTCTTCGTCCGCTGCGAGGCGGCCGCCAGGAACACTTCCGGCGCCGACGAGTGCGAATACTCCTCGAGAAAGTGGTGCTCGACCTCCCACGCATAGTCGATGCCCAGCCGGTCCGCCAGCTCGACCTGCGAGAGTGCGTCCTGGAACAGCTTGAGCTCCCTGCCCTCGCCCCACGGGCGCGGCAACTGGTGCTCGTAGAACACGCCGAACTTCATCGTCGTTCTCCTCGTCCGCTCACTGTCCGTCGGCCGTCTGCGCCAGCGGGCGTCTTCTTCGCGCGGGTGTTGCCAAAGGATACGCGCCCATCCGTGGATCAGCACGCGTGGCACGTGGAGCGCGTCGCGCGCGGCGTTGTGTCACCGTGGCGCCGCTCGCCGGTTGAACGATCGGAAGTTCATCGACTATACTCCCGGCAGAATCCTTGTGTGAAGGGCAAATATTGCAGACAGGCGAACGATCCCATGGTCCAGCGTGAGGTGGCCGAAGATTTCGATCTCGGCGTCGACGACCCCGTCCGGCGCGAACGCCTGATCCATGTCGCCCGCGCGTACGGCGACGCGGTCGGCATCATCGACACGCTGCGCATCGAAGGCTGGTCGGACGACAACCTGACCATCCCGCAGATGCGCCTGCTGTGGACGCTGCGCGACGAGGACGGCCTGCCGGTCGGCGCGCTCGCCGAGCGCCTCGGCGTCAACCCGTCGACGATCACCGGGCACGTCGACCGCCTCGTGCGCCAGGATCTCGTCCGCCGCGAGGAGGACGCCGACGACCGGCGCATCGTCCGCAACTACCTGACAGAAACCGGCGTCGCGACGATCGGCGCCCTGCGTCGCATCGCCGCCACGTACTTCTTCGCCATCATCAAGCGCCTCGACGACGCCCAGCTCGACCGCCTCTCCGCCGCCCTCGACGACCTCAACCACGCCGCCGCCGAGGCGCGCGCCGCCGCCTCCTAGGCACCCGTCCGGGCGCTATGCGATCGGCCACACCACTTCTGTGCGCCATTCCGCTGGATCGGGCACCGTCTCTGGATCGGTAAGGTACGACTCCCAGGGCACGCCGCTTGCCCTGCGTCCGTGTGCTTCGATCCATGCGCGGATCGCGTCGTATGCCGGCTCAATGGCATCGTAGGGGCCAACGTGCAACGTCACCGCAGCGTCGCCCTCGGGCAGCTCCCCTGCTTCGATGCGTCCCTCACCAGGCAGCGGCTGGGGCAGCGGCACGCCCGCATCCATCACCACGTTCTCCCCGCTCGTCGAGTGGTAGCGGCCGAACACGCCAATGGGATGCACGCCCCTGCTCTCCGCATACGCGAAGAGCGCCCCGAACGCTTCCGCCATCGTCGGACCGATCGCCTGCGCCGGCGCCTCGACACGAATGGTGATGACGGGCGTCCTGACGAGACGCCGGACTTGGATCTCGTAAGGCACCTCACGCTCCTTCCTGCCGTGCGCGCGATCGTCGCGCCATGCTGCGGTTAACGTGATCCGACCCGCTAGGAGTTCGCTCGCTCCCCACCGCACAATACGCGTGTGCCAAGGTTAACCGACCGCTCGCCAGTCGACCCCGCCGCTTAACCGATTATTATTCGCGATTTTTTTTCGCACGACAATCAGACAATCAAAGGTGCGACCGCCAGATGAACGCATCCAGCCCACCGCTCTCGCGCACACACGGAACCAATCGTGGCGTCGGAGGCGGCGCCGTCCCATCGGTGGTCATCGGTGAAATCTGTGGATTACCCTGCCCCGGACGCCGCCTCGCTGATGCCATACGCATCGAGCTGCGACTGGAACTCGCGGACGTCGTGCGAGTACACGAGCAGGTCGTGCTTCTCGCCGGTCCGGTCCTTCACGTGGTCGCGCAGCAGCGCCTCCGCCTTGAAGCCCAGCTCCTCGAACGTGGCGATGGCGCCCTTCTGGTCGATCGTCATCTGCGCGACCATCTTCTCGATGCCGCGGTCCAGCGCCTGCGCGAAGATCGCGTCCGTGAGCGCGCGCCCGAGGCCCTTGCCGCGCATCTCGTCGCTGATCAGCACGCGCAGTTCGCCGACGTGCTGCGACCACGGCGTGTTGCTCAGGTGCAGGCTGCCGTAGCCGAAGATGCGGCCGGCGCGTTCGGCAACGATCGTCACGATGCGCCCCGCCTCGATGTTATCGAGCCAGTCGGCGACGACGCCGGCGTCGGTGATGTCTGTGCGCAGGAAGAGCAGGTCGTGGTCGGACAGCGACTGCGTGAACGCGAGGAACGCCTCGATATCGACGCGGCGGAGCAGGCGCAGCGTCAGGTCGCTGCCATCGGAAAGCGTGAGTTGTCGTGGGAGCTTTAGCGCGCCGTCGCTCATACCGACCGCACCGAGAGCCACTCGTTCACCTTCGGCCACAACCGCATGATGGCGTTAGCGCCAGCGACGAGACTTACGTGTCCGCCCTTCAGCAAGACGTCCTCCTTGTCCTCACTGCCCACCAGCGAGGTGAGCTCGTGCGTTGCCTCGTACGGCGAGATGTGGTCGTGCTGAGCCATCGCGTTCAGGACCGGCGCCTTGATCAGCTTGAGGTCGACGCGCTGGCCGCCGATGTCGAGCTCGCCCTTCATCAGCTTGTTGTCCCAGCTCAGCTCCTTCGTCGTCTGGCGGAAGCACTCGCCCGGGAACGGGATCTGGTCGCTCGTCCACTTGTTCATCAGCCGGTACTGCTTGACGTACGTGTCGTTCCAGAGGTTGTCCCACAGCCGGACGTAGGCCACGAGCCGGTCGGCCGGCCGCAGCAGCTCGAACGAGCGGTACATCATCTCCGGCGGGATGTTGCCCAGCGTGTCGACGACGCGGTCCACGTCGAACCAACGCCTGTCGGTCCACTGCCTGAACAGTCCCATGCCGTCGAAGTTCACCGGCGTCGCGATCGTCACGAGATTCGCCATCGGCGAATCGGCATGGAGACCGCCGTAGATCAGCGAGAGCAACCCGCCCATGCAGTAGCCGATGAACGAGACGTCCGTCTCGCCGGTGGCCTCCTGGATCTTCTCGACGCACGCCGGAATGAAGTCGAGCGTGTAGTCCTCCAGGCGGAGCTTCGTGTCCTCCGGCCGAGGCACGCCCCAGTCGATCATGAAGACGTCGAATCCTTGCTTCAGCAGGAACTCGACGAAGCTGAAGCCCGGCGTCAGGTCGAGGATGTACGGCTTGCTGACGAGCGACATCACCAGGACGACCGGGATGCGATAGACCTCGTCGGACATCGGGTGATAGTGATTCAGACGCATCGCGCCGCGCGTGTAGATCACGTCGCGAGGCGTGGCGCCGACCTCCGGCTCGTCGCGATTCAGCATCACGCCGATGCCGCGCGTTGCGCGCGTGATCGTGCGTTCGACCTCTTTCTGGACGATGGCGGCGATGTCCTCGGGTGGGTTCGCGGTCTGGGTGGTCATGACATGCACCTCCACTCAGCTACGCGGCGGCGGGGTCGTCGCCGGGACAGCGGTTGTCACCGCAGGATCTTACGGTGCAACCAGTATGCCACGCTTCGAGTGGAACTTGAATAGGTGCGAACCCCACCTAGCTCACGAGATGGTTGCTGCGGACTGGCTCACGGCCCGTGCGGGACGTCAGCGACTACGCGCCGCTGCCGTTCGACGACCGCGCAGCCGCCACGGCGGGCCGCTTCGTGCGAGCGGGCTTGCGCCGCGCCGGCCGCACGACGGCCGCGAGCTTCGGATTCGTCTGAGCGAGCGCCGTCTCGAGCCGCGCCAGCGTCTCCTCGATCGCCTTCATGCGTTCGCCCAGCGCGACAAGGTCGTTGTGCGTCGGGATGTTGAACGTGGTGTAGTAGCGCTCCAGGTTGTCGGCGATCAGCCGCTGCACCGTCAGCGACGCTTCCACCCACGTGTTCATCGAGCTCGAGAAGCCATCAGTCCCCAGCACTTCCTTGAAGAAGCCGTTCCACTGGCGCTCCGAGTCCGTGATGAACTGCCGCCACATATCCAGGGGGTTCGCTGTCTCTGCCGCTTTGTCTGCCATCGCTGCACTCCTTGCGCTGCGCCGCCCTCAACGTCCCGTTGGTTCACGCGCTATCGGCGCGCGGCTCCTGCCCGTCCGCGCTTACGTCGTCGCGGTCGAACCCCGCGATCGTCCGCTGAAGCACCGCCTGGTAGCGACCCAGCACGTCGATCCAGCTCGACAGGAACAGGTCTCCCGCCTTCGTGAGCGAGTACATGCGCCGCGCCGGACCCGACTCCGACGTATCCCAGAACGACGAGACGAGCCCCGTCTTCTCGAGCTGGCGCAGCGTCCGGTACACCGTCCCGGAGTCGAAGGCCGGCAGTCCCGCCTGCGCTAGCTGCTGTGCGAGCTGATAGCCGTAGGCGTTCCAATTGCGCAGGAACGCGAGCAGCGTCGTCGTCAGCAGATCCCCGTGCATCCGGAACGGCGTAAACTCGGCCCCGGATTCTTTCGACGTGTCGTCGTGTGCCATGGTATCACGTTCTCCCTGCTGGATTGTGTCGGCGGCGTGAACTTCATCTTGGTCCGTTATGTCACTGTTTCATCAGGCTTCTGTCGTCGCCACTTGCGAGACGCCCTTGACAGCGCTCTGCAACTAGATGTAAGATACATCTATCAACGAGATGGCGCAAGCCCTACACCGAACTAACAGGAGGATCCCGGACCATGGCGAAGAACACCGCCGCTGACAAGTACTTCGAGGCACTGACCGAAAGCTACGACGCGATCATCGACGCGATCAAGGCAGGCAACGAGCGCGGCTTCCGCGTCTCGAACAACCTGCTCGCCGAAGCCCAGAGGGGCCAGCGCGAGGCGATCGAGCTTGGCCGGACGTTCGCCGCCGACCCGACCGATGTCGGCGGCTTCTACCGCGCGATGATGGAGTCGACGACGAAGGCCCAGGGCCGCGCGCTCGAACTCGCCCGCCAGATGTTCGGCGAGTTGTCCGAGTCGCGCACCGAGGGTCGCGACGTGATCGAGAAGGTCGTCAAGGCCCAACGCGCTGCAGGCGAAGCTGCCATCGAGGCCACCCGCGACCTCGTGAGCACGACGGCCGAGCGCGTGCGCACCGGCGTCACCCGCGTAGCCACCGGCGCCGCCGCCGAGACCAACGGCAAGGCCAAGGCTGCGAAGCCGGAAGCCGCCGCCGCGCCTGCCGCCGCCAAGAGCGAGTAGTTCGCTACACTGGCACCAACAGGCGCCCGAGAGGGGCGGTCGTTTCGGCGACCGCCCCTCTTCATGTCCTTTTCCTCAGCTCTATGCTCTCAGCAGCGCGCGTTCTTAGATTCTTAGACGGCCTCGACGCCCGCCAGCAAGTTCGCCACGGTGCGATAGACGTCCGGGTTGAACGCCATACCGATGTGGGTCGCCGTCACCTCGCGGTTCAGATCGGCATCATCCTCGACGCATGATCGCCAGTCGACCACGCCGTCGCACTTCGAGAAGATGGCGTTGTGCTGAAAATCGTTCGGCTGCGGGTCATCGAGAAGCGCTGTGACAAACTGGCACGAACACTCGGGCGTGAAGCAACTGCTCGTCACCTCCTGCCGGTGCTTCCGCTCCCGGACGATGTTCGACCGCACGAAGTTCGCCGCGCTGAGTACCAGAGGATGCGCCCGCACGGTGCGGAACGGAGAACCCATCGTAATAACCTGCTTGACGAGCGCCGGCTCTCGGTGGCCGGCCGCGCGCGCGAGCATCCCGCCGAGGCTGTGGCCCACAATCGACACGGGTTGCTTGGTGTCGGTGTGGGCCTGGTGGATGGTCATCACGAGCCGTTGGGTCAGGAGATCGGGGCAGTCGATGTTTCTGCCAATACCCGAGAAGTAAGGCCTGTAGCCGATGCGGCGAAGCCACAAGTGCATCTCTGTCAGGTAACGATCATCGCCGAGGAATCCCGGCACGAGGATGACAGCTTCGCCGTGACCGTGCGGCACGCCAAAGCCGTAGTAGACGGGCGACAGGTGCAGAGCAAGCCAGTCGACGGGGAACAGCGCCTCGACCCAGATCGGACGGTTCGTCGGCTGATAGCCGGCGAGCTGGTCGGGTGCGGCAACTCCGTTCGTCGTCACGCTTCCCCCTTTGTTCGACGCCATGCAGCTATTGGCGAATCGCCACCTGCGCATCTGCTGTCAGACATCATACAAAGAAATGCTTGCCGCCCCCTGCTGTATCAGCGGCGCACTCCCGTAACATGGCCAAATTCCGCCTCAATCTTATCGTTCCGGTAATGTACGCGACGAATTCCGGGGAGTATAATCCCATCGAGGGCACCTGTCCACACTCAACCCACGCCGGCGGCGCTGGAGGCAATGCCACATGGCTGCGACGAACCTATCGCGACGCATGAGCGCGGAGGACGCCTGGTTTCTCTACTTCGAGACGTCCAGCGCTCCGCTGCACATCGGCTCGGTCGCGATCTACGAAGGCACCATCCCCTTCGAGAAGCTGCGCGCGAGCATGGATGCCCGCATGCACCTCATCCCACGCTACCGTCAGCGCCCGGTCATCCCGCCTTTCTACGCCGGGCACCCCACGTGGGAGGACGACCCCAGGTTCTCGCTCGACAGGCATCTGAAGCTGATCGAGCTTCCGGCGCCCGGCACGCAGCAGCAGCTCCTGGAGCTGTGCGGAGACCTCTTCGGGGAGATGCTGCCGCGGGATCGCCCTCTCTGGGACATCATCATGATCCACGGCCTGGACGGCGACCGCACCGCGTACCTGAGCCGCGTCCACCACTGCCTCGTCGACGGCGTATCCGGCATCGAGTTGCTGCTCGCTGTGCTCGATCTGGTCCCGGACCCCGAGCCTACACCGCCGCCGGCCGAGCCATGGCAACCGGACGAACTGCCACGCCCGCTCGCCGCCTGGGCCGACGCGATGTTCGACCAATGGGATCGTGACCTGCGCGCCATGACGGAATGGCAGCAACACGTCCTCGACCCGCGCACGCAGCTCCGGCAGATCACTGAGTTCGGCCGCGCGCTGGAGATCGCGCTGCCGGCCGCGCTCCGGCAGCCCGCGCGGACGCCGTGGAACAAGCCGCTCGGTGGCAAGCGCCGCGTCGCGGTGACCGAGATGTCGTTCCAGGAGGTGCGCGGCATCCGCAGCGCCCTCGGCGGCACCGTCAACGACGTCATGCTCACGATCATCGGCGGTGCGCTGGGGCGCTACCTGCTCGATCACGGAGTGAAGACACCCGGCATGACGCTGCGACTGATGATCCCAGTGAACGTGCGCGCAGCAGACGAGAAGGGCGCGCTGGGCAACCGCGTTTCGATGATGCTCCCCGAGATCCCGGTCGGCGTGACCGACCCTGTCGAGCGCCTGACGGCCGTCCGCGGGGAGATGGAGCGTCTCAAGGAAACCAACCAGGCGAACGCTTTCGAGTCGCTCGTGCGCGCGTTGACGAACGTGCCGGCCGCCTACCACGCATTCGCCGGCTCCGGCGGCGTACCGCCGGGCGGCGCAAACCTCGTCTGCACGAACGTGCCGGGCCCGATGATCCCGCTGTACAGCGGCGGTCACCGCATGTTGGCGCACTACCCGATGGTGCCGCTCGCCGGCGACATGGGGATCGGCGTCGGCATCACGAGCTTCAATACGTCGCTCTATATCGGTGTCATGTGCGACCCGAACATCATCGGTGACGTCGATGTCATCGCCGAGTACTGCGCCGCAGAATTCAAGGCGCTCCGCGAAGCGGCCGGTGTACCTGTGAGCGATCTGCCCGACTTCGGCGCCCGCCCGGCCCGCAACGGCAACGGCCAGAACGGCGACGGCGCCAAAGCGCCCGTCGAGTCCTCACCGAAGCAGGCGCCCATACCCTCGACCTAGTTCGACGGTCAGCGACAACGCATGAGGGCGGAGCAATTGCTCCGCCCTTCAATTTCCTTCTATCGCGCGCGCCGTCGCTCAGTCGTTGAAGCCGTCCACGTCGTAGCTCATGATGAGCATGTCGTGCATGCGGCCTTCTGCATCGACGACGTGATCGGCGAGCAGCGCCTCGGGCCGGAAGCCGATCCGTTCGAATGTCGCGCGCGCCGCCTTCTGATCGGACGTCATGTTCGCCGTGATCTTCTTCAGTCCGATCTCTTTCGCGATCGCGAACATCTCCTCGACGAGCCGCGCGCCGAGCCGGATGCCCCGGTAATCGGCACCGACGTTGGTGCGAATCTCGCCGACATGCCGCGTCCAGAGCACTTCGTCATGATGGAGCGTCGCGTAGCCCGCCAAGCGCTCGCCGTCGTAGGCGAGGATGGCGACCGACCGGTTCGCGTCAGCCTTTGCGATCCACTCGTCAACCATGCGCGGATCGGTAATGTCCGTGCGAAGGAACAGCAGGTCCTGCTTCGGCAACGCCTGGGCGAACCGCACGATCTCGTCACGGTCGGCGCGTCCCATCAGCCGCAACTGCAGCGTTTTGGCGTTGTCCATGCGGACCTCGCGCGGGAACGTCCGCTTGTAATCGACCGCCTGCACGTCCGTGGTCATCCGAGCCTCCTCCGCGTACGCCGCACCGTGGCGTCACCGCCGCGGCGTGAGCAATCGATCCTAGCACAGCTGGGCCCTGATGTGGAGCCATCGCCGCCAATTTCGAGAGCCGATTTGGCCGCGGCGCGCCTCCGCTCCCCCATCCCCGGTCCGAGGCCCTGAGATGTCAAGCGCGCCGTCCGCCTACCAAGACCTGATGCCCAGAGTTCGCCGGACAGCGTCGGTAGCGTCACACACCGCCGCGCTCTAAAGTGACCGCAGACGATCGCTGATCGCGGAGAATCGACGATGACGCCACCAACCGACGCCGACGAAGACCTTTCGGCCTGGAACACGGGCCACGAGAACGTCATCGGAGGCGCCCTCCCGATGCGCTTCGAGCACGTATCGAAGGCTCGCGTCATCATGACGATGCAGGTCGACCACCGCGTCCACCAGCCGATGGGCGTGCTCCACGGCGGCGCTTCCGTCGTGCTCGCCGAGAGCGCAGCGTCCACCGGCGCGAACCTCAACTGCGCTCAGGGCATGGTCGCCCTCGGCCAGGAGATCAACGCCAACCACGTCCGTCCGAAGCGCGACGGCGTGATCCGGGCCGTGGCGGAGCCTGTGCACATCGGCCGTACGAGCCAGGTCTGGACGATCGACATCCGCGACGAAGCGGGGGATCTCATCTGCATCTCGCGATGCACGCTCGCCGTCGTCTCCGCGCCTAAGGGCATGCGGCCCCTGCCCGAACCGTTCAGGCGCGGCGGCGCTTAGCCAATCCCACCCGGCAGCGGATCACGGCCACCAGAGCGCCCGAGCCTCGGTCCGCAGCGCGTCGCGATGGTCGGGATGCGCAACGGCGATCAACTCTTCGGCGCGCTGGCGGTGATTCTTGCCCCACAACCGTGCGATGCCGTACTCCGTGATCACCGCGTCCGCGAAGAACCTCGGGATCGTCACGAATGACCCCGGCTCCATCTGCGTCACGATGCGTGACACCGCGCCGCCCATGGCGGTCGACGGCAGCAGTGTAATCGCCCGCCCGCGCGGTGAGAACGCCCCGGCGAGGTGCATCTCGGGCTGCCCGCCCGTCCCGTTGATCATCCGCCCGCCGAACACCGTCTCCGAATTGATCTGGCCCAAGAGGTCGACGGTGAGCGCGTTGTTGATGGCGATGAAGCGGTCGAACTTCGTCAGCGTCCGCGGATGCAGCACGTATTCCGGGTCGTAAAGCTCGAAGTGCGGATTGTCGTCGATGATGTCGAGGTCGGTGGGGTCGCACCCGGTCCACGCTCCCGCGACCGACTTGCCTGTATGGATCTCCTTCTGGCTGCCGTCGACGATCCCGTCCCGCCACATCTTCGCGAGCCCCGGCCATCCCAGCTCCGTGTGGATCCCCAAGTGCTTGCGCCCCGCGAACGCGCCGAGCCGCACCATCCCCCTCGACGGCTCGCCGACCCCGATCTGGATCGTGTCCCCGTCTTGAATCAGCCCGTGCAGGTGCCGCGCGATCGGCTCCGCCTCGGGGGGCGGCTCGCTCATCCACAGCAGGCGGCGCACGTCGTCCGGCGCCAACGCCGGAATAATCGCCCGTGCAGAGCGCAGCACCTGCAGCGATGGCAGCTCAGCGGCCAGCTGCCTCCACCCCTCGCGCCGCGACTCGTCGGCGATCGTCGATACGATCTGCTCGAAGCCAGCGCGGTCCAGCGGCGGCGGCGTAAATTCGACGAACTGGTCGATCTCGGAAACGTGAATGTACACGTCGCCGTGCACCTGCGTCAGGGACTCGTCGACCTGCGCTATGACGATAGGGCAGCGGCGCGCGTAGGACCGCTGCACCCAGTTGTGCACGCCGAAGTGGCAGTACCCGGCGCGATTCGGTTTCGACACCGTGCAGATCAGGACATCGGGAACACGTACGTCGTCGTGTCGGCCGTCCTCGTAGGCCTTCATGCCCAGCGAGAACAGGTTCGGGAGATAGGTGCCGCGCCGTTCATCCATCACGAACCGCGCGAGGTCACCGATGTACAGCTCGAATTCCACCTTGAACGTCGACTCGTCCGGCATGCGCAGCCAGCCGGGGTCGGCCGCCGGCGCCAGCAACCGCAATGTCACGTCCTTCAGCTCGCTGTGCCGGGCGGCGAGCGCCAGCGCCAGCGTCGCCGGAGGGAAGATCGGGATCATCACCGTGTCGCCCGACCGCACCGCTTTCATCGCCTCCGCGGGCGTCGTCAAGCGCTGCCTGTAGATCTCCTGCCAGTCCATGCACCCTCCCGAGTGTCACCGGATCGCCCGCATGTCGTACGGGCGATTATCTGCGACCGGCGCCGCAAAGCAAAGGGGGCGCCAGTGGCGCCCCCTTTGCCGCGAACGAACTTCAGTTACGGCGAGACCTTCAGCGCCGTGGCCGCCTGGTCAAGGAGCCCCGGTGCGGCGCTCGTCCCAAGGAGCGCCTGCGCGTCCTTGATGATGACCGCAAGGTCGGTCGTGTCAGCGTCCGCCTGGTGCTCGATGTCCAGCTCTTGCTGTTCGATCTGATCCGCGAGCGCCGGGTTGACGGCACGTACCGCTTTCACGATGGCCTCCATGGCAGTGTCCATCGTTCCTTCGGTGTCCCTGGTGCCCTGCACGTCGCCCGCCTGCGCCTTGGCGATGACGGCGGCCATGATCGTCTTCAGCGACGCGATGTCAGCCTTCAACTCCGCGGCTGTCGGTGCGGCGCCCGAGGCCTCGGTGCTCTCTGCCGTCGCTTCCGCCGCCTTGGTCGCCACCGTCGTGGCGGCTGCCTTGGTTGCGGGAGCCGTAGTCGCCGCCGGCGCCGTGGCCGCCTTAGTGGCGCCCGCCGCCGGTGTCTTCGCGCCGCCGGCGCCCGCCGTCGACGTCTTGTCCGCGCTGCTCGTCCCGCCGCCGCACGCTGCGGCTCCTATCGCTAAGCTCAGCCCGATACCAATGATGAATAGCCTCTTCATGATTCCTCTCCTCCTCTATGATCTCTATGGCCGCCCGGTCATGGACCCTTAGCGGCGTTGATTCCGTTTGTGTTCCGCCTACGGCGCCGCCGAATGCAGGAACGCGATGATCTTCTGCAGGTCGGCGTCCGGCAGTGAGTCGGCGGAGAACGCCGGCATCCCCTTCGGGCCTTCCCGCACCTTCGTGGTGATCTTGAGCGGGCTCGCTCCGCTCAGGTCTTTCCCGACTGCGCCACCTCGCGCGGCGCTCCCATGGCAGCTCGCGCATCCATACTGGAAGAAGAGCAGGCCGCCATCGGCCACCGGGTCACCGCTCTGCGCCTCGGCTGGCTTCGCCAGCGGCATCCCATCGAACAGGTATTGCTCGCCGAGATACCCGACCGTTGTCCGCGTGTAGCCCGCCGGCGACGACAGGTTGCCATGAGTATACGGGCTCCGGGCGATAACCACAGCGATGAGAGTTACGGCGAGGCCGCTGATCGCGAACGTGAGAATCGCGGGGACGAAATATTTGTTCATGAACCGCCTCCCGATGATTCCGCGGCGAGCCTTGGCCGTACGCCGGGCACCGCCTCCACCGCGACCGCTTCTTCCCCTTGCTCCGCCACCTCCCAGATGGCGAGGATCGGGAACACTTTGATGAAGATCGTGATGAGCAGGGCAAACAGAGCGAAGGACGCCGCTATGATCGACCACTCCACCCACGTCGGTCCGTAGTTCGACGGCTCATACGGCATCAGAGGCACGCGCATGGCCGCGACCACGATGAAGTAGCGCTCGAACCACATCGCCACGTCGACCAGCAACGCCGCGAAGACGATGCCCCAGATATTCCGCGTCCATGGGATCAAGATGAGCAGCGGCGGCACCACGAGCCCACCGATAACGTAGTACCACCAGAAGCCGGCGAACTGGCCGAGGAAGAGCTCACGGAAGTGGAACTCCTCGCCCGCTTCCATCTTGTAGCCCGTCACGATGTACTCAGACAGGTTGCCGTAGATCATGATCAGCGCGAACGCGCCGAGGAGGTAACCGAGATATATGAAGTGCTTCTCGGTGATGTACTCCTCCAGGTGGTAGACCTTGCGCAGGATCGCCATGATGATAATCAGCGTGGCCACGCCTGAGAAGATGGCTCCCGCGACGAAGAACGCGCCGAAGATCGTGCTGTTCCAGCCGACGCGGAGGTTCATGGCGAAGATCCACGAGACGACGGTGTGCACCGACACGGCGATCGGGATGATGAGGATCATCATCACAGCGATGGCGGTTCCGAGCAGGCTGCGCTGCGCGGCGTTCCCGGTCCAACCCATCGAGAGCAGGCTGTACAGCCTGTGGCGCAGGCCGGTCGTGCGATCGCGGAAGAGCGCCAGGTCGGGGATCATCGGCAGGAGCAGGTAAGTGATACTGGCGGTCAGATAGGTCGTGATGGCGACGACGTCCCAGATGATCGGCGACTGCCACCGACCATGGAGGATGACGTTCTGTATTCTGTCGGGCCGCCCGAGGTCGATGATCGGAAACAGCCCGCCGACACAGAGCGCGACGACGGTGATGAACTCCGCCATGCGGGTGATCGGCGTGCGCCAGCCGGCTTTCGACACGCGCAGGATCGCCGAGATGAGCGTGCCGGCGTGGCTGATGCCGATGAAGAAGACGAAGTTCGAGATGTAGAAGCCCCAGGAGATGCGGTCGCGCATGCCGGTGACGATCAACCCGTCGCGCAGTTCCACGTAATAGGCGTAGCCGCCCCACGCGATGACGAGCACGAGCAGCATCACCCAGGCGTAGTAGGCGGCGCTGGTCCGCCTGATCGGCGCGAGCGCCGTGTCCTCCAACCTCTGTTGCCAGGTGCCTAGCGCTTCCACGTCGTCCTCCTCCCCTTCGCCAGCTTCGTCCACGGCCATTCCGTGGGCTTGCGGCCCTTGGTCGACGAGTCACGCCCCGCCAGTTCACCGTGCCCCGCGATGTAGTAGACGCGGGGCTTGGTGCCGAGGTCTTCCTTCAGGTTGTAGGCCTGGTGTTCCGACAGGAACCGCCTGACCGAGACCACCTGTTCGCCGTTCGTCGCGGTGTCCTCTTCAAGGTCGCCGTAGTAGATCGCCTTGTGCGGACAGCCCTGTGCGCAGTACGGCAGAATCCCGGCGCGCGCCATGTCCGGGCAGAAGTCGCACTTCATCACGGTGCCCCTCTTCGCGGGCGTCTGATGCTCGATCATGTAATCCGCGTGCGTCGCCTCGATCGGCATGGGCGGATCGCCCCAGTTGAAGAAACGCCGGTCGTAGGGGCAGGCGGCCATGCAGATGCGGCAGCCGATGCAGCGGTCCTGATCGATGAGGATGCTGCCCTCCGGCGTTGCGAAGGTCGCTCCGACGGGGCAAACGTTCGTGCAAGGGGGGTTCTGGCAGTGCTGACAAGGCGTCGGGATGAATTGCGTACCATCGCCCGGCAGTGTCGCCTCGAACACCTGGATCCACTCCATCGGTTCCGGGGCGAAGTGGCCTTCGATGCACCCCGTCGTACACTGTGGCGGCTTGCCGACGCTCTGGCACCCGTCGCAGTAGCGGAGGTCGATGATCATCGTCCACCGCCGGACGCGGCCGTCGGGTGCTCGTGCGGCGTTGGCATCGGCGCGGACAGGACCTCGTCCTGTGAAGATCCTGCTGAGCACACCCGGCAGGATGGGGAGCGGAGCCACGCCCAGCGCCCCCAGACCGAACAGTTTCAGTGCCCGCCGCCGATCCACCGTCTTGCTGATCAGCGAGCCCACTGCGGGCGGTGTCTCCTGGGATTCTTGCTCCGTCTCCATGATTGCCTCTCGCTTCCATCGGTGGCTCCATCAGGAGTCACCTGCAGGATAGGGAACGAGGTGCCTAACGCAATCTGAAGATGCGGCAAAATGCCATGTGCGATATACGTATCTCTTGATACTGTGCGAAATGCGTATATGTCACACAGGCCTCGCGATGAAGAAGCACGCGAGGCCCGCCCGGGACGGGATGTCCACACATGGTCAACGAACTGTCCAAAGAACCGGCGCCAAAGCCCATTCGCGTCGTCATCGCCGACGATCACGCGGTGGTCCGCGAGGGCACGCGACGTCTGCTGGAGCGGGAGCCTGACCTGGAGGTCGCCGGCGAAGCGGCGGACGGCGCGCAGGCGGTAGAGCTCGTCGATCGCCTGCGCCCCGACGTGGTCATCATGGACATCTCGATGCCCGTGATGACCGGCATCGAAGCGACGCGGCGGATCAAGGAGAGCCACCCCGATACGGCGGTGCTGATCCTCACCGGTTACGACGACGATCAGTACGTCTTCGCGCTGCTCAGCGCCGGCGCCGCCGGCTACCTGCTCAAGGACGTGCCTTCCGCCGAAGTTGTCCAGGCGGTGCGGCTGGTGTACGCGGGCGAGCCGGTATTGCATCCGGCGATCGCGCGCAAGGTCCTCGCGCGGTTCGCGGGGGAGTCGGCGACAAACGACGCCGTGCACGCGGCCCGCGATGGCGCTCAGCCGCTGACGGACCGCGAGCAGGAAGTCTTGCGGCTGGCCGCTTGCGGACTCGGCAATGCTGAGATCTCCACGCGGCTCTACCTCAGTGTCAGGACCGTCCAGGTGCACCTGACACACATCTTCAAGAAACTGGGCGTTGGCTCGCGCACCGAGGCGGTCATAGCAGGGCTGAAGATGGGCTTGCTCAAGCTGGAGGACCTCGGTGAAGGCTGACGTAGGGCTGACCGCCGTGCGGGCGCCTCGCGGGCTCAGGCTCCGGCTGTTCAAAGACGTCCTCGTCCCGCTGCGCCGCCTGCCGGATCGGCTGCGTGACCGCCGCTTCTGGAACATCCAGTTGATGGTGATGGCGGCAACCGTGCCCCACTACCTTATCGAGACGGCGGGCTTCACGAACCCGTTCGAGACGTTCCACGGCCTCGCGATCACGCTCTACGTCATCCCACTGCTCTACGCTGCGCTCTCGTTCGGCTGGGAAGGCGCCATCCTCACCGCCATGTGGGTCGTGCTGCTCACGTCGCCAAGCATGTGGATCTGGCACCGCTCAGGCTACCACTGGCTCACCGAGGTCGGCCAACTCGCCATCACCCTGCCGGCAGGCATGATGGTGGCGTGGCGGGTGGACCTCGAATCGAAGCAGCGCCAGCGCGCGGAACGGACGAGCGCGAGCCTGGGCATGCTGAACGAGATCGGAGAGCGGTTGAGCCACAAGATGGAGGTGGAGCAAGAGTTGCCCGCGGTCGTCGAGCGACTGTTCCGCGGCTTGCCCGTCGACGCCGCGTGGCTCTGTCTGGAGCCGCTCTACCCCGATGAGACCGGCGCCGTCATCATCGAGCCGCAGGGCTACGCCGGCCTCCCGACGGCTGAGCTTCATCAGCTCGTGGCCGAGAGGCGGGTGCCCGTCGTCGCACCTGACGGCCGCTTCATCGCGGTTCCGCTTGGAACCGACGGTGCGATCGTCGGCTCGGTCGGCGTAGCCGTGCCTGAGGGCAGCGATCTCATCGACGAGTATACGCGCGTGCTCGCCGCCGTCGCCCACGAGATCCGTGTGGCGGTAGAAAACGCGCGGCTCTACCGTCAACGGCAGGAAAGCCTCGAGACCTATGCTCGCCAGGTGACACAGGCGCAGGAGGATGAGCGCCTCCGCATCGCGCGCGAGCTGCACGACGAGACGGCACAGGAGCTCGTGCACCTTGTGCGCCGACTCGAACAGCTCGGCGAAGCGGAACACTCTGAAGTGAAACAGCAGGTTGAGCAGTTGCTCACGCTAGCGCGCGACACGTTGAAGTCGGTTCGGCGCTTCAGTCGCGACCTGCGTCCGTCGGTCCTCGATGACCTCGGGCTGGTGCCGGCGATCGAATTGGCGGTTGAGGAGACGAACGGACGGTTGGCCGGCGGCGCCCGGCTCGAAGTGAAGGGCGAACCGCGCCGCCTTGCGCCGGCGGTTGAGCTAGCGCTCTTTCGAATCGCGCAGGAAGCGCTCCATAACGTCGAGCGGCATGCAGGTGCCGAGAACGCCTCGGTCGAACTGGCGTTCGCGGACGACATACGCCTGACTGTGACCGACGATGGCCGTGGCTGGTCGGTACCGAGCAACGTAGCCGAACTCGCGCACCTGGGGAAGCTTGGCGTCCTCGGCATGAAGGAGCGGGCGCAGCTCGTCGGTGGATCGTTTGAGCTGCGCTCTGTGGCGGGAGAGGGGTCTCGCGTTGCCGTCACGATCGCGGGCAAAGAAGCCATGTCGCCTGGCACTCCCTAGCCGTCGCAAAGCACAGCGGTCCCGCATGAGGGTAGGTGTGGCTAATCCACCGCGGAGACCCCGAGTGCGGCGAGCTGCGCTTCCAGGTCGTGGTCGTTCACGAGAAAGAGCACGGCTTGCATCCCCGCCTCCCGCGCCGCTTCGACGTTCTGCGAAAGGTCGTCGATAAACACGCACACCTCCGGCGGCAGGCCGATGCGCCGTGCTGCGAGCGCGTAGATGCGCGGGTCCGGCTTCGCCATGCCGACATCGGCGGAGCACAAGACGTCATCGAATAGTCCGTAGATGCCGTGCACGTCACGCAGCCGGTCGACGAGCGTGCGGTCGGCATTGCTCAGCACGGCCGTCTTGTAGGTCTGCCGCAGCCGCCGGATCAGGTCAATGTTCGGCGCGATCAGGTGCTGCCGGTCGCGCCACTGCTGATGCAGGCGCGGCAGCTCGCGCCCCGCGGCCTCCTCCAGCATCCGGTGCGACTCGTCGAGCCACGCTTCGCGGTCGCCGATACCGATCTCCAGTTGCTGCCACGTGTCCGATCCGTACAGCGTGTCGACGATCGTCCGCTCACGCAGCCCGTGGTCCAACTCCAGCGTTCGCGCCAGGTCCCACCGCATGTCCCACAGGACGCCCCCGTAATCGAAGATCAGTCCGCGAATCTCTGCCAACGCACCCTCATCTCCACACGCGTACGTCAGGCTTGCCGTCCCGACTGCGACGTCGTTTCACCTGCCGACTTCCGATTGACGAGACACCCGTTACCGGGGACGGTAGCGATTCGCTATCGGCAGCCGGCGGTCGCGCCCGAATGCCCGCGGCGTAATCTTCACGCCCGGCGGCGCCTGCCGACGCTTGTATTCGTTCCGGTCGACCATCTTCACCACGCGCTGCACGAACGCCTCGTCGAACCCCATGGCCACGATCTCATCGATCGTCCGGTCATCCTCGACGTACGCCTGCAGGATCGGATCCAGGACCTCGTACGGCGGAAGCGAATCCGTGTCCAGCTGATTCGGCCGGAGCTCCGCGCTCGGCGGCTTGTCGATCACGCTCTGCGGAATGATCTCGGGTCCGATTCGGTTGCGGTAGCGTGAAAGCTCGTACACCAGCGTCTTCGGCACGTCCTTGATCACGGCGAACCCGCCCGCCATGTCGCCGTACAGCGTCGAATATCCCGTCGCCGTCTCGCTCTTGTTGCCCGTCGTCAGCACGAGCCAGCCGAACTTGTTCGACAGCGACATCAGAATGTTGCCGCGGATCCGCGCCTGAAGGTTCTCCTCCGCCGCTCCGAATTGCGTATCGGCGAACGCCTCCGACAGCATTTCGAGCGACGCCTCGAACGCTCGCTCGATGGGGATGGTCATAAGCCGGATGCCCAGCCGCTCCGCCAGCGCCTGGGCGTCGGTCTTGCTCCCCTCCGACGAGAACCGCGACGGCATCGACACGCCGACGACATGGCCGGCGCCGAGCGCATCGACGGCGAGCGCCGCGACGATCGACGAATCGATGCCTCCCGATAACCCGATCAGCACGGTCTCGAACCCCGTCTTCCCCAGGTAGTCGCGGACCCCAAGCACCAGCGCATCCCACACTTCCGCCACGGGATCCAGCAAGGCGGGCATGGACAGCGACACGGCCGGCTTCACCCCGTCGAAGCGCGTACTGGAGACAACGATCTTGTTGGCTGTGCCACCTTCGCCCAGCGTCCGCCGCTCCTCGCGATACCGCGGGTCGTGCAGTCGCGCCTGCATGACGCCCTCGACGTCGATGTCGTACACGAGCAGATCCTCACGGAACTGCGCGCCTCGCGCGACGAGCGTCCCGCGTTCGTCGCAGATCAGGCTGTGCCCGTCGAACACCAACTCGTCCTGGCCCCCCACGGCGTTCACGTAGCACAGCACCACCGAGTTGTCGCTCGCCCGCGTCGAGATCATTGTCTCGCGCAGCGTGCCCTTTGCCCGGTAGTACGGTGACGCGTTGATATTGACGATCACTTCCGCACCGGCCAGCGCCTGATGGTGCGCCGGTCCGTCCGGATACCACACGTCCTCGCAGATATTGACGCCCACGTCGATGCCCGCGATCTCGTACACGGGGGACGCGCTGCCGTGTTGAAAATACCGCTCTTCGTCGAAGACGCCGTAGTTAGGCAGAAACTGCTTGTGGTAGCGCGCGGCGATCCGCCCGTCGCACACGACGGCCGCGGCGTTGTAGATGTCTTCGGCCAGATCGACGAACCCCACCACCGCCGCGATGCCCTTCGTCGCCTCGGCGATCGACTCGAGCGCCGCGAGATTGTCCTCGACAAACGACCGGCGCAGCACCAGGTCTTCGGGCGGATAGCCGGTCACCGCCAGTTCAGGAAACGCGACGAGGTCGACGCCGAGGTCGCGGGCGCGACCGATCCAGTCGGTGATCTTCGCCGCGTTCCCGGTGAGATCGCCGACCGTCGTATCGATCTGCGCCAGTCCGACGCGCAGCGTCCGCATCACAGTAGCTCCGTAACTCGCCGGCCTCGCCCAGGGAGGTCGACTTAGTGTTACACGTACACTAACTCGCCAGCCTCCACTCAGGCAATCCGGGCACTGCCCCAACCGAGTGATACTACGCCGGCAGCGAGGGCATTATGTGATCGAAGCATTGCGTCGCGTCGACGCGGCCGCCCCTTCGTTCCGCGCCGCGCAGACGCCTGATATCCTGCCTGAGGGGTGATTCAGCCCACGGGAACTTGAGCACAACCACCACACCCGATCACGTGTCAGCATTGTCTCCATCCACGACCGCAGCGGTCGAGGTTCGGGATCTCGTCTACGCCTACGGCGACCGCCGCGCACTCGACGGCCTGTCACTGAGCGTGCCGTCAGGCGCCATCTTCGGACTGCTCGGGCCGAACGGGTCCGGTAAGAGCACGCTGGTCTCCATGCTGATCGGCCGTCGCCGGCCCGATGCCGGCGACATCCGAGTGCTCGGCCAGCCTCTCAGCCCGCGAGCGCGCCAGCATGTGGGCATCGTCTTCCAGGAACCTTCGCTCGACGCCATGATGACGGTGCGGGAGACGCTGGGGCTCCAGGGCCGGATGTTCGGCATCTCGCGTGCCGTGGCGGCCGAGCGCATCGACCGACTCCTCGATCGCGTCGGCCTGAACGAGCGCGCGTCCGCCATGACCTCGACGCTGTCCGGCGGCATGAAGCGCCGGCTCGAGCTCGCGCGCGCCCTGCTCACCGAGCCCGCTGTGCTCCTGCTTGATGAGCCGACGCTCGCGCTCGATCTGGATTCCCGGCAGAGCCTCTGGCGCTACCTGCTCGATGCCAACGCATCCGGCACGACGCTCATACTGGCGACGAACGACGTGTACGAGGCCGAGCGCTACTGCCACACCGTCGCACTGCTCGATGACGGCCGCGTCGTGTCTCAGGGCGCGCCCGGGGACCTCAAGGGCGACCTCCGTCACGATGCGGTGCGAGTCGAGTGGAAGGACGACCCTACTGCGGACGCTGCGGCCATTGGCACGTGGCCGGGGGTTGGCCACATCCGCGTGGCGGGCCACACCACCCACGCCACGGTCGACGCCGCGAGTCCGTTTCTCACACGCCTCTTCCAGGAGGCCGGAAGCCGCATTCAGGGCGTCAAGATCGAGGAATCGACGCTCGAGGACGTCTACTTTCAGCTCGTCGGCAAGACCATCGCCCTACACGAGCGCCCCCCCGAGGAGTCGTTCTGATGCGCGAGTTCGACGCTGTTGCCGCCCTGCTCGTTCGCGACCTGCGCGGCTTCTTCCGATCGCGCTCGCAACTGTACTCCTCCGTGATCTTCCCGCTGATGCTGCTTGCCATTCTCGGCGTGGGCGTGCGAGACGGCCTCGACCCGCGCAACATCGACGACTACGTCACGTTCCTCACGTCCGGCATGATTGCCATGACTGCGCTGTTCTCGTCGACATTCTCCAGTGCTACCTACTACCAGGACCGTGACTCCGGCATCCTGCGCGTTCTCTACGCATCTCCGCACTCTCAGCGGGTCGTGCTCCTCGGGAAGGCGCTCAGCTCCGTTGTGATCGGTGTCGCGCAGGCGCTCATCGTCCTCGCCGTCGCCGCCGTCATCCCGGCAATTCACTTCCAGTGGCAATACGGCGTGCCCCAGAGCGTCGCGCTGGCCGTACTTGCGGTGATCCTGCTCAACCTGTTCCTCTCTGGCCTCGGGCAAGTGCTTGCGTCGCGCATCCGCTCGATGCAGGGTTTCCACCTGGTGATGAACCTTGTACTCCTTCCGTTCCTCTTCTTCTCGGGCGCGTTCTTCCCGCTCGATCACCTCCCGCTATGGCTCAAGATCTTGGGCCGCGTCAACCCGCTGTCCTACGGCGTCGACCTCATGCAGATGTCCCTGTACGCACGGGGCTCCGACGGATACTTCGGCGTGCCGCTCGACCTCACTGTCCTGGCGCTCGTCAGCATCGCCGTGTTCTATCTCGGCACCAGCCGTAACGTGAGCATTGAGCGGTGAGCGTCCGACCCGCCGCCGCGCGATGCGCCATCCTGATATTGGCCGTCACGTGTGCTGCCCTGGCGGCGGCATGCGCCGCGTCGGACGCTCCTGACTTCCCGAAAGTCGTGACACTCGGCAGTGGCGACCTCTTCCCCACGATCGTCAACAGCAGCCTCGCCGTCGGACAGAACCGCGTCTCGATGAGCATCACCGACCGCGACGACAACAAAGTGCTCGATGCAGCCGTGCACCTCCGGTACTACAACCTGAACGGCGGAAGCCCGAAGCTCCTCTCGACCGCGGACGCCCGCTTCATCCCGGTGGAACTCTTCTACGTCGACGAACAGTCCAACCACGAACGGAGCCCATCCGGCAGTGATGGCGTATACGTCTCGTACGCGGAGTTCGACGAACCTGGTGACTGGGGCGTCGAGATCACCCTCACGCGCGGAGGGAAGAAGCTCAAGCCTATCCCCTTCCGGTTCAATGTCCTCGATCACAGCATCGAGCCCGCCATCGGCGATGCGGCGCCCGCCAGTGTTCAGCAGACGCTCGCAACCGCCCCGAGCATCGAAGACATTGACTCGTCGTACCCGCCGCGCCCCGCCATGCACGACATGACCATCGCCGACGCGCTGAAGACCGGAGAGCCCATCGTCATCGCCTTCGCGACGCCGGCCTTTTGCCGGAGCCGTACGTGCGGCCCCGTCATGGACACCGTGATGGACCCGCTCGCGGCGAGCTACCACGGCCGCGCCATCTTCATCCACGTGGAGCCGTACGTCCTCCGCGACGTGCGAGAGAACAACATCCAGAACCCCGTTCCCGCCGCCCTCGCATGGCGCCTCACCACCGAACCCTGGGTGTTCGTCGTCGACCGACAGGGTCGTATCGTCGGCAAGTTCGAGGGCATCGTGGCCGCGGACGAGGTGGAGAGCGTGCTCTCCGTCGCGCTCGAAACCAGCGCCGCGGCGGTCACGCCGTCGCCCGGCAGGTAGCTCGCACCAGCCTCATTGCACTAGTGCTAAGGGGGCAGGGTCGTTACTATGTGCTAACTTTCGCAAAGCCACCTAGTGGGGCGCGGCCAGTCCGGACCCGCCCGGTTCGCAGTGCAGGTAAACATGGAGTACGTACAGACCGTCCTCGTCAAGATAGCCGCGACCAAACTCAATGAGGCGACCGGGCCGCAGGGGCTGTTGCCTGCGATCGAGGCGCATCGAGACCTCGCATCCGCCCAGCGTGGCTTCCAGGGCATGCGCATCACGCGGACGGCCAATCCGGAAGGCGACGTCTTGGTCGTCGTCGAGACGCGCTGGGCGAACAACAACGCCATGGCGGACTACTCCACGCTCAAGAACAACGTCGAAAGCATCATCCGGGCCCATGATGGCGAACTCGTTCCGAGCAGTCTTCAGGTTCACCGGATGGAGTCCCTGAAAAGCGAGACCGCGGAAGCCCCCGCCAGAATCTACGACCGCCTGGCGCTGGCGCTCTTAATCCCGATCGGCGTGCTGGCGTTCGCACTGCTCTGCATCTACGGCCTCTCGCGCATCTACCTCGCCCTTCCCAGCTCGGCCGCGACGCCGCTCGCGGCGGGCATCGCGCTCGGTGTGCTCGGCATCTCCTGGTACTTCGCCAGCAACCCTTCCGCGCCCCGCTGGCAGATCCTCGGCATCGGTGTGATCGCCGTGGCCACGCTGGCCATCGGCGGCACGGCGGCCGCCCTCTACGATGAAGGCAACAAGGAAGTCAAAGCGGCACCGACTCCCCCTGCGGCCACCGCTCCAGCGGGCGCCTCAACGACCCCAGCCCCCGCCGGGGCCGTCGAGATCGACATGGAGGACCTCAAGTTCACCGTGACCGACATCTCGGTAAACACAGGCGCCACGATCAACGTCAACAACAAAGGCGCGGCCGTCCACAACGTCCACGTGGCAGATGCCAGCGGCAAGTTCACCGACCCGTTTTGTAAGACCAGCGGGCCGGACCCGTGCTCCAAGCCGGCCGCCATGCCCGCAGGGTCGTCCGGGACGATTACGATCAGCCTGCCCGCAGGCACGTACGACTTCCGCTGCGATTTCCACCCCGACCAGATGAAGGGCAAGCTCACCGTCAAGTAGGCCCTTTCGCCCACCCGGCCAAGATGACAGCGAGGGCGGAGGAATCCGTCCTCGTTCTGCGTCTCGCCGCGAGCCGGGCACAGACCGCGCATCGGGTGCTCACCTGCACGCCGCATGTCGCCATGCGCGCGCCCGCCCGGACTCATTCAAGGCATCTGAGGCGAAAGTGCCAGGACCCGGCGAGCGTGAGGAGGACTGACCTTGGCGAAACCCTTCGCCGCGGAGGCGAACGACGGACCGCGCTACCCCTTCTTGCCCGACGGCGTCAGCCCGAGCCGCAGGAGCTCGTCGTCGACTTCGTCTTGGCGCGTCTTCTGGTCGCCGGCTTGCTCGCGGGCGTACCATTGGAAGAACACCACCGTGATCATTCCCCAGAGGATCAGGCTGCCGATCATCTTCATGAGGCCGCCGCCAAGCTGCTGATCCGCTTCGGCGGACAGCCCCCACATGCGCGGCGCCTTCTCATAAAAGGAGTAGATCGCCCCGTCGGCAAACGTGACGAACGCCGCGATGACGGTTGGCACGATCGATTGGAGGAACAGGTACGCCATCTGAAGGGGCGCCGAGAGGTGCGGAAGCTCCGGTACGCTGCTGAGTACAGGCCACCACATCATCAAGGCTGTCCCTACAAGCCCGGCATGCACCACGAAATGGAACCAGTGGTGGTACAGGGCGTAGTTCACCACCGTGGGCATGTGGGAGAGCACCGTCACACCGTTGAACACGGTAAACGCCACCACCGGATGCACGAGCACGCGAGCGACAGGCAGGACGCCCTGCCGGCGCAGCACCGCCTGCCAGATCCACACCGGCACTCCAGTCAGCAGGAGCGGCGCCGCCACAAGCGTAAGCACGGCGTGCTGCACCATGTGCACGCTCAGCAGATACTGCTCGCTGATGTCGTGGACGGGCGTTCCCGACACGAGGTAGATGGCCAACACACCGGAGCTGAACAGCATCACCTGGCTTCGCCGCACCGGCGTCGCGCCCGAAATCATGTCGCGGAGTTGCGTGACCGCGTACAGATATCCCGCTTCTAGAAAGACGCAGAACAGCACAACATCCGGATGGATACTCCAGTGGAACTGGTAGGGACCGGTCGCTGCGTGGAGAAGCGGTAAGACAAGCACTCTGGTCTCTCCCTCAGCGCAAAGGATCGCACCGGCACCAAACGCGGCACCGTGGGTGCTTCAAACGAGATTGCTGCCCAGCGTAACCAGCACAACAGTGAACAGCGCGCCGGCGAGCGCGATGCCCAACACAAACGCCGCCGTGAAGATGCGGCTGTCGAACTTGAGGTGCATGAACCACATCACCACCGCCACGAACTTCACCGCTGAAAACGCTATCAACATGGGCACGAACAGCGAGCGCGGAATGTTGAAGTAGTACGTCACCACCTCGATTGCGGTTACGGCGCCGAGAAAGAGCCCGATCTTCACGTACTCGGCCTCGTCCGGGTGTCCACGGCGCACGACCACTTGCCCGGGCGCGCGCTCTGGCGCGAGTATCATGCTGAACGCGATGAGCAGGCCGAACGCGCCGAGCACCGCCATCGGAAGACCTACCAGAAGCGCGGGATCTTCAAAAAACATACCGGTCTCCTACGACGGTTTGATCCAGAAGCTCACGGCCGCCCCGAGCGCGACGGCCATACCGACGATCCCCAGCAGAAGCATCGGCACGCCGATCAGCAGTGCGGGATCCTCGAAGAACATACTTTCCCCTACGTCGGCTGTACCAGGTAGATCATCGTGAAAATGATAATCCATACGACGTCGACAAAGTGCCAGTACAGCCCGGCGAGTTCGATGTTCAGGCTGTTCTCTTGCGTCCAGTTCCCCTTGAACGACCCGCTCCACAGCGACAACAGGATGAGCACGCCAACGGTCACGTGGGCGCCGTGGAAGCCCGTTAGTACGAAGAAGGTCGTACCGAACATGTTCGTCTTCAGCGTCAACCCTTCGCGGTAGAACTGGGTGAACTCGAACGCCTGTCCTGACAGGAAGACGATCCCGAGCAGCGCGGTGGTCAGGAGCCAGATACGCATACGGCGGACATCGCCGTGCTGTATCGCCGCCAGCGCGAGCACCATGCTCACGCTACTCATCAGCAGCACGAAGGAACTCACCGATGTGAACGGGATGTCGAAGAGGTCCTTGGGGTAAGGACCGCTGATGCTGCGATTGCGATACAGCAGGTACGCGGCGATGAGCGAGCCGAAGAACATGCACTCTGAGCCCAGAAACAGCCACATGAGCAGCTTCCGGTTGTCGAGCCCGGTATTGGTCTCGAGCTGGGCGTTCGGGGATGCGATTGCGTGTGCCAAGTCCATCGTCCTCGGGTCGAGCGCAGCGATCTGCGCCCAGGTAGCCGCCGGCAGACGCCCATGCGTCCGCCCCGCGTTACGCCTTATGTTCCTCCGTCGCCGGTTCCAGCACCCACAGGAAGAGGCCGACGACCATCACCGCCGCACCCACCGCGACCAGCGCGGCGTCGTAGATAAGCCCGAAGCCGAGGATGGGCAGACCCGCCGCCGCGATGAGCGGCATGTACGAAGGCGACGGCATGTGGATGCCGTGTCCGTCGTCGTCGCCGTGATCGTCGTCGGCCGCGTGATCAGCCGCGGCCGGCAGCCGCACCGGCCTGCCCTGCTCATCCTCGGTGTACTTCTGGTGCCAGAAATCGTCGAGTGCGTGCACCTGTGGCACCACCGCGAAGTTATACGCAGGCGGGGGTGACGGGATCGACCACTCGAGCGTCCGAGCATCCCACGGGTCGTCTCCGGCAATTTCGCCCTTCCGCAGGCTGACAATCACGTTGTAGATGAACACCAGGATCGACGCGGCGATCATGAACGCGCCGACGGTAGACATCGCGTTCCAAAAGCCCCAGCCGTAGCCGTCAGGGTAAGACTGAATACGGCGCGGCATCCCCAGCAAGCCAAGCACCATCATGGGCATGAACGTCAGGTTGAAGCCGATGAGCATCAGCCAGAAGTGCAACTTGCCCCAGCCCTCGCTGAGCAGGCGCCCGGTAAACTTCGGGAACCAGTAGTACACGCCGCTGAAAAGACCGAAGATCGCGCCGCCGAACAGCACCTGGTGGAAGTGTGCGACGACGTAATAGGTGTCCTGTTGCTGGTAGTCCGACGGTACGATGGAGTGCGTCACGCCGGTGAGCCCGCCAACCGTGAACATCGCAATAAAGCCGACTGCGAAGTAAAGCGGCGTCTTGAAGCTGATCGAGCCGCCCCACAACGTCCCCAGCCAGTTGAAGATCTTTACGCCGGTGGGTACCGAGATCATGATCGTCGACACGCCGAACGCCGAGTTCGCGACCGAGCCCAGGCCAGCCGTGAACATATGGTGCGCCCAAACGCCCCAGCTCATGAAGCCGATCGCTACGCCCGAGAACACGACGAACGGGTAGCCGAACAGCGGCTTCCGCGAGAACGTCGGCAGCACCTCGGACACGATGCCCATGGCGGGCAAGATCATGATGTAGACCTCCGGATGCCCGAAGAGCCAGAACATGTGCAGCCAGAGCAGCGGCGTCCCGCCCTTCGCCGCGTTGAAGAAGTTCGCGTCGAAGAGGCGGTCAAACATCAACTCGAAGAGCGCCACGGCGATTACCGGCATGGCGAACACGAGGAGGAACGACGTCACGAGCGTCATCCAGACGAACAGCGGCATGCGAAACAGGCTCATACCTGGCGCGCGCATGTTCAGGATGGTCACGATGAAGTTGAATCCGCCGGCGAGCGACGCGATGCCGAGGATCTGCAGACCGATGAGCCAGTAGTTAACGCCGTTGCCCGGCGAGAAGCGGTTCAGCGTCAGCGGCGCGTACCCGAACCAGCCAGCATCGGGCGCGCCGAGGTCGCCGTGCAGAATGTTCCCGCCGGTGAAGAAGCTGAGATTCATGAAGATGCCGCCGAAGAAGAACGCCCAGAAGCTGAAGGCGTTCATCCGCGGAAAGGCTACGTCACGCGTGCCGATCAGCAACGGTACGAGCAGGTTAAAGAACGCGGCACTCATCGGCATGACGACCAGAAACACCATCGTCGTGCCGTGCATCGTGAACAGGCGGTTGTACTGGTCGGGACTCAGGAAATCGTTCGCCGGCCGCGCCAGCTGCACGCGGATGAGCAGCGCTTCGGTGCCGCCCAGCAGAAAGAAGATGAACGACGTTACGCCGTACATGATGCCGATGCGTTTGTGGTCGACGGTGGCGATCCAGCTCCAGATGCCCTTGTAGGAGCCTGCCGACTCGCGCGCCTCGCGGACGGCATCGGCCATCGTGACGCGCTTCGGGGTTAACGTCGCTCCAGCCATAACTCAGTCTCCCTGGAACGCTAACTCGGGCTGGCCCGAGGCCTTCTGCGCGGCCGCCTGCGCTTGCAGCCATGTGTCGTATTCTTCCGGCGTCTGTGCGACGACGACGATCCGCATGTTGGCGTGGCCGATCCCGCACAACTCCGCACACTGGCCCTCGAACGTACCCGTCTCGGTGGCCTTGAACCACATGTGGTTCAACCGGCCGGGGATGGCGGCCGTCTTCCCGGCCAGTTTCGGTACCCAAAAGCTGTGGATGACGTCGCTCGACTTGAGCTTCAGTGCAATTGGCTTACCCACCGGAATATGCAGCTCGCCAATGGGCCCCTGGATGGGCTGGCCCCCCTTCGGGTCCACGTAGGCGAACTGCCACGCCCACTGCATCCCCGTGACATCGACTTCGAGCGAGTCCTTCGGCGTCGTGCCCAGGTCGACGATGCCGCTGATCACGGGAACAATGTAGAACGCGAGCAAGATGATCGGAGCGACGGTCCAGGCGATCTCGAGCTTGTTGTTGCCGTGCACTTGCGCGGGCAGCCCCGAATCGCCCTTCTTCCGGCGGTAGCGGAACAGGATGTATACCAGGGCCGCCCAAACGCCCAGCAGGATCACAAGAGCGGGCCACACCGCCAGCAGGAAGATGAACTTCTGGTCGCGGGCCACTGAACCGGCCGGCGCAAAGGTGTTCTGAGGGCTGGAGAAGACGCCGCAGCCTGAGAAGAGGAAGAGGCCGCCCAGCAGCATTGCTGCGACCGCCAGGCGCGACACGTTGATTCTGCGCACGCTATTCCGCCCCAGTCCCGCCACAGCGATTCTTCGACCCGTCCCACGCGGAAGGCCCGCTTCAGGTGCCACATGGCATGTCCGTTCGGCCCGTTCGCCGGGCGAATTATCACGTGGCGATCAGCTTCGGTCAAGCGAACGCCAACGGCCGCCGAACGGAACCCCGGATCGCACGAAGCACAGCGCCTCAAGACGCCAGTCCGCCGGCCCCCGCGTCACTGCCGGGTCTTCTGAGCGGGTGGACAAATCAGAGCGATTCCGCCCGAGTTATGTCGCGCAAGTCCCGCCTGGGCGGGTGGCCTCGCGCTTGGCTCCGCGCCCTCTGGAACTGGCGGAATGCCATCGAACCGCCCCTGACGCCCATTCGCCATAGCTGATGGCGTTGGCTGGCGGCGGCCATCACCTATGAGCTCTCGCCATCGCCGAATCAATCAGCGCCGAGGCGTCTTCGCCATCGGCCGGGAACTCGGCCACGCCCGGGAGCCAGTTGCGCGCTTGGGTGCCCGTGCTTCGTATCGCCAGGTCGGCGGACAGGCGGTGTGCCGCGACGCGCGCGCCCGCGAAGTCCGTCTCGGGAAGCACTGCGACCAGTACGCCCGTGTCGAGTGCGCCGACCCGGTCGCTCTGGCGCAGGTGTGTCCGAACGATATCGGCTACGGACTCAAGCTCACCCGGCCGCAGCACTTCCCCAGGCAGCTTCTGCGGGACGAGGCAGAGCACGATCAGCGGACGACCGTAGCGTCGAGCGCGCCCCGCCTCTTCATCCAGGTGCTCGCGAATCTCGGGCTCCGAAAGGATACGGCGGGTGCTGGCCGCCGGCGCGGCCGGCACCTCATTATGTTCAGCTTGCTCGCGTCGCTTGAACAGCGGCATACCGCCATTTTACGTCGCCGCGTGGCAGCCTGTCCGCTCGCATCTACCCCACGTTTCTCGAGACGCGACGCGCAGCCGTGGGCAAACCGGCGCAGGTTGGTCGCCGGGCCGCCGCGAACATCCTTCAGCAGGCGGCCGCACCATCCCTCACGCCTCGCCCAGATACGTCTTGCGCACGAGGTCGCTTGCTCGCAGGTCAGCCGCCGACGCTTCGAGCGCAACTGCGCCCGACTCCAGCACGTAGCCTCGGCGTGCAACCTGCAGCGCCATCGCTGCGTTCTGCTCGACGAGCAGGATCGTCGTTCCCGCGCGGTTGATTTCGATGATGGTCCGGAAAATCGTCTCGACGAGCACTGGTGAGAGACCCATGGATGGCTCATCGAGCAGCAACAGGCGCGGGCGCGCCATGAGCGCGCGGGCAATGGCAAGCATCTGCTGCTCTCCGCCGGAGAGCGTGCCTCCATCCTGCTTAACGCGCTCCCTCAGGCGCGGGAACAGGGTCAGCACGCGCTCCAGGTCCTGCTCGATCGCGGCGCGGCCGCTGCGCTGGTACGCGCCCAGCCGCAGGTTCTCCATCACTGACAGCCGGCCAAAGATCGCGCGCCCCTCGGGCGCCTGCGAGATGCCCAGCCGGACAATGTCGTGCGGCGGCACGCGATCGATGCGATGGCCATCGAACGAGATCTCGCCGGCACGCGGACGCAGCAGCCCCGAGATGGTGCGCAGCGTGGTCGATTTACCGGCGCCGTTGGCGCCGATCAGCGCGACGATCTCGCCCGTCTCGACGTGCAGCGAGATGCCTTTGATCGCCATGATCTGGCCGTAACCGGACACCACGCCATCGAGGCGCAACTGTGCGGGCGGTGGGGCGGCCGCGGCGGCGGGTGCGGCGCCCCTCATGGCGCCCCCTCGCTCAAGCGCGCGCCCGTGCCCAGGTACGCCTCGATGACGAGCTGGTCGCGCTGCACGTCCTCCGGGCGTCCCTCGCTGATCTTCTCGCCGTGGTCGAGGACAGTGATGTATTCGCACACACCCATCACGACGCGCATCTGGTGCTCGATGAGCACAATGGTCATCTTCAGGTCGTCGCGCAACTCGCGGATCAGCCGCATCATCGCCACGCTCTCGCCCGGGTTCATGCCGGCCGTCGGCTCGTCGAGCAACAGCAGGCGCGGCCGCACCGCAAGCGCACGCGCGATCTCGAGCCGGCGCTGCTCACCGTACGCGAGGTTACGGGCTAGTTCGTTCTCCCGGCCGGCCAACCCGGCGAAGCGCAGCAGACTCGACGGCCGACTGCACAGCGCGCTTCTCCTGTGCGACCGTGAACGGTAGCCTCAAGATCGCAGTCGCGATGTTCGTGCTCAGGTGCAGGTGCGATCCGACGAGTACGTTCTCGACCGCGGTCATGTTCGAGAAGAGCCGGATGTTCTGGAATGTACGGCTGATGCCCGCCGCAGCGATGCGGTGCAGCGGCAAACCGTCGACACGCTTACCCTCAAACCACAGCTCGCCTGACGTCGGGCGGTAGAAACCCGTCAGCAGGTTGAACAGCGTGGTCTTTCCGGCGCCGTTCGGTCCGATGACGCCGACGATCGTCTGCGGCTCGACTTCCATGCTGACGTCGTTCAGCGCGATCAGCCCCTGAAACGCGCGCGAAACGTGGCGGACGGACAAAATCGCCATCGCTACGTCGCCAGTTCCGACTCGAGCAACTCGGCCTGCTCGAACTCCGCCGCACGCCGCCGAGACGGGAGCAGCCCTTCGGGCCGCAGCACCATCACGGCGACCAGAGCCGCCCCGAAAATCACCAGGCGATAGTCGGCGCCGAGGTTGTCCAGATGGATGAAAGCGAAGTCGATGCTGAAGTCGCGCAACACTTCCGGCAGCCCGATGAGCAACATCGCGCCGAGGATCACGCCGCGCACGTTGCCCATGCCGCCGATGATCACCAGCGCCAGCACATTGATCGACACGTCGAGATTGAAGTCCGACGGGAAGACGGCGCTCTGCTTTGCCGAGTACACGACGCCGCCCGCACCTCCGATCGCGGCGCCGATCGCGAACGCCATGAGCTTGTACGCCGTCGTATTCACGCCCATCGACGACGCGACGTCTTCGTCCTCGCGAATCGCCTCCCACGCCCGGCCGACGCGCGAGTCGCGGATACGTTCGGTGGCAAAGGCGGCGACAAAGCAGCCCGCGAGCACGACGAAGTAGAGCTCGACCGGCCCGCTCAACTCGGTGTTGCCGAAGTGCGGCTTCGGGATCGAGAATACGCCGACCGGCCCGTTGGTCACGCCGGCCTCGTTGTTGATCATGATGCGGATGATCTCGCCGAACCCCAGCGTCACGATCGCTAAATAGTCGCCGCGCAGCGGCAACACCGGGATGCCCAGCGCTATGCCGACGAGCGCCGCGAGGACCATCGCCATGGGCAGCACGAGCCAGAAGCTGGTGCCGACATCGAAGCCACCGCCGAACTGAGGCGCGGCGATCAGCGCATAGAGGTACGCCCCGCTCGCGAAGAACGCGACGTACCCGAGGTCCAGCAAGCCGGCGTAGCCGACGACGACGTTCAGCCCGATGCCGAGCAACGCGTAGAGGGCGATGTCGAACATGATGCCGCGCTCGAACGTGTCCATCTGATGCGGCAGATACACCAGCATCGCCCCCAGTATTGCCAGCCCGAACAGCCCGCTTCTCGAGCGCAGCAGCGCATACATCACGACGACGAGGATCGCGAACGTCGGGCGGATGCCGAAGTACGACGGCCCGAGCCCGCCGGCGATCGCCAGCAACGGCAGCACCGCGTACTGCCCGTATCGCACCACGAACGCCCCGGCAGCGGACTTCCCCAACTGCTCAGAGGCGCGCGCCCAGTAGCGGGTCGGGTCGAGCGCGGAGAGCGCGGAGTCGAACAGCCCGCCGTGTCTCATGCGTCAGGCCCGCTTGTCTTCGCGCTTGCCGAAGATGCCCCACGGCCGGAAGATCAGCACCGCCACCAGCAGCACGAACGCGACGACGTCCTTGTACTGCGCGCCGAAGAACTTCGTGCTCAACGCCTCCGTGATGCCGAGGAAGTAGCCCCCCGCCATCGCACCCGGCACGCTGCCGATGCCTCCGAGCACGGCCGCCGTAAATGCCTTGATGCCAGGGATGAATCCCATGCCAGAGGTCGCCGTCGTTACGAACATCCCGTAGACCACACCAGCGGCACCGGCCAGCGCCGCGCCCGCCGCGAAGGTCGTCATGATCGTCCTATCGACGTTGACGCCCATCAGCGCCGCCGTGTCGCGGTCCTCGGCGACCGCGCGGATCGCCATGCCGGCCTTCGTCCGCTGGATGAACAGGTACAACAGCCCCATGAACACCACCGACAGCACCAGCAGGAAGATCTGGACGTAGAGCAGCCGGATCTCTCCTACTTGGATCGCGGTGCGCGGGAACACTTTCGGATACGTCTTCCCCTGCGCGTTCGTCACGCGCAGCATGATGTTCCGCAGGAGGATCGATACGCCGATCGCGCTGATCAGCGGCGCTAGTCTCGGCGCCCGGCGCAACGGCCGGTACGCGACCCGCTCCATCACGAGCGCCAGCACCACGGCGACGATCATGCCGAGCAGGATGGCGATGGCGATCGTCAGCACCGGTGCGGCATCGTTGAGATTGCTGTGATTCTCGAAGCCGGTCAGCGTGTAGTAGCCGGTGAACGCACCCATCATGAACAATTCGCCATGTGCGAAGTTGATCATCCGTAGCACGCCGTACACCAGTGTGTAGCCAAGCGCGATCACGGCGTACACGCCGCCGATCGTGACGCCGTCGATGATGAGCTGGAGCCACTCCTGCATGGACGTACCTTAGCAGCTAACGCAGCGCCGGGAGGCCGCAGACTGCGGCCTCCCGGCTGTTGTGCGTGCTGCTCGCTCCCCGTCGCTACTGGATGCGCGAGAGCTTCCCGCTCTTCACCTGGTCGATCTCGTTCACCGCGCCGACGACCTTGCGGTCACCCTTGTCGTCGAAGTCGATCTGGCCCGATGCGCCCGTATAGCTCGTCGCCCTCACCGCGTCGATCAGCTTCTGCGGGTCGATGACGAGGTTGCCGCTCGCGTCCACCGTGGCAACCTTCTCGATCGCCGCGAGGATGAGGTTCGTCGCGTCGTAGGCCTGCTCGCCGAACTGGCCGGCGTCCTTGCTGTACTCCGCCTTGTACGCCGCCGCGAACTTGTCGAACAGCGTCGTATCGGTCTCCTTCGGGCCGCGGCTCACGTACGAGCCCTCAGCGGCGCCGCCCGACTGATCGATGTACTTCTGGTCGGCAATGCCGTCCGCGCCCATGAAGGACGCGGTGACGCCGGCCTCCTTGAGCTGGCGCACCAGCACCGCACCTTCGGCGATGAATCCGCCGAAGACAACGATGTCCGGGTTCTCACCCTTGATCTTGGTGACGATAGGGCTGAAGTCCTTCTCGCCCACAGTCACAGCCTCTTCGCTTGCGACCTTGCCGCCCAGGCCCGTGAACGACGCCTTGAACACGTCCATCAGGCCCTTGCCGTACGTGCTCTGATCGTTGACGAGGACGGCGTTCTTCTTGCTCAGCGTCGTGTAGGCGTATTTCGCCATCTCGGCGCCCTGCGTCGCGTCGTTCCACGCCGTGCGGAAGAAGTTCTTCTTTCCTTGCGCCGTGACACTCGGGTTCGTGGCCGACGCGCTGACAGTCAGCATATTCGCGGCCGACAGGGGATCGAGCGCCGCCACCGCTCCGCCCGAGCACATCGGCCCCATAACGGCGACCACCTTGTCGGCGATCAGTTTGTTCGCGGCCGTCACCGAAGCTGGCCCGGCGCAGCCGTCGTCCTGCGCGTCTCCCTCGATGGCGAAGCCCTTGATCGTGCCCTTCTCCTTGATCGCCAGCAACGCTGAGTCCCGGATCGGGATACCGAGCTGAGCGTTGTCAGTTGTCAGCGTTGTGCTGATGCCGATCTTGATCTTGTCGCCCTTCTTGATCGTGATCGCCCCGGCGCTGCTGGCTGACGTTGCTGCTGAGGTAGCGCCCGCCGTGGCCGCCTTGGTGGCGCCAGCCGCCGGCGTTTTCGCGCCGCCAGCGCCGGCCGTCGCCGTCTTATCACTGCTGCTCGTCCCCCCGCCGCACGCGGCGAGGATGAGCGTGAGCGCAGCCAGCATCGCTGCGAGCAGCAGCATACGCGGCAGCGCCCGCGTTGTCTTCCCTAGCTTCATAACCAGTCTCCTCCTGATTCCTCGAATCCAACGATTCGGCCAGTGCCCGGCCGAATGACCTCACCCATTATCGTTGGCCAATCGCCCTAGTCAATGCAGTTATGTCGCCAGACGGACAAATGTACCTTCCACCAACCGCGCCAGGTCGGCCAGCCCGATCGGCAAGATTGCCGACGGAGTGCCTGCGGCCACCCACACGGTCTCGAACCTCCGCAACCCCTCGTCTACGATCGTCTCGAGCGCCTGCGGCAGCCCGAACGGCGATACCCCGCCGACCGGATACCCCGTCAGCGCCAGCACCTGTTCGGCGCTCGCCAGCTTCACCTGCTTCCGGCCCACGCCGAAGTGCGTTGCCACCAGCCGGTCGTCGAGCCGCCGGTCACCCGCGACCAGCGCCAGGCGGGGAGTCCCCGACACGTAAATCACGAGCGTCTTCACGATCTGGCCCAGCTCGCACCCTGCCGCTGTCGCAGCCATTTCGGCGGTGTGTGTGCCCTCGGCCACGACCATCACGTCCGCGCAGTGACCCTGCGCCGCCAGCGCGTCGCGCACCCGCACCACGCGTTCATCCGTCTCGCTCGACTCCACGATCTCGCCCTTCTGTCCGCTAGCGCGACGGGGCCCGCCGATGCATCATACGGCCACAATGGCGAACACCGAAAAGACCCAGGCCATGCGCATGCTCGACGCCAGGGGCATAGCCTATACGCCGAGCGTGTACGACGCCGGCCGCGAGTTCCATTCGGCCGAGGAAGCCGCTGCGCTCCTCGGCGCTGCCGCCGAGACCGTCTACAAGACCCTCGTCGTCCTGCGTGAAACATCGGGCCGCGCGCGGCCGCTGCTCGTCATGGTGCCTTCCCATATCCAGATCGACCTCAGGATCCTTGCGAAGGGTCTGGGCGAGAAGAAGCTCCGCATGGCCACGCAGCGCGAAGCCGAACACCTCACCGGTCTGCAAGTCGGCGGCATCTCCGCCATCGCCCTTCTCGGCAAGGCCTTCGACGTCGTCCTGGATGGGAGGGCGCGCACACTCGACCGCATCCACATCAGCGCCGGTCAGCGTGGCGTCGATCTGGAGCTCAGCACCGCGGACCTCGTTGCCCTCACCGACGCAACGTTCGTCGAAGCAACGGCCGCCGGCTGAAGCCGGTACGCGAAGATGTGCGCAGCCGTTCCTCCCCTGCGCAGTGGCGTTCTGGACCGCGCACGACGCTCGCGTAGGGGTTGGGGCTCGCCCCACCCATATCCCGTCCCGGACGAGCGTAACGCGATGCTAGCACAGGCGAGCCGCCTGCTCGCTGCGCGCAGTTCCGCGCCTGACCCACCGCGACTATCCGAGAATCAATACGTCCACCGCGACCGCGACAAACAGCAGCGCGAGGTAGTACAACGACACTTTGAACACGCCCATCGCCGCGCCAGGGCTATCGTCGTGACGTAAGATCCACGTTTGACGCACGAACGCGCCGCCCAGCAACAGTGCCGAACCGAGGTAGATCCAGCTCACGGTCCCCGTCGCAAGCAGCAGCAGCGAAACGGGCACCAGCGCGACCGAGTACCAGAAGATCTGCGTCTTCGTGCTCTCCATGGTCGCGACGACCGGCAACATCGGCACGTCTGCTCGCGCGTAGTCGTCCTTGTACTTGATCGCGAGCGCCCAGAAGTGCGGCGGCGTCCAGACGAAGATGATCGCGAACAGCAGCAGCGCCGGCAGCTCGAGGTTACCCGTCACTGCCGCCCAGCCGACGAGCGGGGGGAACGCACCCGCCGCACCGCCGATGACGATGTTTTGCGGCGTGGTCCGCTTCAGCCACATCGTGTACACGAACACATAGAACGCCATCGCCGTGACGGCGAGCGTCGCCGCCAGGAAGTTGGACGTCGCCGCGAGCAGGACGAACGCGGCAAGTTCAAGCACCAGCGCGAACACTAGCGCGCTGAGCGGATCGATCTTGCCCATCGGCAGGGGCCGGCCCTGCGTCCGATGCATGATCTCATCGATATCGCGGTCCAGGTAGCAGTTGATGGCGTTCGCGCCGCCCGCGGCCAGTGTGCCGCCGAGCACCGTCGCGAACACCAGCCAGGACGACGGCCAGCCCCTGTTCGCCAGCACCATCGCCGGCACCGTCGTGATAAGGAGCTCTGCAATGATCCGCGGCTTCGTGAGCGACACGTAGGCGCGCAACGTCTCGCCCACGCTCAGCGGCGCGCTGCGGATGCTTGTGTTGATCACGCCCATTCGGCCGCCTCCCGCCGCTGCTCGCTCCGCTCGTCCACGTCCGCCTCGTCGCCCGGCAGGTAGTACGCCAGCGCGCTGATAGCGACCAGTATGCACCATAGCAGCGCCGCCAGCGACAGATGCGCCACAAGCACGCCCGCCGCCAGGTCCGTCCAGATGTTGGCGGCGCCGAGCAGCGCCTGCGCGACGTAGGACACGCCGGCGATGACCGAAAGCCACACGAGCGCAGAGTGCTGTCGCCGCTCGGCGAAGGTCTGGTAGATCAGCGCGAGGATCATCATCCCCAGCATCCCGGCGACGAGCCGGTGCAAGAAGTGCAGCCCTACGGCGCTGTCCCCGCTCGGCACGATGCTGCCGTTACACAGCGGCCAGCCGCTGCAGGCTAGCGCTGCACTCGTGCCGCTAATGTACGAACCCAGCACCAGCGTCACCAACGCCGTCGCCGCCGTCAGGATCGCGAGCCGGTTGAACGTCGAGTCCGACGCGTACGCGAACGCCCGGTACCCGCGGGCCCGCATGAGCGAGATCGTCGCCGTCACGATCATCACGCCCGTGAAGATCATCGCCGTCCCCAGATGCGCCGCGACGATCTCCGCGGGCAGTTCCTTCTTGACCGTCACGCCACCCAGCCCGACCTGCACGGCCAGGAGAACGCCGGCGGCGAACGCCAGCCAGAAGACCAGCGTGTTCCGACGCTCGGTCTTGAACGTGAAGAACGTCACGCCGAGGAACAGGAAGCCGACAACGGTTGCCGCCGTCCGATGCGAGAACTCAATGAGCGTGTGCTTGTCGCCGCTCGGGATGAGCTTGCCGTGGCACGTCGGCCAATCGGGGCATCCGAGGCCCGAACCCGTGGCCCGGACCGCCCCACCGACGACGACCAGCACGAAGGTAGCGGCGATTGTCACCAGGAGAAGGCGCTGAAACCAGGTCATAACGTACCGCCCGACTGTTCGGCGAACGGTCTCCTCTCCGGACGTTCAGGGCGTTAACACGGCGCGCGCACCGCTCGTTATGGCATTCACAAGTAACACAGGCGCGCCCGCCCGATCAAGCCGGGATAGACAGTCGGCCCCACTCGCAACAACTGTTTGGATGTCCACAGCGAAATGCCGCAAGCGCGGCCCATGCTCCGGACCGCCCGCCGCCGACGGTCGGGCGCCGTTGGTCGCCAGCTCTACCGCGGCGCGCTGTAGCCCACCGGCAAATGCTTGATGCCCCCGATGAACGTCGAACGGAGCCGCTCCGGTTCTCCCGCCAGGTCGATATCGGGGAAGCGGCGCAGCAGCTCCTGGAACATCAGGGTCAGCTCAAGGCGGGCGAAGCCGGCGCCAAGGCAGAAGTGCTCGCCAATGCCAAATGCGAGATGATCGTTGGGCGTGCGTGTGATGTTGAAGCGATCCGGCTCGGGGAAGATGTCCTCGTCGCGGTTCACCGATGGGTACCACATGACGACACGCTCGCCCTGTTTGATCGCCTGTCCGTGGATCTCGGTGTCCGCCGTCGCCACCCGCGCCATGTGAGCAACGGGTGACGTCCACCGCAGGATCTCCTCGACGGCGGTCGGCATGAGCGACATATCGCGCATCAGGCGCGCCTTCTCATCAGGATGCTGCGCCAGCACGAGCATGCCGCCGGAGATCGCGTTTCGCGTCGTTTCATTTCCAGCCACGATGAGGAGGAAGGCGAACCAGAGGATCTCATCGTCGGTCAGCGCCTCGCCATCGATCTCCGAGCCGCAGAGCAGCGAGATGAGATCCTCGTGCCGGTCTGCGCGACGCTCTTTCAGGAGCTGCGCGAAGAACCCGAACATGCCGACGAATCCGGACGTGCCCGTCGCGCGCGCGGCCTCGATCGTTCCGCGCTGCTCGACGGGGATGTCCGTCTGGTATTCAGGGTCGCCGCCGCCAAGGACCTTGTTGGTCAGCTCGAACATGAGCTTCCAGTCCTTCTTCCCGATACCCATCATGCCGCAGATGACGGCGAGCGGAAGCAGCGACGCGACTTCCGTGACGAAGTCACACTGACGCTTCTCTGCTATGTCATCGAGGATCTCCGTAACGATGCCACGAATGTGCAGCTCCATCGCGGCGACGGCGCGCGGCGTAAAGCCTTTGTTGACAAGCCGCCGGAGTCGCACGTGCCGCGGCGGATCCATCGTGATCAGCATAATGCCGTTGCCGCTGAGGAGCGCGTCTTCCGGGCGGGGGTTCCGCGGTTCGAACTGCGTGATGCCCTTGCTCGAAATGAAAAGCTCCGGGTTACGCGACACGGTAACCACGTCGTCGAACTTCGTGATGTTCCACCAGCCGACGAGCTCTTCGTCGGGCGCCGTATTCCAGTGCACCGGCATCTCGCGGCGCAGCACGCGAAATGCGTCGTGCGCCTCGCCGCGCTCGAACAGCTCGGGGTCGCCGAGATTGATCTCGCTGGGGATAAGTGAACGTACCATGGAAGAACTCCTCGGCTGTCTGCGCGATCGCGAATGCGACGCGAATCTACTGTTTGACTTCAGAGATGGCCTGGCGGGGGCAGAAGCGGATCGCCCGTTCGACCTGTTCGCGCGACACCTCCGGAATCTCATCCATCAGGACGTAGCTCAGGTCATCGTCGCGTACCTCGAAGATTCCCGGTGCGGCTTGCTCACATTTTCGGTGACCTTCGCACTTGTCGGGGTTCACCACAACCTTCATCTGCGTTCTCCTACCGTCCTTTACTTGATGATCTCACTCAACGGGATCTTCCGCGCAACGTTCCCGATCGAATCGGTCACGACCACGCTCGTGCCGTCGGTCGCGATGCCGATCGGACGCGCCAAGAGCTGGCTGCCCTCCTTCGGCATGTCATATGTGGCGATCAGTGCGCCATCCGCCCCGAACGCCAGCACCTTGCCGCGCGTCGGGTCCGTCGCGAGCAGCCGGCCATCTGCGAGCAATGCGATATAGCCGCGGTCTGTCACGGCCTGGCTGCCCCACGAATCGACCTTGATCTCGCCCTTCGACTTCAAGTCCTTGTCGAGATGCACGATGCGCTTGTTCCAGAAGTCCGCGATGAAGATGTCGCCGTTCGCGGCCACGGCCAGGCTCGACGGTTCATTGAACTGCATCGGATCGCCCGACGTACCCTTGCTGCCGAACTGCCGCACGAACTTGCCGTCGCCATCGTACTCGATGACGCGGTTGTTGCCGGTGTCGACGATCAACACGTGTCCCTCCGGCGACAATGCGATATCGCGCGGGCCGAACAGCTTCATCGGGTCGCCGCCGGCGTCCGTCTGGCCGCCCGCGCCCCATTCCTTGACCTTCTTCAAGTCCTTGTCCAGCTTAACCAGCTTGTGGTTCCACGTATCGGCGACGAACACGGTGCCATCAGGCGCCACCGTCATCGACCACGGCTGGTTGATCTGTACCTCGCTGCCGAACCCGCCGACCACCGCCAAGAAGTTGCCCTGCGCGTCGTACTTCTCGACGCGGTTGTTGTTCGTGTCGGCCACGTACAGGTTGCCCGCCGAGTCGATCGCCACGTCCGACGGCCCGCTCATCTGCCCCTTCGCCGAGCCGTTGCCGCCGATCACCAACTGCGTGCCGTCCGTCCGTACCGTCGGCCCCGACGGCGGCGCCGTCAGGTCGCTGAGCCCCTTCGGAAAGAACGCCACGCCGTCTACCGTCCCCAACTCGTTCGGAGGCGTCCGGCGGATCCAGTAGCCGAGCCACATGCTCAGCTCGCTCTTCGAGAACAGCCCGCGGAAGAAGTCGCGCGACGAGTACTTGCCATCCGCACCTCGATACTCTTCCGGGAACCATCGACGGTGGTGGTACGGCACGCCTTCGTTGTACGCCGTACCGAGATTCACGTTCGTCGCCGATCCCTTCGAAATCAGCAGCACCGCGCCCTGCGGCGGCGTGTAGTTCGGGCTGATGGTCGTGTACGACACGCTCTTGTAGTCCCGCAGGTACCAGGCCCACGGCCACGTGTACCCGTCGACCGAATCGACGACGATAGGCAGGTTGTTGCCCAGGGTCGAGTCTTTCGCCGCTTTGTCGATCTGATCCCGCAGCACCGGGATGTCACCCGACGTCTGTGTGTACACCAGCAACTCGACGGGCACGTCGCCGTGGTCGCGCTTGGCGATATCGCCCAGCTCCGTCCGCGGCAGGCTCGGGTGCCCGTACGACGCCAGCACGGCCGCTCGCACGGAGAACACCGAGAAGGCGCATACCGCGCCCAGGATCGCCACCTGCGCCGCCGTCTTCCGGCTGTAACCCGTGTAGGCCCAGTACACGGCGACGCCCGCCACGATCGCGAGGATCCAGCCGCCCGTCGAGGCGAGCGAGAACGGCCCGACGATCACGAACACCAGCACCGAAAGCGCCGACGCCACCGCCGCGTACGCGAAGGGCGCCAGCCGGTCGAGCTTCGGCAGCTCCGGCCGCAGGTCCGTCCGCTCCATCATGTCGCCGACGAATCGCCCCGCCAGCACCGCCAGCGGCAGCGCGATATGCACGGTGAGCCAGGGCATCTTCTCACCCGCCACCGTCAGCGCGAAGCTCGTCACGACGAGCCAGAACATCAGGAAGCGGTTCAGGCGGTCCATGTCGAACGAGAATACGCCGATCAGCACAATCGTGAACGGCAGCACGATGTGCAACGACGAGACCTTCTGGACGTCCGGCCCCGGCGGCAGCAGCAACAGGATCAGGATCGCCAGCATGCCGCCCCCAACGATGTACGCGCTTCGCATCTTCCCGCGGATCGTGTAGTACAGCCCGCCGGCGATCGGAGAGCACCAGGGGCAGGAACTCGTACACCGGGATCGTGATGAAGTAGTAGTAATCCGGCTGGTTGCCGCGCCGCACGTCCTGCTGGCTCAGCCAGTAGTCCAGCGACCCCCAGATGACCGAGAAGAACCCGGCCGGGTTCGAGAAGAACGTCGTGCTCAGCAGAATGAACGGCACCCAGAAGCAGGCCGCCGCGATCGCCCACACCTTCGGCCGCCACGAAAGTCCGATCGCAAAGGACAACGCGATGAACGAGAACACCGATGCCATGGCGACTTTGAACTCAGGGTCGGCAATGTGATAGTTGCCGCTGTCCTGCGACCGGTTGCGCCACTCTTTGCCGAGATTCGGCAGCAGCTGCACGCTCGCGGCATACATCGGCAATGCCAGCGAGCCCATGACCACGATCAGGTCTGCCTCGGGCGGCATCTCATCGAGCGCGTACTTCTCGCGCCAGCCCTGGAGGAACGGCCAGCCGATCGCGATGAACGGCGCCGCCGGTATCAGCCCGATCGTCAGCGCGATGTACTGTGCCTGGCTCATCTCCGGGCGCGTCGCGCGAACCTTGTCGGCGATGTGGCCGGCGAAGAGGTACATGAAGAAGAAGATGAACGCCGCCGCCGTCATGAACGTCGTCTCCTTCGTGAGGAAGGAGCCCGCCATGAAGCCGACCGTCAGGAACAGCCACTTGTTCTCGCGCGACGTCATGTATCGCCACGCGAAGACCACCATCCCGAACGTCCAGAACGCCGTATAGATGTCCTCGCGCGTGAAGCGGCTGTAGTACAGCAGCGTCGGCGAGATCGCGATGAGCGCCGCCGCTGCCAGCGCACCGAACCGTCCGAGCTGCTTGCGGAGCAGGAGCGGCAACAGCACCAGGCCGGTGCCCATCGTCGCCGCGAGGATGCGCGCCTGGTAGTCGCCGTCCCCGAAGATCCACATCATGAACCCGTTGCCGATGAACTGGAACGGTCCGTGCATGAACGGCACGTGCTTGTACGTGTCGGTGTTCGCCGTACCGAACGTGAAGAACTCGTCGAGCCCGTTCTTGAAACCCCAGCTGAAGAACCCGTGCAGGCTCTCGTCGTGGTGCATCGCCCGGGCGCCCAGGTTGTAGAAGCGCATCACCGCGGCGATGATGCCGATCAGCCCGTACGCAGCCGCTTCCCAGTACCGGTCGGCGAGCACGCCTATCCGTTCGCGCGTGTCGGCGTTCAGCGCGAACGCCTTCAAGCGCTCGCCGGTCGTCCCGCCGTACGGCACATTCGGTTCTTCTACGCTCATTCCTTGGGGACCTCGCCTGTCGCGCTTGACGCTCGGTATATCGTAACCGTTCCGAATTGGTAGGCCACGGTCAACGAGCTGAACTTCGCAAACCCGGCACCTCCGTACGTAGTACGCTCAAGCGGGCCGACGTAGACGTAGGTGACGTTGTACTTCTTCAGTATCTGATTCATCGCGCTGGTGTCCGTCGTGGTGTACAGCGTATTGACATCCTCGAACCTGCCGGCGCGCGCCGCCGCCGAGCCGCCGCGCCACTGATCCTCGTGCCCGCCCCACCCCAGGATCGCCGGCACGCCCGTCGCCGCCGAGATGCGCGACGCCAGGCTGTAATCGTTTCCTACCGCCTCCGCGATCACCAGATCTTGCCCCTGCGCCCGATCGTTCAGCCACGCGATCGCTTTCAGCTCATCCGACGGGAAGTACGACAGCCCGCGCAGCTCGCCGTCGGCCTTGTACGTGCGATTCATCGTCCCGCCGAGCGGATACAGCGCCGCCCCCGCCAGCACCACCGCGACCGCGCCGGCCCACACGAGCCGATACTGCCGCTCCCGAGGGAACGTCGCCCGCCACCACGACGCCAGGTAGTACAGCGAGAACCCGCCAGCGATGGCCAGCAGCATCCACGCCTGGTAGTACAGCTTGAACACCGTGTTCATGCGCGAGTTGAAGACGTCGCCGACGTAGAAGAACTCCGTGCCCAAGATCAGCAACAGCGCCGTACAAACGAGCGTGAGCACGAAGAGCACGCCCTCGCGCTCCGCGCTGCTCGACACCGCTCCCTGGAGGCGGGGCTCGCCCCGCCCGCGTCGCACGCCGCGCGTCGCCATCCGCCGTCAGCTCCAGCCACAACGCAAGCAGCGCCGCCGCAAGCACGGCGCCGAGAAAGATCGCCGTCAGCCACGCACTGCCGCGGTCGCCGATCTGCGCGAACAGGTCGCCCGGCGAATCGCCCAGCTTCTTGCTGTCGGTCATCTGCTCGAACCCGTACACCAGCACCCACCCGATCACGACGGCCACCGCCGGAGCCGCTGCGATCGCCGCCATCGTCCGCGTCACACGCGCGCGCAGCGGCAGCAGCCGCGCCAGCACGAACGGGATCACGACGACGAACAGCGGCCCCCAGAACAGGAACAGGTGGAACGGCCGCGTCGCCGGCACAGTGATGCCGCGGTTCGACACGACCGCGCCGATCCCGTCGGCCTGCGACGTGAAGCTCGTGTAGAACGGCAGATACAGCACGATCGCCAGGACCAGCAGCGGCAGCGCGAACGACACCGCCTGCACGAACGAGGTCGCCGGTGATCGCCCGCACGCGCGTGAAGTTGCTGACGAACGCCGCGGCCACGACGACGAACGCCATCGTCGCGATGTCCCAGGTGTTCAGGAACGCCAGCCCGCCGACGAGGATCGCCGCCGCGACCAGCGCCAGCGGCCGCTGCAACCAGAACGTCACATCGAGTGGCTCGCGGCTGCGGAACAACGTCAATGCCAGCGCCACCACGAGCAGGACGAATGGCAGCGCCATCACGTGCGGATGCAGGTCGCCCAGCAAGAAGCTGAACATCGGGAACTCGGTGATCGCGCGGAAGTCCTTGTCATCGAGGCGGTAGATGCGCGACGCGTCGAAGAACGCGAAGAAGTCCGACGGGTACCACGCGTGCTTCGCGGCGCCGGCCTTCAGGCCCGAAACGTCGACCCAGTCGTAGAACCCCTTGCCGCCAATGCCGTACGCCGACATGAACTGGAACACCCACACCAGGTTGCCCATGATGACGAGCATCAGCCCGCCCGCCAGACCGAAGGCCGGCGGCCGCCAGTTGAACGGCAACGGGAGTTGCGTCTTCGGCGCGGGATCCGCCGTCTCCGTCGCCGACTCTCGCATCGCTACCAGGTTGTAGACGATGCCCGCCGCGCCGACGAGCGCCATCGCCGCGATCATCGCGAGCCCGATGTTGTAGCCGATCTCGGTGTCGACGCCCGCCAGCCGCCCGCTCATCGCCACCATCAGGTAGCCGAAGTAGTAGTACGCAACCGTGTGGCCAGACAGCCACGGATCCTTCGGCGGGAAGTGATCAGCTCGCGTCGCCGCGTTGATGAACATCAGGTCCATCGGTTGCTCCGTGCCGCTGATGTTCCCGACCATCGAGCGCAGCCATACCGCCACGGCGAACACGATCAGGAACAGCACCTCGACGCCGACGATGTACTGCCAGTGTTCGTGTATCCATTCGAGCAGATCATCACGCTCGCGATACACGAACACCCCGGAGATCGCCGCCAACAGGACCAGCGCGGCGAGGATCCCGCGGCCGGAATTCGGCAGGATGTGGAGGCTGTTCAGCAGCCAGAACGTGTACCCAAGGAAGATCAGCCCGAACGGTTTCGACAGCGCGTACCCGCGGTCCGGCAGCCGGCGGAACAGTGCGAGGCAGAGCGGCAGCAGGGGTATCCCCACCAGCTGCAGGACTAGCCACCACCGGAAGGCTTCGCTCATCCAGCCCCGCTCAAGCGCGCCGCTCGGGTGCGCTGATCACGTCCATGATGAGGGATTTCACCCGGTTTGACGCTGTACAGCAATCGTTAGAACCCCGCATCCTGCTGACGTCCCCGCCTAATGAAACAGCGCCTCGACGAACTCCTCCGCATCGAACGGCGTCAGATCCTCAGGCTTCTCGCCCGTCCCGATGAACCGCACCGGTATCCCCAGCTGGTCCGACACGGCGAATACGATACCGCCCTTCGACGTGCCGTCGAGCTTCGTGAGGCACAGCGCCGTGATCGGCACCACCTCCGCGAACGCCTTCGCCTGCACGAGCGCGTTCTGGCCGGTCGTCGCGTCGAGCACCAGCATCACCTCGTCCGGCCCTTCCGGCAGCTTCCGCTCGATGACGCGCCGGATCTTCCCCAGCTCCTCCATCAGGTTGAACTTCGTGTGCAGCCGCCCCGCCGTGTCGATCAGCAGGACGTCCGCGCTGCGGCTCTCCGCCGCCGACATCGCGTCGAACACCACTGCTCCCGGATCGGCGCCCTGCTTGTGCGCGATGACGTCCGCGCCGACGACCTCGCCCCAGCTCTTGAGTTGCTCGATCGCCGCCGCCCGGAACGTATCCGCCGCTGCCACGACGACCTTCTCGCCGTCTTCGCGATACGCCTGCGCGAGCTTCGCGACGCTCGTCGTCTTCCCTGTGCCGTTGACGCCCACCACCAGGATGACCGCCGGACGGTCGTCGGGCGGCCGATCTTCTTCGCCCCAGATGCGCCCCTTCTCGCCGCCCGTCCGCAGGATCGCGACTAGCTCCTCTTTGAGGATCGCTTTCACCTGCTCGCCGTCCTTGATGCGCTCCTTCTCGACGCGCATCTGCACTTCGCCCAGGACTTTGTGTGTCGTCGAGACGCCGGTGTCGGCGCCGATCAGGAGCTCCTCCAGCTCATCCCATACCGCATCATCGATCTTGTCACGATCGAAGATGCCGGAGATGCCGCTGAACCAGCCTTTGCGCGTCCTATCGAGCGCCTGTTCGGTCTTTTCGTCGGTCTCTTTCGTGCGCTTGAAGATGCGTAGCAGGACGGCCCTCCTTGGTGTCGCGGCATTCTAGCGGCTGGATGGGCAACATCGTAGCCGGGCGCGCCGAACCGAGGATCGGCCCCTGTGAGGCCGAGACAGGGTGAACTCGCGCGCGCGCGACGCACACCTCACGCCTCGTCGACGTGCACGTCCTCGAGCTTCAGGCTCAATATGCGCGACACGTTGTCGGCACCCATCGACACGCCGTAAATCGTATCCGCCGTCTCGATCGTCCGCCGGTTGTGCGTGATGATGATGAACTGCGTCCGCTCGGACAACGCCCGCAGCTCCTCGACGAACCGCCCGACATTGGCTTCGTCCAGCGCCGCATCCACCTCGTCCAGTACGCAGATCGGCGACGGGTTCGCCTGGAGCAGCGCGAACAGCAGCGCCACCGCTGTCAGCGACCGCTCGCCACCCGAAAGCAGCGCCAGCGATCCCAGCTTCTTGCCCGGCGGCTGCGCGACGATGTCGACGCCCGGCAGCCCGTACTCGTCCGTCTCGCCCAGCTCCAGCCGCGCCGTGCCGCCGCGGAAGAACGCGCTGAAGTAGCGCTCGAACTCCTGGTTCACCGTCTTGAAGGTCGTCCGGAACCGCTCGCGGATCTCCGTCTCCAGCTCGGCGACTGCCTCGTTGAGCTGCGCCTCCGCCTGCGACAGATCGTTGAGCTGCCCCGACAGAAAGTCGAAGCGTTCGCGGCTGTCCGCGTACTCCGTCGCCGCCTCTTCGTTGATCGGCCCCAGCGAGCGGATCGTCGCGCGCAGGTCGGCGATGCGGTCGCGCACCTCCGTCGCGTTGATCGTCGAGCCGCCCCGCATCGGTGGCAGATCCGGCTCGCCGCCGGTGTCGTCCGATCGCAACCACGGCGGCAAATCGCCCGTCTGCGTGGACGTTGATGCGTACGCCTCCGCCGGTTCGAACTCCGGCTCGACCTGCGGCTCCGGCGCACGCTCGATCTCACCGTGCTCCGTCGCCACGAATCCTTCGGCGTGCAGGCTCTCGCGCAGCGCCTCCAGCTCGTCGCGCCGCATCCGCACATCGTTCTCCGCATCGACGAGCGCCCGCTCCACCGACCGCAGCTTCTCGTTCGACTCCGCAAGCTGCGCCGTCATCGACCGCTCGCGCGACTCGAACTGCGCGAGTTCTTGCCGGGCGGGCTCGAGCTCGCGCCGTAGCCCGTCGACCTCGGCCATCTTGCCCGTCAGCTCGCGTTCCGTTGTCGTCAGCCGCGACGCGATCGCCTGCGCCTCTTCGTGCGACTTGACGCGCCGCTCTTCCTTCTGCGCGATCTGCCGCACCAGCCGCTCACGCGCCATCCGCTCGCCCGCCGTCGCCTGGCGCTCCGAACGGTACGCCCCGTCTACGTGCGCCACGTTCGCCGCCTGCTCGGCGACGGTCGCCGCAAGCGTCGCCCTCTCCGACTCGAGCGCGGCGATCGCGGACCGCTCATGCTCCTCTTCCGCGGCCGCGGCTCGCGCTTCCGTCGCCTTAGCCTCGCGCGCCGCCTCGTCGCGCTCGCGCTGGCCCAATTGCGCCGCGATCGATGCCTCGCGCTCCTCTCGGCCGTCCGCGATCGCCTGCAGCCGCGACCGGAACGGCGCGAGCTGCCCCTTCGACGCCGCGATCTCAGCATCGATGTGTCCCTTGCGCCTCCGCAGTTCGTCGATCGTCACCGCAAGCTCTTCGAGGCGTCGCTGCGCCCCCACCTGCCGCTGCAGAACCTCGCGCAATTCTGCTTCGCGCGCGTCGAGCAGCGGTCGCAGCCGTTCCAGCTCCAGCGGCAGATCCCCGGCTTCGCGCTCCTGCGTAAACGCCGCCTGCACCGACGCAAACGATCCGGCTGCCACCGATCCGACCGGCCGCACGAGCACGCCGTCGAGCGTCGCCACGGCGCTCGCCAGTCCGCGCCTTACGACGCGCTCCGCCAGCGAGACCTCCTCCACGACCACCGTCCGCCCCAGCAACGTGTCGACAAGCTTCCGGTATTTCGAGTCGCATCGGACGAGCGCGGACGCGACGCCGATCATGCCGCGCTCCTTGATCAGGTGCAACGGCCGCGTGTCCTGGATCTTGTCGAGCGGGTATATCGTCGCGCGGCCCGCGTCGCGTTCCAGCAGCAGCTTCACCGCCGCGTTCGCGTCCGCTTCGCGCTCCATCACGATCGCGAACAGGTTCTCCGCGAGCGCGGCCTCGATCGCCTTCTCCAGTCCCGGTGGCACCCGCAGCAACTGTCCGACGAGCCCCAGCACCCCGCGCAGTTCGATGTCCGGCGCGACCGTCTCGCGCTTGATGACACCACCCGCCTCCAGGATTGCCCGCACGCCCGCATCCGGCGCCTGCGGCCGCACATCGAGCGTTTCCATCATCTCCAGGCGCACGGTCACCGCGTCGAGCTGGCTGCGCAGCGTCCGTAAGTCCTCCTCGATCGCCGTCTGCTCGCCGCGGTACGCGGCGACCGCCTCGCTCTCCTTCGCGCGGTCCGCGAGCGCCCGATCGAGCTGCGGTCCCGCCAGCGTCAACTCACGTGCGATGCGTGCGTACTCTTTCGCCCACGCTGCGAGCCCATTCAATACCTTACGTCGATCTTCGATCGATGCGTCGCGTTCTCGCCGCAGACGCGCCACCGTGTCGGCGCCGTCGCTGATCCTCCGCGAAAGATCCTCGACCGCCGCAAGAGCACGCGCCGCGGTCTGCTCGCTCGCGAGCCTGGCACGCTGCACGTGCAGCAGCTCCTGTTCGACCTCGGCCAGCCGCGTTCGATGCGTCGCCAGCTCTGCGCGCGCCGCATCGAGTCGCGCGCCGAGCTCCTCTGTTTCGGTCAGCGGCGCCGACTCTTGCTGCGCCGCCTCGTCGCTCCGCAACGACGCCAACTCCGCCGTCAGCTCTTCGAGACGCTGCGCCAGCATCTTGCCACGCTCAGCGTCGAGCGCCGTCCGGCGCTCCAGGTCGCGCACGTAGTCTTGCATCGTACGCAACCGGCCTTCACGGACGCCGATCTCACGCTTGCGCTCGTCGATCGCCGTGCGCAGTTGCGTCAGTCCTTCCTCGCAGGCCTTCGCTTCGGCCTTTACCTGCTCGAATGCTTCGTCGCGCTGGTCGTGTGTCGTGATCGCGGCCAGCAACAGGCTGTTGATCTCCTGCCACTGGTGCGAGTACCAGACGTGTAGCGTTGCGGCGAGCTCTCGCGCCAGCTCCTGATACTTCACGGCGCGGCCCGCCTGCCGCTCGAGCTGGTTGATCCGGGGCTCGATTTCGCGCACGAGCATGCGCACGCGGTCAGTGTTCTCGCGCGTCTGCTTGAGCTTGTGCTGCGCGTCCTCGAGCTTGCCGCGATAGAGCCGCACGTCGGCGGCCTCCTCGATCAGTGCGCGGCGGTCCTCCGGGCGCAGACTGAGCACCTGTTCGACCATGCCCTGGCCCATGAACGCGTAGCTGTTCTGCCCCACCTGCGCGCGCATGAAGAGCTCGACTACGTCCCGCAGCCGCACTTTCGCGTTGTTGATGAGGTATTCGTTCTCGCCGCTGCGGTACGCACGCCGCGTCACCACGACCTCGTCGAACTCGATCGGCAGCCAGTGCCGGCTGTTGTCGAGCGTGATGCTCACTTCGGCGACGCCCAGCGGCGCGCGCTTGTCGCTGCCCGCGAAGATCACATCCTCCGTCTTTCGAGCGCGCAGCGTCCGGCTTGCGTGCTCGCCGAGCACCCAGCGTAGCGAGTCAGCGACGTTCGTCTTACCCGTGCCGTTCGGACCGACGACGCACGTCACGCCGGGCGCAAACTGCAGCTGCGTCTTGTTCGCGAAGCTCTTGAAGCCCTGTACGTCGAGCCGCTTAAGGTACAACGGGCTCTCCCTCGCTCTTATCGATCTCGTCCAGCGCCCGCTGCGCGGCCTGCTTCTCGGCCATCTGCTTGCTCCGCCCCTCGCCGGCGCCCAGGCTTCGCCCACCGACCATCACCTGCACCGTAAACCGCCGTGCGTGGTCGGGACCTTCCGTATGCAACAGCTTGTACGAGGGCGTAGTTTGCCAGCGCGATTGGACGAGTTCCTGAAGCTTCGACTTCGGGTCGTACGGCATGCCGCTCTTGCGCAGTCCCGCGAGCTCCTCGCCGAGGCTCCGTTTCACGAACGACCGTACCCTCGCGATGCCGCCGTCCAGGAAGATCGCGCCGACCAGCGCCTCGTACGCACGCGCCAGGTTCGTCGGACGCTTGCGCCCGCCGGCAGCGTCTTCGCCACGCCCGAGCTGCAAGTAATCGCCCAGATCTAGCCGCAGCGCCGCTCGCGCCAGCGTGTCACGCCTCACCAGGTGCGCGCGTAACTCCGTCAGCGTGCCCTCGTCGACATCCGGGTACTCAAGGTACAGCGCCTGAGCCACCACGACGCCAAGGGCGGCGTCGCCCAGGAACTCCATCCGCTCGTTCGAGCCGACGTCAATGCCGGGATTCTCGTTGAGATACGACGTGTGGATCAGCGCCTGTTTGAGGAGAGTCGGGTTCTTGAACTTGAGTTGAAGGCGGGCCTCAAGCGATCTCCAGTCGGGCAACGGTGTACCTCTCGTCGCGCGGGGCAGCGGAGCCACGTGCGGCCTGAAAACGGCGACGACCGCATCGAGCGGTCGCGGAGAGCCAGCATCCAGAAGGGAGACAGGTATCTGGCCCGGCGAGGAATGGTTCACCATCCCCCGACCGATCTCCTTCCTCCCGTTCCACTCGGTTGCGGCCATCGGGGTTCCTTCCCCACGCGCCCGCCGATCCGATTGAACCCACACCAGCCGCCAAGCCGCCCCGATCATAGGTACCATTTGGTCGGGCTGTCAAGCGGGCCATCGGCCTATACTGCCACGATGACAACCGTCGACGCGTCACCTGCCGCATTTCGCCGCGATCTGCTCGCGCAACTCCCCGTCGCGACCCGCGACGCGGTCGAGCGCATCGTCGCCGAAGGTGCCGCGCACGCCGCGGTTTACGCCGTTGGCGGCGTCGTACGCGATCTGCTCCTCGCGCGGCCGATCGTCGACGTCGACCTGGTAATGGAATACGACGCGCCAACCGTTGTCCACGCGGCATTGCCCGACGCGAAGATCATCACACACGCGCGATTTCGCACGGCGAGCGCCAACGTCGACGGCGTCCGGCTCGACGCCGCGACGGCGCGCAGCGAGACGTACGCTCGCCCCGGCGCGTTGCCGCACGTCGCGCCCGCGGACATCGACGCGGATCTACGCCGCCGTGACTTCGCAATGAACGCCGTCGCGCTCCGACTCTCCGGTGACGCAGAGCTCCTCGATCCCTGTCGCGGCATCGATGATATCGCCGCGCAGCGCATCCGCGTCCTCCACGACGCCTCGTTCCGCGACGACGCGACGCGTATCTTCCGCGCCCTTCGTTACGCTGCCCGGCTCGGCTTCGAACTCGACCCCCACACCGCGGAACTGCTCGCGCAGGCGTGCCGCTTCATCGACGAGATTGGCGGCGAACGTCTCCGGCGAGAGATCGAGCTGATGCTCGGCGAACCCGCCGCCGGCGACGCGCTGGAGGCTGCGCACCGCGCCGGAGCGCTCCAGGCCATCCACCCCGCGTTGTCATGGGATGCCGTCCGCACCGAAGCCCTCGCCGAGCCACTCGTGCCGCGCGTGCCTCGGCTTCCTTACGGCTTCGCGCTTCTCGCTGCGGGCGCCACGCCAGACGAGGCTCCGCTGATCATCGCGCGGCTCAAGCTCCGGCGAGAGGAAGCCGTCGCCGTCACCGCCACAGCTTCCATGCCCAAGGTCGCGCAGATGCTGCGCCGCCCTGGCGCCAAGCCGTCCGGCGTGGCCGTCCTGCTCGACCGTCTCCCGGTCGCTGCGATCGCCGCCGGCGCAGCCGTCGAGCCCGACGAGATTGCCCGCCTACTGGCCCTCCGCTACCTTGAGGAATGGCGGCACGTCAAGCCGATGCTGAACGGCGATGACCTGATCGCGCTGGGCGTTCCGGCCGGCCCGCAGGTGCAGCGGGGGCTCCAGCTAATCCGCGTCGCGCGCCTCGACGGCTGGGCTGCGGATCGTGACGACGAGCGCGTCCTCATGCTGCGCTTCGCCAGGAGCATCGGCGATTCCGGCGCCGCCAGCGCCCGTATCGAATTCAACCTGAACTGACTGGACGCCATGAGCCTCGCCGCCAAAGCATTCACCTACATCTGCGTTGTCTGCAACGAGCAAGTCGAAGCCGCTATGACGGCCGAGTGCAACTGGTGCAACAGCCGCTACCATCTCAACCAGCGCAACGACGTGCAGGCCAAGGACTGCGGCCAAGTTTGGGTCGACGAGCAGTATTTAGCGCTTCAGTTTGCCTGCAATGGCTGCCTCGCCGGCACGGATCGCGCCCAACAGCCGGCGCCAACTCCGCGTTCGGCCGTCCGGCGCACCGCCGAGGCTCGGCCGCGGCGCTACAAGAGGCGCGAGTGACCCCGCCCCGCAAGGCACAGCTTCCCGCCGCGAAAGCGCACGCCCGAAACGCGAGGCACGGCGCTCCTGGTGACCGATCGATGGGGGACGAGACGCCCGGCATGCTTGCAGAGCAACCCTCGGTGTCACCGTCAAATGAGGCCCCGCCCGCCGGTCCGCGTCGACGCGCACGGCCCGATTGGCGCTGGCGATCCTTCCCGGTCTTCGCGGCATTCGTCTCCGGGATGCTCCTCGCGTTCCTCATCAACGAAGGCTCCGTCAACCCGGCAGCGTTCGTCCTCCAGATCGCCGCACTCCTCGGTGTCGGCTACAGCCTCGCCCACCTCTTCGTCACCAACGTCTTTGCTGCCGGCCGCGCGCGACGCGCCGATCGCGATGACGAAACCGAAGACGTAGTCGTGTACCCGGACGAATAGCGGCCGCGACGCGTCTGGTCTCACAACTCCCGCGTCAACCACCCTACGCCCGTCCGCTCGCACGGCCATTCCGCGCGCAACAGCGGCCGATATCCCAGCCGGATCCAGAAGTACGTCGCGATCCCGTGCGCGGCAGGAGCCGGCGCGTAGACCACGCGCACGCCTTGCTGGCGCAGCGCGTCCTCGATCGCGGCCACGGCCGCCATGCCCGACCCGCGCCGCGCGTGCTCCGGCCGCGTCGCCACCATCTCGACGATCACGGCACCGTCCCTTGGTGCGCACACGCGATGCACCACCAGGCCCACAGCCTCGCCGTCGCGCACAACGATTCGCCCTTGTCGCCCGTGCTCCACGCGCAGCGCGTCGAGGAGCCGTTCGCCCGCGTGCTCGCCGACGAGTTCGGCATACCCCACGGACGCCGCGACCGGCGCCAGCCACCCATCCAGCCAGCCCGCATCGGCGGCAACGATCGGGCGCAAAGCGAGCATCACGCCGGTGGAGGCGCGCCGCCCGCCGGCCGTTCGAGCCACACCGACACTTCGCGCGGCAGGTCGCGCAGCGGCATCTCCCGCAGATCGCACGACGGCAATGACCGGACGATCGCGTCGCCGTACTTCCGGCTGCGGAATCGCCGGTCGAGCACAACCATCACCCCGCGATCGGTCTTGCGACGGATCAGCCGTCCAAAACCCTGCTTAAACCGGAGGATCGCTTGCGGCAGCGCGTATTGCTCGAACGGCGCATCGAAGAGCTCCGAGCGCGCTTTGTACACCGGGTCCGACGGCACCGCGAACGGCAGTCGCGCCATGATCAGCAGCGAAAGCGCCTCACCGGTCACATCCACGCCCTCCCAGAAGCTTGCTGCGCCCAGCACGACCGTGCGCTCGCTCTCCTTCAGCGTCGCCAGCAACTGCCGCGGTGGCCCGTCTATGCCCTGCCCCAGCACCAGGATCTCCTGCTCTTCGAGCTGCCGCTTTATCCCCTGGTACGCGGCACGCAAGCCTCCGTGGGACGTGAACAGCACGAGCGCCCGCCCCTGGCTCGCCTGCACGAGCTCGATGATCGCCGATTGCAGCGCCGCCAGGTAGCCCTGCTGGTCCGGCTCCGGCATGTCGCTCGGCGCGAGGATCAGCGTCGAGCGCTTGTAGTCGAACGGCGATCCCAGCAGCAGCTCGCGCGCGTCCTCGAACCCCAGGCGTCCCTCGATATAGTCGAAGCTATCTTCCGTGCTCAGCGTCGCGCTCGTCAGCACCACGCTCTCCTTCGAGCCGTACAGCCCGGCCCTCAGCGTGTCCGCCACCGACAGCGGCGCGCTCGACAGCGACGGCGACGCGTCGCGCCGCCCCATCGTCAGCCAGCAAATCGTCTCGCGGTCGTCCTGGCCGATGATCCGGGATAGCCCCTCGCGTAGCGCCTCTCCGTCGTCGAGGAGGTCCGCCGCTTCCGCGATCGCGGCGTCGCGATCCAGCACGTCAGCGGGTTCCGCCTGCGACAATGCCTCGTGCAGCTCTTCGACGACGCCGACGACCTCCGCCAGCAGCTCCTCCGCCTGAAACCAGTTCGCTTCGATGTCGGCCCAGTCCGGCTGTACGCGCATGCCGCGGTTGATCGTGATCCGCTCGTCGTAGTCGTTCCGCCCACTACCATGATCCTGCCCGAACGTCTGCAGCGCGCGGAAGAACGCCGGAACACGGTCGCGCGCCCGCGTCGTGGACTGCGACAGCGCCGTCGCCAGCGCCTGTAGCTGTGGCCCCGGCCCGATCGCCTGCCGCGACACGCGCGTCGCCGCATGTACGGTCGCCACCAGTCCGCCCTCGCGATCCCGCCCCGTCCGCGCGTGTGCGCGATCAAGCCAGGCCATCACATCCGCTTCCGACGCGGAGAACCCGAACTGGCTTGTCGCTTCCTCTTCTATATGGTGCGCCTCATCGATGACCAGGTGCTGGTACTCCGGCAACACATTCCCACCGGTCGCCACATCCGACAGCAGCAAAGCGTGATTCACGACCAGCAGGTGCGCCGCCTCCGCCTGTTTCTTCGCCCGGTACAGGAAGCAGGAGCCGTCCCGCACGTACAAGCACTGCATCGACAGGCATCCGCCCTCGTGCGCGCTGACGCGGCTCCACGCCGCGTCCTCCTCGCGCCGCAGATTCAGCTCCGCGCGGTCACCCGTGTCCGTCGTGCCTAACCAGAACAACAAGCGGACCGCCACGCGTGTCTCTTCGAGCGACATCCCGCCGACGCGGCGTGACCCGGCCCACCGCAGCAGGCACAGGTAGTTCCGCCGCCCCTTGAGTTGCGCCACCCGCAGATCATCCGGCGCCACGCCCGCTTCCGCCAGCAGTCGCCGGGCGATCGGGATGTCCTGCGACATCAACTGCTCCTGCAGGTTGATGGTGTTCGTCGACACGACCGCCCGCGCGTTGTTTCGCACGGCGTGGAGCGCCGACGGCACCAGGTACGCCAGCGACTTCCCGACACCCGTCCCCGCCTCGACGATCAGTCGGTCGCCCTCCGCGATCGCCTCAGCGACGGCGCGCGCCATGGCCGCTTGCTCAGGCCGCTCTTCGAACTCCTGCAGCGCAGCGCGTGCCGCCGCCGATCCGATCAAACGCACCGGCTCGTCAGGCGGCACGACGATGCGCTTGGGCGACGGCGGGCGGACGTCGGGTAGCTCGCCCGGCGCCTTCACGAAACCGTGCACGATGCCGGGACGGTCGGCGGCGCCCGTCAGCCATGGCACCTCGTTCGCGATCTCCTGGAAGAGGTGCCGCAGCGTCCAGTCGCTCGCGGAAGCGATGCGCTCCACCTCGGAGAGCAACTCCGGCGGTGACTCGACCAGCCGCTGCCGCAGCGCCGCGAACACGCGCATCGCCGCATCCGCGTCCGCCATCGCGCGGTGCCGGTTCGTGAACTCGAGGCCAAGGTGGTCCGCGATCGCCCCCAGCGTGTGCTGCCGCAAGCCCGGCAGCAACAGGCTGGCGAGCTCGAAAGTGTCGTACGTCGGCCCGAAGACCCGCACCCCCTTCCGTTCGAGGAACGTCGTGTCGAACGTCGGGTTCTGCCCGACGATCGGGTCCAGCCCGATGAACCGCTCGACCTCCGCCGCAATGCTGCCGAAGTGCGGCGCCGCATCGAGCGTCGCCGGGTCGATGTTCGTGAGCATCGCGATGCGATACTCGAGCTTACGCCCGGGGTTCACAAGCGTCTGGTACGTATCGAGCACGCCGTTCGCGTCGAAGCGAATCGCGGCGACTTCGATGATCTCGTCGGTATCCGGATCGAGCCCGGTCGTCTCGAGATCGAGTGACACATACGGCAAGGGGTGGGCCGGTCTAGTAGCTACAGCGCAGTCGCCATATGCCTGGCAGCTCGCGCCGCACGGATTCTACCACGAGCGTACGGTCACGTTGCGAGGCCAGGCGCCGCCTCTTCGAGGCTGTCCTCGGTGAAGTACGTGAGCTTCCCCTGCAGCAGGCCGTGGTGCGCGTGGAAGCGCCCCGCGTGCAGCTCGCGCAGCATGTCCTCCGGCGTCGCTAGCTCTTGCTCGAACACCGTGCAGTAGAACCCGATGCCCGATGTCGAGTGCGCGTCGCTGCCGCCCGTCACCGGCTTCCCCAGGATCTTCGCCACCCGCAGCGCGAAGAGGTTCTCGCGCGGCGTGTTCGCCCCGTTCAGCGCCTCGATTGCGTCCACCAGCCCGAAGACCGGCATCCGCTCCGCGGCCTGCTGCGGCGTCATCGTGAACGGCTCCTTGCCCTGCTTGCGGAAATACACGGGGTCGAACCAATGCCGAAACGGATGCGCCACCACCATGTACCCGCCCACCTCATCCAGGACGCGCCGCAACTCCTCCGCCCGCCGGATGCCGCCGACGTACGCCTTCATACCCACGACGATCATGTGGCCGAGATCCGTCGACACCTCCATACCGTTGTTCACGAATAGGTCCGTGTGCCGCTCGCGATACTCGTTGAGCTTGAACGTGTCCCAGAGGCGATCGTGCTCGGTGATGTTGACGCCGGTCAGCCCGCGCTTCTTGGCTTCCTCCGCGAGTTCCTCCGGGCTCAAGCCGCTGTCGGACGCCCCTGCGGTCGTGTGCACGTGCATGTCGAGAATCGTTCCAGCCATAGCGCCGGAGTATAACAGCGCCCCCGCGTAGGTTCGATCTGCCTGCGACGGGCGACATCAGCGGCGTCACATGCGGCCAATTACGACCCCAACTCCGCCAGCCACGGCATCGCCCACCCGAACAGCACCGCGAACACCAGCGCCCCCGCGACGCTGTATCGCCGCACCGCTGGCACGGCCACCGTCGGTATCACTAACACTGCCGTCAGCGCCACCACGATCAGCGTGTACGCGACGTTCGGGCTGCCGAGGCCGTTGTCGGGCCGGCGGTCGTTGAGCGCGACGAGCAGCATACCCAACAAGAGGCCGATCATCGTCAGCACGATCATCGCCGCGAAGTGCAGCACCACGCTCAGCGCGATCACGTTCGTGCCCGGCGGCGCGATGCGCTGCGCCAGCCCCGTGCGGTCGTTCGAGCGGACCAGCGCGATCGCAGCAGCGGGTGCGACGGCCAGCGATAGCGCGAATCCCATGACGAAGCCCGCGAAGACCGCCGCCATCTACAACTCCTGCATACGCAGCGCTCGCTCGCGCGTCAGTGCGCTCACGGTGCGCGGCTCGAACCCGAGCCCGCGAATGCGGTCCGACAGCGCTTGCGCCTGGTCCGTGCCGCCTCCATATAAGAGGAAGAACGACGGCCCGGCGCCGCACAGGTGCGGCACGCAGCCGTCCGCCCGCAGCGCGTTCATCGCCAGCTCCGTGTCCGGTTGCATCTTCGACGTCACGCGCTCGAACACGTTCGCTAGCTGGTCGTCGGCGAGCATGCGCCCCGCCTCGACGGTCTCCCGCACGCCGATCGTCACGTAGCCCTCAGCGAAGTCGTGCGGTGAGAGAGCGCTGAACATGGCGGCCGTCTTCTCGCCACGATCGTCCTGCGGAGGCGTCGCGAGCAGGATGCCCGGCGCGGCGGCGTCGGGCAGCGCCTCGACGTAGTCGCCGCGCCCGCTCACCATCGCCGTCCCGCTCACAATGAAGAACGGCGGATCCGATCCGACCTCACCCGCGATCTCAACCAGGTTCAGCTGCGGCTGCCCGGCCTCCCATAGCACGTTCAGCCCGCGCAGCACCGCCGCCGCGTCGCTGCTGCCGCCGCCGAGCCCCGCCGCCACCGGCACGTGCTTCTCCAGCATGATGTGCGCGCCGCTACGCCCGCCCGCGCGCTCCCGCAACGCCAGTGCCGCGCGATACGCCAGGTTCGATTCCGGCGGCGCATCCGCCAGCGTCCCCGCCTCGCCGGTGATCTCGATCGTAATCGCATCTGTATCCGCATGCGTCAGCGTGATGACATCGTGCAGGTCGATGGTCTGCATGACGCTCCGCAGCTCGTGGTATCCGTCCGGGCGGATCCGCACGACCTCGAGCGTCCAGTTGATCTTTGCCGGCGCGATGACGCGCAGCCCCTGGGTCATGGCCGGACGACATTGAGCGGCAGTTTCATGTTCTTCGCGTACCTTGTGTCTACTCTCGGCGGCCGGGGTGCCGTCGCGGTGAACGCCACCCACGCCCGCGCGATCGCCGCCCAGTCGTCGAGCGACAGCACCTGCGGCCGCAACGTGGCGTCGACGCCCGCGCGCGCCATCAGCTGATCGATGACCTCCTGCTTCACGTGCAGCCCGAACGACAGGCTGTTCCGCAACTGCTTGCGCGGATTGCCGAACCCCGCCCTCGCGATGCGAAAGAACGCGTCGAGCGGCACGTCGACTTTCGGCGTCGGCGCCACGTCGATCCGCACGACCGCGGATTCCACCTTCGGCGGCGGCGAGAACGCGCCCGGCGCCACTTTCATCACCATACTCGTGTCACCGTACACCTGCGTCGCGACGCTCAGCAGGCTCATCCGCCCCGGCTTCGCGACGATCGCTTCGGCCACTTCGAGTTGCACCATCACCACCAGCCGCCGCGGCCGCACGTCTCCTTCGAGGAACCGTCGCAAGACGGGCGCCGCGATATTGTACGGCAGGTTCGCGACGACGACGTATGGCGCCGGGTCACCCGGTCTCCGTCGCGAGCAATTCCGACGGCGACAGCTCCAACACATCGCCCTCCACAATCGCGACGTTCGGCGCCGACGCGAAGCGCGACCGCAGTCCCGCGATCAGATCGCGGTCCACCTCCACGGCCACGACGCGGCGCGCGCGCTCCGCCAGCACCGACGTCAGCGCACCGAGCCCCGGCCCGACTTCGAGCACCGTGTCCTCCGGCGCGATCTCCGCCGCGTCCACGATGCGATTCAGAATGTTGGTGTCGGAGAGGAAATGCTGGCCGAAGCGCTTCTTCGCCCGGAGCGGCGCCCGCGACCGGCTACGAGAGGATGTAGATGTCGACCCACTTCGACTGCCAGTCAACCGTCACTCCGTCCGGGAACCCCAGGTCGATGATGTAGCCCTTGACCGCGCCGCCCGTGTCGGCCGCCACCGCGTATCCGTAGCCCGGGATGAACATCTTCGTGCCGAGCGGGATCACGGTCGGGTCCACCGCAACGATACCGTACGTGACGACACTCCCGTTGGCGGTCCGCCCGTACGCCTCGTCGCTGGCCGCGCGACCGCTGCTGGCCGGGTCGTACCAGGTCGCGTACACGCGCAGTGTCTTCACCACGCGCCCCGCGTCCGCAGGCTGTGCCTCGTTCTCGCCCGTGCGCGTCGGATAATAGATGACCGTGTCCGCCGGCTCCGGGTCGAAGTGCTCGTCGATCAGGTCCCGACCCGCCTCGTCGCCGTTGACGTAGCTGACCGAGTAGCGGCGCACGCGCGCACCGTCGTGGCCCTGCACCTTGCGGATCTCGCCCGGCGGCAGGCTCGCGTCCGACTTGTACACGGTGTTGCTCGCGATGTACTCCACCTCGGTGTCGCTGGACGCCGAAAGCTGCACGACGCGCACCGACATCCCCGCCGTGATCGGCGTCGACGCCGATGGGTCGACGAACGCCCCCTCGGGCAGCGTGATGCCTTCGTTCGCCAGCGCGTCGCCGACCGTGTCCGCCAGCGTGTACAGCACCTTGTGTCCGTGTGGAAGCGCCACCGTCACAGCGCGTGCGTGCCGGACCTCGACGCGAGCATCCGCATCGAGCGGCGCTTGCACGTCCGGTGTCACTGCGTCGCCCGGGCCAACGACGACGCCCGCCTCGCGCAGCGCCTGCGCCACCGACGGCCGGCTCGACGTCGACGGCACCTCGTGCCCGTTCTCCACGATCGTGAATGGCACCGCCCGCCGCACATCGATCGCGATCTCATCGTTCGAAGCTTCGTTGCGCACGGCGCCGAGTGTCGCGAATAGTCGCGGCGGATCCACCGGCGCGTTCATCGATACCAGCACGCCGTTCTGCAGCACGCTGTCGCGCCCGGTCACCGCGACGTCCGCCTCCGAGAGCAGCTGGTCGATCGTGAGCGCGTGCGTGCGCAGTGTGTATCTCACCCCATCGACCCGCAGGGTCACGGTCCGCGCGCGATCGACGCGCAACACGTCGCCGCTGCGTCCGTTCAGCGCCGTGACGCGATCGCCCGGCCGCAATTCGACGCCGGCACCGCTCAGCACCGCGGGATCGCTCGACATGTTCGTCTCGACAACGACGTCTCGGCCGTCCGCCTGCACATGCACCTTGCGCGGCTGTAGAAGGCCGTAGCCAAAGACGCTGACGGCGAGGATCGCCGCCAGCACAGCAAGGTGCCGTCGGCGGCGATGGTCGAGCAGCAAGCTGTGCGTCGATGCGTCATGCAGAAATCGGACGAGGCCGTCGAAGCGGCCGGGCCCCGGCTTCAGCGGCAAGCAGCCTCCAATGCTACTCCCGAACCGCGGGATTCATCGGCGGGCGAGCGCCCCACGACGCAGGACGGCCGCCCCCGGCACAGCCGGACAGCACCAAGCGGACCGGAGCGATTCCGATCGCGTTTCGCTTGTGCCTCATGTCGTCCACTGCGGGCGGCCCACCCGGACCGCCGCACCACCGCGGGGACGGCCCCAAGTGGCCGCCCGCCCGTGTGGGAAGAAGAAATATGGTCGTGCACCCGCTGTCGATCAGGCCCTTCGGCTTAACGACGCTAGCTAGCTCCGGCCCGGTTGCCCTACGGCACCCGAAGCTGACTACTTACCGCTGCTTCCTTCCGGACCTGACGGGGTTCATAGCGCTTCGCCGCGTAGGACCAGGCCCTCAACGCTGCTCGGCGCAGCCAGTTCCCAGGTGCACTAACCTCGAGCGGGAATTCAGCCCCGCTATAGCGGCTTGCGGGTACAGGGCACCGCTGGCTCCCCGCCTAGCACGACCACCCCGATCGTACCACGCCTCAAGCGCCCGTCAAGAACGGCCATCGCCGGTTCGATTCTTCACATTCCAGCGGGAGTCTCTTGAAGGCGGTCTCCGCGAAGCGTAGTATGAGCAGCATCAGCGGCCCCTGCCTTTGACTCGACGGCTCCGGGAGCAGTGATGAACAGAATACGACTCTGCTTCGCAGCCGCCGCGGCGGTCGGGCTCGCCGTCGCGATCGGCTACATCGCCGTCCCGCGCGACACGTCCGCCAGCGGCACCGGCGGCACGATCTCCCTCGGCCCACCCGTAGGCAGCAGCGTCCCCGTGAACACGACCGCCGCCACCGACGCCTACTCCGGATTCAACGTCCAGATCGTAACGAGCACCAGCCCCGGCGTTTGGGTCATCGGCGTTACCGGGACGTTCGCTGGCGGCACCATTGACACCGGCACCCCATCTGACGTGAGCTGTTGGTCTTACCCGCCCACAATATACGGCTGCTCCAGAGCTACGGGACCAGGTGTGAGCATGGCGGGACTGCTCGCAACTTTCACATTCAGCGCCGTCGGAGATGGCTGCGTGAAAGCGCAGCTCGTCCACGAACCGAATAACTCGCTGCTCGACACGTACACGATCAACGCCGCAGATCACATGGCACAGTCGAACACGGTGAGCACGACAACCGTCGATATTGTGTTTGGCGTCGGGACCGCCACTGACTGTCTCAACGTCCCGACGTTGACGCCGACGTGGACGCCAACACTTTCTCCTACACCGACTATCACCCCCACCCCGAACACGACGCCCGGGTCGATCGCCACCGACACGCCCGTGCCGCCGCCCGGAGCGACCGCTACGCCGGCGGGCAACCCCGACGACGAGATCCACGTGCTGTCGATCTCGACGAGCCTCTGTCTCGCGTTCGGCGGCCCGCTCCCAGCCTCGTGTTTCGACATGTGGCGACCGGCAAGTCAGCATATGCTCGCCGACATCCTGACGAACAACGCGCCAGAGGCGCGCGGCTGCCCGGAGTTATACCCGGGTGGGTAGTCCTCGGACCCATCTCGGGACCGCTGCCGCCTCTTGCCGTCAGATTTCGCCGATCTCGCGGCGCTGAGCAGGAACGAGCTGCACGCGGACGACGCGGCGATTTCGTCCGTTCTCGCCCGGTCCATACAGCGGGCTGTACGTCATGGCGTTCGTGCCTACGGACGAGCCGGTCGAGTTCCGCACCACCGACGGTAAGTTCGTCCATGTGAATGACGCCCCTGGGCCGTTCACCATCACGGACAACGTGTACCTGTGCAACTCGCAGTACACGACCTTCGATGATTGCAACAGCGACGGCCTGTCGCTGAAGCATCTCGTCGTCGTGCCGCTCGGCGGCTACGGTGCGACGCCCGGCAAGGCCCGCATCACCGTCAGCCAGGGCGCGAAGAACGCCTCGCTCGACTTCACCGTCGTCGGCGAGCCGAGCGGCATCACCATCGACGCGTACCGCACGACCATCGGCAACGGCGTCACCGATATCCAGAACAGCTATGGAGATCCGCTCCCGGACGGGAAGCTCACCGGACCGGACGAGTGTCCTCTCCCCACGACCGAGGGGGCGATCCTGGCGGCGCTGGCGAAGACTGATCGCACGGTGCTCATCGCGCGCGTGACAGACGCGCAGGCCTTGAACGTCACGCAAGCGTGGGTGCAGTGGGGCGGCACCGGGCAGTCGTGGGGTAACCCGCCGACTATCGGGGCCGTCGGGCACCTCAGCGTCCCTATCACGCCGACGTATGATCTGGGGTCGTTCGGTGTCGGCGCACCGCAGCTGCTGTGCGGAACGACGGGCACGGGCATAGTGCCCGTCACGGCGCAACTCACGAAATCCGCCATGTTGAGCGGCGGTCTCGTCGTCGACCCGCAGGCGGGCACGGCCAGCACGGGCGTCGACATCGAAGTCATCTCGCCGGCGCTCGATACCGACACGGACGGCATCCCCGACCTCATCGACAACTGCCGCTTCGTCAGCAATCCCACACAACTCAACACTGACGCGGCGAACACCGCCGCGAACCGCCCGGGCGCCGACGCCCTCGGCGACGCCTGTGACGACAGCATCTCGGGTGATGGCTATACCAACGCGCAGCACACCGCGCTCGGCAAGGATCCCGCCGTCTACTGCACGATCATGCGCGCTGACGTCGACGGCGACGGCCACGTCTCGATCCTCGACCTGGCGAAGGCCGCAGCGTACTTCACCCAGACCGTACCGCCCGCGCCAGAGCGCTACAAGCAGGACGCCGACAACAAGATCAGCATCCTCGACCTGACGCGCATGGCGCAGGTGTTCACCCAGCACGTCAACGCCTGCCCGTAGCTATGGCCGCGCGTCTTGACGAACTCTCATCCGAAGTGATTGACAGCGTTCTGAACCCGGCGTACCATCGCTGCAACATCCCGCATTTCCTAGACAGGCTTCCCGATGCGCATGCTTGGACCACGACTCGTCGGGCTGTCCGTCGCGATCGCGGTCGCGGCTGCCGCCAGCTTCTCGTGGCACGGCGACACATCAGCGCAGACCCCGCCCGCCGCGAAACCAACGCCCCCGGCGCCGGGCGGGCTGCTCCCACGATTCCCACCGCGCGGCGGCGTCATCAACAACACCGCGCCCTCGCGACCTTCGAGCAACATCCCGCTTTCCAACGGCGAATTGCGCGACGACGTTGACAAATTCTTGCGTAGCCGGCCGCTCGTTCCCGACCTTGGCTCGCAAAACCAGTTCACGCACGTCGAAGTGATCCACACCCTGCCTGCGAGCCAAATGAAGGATCGAGTCGCCGCGCTTGGCGGCCAGATCGACGGAGAGGCGCAAGACCTCGTGCAGGCGACCGTGCCAGTTGATCAGCTCGTCGCGCTGGAGCATGAGCCTGGGGTGGAGTACATCCGCCCGCCGCTAAGGGTGAGCGCGCCCGCCTCGGACGGTCTTCCGCCCGCCGGCATGGCGCCGTCGCCGATCGATCGCGCGCCACTTGCGTCGCTCGTCGTGGGGCAAGAGGTTGCCAAGACGAACGCAGCCGCGTGGCAAGCCGCCGGATTCACCGGCGCCGGTGTCAAGGTGGGCGTAGTCGACTTCTTCGACCAAACCGTCTGGAACGCCGCCCAGGCCGCAGGCGAAGTCCCGTCGCCGTCAGGGACATTCTGCCTCAACGCCGGTTCGTCCTGCAACGTGTTCACGATTACTCCAGGCGCGCAACACGGCACGGCTGTCGCTGAAATCATCCATGAGATGGCACCAAACGCGCAGCTCTACCTTGCGGTCGTCGGGACGACCACGGACCTGCAAGCTGCCGTCAACTATTTCGCCACGCAGGGAGTGAAAATCATCTCTCGGTCGCTGGTCGCGGAATATGACGGAGCGGGCAACGGCACCGGCCCCCTGGACAACGTTGTGAACAGCGCTGTTGCTCAGGGCATGGCGTGGTTCAACGCGGCGGGCAATCAATCCAACGATGGCTCCTCCTTCGGAGGCTACTGGCGCGGCTCCTGGGTTGACGCGAACGCCAATGGCTGGCTCGACTTCGCGCCCGGCGACGAATTTCTCGGATTCTCATGCACGTTCATGAATGGGCTGCGTTGGAGCGACTGGGGCGCGAATCGCACGGACTACGATCTCTACGTCTACAGCAGTCTCAATCCGGTAACGCTCGCGTATTCGAGCGTCAGCGACCAGACGACCGGGGCGCCTCCCGTCGAACTCAACCAACTGCCATGCGATGGCCAGAACGTGTACTACGCGTCGGTGCACCTCTTCAGCGCCGGGAGCGGCACCGCGGGAGACATCCTCGAGTTCGGCGTGAACGGGTGCTGTCTCGAGCATTGGCAGAACCCGTTCAGCGCCGCCGGGCCCGTCTCCGACAGCGCCAGTACCGGCGAGTTGACGCTCGGCGCTATCGATCCGGCGTTGGGCACGACGATCGCCATCTACAGCTCGCAGGGGCCGACGAACGACAGCAGGATCAAGCCGGATTTGAGCGCCGCTGCCTGCGTCGCGAGCTTCACCTACGCGCCCGACTGCTTCAACGGCACAAGCGCAGCGACGCCGGCGACGGCGGGAGCCGCGGCGCTCGTCCTCAGCGCGGGCCTCGCCTCCACGCCGGCGCAACTGAAGACGTATCTCCTCAATAACGCCACGGTCGATCGCGGCGCCGCCGGAACCGACAACGTCTACGGGCGTGGCGAGCTGGTCCTTCCTGCGCCGCCGGCCACACCCACACCGACCAGCACCCCGACAAACACACCGACGCGGACGCCAACGAACACGCCTACGCCCACAAGAACGCCGACGGCACCGCCACGACCAACACCCCAACACTCGACGGCGACCGCACCGCGACGCCGACGAACACTGCGACGCCGACACCGACGCCGACACCCACACCGTCACAAACGGCGACGCAAACGCCCACGGTCACACCGACGATTGATCCCACCCTCGACACCGACGGCGACGGCGTGCTCGACGTCATCGACAACTGTCGCTTCGTCTGCGAATCCCGATCAGAAGAACACCGACGCGGGAACACGGCCCTCAATCTCCCGGGCGCCGACGCCCTCGGCGACGCCTGCGACGACGACATCGATCGGCGACGGCTACACCAATGCGCAGGAGACGACGCTCGTCCCCGCAAGAGACCCGGTGATCTACTGCAACGATCATGCGCGCCGACGTCGACGGCGACGGCGCCGTCTCGATCCTCGACCTCACGAAGGTCGCTGCAGTACTTCACCCAGACCGTGCCGCCCGCGCCCGCGCGCTACAAACAGGACGCCGACAACAGATCAGCATCCTCGACTTGACGCGTATGGCGGAGGTGTTCACCCAGCACGTCAGCGCCTGCCCGTAGACGCGGCCGCCTCGCGCCTCACCCCCACACAGCCCGTCCGCCCGGCGATGTCAAGTATCTGTCAAGTAGATGGGCGCGATCTCATTCAAGTTTCCTGAGGGCGTGTTAACCTGTCGACACGTCGGAATGAACGAAATGCGATCGCGATCCAGAGCCTATTCGGCGCCTCACGCTCCTCGCACCGCTACTTCTCGGAGTGGCGGTGTTCGCCGCGCAATTCGATCGCGGGCACGCTCAGCCGCAGAGCCCGAGCCGCGCGGCGCGGACGCCGGCACGGCCGCACCGGTCTCCGTGGACCTGCGCAGCGTTCCTCCCGGCGGCGATCGCCCGGAACCGCACCACGACGCCGTCATCCGGCCGGCGAAGCGGAACTCGATGATGCGAAGGCCGCAGCCCTGACCGCCGGGCCGTCGCCGCTCGTCCAATCATCTCCGGGTGTCGCCGCACCTCTCATCACCACCACCACTGCGGGCTTCGACGGGATCAACAGCGCCGAGAGTTCATGCGGCGGCTGTTACCCGCCCGATGGCGCCATCGCCGCCGGTCCGAGCCACATCCTCGGTGCCGTGAACACCGCCTTCAAGATCTGGGACAAGAGCGGCAACCTCTTCGCGGGCTACCCGAAGTCGCTCGCCAGCCTCTTCACGACAATCCGGCGTGCCTGGCGAACATCTCCGATCCGTTCACGGAGTACGACGCCGTCGACCAACCGCTTCATCCTCGGCGCCCTGACCTACGACGCGTCGTTCAACTCCAGTATCTGCGTCGCGGTGAGTCAGACGGGCGATCCGTCGGCCGCCTGGTACGTCTACGGCTTCACCGTTACGCCGGCGCAGGATCTGGCGGACTTCCCGCACGCGACGATCGGCGCGAGCGCGATCTACGTCACCGCGAACCAGTTCCAGAACGGCACGACGTTCACCTCGGCGAGGATCTACGCCTACAACAAGACGCAGATGTACGCGGGGCAGGGTGCGGCTTCGGTCTTCGTCGACGTCGGCAACAACAGCGCCGGCAAGCTCGCCGACACGCTCATGCCGGCGCGCGGGATGGGCGCCAGCGCCGCCCAGTACTTCATCGCCGCAGACAACAGCGCCTGTCCATGCTCGAACGTCAGCGTGTGGAAGTGGATCGACCCGTTCGGCGCATCCACATTCACATTGCGGGGCGGCGTCACGGTCAACTCGTACGGCCAGCCGCCCAACGCGCAGCAGCTCGGCGGCCATGGCGCCCGGCCTCATTGTCGACGAATGACGCCGGCGAGCTCGCCGCATACTGGTCGGGAGGGACGCTCTACGGCGCGCACACTGTCTCTGTGAACCCTGGCTCCGGCACCGTCGCGGGCGTGCAGTGGTACCAGCTCGGCAACCTCGACGCGACGCCGGCGCTGCTGCAGCAAGGCACGATCGCCGCGAACGGCCAGTATCGCTACTACCCGAACCTCTCGGTCGACAGCGCGGGGAACATGATGATCGCCTACGCCGAGTCGTCGAGCACCGAATACGCGGGCGTCCGTTACGCCGCGCACCTCGCCGGGGACGCCGCCGGCACGCTCCAGCCCGAGGTGGTGCTCAAGGCCGGCGGAGCGACGGTCAGTCCCAGCGCACGTTACGGCGACTACGCGGGCGCGGCCGTCGACCCCGATACCTGTACGCTCTGGCACTTCGAGGAGTACGCGCGCGCGGGCTCGCCCTGGGGCACCTGGGCTAGCTCCGTCCGCTTCAGCGGATGCGGCTCGACCGTGACGCCAACGCCCTCCGCTACGCCGACGAACACCGCGACTCCGACGTCGACTCCCACACGCACGCCGACACGGACGCCCACGCCCACTAACACGCCCGTCCCGCCCACCAGCACACCCACGTCCACAAACACACCAACGCAGACGCCGACGAACACCGCCGTGCCCACCAGCACGCCCACGAGCACTTCGACGCTCACCCCACGCCCACCAATCGCCCCTACCGCCCACCAGCACACCCACGCCCACAAACACACCGACGCAGACCCCGACGAACACCGCCGTGCCCACCAGCACGCCCACCGACACACCGACGTTCTCGCCCACACCCACCAATACGCACGTGCCGCCCACCAGCACGCCCACGCCCACAAACACGCCGACGCAGACCCCGACAAACACCGCCGTGCCCACCAGCACGCCCACCGACACACCGCACGTTCTCGCCCACACTCACCAATACGCCCGTACCGCCTACCAGCACACCCACGCCCACAAACACACCGACGCAGACGCCGACGAACACCGCCGTGCCCACCAGCACGTCGACCGACACACCGACGTTCTCGCCGACACCGACGAATACGCCCATGCCGCCCACGAGCACACCCACGCCGACAGACACGCCGACGCAGACCGCAACCGATACGCCTACCGCCACACCGACGATCGATCCCACCCTCGACACCGACGGCGACGGTGTCCCCGACGTCATCGACAACTGCCGCTTCGCGTTCAATCCCGACCAACTCAACACCGACGCCGCGAATACCGCGCTGAATCGCCCCGGCGCCGACGCCCTCGGCGACGCCTGCGACGACGACATCTCCGGCGACGGCTACGGCAACGTTACGAAGGCGGCATTGGGTAAGAGCCTCTTGATCTACTGCCCGATCATGCGTGCCGATGTCGACGGCGACGGTGCGGTGTCGATCCTCGACCTGGCGAAGGTCGCGCAGTACTTCACCCAGTCCGTCCCGCCGGCACCCGAGCGCTACAAGCAGGACGCCGACAACGTGCTCAGCATTCTCGACCTGACGAGGATGGCGGAGGTGTTCGGCCAGCACGTGAGCGCCTGCCCGTAACGCGACCCCGTCCGCGAAAACACGGGGGTGCGCACCGCGCTCGCTACCGTGTTTCCCCGACCGTTGCGCTCCCCGTTGCGTGCTATAGTGCGGTGCCTGCCGGAACATAACGTCACGACGCGGAGGACGCATCCATGGGCGACACCCTTCCCAAGTTCACCGCAGCCGCCGTTCAGGCGTCGCCCATCTTCCTCGATCGCGACGCCACCGTCGATAAGGCGTGCGAGCTGATCGCCGAAGCCGGCAAGAACGGCGCGCAACTCATCGTCCTTCCCGAAACGTGGATCCCCGGCTACCCGTTCTGGCACACCACCCCAAACGTCTTCTCTGGCGACACGTTCGCCGAACTGTGGAAGAACAGCGTCGAGATCCCGTCCGACTCCACGAACCGCCTCGGCCAGGCCGCGAAGAAAGCCGGCGCCTACGTCGTCGCCGGCATCAACGAGCGCGATACCGTCACGCGCGGCACGCTCTACAACACGCTGCTCTACATCGCACCCTCCGGCGAGGTAATGCACCGCCACCGCAAGCTCATGCCAACGTTCACCGAGCGCACGATCTGGGGCTTCGGCGACGGCAGCGACCTCGACGTCATCGACACGCCGCTGGGCCGCCTCGGCGGACTGATCTGCTGGGAGCACCAGATGACGCTCGCCAAGTACGCGCTCTACGCGCAGGGCGAGCAGGTCCACTGCTCCGTCTGGCCCGCCTACTCCAGTCAGAATCACCACATCGACTTCGGCACCCGCCAGTACGCCTTCGAAGGTGCCTGCTTCGTCGTCTCCTCGTGCGGCGTCGTCACACCCGGCTCGATGCCGAAGCACCTGGGCGGCGACGCAACGCCGGCCAACGGCGGCAGCGGCATCATCGGCCCCAACGGCGAATACCTCGCCGGTCCGATCTACGATAAGGAAGAGATCCTTTACGCCGAAATCGATCTCGAAGCAGCCATCCGCGAGAAGCACTCACGCGACGTCGCGGGGCATTACGCCCGCCCCGACGTGCTGCAACTCATCGTCAACGCCGCGCAGAAGCCCGTCGCCGTATTCTCCGACGCGGCATCGGCGGGCGACGCGCCCATCGAGGCCGCGACCGCGGAAGAAGTCGTCGACCGCCTGGAGGCCGTACGGGACTACCTCGGCAGCCTCATCGACCGCATCGAGACCGACGGTGATATCGAGGTCAACGAAGCGCTCGCCGAAGCGATGGCGTCGATCGACATGGCGGCCACCGGCATGTGGAGCCGCGAATAGCCGCCGCGTTGCCAAAGAAACCCGCCGACGCGAACCGCACCGACGCCGCGCCGCCGAGGAGTGTGCGCGCGCGCATGCGGCGGCGCCCGCTGCCATACGACGCCGTCGCCGCCCGCCGCCACATCGCGAAAGCGGATCCCGTGATGCGCGACATCGTCAAGCGCGTCGGACTGTACCAGCTCGAAATTCGCGGCGCGCCATACGAGTCGCTCCTGCGCGCGATCCTCTACCAGCAGCTCGCCGGCCCGGCCGCCGCCGCCATCGAGCGACGCTTCCTCGCCATCTTCGACGACCGCATCCCCGCCTCGCACGAGATCCTCGCGGTGAGCGATGAGCAGCTCCGCGCCGCCGGCGTCTCGCGCCAGAAAGCGGGCTACATGCGCAGTCTCGCCGAGCACTTCGATGCCGGCGCCCTCTCCGACCGTCACCTGCGCCGCGCGTCCGACGAGACCGTCATCGAGCATGTCACGCAGGTGAAAGGCATCGGACGCTGGACCGCCGACATGCTCCTGCTCTTCTGCCTCGGCCGCCCGGACGTGCTGCCCGTCGGCGACTTCGGCGTCCGCGCCTCGATGCGGGCTGCCTACGGCCTCTCCGACCTGCCAACGCCCGCCCAGATGGAAGAGATCGCCGAGCCCTGGCGCCCGTACCGCAGCGCCGCCACGTGGTATCTCTGGCGTCGCACCGACCTGGTCACGCTCTAGCGCCATGCGGCAGGAGTCAATACGCATGTACGAAGTCGAGCGCGAGCGGTTCGAGGCGATCGTCATGGACGCCGTCCATGCGCTGCCCGGCGAGTTCGCCGACCGCATCGCCAACGTCGAGTTCGCGGTTGAGGACTGGGCGCGCGGCGACGACTACGCCCGCACCGCCACGCCGTCAGGAAGCACGCTGCTCGGCGTCTACCGCGGCATCCCGCTCACGAAGCGAGGAGCCCACTACAACATGACGCTGCCTGACCGCATCGTCATCTTCCAGCAGCCGCTCCAGCGCCTCGCGCGCGACGAAGCCGACCTCGCCGAGCGCATCCATCACGTCGTGAGACACGAGATCGCCCATTACTTCGGCATCTCCGACGACCGCCTCCGCGAGATCGACGCGTACTGACCGCCTTCGCCCTCCGCGGGTCAGGCCGGTCCGGGCGCCGCGAAGCATAGCGTGTAGCCCAGCCGCCGGCGCTCGTGGTCGATCACTTCGAACCCGAACGCGCGACACAGATCCCGCACGCTGTCCTCGAGCTGATAGTCGCAATCGGTGAACGTCTCCACCACCGAGAGCACGCCGCCCGCCTTCAACACCCGCCGCAGCTCGGCCATGGCTCTCGGCCGGTCCGGTATCTCGCCGAGCACCGTGACGAGGAACGCCTCGTCAACACAGCCGTCAACGAGCGGCAGCCTGACAGCGTCGCCCGCCACCAATCGAGCGTTTGCGATCTGCGCGTCCTGCAACCGCCCTCGAAGAATCGATAACATCGCCGGCTGGACGTCAACGCAGATGACCCGCCCGGCGGAGCCAACCGCGCGGCTCGCCTCGATCGTGAAGTAGCCCGGCCCCGGACCCAACTCCAGACCATGTGTCCTTCCTGCACCGGAACGTGCGGAGCATCGACGCGATGGGCTGAAGGCGTGACCGCAACGGATTCAGAAGAGAGAGCGCATCCTTCGCCGGAAACGGACCGCCGCGGCCATACCGCTCCCGCACCCACAACCACGCGAAGAGCGCGAGCAGGGCGCTGACCGCCGCCCACAGGAACGCGACCACTTTCAGCACGCGACGAGCGATAGCGACTCCCCTCATGCCCTCTTCCGCGACGGCGTCGATAGCATATGGACAGCCTACGGCAAGAACGCGCTCGCAGCGACGTTTGATGGGCTGCGGTTTTCGCAGTGCCCTGCACCCTGTCCGTCCGTGTCTCCGTGCTCTCTTTGAAGCTCAGTGGTGAACCGCGGCGAACCTACACCTCGATCGGCAGGTCGTCCCGGTTGCCCCACTCCTGCCACGAGCCGTCGTAGTTCTTCACGTGCGGATACCCCAGCACGTGCTTCAGCACGAACCACGTGTGCACCGCGCGGATGCCCAGCTGGCAGTGCGCGATGATCTCCTTGTCCGGCGTGACGCCGTGCGACGCGTACAGCGCGCGCAACTCCTCCGCGCTCTTCAACACGTTGTCACCCGCCGTCGCGTCCGTCCACTCGATGTGCGCCGCACCGGGGATGTGCCCGCCGCGCGCCGCCCGCACCGAGATGCCCCGGTACTCCTCATCGTCGCGCACGTCGAGTACGACCTTGTCGCGCGCGCCGATCGCGTCGCGCACGTTCTCCCACGTCGCGCGGTTCTCGTCGGTCCACGCCTCCGGCACCGGGTAGGACGTAGCGGAGACCGCGGGCAAATCCCGCGTCACCGGCCGCTGCTCGGCCAGCCACCGCTCGCGGCCTCCCTCCAGCACGTGTACGCTGCCCGCGTGACGGTAGCGGTCCATCATCCAGAACCCGCGGATCGCGTACGAGCTGTGCCGGTCGCCGTACCACACCACCGTGCTGTCCGGCGCGATGCCCAGGCTGCTCATCAGCTTCGCGAACTGCTCCGGCGTCAGCACGTAGCCGGACGACTCGTCGCCGTTCCGCAGCAGGTCGCGATGAAAGTCGACCCAGACCGCGCCCGGGATGTGCGCCTCGTCGTACGTCTCCTTCGCAATGCTCGCCTCGACGACGCGCACGTTCGGATCGCGCAGATGCTCTTCCAGCCAGGCCGTGCTCACGTACGCGCTCATGTCACCGCCTCCGGCGCATCGTCGCGCCCGTTTCTCCTGGCGAGATCCGACATCTCGCCCGCCAGCCTGCCATCGAGCTTCATGAACACGCCATCACCTTCGGCGAGCAGCCGCCCGTCCTCGCCGAGCACTTCCGCCCTCAGCTCCATGAGCCGGCCGCGATTCTTCACCACCCATGCCTCGATGCGCAGCGTCTGATCGAGCGCCACCGGATGCCGGTAGCGGATGTTCAGCCGCGCGGTCGCGCCCCACTCGCGCGCGTGGTACACGGCCCATCCCATCGCCTCATCGATCATGGTCGAAACGACGCCGCCGTGCATGCGGCCCGGATACCCCTGCTGATACGCGCACGGCGTGTACTCACAGATCGTGCGCTCGCCCTCGAGACGAAACGTCATGTGCAGGCCACGCTCGTTCGCGTTGCCGCATCCATAGCACAATCGTGGCGGCGGCTTCTCACTCATCCGACGGCACCGACGCTAGCACGCCCTTCGATCAGTACTTCACCGCTCTGGCTGGCGCACTGCACCGCGTATTCCATGCCGTCCGCGCTCTCCTTCGTAAGAATCGCCGATGCCGTCACCGTATCGCCCGGCCGTGTCGGCGCCTTGAAGCGCACCCGGAGCCTGCCACTCGTGCTCCACGCGTCGCCGTGCGCACCGCGCATCATCTCGCCGATCAGCGCCAGCACCAGCATCCCGTGCGCGATCGTCCCGCCAAACGGCGTCGACCGGGCGAACTCCGGATCCACGTGGATCGGATTGTGGTCGCCCGAAGCCTCGGCGTAGGCGCCGATCCGCTCCTGCGTCACCGCCCGCACGACCGGCGGCACCACGACGCTCACGCGCCACCGCCAGGCGCCATGATCGTCGTCCGCGCCCGGACGGCGACGCCCGCGGCGGTCGACACTTCGAACTCGATCACGCTGATCACGAACCCCTGCCGCTCCGACCGCTGCGCGATCCGCCCCGTCAACGTCAGCGCCTCCCCGGCGCGGACGGCCGCCGTGTGTTCGACCTCTTGCCCTGTGTGCAGCGAACCCTCCGGCAGTGCGATCTGCTCCTGCAACGCGTTCAGCCCCAGCGCAACGGCGGCAAGCGGCGGCACCGTCTCGCCGTAATCGTTCCCGTCGCCGACAGCGTCGAGATACGCGCGCGCGTGCTCCGCGGTCAGCGCGAACGTCACAGCCGGGAACTCATGGCCCCGAGGAAACGCGGAAATGCTTGTTCGAGCGGGCGAAGTCATGATCCTAACGCTACGTGCCACGTTCAACGAATGTCAATTTCCGCGGCGGTTCCGGCGCAAACCGCAGGCAGTTGTCGGGGCGCAGCCTGCTGCGCCCGCCCTCCGTGCAAGACGGGGCGCGAAAGAAGGCCGCCGGCTCATGCTCGGCGGCATCCTGCTCACCTCGGGCGCAGGGCTGCTACATGCAAGGGGTCGTCATGTACGACGTCCCCCACCGCTCGAGAGCCGTCAGCGCCTCGCCGAGCTCCCGCCCCTTGAGCGTCAGGTCGTACTCGACCCAGGGCGGCATCACCGCGACGATATCGCGGCTCACGATATCGAGCTCCTCGAGGCTCTTCAGCCGGTCGCGGAGCGTCCGGGAATTGCAGCCGCCTACATTGTGGGCCAGCTCGTTGAACCGACGTTTCCCGCTCATCAGCTCGTGGACGATGTGCGGCACCCACTTCTGCCCCAGGAGCGCCAGCGTCGCGCGCACGGGGCAGTACAGGTCGTTCTCGTCGATGACCAGCTTTCGTTCAAGCACCATAGCACTTCATTTGTAGCGCAAACCTTACGCCCGCGTAAAGCGGCACACGCGAGACAGACGCAGGTGCCGTCTGATTCGCCTCAGGTGTTCGAGGGGCGGCCTAAGTCCGAGGCGATGCTCCCCGCCCGGGATGCGCCGCTCACCGCGCGCCACCCGGCGTCTAGGCAAGCGCCGCCAGAGCCTTCTTCTGGTCACGGATCTGCGCGGGCCCGTTATGCTCGACGTATGTGATCTTCCCGTCCTTGTCGATCACCACCGTCAGCCGCTCGGCGATGCCGGCCGCCTCGTTCCAGCAGCCGTACAGCTTCGCCACGTTGCCCTTCATGTCGGCGAGCAGACTGTGCGTCAGCCCCTCCTTCTCCTTGAACGCCTTGTGCGTCCACGTGCTGTCGCGGCTGATCCCGAAGATCTGCGCACCCTTGCCTTCAAACAGCGAGAAGTCGTCGCGGTACGCGCACATCTCCATCGTACAGGCCGGCGAGAAGTCGAGCGGATAGAACACGAGCACCACCGGCTTGCCGCGCAACCCCGACAGCGTCACATCCTGGTTGTTCTCGTTCTTCAGCGTGAAGTCAGGCGCTTCCTGGCCCACCGAAACGTCAGCCATCGTCATCACTCCTTCAGCAGCAAGAAATACTCCGCCACACGATCGTAGCCCGAGCACGCCCGTCGTGACAGGATGCCCATATGCCGAGCGGCGCCCTCGCTGCGTCTCTCTGTCCGCCTGTAAGAAGAAGAGCCTACCGTGAAGCGGCTGCGGTCGCATTGGACCGCGCACACAGTCCCGCCAGGTACGCCAGCATCGCGTCGGCCGCGATCCGCCCGTCGCGTATCGCGGTCACGACCAGATCCGCGCCGTTGAGGTTATCGCCGCCCGCGAACACCCCCGGCCGGTCCGTCGCGCCAGTCGCGCGGTCGACAACCACCACGCCCCACTTGTCGCACGCCACGCCGGCCGCCGATGCCGTCACGTCCTCATCCACGCCATACCCAATCGCCAGCACGACGGTATCCGCCTCCAGCGTGAACTCCGACCCGAGCACCGGCTGCGGGCGGCGCCGGCCGCTCTCGTCCGGCGGACCCAGCTCCATTCGCTCGAGCTGCACCGCGCGTACGCGTCCGCTCCCCGTCCCCAGGAACCGCACCGGCGCGCACAGAAACTCGAACCGCACGCCCTCTTCCCTGGCGTGCTGACGCTCAGCCTCGCGCCCGATCATCTCCTTCTCCGTGCGACGGTAGGCCAGCGTCACTTCGCTGGCGCCCAGCCGCGTCGCGGTACGTGCGCAGTCCATCGACGTGTCGCCGCCACCGATAATCACCACGCGCCGCCCGACCTGTAGGGGCTCCCGCATCGATTCGGGCAGCGCGGCAGGCGGTAGGTTGCCTCGCGAAAGGAACGCCGTCGCCTGGTACACGCCCGTCAGATCGACGCCTTCGACGCTGAGGCCGTTCGCCTCCGACGCCCCATGCGCAAGGAACACCGCGTCGAACCCCTCCGCCAGCAGCCCATCGACGGTCTTCGCGCCGCTCTTGCCAACGCGCGTACTGGCAGCGAACTCCACGGGCAGTGCTTCTAGCCGCTCAAGCCACTCGTCGACTACGCGTTTCTCCAGCTTGAAGCTAGGGATCCCGTAACGAAGCACACCGCCCATCAGCGGCCAGGCGTCGAAGACCGTCACCGAATGCCCGTGCTGCGCCAGTCGTTCCGCGACGGTCAGGCCCGCCGGACCCGCGCCGACCACGGCGACGCGTCTCCCGCTCGCGACCGCCGGCTTCGGAGGAACCTCGCCCGCTCTCCATGCGTCCGCGACGAATGCCTCCAGCCGCCCGATCGCCACCGGTTTCGCGTGCTTGCCGACGACGCAATGCCCCTCGCAGAGGCGTTCCTGCGGGCACAACCGGCCGCACATCTCGGGCATCGAGCTCGTCTCGTGGAACACGTCCGCCGCGCCAACGGCATCGCCCTGCTCGAGCTTCCACAGCGCGCCCGGAATGTCGTTGTGCACCGGGCAGGCCGTCTGGCACGGCGCCGCCGGGCACTGGATGCACCGCTCCGCTTCCGCCTTCGCCATGTCAAGGCTCGTCGGCAGGTAGACCTCGCTCCAGTTCAGCACCCGGACGTTCGGATCCTGCTTCGCGAAGTTCTGAGCCGGTATCTGCAACCGGGCCTTGCGGTCAACCTTCGGTCGTTCGTGGGATTCAGCCATCGCGTCACATCCCTGAGTGCATTGTCGTCAGAGAGCCGTGACAATCGTACCAATTATCACAATCAACCGAAAACCTTCCGCTTATGTCGACTCGCTCGACAGCAGACGAGCATCGAACCTGGCGCCTCTGTTGGAAGCCCGAAATGAAGCGTGCGCACGCACTCCTCGCACGGACGCTCGCGGGTTCCGCGCATCCCCCGCGGTGTGTTGCTGTCGATGCGTTCCACCGGCGTTACGCTGCGCGCTCGGAGGTTATTCGTGAGCCCTCAGCATTTGACGCTGACCAGACCACGCGTGATCCTGACGGCGCAGTTCCCGCCAGGTCCATTGCACGGGCAACAACGCCGGAGAGCAACGATGACCATCGAGTTCGGCGTGGCGCGCGGCATCGACGCCCAGTCGTTCGGTCAGCCCGGACAGCGCACGTTCCGCTTACGCATCCTCGGCGCGAGCGCCGAGTCCGCGTCGCTCTGGCTGGAGAAAGAACAGATGCAGGCGCTCAGCCTCGCCCTCAAACAGATGCTCGCCCAGCTCGAGCCCGCCGGCGAGCCGCCCGCAGCCGATGTCGGTGACTTCCCCGTCGTCGCTAACCACGACTTCCGCGTCGGCCGAATGGGCATGGGGTTCAACGCCTCCGACCGCACCGTCGTGCTCCACACCTTCGAACTCGGTACCGGCGACGACGAAGGCGACGAAGAGCCCGCGCTCCGCGCCCATCTGACGCTGGAACAGTCCGCCTCGCTGAGCGCTCAGCTCGACGACATCATCGCCGGCGGAAGGCCTGTCTGCCCGCTCTGCGGCCTTCCCATGGACGGAGAGGGCCACGCGTGCATCCGGTCCAACGGCCACTCCAAGCAGCCCCTGCCCGAAGCGGATGCCGACGACGAGCCGTGATTCACGCCACGATCCGCATCGACCCGGCGCGCCGCATCGCGCCCCTCCATCCCAACGTCTACGGTCAGTTCATCGAGCATCTCGGCCGCTGCATCTACGGCGGCATCTACGAGCCCGGGTCGCCCCTGGCTGACGAGCACGGCTTTCGCACCGACGTCGTCGATGCGATTCGCCGCCTCCGCGTGCCCGTGCTGCGCTGGCCCGGCGGCAACTTCGTCTCGGGCTACCACTGGCAGGACGGCATCGGCCCGGCCACCGCCCGCCCGGCGCGACGCGACACCGCGTGGCGGAAATTCGAGTCCAACCAGTTCGGCACCGACGAGTTCATCGCGTACTGCCGCGCCGTCGGCGCAGCACCCTACATCTGCTTCAACATGGGCACCGGCACCATGGACGAAGCGCAGTCCTGGCTCGAATACTGCAACGGTGCGGGCGAGACCGCATCGTCGCAACTCCGCATCAGGAACGGGCACGATCAGCCGTACGGCGTGAAGTACTGGGGCCTCGGCAACGAGGTCTACGGTCCGTGGCAGGTCGGCTACAAGAGCGCGTCGCAGTATGCCGAGCAGGCGCGCGAGTACGCGAAGTTCGCCCGCTGGACCGACCGCAACATCGAGCTGATCGCCTGCGGTGGCGGTGACCCCGAGTGGGACTGGGAGGTGCTCAAGACCGCCGGGCACTTCATCGATTACATCTCCTACCACGACTACTTCCGCCCCGACCCCGCCGGCGATCCGTACGAGTCCCTCGTCGCGCGCGGCCAGACAGGGGAGCGCTACCTGCGCGATCTCTGGGGCCTCATCGAGGCGGCACGCCACCGCTACGACATCCGCCGCCCCATCCATATCTGCGTCGACGAGTGGAACGTCTTCTACCGCCGCAACGACTTCGCGAAGTACGGCACGCTGCACGAAGAGCAGTACGACCTCGCCGATGCCCTCTGCGTCGCCTCCTACCTCAACACCCTCATCCGCAACGCTCACGCCGTGACGATGGCCAACATGGCGCAACTGGTCAACGTCATCGCACCCATCTTCACGTCGCGCGAAGGGCTCTTCCTGCAGACCATCTTCTACCCGCTTCTGATGCACGCCGAACACCGTGGCGCCATCGCCCTCGACGCGCCGTGCGAATCCGAAACCTTCGCCGCCCACGGACAGACGGTCAACTACGTCGACGCCGCCGTCACCTTCGACGACGCCAGCGGCACCGCATACGTCCACGCCGTCAACCTCCACCGAGACCAGACCGCGACGCTCCGCGTCGTCGGTGACATAGCCGCGCCGGATACCGGCGTGGCGGTTTGGGAGATAAACGGCGCATCCCCCGACACGACGAACTCCTTCGAACACCCCTACGGGGTCTCCCTCACGCAGCGCTCGCAGCTCGACGCGCACTCGATCGAACTCGCCCCTCACTCCGCGAGCACCATCGCCTTCGCGGCTCGCTAACTCGACGGCGGAACGCGCTCGACACCCTCAAACCGAATCGCTTGCGTGGCAATACGCCAACATCGCGTTACTTTTCGCCCCCCGACGCGATTACACCTGATGGAACCTTCGCGGATCCCGCCAGGGTAGAAATGGGTCAGGAGTACTTATGCGCCAGAAGATCGTCGGAGCCGGCATCGCCGCCGTGCTCCTCTCGCTCGCAGCCATAGGGGCATTCGCCTCGCAAGACCACGGCGTCAACTTGCTTGCCGTCACCGATACGCCGGTCGCCACCGACACGCCAGCTGCCACGGATACGCCCGGCGGCCCGACGAATACGCCGGCGCCAACCGACACGCCGGCGGCCGCGACCGAACACGCCGATGCCGACGGACACGCCCGGCGGCCCGACGAACACGCCGGCGCCCACGAACACGCCGGGCGGGCCGACAGACACGCCGGCGCCGACGGACACACCGTCTGCTGACACCGCAACGCCAACGCCGACGGACACGCCGGCGGCGGATACACCGACGCCAACGGCCGGTGCGGGTGAGGGCGATGTCCACGGCATCCCGGATGGGAATCCGAGCCATCACCCCGAAGATGGTGACGGCATCTGCCAACACGGCGAAACCGTGATCAAGACGACGCCGAGCGGCAACAAGGTCAACGTCCCGTGTGAGACGCAGAAGCATCAGAACCACGGGCACAACAACAATTAGCCGGCACCAGGACGAATGCCCGCGCAAGAGGCCCCGAGAGATCGGGGCCTCTTACCGTGGTGGGAGCGCGCGTTCGCACCTGGATTACCAGCCCGTATCGTGCGTCGGCATCCAGCCCCGCACGCCTCGAGGAATCGGTGCGATCCGCACGTGCAGTCGGAGCGATTAGGGTCGCGCCGTCTGCGCCGTCGCCCGCGCGCGCCGACACTTCTAGAGACGCGCGCGTGTGCTACCCTCAACGGAGAGCACGCAAATCGCTTCTGGAAGAAGTAGCCGCATTGGCATCCCGCTGTACGCTGCTCCGGCCCGGACTCGTCGCTTACCAGGACGCCTGGCAGCTTCAGCAGCGCCTTGCGGAACGCGTCCGCGCCGGCGGCGACCCCGCGCTCGTCCTCCTCGAACATCCGCCGACGTACACGCTCGGCGTCCGCGGTAAAGCGGAGCACCTTCTTCTCAGCCAGGAAGCCTTGCTCTCGCGCGGCGCTGAGGTGCATCGCACCGACCGCGGCGGCGACGTGACCTTCCACGGCCCCGGCCAGCTCGTCGGCTATCCCATCCTCGACATCCGGCCGTACGGCGAGGGCCCGTCGTGGTACGTCCGCACGCTCGAAGCGATCCTCATCGACGTCCTCGGGCGATTCGGTATCACCGCCGCCCGCTCCGAGCGCAACCCGGGCGTCTGGATCGGCGACGCGAAGATCGCCGCCATCGGCGTCCGCGTCTCGCGCGGCGTTACCACGCACGGCTTCGCGCTCAACGTCAACACCGACCTCGCGTACTTCCAGCACATCATCCCCTGCGGCCTCGCCGGCGCCGGCGTCACGTCGATGCAACAGCGCACCGACGACACCTTCGACATGCGCGAAGTCGAAGACGAAGTGGCTCGCGCCTTCGCACGCCACTTCAAACTCACGGTCGAGGAAGATGACGCGCACGCGCGTGGCGCAGGTGTCCCGCTTGCAGCAGCCGCCGCCGCAACCGGAGCCCTCGCATGACGCAGGCCGACCTCCAATCTCCAACCTCCAACCCTCCAACACGAAAGCCACCCTGGCTCAAGGTCCGCTTCCCCGCCGGCGAACGCTACCAGCACCTCAAGTCGCTCATGCGCGATCAGCGCCTCAACACCGTCTGTGAAGATGCTCACTGCCCCAACATCGGTGAGTGCTGGAACGCCGGCACCGCGACGTTCATGATCCTCGGCGACGTCTGCACGCGCTCCTGCGGCTTCTGCGCTGTCACGACCGGTCGCCCGCAGGCGCTCGATCTGATGGAGCCGTATCGCGTAGCACGGACCGTCCGCACGCTTCGCCTCGACTACGTCGTCATCACGTCCGTCAATCGCGATGACCTCGAGTCCGGCGGCGCCGAGATCTTCGCCGCTTGTATCAACACGATCCGCCGCGACGACCCGAGTGTCCGCGTTGAAGTACTCATCCCCGACTTCAAGGGCAACTGGGACGCGCTCGCCACAGTCGTCGATTCGCGACCGTTCGTCCTCAACCACAACGTGGAGACCGCACCGCGCCTCTATCGTCGCGTCCGGCCGCAAGCGATCTACGAGCGCTCGCTCGAGCTCATCCGGCGCGCGAAGGACGCCGCGCCCGACATGCTCACCAAGTCGGGCTTCATGGTCGGCCTCGGCGAGACACAGGACGAACTCTTCCAGGTCATGCGCGACCTGCGCGAGCACGGCTGCGACATCGTCACCATCGGCCAGTACTTGCGCCCTTCGCCGCAGCACCTGCCGATCGAGCGCTACTACGACCCGTCCGAATACCAGGCGTTCCGCGACTACGGCCGCGAGCTAGGCTTCCATCACATCGAAGCCGGCCCGTTGGTTCGATCGTCCTACCACGCTCGCGATGTCGGCGCGCCTCGCAACCGTACGGACAGGTCTTCAGACCTGTCCCAAACGCAAGAATCCAGCACCATCATCCCGCTCCGCGAGGTTTCCGATGCCTGACTACGACATCGCCATCATCGGCGGCGGCCCCGGTGGCTATGTCGCCGCGATCCGCGCGGCGCAGCTGGGCAAGAAGGTCGTCCTGATCGAACAAGACCGCGTCGGCGGCCTCTGCCTCAACTGGGGCTGTATCCCCAGCAAAGCGCTCCTCTGGAACGCCGAAGTCGTGAACCTCATGCGCGACGCGGAGACGTATGGCATCTCGTTCGACAACCTCGAGCTCGACATGGGTAAGGCGATCGACCGCAGCCGCCAGATCGTCGATCAGATGGTCAAGGGCGTCGAGTTTCTCCTCGCCAAGAACGGCGTCACCGTCATCAACGGCGCGGCCTCCTTCATCACCCCGCATGAACTGAGCGTCACGAATCACCCGTCACCGATCACCAGCGACCACGTCATCATCGCCACCGGCGCCCGTCCGCGCTCGCTCCCCGGCCTCGCGACCGACGGCACGACGATCATCAACAGCCGCGACGCGCTCGCCCTCCGCGAGCAGCCCGCATCCGCAGTCATCGTCGGCGGCGGCCCGATTGGCGTCGAGTTCGCGACGTTCTGGAGCGCCTACGGCGTCGACGTCACGATCGTCGAGGCCCTCGACCACCTGCTCCCTCTCGAAGACGAAGAGATCAGCACGCAGCTCGAACGGGTGTACAAGAAGCGGAAGATCAAGTTCATCACCGGCGCGCAGGTCCTCGGCGCAACCGCCGAGAACGGCCGCGGCATCGTCACGCTCACGGCCAACGGCGCGGAGCAGCGACTCGATGCCGATAAGGTCCTCGTCAGCATCGGCTTCGAGGCCAACGTCGAAGCGCTCGGCCTCGATCGTATCGGCGTCGAGGTCGAGCGTGGCTACGTGAAGACGGGCCCCGGGCTCACCACGAGCGCCGCCGGCGTCTACGCCATCGGCGACGTCACCGGCATCAAGAACCTCGCCCACGTCGCGTCCGCCATGGGCGTCATGCTCGTCGAGCGCATCGCTGGCCGCGACGTGCCCGAACTCGACTACACGCGGATGCCGTGCGCCACCTACTGCCAGCCAGAGGTCGCCAGCATCGGGCTCACCGAGCGCCAGGCGATCGAAGCGGGACACGCGGTCAAAGTCGGCAAGTTCCCGATACGCGCCAATGGCCGCGCCAAGGCGATAAACATGGTGGACGGCATCATCAAGATCGTTGCCGACGCCGACACGCGCGAGACGCTCGGCGTGCACATGATCGGTCCCATGGTCACGGAACTGCTCGCCGAAGCCTCCCTCGGCATGACGCTCGAGGCGACGCCCCACGAGCTCGGCTGGACAGTCGCCGCCCATCCGACGCTCGCGGAGACCGTGAAGGAAGCGGCGCTCGCCGTCGATGGCGAAGCGATCCATTTCTGGACGGAATGACATGGCGCGTATGATCGACCGGCCCCTGGCGTCACCCGCGCAGAGCAGCGCCGGCGGTGTCGACCGCGTCGCGCTCCTTCAGACGATGATCAACATCCGCCGCTTCGAAGAGAAGGCGGCCGAAATGTACGCCCGCAGCAAGATCAAGGGCTTCCTCCACCTCTACACCGGCGAGGAAGCAGTCGCAACCGGTGCCATCGCCGCACTCCGCCCCGATGACTACATCGTCAGCCACTACCGCGAGCATGGGCACGCGATCGCCCGTGGCGTCGAGCCCCGGCGCATCATGGCCGAGCTCTTCGGCAAAGCCACGGGCGTCAGCGGCGGGCGCGGCGGCTCCATGCACCTCTTCGATGCCGCGAAGTCCTTTCTTGGCGGATTCGCCATCGTCGCCGGCCACATGCCGCTCGCCTGCGGACTGGCGCTCGCCGAGCAATACAAGGGCACGGACCGCATCGTCATCAATTTCATCGGCGACGGCTCGGTCAACGAAGGCGAGTTCCACGAAGCGCTCAACCTCGCGTCGGTCTGGAAGCTGCCGGTGATCTTCGTCTGCGAGAACAACCTCTACGGCATGGGCACCTCCATGCGGCGCGTGTCCGCACTGGTCGAGGTCTACAAGCGCGCCGAAGCCTACAACATCGCCGCCGAGCAGGTAGACGGCATGGACGTCCTCGCCATGCACAAAGCCGTGTCGCGCCTCGCCGCGAAGGTACGGGCCGGCGAAGGCCCCGCATTCATCGAGGCGATCTGCTTCCGCTTCCACGGCCATTCCATGGCGGACGCCGACCTGTATCGGCCGAAGCAAGAAGTCGCGCGCTGGAAGAAGCTCGATCCCATCACGCAGCTTTCGAAGACCCTGCTCGACGCGCGGGTGATCTCCGAGGACGACCTCGCTGAGATGCACGCGCAGGCCGATGCGATGGTTGTCGATGCCGCCCGCTTCGCCGAGGAGAGCCCCAACCCGCCGCTCGAGAGCCTCAAGCGCCATGTCTACAAGGAGCCCCGAGATGCGTGATATCACGTACCGCGAGGCGATCCGCGAGGCGCTGCGCTACCAGCTCCAGCACGACGAGCGCGTCTTCCTCATGGGCGAAGACATCGGCGCCTACGGCGGTTCGTACGCCGTCACGCGCGGCTTCCTCGCCGAATTCGGCGAGAAGCGCGTGAAGGACACGCCGATCGCCGAGTCCGTCATCCTCGGCGCCGGCATCGGAGCGGCCATCGCCGGCCTCAAGCCCATGGTCGAGCTGATGACGATCAACTTCAGCCTCCTCGCCATCGACCAGATCGTCAACAACGCCGCCAAGCTGCGCTACATGTCGAACGACCAGGTCAGCGTGCCGCTTGTCGTGCGCATGGCCGGCGGCGCCGGCAGCCAGCTCGGCGCCCAGCATTCGCAGAGCCTCGAGAGCTGGTACGCGCACGTCCCCGGCCTCCAGGTGGTCGTGCCCGCGACGCCGTACGACGCCAAGGGCCTGCTCATGTCCGCGTTCGAGTCCGCCGATCCGGTCATCTTCATCGAGCACACCGCCCTGTACCCGAGGAAGGGCGACGTGCCCGAGGACGTCTACTACCTGCCGTTCGGCAAAGCCGACGTCGCCCGCACCGGCAACGACGTCACGCTGATCGGCTACGGCGGCAGCTTCCGCCAGGCGTTCGGCGCCGCGAAGCTGCTCGAAGCCGAAGGCATCGATGCCGAAGTGCTGAACCTTCGCACGCTTCGCCCGCTCGACACCGAGGCGATCCTCGCGTCCGTGCGCAAGACCAACCGCGCCATTATCATCGAGGACGACTGGCAGTTCGGCGGCTTCGGCGGCGAGATCGCGGCGATCATCCAGGAGCACGCGTTCGACGATCTCGACGCGCCAGTGATGCGCTGCTCCGGCGCCGACGTCCCGATGCCCTACAACGGCGCGCTCGAGCAGGCCGCACTTCCGCAGGAGGCAGACATCGTCCGCCTCGCAAAGAGCATGGTGTAGCGATGATCTCAGAAGTCGTCATGCCGCAGATGGGCGCCGATATGACCGAGGGCACGATCCTCCGCTGGCTCAAGCACGAAGGCGATCCCGTCGAGCGCGGCGAGATCATCGCCGAGATCGAGACCGACAAAGCCAACGTCGAGATCGAAGCGTTCGAGGGCGGCGTCTTCCGCAAGGTCCTCGCGTCGGAAGGCGACGTTATCCCCATCGGCGGCGTCATCGCCATCATCGCCGCCGCCGAAGATGACATCTCGCAGTACGCGCCGGCGCGCCGGCCATCGTAGCCGCCGCAACGGCCGCGGTAGGGGCGCAGCCTGCTGCGCCCGCCGCACCATCCGTATACGGCCACAGCCCGCGGCGCCCGTCGCCGCTACAGTACGCCCGTCCGAACTCGTGCGCCAACCGCGAGCGTCCGCTAACGGCGCCGAACGCCTCCGAGTCTCCCCCGTCGCCCGCAGCCTCGCCGACCAGCACAACGTCGACCTCAGCCAGATCCGCGGCAGCGGCCCCGACGGCCGTATCATCCGGCGCGACGTCGAAGCCGCCATCGCCGCCCCCACGGCGCAGCCGCCGTCGCCCCTAACGACCGCCGCCGCCCAACGACCAACGACATCATCAAAGATGCGCCAGGCCATCGCCCGCCGCATGTCGCAGAGCAAGCGTGAAGCCCCGCACTACTACCTGCTGCTCGACATCGACATGACCGACGCCGTCGAGCTGCGCCGCCAGCTCAACGAAACGCTCCCCGACGGCGCGCGCGTCAGCATCAACGACCTCATCGTCCGTGCCTGCGCGCTCGCGCTGCAGCGCCACCCCGAGTTCAACACAACGATCGCCGGTGATGTGGTCACCCCGCACGACGAGCAGCACGTCTGCATCGCCATCGCCATGGACGAAGGGCTGATCGCTCCGGCGATCCTCGACGCCGGCGCGAAGACGCTCGTCCAGATCGCCACCGAAACGCGCGACCTGGCCGAGCGCGCCAAGCGCGGCAACCTGAAGCCGCGCGAGATCACCGACGGCACGTTCTGCGTCACCAACCTCGGCGCCTACGGCGTCGAAACGTTGATCGGCATCATCCAGCCGCCGCAGACCGCCATCCTCGGCGTCGGCACCGTCACGCCGCGTCCGGCCGTCCGCGACGGCGCCATCGCCGTCCGCCAGTTGATGAAAGTCGCCCTCTCCGCCGACCACCGCGTCACGGACGGCGCCCAGGGCGCCCAGTTCCTCGCCGAGATCGCGCGCCTGCTGGAGCACCCACTCCTCCTGGTGCTCTGATCGCCTCGCCGGCGCCCGCGTCTGCTGGGTGTTCTGCTCGCGAAGCGCCCTTACTACTGCTGCACCAGCCCGATGTGATTCCCCTCCGGGTCTGCGATCTTCGCGATCGTCGGCCCGTTCGGCACGTCGAACGGCTGCGCGATGATCGAGCCGCCGAGCTGCTCCGCCTTCGCCATCGACGCGCGCAGATCGAGCACCTGGATGTCGAGGATTACGCGCGACGTGTCGCCCGGGAGAATATGCCCGGTGAACTGCGCGGGCTCCGGCGCGCCAATCCCCGCATCCACGAGGGCGATCGGTCCGTCTGCGATGTTCCAGTTGAACATCTGCGCGTAGAAGTCGCGCATCTTCGCCTGGTCCCGTGCATGGATCTCCCAGTGCACCACCGGCCGCGCCCAATCCGTCGTCATACTCACAACTCCTTGCATCGCCCGTGGAATGCGCCATGCTTGCGCACGCCCTCGCCCCAGAACAAGTTCCCCTTCTCCACGACGTGGAGAGGGGGCCAGGGGGTGAGGTGCCTGAAGGTACGCAGCTCTACATCTTCGACAGGCCGATCACGTTGCCCTCGGGATCCGCGAACTGCGCGATCTCCGGGCCGCCCGGCACCGCCATCGGCGGCATCACCGTCTTCCCACCCAGCGACTCCGCCTTCTTCAGCGCCGCCGCCACGTCCGGCACGTTGACGTAGAACGTCACCATCGGCGCCGCAGGCGATTCGGTGATCCCGCCGCCGATGCCGCCGTCGGCGCCGGCCACCATGCCGTATCCCATCGGGTTGCTCGTGTCGACGTTCCAGTCGAACAGCTTGCCGTAGAACTCCTGGAGCTTCTTGCCATTCTTTTCCGTGCACCTCGAAATGCACCACCGGCTGTGCCATGATCGCGACCCCTTTCATCTCCGTCTTTCGCCCGCCCCGCCCGGCGGATCGAGCGTTTCACCGCACTTCTCATCGCGTTACGCGCGTCCCGACAGCGGCAGCGCTGAGGCGGAGCACGCCCGCAAGCGCCTCCATCGATTGGCGCGCCTCGGGAGACTTCAGATAGTAAAGCGACTTCCCGGTCCTGTCAAGAGATGGTACGCTCCACACGCGATCTCGCGAGGATTACGCAGTTATGACGCGCGACTACGACCAGGCCTGTCCGATAGCCAGGACGCTCGACCTCATCGGCGAACGCTGGACGATGCTCGTCCTCCGCGACCTATTCCTGAACGTCACCAGGTTCAAAGAGTTTCGCGAACACTCACCCGGTATGCCGACGAAGATCCTGTCCGACCGACTCAAGTCGTTGGAGCGCCACGGATTCATCCAACGCCGGATCTACAGCGAGCATCCCCTCCGCGCCGAGTACCACCTCACCCCACTCGGGCGATCCCTCGAACCCGTGATGGCTGCCGTCTACTCATGGGGAATGAGACACGCCGTCTCCCCATCTGAACGCGTCGCGATCCGCCGACACGTCGCTCGCCGCGGCGTCGAACCCCGCCGCCTCGCTCGCGATCCGACCCCGACGACTCCTGCACCGCGGCGCTGAGCACCGCGAACACCGATTACGACACGGCTCGACGGCATCCTCCGCCTGCGCGCGACGCGCCGGCCCCGCATAACAACAAAAAGGCGGCCGCGATCGCGGCCGCCTCCTGGCGTGCTTGCTCCAGGCGCGCTTACATGCTCTCGAGGCGCTCGTCGGCCTTGCGCAACCGCCCGCTGATGATCGGCAGCATCGCCACCGCCATGTGCGGATTCGTGCGCATCTCCGCCACGAAATCCCAGCGCGAGAGCACGAGGCATTCGGTCTCCTCGAGCGCCACCACGGTCGCCGTGCGCGGGCCGCCGTCCAGCAGCGCCATCTCACCGAAGACCGAGCCCGGACCCAGGACGCTCAGCTTCTGCTTCCTGGCGCCGGCTCCCTTCGTTACCTCGACCTTCCCCTTTGAGACGACGAAGAACGCCACCGCCTGCTCGCCTTCCTTGACGATCGTGTCGCCCTTCTTGTACATCCGCTCCACCACCGCGCGACCGATACGCGACAGGTCCTTGCGCGTGAACTGAGCGAACAGATCCACCGACGCGAGTTGCTCTTCGTGCGGCATGAGACGGCTCCTCCCGGCGTTGGTGACCCTCACCAGACTTGGATAGACGGTCATTCTACGCGCGGGCGCTGGAACCTGCAATGCGACCTCCGCCCGGTAGCCGCGGCCGGACTCCCGGTATACTGCGCCCGGAGTCGGCCAGCGTATGATGGAATCGCTCATCCTTCTGCACATCGGCCAGACCGCGGCGCAAGTCGCCGCAGTCGATCCGGCCGCCCTCGTCGCCGCAGCCGTGGCCTTCGCTGTCGCCGCCATCGCTATCTGGCTTCCCAACTCCCCGCTTTCCGTTCGCACACTGCGAAGCCGCCGAGGCCGCCGACGCGTCGCATCCGCCACCGCGTCCGCGCTCGTATTCTTCGCACTTCTCCCTTCCGTCCTGCCTTACGACCACCTCTTCGTGCACGACGCGCACGCTGCCACCATCGACGAATCGGTCCACACGTCGCACTGCCACGTCAGTCCCGGCACCTGCTCCGACGCCCCGGTGTCGTCCGGCCCCGGCCAGTTGCTCATGAGCGCGCCGCTCGTCGTCGCGCCCGCCATGCTCGCGGTGCTCATCACCGCGACGGCCACGGTGCTCGTCGGCATCTCCTTCCGCCCCGAAACGCCTCCACCGCTAGTTCCGGCCAGCTGACCTTCTCATCATTTCTCAACCACCAGGCGCGGACGTCAGTCCGTGCGGTGAGTATGCGTCGCGACCGTGGCTTCGTGCCGCGTCGCGCCGTCGTTGATCAACCAAGGGAGACATACGATGGCTGCACACAAGCCGGCCATATTCATCGTTGCGATCCTCGCGATGCTCGCGCTCGCCGCCGCGGCCGCATGCGGCGGCAGCACGAAGAACGCAACGACCGACAGCGGCGCATCGCAGGCCAGCATCGACCAACTCGCCGCGCGCGTCCAGCAGGACGAGATGCTCAACGGCCTCCTCACCATCGCCGGCCTGCCGCTGCATCAGATGGACGAGTCCGCCCAGAACGGCACGATCGACAACAAGTACGTGCCTACCGCACGCACGCTCGTCCGCGTCACGGCGCTCACCAACTGGAGCGAGCCGCTCAAGGCCGACGCGATGAAGATGCACGACCATGCCGTCACGCTGCTGAAAGGGCTCGATAACGGCGACGACGTCAGTCTCGTCAAGAAGCCCTCGCAGACAGTACACGAGGACTGGCACCTCTTCATCGACGACGCATGGAAGGTCGTCGCCAAGGATCTCCCGGCGGATGCGGGCGGTCCGAGGCTGGCGCCCGGCGAAGAGCCCGAGCGGCAGCACCACCCCGGCAAACCCAACGCAGATGGCGCCCCACGCGGGGGCGACCCCATGATCAGGAGAAGCAACGTGAAGAACCTCCTACGCCTATCGGCGGTCACGACGGCCGCGACAGCCGCGCTGTTCGCCGTCGTCCTGACCGCTTCCGCCCACGCTCACCCCGCAAGCACCGCACCGGCCAAGGGCGAAGTCGTGCAGACGTCGCCTGCCTCGGTGCAGATCACGTTCGTCGAAGAGATCCAGAAGCGCGCTGGTACCTATAGTCTCGGCGTCACCGCGAATGGCGGCGCCTCCGTGACGGCCGGCTCACCGACGATCGACCCCTCCGACGCGTCGAAGCTCTCGGTCGCCCTGGAACCGAACCTCGCCGCCGGCCGCTACGTCGTCACGTGGAGCAACGTCTCCTCCGTTGATGGCGATGCCGCCGACGGTGCGTTCGCGTTCTACGTCAAGACGCAGCCTTCCGCCGACGATCTGATGAAGGACAGCGAACTCGGAACCGGCGCGGAGGCGCCGGCGATGCCCGATACGTCGACGCCAGCGACTGGCTCGGCCCCCGACATGATGCCGGCCGCTCCGGCCGCTGCGGAGTCGCCCGCCGACATGCCAGCGCCCGCGACGTCCGCTTCCTCCGACCTGCCGACCGTCGGCCAGATCGTCATCGCCATGGCCGCCCAGAACGGCTCCGGCATCGATGGCCGCGCCGAGATCCTTCCGGTCGACGGCGGCGCGAAGACGCAGATCGGCGTCTACCTCAACGGCGTCGCTGACAGCAGCATGCACATGGCGATGGTCCACGCCGGCTCCGCCTGCGAAGGCGGCTCGCACGTCGCCGACCTCAACGACGTTGTCGCGGCCGGCACGCCGCACGGTGGCTCGGTGACCGTGGTCGACGTTCCTTTCTCGACCATCGCGAACGGCAAGAACATGATCCTCGCCCACGGCGAGGGCGGCGCCGTCGTCGCCTGCGGCAAGATCCCGGCCCAGCCGGCCGCCGCCGCGCTCCCGAAGGGGCTCCCGTCGACCGGCGACGCGGGGACCGTGTCCGGCAACTCCGCGACCCTCGCGTTGCTGGCCGGGCTCGCGCTCGCTGGTACCATGATCGCGGCCGGTGGCATCGCCGCCGCGGCAAAGCGGAACGGCTAAGAAAGCAGGCATGCGATGACCCTACGCACGACGCTATCCGCGACGCTCGCAGCGGCGGCTGTACTCGCGGCCACACTCCTGGCCGCGGCGCCGGTCTTCGCGCACGCCCGCTACAAGAGTTCGACCCCGGGTACGGGAGAGGTCCTAACGGCCTCTCCCTCCCGGGTCGAGATCACGTTCACGGAACAGCTTCAGAAAGTCAGCGGCACCTACGGGATCGAAGTGAGCAGGGACCGGGGCGCCCTCGTCGCCACCGGGCCGGCCGTCGTCGATGACACCGACCGCACGAAGCTCTCCGTCTCGCTGCAAGGCGCCCTCCAGCCTGGCCGCTACGTCGTCAACTGGAAGAACGTCTCAGATCAGGACGGCGACGCCGCGACCGGCGCATTCTCGTTCTACGTCAGCACCCAGCCGAACGCCGTCGACCTCGACAACGACCGGCAGCTCGCGCAGGTCGGCTTCGAAGAGGTCACCGCCACCGCCGCGGCGCAAGGGACGGCGACCGGCGGAGCAACGCCGTCCGGCGCGACACCCGCAGCGACCGCGGCTGCTACCGGCAGCCGCTCGCCCGCCATCTCTGCCGCCACCCCAATACCCACGAGCGCCTCGACCGACAGTGGGGGCGGCACCAACACGTCGCTGATCATCATCATCGTCGCGGCGGTGGTGGGCGGCGCCTTCATAGGCTTCGCCGGCTGGCAATACGCAGCGCGCCGCCGCAAATGACCGAACGAAACTGGCGCATGACGAGGAGCGTACCAATCACGGTGCTCACTGAAATAGACACGCGGGCGGCGGGGGCGAGCGTCATTGCGGATTAGGAAGCTCACGACTCTCGCCACGATCATCCTCGTCGTCACGATGACGATCCTCGCCCCCGTGCGCACGGCCTACGCTCACGCCGCCCTCGTCCGCGCCAATCCCGCTAACAACGAAACGCTGAAGCGGCCGCCCGTCCGCATCATCCTGAACTTCAGCGAAGCCGTCGAGCGCAAGCTCACGCAGATCCAGGTCACCGGCAAGGACGGCAAGCGCTTCGACGACGGCCCCACCGCGTTCGACGATGCCGATCCCACCTTCGCCTCCGTCGGCGTCAAGACGCTGGATCCCGGCCTTTACTTCGTCAAGTGGAGCAACGTCTCCGCCGTCGATGCCCACAACCTCAGCGGCTCGTATCCCTTCATCGTCCTCAACCCGGACGGCACCTTCCCGGCCGGCGTCTCGCTCGACAACGCCTCCGAGACCAGCGGCGGCAACCTCCTGCCGAGCAACATCGACGTCGCGCTGAAATGGATCGCGCTCCTCGCGCTCGCGACCGTCGCGGGCGCCACGTTCTTCTCTGCTCGTCGTTCTCCGCCCCGCCGCGAAGTTCCTCGAGGACGAGTCCTATCACGCGGCCATGGACGCCGGCGAGCGCTGGCTCATCAACCTCGCGCACGTCCTCCTGCCCATTTCGTTCATCGACGCCGCGTTCCTCCTTCTCCGCACCGTCAACCGCTTCGAGACCTCGACGAGCCTCTGGTCCTACCTCACGACCGTGCGCACCGGGCAGTACCACGGCGTCCAGCTCATCCTGCTCGCCGTGGCGCTCGCAGGCGCCGATCTCCTGCTCCTCGGCGGCACGGAGCGCAAGCGCAGCATAGGGCTGGGCACGATGCTTGTCGCGTGCATCGGCGCGCTCCTCACCTACTCGATGATCAGCCACGCCAATACCGGCGCCGGCAGGTTCTGGTCCACCGCCTCCGACTTCGTCCACCTCGTCGCGTCGTCAGCCTGGCTCGGCGCGCTCGTCATGCTGCCGCTGCTCATGCGCTGGCGCCGCCGATCGCGGACGACGACACCGAGCGCTTCCTGTACCTCGCCAACGCCTTCGACCGCTTCTCCGTCGTCGCCGGCGTCAGCGTCATCGCCGTCCTCGCCACCGGCGCCTTCAACGGCCTCGCGCAGGTGCCGAACGCCCACGCGATGCTGCACACGACCTACGGCAAGGTGCTGTTCGCGAAACTCATCCTTCTCGCCCCGCTCCTCGCTGTCGCCGGACTCAACGCGCTCATCCTCAAGCCGCGCCTCGTCGCCGTCATCGACGGCCTGTACCAGCAGGGCGGCGCCGGCACCGACGAGCAACGCGCGGCCTGGTCCGGCCGCCTCGCCGCGCTCCGCGCGTCCCTGCCGATTACGATCGTCGTCGAGATCGTGCTCGTCGCCGCCGTCTTCGCCGCCGTCGGCGTCCTCAGCCAGTCGGCCACTGCCCGGGGTGAAGTCGCGCAGAAGCAGGCGCTCACCGCCACCGGCGCCAAGTTCAACCAGTCCGCCACGCAGGCCGACCTCAAGCTCACGCTCGAGGTCTCGCCGAACCGCGTCGGGCTCAACGACTACAACCTGAGCATCCAGACCGCCGACGGCAAGCCGGCCGCGACCGTCACGTTCGCCCGCCTGCGCTTCAGCTACGACGACGTCGCGAACGCCGTCGCCCCGTCCGAGATCATCCTCAACAAGTTCGCCGACGGCGACTATCGCGGCGCGGGCGCCTACTTCACGCAGCCCGGCAACTGGCGCGCCGAGACCACCGTCCGCCGCTCCGACGGCGACGACGTCACGCACATCTTCGTCCTTCCCGTCAATCGCGCGCAGGCGACGACGAAGGCGGGCACGGCGAGCGCCTACGAGCTTCCGTTCAAGGTGTTCAACTGGAACGAGGTCGCCGGCGCTGCCCTCGCGCTGGCCGGCGCTGTGATCATCCTCTATCGGAAGCAACTGCGATGGCTGCGGCAACCGGGATACCGCGTCAGCATCACCGTCGCGACCGCGCTGCTGCTCGCCGGCGCCGTGCTCGCGTTCGGCGTCCACTCGCACAGCAACGTCGGCAACGCCACCGCCGGCAATCCGGTCAAGCCGACCGCCGAATCGGTCGCGCGCGGCAAGGAGCTGTACCAGGCGGGCTGCATCTCCTGCCATGGCCTCGACGGCCGCGGCGACGGCCCCGACGGCATCGCCCTCTCCCCCGCGCCGACGGACTTCCGCCTGCACATGCCCCTGCACACCGACCCGCAGTTCTACGCCTTCACCGCCAACGGCTATCCCGGCAGCGCCATGCCCGCGTTCGCCAAGACCTACTCCGAGACCGATATCTGGAACCTCGTCAACTATCTCCGCAACGCCTTCTCCGACGCCCCGACGCAGTAGGCAGGACCGTTTGTTTGATCGAGATCCGAAAAAAATTGCGGAATAATAACCGGTCAAGCTAATCTCCGTCCAATCCGCGGTCCGAGCTGACGCGCCCGGACGACTCCTCGACGTCATGCTACGGAGAGCGGCGTCGATCTCCTACGCGGCGATGTCACCCCGGCCGCGACAGCGGCGGTGGGACGGGCATCGCCGCACCTCACCCCGGCCTTCGGCCACCCCTCTCCACGCAGTGGCGAGGGGATCAGCACGGGGTGAGTCGCCGAAGCCCGACGCCTGCGATAGACGCACCCGGCGGCCAGTGTATTATGGGATTATTCCAAGACAGGAGGAGTCATGGCTACCGTTCTGAACGAGGACTACCCGGCACGGCTCGAAATCGACTATCCGGAGCGTCTCAGCCGAATGACGACACTCTTTCGCGTCATCTGGATCATCCCGATCCTCCTGGTTTACATGGTTCTCACCGGCGGTGGCGGCGGTAGCAGCGTCGAGGGCGGGCTGTTCGTCGGCACGCTGCTGCTGATCCTGTTTCGGCGACGCTACCCTCGCTGGTGGTTCGACTTCGCGCTGGAACTGACGCGGTTGGGCAATCGGATCGGCGCGTACGGGGCGCTGTTGACCGACACATACCCCTCGACGGAGGACGAGCAGACCGTACACGTCGAACTCGACTACCCGGACGCCAGGCAGGACCTCAACCGCTGGCTGCCGCTGATCAAGTGGCTGTTAGCCCTGCCGCACTACATCGTCTTGATCGTGCTGGGCATCGCCGCGTTCTTCGCGATCTTAGTCGCGTGGGTGGCGATCCTGATCACCGGGCGTTATCCGCGGGGGCTTTTCGACTTTGTCGTCGGCGTCGGGCGCTGGAGCCTGCGGGTCCAGGCGTACGCGTTCCTGCTCATCACGGACCGGTATCCGCCGTTCCGGCTTGGCCCGTAAGGCGAGCGAGGAACCACAGATTTCACAGAGGGGGAGGGCTCAGGCGACGGGCGAGCGGCGGTGAGGCGGGCACCTCACCCCGGCCTTTGGCCACCCCTCTCCACTGCAGTGGAGAGGGGCTCAGACCGTGCGGTCGCGAAAGCCCGCCGCTAACAGCACACCACCCGATCCAGTTCCCCTCTTCCACGGGTGAGGCGCGCGGCGCGGCGCGTTTGCCGAACACGGCATCCGCAGCCGTGGCCATCCGTGAAATCTGTGGATAGATCAGATCAGCCCGCGGCGGCACGCTTCGGGATCAGCGCGACGTAGTCGAGGTCCAGCACGACGTTCGCGTGGTAGCGCTCGCGGCCGTCGTCGCCGGCGACCTTCAGCGCGATCTCCTCGCGCGACGGGTCGACGTTCTTCACCGCGACGAGCCGCAGCCGCAGCGCGCCGATGTCGTCGCGGCCGATGTCGATGCGCTCGAGCACGTCGCTCCAGGCGAACAGCGTGTCGCCCGCGAACGTCGGGTTCGTGTGCGAGCCGCCGTTCCACGCCGCCATGCCCAGCACGTTCTCGAGGCCGTCGAACGAGAGCGCGTGCGCGACCGAGATCACGTGGCCGCCGTAGACGATGCGCCGCCCGTGGCGCGACGCCGACTGCTGGAGCTGGTTGAAGTGCACGCGCGCCGTGTTCTGGTACAGCCGCGTCGCGAGCTGGTGCTCGGCTTCCTCGATCGTCATGCCCTGCGGATGCGTGATGCGCTCGCCGGCGTCGTAGTCCTCCCAGAAGCGGTCGCCGCCCGTCGCCGACGCGTCGAAGCGCGAGACGCGCCGGGAACGACACCTGGTCGAGCGAGGCCTGCGCCGGCATGTCGGGCGCGCTGTCGGCGTGCGTGGGCGTCGCGGGCGCGCGCTTGTTCACCATCACCCAGCGGTAGAACTGCAGCACGCGCTCGTCGCGCTGGTTGAAGCCGACGGTCCGCACCCAGACGACGCCCGTGTCGCCCTTCGACGTCTCGCGCCAGCCGAGCGTCTCCGTCTCGGCGCGCAGCGTGTCGCCCGTGTACACCGGCCGCAGGAAGCGCAGGTCCGCGTACCCCAGGTTCCCCGGCGAGTTCAGCGAGATCTCGCCGACGGCGCGCCCGAAGACGATGTGGAAGACGAGCATGTCGTGCACCGGCGCGCGCTCGAAGCCCAGCGCCCGCGCGAACTCGTCGGAGCAGTTCTTGGGATTGCGGTCGCCCGTCAGCGCGATATACAGCGCGACGTCGCCCTCCGTCAGCGTCCGCGGCACCGGGTTGATCAGCCGCTGCCCGGGCCCCAGGTCTTCGAAGAAGTTCCCGCCTAGTTTCATGCGATTGTTATACCGGGCGACGGCTCGTCGAGCGCACGCAGATCACCCAGTGTCGTCTGTGTTGCTCGGCGTTGCGAACCTCAAGCAATTGAGAGAACTGTTCGGCGAAGCTGGTAGAAAGCGGATCATGCCGGACGTGGCGACCCGATTGCGCCGCTGATTTCGTCCGCGCCAATTCTGAGCCACTAGGCGCGTGTAGCCAGCCTGAGTCAACTCGAAAGTGTCCGCGCTCAGATTGTGTGTCGAGTTCCACTGCAGGATGTACCCGACTAACGCGGGGCGATCAGCCAAGCAACGTCGTACGTAGCCAGCGCACGATCTCGGTCTGTCCCCATCCGACTCGATCCAGAGTTCGCGCTGTATACAGAACTCCAGCAAGCTGACTTGCGTCACCGACCGCGCGATTCCGCGAACGGCGCTCGCTAATCTCTCGATCACGTTCTTCCGAGAAGGCGGGTAATCTCCGCCATCGCGACGATCGAACGTCATCCGATTTCAACGACTCGAGAGCGAAGTCTAGTGGCGTCGCCACAGCATGACATTCATTGCGGACGCGTGCGGCCTCGTGTCTCGATCCTCCTGAGAAGGTCCACGACCAATAGCGCGCCCTGCGATGGCCGATCAGCTTCGGCACGCCGTGGGAAACGATCTCGCCAAAATCGAGGACCGCCCCACGGCGCGCAGTCTCGGCTGGCATCAGTGGCGACTCGGGCAGCGACAGCTTATGCGCACGGCGCCGACTCGTCGTCACCACCGAGTCGGACCGACACGTCATGGTGGCAGGATGATAAGTGAAACTAGCTACGCTCAATTCTGACGATGCCTGGTCGAGCCGACGGCGTAGCCGAAGAAGCTTGGAATGGACATCTCGGAGGCGACCTGTGGCTTCTTCCCGTCGCGGCCGCCCGTAATCGAGAGCAGAATCGGTCTTCCGACTCCGGATGAGCAGGACCTCGCCGTATGCATTCCGTTCGTAGACCACGGTTCCGACAGGTTGCGGCCACGTCATCCCGCCCCGAGCCGCCCGCGCCTTGCGCCGAGACAAGGTCGGGTTGCGCGATCGCGCGTCGAGGCGCGATACACCGGATGCCTCGAGGCTGCGATCACGTACCTCGCCCGCGCGAAGCGGTCGCACGATGACGCGCTCAATCCGAGCTGCACCCGAGCCTTGATGGCGTTACGCGTTTCTGCTTGACTCGCGGAGTCGATGAGGCGCCGCATTGGGTCCGCTGTTGTCACCTTGGTCGTCTGGCAGGCCTCTGTCCTGCGTACACGGCACGCCTCATCGAGTGTCGAACCAGACCGCCCCCTTGAGCATCACCTCCCCCGTACCGTTCGCCGAGCGACGCCGCGACGATCTCCTCGTCGAACGCAACTACGTAAGTCGTATACGGGAAGTCGGCGGTCAACTTCACGAGCTTGAGCATCGCGTGGATCTCTGAACGATTGAGGTGATCGATGTCGTCGATGAGAACGACAACTCGAACTCCACTGCTTCGAGAGCCAACCTTCGATTCGGCTCCGTAGGTCTCTCCATCGCTGGTGGATGCCGTCCGTCCGCTGGCCAAACGCAACGTCTCGCCGACTTTAGCTGTGCCGCGCCGGGGAGGCCGACCGAGATCCCCGCGGCCAGTGCCCGTAGTCTCGCAGCCACCCCGCAATGGTCTCTTTCGTCGTTGGAGTGACTCTACCAAGCGCGCGGGCGAGTGTCTCGAAGAACTCTCCCAGTAGTCGCGTTTCGTCGTTGAACCTCCAAGGGTTGAACCGCGTCACCACAACACCCGGTGCCCCGGCATCTCCTGAGCAGGTGTAAGACGCTAGTCTTGCCTTCGCCCCATGGTCCGTAAAGACCAACCACGAGACTGCTCGGTCGCGCCGAGAAGCTATCGCGCCAGCAAGCCGCTCTGCGAGCGGCAGATCTCGTCGAGCCTTCTCGTAGCTTCGCGAACAAACCCGCGGCGCGGCGAAATCGACGCCTCGCCGAAGTCGACATCAGCCGGGCTGCTCGTCCGTTGCCCACGTCCCAGCCACCCCTCCGCACGCCGCTTGAGCCCCGCCAGCATCGCGCGCGTCATGATGAACGCCGGCGGGTCCGCGCAGCCACAGCAGCCCGAGGGGTCACGTCATGCGGGATCGATACGGTACACCGGATAACGCTCGGCGATCGCCTCGAACTCGGACAGCGGCGCGGTGGCGGGGAGCGGGAAGTGCCGGCCTCCGCTCCTCGCGATCCGCACGTACTCGCGGAGCACGGGCGCCCGGTCCGCGCGCGGGCACCGGCACGAGGCGGACGGCGCGCCGGCGTCCCTGGCGAAGGACGGCGTCGCCGTGTGCCGCCTCGACGTTCTTCACCCACTCGGACCGCGGGCCGAGCATCGACACGAGGTACTCCTTGCCCTCGACGCTGGCGATCGCGACGGGGTTCGCGCGCGTACGGCCGGAGGCGCGGCCACGGACCTCGAGCACGGCCTGGATCTTCGGCGGCAGCCCGAGCGCGGACCACAGCGCCATCAGCCGGTTGACCCAGCGGCCGGCGAGCGTCGGGCGCCAGCCGCGGTAGAACAGCCGCATCATCAGCTTGCGCTCCGCCGGATCGGTAGGCGCTGGACTGCTCATCGGATCTGTCCTCTCTGCCGGTTGCGGTGCTACAGCGCCGTCGCCTCGCGCTGCTCGCCCCAGACGCCGCGGAGCGAGCGGCAGATCTCGCCCATCGTCACGTAGTGCTCGACGGCCTCGATGAGCAGCGGCATCATGTTCTCGTCGCCGCGCGCCGCGTCTTCGAGGCGGCGCAGCGCCGCCTCGACGCGGCCGGCGTCGCGGCCGGCGCGCAGCGTCGCGATCTGCGCCTTGCGCCGCTCGCCGACGGTGACGTCGTGCTGGTGCAGGCCGGTCGGCGGCGGCTCCTCGTCGACGAACTCGTTGACGCCGACGACGATCTTGCGGTGCGTCTCGATGTCGCGCTGGATGCGGAACGCGTTCTCGTGGATCTCCTGCGCCTGGAAGCTGCGCTCGACGGCCGCGAGCGCGCCGCCCATGTCGTCGATGCGCCGCACGTAGTCCTCGGCGTCGCGCTCCACCTCGTCGGTCAGGTGCTCGATGTACCACGAGCCGGCGACGGGGTCGATCGTGTCGCCGACGCCGGTCTCGTACGCGATGATCTGCTGCGTGCGGAGCGCCAGCTCGGCGGCGTGCTGGCTCGGCAGCGAGAGCGCCTCGTCGTAGCTGTTCGTGTGCAGCGACTGCGTGCCGCCGAGCACGGCCGAGAGCCCCTGCAGCGCCGTGCGCACCAGGTTGTTCACCGGCTGCTGCGCCGTCAGCGTCGCGCCGCCGGTCTGCGTGTGGAAGCGCATCATCATCGAACGCGGGTCCTTCGCGCCGAAGCGCTCCTTCACGACGCGCGCCCACAGCCGCCGCGCCGCGCGGAACTTCGCGATCTCTTCGAGGAAGTTGCCGTGGCAGGCGAAGAAGAACGCCAGCCGCGGCGCGAAGTCGTCGATCTTCAGCCCGCGATCGAGCGCCGCCTGCGTGTACTGGATCGCGTCGGAGATCGTGAAGCCGACCTCCTGCGCCGCCGTGCAGCCGGCCTCGCGCATGTGGTAGCCGCTGATGCTGATCGTGTTCCACTGCGGCAGGTTCTCGTTGCACCAGGCGAAGACGTCGGTGATGAGGCGCAGCGACGGGCGCGGCGGGAAGATGTACGTGCCGCGCGCGATGTACTCCTTCAGGATGTCGTTCTGCGTCGTGCCGCCGACCTTCGAGAGGTCCGCGCCCTGCTTCTTGGCGACCGCCACGTACAGCGCCAGCAGGATCGCCGCCGTCGCGTTGATGGTCATCGACGTCGTCACGGTCTCGAGCGGGATGTCGCGGAACAGCGTCTCCATGTCGTCGATCGAGCAGATCGACACGCCGACCTTGCCGACCTCGCCCTCGGCCATCTCGTCGTCCGGGTCGTAGCCGATCTGCGTCGGCAGGTCGAACGCGACGGAGAGCCCCGTCTGTCCCTGCGAGAGCAGGTACTTGTAGCGCCGGTTCGACTCCTCGGCGTCGGAGAAGCCGGCGTACTGGCGCATCGTCCAGAAGCGGCCGCGGTACATCGTCGGCTGCACGCCGCGCGTGAACGGATACTCGCCCGGGAACCCGAGCTTCGACGCGTAGTCGAAGTCCTGCGCGTCGGCCGGCGTATACAGCGGCGCGACGGGCCGGCCGGACGACGTCTCGAACGGCACGTCGCGCTCGACGGGCTTCTTCCCGTTGTCAGATGTCATAAGGGAAGTCTACGGAGCGCGCGGTACGGTGGCAATTGACCGCGCGAAGGGCTAGGGAAGGTTCCACGGCGACCGCGCGAGATCGGCTGCTGATGTCCGCCGGGCATCACTTCACGACGAGGCGCGCCACCATGCTGGGATGGATCTTGCAGTAGTAGGTGTACTCGCCGGCAACGCGGAACGTGATCGAGCCGTTGTCGCCTTTGTTCAGCGTGCCCGTGTCCCAGTCGCCGTTCTTCGCGCTGGCGGTGTGCGGCACGTCATCGTAGTTCGTCCACCGCACGGTCGCGCCGACGGGTACCTGCAGGTTGCCCGGCCCGTACGCGTAGTTGCGGATCGTCACCGGCTCCGACGTCGAGCCGATGGCCAGCGGCGCGCCGGACGTATTCTGCCCGCCGCCCATCATGGGCCCCATGTGTCCGCGCATGTTCCAGCCGCTGCCCGCCATCCAGATCGAGAAGCCCGTCAGGCACAGCAGCCCGAACGCGAGCACGACCGCCAGCACCAGCGGCGTCACGAAGGTCCACGCAACCGTGCTCTGCTTCGTCATGCGCCCAGCCTAAACGCTCGACGCCCGCTGCGCACGTGACACACGGCTCGTAGCCTCGGACAAACGGCCCCAGCCGTCGCGCCCTTACGACGCTCTTGCTTCGTCGCCCGTTCCGGTGATCGGGATGACCGCGTCGTGGGGCGCAGCAGGCGGCGCCAGGGGTGCCGGCGGCGGAGGTGTCGCCACCGGTCGGACGGGCGGCGGCGCGGGCTGCTCGTTTGCCGCCTCGCGCGACGGCTTCGGCGGCGGCACGGCCAGCGACGCCGCGCCTGCCAGCGCCACCACCGCTCCGGCCAGCGCTGCCCATCGTGCGAACGACATCCTGAGCGAGAGCCCGAACATGCTCACGTGCGCCGGCACGTCCAAGGTCACTCTCCGGGTGTGCTTCTCGCTGTGCGTGAGTGCGGCGTCCGGCGTGATGCGCGTGTGATCGTAACGCCATCGAAACTCCGGCGCGTAGGTCTCGTCGATATGCTCGCCGCCCAGGTCACCGGCGAGCCGAATCACAGGGATCAGCGTCATGTCGTACCATTCCGACTTCGATCCCGTCTCGAACTCCACGCCGGCGATGACCATGCGCACGGCGTCGAGGTCGAGCGTCGCCAGCATCGCTACCTTCGGGCCCGAAAGGAACTGTGCCGGTAACAGCGGAATCGTCCGTTCCCAGCCGTCCTGCGCCTTGATGCGCACCGCCGCACCGCCCGACCCCAGCACCGATAGCGGTTCCTGCGATGTCATCTCGTAGTTGATCCCGAAATCGATCTTCGACAGCACGGCCGAGTACATCGGCGGCTGGTTCCCCGCTCGCTGCACCGTCTCCACCGTGACGGGGCTCATCTGGCCGTCCGGGAGCAGTGTCGAAGGCGCGCCGCGCGCTACGTAACCAATCGACATCACGTGTTCGAACCGCGTCCGCTCCGCGGTCTGCGCATTCGTCGTCGGCCGCGTAAACGCCCACAGCGCCCATCCGAGCAGCGCCAGCCCCACCGCGCCGTACAGCAGCGTCCATCGCGGCAACCCGGCGGCCTGCTTCACCACCTCCGTCGACCGTTTCGGCTCTCGCGCGATGGCCGCGGCTCCGGTGGCGGCCGCACGGGCGCCTTGCGTCGTGCTCCGCCACAGATCGCGCGCGAACGGGTATCCCGCAATCGCCACGGACGCCAGCAGCCCCGCCGCCAGAAAGCCGAGTGCCAGCGGATTCGTCGCGCTATCGATGAAGCTCGCAAATGGAGACATACACATTGTTCCTGGTACGTGCTGACGCCATCCTCAGCGCAAGGCGAGGACGTCACCCCTTTCCTGTAACTTCGGCAGACCGGCGGAAGTTACGCAGGCGCCCGGGCACGCCCAGGCCAGCAGCCACCGTTATGTCCACTCGCCTCGCGTTGCCGAACTCGAGCCGCGGCGTCTAACGGCGCGATCGTTTCGTGACCATCGCCTCTTGCGTGATCGACCGTCAGACCTCACGCTGGCGAGATGCCGGCAAACGCTTCCGAGGCGCTCCCACGGCTGAACCTGACGCTCCGCGCGCGCCTCGCTGCGACGCTGGTGGCACTGGCCGCCGGACTGCTGGCATGGACCGCGGGCGCGAATGTCGCCGCCGACTCACTATGGGCCGCGGCGGTCGTGCTGGCGCTCGTGCCGCTCACCGTGGCGATCGCGACGGCAGCTTCTGCGCCGGGAGCCCGGCGTCGACCTGATCGCGCTGCTCGCCCTCGCCGGATCGCTGGCCCTCGGCGAATACCTGGCCGGCGCCGTGATCGCCGTGATGCTCTCGTCGGGCGGGGCGCTCGAGGAGTACGCGTCGGCGCGCGCGAAGCGCGAGCTGAGCGCGCTGCTCGAGCGCGCGCCGCGCGTCGTCCATCGCTACGAGAACGGCGCGCTGACCACGCCCAGCCTCGAAGACGTCCGGCCTCGCGACCGGCTGATGGTGCAGCCCGGCGAGGTCGTACCGGTCGACGGCATGGTCGAGGGCACGACGGCGATCCTCGACGAGTCGGCCCTGACGGGCGAGGCGCGCCTCGCCGAGCGAGAGCCCGGCACGCAGATCAGCAGCGGCGCCGTCAACGCCGGAGCCGCGTTCGACATGCTCGCGACGTCAATTGCCGCGGAGAGCACCTACGCCGGCATCGTGCGGCTCGTGCGCGAAGCGCAGGAGTCGAAGGCACCGTTCGTGCGAATGGCCGACCGCTACGCGCTGGTGTTCCTGGCCGTCACGCTGGTCATCGCCGCCGTGGCGTGGCTGATTTCCGGCGACGCGGTGCGCGCGCTGGCGGTGCTCGTCGTCGCGACACCGTGTCCCCTCATCCTGGCCGCGCCGGTCGCGATCATCTCCGGCGTCTCGCGTGCCGCCGAACGCGGCGTCATCCTCAAGGGCGGCGGCGTGCTGGAGACGCTGGGCCGCGTGCGCGTGCTGCTCTTCGACAAGACGGGCACGCTCACCGCCGGACGGCCGATCGTGCGCGACGTCGAGGCGCCGAGCGGCTACGACCCGAACGAGATCCTGCGCCTGGCCGCATCGATCGACCAGATGTCGCCGCACGTGCTGGCGGGCGCGATCGTGCGGTCCGCCCACGAGCGCGGTCTCGCGCTCTCGTTCCCGGCCGACGTCGTCGACGAGACGGGCCGTGGCCTGCGCGGTGTCGTTGACGGGCACGCGGTCGCGGTCGGCCGCATCGAGTGGGTAGCGCCGGGCGCGCCGACGCCGGAATGGGCGCGGCGGCTGCGACGGCGCACGTCGTTCGAAGGCGCGGCCAACGTGTTCGTCGCCATCGACGGCTCGCTCGCGGGCGTGCTGATCCTCGATGACCCGATCCGGCTCGACACGGCGCGCACGCTGCGCGCGCTTCGGCAGGCGGGCATCGAGCGTTTCGTGATGGTCACGGGCGACCACATCGACGTCGCCGAGACGGTCGGCGCCGCGGTCGGCGTCAACGAGGTGCTCGCCGAACGCACACCGGCCGAGAAGGTCGAAGCGGTGATAGCGGAGCGCGCGTACGGCGTCACGGCGATGGTCGGCGACGGGATCAACGACGCTCCGGCGCTCGCCGCGGCCGACGTGGGCGTGGCGATGGGCGCGCGCGGCTCGACGGCATCGTCGGAGGCCGCGGACGTCGTGCTCGTCGTCGATCGCCTGGACCGCCTCGCGGAAGCGATACGCATCGCCCGGAGAGCGCGCGCGATCGCGCTGCAGAGCGTCATCGCCGGCATCGGCATGTCGATCGTGGCGATGATGTTCGCCGCGGCGGGCTTCCTGCCGCCGACCGCCGGCGCGCTCCTGCAGGAAGTCATCGACGTCGCCGTGATCCTGAACGCGCTGCGGGCGCTGGGCGGCTATCGCCCGACGGCGCCATCGGACGGCCCGGAGGCGGCGCTCAGCCAGCGGTTCGCGGCGGAACACGCGGTGCTGATGCCCGTCGTCAACCGCATCCGCACGGTGGCCGACCGTCTCGATGGCGGCGATCCGGTCGCCGCGGCCGGCGAAGCGCGCGACATCCACCGCTTTCTCGTCGAGCAGCTGCTCCCGCACGAGATGGAGGAGGAGCGCGCGTTCTACCCGGCGATCGCGAAGCTGCTGGGCGGCGACGACCCCACCGGCACGATGATCCGCGCCCACGCCGAGATCGTGCACCTCACCCGCGTGCTCGAGCGCGCCCTCGAGGATCTTCCGCCCGGCGGGCCGGAAGCCGAGGACCTGCCCGAGCTGCGCCGCATCCTCTACGGCCTGCACGCCATCCTCCGCCTGCACTTCGCACAGGAGGAGGAGGCGTATCTCTCGCTGTTCGAACATCCCGTGACGGGCGACGCGGTGCGCGCCACCGCCTGAAGCCCGCGCCGGTTGCACCCGGCAGACGTCCGCGTCGCGCGCTACTGCGGGCGTGGCTCAGCCGCGACAATGCGGCATGGCAAGAGGACAACGACTCGACCTCGCGCTCGTCGCACGAGGGCTGGCGCCGTCCCGGGAGAAGGCGCGCGCGCTGATCCTCGCGGCGGACGTCCTCGTCGACGGCGCCGTCGAGACGCGGGCGGGGGCGCCCGTGTCGGCGGACTCGGCAATCGCGATCGCCGCGCCGCCCCGGTTCGTGAGCCGCGGCGGCGACAAGCTGGACCACGCGCTGGAAGCGTTCGGCATCGACGTGAGCGGACTCGTCGTGATGGACGTCGGCGCGTCGACGGGCGGCTTCACGGACTGCCTCCTGCAGCGCGGCGCGGCGCGCGTCTACGCGGTCGACGTCGGCTACGGGCAACTCGATGCGCGCCTGCGCGGCGATCCGCGTGTCGTCGTCATGGAGCGGACGAACATCCGCGACCTGGCGTCGCTGCCGGAGCGCCCGGACGTGGCGACGATCGACGCATCGTTCATCTCGCTGACGAAAGTGCTGCCGGCGGTCGTCGCGCTCGTGCGGCCGCGCGCGGATATCGTCGCGCTCGTGAAGCCGCAGTTCGAGGCGGAACGGCACGAGGTGAAGCGCGGCGGCGTGGTGCGCGATCCTCTGGTGCATGCCGCGGTGATCGGGCGCGTCGCGTGGTGGTGCGTGAACCACGGGCTGCGGGTGCGCGGCGTCGCGACGTCGCCCCTGCTCGGCCCGGCGGGCAACCGGGAATTCTTCCTGTGGCTGCGGGTTGACGACGAGGAGAATCCACAGATTTCACAGATGGACACAGAGTAGGATTCGGAGGGCGGAGCTGCGCGCTGCGCGAACGAGGCGACGGTCGAACCGCCTACGGTGAACACCCGCGTTCGCAGGCTTCGCCGGCCGTTCTCCAGACTGTGATATCGTGCAGCGATGAAGAAAGTCGGGATCACCTATCACCCGAAGTCGCAGGCGGCGCTCGGCATCGCCGAAGAGGTGCGGCAGCGGCTTGCGCCGATGGTGCCCGAGCTGTGGGTGGCGTCCGCCTGGGACGACGGAGCGCGTGAGCAGCACGTCGAAGGCACAGAGCTGATCATCTGCTGCGGCGGCGACGGCACCGTGCTGCGAGCGGCGCGGGCCGTGATCCCGTATCCGGTGACGCTGCTGGGGATCAACATGGGGCGCATCGGCTTCCTGACCGAGGTGACGCCGCCGCAGTTCTTCGAGCACGTCGATGAGATCATCGGCGGCGGCGGGCGCATCGAAGCGCGGACGATGATCGAGACCGAGACGATCCGCGCCGGCGAGGAGCTGAGCCAGCACTTCCACGCCCTCAACGACGTCGTCGTCGGGCGCGCGGCGATCGGGCGCACCGTGCAATTCGCGGTCCGCACCGACCACACGACGATCGGCAACTATCGCGCGGACGGCGTCATCGCCGCGACGGCCACCGGCAGCACCGCGTACTCGCTGAGCGTCGGTGGGCCGATCCTGCACCCGGAGTCGCGCGAGATCGTCGTGACGCCCGTCGCGCCGCACCTGGCGCCGCCGAACAGCATCGTCCTGCCCGAGGGCTCGCGCGTCGAGATCGAGATCGCGGCGCGGCAGCAGGCGATCCTCAGCGTCGACGGCCAGCCGGACATGGATCTCGCCGGCGGCGACGTGGTGCGCGTGCAGACCAGCGGCCACATCGCGCGCTTCCTCCGGCTCGGTCCGCCCGGCGACTTCTATGTGCGCGTCGGGCGGCGGCTGAACTGGCTGTCGGAGTAGTCTGTAGTTGGTAGTTCGTAGTTCGTAGTTCGACCGGACACGGTACATTTCAGGCGGCGGGCGACGTGCCTGCCGTTCTCGATCCATGGTACGAAGCGGACAGGTCTGAAGACCTGTCCTTACGAGCACAGGAACTGGACGCGGTATCGGAACATGGGCGAAACGACCTCTCTCATTACGGCACCGGTCACGCGGGCCTCGATCGCGGACGCGCAGGCGATCCACGATCTGGTGAACACGTTCGCGCGCAAAGGCGAGATGCTGCCGCGCACGATGGCCGAGGTGTACGAGAACCTGCGCGACTTCTACGTCGTGCGCGATGAGGCGGGCCAGCCGGTGGCGTGCGGCGCGCTGCACATCCTCTGGGAAGACCTGGCGGAGATCAAGTCGCTCGCGGTGCGCGAGGACCTGCAGGGCCAGCGCCTGGGCGCCCGCATCGTCGAGGCCTGCCTCGCCGAGGCGCGGCAGATCGGGCTGACGACGGCGTTCGCGCTGACCTACCGGCCCGGCTTCTTCGAGAAGCTCGGCTTCACGCAGGCCGACGTGATGACGCTGCCGCGCAAGGTCTGGGGCGAGTGCTATCGCTGCCCGAAGTTCCCGGGGTGCAACGAGATCGCCATGGTGCGGACGGTGGCGGGGTAGCGCGTCGGCCCGTCAGCGCAGCTTGTCAGGACGGGAACCGCAGATTTCACGGATTGCACATGATGGATATTCCTGAGGTCGTTGGCAGCGAGCGCGTGTTCGACGGAAAGGCCCTGGCGGTGCGGGTCGACGCGCTGCGCGAGGCGGGCGGGGCGACCTACACGCGCGAGGTCGTCGAGTACGGCGTGGCCGTCGTGCTGGTCCCGGTCGACGCGGACGGACGGCTGCTGATGGTGCGCCAGTACCGTCACCCCGCCGGGCGCTGGCTGCTCGAGCTGCCGGCGGGCGGCGTCGACGAGCGGGACGCGTCGCCGGAGGACGGCTGCGCTGCGCGAGCTGCGCGAGGAGACGGGGCATCGCGGGACGCTGACGCGCATCGGCGGGCTGTACCTGGCGCCCGGGTACTCCGACGAGTATCAGCACATGTACGTCGCCCGCGACCTCGTCGAGGATCCGCTGGACGCCGACGAGGACGAAGACCTCGTGCTGGAGCGCGTGACGCTCGACGACGCGCTCGCGCTCGTCGATGCGGGTGAGATCTGCGACGCGAAGAGCATCGCCGCGCTGCTGATGTACCTGCGCCACATCGGGCGAGCGACGTAACACCGGAGAACCAGAACGCTCGGCCGAGTCGCCCTGGTTCTCCAGTTAAGGGGGCAGTGGTTGCTTACTTGCCGAGCACGTCCTCGATGACGAGGGGAGAGCCTTCGGCGGGCTTGATGACCAGGTTCAGCGGGTTGTTCGGGTGGATCGTCGAGACGGCGGGCAGGTCGACCGTGAGGAGCGCGTGCTCGCCGGGGTCCAGGATGTGGTCGCCGTTGCCGTCGAGCCACGTCAGCGTGTACGTCGCCGGTACCGCCGCCGACGCCGTTTCCGCCATGAAGGTCTCGGCTCGAAGCTTGCCGCTGTCATCGGTGAGGGCGATCCCCGAGGTGCCCCGCACCGCGAGCGGCACGACGAGGCGTGTCACGATGTTGTCGTGGCTGTCGACCTGGACGGCGCCATCGACCTTCAGCGACGGCGGCAGCCCGGCTTCAGCGTTGCCGCCGCCGCCGGAGCCGGATCCCCCGCCCTGTCCGAGCGGCGCGAACAGCCAGATCGCGGCGCCGGCGAATGCCGCGAGCATCAGAATCGAGATCGAGCGCGTCGAGTACGTCGCTGAATTGAGGGCCATCGTGCTCCGTTTCCTTGCGGGCCTTCCCATCGGCCGTCCACCAAGTAGAACGCGCAAAGTCGCGAACGCGTTACCCGCGTCAAGGGCCAGTTTCGGGGCAGATTGCAGGTTGGGGTCTGGTCAGATGGCCCGGCGGCTGCGCGGACGGACGCGCGGCGCCACGGCCGCATCCGCCTCGGCGACGAGCGCTCCCGCCCGGTGCTGCATCGCGTGGCAAAGCGCGACGGCGAGGGCGTCGCTGGCGTTCAGGTCGTCCGGCATCGTCTCCATGCCGAGCTGGAGGCGCAGCATCTCCCGCACCTGCGCCTTCTCGCCCCGCCCGTAGCCGGCGACCATCTGCTTGACGCGCGCCGGCGGGTAGTGGAAGACGGGCAGGCCGGCCAGCGTCGCCGCGAGCATCGCCACCGTGCGCGCTTCGCCGACCGCCATGGCCGAGCGGACGTTCTCGCCGACGAACGGCTCCTCGACCGCCACGGCTTCGGGCGCAAAGCGCGCGATGACGTCGCTGAGCTCCGTGAAGATATGCGCCAGCCGCTGCTCCAGCGGCAGGCGCGCCTTCGGGGCGATGACGTCGCAGGCGACGGCGCGCGGCTCGGCGCCGTCGAGGCGCACGACGCCCCAGCCGGTGACGCGCGTGCCAGGGTCGATGCCGAGGATGATCGCCGGCGGTCGTCCGCCCGGCATCGCTATCCCGCGTACGACGCGAACACGTCGTCGCTGATGTCGGCGTTGAAGTACACCTTCTGGACGTCGTCGAGCGCTTCGAGCTTCTCGACGAGGCGAAGCATCGAGACGGCGCTCCGCTCGTCCAGCGCCACGGTGGTCTTCGGCACCCGCGAGGACTCGGCGGACTCCACCTTCAGGCCGTTGTCCTCGAGCGCCTTCTTCACCTTCTCGAGGTCGCCGGGCGCGGTGTAGATGTCGATCGTGTCCATCCCGACGTCCACGTCCTCGGCGCCGGCGTCGATGGCGCACAGCGCAACATCGTCCGGATCCTTACCGCTCGGCGTCACCGTGATCACACCGCGGCTGTCGAAGTTCCATGCGACCGAGCCTGCTTCGCTCATGTTGCCGCCGGCGCGCGAGAAGACGTTGCGGACTTCGGCGACGGTGCGGTTGCGGTTGTCGGTCGCGACCTCGACGAGCACGGCGGTGCCGGCCGGGCCGTACCCCTCGTACGTGATCTCCGCCAGCTCCGTGCCCTCGCCGCCACCGACGGCGCGCTCGATGGCGCGCTTGATGTTGTCGGCGGGCATGTTCTGCTCTTTCGCCTTCTGTATCGCCAGGCGAAGGCGCGTGTTCCCCGCCGGGTCACCGCCCCCCGCTTTCGCGGCGATGATGATCTCCTTCGAGAGCTTGGTGAACACCTGGCCGCGCTGGGCGTCGGCCACGCCCTTCTGGCGCTTGATCGTGGACCACTTTGAGTGACCGGACATAGTGCGGCGTGTGCTCCCTTATGTTCGATTTGGCGCGCGGGCGGCGAGCGGTGTGGCGCGGGCGCATTGTAGCAAGGTGCGCCGGATAGTTCACCCGTCGCGCGCCGAGCATCCGCCGCGACACGCGCGGCGCCGCCACGCCTACGGTCGCTCCGCGCCTTCGCGTCAAGAAGCGCGATCAACCCGCCGCGCGGTACCATAACGGCAACCCGTGCGGCTCATGGGAGACGCGCGGCGGTCAGGGAGGCTCAGTGCCCCGAGACGGAACGAACGGCAAGACCGACGCGGCCAGGCTCCGCCAGGAGCTTGAGCGCTGGGATACCACCCTGCTCAAGAAGGCGCTCGATCGCGGCGGCGAGCGGCAGGCGGAGTTCGCGACGACGTCGACCGAGACGCGCCGGCTGTACACGCCCCTCGACTCGGCCGACCTCGACTACGAGCGCGACCTCGGCTACCCGGGCGAGTATCCGTATACGCGCGGCGTGCAGCCGACGATGTACCGCGGACGGCTCTGGACCATGCGCCAGTACGCCGGCTTCGGGACCGCGAAGGAGTCGAACGAGCGGTTCAAGTTCCTGCTGGGGCAGGGCCAGACCGGGCTGTCGGTGGCCTTCGACCTGCCGACGCAGATCGGCATGGACTCCGACGATCCGAACGCGGACGCCGAGGTCGGGCAGGTCGGCGTCGCGATCGACTCGCTGGCGGACATGGAGGACATGTTCGACGGCATCCCGCTCGACCGCGTCAGCACGTCGATGACGATCAACGCGCCGGCGTCCGTGCTCGTGGCGATGTACATGGTCGTCGCCGAGAAGCAGGGCGTGCCGGCCGGCGACATCATGGGCACCGCGCAGAACGACGTGCTCAAGGAGTACGTCGCGCGCGGCACCTACATCTACCCGCCGCGCCAGTCGCTGCGGCTGGCCGCCGACCTCATCACGTACTGCGCCCGCCACGCGCCGAAGTTCAACAGCATCAGCGTCAGCGGCTACCACATCCGCGACGCCGGCTCGACGGCCGCGCAGGAGATCGGCTTCGCGTTCGCGAACGCCATCGCCTACATGGAGGCGTGCCAGCGCTCCGGCGTCGACATCGACGACGTGGCGCCGCGGATCTCGTGGATCTTCAACACGCACAACAACTTCTTCGAGGAGATCGCCAAGTATCGCGCGCTGCGCCGCATGTGGGCACGGCTCCTGCGCGAGCGCTTCGGCGCGAAGGACCCCAACTCGTGGAAGCTGCGCACCCACATCCAGACCGGCGGCGCGACGCTGACGGCGCAGCAGCCCGAGAACAACGTCGTGCGCGCGGCGATCCAGGCGATGGCGTCGGTCCTCGGCGGCGTCCAGTCGATGGCCCTGTCGTGCTACGACGAGGCGCTGGCCATTCCGACGCCGGAGGCGCAGCGCATCGCCCTGCGCACGCAGCAGATCATCGCGCACGAGACGGGCGTGACGGACACGGTCGACCCGTTCGGCGGCTCCTACTACGTCGAGTCGCTGACGAACGAGATCGAGGCGAAGGCGCAGGAATACATCGACCGCATCGAGGACATGGGCGGCGCCGTCGCCGCCATCGAGTCCGGCTACGTCCAGACGGAGATCCAGGAAGCGGCGGTGCAGCAGCAACAGGACATCGAATCGGGCAAGCGCGTGGTGATCGGCGTCAACCGCTTCCGCGGCGACGAAGAGCCCGAACCCGTCATCTTCCGCATGAACACGGAGCTGGCACGCAGCCAGATCGAGCGCCTGCGCCGCGTGCGCGAGACGCGCGACGGCGCAAAGGCCGCGGCAGCCCTGCTCACGCTGCACCAGACCGCGCGCGGCGACGAGAACCTGATGCCGGCCATCCTCGACGCGGTGCGCGCCTACGCCACGCTCGGAGAGATCTGCGGCGAACTGCGGAGCGCGTGGGGCGAGTACCGCCCGCCAACCGTCGTCTAACGTCTCCGCCGATCGACTGTTCATCCGCCGTAGTTGGTCGCGGCCTCCCGCAAGCGACTTCCCTCAACCCGTGTTCGAGGAATGCCGCCTTGTCCTTACGGAGAGGGCCCCCAAATCACCTGCCTGCGGTGCGTCACCTCCGTGGTGCAGGTACTCCGCAGGCAGATCCGCCTCACGGTCCCGCACTCTGACGACGATACTGATATGTGAAGAAGCTCACCGTCACACTCGCGCTGGCGGCGCTCCTTGGCGCCGCTTGCTTCACGGCTGAGGCCAGGCGTGTGCCGGAGCCGGAGCAGATCAGCGTCTCCGACGCATCGGAGAGCGCCATCCAGGTGACCGCCTCCAGCTACCAGTACGACGTCTCCGTCGCGGAGCGTGAAGGCGGGCACCATCGACTTCGTCGTCCACAACGCCGCGAGCGAACGGCACGAGTTGGTGATCGTGCCACGGGACGGCGATCGCTACGGCATGCCGTTCGGCGAGATCGAACCGTTTGACGCGGGCCAGACGCACGCGCTCCGCGCCCAAATGGCGCCCGGCAAGTACGAACTCGTATGCCTGATCATCTCCGTCATCGACGGCGAGCCGCAGTCGCACATGTCGCGTGGCATGAAGGTGGCGTTCGAGGTGACCCCGTGACGCGAAGGCTCCGGATCCCTCATTTCATGCTCAACCCCCTCATCGGGCAGGTCGACGGCCGTGGCCGCTGGGGCGCTCGCCGTCGTGGCCATCACGCTGTTCATCACAGGCATCGTCGAACGCAGCTCGAGGACGGCAGCGAACAACTCGAACGCGGCGCTGCTGGCGTCGGAGATCCGGGCCGAGATGGACAGGCGTGTCTCTGCTTCGCCTGGACCGTGCCGTCGCGACCACCTCGCTGACCGAACCCGCCGCCCGAATCTCTCTGCAAGACGCCATCGCCGCCCACGACGCCGTGTCGGAGGCTTCCGCCGAGGCGACGAATCTGCACCAGCTCATCGGTTCGGAGACGACCCTGCAGATCCTGGGCGCAACCGGCGAGGCGACCGTGGCCATCGACGCGTACCTCGCGAGCCAGACGCTGCAGACATTCACAGATCTGCAAACTCGCCTCGAAGCGCTTCGCATCCTGACCGCAACCGAGATCCCGGAGTTGACCGCAACCGCGCAGAGCCACCAGACCACCCTCGAAAACGCGACGAGCGCAGCGCGCATCGCCATCATTATCGCCGCCCTCACGTCCGCGGCCGGCGTTGGTGGGGCAACCCTCGTCATTAGCCGCCGCCTGCGCCACGCGCTGTTGTCCGCAGAGACCGAGAAGGCACAGCTCATCGAGACGACACGGGCGATGCAACGACGGAACGATCAGTTCGCCGCGCTGTACCAGGTCGGGTCCGAGGTGAGCGAATCGCTGAGCATGCGCTACGTGGTGCAGACAACGGTGCGCGAAGCGCGCAGGCTGGTGGGCGCGGACATCGTCGCCGTGCGCCGCGTCGTCAACGGCGCCCTCCTCCTCGCTGGCACCGAGCAAGACGCCGATATCGACGTCACGCGCTTGGGAGTAGTTCCGCTCGGCACCGGCGTCACCGGCCGCGCCGCGAAGCGCGGCAAGACGGTCCGAATCGACTCCGGCGCCGCCGCGCAGATGTCCGCGGCCGAGCATGTCCCGGGAATCGAGTCTGGCGTCGTGGTTCCGCTGATCGTCGGTGCGCGCGTCGTCGGCACGCTCGGCTGCTGGTCGCGCATGGCGAATCACTTCGACGCCGACGACGAGCGTGTGCTCGAGATGATGGCAACGCAGGTCGCCACGGCAATCGCGTCCGCGGACACGTACGAGCAGAGCGAGCAGGACGCGCACCGCGACGCGCTGACGGCGCTGCCCAACAGGCGGCAGCTCAGCGACGACCTGCGCGGTGTGCTGCTGGAAGCCACGATAAGGAACCAGCCGCATGCGATCGCGATGGTCGACATCGACCATTTCAAACGCTTCAACGACGACTACGGCCACAAGGTGGGCGACATCACGCTGCAAAAGGTGGCGGCCGTGTTGCAGTCGTCGATACGCGATCAGGACCGTGTGTACCGCTTCGGCGGCGAAGAGTTCCTGCTCATCTTCGCCGGCGTCGACGCCGAGAACGCGATGGAGCTCGCCGAGCGCGCGCGCATCGCGGTCGAACGCACGCCGCTCACCGGCGAGACGCTGCAGCCCGTCGGCCCCATTACGATCTCAGTGGGCGTCGCACTGTTCCCTGATCACGGCAGCAGCATCGAAGCGTTGATCGACGTCGCGGACCGCGCGATGTACGCGTCGAAAGCAGATGGGCGCAACCGCGTGACACTCGCCCTCTTCGAGTCGGACGCACCTCGCAGCCGAGGCGGCGTAAGGTCTGCGCGGCATCCGACCGCTCCGTTCCGGCCTCTTGACGCCTCCGCCGCCCCTCTACTCTGTGTGGCATCGATCCTGTACAGTCTGGCCCGATAGTCGGATGAGCCTCTCGCCGTGGCGAGGGTGGCACACGAAGGGGCACACAATGGCAGAGAAGCGGCTCGAAGACCAGGTCGCGATCGTCACCGGCGCGTCGCGCGGCATCGGCAAGGCGTGCGCGGAGGAACTGGCGCGCGAAGGCGCGGCGATCGTTGTCAACTACTTCACGAACGAGGAAGCCGCCGACGCGCTCGTCGGCGAGATCGTGTCGGCCGGCGGGCGCGCCATCGCCGTGCGCGCCGGCGTCGGCCACCCGGACGACTGCAAGGCGCTGATCGAGAAGACGATCGAGACGTACGGCCGGATCGACATCCTTGTTAACAACGCAGGCGTCAACCGCGACCGGACCTTGAAGCGCTTGTCCGTCGACGAGTGGAACGAGGTCATCAACACGGACCTCAACGGCGCGTTCTACTGCACATCCGCGGCCATCCCGCACATGGTGGAGCGCAACTACGGCCGCATCATCATGATGTCGAGCATCATCGGACAGATGGGCAACAGCGGGCAGTCGAACTACGCGGCCGCGAAGGCCGGGCTCATCGCATTCGCAAAGTCGGCCGCGAAGGAACTGGCGCGCAACAACATCACCGTGAACGCCATGTGCCCGGGGTTCGTCGAAACGGACATGGTCACAGCGCTCAGCGACGAGGTGAAGGAGACGCTGCTCAAGGCGATCCCTCTCGGCCGCTTCGGCCGGCCGGAGGAAGTCGCGAGCTTCGTCCGCTACCTCTGCACCGAGGGCGACTGGATCACCGGCCAGCAGTTCAACCCGAACGGCGGGCAGTATATGTAGGGAGCTATCAGCTCGTCAGCTATCAGCCTGCTATTACCGCCGACAGCTGACCGCTGACAGGCTGAGATGCTGACACGCTGACGTGCTTCCAGGAGACCCACATGTCGCGACTTGATGGCAAAGTGGCCGTGATCACCGGCGGCGCGAGCGGCATCGGCGAGGGGACGGTGCGGCGATTCGTCACCGAAGGGGCGCGCGTCGTCGTCGCCGACATCCAGGACGCGAAGGGCCACACGCTCGTCGACACGCTCGGCGGCGCGGCCGTCTACCAGCACGTCGACGTCGCCGACGAAGCCGATGTGAAGGCGGCCATCGGGCGCGCGCTCGACGAGTTCGGGCGCCTCGACTGCATGTTCAACAACGCCGGCTTCGGCGGTACCGTCGGCCCGATCGAGAGCACGCCCGTCGATGAGTACGACCGCACGATGAACGTGCTGCTGCGCGGCGTCTTCCTCGGCATGAAGCACGCGGCGCCGGTGATGAAGGCGCAGGGTTCCGGCAGCATCATCAGCACGGCGAGCGTCGCCGGGCTCGGTGGCGGGCGCGGGCCGCACATCTACAGCGCGGCGAAGGCCGCCATCATCAATCTGACAAGGTCCGTGGCGCTGGAGTTGGGCGAGAGCGGCGTGCGCGTGAACTGCATCTGTCCGGGCGGCATCGCGACTCCCCTGCTGGCGAAGGGCCTCGGCGGCACCGAGGAGGCGGTCGATCTCGTGCGCGGCGTGCTCGCGAACCTCCAGGCGATCAAGCGAAGCGGCATCCCTGAAGACATCGCGAACGCCGCGCTCTGGCTGGCGAGCGACGAGTCATCGTTCGTGAACGGCCACGCGCTGGTCGTGGATGGCGGGCTGACGGCGGGGACGATGTGGTCGGCGACGCCGGAGGGGCTCCGGACGCACAAGCCGATGGACTGGTAGCCGCGACGCGCGGCTTCCCCGCGCAGGGCCTACGTCCGGGCGAAGAAGCCCAGCGCCGTACGGACGCGATCTTCGAGCGGCATGTCGGCGTCTCGCGGCAGGCGCTCGGCGGCCTGCGACGCTTCGGCCTGCGAATAGCCGAGGCCCATGAGCGCGGCGACGACGTCGGCGTCGGCTTGTTTCGTTGCGGGCGCGGCTGCTCCGGCCGCGTCGGAGCCGGCGGCGGGCGGCGTCACCTTGTCGCGCAGCTCCAGCACCAGCCGCTCCGCCGTCTTCTGGCCGATGCCGGGCACTTTGCGCAGGACATCGACGCGGCCGCCGGCGATGGCGAGCGTGAGCTGCGCGTAGTCGAGCGTCGACAGCAGCCCGAGTGCCACGCGCGGGCCGACGCCGCTGACGCTGATCAGTTGCTCGAAGAGCGTCAGGTCGTCGCGCGTCGCAAAGCCGAAGAGCGTGAGCGCGTCTTCGCGAACGTGGAGATACGTGTACAGCGCGGCCGGCGCGCCGATAACCAGCGCGTCCGCCGCCGTCGCGGGCACCGAGGCGAGCAGTCCGATGCCGCCGACGCCGACGATCACCCAGTCGGCGCCCTTCTCCTCAACGGTGCCGCGGAGGCGGGCTACGGGCATGCGATCTGTGCTCGAGCGCGTTGCGGCTGCGTTCACGTCGCGAGTGTATAGCACGCGGGCCGGGCAGAGCATGCCGCAATCTGACGCGCGATTAGCAGCACTACACTAGCTTGCCAGGGCCTGGCGGCTGGAATCAGCGTCAGCAGCGGTGTCCGACGCCGGAGCGTGGGAGCGGATGCCGCCGCGTCCGGCCGACTTCGCCTCGATCAGCGCAACGCGCACCGCCTTGTGCACGTCCTGCGGGGACGCGACGCCTGCCGACGGGAATACGGCAATACCCTGCGAGACCGTCAGCTTCGAGCCCGTGGCCTGTCCGCGACCGAAGAACTCCCGCCGCGCGAGTTCGTCGCGGACCCGCTCGGCGACGACCAGTGCACCGGCGAGATCGGTTTCAGGCAGGAGCACCGCGAGGCAGCTGTCGGTGTAGCGACCGCCCGTGTCGTTGATGCGAAGCGTCGAGCGCAGTAGCGCGGCGATTTCGGCCAGCAGGTAACTCCTGCTGAGGCTGCCGGTGCGCTCGCTGAACTCTTCGAGTCCGTCGATCTCGGCGAGTACGACGGCGAACGGGCGGCCGTGGCGCTTCGCCCGCTCGAACTCGAGGCTCACCGTCTCGTCGAAGTGCAGACGGCTGCGGAGGCCCGTCAGGTCGTCGTGCGTCGCCATGCGCGTGAGCTCGACCTCTTTATGAGCGAGCTGCGCCTGCAGCTGGTGGACCATCCCCGCCATGTCGCGCGCACCCTTCGCTTCCATGGCGATGAACGCGACGACGACGAAGGCCGAGACCAGCGCCGGCAGCGCGATACTGGCAATCGTGCTCGATCCGAAGCTCTCGGCCGGCGGAAGCCCGAGGATCACCGCCAGATATGACGCCGCGATCGCCACCGCTCCGCCCAGCAGAAACACGATCCGTTTCATACTCATATGATCGGCTTCGCAATCGGTACTGTGCAGGCCGTTCAGCCCTCATCACACACGTTATGTCGCGCCGACCGGACGATGGGCCCCTCTTAACCCGCGCGCCGCTTCGCATCAGCCGATACGCAGCGCATCGCGTTGGACCCGACAATCGCGCCCGCCGCGAAACTCCGGCGTGCCCGCACGGTCAGTGGAACGCGCCGCGGCAGCGCATGGGCGGCGCGACTGGCACAAGCCAGTTGCGGTACGGTACCCGCGCGTTTCATGAGTTTGCCCTTCCCAGACCGGGCGCGCAGGCGCGCGTCCGCCCTCCGTGCACATTGCGCGATGACCGCTCGGCATGTGCACAACGACTCAGCGATCTTGCGCGATTTTCGGTTGAGCGTAGAGTACGTGCGTGATACGGTTCACACGCCACTGGAGGGGGATGAACATCTTACTCGCCCGCCCCCGCACCCGCGCCCTGCCGGCCGCGACTGCCGCTCGCATTGGCGGCTCCCGTGCACCGTCCTCTCGGCATCGGCCATTCTCCCCGGCCCTCACATCAGCAGCTACGGCAACATCGCAAGAAGGAAGGTGTAGACGAGTCATGGCTGTCTACGAACACGACGTCCTCGTCATCGGAGCCGGCTTGGCCGGCATGCGCGCCGCGATCTCCGCCCAGCAACAGGGCGCCGACGTGGCGATGATCTCGAAGGTGCATCCTGTCCGCTCGCACTCAAACGCGGCGCAGGGCGGCATCAACGGCCCCGGCGTCGGCGAAGACGGCGGACCGTGGGAGGAGCACGCGCAGGAGACGACGAAGGCGTCGGACTACCTGGGCGACCAGGACGCCATCACCGTCCTCGCGCAGGACGGCGGAAAGGAAGTGCTGCAGACCGAACACTGGGGCGTCGTCTACAGCCGCAAGCCCGACGGGCAGATGGCGGTGCGGCGCTTCGGCGGCATGAAGAAGGCACGCACCTTCTTCGTCGGCGCCATCACCGGGCAGGCGATCCTCCACGTGCTCTACGAGCAGCTGATGAAGCCGAACATCTTCAAGGCGATGCGCAACTACGAAGAGTGGTTCGTCACCAGCCTCATCGTCGACGACGGAATGTGCCGCGGCGCGATCGCGATGAACATCCGCACCGGCGAGCTGCACGCCATCACGGCGAAAGCCACCATCGTCTGCACCGGCGGCCTCGGCCGCGTCTACGAGCCGTCGACCAACGCCCTCATCTGCACCGGCGACGGCATCGCGCAGGCATACCGCGTCGGCGCGCCGATCATGGACATGGAGATGGTCCAGATCCACCCGACGACGCTCAAGGGCTCCGGCGTGCTCATCACGGAGGCCGCCCGCGGTGAGGGCGGCTACCTGCTCAACAAGGACGGCGAGCGCTTCATGTCGAAGTACGCGCCGAGCATGATGGAGCTTGCGTCGCGCGACGTCGTCTCGCGCGCCGAGCAGACGGAGATCGACGAGGGGCGCGGCGTCGACGGCTGTGTGATGCTCGATATGCGGCACCTCGGCGAACAGGCCATCAAGGAAAAGCTGGAGGAAATCTACGAGATCGCCCGCGACCTCGTGAACATCGACATCACGAAGGAGCTCCTGCCGATCCTGCCCGGCGTGCACTACAGCATGGGCGGCATCAAGACCGACGTCGACGGGCTGACGGCGATCCCGGGCCTCTACTCGGCCGGCGAGGCGGCGTGTGTGAGCGTCCACGGCGCCAATCGCGTCGGCGCGAACTCGCTGCTGGACACGCTGGTCTTCGGGCGGCGTGCGGCGGAGCACGCGGTGCCCTGGCTGCGCGGCCAGAAGTTCAAGCCGGTGCCGGAGAGCGTGATCGAAAAAGACCGCACGATGATCCGCGGCATCCTCGACCGGCCGATGGGCGACGACCGCGTCGCCAAGATCCGCCGCGACATGGGCGAATCAATGAGCGCCAACGTGGGTATCTCCCGCTCTCCCGAAAAGCTTGCGAAGCAGCTCGAGAACCTGAAGGGGATCCGCGCCCGTTACGAGAAGGTTGGCATCGAGGACAAGGGCAAGCTCTTCAACACCGACCTGCTGTTCCACATCGAGCTCGGCTACATGATCGACTGCGCCGAGATGATCACGAAGAGCGCCATCGAGCGGAAGGAGAGCCGCGGCGCCCACTTCCGCCTCGACTTACCAGAAGCGCGACGACGAGAACTGGCTGAAGCACATCATGCTGACGAAACAGCCGGATGGCAGCGAGAAGATGAGCTACATGCCGGTGACGATCACGCAATGGCAGCCGGAGGAACGCAAGTACTAGCGACGATCGAGAACGACCCGGTCCCGGCCGGCGCCGGAAGCCGCGGGGCCGAAGTTGGAGAGCCTGGAACGGAGCGGAGCATGAAGGTCAAGCTGAAGGTCAAGCGGACGAACTCGGAAACCGGCCAGGCCGGCTACAGCAAGTACGAGTTCGATGCCCCGGAGAACACCACGCTGCTCGACGCGCTGATCCGCGTCCGCGAGTACGAAGACGGCTCGCTCGCGCTGCGATGCTCCTGCCGGAGCGCCATCTGCGGCTCCTGCTCGATGCGCGTCGACGGCCGCGCGCGGCTGGCGTGCCGCGCCAAGGTCATCGCCATTACACGCGGCGACGAGAATCACGAGATGACCGTCGAGCCGATGGGCAACATGCCCGTCATCAAGGACCTCGTGAACGACATGGAGTCGTTCTGGTCGAAGATGCGCCAGGTTGAACCCTTCATCAAGCCGGAGGGGAAGGAGCCCGAAGCCGAATACCGCGTCCCGAACGAAACGATGATCGACCTGACGCACGCGATGAACTGCATCATGTGCGGCGCCTGCGTCAGCGACTGCACCGTGCTGGAGGTCGACAAGAACTTCATCGCGCCGGCCGCGCTCGCCAAGGCCTACCGCGTCGCCGCGGACCCGCGCGACGACCACCATCAGGACCGCCTCGAGAAGCTGAGCGAGTACGGCGGCATCTGGGACTGCACGCGCTGCAACATGTGCGTCGAGGTCTGCCCGAAGGGCGTGGCACCGATGAATCGCATCCTTCAGCTGCGCGAGATGGCCATAGAGGCCGGCATCAAGAACAACACCGGCGCCCGCCACACCGCCATCTTCACGAAGTCGATCGAAGACGGCGGCCTCCTCAACGAAGTCTGGATGGTGCCGGGATCCGTGGGCATGTTCAACGTGCCACGGATTATGAAGGAGATGCCGGGCGCGCTGAAGATGCTGCGCGTCGGCAAGCTGCCACTGGCGCAGATGGTGCCGCCGGGCGCCCCCGGCTCGCACAAGATGAAAGGGATAGACCGGGTGCGGAACCTGATCAAGAAATCCGCGTCGTTGAAGTCGAAGAAGCCGGAGGTAACGGGCTGATGGAGTACTCCAAGTGGGCGTTCTGGCCCGGCTGCGTCTCGAAGGGCGCTGCGCCGGAGCTGTACCTGGCGACGAATCGCGTCGCGAAAGAACTGGGCATTGAGCTTGTGGAGCTGAACGAGGCGGCCTGCACCGGCGCGGGCGTCATCCAGGAGCAAAACCCGGAGATGGCCGACGCGCTGAACGCGCGCACGTTCGCCATGGCGCAGCAGCTCGGCCTGCCGTTGATGAACATCTGCTCGACCTGCCAGGGCATCGAGAGCATGGTGCAGGACAAGCTGGCGAAGCGGCCCGAGTATCTGGCGAAGGTCAACGCGATCCTCGCCGACGAGGGGCTGCACTACGAGCCCGGGCTCGTGATCAAGAACTTCCTCTGGGTGCTCGTCGAAGACTTCGGCCTCGACCGCCTGAAGAAGATGGTGAAGCGGCCTCTCGCAGGCCTGCGCGTCGGCCCGTTCTACGGCTGCTACATCCTGCGTCCGAGCGGGATCCTGGGCAAAGAGGAGCACCCGGACCGCGACCACTACCTTGAGATGGTGATCGAGGCCGTGGGCGGGACCGTCGTTGATTACGAGGGCGCGAAGAAGTGCTGCGGCTTCCCGATCCTCACCATCAACCGCGAGAACTCCCTGACGCAGACGGGCAACCATATCCACGAGGCGCAGGACCTCGGCGCCGACGCGCTGGTGTCGCCGTGCCCGCTCTGCCACCTGAACCTCGACGCGCAGCAGCCAGCCGCGAAGCAGGTGACCGGGTTCGACATCGACCTGCCGATCCTCCATCTGCCACAGCTCGTCGGCCTCGCACTCGGTGTGCCGCCCAACGAGATGCGGCTGGACCACCACGTCGTGTCGACGAAGAAGATGCTTGACAAGCTGGCCGCGCCCGCACGCGCCTAGCCGTCACGCCTGCGAACCCGGATCCCCCTCGGTGGCCGCGATGCCGACGAGGGGGATTCCTTTTGCCCGTGGAGCGGACTTTCAGCACCCCGTGGAGCGGACTTTCAGCACCCGTGGCGCGGGCTTTCAGCCCGCGTCGTCGCCTCCAGGAGCCCGGGTGCCACGATCCCTTCCCGACCCCCAGTGCGACAGGACGTGACTCGGGGGCTGCGGGCACGCTACTATCCATATCCATACGTTGTGCGAAAGCGCCGGAAAGGATCCAGCCGTGGGTGACAAGAGCCCTAAGAGCACGTCCAAGGCCAGCAAGCAGAAGTCCCAGAAGAAAGCGGCCGCGGGCGCAAAATCCGCGCCGCCGAAGAAGTAGCGGCGACCCCACGCGGCCAGCGCACATGATGGCGCGAAGCGGCAGCGCTTCGTCCGCGGCGCGGCGCGCCCTCAGGCGTCGACGCTCGTCCGCTCCAACCTCTCTTTGACCGCCTGCATGAAGCGCCCCGCTTCGGCGCCGTCCAGCGCGCGATGGTCGAAGCTGATGCACAGGTTCATCAGCGAACGCACGCCGAACAGCTCATCGCCATCCGGCCGCAGTTCGCGCCGCACCACCTCGGTCGTGATGATCGCCACCTGTCCGACGGGGATGATCGGCTGCGACGCGATCGATCCGAACGCCCCGGTGTTGTCGAGCGTGAACGTCGCGCCGCGCAGCTCGTCGAGCGTGAGCTTTCGCGCTTGCGCCCCCGCGGCTAGCCGCGCGGTCTCGTGCGCGATGCCGGCGAGTGAGAGATCCGCCGCGTTCCGCAGCACCGGGACGAGCAGGCCGGAGTCCGTCGCCACGGCGATGCCCAGGTGCACGTCGGGATGCCGCCGTATCCCTTCGTCCGTGAACGTGGCGTTTAGCTGCGGGTGCTCCTTCAACGCGGCGACGACAGCCTCGATGAAGAACGGAAGATACGTCAGCTTCGCGCCCTCTCGCCGCTCGAAGTCGTCCTTCATGCGCGCGCGCCGGCTCACGAGGCTCGTGACGTCCGCTTCGACCATCATCCACGCCACCGGGATCGTGCGATGCGACTCCAGCATGTGCGCCGCGATCGTGCGCCGCGTCGCCGTGAGCGGCACGACGTCTGGCGAGCGCTGCGCCGCCGCGCCTTGCGGCGCGCCGCCGCTCGTCGCAGGCGCACCCGCCTCCACGCCGACGACGCCGGCTCCCGCCGGCGGCGGCACCGTGTTCGCGGCGGGATTCTCGAGATACCGCTGGACGTCCTGCCGCGTGACCCGGCCATCGATCCCCGTACCCCGCACCAGCGACAGGTCGATGTTGTGCTCGCCCGCGAGCTTGAGCACGACCGGCGAGTACTGGCGCGTGCGTTGAGCCTCGGCGCCTGGCGCGGCGGCAACGGCCGCAGCGGGCTTCACGGCCGGCGCTGCAACCGCCGCCGGTGGCGCCTGCCCGGCGCTCGACGGCGCTTGCACGCCGCCTGCCGCGTCGAACTCCGCCAGCGGCGTGCCCATCGGCACCGTGTCGCCTTCCGCCACGAGGATCCTGGTCAGCCGCCCGGCAAACGGTGAGGGGATCTCCGCGACCGCCTTGTCCGTTTCGATTTCGACGATCGGCTCGTCGAGCGCGACCGCGTCGCCCTCATGCTTCAGCCACTTCGTGACGGTGCCCTCGGTGACGCCCTCACCGACGTTCGGCATGATCAGTTCGGGCATCGCGCCTCCTAGCGGGCTGCGAGATCGCGCATCGCGGCGGCGATCTTCTCCTTCGACGGCAAGCAGTAGTCCTCCATGCCGCCGTTGAACGGCATCGCCGGAACGTCCGGCGCGGCGAGCCGCCGTATCGGCGCGTCGAGATCGCTGAACGCGTGCTCCGCGATGATCGCCGCGATCTCGCCGCCGATCCCGCCCGTCAGGTTGTCCTCGTGTACGATGAGCACCTTCCCCGTGCGCCGCGCCGCGTCGAGGATCGCGTCCCGGTCGAGCGGCGCCAGCGTGCGGAGGTCCAGCACCGTCGCATCGATGCCTTCCGGCGCGAGTTCCTCCGCCGCTTCCAGGCACTCGTGCGCCATCAGCCCGAACGAGATCACGGTGAGGTCGCCGCCCTCGCGGCGAAGCTCCGCCGGTCCGATCGGCACGACGTAGTCGCCCTCCGGCAACTCCTCCTTCAGGAGACGGTACGCCTTCTTGTGCTCGAAGTAGATCACCGGGTCGGGATCGCGGATCGCCGCCTTCAGCAGCCCCTTCGCATCGTGCGGCGTAGACGGGACGACGACCTTCAGCCCCGGCACGTGCGCGAGCAGCGCCTCGATCGACTGCGAGTGGTACATCGCGCCGCGGATGCCCGCCCCGAACGGGATCCGCACGACGATCGGGCATCCCCAGCCGCCGTTCGAACGGTACCGCCAGCGTGCCGCCTCGCTGATCAGCTGATTGAACGCCGGATAGGCGAAGTCCGCGAACTGGATCTCCGCGACCGGCACGCAGCCGTTCTGCGCCATGCCGATGCTCACGCCGACGATGCTCGACTCCGCGAGCGGCGTATCGAGGACGCGCTGCGCGCCGAACCGGTCCAGCATCCCGTCCGTCGCGCGAAATACGCCGCCCTCCTGGATGTCCTCGCCCAGCACGACCATTGTCGGCAGGCGCTCCATCTCCTCCCAGAGCGCATCGTGTATCGCGTCGAGGTAGGTGCGAATCGCCATCACGCCTCCTCGTAGAAGACGTGGTGCAGCGCCGACTCGGGCGCCGGCTCCGGCGCGCGCTCTGCCGCCTCGACAGCCGCGGCGAGCTCGCGCGCCGCCTCTTCGCGTATCTGGGCATCGGCGGCGTCGGTCAGCGCGCCTTCAGCAGATGAGCCGCGTGCGCAGGCGGTCGATCGGATCCTTCTTGATCCACTCGTCCAGCTCGGAGCGCGGCCGGTAGCGGCGGTCGTCATCCGACGACGTGTGCGGCGCCAGGCGGTACGTCTTCGCCTCGATGAGCTTCGGACCCAGGCCGCGGCGGCATTCGTCCAGGCTCCAGCGCGTCGTCTGGTACACGGTGAGCGCGTCATTGCCATCGACGGTCTTGCCCTCGATGCCATACCCCTTCGCCCGGTCGGCCACGTGCATCACCGACATCTGCTTCTCCTGCGATTCGGAGATCGCGTAGCCGTTGTTCTCGCAGAAGAAGACCACCGGCAGTTTGTGGATCGCCGCGAAATTCAGCGCTTCGTGGAAGTCGCCCTCGCTCGTCGCTCCCTCTCCGAAGTAAGCGATCGTCGCCTCGCTCAGCCCCCGCAGTTTCGACGCGTAGGCGATGCCGGCGGCGTGCGGAAGGTTCGCCGCGATCACGCTCGAGCGCGTCACGACGCGCATCGCCGGCCACGACCAGTGGCTCGGCATCTGCCGCCCGCCGGAGTTCGGGTCATCGGCCTTGGCGAACAGGCCGAGCAGGATGTCGTACGGCGTCATGCCCAGCGCGATCATCACACCGACGTCGCGGTAGTACGGGAGCACCCAGTCAGTGCCTCGCGCGATGGCGTACGCGGAGCCGACCTGCGCGGCCTCGTGCCCCTGCCCCGTCACCGCGAAGGCGGCGCGCCCCTGCCGGTTGAGCGCGAACATGCGGTCGCTGAGGATGCGCGAGCGCACCATGTCGCGGTAGATCGAGAGAGGCAATTCTGCCGTGGCGGACTCTGGGCGGGCATCCGTAACGGTCACGCGCACCTGCACTCATCGACGGCCGGGCACCAGCGACACGCCGTCGATGCCAGTATAGACCCGCCGGACCCCTCGGGGGCCGCGTACACGGCGCGACCTGATCTCGTCTCAGGCGGCATGCCGTTCGCGGGTGGCTAAGGCAAGATAGGCGTCCATATGCACCGGCGACAGGGGCCGCGCAAAGTAGTAGCCCTGGCCCAGGTCACAACCCAGCGAACGAAGGGCTGACAGCTGTTCGATCTGCTCGATGCCCTCAGCGACCGTCTCAAGGCCGAGCGTCCTGGCGATCTGAACGATCGCTCGCGTGAGGTCGCTACCGTCGACGCCCTGGCTCACTGTTGAGACGAACGACTGGTCGATCTTCAGGATGTCGAGGGGAAACTGCTGCAGGTAACTGAGCGATGAGTAGCCCGTGCCGAAATCGTCGATCGCCAGCAGGATGCCGAGACTTTTCAGCTCGCCCAGCCGCGCAATCATCGTCTCCACATCCTGCATCATCACGCTCTCGGTGATCTCGAGAACGAGGTCCCCTGGATCGAGTGCAGAGCCTTCGAGAGCCTCGCGCACCTCTTGCAGGAAGCCGGGATGTTGAAGTTGTCGCACCGAGACGTTGACGGCGACCGTCAAGCGAGGCGCCAACGGATACTCGACCTGCCACGCCCGAACCTGGCGGCACGCTTGCTCGAGCACCCACCGGCCGAGTGGCAGAATCGCGCCCGACTCCTCGGCAAGCGAAATGAACTGGTCCGGCGGCAAGAGCCCGCGCTGAGGATGCTGCCAGCGGACGAGCGCTTCAACGCCGGCGATCTCCCCGGTCTCGAGGCGGAGCACGGGTTGATAGTACACCACAAACTCGGATGCCTTGGCGATGGCCTCCTGCAGGTCGTTTAACAAGGCGACGCGTTCCAGCAACGCGTCACGCATGCTTTCCTCATACAACTCGAAGCGCCCCTTGCCCCGCCCTTTCGCAACGTACATCGCCACATCGGCGTTCCTCATCAAGTCGTCCGCGTCGATCTGGCCCGACGTGCTGAAGCTTACGCCAAGACTGGCGCGAATGAACCACTGGTGTCCGTCGATCTCGAATGGCGGGCGCAACGCCTCGACGATCCGCTCGGCGACCTCAACCGCCTCGTTTGCGCCCGATGCGTCTTCGAGCAGCACGGCGAACTCGTCGCCGCCGAAACGCGCAACGGTGTCGCCGGGTCGAACGGATTCGCGGAGGCGGGCCGCAACCGCGACCAGGAGCGCATCTCCCGCGGCATGGCCGAGGCCATCGTTGATGGACTTGAAGTCATCGAGATCAAGGAACACTACGGCAACCACCGTCCGCTCGCGCTTGGCGCGAAGCAGCCCGTGCTCAAGGTGATCGGTGAACCGCGCACGGTTTGCCAGACCGGTCAGCACATCGGAGAACGCCTGGTGCCGCAACTGATCTTCCAATATCTTGCGCTCGCCGATGTCGCGGGTGTTCAGCACGATGCCGCCGATGCTCGCGTTGGCGCGCTGGTCGGTTCCCATGATCTCCACTGCTCGCCAGGAACCGTCCTTGTGAAGAAGCCGAAGCTCAATCGACAGAGGTCCAACTGCCTTCGTCATGACTTCGCGCACGAAGTTCAGCAGCACAGGCAGGTCGTCGCGATGGATGAAGCGGACGAGTTGAGAACCGTACATCTCGTGCGGTTCATAGCCGAGCATGTGCGCACTCGATGGGCTCTGGTACAGCACCTTCGTGGCCGGATCGATGACGGTGATCAGGTCTGCGGCGTTCTGGACGAGCGAGCGAAAGCGCTCCTCGCTCTGTTTCATCGCGCGTTCGGCGAGCCGCTGCTCCGTTACGTCGCGCGCGTTGTAGACGACGCCGGAGACGGCGGGATCGTCGAGCATGTTATTCGCGACCATCTCGATCTCGCGCCACGCGCCATCAGCACAACGAAAGCGGATCACAGTCGCCGGGTGTGCGCCGCTCGCAGATAGGACTGATTCCAGGGACTCGACGCTGCGTTGAAGATCGTCCGGGTGAACGAGTGAAAGGACGCCCAAGCGCTGCCAGTCCAACAACGCGTAGCCCATGATTCTCTCGACCGATGGACTCGTGTACGTTGGAGCCCCCGTCGCGTCGAGAATCATGATCATGTCGGACGACCTCTGCACGACCGCGCGGAATCTCTCTTCGCTCTCGCGGAGCGCGGCGGCGGACCGCTCTCGCTCGGTGACGTCGCGGCAACTCCACACGCGACCGGCGACTCCGTCTGTGTCGAGCAGCGGCCGCGAGTAGAACTCAACCACTCTGCCGTCCTTCAAGCCGAACGTCGCGTAGGACTCCTCCATGGTTCCGTTCAGCTCGGCAGCGCGGCGCGCGAACGACTCGGGATCTTCGACTTGGACAAGCAACATGTTCGTGAGCTGTCCCAGCTCCTTACTCTGCAGCACCTCCGCCGGTAGGCCCCACATCTTCAGGAAGCGCGAGTTGTAGTACAAGACGCCGGACGCGAGCGAGGTGACGAGAATGCCATCCGCCGTCGACTCCATCGTCGCCGCTTTGAGGAGCTCATCACTGCGAAATGCCGCCTCCTCCGCGCGCTTGCGCCTGCTGATGTCGCGCGTGATGCCCACAAAGGCGTGCCGGCCGCCCAGAGTGATCTCGGTGACGGCGAGATCGAGCGGGAAGCTCTCGCCGTTCTTGCGGCGTCCTTCCACTTCGCGCCCGATGCCAATCATCTTTTTCGGGCCGCCGCTGGTGTAGTTATGGAGGTATTGGTCGTGTTCACCCTGGTACGGCTCGGGCATCAGCATGTTGACGTTTTGACCGATCACCTCGGATGCCGGGTAGCCGAAGATCCGCTCCGCAGCGCCGTTGAACGATTCGATGAGTCCGCGTTCACCGATGACAATGATGCCGTCAGCGATGTTGTCGACGACGGACCGGTGCCTCTCTTCGCTGTCGCGTAACTCTTCCTCCGCGCGCTTCTGGGCTGTCACGTCGCGCCCGGCGGCGTAGATCTGTCGTTGGCCGGCGAGCGACACAGCATTCCACTGAAACTGCCGGTACGATCCATCCTTGCACCGAAATCTGCATTCGATGGTCACCGTCGTGGCGGCGCCATCCGCGAGCTTCGCCGCCGCCGCGATCGTCGCCTGGCGGTCGTCGGGATGCACCAGGTCGATGTACGGCTGTTCCAGGAGTTCTCGCGTGGTCCAGCCCAACGTCTCCGACCACGCCGGACTGATCCGCACGAAGTGGCCGTCGAAGTCAGCGATCGCCAGCATGTCGATGGAGAGCGTGAAGAAGTGAGCGATCTCCTCCTCGGCATGGGAGCGCTCCGCATCGCTACGGTTGAGCGAGCGGGCGGTCCACCACACCATGGCCACAAGGATGACGATCGTCGCCGAGGTCATCACCGACAGGCCGAATTGAGAGTCGTACAGGCCCGCATGCTGGCCGCGCAGTCGCAGCCAGCCCAGGGCGACCGGAAAGGCGATGACGAAGGGGAGCAATCTGCGCGCCGCTGCAGAGCCGACGCCGTTACCGGACAGCGTCGCTAGCAGCCCTCGCTCTGGGCGAGCAAGAATGATCCCGGCGGTGAGAACAAGAAAGGTCAGCGACGTGTGGAGCGCCATCCTCGTAAGCGCCACCCTCGTATCGGGTGAGGCGCTCGTGAGGTTGCTCTCTCCGTAGAGGTAACCGACGAAATCTACGGAGCACACGAGCGCTGCGATAACGACCAAGAACGCCGCCGGCCTCCAGGTTGGACGAAGCTCCACATCAAGCAGCGCGAGGGCAGAACCTACCAGCAGGAAGTTGAATGCCGTCGCGGGCGCCATCCGGCCGGGATCGGAGGTCGCCACTGCGGTCGCAGGGTCATGGAAGAGTAGCTGGTCGATGCCGAGGTTCCAACCGAGCCCGTACTCGAACAACGTGAGGAGGCCTATCAGGCCAGCGACAAGCGCGCATGCCTGGCCGACGCGCCGCCCGACGTTGCGGTGCTCCTCACGCGCTCTATCCGTTACCAGCCACAGGGACAAACCAACCAAGACGAAGGCCACCGCGGTGTTCGCCTTCATGGTCACCCAGCCGGGATCAAGGCTCTTGAGCAGCTGAACGTCGAGCGCCCACCCCGCGAGCACCAGCGTGCCCACGAGCACGGTGCCCACGCTTGCGAGCCGTGGCCACGGCCAGCGTGCGCTCATCGAAACCACCTCGCCGACGCCCCGTGCGAGCCGCGGACGTACTGCCGGAGGGAGAACCGCATCATGACTCCTTCGCGCTGTACTTTCAGGCAGATGTTCGCATACTCCAACGATCGACACTATAGGGATCACACTGAAGGCTTGTTGGTCATAGGAGGGTATCGGGGCGTCGGCGTGGCCGCGCAGGGCTCAAGCTCACGTCGATCTGCGGTCCGGGACACGATCGCGCGGCGCGGCAGTGTGTCTCGTCGCGACGGATTCCGTCAGAGCTCATCCTTACCGAAGCGGCTTGTGAAGCCGGGCCCGGCGCCGGGTCCCGCTGCGCCAGGTCGCCTTACGATGCTCTGACTTGGGGATCGTAGATCGCCGGCGGTCCGGATTCCGGGATCGACTCGACGGTGCTCGTTAAGCCGCGCTCCTCGCGCCGTTCCCGCAGCCACGGCCGGTAGATCGGTACGCGACCGCGCTCTCGAACGCCGGCGTCGAGCGTCAGTGGGTAGCAGGCATACCCGAGGAGCACGGCGGCGACGTGGCCGTAATCCGCGAAATCGCCGCTCAGACCAGCCTTCAAACCGAACACGCCCAGCAGCCCGGCCGCCCAGGCGTATCGCCACGGAGCCGGCAGCCGGTACGCGAGCACGCCGGCGACACACACCGTCCCGTAGCTCACGCCGACGTCGATCGTGCGCTCGATCCCCTGCGGTGCCCGGCCGAAATGCAGCGCCAGCTGGAGGCCCGCCGCCGTCAGCAGTGTCGCGCCGATGTGGCCGATCGCGAAGACGAGTATCGCCCGGCGCGTGCCGAGCCAGAACTCCGCCGGTGCGAGGACGACCGCCAGCAACGCGATGGTAGGAAGCGCGTACGAGCTGCCGGACCAGAACGCGCTGCGCAGAAGCACGTCGATCGCGTGGTGCCGGAGGTTGCTCAGGTTGGTGCTCTGGTCGCGCAGAAGGGCACTCGCCAACCGCTGGTTCGAGCCCGCGACGATCCACGTCGTCAGCATGATCACGACGGCATACAGGAACGTCGCTGGCGAACTCTTCACGTACGAGAAGGCGTACGGCTTCACCCGGACCCAGCCTTGCCGCAAACGCACGCCCGCCGGCCATTCGTGCGCGACCACGTACCACACGGCCGCGACGAGCCCGGCGATCACGAGCAGCATGATGTCGGGGCGGCTCACATCCGGCCTCCATCTGCGGCGTCATGAACCTCGATCGCCTCGATTCGGTGACGCGGCATCACAGCCTCCTACGCGTCGACTCAGCGCGGTCCCCGCGCCGCAAGGCCCGCCCAAGAGAATCGCAGATGCCAGGACCGTGATCGACGAAGAAGCTATGCATCCACTCAAGCATAACAAGACCCCGATTCGCGCCTCTGACGTCAGTGTGTTCACCGTAACACTCGTTGCTAAGAAGCTCCTCAGAATCGTCCCGCTTCGGCGGCGACGGCAAGTCGCACCTCTTGCCCCTCCTTGCGTGGCCCGCAGCACCAACCGCAGGCAACGCGATAGCGCCCGGCGTCGGCGGGCGGACGGGCGCGAAACCCTGTCCGCCCGAGCGCCTTGGCGCCGTGACGGCCCCGGCCTGGGTCTCGCCGTAACCCCTTCGTAGCACCTCCAGAAACGTCAGGCTGTGATACTGCAAGCGCAAGAGCTTGCATCCCGGCTGCGCTCGATCGCGCGACTTTACGATTCGCGATCCTGACGCTCAACTCCCGGCCCTGCTCTGCGCAAGGGCGATTCACGGATGGCAGGCTTGTCGGTCACCGATGCACCCCGCCCATCGCCCGGCACGCGCGGGATCCCCGGCGTCCGCTGGGCGTCCGTTGTTCTGTTCCTCGCGGCACTCGCGACACTCCTCGCCTTCTCCGCCCTCAGCGGAGAGCCGACGCTCGGCGACGTCCGCGTGGCGCAGGCGGTGCAGGACACGCCGCTCGGCGCCGCGCTCGCGAATATCGCGGTATTCCTGGCCCTGCCCGCAGTCGAAGTCGCGGTCTGGGCGGCAGGCGCACTCGTAGCCGCGCGCACACGCAACTGGCCCGTGCTCGTTGCCGCGCTCGTCGTGCTGCTGGCGCTCGCCGTCAACCCTGCGCTAAAGGATCTCATCGCGCGGCCGCGCCCGGGCGCCGGAGAACTGATCATCCGGCGCCCTGCTTCTGGATACGGCTTTCCGAGCGGACACACGGAGATGGCCACGCTGCTCTACGGCTTCGCCGGGGCGTCGCTCGCGACGGCGGCCCGCCCCATGCTCGCCCGCCTCTACCTGGTACTGGCGGGGTCAGCGGTGGCCGTGATCGGGTTTGAACGCGTCTACGATGGCGCCCATTGGCCGTCCGACGTGGCCGGCGGCCTCGTATTCGGCCTGTTGCTGCTCATAGCGAGCTGGACCCTCGGGCAGCTCCTCGTGACCCGCGCAACGCGCACTCATCCGCCGCCGCATGTGACGAACGCCATGCTCGCACCACTGCTGTGCCGTCCGGACAGCCCGGGGCGCGCCACTGACATGCAAGTTCTTAGGCGCCTCTTAACCCGTTCTCAGTTGCGGCTTAGCTCCATCTCGCATTCTGCATCACGTCAGGGAACGAAATCGAACGGAGGCAACCATGTTGCAGATGCACAAGAACACAAACGCCAAGATTGGTGCCCTTCTCGCGAGCGTCGTCGCGCTCGGGTCGATCTTCGGGCTGGTGCAGCGTGTCGCGCCAGCGACGGCCGCCTCCACGCAGGCCGCCCAGTCCGTGACGGCGCCGGCGTCGCAGACGAGCGCCACAACCCAGGTCTCGCAGACAAAGACGTCGGCGGCTCAAGCGTCGGCGAAGGTCACCACCCGCACGCACGTCTCATGAGTCTCATAGCGACACGACTGCCTGCGGCCTCACGCGGCCGGCGGGACCACGCGGAGGCACGACGGACATGAACCACGAGTTCTGGTATCTCTCCCGCGCAGCCGGCTTCACCGCCTACCTCGCACTCTTCGGATCCGTCGCGCTGGGCATGATGCTCAGCACGCGGGCCGCGGCAAGGACCGGACGTCAGCAGCTCGCCTTCGATATGCACCGCTTCCTGTCGATCCTGGCGCTCGCGTTTTCGCTGTTCCACGTCTACGTCCTCCTCGGCGACCAGTACTTGAACTTCAGCGTCTGGCAACTGTCCGTCCCGTTCGCCTCGCCGTACCGCACGCTGGCGGTCGCGACGGGCATCGTGTCCATGTACGCCATGGTGCTCGTCGTCGCCAGCTTCTACGTGCGGAAGTTCATCGGCTACCGCACGTGGCGCGCGCTGCACTTCATCACCTTCGCGATGTACGCGGGCGTCACGTTGCACGGCATTACCGCCGGCACCGACACGACGCAAGCGTGGGCGCGCCTGCTCTACCTCTCGACAGGCCTGGCGGTGCTCGGTCTGCTCGCGTACCGGCTGCAGTACCGACTGCCACAGAACGAGACCTGGCGCCGCGCACGATTCGCCGCGGCCGGCGCTGCGGTGGTGTTCACCGCGGTCATCGTTCTCGGCACGGGACTGTTCGCGCCGGCCAACCCCGCGCCGGTCGCCGCCCAGGATCAGTCCACGACAAGCGCTTCGGCCGCGGTCAGCCCCGTCCTCAAGTCGTTCAGCGATACGGTGAGCGGGACCTATACGCAGACCGGCGACGCCAATTCATCGCACCTCACCGTGCAGGCCCGCGCACAGGGTGACGTCCCGGCCACCCTGAGCATCGATCTGGCATCGCAATCTAGGGCGAGCGCCACCACCGCGCAGTCGCAGGCCGTGAATGTGAACAAAGCTCAGCTGCTCGATCCAACCTCGAACGCTGTGCTGTGCGATGGACAGGTTACGGCGTTCAATTCGGGCAACGCCACCGTCGTCTGCGACGGCGCCGGCCCGTACGCCGGAGTCCGCATGACGCTGCGAGCCAGCCTCACCGCGACGAACACGCAGACCGTCACAGGCGCGCTGGATGGGACGATGGTCGCACTGAGCTGACGTCGGGGAGCCGGGCCGCGCGACGCGCTGCCGCGGTGGTCATTCCACGACCACGGCCGTGAAAGGCGTCGGAGGCTCAAGCTGCGTCATGCCGTTGGCGGTGCGGCCATCGAAGCTGGCGGACCAGGTGAAGGTGGACGTCTCGGTGGTCGCGTCGAGTGTGACGTTGGGGGGACGGGTGGCGACGCAGTTGTGCACGTCCTCGGTGACCGGCGTCACGCGCGTCTCGCCCAGGAGAGCGCCGCTGGCTGGGTCGTACGTACCGGTGACGACGCCCGCGAGGTTGAGACGAACCGTGCAGTCCCTGAACTGTGCCCACGCGGGGTCGCCCTCCTGAGCATCGAACGTGCCGGCGAGGATCTTGCCGATGGGAAATGCGTCCAGGCTAATAACCATGGAGCCCGTGACGACGCCGGTGTCTCTGAAAATGATGAGCTCAACCGAGTGTTCGTAGACGGAGAGTCCGACTTTGCCCATGGAGGCGTCATCGATCTCGCCCCGCAACGTGATGATGGTCGCACCCACGACCGTCGATGCCGCGGTCGCCGCTGGCGTCGCGATGCCGGTCGTGGGTGCTGGTGTGAGACCGGCAGCGACCGTGGCAGTGGGGGCCGTAGCTAAGGGGGCGTCATCGTCGCCGCGGATGAATATGACGGCGCTGCCAACGCCCAGTGCGAGACCCGCCGCGACGGCGCTGAGTATCAGCATTTTCGCCCAAGTGACGTCACCCTTGAAGTCGACGATAAAGTCGAGGACGAAGTCGAGCAGGCGGCCGATGCGCTCCATGGCGAGCGTGAAAGGCCTCGAAGCGACGCGGAGTGCGGCTAAGAAGGCATGCTGGAGACCTTGCATGTATGCAGTGTCAGGAGTACGGACGCGGTGAAGTAGGGCCGCTCGGCTCCCGGTGAAGGGCCGTGCGTACAGGCTGGGTGGACACGATGGGCCGGGGTACGCCAGCGGCGGCGATGGAGCACGGCCGGCGCGCACGCGCCGACCACGTGTTCGAAAAGTTGGTAGCGCCAGCGGGCGCTAATTCGAACTCTATCGGCCACCCGCCTATCATCCAAACACTGTTTTCCGAAGGCCCGGCGGCGATGTCCGAGATACCGCTCCTCGCGTCGTTCGCCCGATCGTGCAACTGCCTTCAGCTGAGAGAGACCGCGATAGCGGGAGGAATGCAACGGCACGCTCCGCGATGCCCCGTGTCTCGCTGGTTCGTGCGGTGGCATAGGCTCAATCACGTGGCGGAAAGCAGCACCGGCTGCGAGGTCGGCGCGTCGCTTCCGCCCGCCGGCTCGATCGTCAGCGCGATTTGCTCGCCCGATCGAATCGCGAACGGAAACTCACCGCTCCACCGGCCATCGTCGTGCGGGTTGCAAACGCCGATGCGCGACCAGGTCCCATCGCGGATCGCCCAGATCTCGTATACCCGGCCCGCATCAAGCCTCTCGAACCCTGACATCGAGACCGTCACACGTTGCTCCGACGTGGCGCCTGAGAGCGACACCGACTGGCCGCCAGCACCCTGGATTGCCAAGGACACGTCGTGCCTTGCACCGTCGCCGCCCAGACCCGATGCGAACCATCCCGCCGCAAAGATGAAGACGGCCAGAGCAGCAGCCATCGCCGTCGTTCGCCATGTCGGGGCGGTAGGCAGTGACCCGGCTACCGCGATCGGTCGCCGTGCGGGGGCGAACGAAGGCAAGCCGCGCCGGCCCATTCCCCGGGCCCACTTGGGCATACGCAGCCTAGTCGGCGGGCGTTCCGTGCGGCGCTCCGGTTCCACGGCCGGCGCCGCCGCGAAGCGGTCCAGCGCAAAGACGGTCGCCCTCAACGCGACCAGCTCCTCATCGTGCTCGTGGCCAGCCCTCAGGTGAGCCTCGACCTCTCCGGTTTCCTCAGGGTCGAGCGCACCAAGTACGTACGCTGGCAGGAGTTCGCGCGCTTGTTCGCAGTTCATCTCGGTGCCTTCTCGCCCATTGACTCTGTCAGTTTCACCATCGCAAGGCGCAGCCTGCTCTTCACGGTCCCGAGCGCGATTCCTTCCTGCTCTGCGATCTCTCGCAGGCTCTTCTCTCCAAAGTACGCGTGCTTGATGACCGTTCGCTGTTCGAGCGGGAGCGCGGACAGCGCCGCATTCAGTCGAGAACGCAGTCCTTCCGAAGTGAGTGCATCCTCCGCCTGCTCCAGCATCGCTGAAGCACGCTCATCGATCGGCTGCAGCAGCTCAGGGTCGGGGAGCGTGGTCTCCCTGCCGCCGCGGCGACGCGCCAGGTCGACTGCCCGACGGTGAACCATCGTCATCACGAGCGACTCGATCCTTCCGCCACCCGGGCTGATCCGGTCCGCCCGTTCCCAGAGCTGCGTGAACGCTTCTTGCACTGCGTCCTCCGCAAGCGCCGCATCGCCGACAACGCGTCGCGCGAGCGCGAACGCTCGCGCCTGTACCCGTTGATACAGCTCGTCGAGAGCAGTAGCGTCCCTCGCCTGGAGCCGCGTGACGAGCGAGTACGTCTCGTCATCAGTTCCTCGCACGGGATGCCCCTTTGGATCACTGTTGGCCATACGACGGGTTCCATTGCTCACAGCAGCCGAAGAGTCGTGGTGATCCGGCGAGGCACGTAGTCCGAGCTAGCGGGGTAGGACCTACATCCGGTTCCATCAGGCGCTCAATGAAAGAGAGACTAGGAGGATACACATGCGCAGCTTCAAGATCACGTCCGTTCTCATCATTTCCATCGTGCTAACGGTATTCGCATTCGGCTTCGGTTCTTCGTCGTCCGCGGGAGCCGCATCTCGCGTCGGCTTCGGATTCAACGGCCAGCTCGGCGACTTTCCCACGGGCGCCGTGACCCTCACCGGCGGCGGCGCCTACGACCCCAACGGCGATCGGCCCCGACTCCTTCGTCCACTCCGGCGGCGGCTTCAGCTGCACCGACCAGCGTGAACCAGGGACCGCTCGCCGGCTGCGCCGCCGGCGAAGGCGTGCGCTGGGACACGGTCGAGGTGCATCCCGTCAATCCGCGTTCAAGTGCAACGGCGCGTCGGACATGGCGCACACAGTCACAACGGATCGCGACACGATCGTGCTCCTCGCCGACTTCTACCGCGCGGGCGATGGCATCCACGAGTCGTTCAGCTCCGTGCCGATGTTCGTCTCGGCGCAAGACGAGCGACCCGACTTGCCGGGCGACCAGCGGGTTTGGATTGCCGGTGTTGGTTGCGGCGACGGGGAGGTGCATTTCAGCAAATAACACGACGCGGCTTCCAACCCAGCGAGCACTCGTGAGCGCACGGAGGCTCGAGTTCGACATCCTACTATTTGATGAGAAGAGATTAGGGAGATGCAGGAAATGAAGACGAATACGCACACAACTCGATGGCCCGCTTGGGCGCTCGGAGTGACCGCCTTGTTCGCCGGCGCTGCGCTCGCTGCCGCATGCAGCAGCGGGGGAAGTGGCGGGTACAACACAGCAACGACGCCGCAAGGCGTGGCCACCACCGCAGCGACGATGGCTCCGGCCCAGCCCAGCGGTGCGACCGGTGCGAAGGTGGGCGACACGGCGCTGGGTAAGGTGCTCATGGACGCCCGGGGGTTCACGCTCTACACGTTCACGAAGGACGTTGCGGGCAGTGGCAAGAGCGCCGCCGAGGCGCAGGCGGCCGTGTGGCCCCCGTTGAGTCTCGACGCGGCGCCATCGAACGTCGCCGGCGCAACCGGCGCCTGGGCCGTGTTCACCCGTGCCGATGGCAAGAAGCAGGTCACGTATAACGGCTCGCCGCTGTACACCTATGCCGGCGACCAGGCTCCCGGCGATACGACGGGCGACAAGATCGGCGGCGTCTGGTTTGCAGGCAGCCACGCCGCAACCACGGACCAGTGCACCGGCGGTCGGCATCCATGCAGACGACGCAGAGCGAGGCGCCGGCCGATGCCGCGCCGTCCGGCGGTAGCGCCTCCACCAGTTGCGGCGCCGAGCACGATGCCAGCAGCAACGGTCGCGCCCGAGCCGACGAAGGCCGCGCCGACCCCAAAGCCGACGCTCGCGCCGTACGGCCACCGTCGGGAGGTAACGGCTACGGGTACTGACCTCGTAGCCAGTGCCCGGTCCTCGGGTGAGACAACCGGCGAGAACAAACGAGCAGGCCCTGCTTTCAGGGCCTGCTCGTCTTCTGTCATAAACGACGAGAGTTG
>CAVUOT010000001.1:0-194131 GCA_963743185.1 uncultured Chloroflexia bacterium | reverse complement strand
CAAGTAGGAATTGTCCTTGTCTTCCTGATTTCTGGTGTTTTATAACAATGTTGGCTATAGGTCTTGTTGATCTAAAGATGTGTGCCCATTCTTCGCCTGCTTTTGTAATTCCTTAACAATTACTGCTCTTAGCCTACGGGGATCATCCAACTGTATTGCTTCCGAATACTTGGATGACTCTGGATGCAATATCATGCCGTTATCTATTCGATGAAATCCTATACGGTCTTCATTATCATTTCCAAAATATTCTTCGCAAATACAATATGGATTGTCGAGTATTGTCTCAAGACTTGAAGTTATTCCGTAATCTATCTGATGATCTCCTAGACATTCTGTACTCGTTTATCTGAGAGGTCGAAAGGGAAAACGTTCTTTCAAGAGTTTCTTAACTGTTGGATTGAATGCTGCAAAACGCTGTCTCGCATCTGCATACAAATCTGCTTCTTGTTTGTCGATTTTTCTTCTTTTTATTTTCTAGTTCAAGACGAAGAGAAGGAACTGAATGTCTTCAGAGCCAATCTTTGGAAGTAGATTCTTGATGTAGTTCTGGAGTTCTCAGTCACAATTTAAGGTTGCTGCCAATCGACGTAAAGCCCTCTTTTTTTCCAGCATTCTCTAGAATCTAATCCAACCATTCAATCTGGTGATCCCAATTCAACAACTTATTATCTAGGAATTGATCGTTTTTAACCTGTTTAAGAGCGTGATTTGTGTCTTTGATGCAGTCGTCGCATCATCATTGGTGACATTTCGACTAACAAATTTGAAGCGTTGGCTCAAACTTTCCTTGATGATAATGATATTTTTTTTATTGACTCAGATTGTTGATTTTCTGCTAAATACTCCGACAGTGGTATTCTAGCACCTTCTTCTGGACACCCATTTTGAGAGTTCATGACCAAACAAAATCCCCATTGACGGGCAAGCCATTGTGGGATTTCTTTCCAAGAAAGCTCCGCCTTTTTTGCTTCAAACTAACTATTCCTACTAAAAGGTATTGCTGATAATTAATGGTTACTGGATTATCATAATTTGAATAATAGAAAATGATAAGTCTTGCTATCGTCAAGATCTTTGAAATATTTTTTAGCTGTCTTTTGGCCAGCAGCAGGGCGAGCTTTGCCATAGTCATCCCACATATCTTCAAATGGCCACGTACCCGATGCATGATCTGGAATCTCCTCTTGCTGTTTCTTTCGTCCCTTTTTTGGAGCATAAAATCTGGCAGATGTGTAATGCATTAGTTCCTTGTGACCCAAAAACATTATTGTTCTAGTGTACGGTGGTTTTTATCATAATATTTTCCAATTTACTTGATTGACACTTATTTTGGCTGTTGACCTTTTTGTAAGTTCGAATGTGTTCAGCATTTTAACCGAAAGTGAAACCCGCGCAAAACCAATTATTGATTGGATTGGTGCATCGCTTTCCATCCCATAATCGATCATGCCAAAGGTACGAATTAAACATGAATTGTTTGGTCATCATTATTATCACGCATTGAGAGTATCACTATTAGCTAACTACCGTTGTAGCGCTAATAAAACTTGGGAAGAAAGAAAGATAGTACATCATACTTTGTGGAACATAATCAATTGTTGAAAAAATGCTATTATTGCAGAACCTCACTAGACATTGTAATGACTGGCTGAATATCCAAGTAGTTTAATGTAAATGCCTTGTAACCGAGAGCAAGTATTCCGTTGAACTTTTAGAATTTAAGATTAACGTTTGAAGTGAATTATCAAATGTGGAGATATACTATATTTTTCATTTCTGATCGCTGGTGTTAATGTGATAAGTTAACTATTGGATACAATGTTGACGTGAAGGAAGGTGACCACGTGGTGGATGCTATTCGATATGGAATACCTTTGGTTGCTTATGCTCGGTTGGGAGCTTTCAGGTTTGGGTGACTTAAATACGAAATAGTCCTTGATTCTGCAATTTGCCTATATACTACTAAGCTTGCCATGAGAAAACTTTAAGCAAAGAACGCTCCTGAAATCTAGGTGGAGTTATCGACAACTGTTTCTATCAAGATGAATCGTATTCTGTATTAAAGGCATTCCAACCTATCTTAAAAGTATCGATATGAGGACAATCGCCGTAAGTACCACCTAAAAGAGTGGGAAAACTTGGTTACGTCCCTTGTTGTAAGCGAAAAACTGTAGATGAGGTAAAAAGTCTGCAAAGCAAGCTTCCCCAATAAGAAACAACCAGATTGCACTCTTTCTAATGCAATTCCTTTTGATTACTCCGTTTTTGAAGGATTCTGCCAAGGAGACATCGGGCAATCAAGGCTAACAATAATGGGCAACAGTTACGCTTTTGGAAGCCGCCACATCATGACAAAACAATTTGACCCTTTGAAACTGAAAGCTACTTCTTCATGTCGAGAGTTTGAAGGGCTCCCAAAAAGGGTTAAGTGCCTACCAATTTGAATGGAGCTCCAAGAAAAGAGCAGGGTTTATGGGCAATTGCCCAAAGCCAAACTGGACTGCCAAAAAAGTTTTGTTACGGAGACATGTAACGACCTGATTAAAGAAACGCTCGGATTAACTGACCTTAACCATACTACGGACTTCGAATTGTCCATCTCTAACCTTGCCACGGTAAGAACATATCTTTCAACCCTTCATCATTCATTGTTGAAGTCTCGAAGATAACAGGTTTAAAAAACCTACAGTCTAATGTCTTCCAGGAAGGTCTAAGAATGGGGGCGAGTTCTATACGGTTTGGCGAAAAGGGTTTCCGATAAATGAATCGAGTCGCAGCAACCCACCGAGACAGTTTCTGTAACCGTGCAACCTCCAGACCTGTTTCCCTTTGACCATATAACAATCGAGTTGATTCATGAAAGATACATCATTAACAATTGATGAAACTTGGGAAAGAGCACCGCTACAAAACTTGGTTGAACCTTACTTCAAAACATTAGATGCGTTTTGCTCCATAGCAGAAGTTTAGAAGAGATGCTCAATCTAGAAAAAAGCCCTAAAAAGCCAGAGGAGAGGTTTGAAAATGTTTGTTCGTGGCTCTTTTATTGGCTGGATTTCAAACAATTTATTTAGGAGCAAAAATCAGGGTCGCAGAGAAAGAAAACTTGATCTCTTTTGATGTACTTAGAAACAAGTGGATATGCGTTGGATGCGCTGACATAATCGCATATGAAGACAACCAGAGAGTGTTAGTTGTGGATTGTGATATAGGCGGACTTGACGAAAAGAAAATTCAAAGATTAGTTGAAACGTGCAACTACCTCCAAAATATTTACAGTTTCAATACTTTTAATTGTCCCTGTATTGGTTTTGCCCCAGATTTTTGCGGAAAATCAGCCAAAAACAAATCTGTGGCAATAGTTAATGGGAGTCATAGAAACAAGACTTGAGGAAATCGCCAAAGGCGACAGAAAAAGTGCACGCTCGAAAATCTCTGTCAATCCGTTATGAAAGAAAAACGATCAAAGTCCAAATATCTCATTCAGAGAATCTCATGCACAATACACAAACTCTGAAAAGTATTTGCACGCTTCATTGAATGTTATCTGGCATTCTGATTTTGAGGCATTCAATTGCTTCTACTCAGGGATTTCAATGTCTGAAGTACTTGCCTTGAGAACAATTGTACTTGTTTTATTGGGCATTTGTACATCTCGGCAAACTATTTTTGCAGATTAAGGCGCCTAAATCAAGCAAACTGAAGTTGTACGCGTCGGAGTTCCCATCCGGAACCAGAATATCCGCAATTTTGTGGTACAGGTTCCAAGGATGTTGTCTGTGGGAGGAGACCCAAAACACTCTTTTTAATCTGCTCCACATTTGTATCCACTATTGCAGCTGGTACGCCAAGAGCAAAGCACATGATAGCACCTGCTGTATACGGTCCGACATGAGGAATGTTGAAGCAAACCTTCTTTCGTTTCTGGAATCTTTCTGGTCCATCTGTTCATTATGGTATCGGCTATTTCATAGAGAATCTTGTGACTTTGTTATATCCAAACTTAGATAGTAGAGCCTCGAGTTCTTCAGGTTTCCTAAGGGGATAACTTAGCAATGTCTGGATATTTGAGTAAAGAACGTCCATAGAGCTTATCCACTGCCCTTGCAGTTGTTCTCTTTAGGAGAAGTTCTGCAATAAGTATTGAGATGGAGTAGGATTATCCCTCCAGGAAAGCACCTGTAGTTTTGTTTTCCCCATGAAAGAAGGCATTGTTGCAGTCTTTCTTTTTCTGAAACTGCCTTTAATAATAGCTTCATTTAGATGTTGGCTTCCTTTATTGGCAACACCCGAGCGTTTGAATCCTAAGTAGAACATTAAAAGAAACGAGCATAAAAAACGTGGGTTTTAGACAAGCCATAAATAGATTGTCTGAGCAAATTCCAGAAAATATTAGGCTGTATGACCTCGACAGACTCAAGAATGAGATTCAAACTACAAATGGGCTTCTGGCAAGAATAAAGAGAATCAGATGCCAAGAAAACATGAAATGGCAGACATTGCAATGGAAAGGTATGAAAATGCTAACGGGAGACTAAATAAAGGGTATATTAAGAGCCATTTCAGTGAACTCTTGAAGAGGCTCATCCAGATTGAGTTCGAATTATACAAAGAATATGAAGAAAACGTCTACCAGAACATCACTGTAATGTTTTGTAGAAAGCTATGATCAGTCAAACAATAACTATCCTGGAGCTTCAGAAGCTATTTACTGACCTCGAAAGCAAGTTTTCAGGTAACTCTAACCAAGATTTCAAGGCTATCTTGGGCAATTAAAAGTGGCAACCTTTTTCCGGCACAAAACTAACTGGTTACCTGTTCACTTATTAAGGAAGGCGATGCCTGAGTGGAGCTCTTTGGAGAACCACCTTGAAAACCTTTTCAAGATTCTTGAATTTAGATTTGAAACACAGAAAAAGATAGGGGGAGTAATTCTGGACTTCGTTTTCCCAAGCCTTGATTCCTGTCTATGACACCCTCAATACATGCTTATTCTGTGTTCGCAAACAACTCTAAAAGACAGGTTTCGCTTGGCAATAGCTCAAATCTCTGCAGTTTCAAGTGCAAAGAAGTTTATCGTAGCTGCAACGGGTGCTGGAATAATGACCTCTCGGGATACAGGCGATTTCGGCCGACTGACAAACTGTCCAAAAAATGAGCAATGCTTTAGAGTCATAGTTTTCAATGATGTGAAGAGGTCAATGGGGGCAACGACGAGATCTGTACTCAGATTTTTGTCCAGCGAGACTACTCCTTTGACTTCAGCGCTACTGTAAGTTGATGAATAATGCACTTTCCAACTGCTTTTGCAAAGAAAGGCGGTATAGCATTCCCCACTTGAAGATACTGAAGGTACATCAACTCTTCTATTTAACCCGCCTGTGCATTCTTTCTGAAAGAAAAAAAATGTAGTGGTCTGGGAAAGACTGGATTCTTGCATTCCTGAACAGTGGGTATCCTATTGCGAGAATAATGAATGTAGCTGATCTGCAGAGTTGTTAGTTCTACGTGGTTTCTTACTGTCAAATCTGAAACATTTCGCTTTGAGTCCGCCAAACTGATGGAATCGCCCATCGTTTGCCCTTCTTTGAATATAGAGAATCTCTCGATGACTTGTTTTGTATGCCTTGCTGCTTCATGGTTCTTTAGGTCATTCTTTCCTGGTCTCCTTATTAGTGTCTGGTATTCGGATTCAGGTTCTTTCATATACGGTCAATGATTCTCCTGACTCTAAGAAATCAAGGCTGCTTATTGCTTCTCAAACTGAAACGAAATCTTTAGGCGGATTGAATACTTCTTGCGTGGGCACACGGATCCGTCCAGCATAGGAAACTGAACCAAGTAGACTAGCTACAAAAAAAAAAAAAAAAAAAAAAAAAAGTCAAATTGCTTTTGCCCCTCTGGGGGAGAGCTATCTGAGGTGGGCCAGGAGGAGCCGTGCAGCACGAGGAGGCCGCTTTCTGTACGCGGCGACCGTCACCACGGCGAAAGGCTCGAGGTGCTCTTCCGGATGATGCGTTACTTCGTGAGGACCGACCGCCTGCAGGAGAGCGTCGATCTCTACCGGATGCTCGAGCAAACGAACGATCTCGCGGTCGAGGCCTATGTACGCCGAGCTGCGCGATCCCCGACTGGGGCCTTCTCGAGGAGGTACAGGGAATCCTGCTGCTAGCTATGGATGCCTGAGCTGTCCTTGCCCGAGGTCCATTACCACCTCGCCCGTTACTTCCTGGGAGGTGCTCGACGCGGGGGAGGAGCGCAAGGCGCTCACCGCGACGATCCGCGGTTCCGGCGAGGAGAGACTCTCGGCAAGCCAGCGGCGGTCGGCTCCTGATCGACTCCCGCATCCGCCTGGGCGAGGTCCACTACCGGGCCAGGAGTATCTCGATGCTGAGGGCGGGCTTCGGCGGGCGATCGCCCTTCTGGAGGACGTCAGGAGAGGGGGCTGATCGGCCCGAGCAGTGAGCTCGGCCGCGCCTACAGCAACATGGGGAACATCCGCTACTACGTCGAGCGCGACGACGGCGAAGCGCGGGCGATGTACGAGCAGGCGGAGCGCAACGGCTACAGGGAGCCCGAGCTGCACTACCGGATGGGCTTCATCAACTACGTCGAGGGCCGGCTCGAAAGAGGCGCTCGGGCGCCTTCGCGCGGTTCTCCGACACGGAGCCTTCGAACCCGAACGTCCTGTCTCGCGAACACCTTGTACCGGAAATCGAGCGACGCCGCCGCCCGGGGTTACTACCGGGACCTGGCCCGACCGGCTCGAGGCGAGAAAGGACCGGTTGCCGTTTCTGGAGCCCGATGAGGACCCGGAGCAACAGACCTCGTGAGCTACCCGACGCGGGACAGTAACCTCGGCGTGGTGACGAAGAAGCTTTCGGGACGAAAACTGGGGATCGAAGAACTAACTGGAAGTGCTCGTGCGTCCCCACTTTTGCCTCGGAGCACTACGAGATATACCGACGAGGTATCTGAAGATGCTGGCAAGGACGGACGCATAACTTGGCCTACCTCAACTCAGTGCGCGTCCTACCCCCAGTCCGACTTCCAGCCGCAGATCTACGCGACCCTGCCGAAGAGACAGCGGGGGACACCCGTGTTTCTCAGCCGGGCCGGCCCCCCAGGAGAGCGCTCGCGACCGGGAGCTCCGGGGTCGGCGACCGACCCGGAGAATCTGTCGCTACCGGGATCGGGGCTGCCCGGGCGACACGAGGCCGGGCCGCTCGTCGCCGGCTCCACGGGAACCATCCAAGTCGGACCGAGCGCGCCGTATTGGATGCCCTTCAAGGTCCTCAGGAAGTGGCTCGTGACCTCGCCGATCTTGCCGCCGTTGAAAACGACCGTCTTTTCGTTGTGCGTCAGCGACTCGAGGTACGACACGCCCGCCTGGTTCCCGAAAACTAACACCTCCCGGGCCTCGACGCTTCCTCGACCAGATCTTCCTGCTCCTCGGTTCTCAGCCCCTTGTCGCGGGCGATCCTCGAGGATCGTGGCGCGCGTGACGCCGGGGAGGTATCGGCGTCGCCGAGAGCCGGGGTAAAACTACCGTGTCGTCTTTCATGACGAAGAAGAGGTTGCTCGAGGAGCCCTCCTCGAAGTAGCGATGGTGCTCGGCGTCAAGGAACACCGCCTCGATGTAGCCGGTCCGCTCGGCCTCCGCCTTCGCGAGAGCGCTCATCACGTAGTTCGAAGCGCTCTTGATCCACCCGGTTCTGGGCGGGACGGCCCGGATCCGCTTCGAGATCAGCGCCTTTGGACGCATCGGCAAGTAGTAGCTGACGTCGCCACCATGACCACCCAGGGTTCTTGGCTTAGGTTCACTCCGATCCCCGGCTCGGTGTACGAGAAGGGACGCACGTAGACCGCTTGCCCCTCCGAGTAATCCTCTCCCAAGCGGGGTCGTAGCTCACGGAGAAGCCGAGAGCCTTATTGCGGCCTACCACCTGCTTGACTGCTTCGACGAAGGAGCCCGCGGGAAGGGGGGCATGAGGAGTCCCGCCATGGATCGCTCCATCCGGCGGCCGTTCATGTCGGGGCGGACAAGCTCCACAAGGGTTCAGTCCTTCTCGGCGAGCCCTCCAGCCCCTCGAAGCACCCCATGCCCGTATCGCGTTCTGGGTCCACGAGGGAAGCCTTCGAAGCTGTTGCGGCGGTTCATCATAGCTGCCCGTCCTCTTCTCGGGCAGGGCAGCTTCTCCTGCGGGCTGAGGTTCCTCCACGTAGGCGCCGTCCCAAACTCTATTCGTCCCGTACTTGCCGATGTAGACCCAGGGGTACATGGCGAGGCTGAACTGTTTACCCAGACGCGGCTCCTCACACGCGGCCGTTACGGCCATCGCCGGAATCGGACCGCTATCGGGTGCAAAGGACCGCACAGCCTATTGTGAGCCCAGAATTGAGCCGCGCGGCAAAACACGGTTAAGCGCCGGACGAAAAACACTCTCTTGGGCCGGCCCGGAGATGCTGATCATTGCACTGGCAACGGTAACCTCGGCGGACCCATATGTAATGTAAAGACACCCGAGACCACATCAATTCCTATTGCTCATATGTTCCACTTGGAGCGGACGGACACAGTCCTCAGCGTCACAGTCGTCTCGTCGATCACTTCGAGCAGATCGACCTCGATCGCCTCCTCGTCTACCTGACTCGGGTATCACGCGACCGCATCCCAAGCGTGAGATGGACGATTTCTACCTTGAAGAGGGGAGCTGTCTTCGTGACCCGACGCGGCAAGTTCCGGTTCAAGCACGTCTACCGGGGATCGCCTCCGCCTCGTGGCCATTTGAACCCGCGCCTGAGCACTCGGTCCGAACCGCCGTGGGCCTTGATGTATGGTCGTTCCCGCCCGAAGGCGCGGATCACCTCGTCGCGGAACGCTAGGGCGAGCTCGGCGCGGCATCGGGCCGGGGGCGCGTTTCCGGCCTCATCGCAGAGCGTCTCGTACTGCGTCTCTTCGCGGTAGGAGGGTGCGCGTGGGGTCTCCCTCTTTTTCCGGATAGTCTCACGAGGAGCCCGCGCGTCTTCAATTTCTCGTCGCGGGCGTATCCGAGAGCCGAGTCATGATCGAGAGCTCCTGAGCCTGCCGGGTGAGCGTGTCCGAAAGGCTGCGAATCGGAACGCTGCGAAAGTATGTGCATCGCGAGGGGCGCTTCCGGGGAGCGTAGTCTTGCGTAGGAGCTCCGCGTAGCTGCGGCTCATGCTGGCCGCGATGGCAGCGAAGGTGAGGCGGAAGTTCTGCACGAAGTGAGCTCTCTTCGCCGCGCCGATTCTTCCGGCGAGCTCGGCATTTTGGCCCGCTCGGTCCGGTATTTGCGCACCTGGAGCAGGACGCCCTTGACGGCGGGATGGCTCTTCAATCCGGGATCTTCCTTGAGACGGCGGTTGACGTCAGTGACAATGGTCCTGATGTCCCCGACCGCGGTGCCGCTTCTCGAGAGTCCAAGAACTTTCCTAGACGGCGCATGCTTCCGATGCAGAGGAGCCGCTGCGTGAGCACGGTGCAGGATGCATCCTCGGCGAGCACTTTGTTCGAGCTCCGCTTCGGCCAACGTCACGAACTGGACGTTCTCCAGTCTTTCGAAGAGCATCTGGTGGGTCGAATATCCTCTTGTACTCGAGGATGCTGTCCTCGACGGAGAGCCTGAAACTGTTCCTCGTAGCGGTTATTGGTCGGGGAGGTGAGGTGTCGCTCCAAGGCGTGGAAATCCCTGCGGCTTCCCGGATCCCGATCCAGTCTCCGGAGATCCGCGTGCGCATGTCAGGCATGTCCGGTCGAGCTACCGAGACGAGGGCGCCGTTTCAACGCCGCCTTCGAGACCGTGCGCCGCCGGCCCAAATCCTGGCCAGGGCTAATCCCTTGGGTATTAGCCAAAATAGGGTAAGAACCGACTTGACGCGCCATTCTAGGGGATGCTATACTGAGGCACTCTTAGGATAAAGGCTGCTCAAGTGACTGCTGTCGGGCTTGTAGCCCAAGGTCTGAAATTCCCCGGGACTCAGGAGGAAGTGAATGAAGAAGCTACTCTCTTGGTGGGCCCTGTTGTTGGCCGTGTGCGTGGCAGGATTCGCCGCTGATCAGTTGACCTTCACCGTCGACGGATCGGGCACGGCGACCTTCGGCATCGATCTGGAACCGAGGAATTTGGTTTCAGAAACGAAATGACCGCCACCCGCGACATCACCGTGATCGCCGAGCAGTCAGTCGAAAGGGCGGACGGAGGGCGTCTACGGGTACATCAAGCTCGCCACGTTCAAGCTGCTGTGGTGCTAAGCCACCTTCGCTACGAAGAGACCTGGCCATGGAGGTTACTGCTAAGATCATGGCGGCTCCCCTGTGGATCGGGATCTACCCTCAGCCGGCCTATACCACGGTTGACATGGTGGCCCTTGCCGACGGAACGGCGGCGACCACGCTGTACACCACGGTGGGCGGCATCGTCGGTCACGACAGCGCCGCTCTCGATCTGACCGCGGAGGTTCTCGGGCCGGCAACTGGGACGTCCCGGCGGACGGGTGGACGGTCGCAGACCTGAGCACCATCACCGCTGCTCCCCCTGACGGTCGCTATCGGGACCGTGATGGGCTCGAACTACGCCACCAACCCGATCGCCTTCGGCGTGAAGCCGTCCCTGACCCTCGATGTGACGGGCGACGTGGACCTCCTGCCGGACGTCGTGTTCCTCGAAGCTACGGTGTCCTCCCTGAGGGCGGCGACTTCACCTACGAGCTCGGCGCCGGCGCCACGTTGCAGCTTACCGCCGACGACGCGGCTACGCAACTGAATTCCCGCCACCTCGTATTCGGAAGTGGCGGACCTCGACTTCAAGGTCTCGTTCTCCGAAGCCGCCGGCGCCACCGGGCTCCACCCCGCCCTCGGTGCCACGGCCAGCGTTCTTTGCAGAACATCACCGCCGACTGGGGCTACGCCGTGAGCGTGGGCGCCAACTGGACGACCCCGAAGATCTGACCCTGATTCACCTTCAGCTACACTGACGCTCCTCTCGTGTCGCCAGTAACGTCATGGCCCTGACTGTTGGTACGAGCCTAACCTGGACATCCTGAACACCACGTTCCAGATCGACTACACCACTGCGAACATGGATACGGACCTCGGGGACCTGGAGCTTTCGGCGAGAATCGACTTCTGAGCAGGCATTCTTCAGTGTCATGTGGGTGGGCGCACCCTTCGGGGTGCGCCCACTTTTTTTTCACCGGCGCCGGACTACTGATGCGTCACGGAGCCGGGGTGTAGACCTCGTCGGAGTTCTCCGTGCCGAAGCTGCTGCCCCGGGTCGGCACCGTGTGCCAGTCCCCCTTCGAGTTCGTGTCCACCGAGCCGCTCGAGCGGCAGAGGGATCGGGGTGGCGGTCTAGAGGTCGGGGTTTGTACGCCGTCTCCTCGCTGGACGCTGGAACCTCCGGTTTCACCCCCCTTTCGCGCACAAACTCTTCCGCCCGCAGGAGACATCTCGCGAGCCGAACCCGGCGTAGTGTTCTGTCGGATTTGGAATCACGGTTGGGTGTAAAGAATTGCGTCGAGGAGCCGGCCGCCTGTTCGGTCGTAGAGGGACACGACGCCGTTGTTGCCCGACAGCCCCTGCCCTTCGGGCAGCCAGAAATCGAGCCACTCATCGCTTGCGTCGAGCCCGATCGCGACGGTCTTGGCGGAGGTCTCGGTCGACCTCGCCGGCCAGGCCTTCCGGCTTGCAGTGCACGAGAAGATAGTCACCCGCCTCGACCCGGAAGGCGGGGGGTATGCCTTGATTCGAGCTTCCCGGCGGTTCCCTCGTAGAGCACCACTCCGCCCATGTTGCCCGCCGTAACGGCGCGGATCTCGACGACATCGGGGTGGCGGCCGCTCCCCCGCGTCGGCGGGCTCGTTGATGAGCAGTGCGGGGGACCTTGGTCGGTAAGCCGTAGACGGAGGCGACGAAGGAGAGGCTGTTGCCCCGCAGGTCTTCCACCTCGGCCTCGCACCGGTACTCCTGACCGCGTCTGCGGCGCCACGGTGAGGACGACGCTGGGGGTGGGTCCCGATACCCCACGACCAGAAGGGCGGGGACGATCCGGGTCTTCTCGGCGAGGAGGCGGGCCGTTTCGTCGAACTCAACGAAATCGCCTCGGGGCCTGTGGCAACCGAAGCGAGGAGGAGAGGCGGGCAGAGGTCGGGGAGGTTCCGGCCTCGGTCCATTCAGTGACGGGACCGCAGGAGCTGAGAGTGAGGGAAACCATATAAAGGTTCAGGGGCGACTGCGTCCGGCTCCATTCGGAACCTCCACGGTAGGGAAAAAGGGGGGAGTTCAAGGGCGATTGAACCAACGCTTCAGATCTTCACCTCGAGGCGGCGAGTCGAGGCTCCGAGGGGCCGACCTGTCGCCCAGCGGACACTTGGGTTGCAGGAAGCGTTGCTTCGACGCTATACTGCACCGACCCGCACGGGCGGCGGCCCGAGGCGTTCCCGGCGCGGCTTGCGGGAGACTCCCATCCGGTGTGAGACCTATGGCGACGGAAACGGTGCTGTTCGACAAGTTCGGAAGTGTAGCGGCCCAGGAGACGATCTTCGAGGAGGGGTCGGTCGGCGAGAGATGTTCATCATCCAGAAGGGCAGGGTGAAGATCTCGAAGAATTTGGGAGGGAAACCTCACACGCTCGCCGTTCTTGGGAAGGGTATTTTCGTGGAGATGGCCATCGGCTACTCAGGGCCGACGAACCGCGAGCGCCATGGCGACCGAGGACAGCGAGCTGCTGGCATTCGACCGCAACGGCTTTCTCAGCATGATCTACAAGAATCCGAAGATCGCCCTCAACGTGATCGACAAGCTCTGCCGCCGCCTTCAGAACGCGAACCTTCAAGTCCAACACCTGGTGCGCAAGAACGCGAAGGGCCTCGTGGCCTTGAACCTCGCGTACGGTCTTCTGGCCGAGACGAGGCGGGGGACTCCCCGCAAGCGTACCGTCGAGGAGATCGCCCTCGGGTTGCAGCTTCCGATCGAGGTCATACAGGCACATTGCGGATCTGGCCGCAAACGGCGTCGTTGCGGTGGCTGACGACCGGCTCGATCTCGTCGACCGCGCAAGCTCCTCGAGCTTTCGGAAGTGGCGGCGCCTAGGCCGCCCATCGCGGCGGGTACGCTCGCGTTTCGGGAACTGGGTGGCTTCGCCCGCACGTAATCATTTCTTACACCGAGCTCCTCTTCCTCCGAGAATCTTGATGAGACCGATCTGCTGAATAAAAGAGGGAAAACCTGGCAGCCTTTCTCCGCTCTCCTCCTTCGAATCTCTGGACCTGCGGAACTGCGGGTGACGATCTGGCCGTGGAGCTGGCTCATCTGGATCGAGCCCAGTCTGAAGCGGGGCGACCATCTCTGGGTCCGCAAGAGAGAGGGATGGTCTATCCTCCTCACCGAGTCCTCGGCGGATCCCGAGTAAGTGACTCCACTCCTACGCCCTCCTAATCCCCACCACGAGCCGGTGAACGGCGACGAGAAACGCATGCTCGACGGCGCCTTCATCGAGCCGGCCGGAGGGCTTTACTCCCTCATCGACTCCACCCCCGAAGCGAAAAGAAGGGCTGGGGGACGCTTACCATCCTCCTTCCTGACGTCGCGGTCTACGGCTATCCCTGGAGCCGGGAGGGGGAGATCCAGGTCGTGGACGGAACGTTCTCAATGAGCAAGGGCCTTCGCGAAGCCGTACGCCGACTACGCGGCGGGTATCGCGACAACCCTTTGGAGTTGCTCCGGATCGCGGAGAGCTGATGGAAGCGTCTTTGGAGAACTTCTCGGAGGGTGCGGCGGTGACCGAGTCGGCGGCGATCGCGAAATCGGCCGGCGGGAGATCCATCCTCTGGAGGGCACGGATGAAGCTGGCGGAACAGGTCGCCGCGTTCGTCGCGGAGGCGAAAGGGAAGAGCCTCGATCTTGTCCTCGCGCTGGACACGACCCGAAGCATGGAGGACAACATGCCCTACTCAGGCGCGCAACACTGTCCTGCTCTCCGCGACGGAGCGGTTCGAGCGCTTCCGGGTGGGCCTCCTCGTGACAGGGACGACATGGAGGAGTACCTGACAAAGATCCTCCCATTCGAAGCGGAGTTTCCTGTGGCTCTGCAGCACCCCGACGCCATCCGCTCGGTGGCCGCGTACATCCCGGAAGCGGTCTTCGAGGCTCTCTACGGCGCCGTCCACTCCTACCCGTGGAAGCCGAGGATCGGTTGATCGTTCTGATCGGCGATGCGCCTCCCACCCGAGGCCACGCGGGAGTATTACGTCCCAGCCGACGTTCACGACGCCTCGGAGAAGGCCGTCCGCATCAGACTATCCTCCGCAATGAGCCGGTCGGCGAGGCGCAGGCGCCATGTGGCACCGAGCCTGGCGATCTGCACCCGCGCTGTGACGCACGCGCCAGGCTGTTACAAGCCTGGGATGCCTGGTAATACTACTCTGGACATAGCAATACGTGCAATTAAAATAACAAGCTGTCGGAAATCAAAAACTGGGCTCATTAGCGTTGGCGGCGGCTCTTCATAGCTGCCCTCCAGATCGCTCACCAGATTAAGGCGCCAGCCGGCCCGGCGCAGCAACGCTGCACTTCCACGAAGTCAATGGCCATGATTTCGCCGCCGAAGGTGCCTGACCTTCCAATTCTGGCAAAGTCCACAATGATCCATGAACGGCTCATACGCATGATCACATGTTAAGCGATTAACAACAACAGCGCTTCAGATTGCTGTAGCTGACGCCATTCGGAGTCGGATCGTTTGGCGGGCGCAATCTCCGCGTCGTCTGGCTCGGCCTTGGTGGCGACGGCGGCGCGCTGGCCGGACTCGCCGAACGCGTTGACGCGTCGCTCGAGCCGCTCGGCTTCGCGCGCGAGCGGCGGGCCTTCAACGGCCACCTGACCCTCGCCCGCGTCCGCGACGACGCCACGCCAGCGGACCGCGTGCGACTCCACGACGCAATCACGCGATTCGATGCTCCCCACTTCGCGTCGTTCCGCGTCACCGAATTCGTGCTGATGCAGTCGATGCTCGGCCAGGGCAGCGCGCACTATCGGCCGCTGGCAACATTCCCGCTGACCGGCAGGTGACAGCGGTCGTCATGCTCCGCGACCGCTCACCCAACCGATTCGGGGTCTTACAGGAATCGCAGCGATCCGGGCGTTGTCAGCAACTCGCCTGTTTCCAACAGCGTCTTGATGCCGGAGAGGGCCATCATCCAGCCGCCATACAACTCTTCGTTCGCGCCTTCGCGTAGCTGGTCGTGCGTGACGGTGAGGCGACACGAATCGCCGACCGGCTCGATCTCCCATGTCATGCGCGATGTCCCTTCCGTCTTCACATCGTCGCTCCACAGTGCGCGAAAGGCTTGCACGAGGCGGCGTGGAGGATCGACCTCCAGGTTCTCGCCTTCGAAGATCAGCTCGCCCTGGCCGAAGCCTTCGAAGCGCGAGCCGACGGTCCAATCCGAAGTCACGACCGCGCCGAAGTTGTATTTGCGCCGCATCTCCGTGTCGGTGATCGCCTCCCAGAGGCGCTCGGGCGTCGTCTTGATGTAGATCTCGAACACCTTTTCCATCGTCTGATCCTCCAGTCTGTGCTTCAGGTCGATCAATGCCGCTGCCGTTGGTTCGGTGTATTTATTCACCCACCGGTCGTAGACAAGCCGGACCGGTACGGGGTTCAGAAAGTGGAGCTTCTCGCGTCCGCGACGCTTCGTCGTGACGAGACCCGCGGCTTCAAGCACCCGCAGGTGCTGCATCACGCCGAAGCGCGACAGCGCCACATGCCGTTCGAGCGCGCCGAGCGTCTGACCGTCCTCCTTGAACAACTCGTCCAACAGGGTCCGGCGCACCGGGTGAGCAAGTGCCCTAAACACCTCGTCCATGCCGCAGATCATATGTGATAGTTCTATCACATGTCAAGCGTGAAGAGTGCCCCCTCGGGGACAACCAGCCTAAATGAATGGAGCACGCGATAAGATCCGTGCATGCCAGATATCATCGAAGTGCTCATCGAGATCCCCCGCGGCAGCCGCAACAAGTACGAGTGGGACGACGAACGCGGCGTGCTCCGCCTCGACCGCACGCTCTACTCCTCCGTCCACTACCCGACCGACTACGGCTACATCCCCGGCACGCATGCCGACGACGGCGATCATCTCGACGTGCTCGTCATCGTCGAAGAGCCGACGCTGCCCGGCTGCTACCTCGACGCGCGGCCGATCGGCGTGCTCCGCATGCGCGACGACAAGGGCGGCGACGACAAGGTCATCTGCGTCCCCGTCGCCGATCCGCGCTTCGCGGGCGTGCGCGAGTTCACCGACATCTCTCCCCACTGGCAGCTCGAGATCGCGCAGTTCTTCCGCACCTACAAGGCGTTGCAGGATCTCGGGGTCGAGATCATCGGCTGGGGCGACCGCGCGCAGGCGTGGCAGATCATCGAGGCGGCGCAGGCGGCGGCGAAGTGACGCGGAAGCTGGTCATCGCCACCAACAACCCCGGCAAGCTGCGCGAGTTCCAGCAGCTGCTCGACGGCTGCGGCTTCGAGCTGGTTACGCCGCGCGAACTCGGCGTCAAGTTCGACCCCGAGGAGACGGGAAGCACGTTCGCCGAGAATGCTACGATGAAAGCCGTCGAAGCGGCGCGGGCCTGCGGGCTCCCGGCGCTCGCCGACGATTCCGGGCTGGAAGTCGATCACCTGGGCGGCCGCCCGGGCATCTTCTCCGCCCGATACGCCGGCGGCGACAGGCTGGACCCGAATATCTCGGAAGCGCGGCAGCTCGAGCTGCTGCTCGAAGAGATGCAGGGCGTGCCCGACGCGCAGCGCAGCGCGCGCTTCCGCTGTGTGATCGCGATCGCCACGCCGGACGGCAGCGTGCAGCTCGTCGACGGCGTGTGGGAGGGGCGGATCGCGCACGAGGCGCGCGGCACGAACGGCTTCGGCTACGATCCGATCTTCGTGCCGGAGCGGACGCGACGTGACGAGCGCGCAACTGCCGCGCGAAGAGAAGAACCGCATCAGCCACCGCGGCCAGGCGGCGGCAAGGGCGCGAGAGCGATTGAGAAAGATGTCCGATGACCGCGCAACCGCGTGACCCGATCGACGTTCCGGACGGCGGCGAGCCGCGGGACCGCTTCGGCCGCGCGCTGCGCGACCTGCGCATCTCGGTCACCGACCGCTGCAACTTCCGCTGCCGCTACTGCATGCCGCGCGAAGTGTTCGACGCGAACTTCGCCTTCCTCAAGCGCGACGAGATCCTCTCGTTCGAAGAGATCGCGCGGCTCGCACGCATCTTCGCCTCCCAGGGCGTGCGCAAGCTGCGCCTCACGGGCGGCGAGCCGTTGCTGCGCAACGACCTGCCCGCGCTGATCCGGATGCTCTCGCAGATCCCGGACGTCGACATCGCCCTGACGACGAACGGCTCGCTGCTGGCCGCGACAGGCGCAGGCGCTCGCCGACGCGGGGCTCAAGCGCGTGACCGTCAGCCTCGACTCGCTCGACGACGCGCGTCTTCCGCTCGATGAACGACGCCGGCTTCCCGGTCGCGCGCGTGCTCGAAGGCATCGCTGCCGCCGCGGCCGCGGGCCTGCCGCCGGTGAAGATCAACGCCGTGGTGCGCCGCGGCATCAACGACCACACCATCGTCGACCTGGCCCGGCACTTCCGCGGCAGCGGCCATATCGTGCGCTTCATCGAGTTCATGGACGTCGGCCACAGCAACGGCTGGCGGCTCGACGACGTCGTGCCCGGGGCGGAGATCGTGCGCATGATCGGCGCCGAGATGCCGCTCGAGCCCGCGGATGCCAACTATGACGGTGAAGTCGCGCGGCGCTGGCGCTACAAGGACGGCGGCGGCGAAGTCGGCGTCATCACGTCGGTCACCCAGCCGTTCTGCGGCGCCTGCACGCGCGCCCGCATCTCGGCCGAGGGCAAGCTCTACACGTGCCTCTTCGCCGCGACCGGCACCGACCTTCGCGGACCGCTGCGGGACGGCAGCGACGACGCAGCCATCGCCGGCGCCATCCGCGCCGTCTGGGGGCAGCGCGACGACCGCTACTCGGAGCTGCGGTCGGCTGCGACGGACGATCTGCCGAAGATCGAGATGTCGTACATCGGCGGCTGATGACAGCGTGATACCTCGCCCTTCGGGGATTCCCTCACTGCCACCGCGGTCCGCCCGCTGCTACGCTTTCGCCATGACCGCCGCACCCGACCCTGGCGAAGCCCCCGGCAAGCTCTCGCACATCGACGCCGCTGGGCGCGCGAAGATGGTGGACGTCTCCGCGAAGGACGACACGAAGCGGGAAGCCACCGCCCGCGGCCGTATCGTCATGCGGCGCGAAACGCTGGCGCTGATCCAGCAGGGCGGGCTGCCGAAGGGCGACGTGCTCGCCGTCGCGCAGATCGCCGGCGTCATGGCCGCCAAGCGCACGCACGAACTGATCCCCATGTGCCACCCGCTGCTCCTCACCGGCATCGACGTGACGCTGACGCCAAACGAGACGCCCGCGTGTGTCGAGATCGAAGCGACGGTCCGCACCACCGGCAAGACCGGCGTCGAGATGGAAGCACTCACAGCGGTCACCGTCGCCGCGCTCACGGTGTACGACATGTGCAAGGCCGTCGACCGCGCGATGCGCATCGAGCAGGTGCGGCTAGTGCGGAAAGCCGGCGGCAAGTCAGGGGAGTGGGTTTCGGGGCGGTGACGCGCCCCACCTACGCTTCGGCGCGGCCGATCCACTTGGTGATCGCGGGAGGCTCGTACGCAGCCATCCGGTCGAGCAGGCGTTCTGCTGTCACATCCTGGATCAGCATCGCGCGGTTCTCCGGCTTCACGAGCTGGTCATCGACTGCCCGGTCGAGCAGGGCCAGCATCGGCTCGAAGTAACCCTCGACGTCAAGGATGCCGCACGGCTTGGCGTGCATCCCCAGCTGACCCCACGTCAGCACTTCGAAGAATTCCTCCAGCGTCCCCAGACCGCCGGGCAGCGCGATGAACGCGTCCGAGAGATCGTGCATCAACTGCTTGCGTTCGTGCATCGTCCGCACGACGTGCAACGTTGTGAGGCCAGCGTGCGCGACTTCACGCTCGACGAGCGACTGCGGCATGACGCCGATCACTTCGCCACCGGCTGCCAGCGCAGCGTCGGCGATAATCCCCATCAGGCCGACGTTGCCGCCACCGTACACAAGTCCCGTGCCGCGTCGCGCCAAAAGGGCGCCGAGCTCACGCGCGGCGCGGGCGTAGGCCGGCCGGTTGCCGCGGCTGGATCCGCAGAACACGCACACACGCGCAAACGGTAGTGCGGTCATGGGCGCCCCTCGCCCTCTAACTTCCAACGTCTCATCTCCGTCCGCCCGACAACGCATCTCGTACAGCCGTGCGGGATCCCCAAACCACCGCTGGTCATCCTATCGCAATCACGGAGCACCCGTCGCACGAGCGGCGGCGCCCGCACTTGTCACCGATCCTCCGGAGTGGCACGATACCCCCGGCGGGCGCACCACACCACGGAGGAAGCATGACGACGGACGCATCGGCGCAAGCTCCTAAGCCGCGCAAGGACAGCGCGCTCCACTTCCCGCTCCAGGACAACGAGCAGGTCCTGCAGATCAGCCGCAGGCACTGGATCTATCTCTGGCCGCGCACTGTGCTCATCGTGCTCTTCGCGATCGTGCCCGTGATCGCCGCCGCCATCTTGATGTCGAAAACCGCCGGTCTTGGCGGTACCCCGGGCAAGGCATTCTGGGCCATAGCGCTGCTCTATCTCGTGTACTGGGCGATTCGCGGCTTCCTCAACTGGTACCGCTACCACAACGACATCTGGGTGATCACGAACCAGCGCATCATCGACAGCACGAAGACCAACCCGTTCAGCCTCAAGATCTCGACGGCCGACCTCGTCAACGTCCTTGATATGACCGTCGAGCGCAGCGGCATCTTCCGCACGATGTTCAACTACGGCGACGTCGTCTGCCAGACGGCCGCAGACATCCAGGAGTTTCGCCTTCCCGGCATCCCCAACCCGCAGGAGGTCCAGCTCCTCGTGGACAAAGAGCGCGACCGCGAGCGCACGCGCGGGCGATAGCCGGGAACCGATCCACGAAGTTCACGCCCGAGGTCGGAAGTCCGCCGCCACGCGCGGGCGCAGCAGGCTGCGCCCCTACCAGGGTCGAGCAGATCCGCCGGTGATGACGGCGGGTCCGCCCGTGATATGATCGCGTCCTATACATCACAGTCGGAGGCACATGATGAAGGATCTACGCGGCGCTAACGCCATCATCACTGGCGCATCACGGGGCATCGGGCCGTACATCGCGAAGACGCTTGCTGCACAGGGCGTGAACGTCGCGCTCGCCGCGCGGTCCGCCGAGAAGCTCGAAGAGACGCGCCGCGCCTGCGAGGCTCTCGGCGTGAAAGCGATCGCCGTCGCCACCGACGTCACGTCGATGGACGCGCTCCGCAGCCTCGTCGCGACCGCCGAGCGCGATCTCGGCGCCATCGACATCCTCGTCAACAACGCCGGCATCGAGGTGAAGGGCACCGTCGCCGACTACACCTTCGAGCAGGTCGACGGCGTCCTCCTCACGAACCTCAGCGCGCCGATCTGGCTGACGAAGCTCGTGCTGCCAGGCATGCTGGCCCGAAAGCGCGGCGCCATCGTCCACGTCTCGTCGATGGCCGGCAAGTCGGCCGCGCCCTACAACTCGATCTACTCCGCCAGCAAGCACGCGCTCAACGGCTTCAGCGACTCCGCGAACTACGAGCTCGACGGCACCGGCGTCCACATGAGCGTCGTCTGCCCCGGCTTCGTCGGCGAAGCCGGCATGTGGGCCGACCGCGGCGGCAAGGCGCCGCGCATGATGAGCGAGGTCTCGCCGCAGAAGGTCGCCGACGGCGTCCTGAAAGCCGTGCGCGGCGCCGAGCAGGTGCTCGTCACGCCGGGCCCCATCCGCCCGCTTCTCGCCCTCGCTCAACTCGCGCCGGGCCTGCAGAAACGCATCGTCAAGCGCATGGGTGTCGTCACCGCCATGCGCGACAACCCGCCGCCCACCGCCTGACGCCCGCAGCCGCGATTCCCTCGTCATCTTGACGCGCGCTACTCCGCGGCGAACCACCGCGTTACACTTCAATATCACCCGTCAGCCCTACGGATACGCACAGGAGATCGATGGAAGGCCACGGCTACCGCCGCACGACGCTCGAAAACGGGCTCCGCATCGTCACCGAGACGATGCCCAGCACCCGCTCCGTCGCCATCAGCGTCTACGTCGGCGCCGGCTCTCGATACGAAACGACGGATCAGGCCGGCACGTCGCACCTGCTCGAACACCTGCTCTTCAAGGGCACCGCCAAGCGGCCAACGCCGCAGGAGATCTCCGAGCCGATCGAGGGCGTCGGCGGCATCATGAACGCCGGCACGGACCGCGAGCTGACGGTGTACTACGCGAAGGTCGCCCGCTCGCACTTCGACCGTGCGGCCGACGTCCTGACGGACATGATCCGCCATCCGCTCATGGCCAACGATGAGCTCGAGAAGGAGCGCAAGGTCGTCATCGAGGAGATCGCTTCGACCGGCGATTCCCCGGCGCAGCTCGTCGACGTCCTGCTCGACGCCACGATGTGGCCGGGGCAGCCGCTCGGCCGCGACGTCGCCGGCACCGAGGAGTCGGTCACCGGCCTCACGCGCGACGGCACCATCGAATACATGCGCCGCCAGTACGTCCCGAACAACATCGTCCTGGCGGTCGCCGGCGCCATCGAGCACGAGGAGGTCGTCGCCGCCATCCAGGGCGCACTCGGCGACTGGCAGCGCGGCGCGCCATCGGCGTGGATCCCCGCCGTCAACGGCCAGCACGAGCCGCGCATCGCCGTCCAGTACAAGAACACGGAACAGGCGCACATCGAGATCGCGGTGCACGCCGTCTCCAGCCAGGACCCGGACCGGTTCGCACTCGACCTCGTCAGCGTTATCCTCGGCGAAGGCATGAGCAGCCGCCTCTTCCTGGAGCTGCGCGAAAAGCGCGCCATCTGCTACGACGTCCACAGCTACGCCAGCCACTACCTCGATACCGGCTCGTTCGCCGTCTACGCCGCCGTCGACCCCAAGAAGACCGTCGAGGCCACGAAGGCGCTGATCGAAGAGCTGTCCCGCGCGCGCGCCGAGGGCGTCACCGAAGAAGAGCTACGCAAGGCGAAGGAGCTGTCGAAGGGCCGCCTGCTGCTGCGCATGGAGGACACCCGCAGCGTTTCCGGCTGGCTCGGCGGACAGGAGATCCTGAACGGCGAGATCAAGACGCCCGATGAAGTGGTCGCGCTCGTCGAAGCTGTGACCATCGAAGACATGCGCCGCGTGGCGAAGAAGGTCTTCGACGAGAACCAGATGACGATGGCGCTGGTCGGCCCCTTCCGCAGCGAGAAGAAGTTCGCGTCCCTGCTCAAGCTCTGAGCCGGGCACGATCCGCTTCCACCTTCCGTCCTCCGTCGTTGTGCCCCGCGTGGATCGTGCCGCGCCGGAACTGCATACTGAACCCATGACCACCGACGCCGTGCGCCTCACCGCCCTCGCTACATGCGCCGGCTGTGCCGCGAAAGCCGGCCTCGCCACGCTCGCGCAGGTGCTGCGGCCGATCACCGACACGTTCGATCCGGCGAGGTTTCCGGACTTGCTGATCGGCCTCGAGGGGCCGGACGATGCGGCGGTGTATCGCCTCACCGACGACCTGGCGATCGTGCAGACGGTCGATTTCTTCCCGCCCGTCGTCGACGATCCCTACACGTTTGGCGCCATCGCCGCCGCGAACGCCATGAGCGACGTCTACGCCATGGGTGGCGAAGTGCTGATCGCGCTGAACATCGCCGCGTTTCCGCAAGATCTGGATCCGTCGATCCTCGCACGCATCTTCCATGGAGGCGCCGAGAAGGTGTCCGAGGCCGGCGGCGTCATCGCCGGCGGCCACACCGTGTACGACGTCGAGCCAAAGTACGGCCTCGCCGTCACCGGCGTCATCCACCCGCAGCGAGTGTTCGCGAAGTCCGGCGCGCAGCCCGGCGACGCGCTGGTGCTGACCAAGCCGCTCGGCACCGGCCTGCTGCTCACCGCGGCGCGTGACGACCGCGACCCCGCGGACCACGCCGCCGCCGCGATCGCCAGCATGCTCACACTCAACCGCCACGCCTCGCACCTGGCGCGAGAAGCGAGCGCCCACGCGATGACCGACGTCACCGGCTTCGGCCTCCTGGGGCACACGCGCGAGATGGCGTCGCGCAGCGGCATGCGCTTCGTCATCGAATCGTCGCGCGTCCCCGCCTTCCCGGGCGCGCTCGAATACGCCGCGGGCGGCATCACCACCGGCGGCGCGGGCCGCAACCGCGAGGGGCTCGTTGGGCACGTCGAGTTCGCTACCGGCATCGATCCGGCCGTCGACGCGCTGTTGTTCGATCCGCAGACCTCGGGCGGACTGCTGATCGCGCTGCCACGCGACGCGGCTGAAGCGATCGTCGCCCGCCTCCACGCCGACGGCTTGCCCGGCGCGATCGTCGGGCGTGTCGAAGCCGGCGCGGGCGTGCGGGTGGAGTAGCGATGGCGCTACCCCAACACCTCCGGCATCCATCCTCTGTTGCCGCCCTCTCGCCGATCCGTTACACATACATGACACACACCTCGCCCCACAGGATCCCGTATTGAACGTCCTTTTCGCCGCTGTTGAGATGAGCCCGCTCGTGAAAGTCGGGGGACTCGGCGACGTCGCGGGCTCGCTTCCGCGCGCGCTTCGCGCCAACGGCGACGACGTCCGCGTCGCGATGCCGATGCACGGCGCCATCGAGCGGACAGCGCTGAACCTACGGCACCTGCTTCACGCCGTGAAGGTGCCGTGGCCCGGCGGAGACGAGCGCGTCGATGTCTGGCAGGCCGATGTGCGCGGCGTGCCCGTGTACCTGCTGGAGAATGCGCGCTACTTCGGCCGGTCGAAGGTATACGGCTTCGAAGACGACGAGGAGCGCTTCCTCTTCTTCTCCGACGCACTGCTTGCCTGCGCGCCGCACCTCGGCTTCCGGCCGGACGTCGTACACGCTCAGGACTGGCACACCGCGCTGCTGCTGACGCGCCTCGCCACCGACCCCTCGCACCCGTGGGCGGACGCGGGCCGCGTCTACACGATCCACAACCTGGCGCTGCAAGGCGAGTTCGACCGCACGTTCGCGCAGGCGCACGGCATCGCGGCGCTCGAACTCATCCCGCCCGACGCGACTCGCGCCGGACATCGCCTACAGCGCGATGGCGCAGGGCATCATGCATGCCGACCGCGTCAACACGGTAAGCGAGACGTACGCGAAGGAGATCCTGACGGCCGAGTACGGCGCCGGCCTTGACGGGCTGCTGCGCGCGCGCGGAAGCGTCGTCTCCGGCATCGTCAACGGCATCGACTACGACGAATTCAACCCCGCGACCGATCCCGCGCTCGCGCGGCACTACACGGTCGACACGCTCGATCAGCGCGTCGAGAACAAGCGGGCGCTGCAGCGGCAGGCGGGCCTGCCTGTCAACGACGGCTCGCTGCTATTCGCCACGGTCACGCGGCTCTTCGCGCAGAAGGGCATCGACCTCGTCGCCGCAGCGTTCGACGCGATGCTCGGCGCGGCATGACGTGCAACTCGTCGTGCTCGGCACCGGCGACGAAGCCGTGCACACGATGCTGGCGCGGCTGCAGGAGAAGTATCCGCGGCAGGTGAAGGTCTGGTTCGACTTCAACCCGAAGCTGGGCCAGCAGATCTACGCCGGCTGCGACGTCTTCCTCATGCCGTCGCGCTACGAGCCGTGCGGGCTCGGCCAGCTCATCTCGCTGCGCTACGGCGCGGTGCCGCTCGTGCGCCGCACCGGCGGGCTCGCCGATACGGTCGTGGACGCCGGCGCGGACGTTCGCTCCGGCACCGGCTTCGTCTTCGATGCGCCGAACGCGCCCGAATTGGAGCGCACCGCCGAGCGCGCGCGTGCGGCGTTCGAAAACCCGGCGGCCTGGCGCGCGTTACAGGAGCGCGGCATGCGTCAGGACTGGTCGTGGGGACGCGCCGCCGGCAAGTACCGCGAGCTATACGCGGCGGCGATCGCCGACCGGCAGCGTGCGCGCGAGGAGACCTCCGCGTGAGCGGCGACAGCACGGTGTTCGCGGGCATCGACCTCGGCGGCACGAAGATTCTCGTACTCATCGCCGACGCGACGGGCCGCGTGCTCGGACAGGCGCGCACCCCCACGCAGGCATCGCAAGGCCCGGAAGCCGTCATCGGACGCATCGCCCAAACCGTCCGCGATGCCGCCGCCGACGCCGGCATCGAGCTTGCGAACATCCGCGCGGCGGGCGTCTCCGCTCCGGGCCCTATCGATGCGGCCCAGGGCGTCATCACCGATCCGCCGAACCTGCCCGGCTGGCACAACGTGCCGCTGGCGAAGACGCTGCACGAGCGCCTCGGCATCCCGACGCTGCTTGAAAACGACGCGAACTGCCAGGGCGTCGCCGAACACCAGTTCGGCGCCGGCCGCGGATTTCACCATTTGTTATTCATTACGGTCAGCACGGGCATAGGGGGCGGAGTTATCCTGAATGACGAGTTGTACGTCGGCGCGTCGGGCGCGGCAGGCGAGGTCGGCCACATCGGCGTCAGCGTCGATGGCCCGAAATGCGGTGCCGGCCACGTGGGCTGCCTCGAAGCGTTCGCCTCCGGCACGGCCATCGCAGCGAGAGCGCGAGAGATGATCGCGGCGGGCGGGCTGATTCGCACGGCACGCCTGGCCGAGCACGATCCGCCGGTCTCCGCGAAGACGGTGTTCCTGGCGGGACAGCAGGGCGAGGCGGAGGCGACGGCGCTGATCGAGTCGGCCGGACGGTACCTGGGCATCGGCCTTGCGAGCCTGATCAACGTCTTCAACCCGCAGGCGATCGTCATCGGCGGCGGGCTGGTGAACATGGGCGAGACGATCCTCGGGCCCGCCGTGGAGACGGCGCGGACGCGGAGCTTCGCGCAGTCCTTCACGGACGTGCGCATCGTCGAAGGGGAGCTGGGAGAACGGGCTGCTGCCCTGGGCGCTATCGCCGTCGCGAGAGACCGCGCGGCCAGAGGCGCGATCTGAGCGTCATGCATGTATCCGGCGCGAGCGGCCGATACTAGATGCGGAGCAAACACCCAGGCAGCGCGCGAGGCCCGTTTTCGGATGTGGTGGTGGATGGGATGATCAACGTTCGCAACGTGACGGGCAGGCTGCACGGTGACTCGCTGCGAGTCCTCGAGCTTGGCGCGGTGGTGTTCCTCTGGCAGGCCGCCGTCGGCATCTACTTCCTCTCGCTCGTCCAGCAGTACCTGCCGCAGGCGCTGCACTCCGGCCCGGCGTTCCCCGGCTACGCGATGGCGTCCTACGGCGTCGCGAAGTTCGCCTGGCAGCCCGCCGCCGGCTGGATCGCCGACCGCGCCGGCCGCCGCATCACGATGGTCGCCGGCATGGCGCTCAGCGTGCCGGCGCTCGTGCTGATGATGGAGGTGCCGGACGAGCGCGCCTTCCTCGCGTTCTCCGCGGTCCTCGGCATCGGCGCGGCGACGATGTGGCCCGCGTTCATGGCGCACGTCGGCGAATCGACGCCGCACGGCCGGCGCACCCGCACGATGACGCTCCTCAACCTCGCCCAGATGACGGGCATCGGCGCCGGCACGCTCGCCGGCGTGCTGATGGTCGACTTCGTGACGTACAGCGGCGCGTTCTGGGTGTGCATAGGCTTCAGCATGCTCGCGCTGGCGATGGTCCTCCGCAGCGTGCCGCAGGAGGACGCGATCGCGGCGCCGAAGGAGGTGGCACAGCCGTCCTCGCGCTGTGCGTGACGGCGTCCCGGCCTGGACGCCCGGCATCGCCATGCTCGCCGTTATCGTCCTCTTCCTCACCGTCGGCACCAGCCTGCACACGCCGATGATCGGCGCCTACACGCACGACGTCCTGCGCGTGAAGATGTCCTTCCTGGCGCTGCTCTTCCCGCTGCCCGCGCTGGCCGCCGGCATCGCCCTGTGGCGCCTGCGCAAGCTCGAGGAGCGCTATGGCCGCCACGTGCCGCTGATCGGCGGCCTCTTCGTCGCATCGCTCTCGATCTTCGCGCTGACGCTGACGGCCAACCCGTTCATCGCCGTCAACCTCGTCGTGCTCGCCGGGCTCGCGTACGCGATCAGCATCCCCGCGTGGGGCGCCGCCGCGCTCGACGCGACGGACGTCGGCAGCCGCGGCCTCTGGCTCGGCGCGCTCAGCGCGGTGCAGGGGCTGGGCGTGGCGGGCGGCCAGGCGCTCGGCGGCGTCATCGGCGGCGTCTGGGGTCCGCTGGCGCCGTTCAAGCTCGCCGCGCTGCTGCTGATGCTCGCGCTGGCGATGATCGTCGCGCACCAGCTCGCGCAGTCGCGAGGCACGCGGCTCGCAGCGGAGCCAATTTTGATTCCGATCCGCGATTAGCCCGTCTGGCCTGCTCGTCCCACTGCACCGCGCCGGCTGAAAGCCCGCGCTACGTCTTGGTCGCCCGATATACTTCACTCGTGCCCCGTCACTCGCACCGCCTCCTCGCTTTCGCGATCTTCTCGCTGGCCGGCGCCTCGGCGCTGACCGGCTGCGGGGTCGTGGGCGGTGCATCACCGACGAAAACGCCGACGAGCACCAGCACGGCGACGTTGACTCCGACGCCCACGCGAACACCCACGCCGACGCCTACGGCCACGCCAACAGCGACGCCCACGCCGACCGTCACGCCCGTGCCGCATGCCGCCCTGTCGGGCGGCACGCTCGCGCAGGGCGGGACGATCGTGGTGCGCGTGGATCCCGCGGGCAGCGCGGCATCGGCATCGGCACAGTTCCGCGGCCACGACTACCCGCTGATCGAGGATGACGGCGGCTTCTGGGCGGTGATCGGCGCGGCGGACGACGCCGACACCGGCAAGGACGCGATCGCCGTCACGCTCTTCGACTCCGCAGGCAACGTCACGGAGACCTTCCCGCTCGCCGTCAACGTCATCAGCACTACTTATCCGGTCGAATACATCACCGTGCCACCGGAAGGCACGCCGAACGGACTGCGTTCGGCCGATGAGGTGCAGCAGGAGCTGGATGTCCGCGCGCGGGTGTACGCGCAGTTCACGCCGGAGAAGCTCTGGAGCGGGCCGTTCATCCTGCCGTCGAAGGGGCCGTTCACGACCCGCTTCGGCACTACACGCAGCTACAACGGCGGTCCGGCGACGACACACCACAGCGGCACCGACTTCGCTGCCGACGAGGGCACTCCTGCCATCGCCGCGGCTGCCGGCCGCGTCGCGTTCACCGGCCTGCTGACGACGCGCGGCAACTCGGTGATCATCGACCACGGCGCGGGCGTCTTCACCGCCTACCATCATCTATCGCGCATCGACGTCAGCGAGGGCGACTACGTGACCCAGGGCGAGCAGGTCGGCGCAGTGGGCATGACCGGCCTCGCCACGGGGCCACACCTGCACTGGGAGCTGGTCGTCGGCGGCGTCAACGTCGACCCGGTATTGTGGACGAAGGACGGCGTGGCGCCGTGAGAGGCGCCGCCGCACGAGCGGAGCAGACAGATAGACGCGGAGTGCGCACGGCTCCGCCCGACCACGCGACGACCGTCGGCGCCGTCATGCGGACGCTCGAACGCGCCTACCGCGACGAGCTGTGGCACTGGATGCCCGACGTCGCGCGCCCGATCGACGTCGTTGTCGGCGCGATCCTCGTGCAGCACACGTCGTGGGTCGAATGCCGAGCGCGCGCTCGAGTCGTTGCGCGCCGCGGGCGCCCTCGAAGCGAGGGTGCTCGCATCGACGCCCGAAGACGTGCTCGTATCGCTCGTGCGCATGTCGGGAACGCCGACGGTGAAGGCGCGGCGGCTGCGGGCGGTCGCGGAGACGATCGAGCGGGCGGGCGGCATCGACGTGTTTCTCGCGTTGCCGCTCGAAGCGCTGCGACCGCTGCTGCTGGAGACGCACGGCATCGGCGCCGAGACCGCCGACGCAATCGCGCTGTACGCCGCCGGCCACCGCGCCTTCGTCATCGACGCCTACACGCGCCGCCTGTTCGGCCGCCTCGGTCTCGGGCCGGAGCTCCGCGACGGATACGCGGCGTGGCAGCGCTACTTCGAGGACGCGCTGCCGGGCGCGGATGCGGCGGCGTTCCAGCGCTATCACGGCTACATCGTGCTGCACTGCAAGGCGCGCTGCCGCGCGACGCCCTTGTGCGGCGGCTGTCCGCTTCGCGGCCAATGCGCGTATCATCGGGAGATGTCCGGCGACGCGTAGCAGAAAGCCGTGCGTGGTGAAGGGCCTGATCCGAAACGCCGCGCCATGTATGGCCCTCGCGATCTTCGCCGCCACCGCATCGGGGTGCGGCACCGGCATCTTCGGCGGCAAGTCGACGCCGACCGCGACGTTCACCCCCGCGCCGACGCGCACGCCCACGCCGACGCCAACACCCACCCGTACACCGACTCCGACGCCCTCGCCCACACCGACCGCAACGCCGACGCCCGCTCTGCCGCCGAACCCCGACGCGCTGCAGCGCTGGAACACGGTGCCCGTGTACTACTGCATCGCCGCCGCGGAGAGCGGTTACGTCGCGACCGACGAGTTCACCGCGTTAACAGACCGCGCGTTCGTGACGTGGGGCGTGCCTTCGGTGGACACGGGGCCGTGCGACGCGATCGTGGACAGCGACGGGGTGAACGAGATCGGCTGGGGCACGCTGCAGACCGGCGCCCGCCCGGGTGAGGTGTTCGAGGCGGGACGCACGTCGCTGCGTTACCAGCGATGCACCGCCGGCTGCGATCCGAACGACCCGGTGCACATGGTGGAGGCCGACATCACGATCGATTCGGCGCCGCCGCGCGAGTTCCGGAGCGGGCGCTGCCTCTACAGCACGTTACTGCACGAAACGGGCCACTTCCTCGGGCTCGACCATCTGCCCGCACCCGCAGTGATGGCGGCGACGACCTCCGTGTGCCTTGACGCACCAACCGACGCCGACCGGGAGGCGTTGCTGGCGCGGTACGGCCCCGCTGTGGAGACCGCTCAGTAGTCAGCGTATCGAAGTGGCACGGCCGTCCCCGGCTGAAATCGCCTCGCTGGCTACGTCGCCGGCTCGAGTTGATGTATCCAGGCGCGCGCCGCGCCTGCTTCGATCTCCACAAATCCAACCGTCCCCAGCCGCCGTGTGAGGTTCCGCGGGAACGTCGGGCTGCCCGGGTTCACAAGCAGCACGCCGCGCATCATCTCGACCTCGGGCACGTGCGTGTCGCCGTGGACCAGCACGTCGACGGGGCCGCCGAAGTGATGCTCCATGATCGACTCCAGCGTGCGATGTGGCGGCCACTCCGGCAGCGTCGCGTCGTGCACGAGGCCGATGCGCACGCCCTCCGCGTCGATCACCTGTACCGGCTTCATGCGCGGGTCCTCGGGGCACAACGGCCGCCCGCCGCCGCCGTCATCGCCGTTGCCGCGTACTGCCAGCACCGGTACGCCGCAGCGCTCTTCGAGCCAGTCGAGCACCTCGACGACGTGCAGGTCCCCGGCGTGCAGGATCAGGTCGACGGCGCGCAGCGCGTCATACGCCTCGTCCCAGAGCGGTCCGGCTTCCGGGTAGTGGGTGTCGCCGATCAGCCCGATCCGCATCATGGAGGAAGCATAGCGGGGAGCGGCTGCTGCGATGTGCAGGCGAATACGGGCACGATCCTCCGAGTGTAAGACACGACGAAAAGCCCCGCATCGCGGGGCCAAGGTCTCCGTCACGCCAATGAGAGGCGACCGGCTACGCGGACTTGGTCTGGCTGCGCAGGCAGCGCGTGCAGACCTTCACCCGGACCGAGCCGCCGTCCACGTGGACGAGCTGACGGTGCAGGTTCGGACGGAACGTGCGGTTCGTCTTCGGTGCCTCGCGTTGCCAACGGCCGGAGTGCTGGTGCCGGATGTTGCGGCCGAAGGTCGTACCTTTGCCGCAGACTGCGCAGATCGCAGGCATGTCTATGCTCGCCTTCGAATCGGTGGATACCGTGCTAGACTCTTGAACACAGAAATGTAGCATCCGACGCGAGCCTGAGGCAACCCGCCGCACATGCCGCCACCCCCAAACGAAGCTGAAACCGCCCCTTCCGCGGGGCTCGCAGTCATCGACGGCCCGGCCCTCGCACGCGCGTTTGCGGGGGGCGCGGCGGCCCTGCGCCGCCAGGCCGGCGCGCTCAACGCCATCAACGTCTTCCCGGTCCCCGACGGCGACACCGGCACCAACATGTCACTGACGATGCGCGCGGCGGTCGATGCGGTCGAGGTCGCCGGAGACGCAAGCGTCGCCGGCGTGGCGAAGGCCGCGTCGCAGGGTTCGCTCATGGGCGCGAAGGGCAACTCCGGCGTCATCCTCTCGCAGATCCTCGGCGGCTTCACCGCTCTGCCACCAGACGCCGCACTCGATGGCGCTGCCCTCGCCAGCGCGCTTGAATGCGGCCGCGCGGCCTCCTACCGCGTCGTCTCGAACCCGAAGGAGGGCACGATCCTCACGGCGATCACGGCCGCGGCTTCCGCCGCGGCGGACCGCGCGCGCGGCGGCGAAGGCGCGCTCGATACGATGGCGGCCGTCGTCGAAAGCACGCGCGAGGCGGTGGCGCGGACGCCCGAGCTGCTGCCGGTGCTAAAGGAAGCGGGCGTAGTCGATGCGGGCGCGCAGGGCCTGTTCGTGCTGTTCGACGGCATGCTGCGCGCGCTGCGCGGCGAGGAGCCGGCGACCGAGCCGGCGGACTTCGGCGCCATCGATGAGTCCTGGCTCAACGCACGCGAGAAGCTGCACGGCGAGGGAGAGCAGGCGGGCTTCTGCACCGAGTTCGTCATCGATGCGGTCGACGACCGCGAGCTCGACGCGGACGCCATCCGCGCGCGGCTGCAGGCGATGGGCGAGAGCCTGCTCGTGATCGGCAGCGGCGGGCCGGTGCGCGTGCACCTGCACACGCTCGCGCCGAACGACGCGCTCGCGTACGGACGCACGCTCGGCACACTCTCGCACGAGAAGGTCGAGGATATGGAGCAGCAGTTCCAGGCGCTCGCCGCCCGCCGCCGTGAGCAGGCGACGGCAACGGCCGCGGCCATCGCCGTCGTGGCGGTCGGCGCGGGCGACGGCATCGAGCGGCTCCTGCGCTCCATCGGCGCAGTCGAAGTTATTCGCGGCGGCCAGACGATGAACCCGAGCGCGGGCGACATCCGGACGGCGATCGAGGCCACTGGTGCGCGCGACGTGATCGTTCTGCCGGACAACAAGAACGTCATCCTCGCCGCCCAGCTCGCCGCGGCGAGTCTGTCCGGCGACGGACTCGCCGATCCGGGTGCGCGTCGTACCTTCGCGCAGCGTCCCCCAGGGCGTCGCCGCGCTCATCGCGATGAATCCCGAAGCATCGTTCGAAGACAATACCGCCGCCATGGAGCAGGCGATTGCCGGCGTCCGCACCGGCGAAGTCACGCACGCCGCCCGCGCCACGCACGTCCACGGCATGGCGATCAGCGAAGGCCAGCCGATCGGCCTCGTCGATGGCGACCTCGTCGTCGCCGAAGCCACGGTCGGCGACGCGGTCCGCCGCTGCGTGGCGATCATGGTCGAAGGCCGCGACGCCCCGCTGGTCACGCTCTACGCCGGCGAAGGCGAGGACGCCGCCGCGGCCGAAGCGATCGCGGCGGCGCTGCGAGGCGAGTTCGGCGTCGATGTCGAAGTCGTCGCCGGCGGCCAGCCGCATTATCCGTACCTGATCGGAGTCGAGTGACGCATGGCCGTACACATCGTCACCGACAGCACGTCCGACATCTCGAAGGAGCTCGCCGACGAGCACGGCATCACCGTGATTCCGCTCACCGTGTCGTTCGGCCACGAGTCGTACAGCGACGGCGTCGACCTTTCGGCAGAAGAGTTCTACGCCCGCCTGCAGATCACCAAAGCGCTGCCGACGACGTCGCAGCCGCCGCCCGAACTCTTCCGGTACACATACGAACACCTCACCACCCGCGGCGATGTCGTCTCCATCCACGTTTCGCACAAGTTCAGTGGCACGATCGACGCCGCCCGCGCGGCCGCGCGCGAAGTGGCGCCCGACAAGATCAGCATCGTCGACTCCGGCTCTGTCTCGATGGCTCTTGGCATGTGCGTCATCGCCGCGGCACGTATCGCGAAGGCGGGCGGCTCGCGCGAGGCGTGCGTCGCCGCCGCCGAATCCGTCGCCGGCCGCCTGCGCATCGCGGTCGCGTTCGAGACGCTCGAGTACCTCCGCCGCGGCGGCCGCATCGGCCGCGCGACGGCGTTCCTCGGCAGCATCCTCCACCTCAAGCCCATCCTCACCGTGAAGGACGGCGAAACGTTCCCGGTCACCCGCGTGCGCTCCCGCGCCAGGGCGCTCGACGAGCTCTTCGCTCTGTGCGCGAAGGACACACGGATCGATGAGATGGCCGTCCTGCACACGACGACGCCCGAAGACATGGCGGCGCTGGCCGAGCGCGCCAGCGCCGCGCGCCCCGGCGTGCCTCTCCACCGCGGCCGCTTCGGGCCGGTGCTGGGCGTACACGGCGGGCCGGGGATGCTCGGCTTCGCTGTGGTCGAAGGCATACCGTAGCTGCCCATGAACGGTTCCGCGCCTCACCCGGCAGAGTGCTGCCGAACGCGAGCGTCCCTGCGTGTTCCGCTCCTCCCAGTTTCGGGGACTTCCGCCGATGCTTCTATGAGAGACGGTCGCTTTGTACCGGAGCTACGTATGTCCATGCCCACAAATCCTCAATCGCTTGACGCGGCGCAGATCACAGGCCGCTATCTCAGCGACCTGAAACTCAGCCGTCTCACGCGCTTCGCGTTCTTCCTGGTCGCCGGACTGTTCATCGCGTGGGTCGTCCCGTACATGCCGTCAGGGCTCGATCCGCACAGCTACGCGGGGCCGACGAGCCTCGCCATCATGCTCTCGATCCTGGCTGTCAGCCTCGCGGCCCTGTCGATGGTGTATCTGCTGCGCGCCGCCAGGCGTCGTGAAGTGCTGCTCGCGTGGTCCGCGCTTTTCGATGAGGGTACCGGCCTGCACAACCGGCAGTACTTCCTCGACCGACTCGACCTTGAAATCGCCCGAGCAACGATGAACGGCCGCTCGTTCCGCGTGGTTCTGCTGCAAGCGCAACGGCAGGACAAGAACGGAGAGTTCGTGCGCCTGGAGCGGGACGAACTCGCCGAGGTCGCGAAGGAGATCCGCTCGACCCTGAGTGCTCAGGACACCCTCGCAGCGCTACGGCCGGACGAGCTCGCGGTATTGAGCCCCGGCGTCATGCCCGCGTTCATCGAGCACACGGAGGAGAAGCTTCTGGGCGCGCTCCGATCGGTGGCTCACCGGTCCGCACGGTCGGATTCGTGGAGAATTCGCGTCGCCGGCAACGCGCTGGGCGGCGAGGTCGATGACCCCGCGCGCTTGATCGACGATATGCGAACCCGGCTTCAGACCGCTCCGCCGATCGTCGTCGAACCGGAGGAAGCCGCATAACAGCGTGGCGAACGTAAGCGCGCGGCCGGTGGGGCGATCGCCCGCGACCCGGCGATACACGACCACGCTCCATCCTCGCTTAATCCCCCTGAGCCAGATTCCGCCGCAACTGAATCTTCATCGGCCGATCCCGCCAGTCTGCTACGCTGGATCAGGCGTCCTTGACGAATCGGTATTGACGGGCTGCCCCGCGATGCATCACAATCGGCGCACCATCGTTATGGTGAGAAGGATCCCCCGCCGGGGAGCAGCACGATGAAGACACTCAAGCTGGGGCTCGCACTGGGCGCGGGCGGCACCAAGGGCGCCGCACACGTCGGTGTGATGCAGGTCCTCGACGAAGCCGGCATCACGGTCGATGTCATCGCCGGAACCAGCATCGGATCGCTCTACGGCGGCCTCGTCGCCGTAGGCCGCTCACCGCAGGAGGTCGCCGACGGTATCCGCACCAACCCCCGGCGTGACGTAGTCAACTTCTTCCGTCACCGCCTCAAGATCCGCGACGACAACCGCCTCTCGCGGCTCTTCTACGAAGCGCTCGTGGGACGCCACATCGAAGACTTGCCGCTGGCCTATGCCGCTACCGCGTCCGACATCGTCGCGAAGCGCTCGGTCACGATCTCGTCCGGCCCGATCATCGACGCGATCGAGGCCAGCATCGCGATCCCGGTCGTCGCGCGGCCCGTGGCACACCAGGGGCGCTATCTGCTGGACGGCGGCTTCTGGGACGCCGCGCCCGTCGACGCCGCCACGGAGCTGGGCGCCGACGTGATCGTCGCGGTCGAACTGGGCCAGCCCTACACACTGCCGCAGCGTCTGAGAGAACCGGCCACGTGGCTCGCCCAGCGCTTCGAGCGCGCGCAGCTCCACCGCACCATGGCCGGCGTGCCGTTCACCATCCACGCCGCCGTGACCGAGCATCGGCCCGGCCGCACCGCGCACGTCGTCTTGCGGCCCGCAATGGGCCGTCTCGCCAACTCAGTCTTCGGCATGACGCAGTGTTTGGACGCCGGCATCGAAGCCGCGCGAGAAGCGCTGCCGGCGATCCGCGCGCTGCTCGCCGGCGAAACGCCGCGCAGCGTCGCAACGGAGTACGCCCCGCGGCTGGTCACCGACCCCGGCCTGGCCTGACCCGTCGCGCGCACGACTGAGCCAGAGATGCCCGCACCGCAGCCGCCATCGCTGCGAACTGTTCACGGTCCGCGGTGAACTGACGACTACTCCGTCCCTGGATCCTGCTGCTTCGAGGACCAGAACTCGTCGTACGCGTACAGGTCGGCGATGTGCTCCCACAGCTCCGCGAGCTTGCCGTCTCGCACATGCACGCGCAGCATCAGGTGGGCGTTCAGCTTCCTGCCGCCCCGCTCACCTGTGTCAGTCGTGACGATGACGCCACCCTCCTTGTCGCCGATGATCTCGCGAGGATTGGTGCGGATCGTCCCGTCTGTCAGCGCTGCCATCCTGGCGAACAGGCCGAACACTGCCTCGCGGCCGACGTAATCGCCTGCGATCGCGCTGCGGCCGGGCAGATGCCACCGAACGTCGGGCGCGAAGACCTCCGCCAGTGTCGCCGTATCGCCAGCTACGAACGCGTCGATAGCACGCTTCATCGCCGCCGCATTCGCCTGGGCGATGTCGGTTTCGGTGGTCATGGCGAGTGCTCCTTGCTGCGAGTGCGGATCAGGTACCGCCGACGTTAGCCCATCGCCGCCCGCCTGTAAACCCCCGCCTGCTCCAGAAAACGAGAAGGGATCGCGCGCCCGCGACCCCGCCTTACAACTGTCTACTGTGCACCGTGCAGTGTCGACTCACCCGTTCTCCGGCTTCCCGTACAGCTTCCGCAGCTCCGTCTTCAGCACTTTCCCCATCGGGTTGCGCGGCAGTTCCTCGACGAAGGCGTAGTACGCCGGCGCCTTGTAGCTCGCCAGGCGCGCCTTGACGTACGCGGTCACCTCCGCCGGGTCGGGCTTCTGCCCCTTCTCCGGCACGACGATCGCCTTGATCACCTCGCCCCACTCCACGTCCGGCACGCCGATCACCGCCGACTCCTCGATCTGCGGGTGCTCGTCGAGTGTCGCTTCGATCTCGCCGGACGAGATGTTCTCGCCGCCTCGGATAATCAGGTCCTTCTTGCGGCCGGTGATGAAGAGGTAGCCGTCCTCGTCCAGGTAGCCCACGTCGCCGGTGTGCAGCCAGCCATCGTGGATCGCCGCCGCCGTCGCCTCCGCCTGCTTGTGGTACTCCGACATGATGCGCGGGCCCATGACGCAGATCTCGCCCTCGGCGCCCGGCTCCAGGATCTCGTTCTTCTCGTCCATGATGGCGATGACCACGTCGTCCATGCCGCGGCCTACGGAGCGCAGGCGGTGGAGCTTCTTCTCGCGCTCAGGCCCCGGCTCTTTCGGAATCTGGTGGTCGTCCGGTCCGAGAAACGTCATGGTCGACGTGCTCTCCGTCTGGCCATACGCATTCATCAGGCCGCAGCTGAAGGCGTCGACGGCCTTGCTCACGACCTCGTACGGCATGGGCGCGGCGCCGTAGGTGATCAGCTTCAACGACGACAGGTCATACGTGTGGAAGTCGGGGTGGTCCATGATGCGCTTCAACATCGTCGGTACGACGAAGCTGTGCGTTACACGCTCGTTCTGCACCGCCTTCAGCCACAGCTCCGGGTCGAACTGCGGCAGGATCACCAGCGTCCGCCCGCCCCATACCGACGACATGATCGGCGTGACACCCGCGACGTGGAAGATCGGCACAGAGAGCAGCGTCACTTCGGCGTCCTCGCCCGGATCGGCGGGGCTCATGGTGTTCGTCACGTACACCGACAGATTCAGGTAGGAGAGCGCGACGCCCTTCGGCTGCGAAGTCGTCCCCGACGTGTAGATGAGTACCGTCGGCCTGCTCTCGTCCACCTCGACGAACGGTTCGTCCGCGCTCGCCGTCGCCAGGATCTCGCCGAGATGCCCCATACCATCGATCGGCTTGTCGTAGCACGCGAAGTGCTTCACGCCCGTCAGGTCGGGCCGCAGCTTCGCCACCAGGTCCAGGTAGCGCTCGCCCACGAAGAGCACGTGCACGTCTGACGTGTTGATCATGTACGTCAGTTCTTCATGCTTCGCGCGGTAGTTCAGCGGTACGAACGTCGCACCGATCTTCGCTGCCGCGTAGTACGTCTCCACGTATTCGATGCCGTTCGTCGACATCGCGCCGACGGGATTGTCCGGACCGGCCCCCACGCTTTGCAGCCAGTTCGCCAGGCGATTCACGCGGTCTGCCATCTCCATGAACGTCACGCGCTTCTCGCCCGAAACGAGCGCGGTGCGATCCGGCACGACCATCGCCGTGATCTGCAAGAATTCGGCTGTGTTCATCGTCCCACCTCAGGCCGCTTCGATCGCGGGCGTTCGGCCGACAATCTAGCCGATCGCAGCCCGTGACGAAACCGGCGCCAGCGAGCGCGCGGCGCGCCTACCCTGTCGGATCGCCACCCGCTACCATCTTCACATGGAGATCACGTGGCTAGGACACTGCTGCTTCCGCATCCGCGCGAAGGAAGCTACCGTCGTCACCGACCCCTGCGACAAGTCCACCGGCTACAGCCTGGGTCGTCCGACGGCTGACCTCGTCACCGTCAGCATCGATGACCCCGGGCACAACCATGTATCGGGTGTCGCCGGCGACCCGCGCGTCGTCAATGGCCCCGGCGAGTTCGAGATCGCCGGCGCTTCCGTCGTCGGTGTCACCACGTACCGGGACAAAGAGAAGGGCGCGGTCGCCGGCCGCAACATCGCCTACGTGATCGAGCTCGAGGATCTCCGCATCTGTCATCTGGGCGGCATCGGCCACGTGCCAACGTCCGACCAGGTGGAGGAGATCGGGAACGTCGACATCCTCATGGTGCCTGTCGGCGGGGGCGATTCGCTCGACGCGCCGCCCGCCGCCGAGACGGTTAGTCTGATCGAGCCGAAGCTGGTCATCCCGATGCACTTCAAGACGGACATCGAGAAAACGGCCCTGAACCCCATCGAGCGCTTCCTGAAAGAGATGGGCGCGAAGACGACGGAGACCCACGCGAAGATCGCCGTCACTCGCAGTTCGCTCCCGGAGGAGACTCAGATCCTCATCCTGGACTACAAGCGCTAGACGCTCACAATCGCGTCCGCCACGGTTCCCGGCGCCGCCGTTCAGACAAGACAAGGGCCCGGACTCTTCATCCAGGCCTTGGCCTTCTCGTGTTAGTTGGCGCGACGCTACGGCAGGTAGGCTACGGGGTTCTCGCGCACGCCGTTGTCGATGACCTCGAAGTGCAGGTGCGTGCCCGTCGAGTAGCCGGTCGAGCCGATGACCCCGAGCTCTTCGCCCTGGGATACCGTCTGGCCCTGTGTCACGACGATGGAGCTGAGGTGGGCGTAGAGCGTCTCGATGCCGCTGGGGCTCATGACGACGACGTAGAGGCCATAGGAACAACAGGCATTTCCGCCGGCGAAGATGACCGTCCCGCTGGTCGCTGCTCCCACCGGCGCGCCCTGCAGCCGATAGCCGTCAATATCGATGCCGAGCGGGTGCGACGGCCCGTACGGGCTCGAAATGGGCCCGACGACCGGCCAGATCAGACCCCTGTCCGATCTGGCGCCGCCCGCGACGATCCCCGCGCTCGCGGCTGTCCCTGAATCGCCACCGCCCGAAGATCCGGACGGCACGGGCAATGGAACCGCCACCGGAGCGGGCTTCTTGCCGCCTGGCACGAATACGTACTTGTTCTCTGCGATGGTGTCCGGCGATGTCAGGTGGTTCAGCGGGTATGTGGTGATCGCCGCCACGTCTGCACCGTACTCGCTGGCGATGCCGCTGATCGTGTCGCCGAGACGGATGTTGTGAAGGATGCCGTCTCCGGGCGGGATCACCACCTGCTGACCGAGTGTTAGAAAGTCCGAATTCGGAATCTCAGGGTTGTTGTCGATGATCGCTTGCACCGTCAGCCCAAACCTGGCGGCGATCTTCGTGACGTTGTCGCCGTCCTGGACCGTGTAGGTGTCGTATAGCTTTGGCTCCGGCGTCGGGGCCACGGCCGCCGCCCGCAAGAGCGGATCCTCCGCCGGCGCCGGTGGCTCAGCGGTTGGGGTCGCGTAGATCGTCGCAAGTTGCTGCGCGACCTCTTGTTGCTGCGGGGCAACGGGCTGTACGACATGATCGGTCTTGTTCGCATTGGTGAGGGCCGGCCGGAGTACCGACTGATCGGCTGGGGGGATGCTCGCGCTGACGCCTGGCAGGGTCAGTCCGGTGATCGGTGCCGCGAAGGCGTGCGTCTTTGAGCGGAACGTGCCGCCGGTGATCGTCGCATAACCGACCGCGAGAAAGATGATCACGAGCACCAGGCCGTGGGTATATGGCCTGTGCTTGGTCCGGACGCTGCTGCGCCCAAACGATAATGCCGTCCTGCCGCTGGTGAATCGCGCTGTCCGGTCCCTGAACGAGCGCGGGCTGAGCGTGCCCCTGATGCTCTCTGTCTCCTACTACGCGGCGGGTGCGTACCTCACCGTTCGCCCCAACGAAGGCCCTCGCGGACACACGACCTTCGGACTGCCCCCGCAGTCAGGCACCGGGATATTCTACCCCATCACGTCAAGCGGATCTGATCGATCTACTTAACATATGTAAAGTCTCGGCCGCCTTATCCTGTTATACGCAGATTCATTTTCCCCCAATCCCACGGTCCCAACACCCTTATAATGACTACGATCAGATTCCCGAGAGAAAGTTTGCCTTTGATTGATCGAGTGACCATCCAGGTGACGGCGGGGGACGGTGGGCACGGACTCATCGCCTTCCACCGCGAAAAGTTCGTGCCACGCGGCGGACCAGATGGAGGAGATGGCGGACGCGGCGGTGACGTCGTGCTCGTTGCCGACCACGCTGTCAACGGCCTGGGCCGGTTTCGCTACCAGAAACAGTACCGAGGCGAGCGCGGCGGCAATGGTGCGTCGAACAGGAAGCACGGCCGCGCCGGGGCCGCCCTTGTACTGCCGGTGCCGACCGGCACGGTCGTGAAGAACGCCGAGACAGGAGAGATCGTCGGTGACCTCATCGAGGAAGGCGCCCGGCTCGTGATCGCACAGGGCGGCCGCGGCGGCCGCGGCAATCAGCATTTCGCCTCGCCCAGCAACCAGGCGCCGCACATCTCGGAGACGGGACAGCGCGGCGAGAGTCTCCGCCTCGACCTCGATCTCAAACTGCTATCCGATGTCGGCCTCGTTGGCCTGCCGAATGCCGGCAAGTCGACGTTGCTCGCGGCCGTCTCGCGTGCGACGCCAAAGATCGCCGACTACCCGTTCACGACGCTGGAGCCGAACCTCGGCGTCGTCGAGGTTGGCTTCGACTCGTACGTGATGGCCGACATCCCGGGTCTTATCGAAGGCGCGCACACCGGCGCCGGCCTTGGACTCGAGTTCCTGCGCCACATCGAGCGCACACGCCTGCTGATCCACGTCGTCGACGCGTCGCAGCCGGATCCTGCGCACGACATCGACGTCATCGACAACGAACTGCGCTCATACGCCGTCGATCTCAGCACGCGGCCCCAGATCATCGCCTTCAACAAGATGGACATCACCGAGGCCGCCGCCCGGAAGCCGGAACTCGCCGCGCTCGCTGACCGTCTCGACCGTCCCTGCGTCTTCATGTCGGCGGCGGCGCGCCAGGGCACCGCCGACCTCGCGAAGCTTGCCTTCGAGCGCCTGGAGCGTCTGCGTGAAGAGGCGCCACAGCTCTCGCCCGACGACGACGTGGCGGTCCTCCGTCCGCAACCGCAGGGCCCGCGCTTCACCATCGAGCGAGAGAACGGCGCTTTCCGCGTCATTGGCGACCAGCCGGTCGTGCTGGTAGAGATGCTTGCGCTGCAGTCCGACGAGTCGCGCGCCGAAGTGATGCGCCGCCTTGGCCGCATGGGCGTCGTTGGCGCACTGCGGCGCGCGGGCGCCCACGAAGGCGATCCCGTCCGCTTCGGAGACATCGAGCTGCGGTGGGAAGAGTGATCGCCGCCAACCGTCGTCACTTCGCCCTCACGTCCCCCATCCCCTCTGCGCCCGTGCGCCTCAGCGGTGACCACCGATGAGAGTCGGCGTCCTCGGCGGCACGTTCGACCCGGTGCACACCGGCCACATGATCCTCGCCGAGGAGGCGCGCTCGCAGCTCGCGCTCGACCTCGTGCTGTTCGTCCCCGCCGGCGAGCCCTGGCGCAAGGCGCATCGCGCCATCACTCCCGCCGAGCACCGCCTGGCGATGCTTCGTCGCGCCGTCGAAGACAACGACGCATTCGGCATCAGCGATCTCGAGCTGCGGCGCAGTGGGCCGACGTACACCGCCGACACGATGGAAGCGCTGGCCGGCGAGCGCCTCGACGACGAGTTCTACCTCATCGTCGGCAGCGACGCGCTCGCCGATCTGCCGAACTGGCACGAGCCGGAGCGCATCGTCCAGCACGCCGTCCTCGCGGTGGCCCCGCGCAACGAGCACCAGCTCGATGCGACCGCGCTGAGCATCCCCGGCCTTGCCGCGCGCACCGTAGCGTTCGAAATGCCGCGCATCGACATCTCCTCCACCGACATCCGCGCCCGCGTCGCCGCCGGCCGTAGCATCCACTATCTCGTCCCCGCTTCCGTCGAGCGCTACATCACCGAGCACCGGCTCTACCGTCCGCAGGCGTAGACCATCCGAGTAATCTGCGGTTCGACCTCGTCCCTACTCTGGCGGGATGAGGTTCTCGCCCTCGCGCCGCCACCCCGGCGGCAGCACGCCGGCGATGAACGACGCCCGCGGCACCGGCGGCCAGAAGAATGGCCGCAGCGCCGCGGTGCGCGTGAAGTCGAAGCCGCTGCGCTCCGCCAGCGACATCAGGCTCGTCTCGCTCGCGATGCGGCCACCGTACGCGCGCAGCCAGAACCGCTGCCACCAGCGGAACCGTCCCGACGGCGGCGCCAGATCCCACACCAGCAGCAACGCCCCCGGACGCAGCACGCGCGCGGCCTCGCGCAGCGCCGCCTGGGCGCCGCGCACGTCGAGGAATCGCAGCAGGTCGTCGCAGAACGCGACATCGAAGACACCATCGGCGAACGGCAGCGCCGCCGGGTCCGCCAGCACCGCGTCCAGCGGCCGCGCCGCGGCGCGGAAGGCCCGCCCCGCGCGCGCCGCCAGCTCGCGCGATGGCTCGAGGCCAACGACCGGCGTGTGCTGGAAGCGCAGCTTCTGGTCGAACAGCAACAGCCGGCTGCCCGCCGCGCAGCCGATCTCCAGCACGCGATGGTCCGCCTGCATCAGCATCTCGCGCGGCAGCGAGTACACGGGAGTGTTCGCCAGCATCTGCCCCGGCACCGACAGCATCCGCCGCCGCCACCACGAACCCCGTAACTGCCGCTCCCGCTCCGCGATCTGCTCCGCCGTCATCGTGGGGAAGGGTAGTGGGAAACCGGGACTGGTGCGAAGGCCGGATACCGCGTCGCGAGCCGGGTAGGGGCGCTCGAAGAGCCAAGAGACAACCTACTGCGCCCGTGTCCCTCGCTACGGTAGCGGGACGCCGTTGTACAGCAGGTCCGTGTCGCCCGTGAAGACGTCGGTCGAGAGGCTGCCCAGCGCAACGATCGGGCGGTCCGACTCCAGGATCGCCGTGCCGGCGAAGCCGTCGGGCAGGATGTCCTCCTGCGGCTGGAACACGGTGAACTCGCGCACCGCGTGTACCGTGTACGACACCTCACCGCCCGGCAGATCCAGCCCGATGTACCGGATGCGGACGTTCGCCTCGCCGCCGTCGGCCACCAACACGCGGAACCACGAGTTCCAGCCTTGGTGTCCGGCGTACGGCCCGAAGTTCTTGTTCAGCACCGGCAGCAGCACCTTCGTCTCGCCGTCCTCCGGCCGGAAGGCGCGGTAGTTCGTGAACGTGTCGGCATAGCGCGTGCTGCGGCTGACGATGACGCCGATCGGCTGCGTCGACGTCAGCCGCGCCGTGCCGACGAAGTTGTGCGGCAGCGCGTCGCCCGGCGCCAGGCAGTTCGCGTAGTCGTCGCGGTCCTGGAAGCACAGCCGCGCGCCCTTTACGGTCAGCGTGTTCTGCTTCGCGACGAACGCCAGGTTGTTGTCCAGGTCGTAGCCCTCGAACCGGATCGTCACCTGCGCCGGCTTGCTCGGGTCCTTGTTCTCGATCTGGAAGCGCGTGCTGAAGCCGTTGAATGGCCCCACCTCGCGGTCGACGAGCGGCAGCAGCGCCGTCGTCGTCATCTCCAGATTGTCGATTGCGCGGTACGAAGCGAAGGGGTTGTAGATGCTGTTCCAGGTGTCCGCCGTCGCCGTGAGAAGCTGCTGTTCCGCCGGCACGTTCTGGCCGTTCTTCGACGTCTCGATGCGCACCGACCCGGTGAAGTTCGACGGCAGGCCGAATGTGTCCGGGTCGCGGAAGAGCGTGCCACGCGGCGGGATGGGCCGGCCGCCGTTCGGACAGCCTGCCTGCTTCGGCGCGTTCTTGTCCCCGAGCTTGTACGGGTCCCACGCGATCTCGCCGTCGGTGTTGTTGCTCAGGTACGTGAGCGTCACGCACGCCGTCGCCGTGTCGCTCAGGTTCTGTAGCGCGAAGCGGCCGTTCCAATCGTTCTGCGGGCCGTCGCGGTTGGCGATGAGCGGCAGGTACATTTTGCTCGAACCCGCGCGGATCGTCGTCGTGTCGCCGTCGACCATGAACGCGTCGCCCCGGCGCACGTCCTTCGCCTGGAGCGCCACGATGGGCTGGTCGCTCTCGACGACGGCCGACCCCTTGTAGCCGGCTGGGAGTTGCGGGTTCCCCTCCTGGAAGAAGGTCCACCCCTGCCCGGCGCCGATCGCCGGGCACGCCGGCGAGGGGCAACCGTCCTGTCCCGCCTGCGCGCCGCTCTCGTCGAAATACGTGACGGTCACGTTGGCGGCCACGTCGCCGATATTCTGCACGCGGATCCACGAGTTCTCGACGCCGAACGTGAACGAGGCTACCGGCGCTGTCGCCCGCGCGCGTGTCCCGCCGCCACGCAGCGACGTCACGCCGCCCGACGCGACGATCGCCAGCGCGAGTACGCTCAGCGCGAGGGCCGGCGTACGCGCGACGAGCAGTGCGCGGAGAAGTCGCATGGAGATGTGCCGCATCATCGGATCCTTCCGCCCCGCCCGTACCCGCGGCATTCTACCGGACACCCGATCGCACCCGTCAACCGGGCGATACCTGATCCTGATTCGGCGCAAAGAACCGGGTGGTTTCGCTAAGAACGCTAGCGATCGCCGCCACCGCCGCATCCAAGACGGTGTCAAATGGCTGCGCCGCATCGATGATGAGCCAGGCGTCCAGCGCCTCGCGCGCAAGGTTGAGGAACCCCGCACGCACGCGCTCGTGAAACGCTACCGTCTCACGGTCGAAGTGGTTCGCCGCACCCTCGCCCGCGCGCCGCGCCAACCCGACTTCAACGGGGAGGTCGAGCAGCAGCGTCAGATCCGCGGTCAATCCGCCTGTCGCGATCGCGTTCGCCCGCTCGACGACATCGCGTCCGAGCCCGCGCCCATACCCCTGGTACGCCACCGACGACGCCGCAAACCGGTCGCACAGCACGACCGCACCGCGCTCCAGTGCCGGCCGTATCACCCGCGCCACAAGGTGCGCCCGCGCAGCCTCGAACAACAGCAACTCGGTGAGATGATCATCGAGAGCATAGTCGCGCAGCACGAGCGACCGGATCTGCTCGCCCAGCGGCGTGCCGCCCGGCTCCCGCGTCAGCACCACCTCGCGCCCGCTCGCGTCCAGCTGCTCACCGAGGGCCGCCAGCAGCCGCGACTTCCCCGCGCCTTCGCCGCCTTCGATTACGATGAACCGTCCGCTGTCCGCCATCCCGTACACCTACGCGGAAGCGGAGACGCTGTCAAGGTGGTGCGCGCCGTGAACGCGAAGAGGACCGCGGAGGCGGGTCGAACTTGCGGGATCGGCGTCCCCGCAGGCTGGAAGCCTGCGCCACGGGAGGTCGCGTTCCCGGCCCGCGACGACCGAAGACCAACCCCCGCTGCCCATCTGCTATACTACGCCGGTTTGCGCCGATCCGGTGCGAATACAGCTTCGGAAGGAGCGGCCGGCCGCCTCGAGCGGACTCGGCCGTCATTTATGCCAGCAGTAGTCGTTATCGGCGGTCAGTGGGGCGACGAGGGCAAGGGCCGGATCGTCGACCTCATCGCACAGGGCGCGTCGGTTGTCGCCCGCTACTCCGCGGGCAACAACGCGGGCCACACCGTCATCAACGACATGGGTGAGTTCAAGCTGAACGTCGTCCCTGCCGGCATCTTCTACGGGGACAAGACCTGCATCGTCGGCAACGGCGTCGCCGTCGACCCGGCGGTGCTGCTCAACGAGATCGAGACGCTGGCGTCGCGCGGCGTCAGTGTCGCGAACCTCTTCGTCAGCGATCGCTGCCACGTGGTCATGCCCTGGCACCCCCTGATCGATGTCGCCGACGAGAAGCTGCGCGGCACCGCCGCGATTGGCACGACCGGCCGCGGCATCGGTCCGTGCTTCGCCGACAAGGTCGCGCGCATCGGCATCCGCGTCGGCGACCTGATCGACCCCGACGCATTCCGCGCGCGCCTCGAATTCGTGCTGCCGTACAAGAACAAGGTGCTGCAGCAACTCTACGGACTGCCGCCGCTCACCTTCGACGACGTGTTCGGCTCTTACTCGGAGCTGGGCCGGCGCCTTGCGCCGTTCGTGCGCGACACCGCGCTCATCGTCCACGACGCCCTGGACCGCGACGAGACCGTGCTGCTCGAAGGCGCGCAGGGCTGCTTGCTCGACCTCGATGCGGGCACGTACGAGTACGTGACGTCGTCCGTACCGTCGTCGTCCGCGAGCGGCGCGGGCATCGGCATCGGCATCGGTCCGACGGTCATCCACCAGGTGGTCGGCATCTACAAGGCGTACATGACGCGTGTCGGAAACGGCCCGATGCCCAGCGAGCTGCTCGACGAGACCGGCCGGATCCTGCAGATCGAGGGCCCGCGGCCGGAGATCGGCACGACGACCGGCAGAATGCGCCGCACCGGCTGGTTCGACGCGGTCGCGTCGCGCTACAGCGCGATGGTCAACAACGTGACGACCGGCGCACTGACGCGCCTGGACGTACTCGACAACTTCCCGACGATTCAGATCTGCACCGCCTACGAGACTGAGGACGGACGCATCTTGAAGTCGATGCCCGCCAGCTCGGTGACGCTGAGCAAGGTGAAGCCGGTGTACGAAGAAATCGAGGGGTGGCGCGCGCCGACGAGCCGCTGCCGCACCTGGGATGAGCTGCCGCCGAAAGCGCGCGACTACATCCGCCGCATCGAGAAGCTGCTCCACATCCCGATCGACATCGTCTCCGTCGGCCCGGAGCGCGATCAGGCGATCATCGTCCACGACGTGCTGAAGGTGAAGCCGCGGACGTAGCGGAGTCCGCTCTGCCGTGCGCGCGTTCGTCATGAACCCCATCACCATCCGCCCGGCGGCTGCCGCCGACGTGCCCTTTCTGTGGGACATGCTGTTCGAGTCCGCCTTCACCACCGACGAGGCGCGTGCCGCGTGGCGGAGCGATCCGCAGCCGCCGCCCGAGCTCGGGAAGTACCTCGACGGTTGGGGACGCCTCGGCGATGCCGGCGTCGTCGCGCAGGACAGCGACGGCACGCGAGTCGGCGCCGCGTGGTACCGCCTCTTCGGCACGCTGGATCGCGGCGACGGCATCCTCGCCCAACGGAACGTGCCCGAGCTGGCGATCGCGGTCGCGCCTGAGCATCGCGGCCGCCGCATCGGCGAGGACTCTCCTGACATCGCTCGCCCGGTGCGCGAGAGACGGCGGATATCAGCGCCTCATGCTGTCCGTCGATCCGGCGAACGTCCGCGCGCTGCGCCTGTACGAGCGCGTCGGCTTCGCGCTCGTCGCCACCGACGACCCGGCGCGCGGCACTTCGCTGATCATGCAGCTCCAGCTCTGATCGGTGGCAAGCAGAGAGGGCGGCCACGCGGCCGCCCTCTCAAACCTCATCTGTGCAATCCGTGTAGTCGGTCGTTCCGTTAGCCGCCGGCGATCGGTGGGATGATGTCCACCAGGTCGCCGTCGGTCAGCACGTACTCCGGCATCCGCATCTCTTCGCTGACGGCGCAGACGTACGTCGTCATGAACGGCTCGAGCACGGGGTATTGCGCCACGAGTTGATCGCGCAGCATGGCGACGGTGGCGCCGGGCGGCAAGGCCATCTCGACGCTCTTCTCGCCGACGATCGGCACGAGCCCCGCGAAGAAGCGGATGTGTACGGTCACGATGCGCTCCTTAACAGCAACTGGTGTGCGCCGGCGCGTTGAACGCCGAGAGCGTCGCGCTGTACCACGGCTTCTCGCCGATCTTGCCGCGGTTGTCGACGCGCACCTCGGCGAAGCCAGCCGCGCGCAGTCGCGCGATGTAGTCCGATTCCAGCAGGGCGCCCGCCGCGCAGCCGGTCCACAGCGCGAGGTCGTCCTTCTCCGCGGCCGACAGGTCGCGCGAGAGCACCACGTCGGACACGTGGAAGCGCCCGCCCGGCTTGAGCACGCGGTGCGACTCGCGGAAGACGGCGTCCTTGTCGGGCGAGAGGTTGATCACGCAGTTCGAGATGATGACGTCAACCGTGGCGTCGTCGATCGGCATCGACTCCATCTCGCCCTTGCGGAACTCGACGTTCTTGACGCCCAGCTTGTCGCGATTGGAGTTGGCCAGGTCGAGCATCTCCTGCGTCATGTCGAGGCCGATGACCCGCCCCGTCGGCCCGACCGCCTTCGCCGAGAGAAAGCAGTCCAGCCCGGGCCCGGAGCCCAGGTCGAGCACGACCTCGCCCTCGCGCAGACCGGCGATCGCCGTCGGGTTGCCGCAACCGTATGACGCCACCGTCTCGGGCAGATCGGCGATGTTCTCCACCCCGTAGAGCACGTCGCGGGAGTTCGCCGGCCCGCAACACGATGATGCCTGCTTCGCGCGCTCGCCGTAGTGCTCCTTGACCGCGCTCTTGATCTCGTCCGCTGTTCTCGTCATCTTCTTCCCTCCGTTTCGCGCCGTTCGCGCATGACTCATCGGCCCGTTGCGGCCTTGCTCTTGTTTCGTTGCGCGGGCGTTCAGCCCGCGTTCATCGTCCCCATTCGTACTCCTTTGTGCGACTCGTGGATCACCACCCCATCGTCATTTTCCGATGCGCACGCACAAAGCAAACCGCGCGCTAGCAGCACGACTCGCTCAGCGCGCCGAACTCGCGCTTCAACCACTCGATCGCGGCGGGCTCGAGGCAGTAGCAGACGTTGGGGCCTTCGACGTTCCCTCGCACGATGCCCGCGTCCTTCAGCACCTTCAGGTGCTCCGACACCGTCGACTGCGCCAGGGGCAGCTCGCCGACGATATCGCCGCACACGCACGCCTGCCGCGACGCCAGCAGCTTCACGATGCGGAAGCGCGCCGGATGCGCGATCGCCCGCAGCATCGCCACCGTCTTCGCCTCCGCGTCCGTCTGCTCGATCACCTTCATATCGGAAATATACGATAGCGCCTGGGCGAAGTCAAGTAGCCTCTAGCGAAACTCAGGATCATCCGCGACGCAACAGTAGCGAGATCCGAAGACGTGCCGGTCGGACCCGCTCGCAGTATCCGTCGTGGCATGATCGCCTCTGCCTGGCGCTAGTTCTCGACCAATTCGCCGACCGAACCTGCGCGGGCTCGAGAGCGGTTCGACGGCTTCGCATGAATCGGCATCGACGTTGAACCGCGCCGGATCTGGGGCTTGCGGAAGCGTCAACCATAGCGAAAGACGCGTACCTCCACACCGCAGGATAGCCGTCCGAACCGTGGCGGGCTCGCTTGGCTGAGTATTCTCTAGTTGGTCTGTGCGGTTCGTATGCCAACGGACACGAAGGCCCCCTACTCGGAGGCCTCGTCGTATCGGTGGCCGTCTCACAAACGATGGAAGAGAATCCACCGGCCTGCGAACACGACGATGACGACGAACGCGACCCAGGAGAACGGCTCCGCGAGGCCGGGGGCGAACCGGTCGAGGAGGACGGTCACCGTGCCTGCCAGCAGGATGACCGTGACGATCAGCACCGCAAGAATGAAACGACCGGGAACCGTACGAGGCCGCCGCGGCCCGCCAGGCTGGTGTTTCATCGAGTCCGAGTATGCTCGTGACGTTGGCAAGGTGTCAAGCGCGCCCGAAGGCCCGGAGAAACCTCGGATTCGTCCAGAAACAGAAGAGCCCCCAAGTCGGGGGCTCTCGCTCCGTTCTGTTGTTCCTATGCGGCGGCGCCTTCGCGCTCCTCGGCCTTTTCCGCCCGGATGGGCGTCACCTTCGGGCTGTTCGCGCTGTACAGCCAGGCGATGGGTCCCGCCGCCACGAGCGTCAGGAGGCTGGCGACGCGGGCGGCCGTGCCCTCAGCCACCGCCGAGGCGGCGGAGTCCGACGGGGCCAGCCAGCGGCTCCACTCGTTCCGGAAGTAGTGCGTCCAGAGGTCCGCGTTCGCGACCGTCGAATCTTGCGTGTTCACGTCCTGGTTTTCCATGGTCATCTCTTCCTTGCTACGACGTCATCGTACCGGCCGCCAGCGTCCTGCTGGTTAAGCGCGGGTTAAATCGGCGTGAACAGGCACCGTAGGGGGCGTTTGCGACGTTCTTGGTGCCGATGAACTCTCGGCCCGTCGCACCGTTCCCGGACAGGGTACCGGCGCCACATCACTCACACAATAATGGGCCCGGGAGAGCCACGTTGACATCAGGGCTTTCCCGTGAAATGCCGCCGTGGTCAACATCGGCGCGCGGCGGACAATCCGTACCCCGCGGCGAGAGGCTATTCCGAGTGCTCCTCGCCGGGACGCGCAAAATAGTCGTCCAGCGTCCGGCCCGCTTCGTCCTGGAAGCGCTCGGGCAGCGCGTCCATCCGCCCGATGCGGTCGAGGCGGAAGTTGCGGAAGTCCGTGCGCAACTCGCACCAGCCCGTGAGCGACCACGTCGTGCCCCAGAAGAACAGCCCGAGGGGGCGCACGGTGCGCTCCGTCGATGCGCCGTCGGCGCCCGTATATGCCAGGTGCACCTTGCGGCGCGCGTCGATGGCGCCGCGCAGCTCCGTCAGCGAGGCCGCGACGCGCGGCGGCACGTGGAAGCCGGGCGCGAAGAGCGGCGTGCCGGTCAGCCGCGCCTTCAACCGGTCCGGCAGCACGGACTCGACGCGGGCCAACGCGTCACGTGCCGCGCGCGCCAGGCCCGCATCGCCCCAGCTCGTGACGACGCGGGCGCCGAGCACCATCGCCTCGATCTCCGCGTCGGTGAACATCAACGGAGGCAGGTCGAAGCCGCGCCGCAGCACGTAGCCGACGCCGGCCTCCCCTTCGATCGGTACGCCGGACAACACGAGGTCGCGGATGTCGCGGTAGACCGTGCGCTCCGACACCTCCAGCTCGCCCGCCAGCCACGCCGCCGTGGCGACGTTGCGCCGCCGCAGCAGCTGGATGATCTGGAACAGGCGATCAGCGCGTCGCATCTACTCTGGGATCTCCTGGTACACACAGCGTTCCAGGTCGGTCTGCGCACCCCACGGACTATCGAATCCCGGATAGTTCGGGATCGCCGCGAAGCCGGCGCTCGCCTGCCACGCCGCGCGCGCCCATCGTCCGGCCACGTCGCCTCGGTCGAAATGCTAGCGCCGCGCCTTCAAGCCGGAACGCCCGCGTTTCGCACCCGAACTCCGCGGACGACTCCCAGACGTGCCGCCGCAGCCAGGCAAAGAACTCACGCTCGTCGACGCCCGGCGCGAGGTTGAACCGCCAACCATCTTCATCATCGCATCGACCTCCACGCGCGCCGCACCGGGTACGTGCCCGGCTGCCCAACGTTGACCCAGTGCGCGGTGGCCGCCTCCTCGATGTCGTACTCGAAATAGTAATCGTCCACCTTCAGGAAGTGCGGCCCTTGCGCGCGGACCGCCGCCCGCGCGTCCTCATCGGTCACGGCCCGGGCTCGGCCGCGGATGCGAAACTCGTCGTCGTTCTCGCCGGGCAGCAGATGCAGCGCGACGCGGGGATCGCGCAGCTGATCGCGGGCCTTCGGCGACGTGTGCGGCGTCGCGACGAACAGCCGTCCATCGATGACAAACGGGCAGACGGGATGTACTCGCGGCGCGCCGTCCGCGCGCACGGTCGCGAGGTACGCCAGACCGTGCTTCTCCAGCAATGCCGAGCCGATCGCCGCCATCTCCGGTTCCATATCTGCGAACTCGCCCCAGCTCGCCATTACATCGGCTCGCACGGACGCGCTGCCGGCGAGGCGTACCGTTCCATCGCCTCGCCGACAGCGCGCACGAGGCGGCCCGCGGTCCGGACCGCAGGCGCCAGCGGACGCGCACCGCGCACTCGAGGTGTGCGCGCGCTGTCGACATCCGGCCACCCCAACCGGTCACGCCGCTCGACCTCCAGCTCGCGTAGCTTCTCCGCAACATACAACTGCTGTTGGTTCCACATGATCACGCGCTCCTTGCGCGACGCTGACGGCTGCCGGCCGGTGACTACGGCTTGTATTCGATCAACTGCGCGTAGTTCCCGTCGGGATCGACGAAGGTCGAGATCACGCCGCCCCACGGCTCTTTTCCCGCGGTGCGGATGAACTTCACGCCCGCCGCCTCGAGGCGCTTCTGCTCCGAAGCCAGGTCGTCGACCATGAAGTTCAGCAGCATTCGCGGCGGCTCCTTCGCGGCGCCCTTCACGCCCGTGTGCCCGTCGATGAGGAACGGCGTCGACCCGGCCATGAGCGCGCTCTCGCCCATGTCCGGGTTTGGCGTGAGGCCGACGACATCCCGGTAGAACTTGTGCAGCCGCTCCGGGTTCTCGCTGTTCACGTTGAAGATGAATTGACTGACGCTCATCGACTTGTCTCCGTGTTCTATGCTGCGTTTCTCGGCCGTCACGTGCGGCTGAGACGCACAGTCTACGAGACCGCTCCTGACAGCATTCTGTCAGGAGTCCGCAGGAGATCAAGATCACTCCTGACATCGGTTTGTCAGGAGGAGCGTCAGGATTGAAGGCGGCCTGGCGGCGCCGGGTTGATTGGCTTGAGGAAAAAATTCGCGAATAATAATGAGTCAACTGTGCCCATCCTCGGCCCGTGTCGATGCGCTGGCGGGTATCGCAATTCCCGCCTCGGCGAGGGTACACCTGGACGTGTGGGATCTCCTATGAGCGGGCGTCACCGGGCGGCTCTGCGGGCAGGACGGCCTGCGGGCCCGGGCGCAGCAGGCTGCGCCCCTACAACATCACAGCCGTCAGCCGCATTACGATGAATCGCAGGAACACGGTCGTCAGCGCTACGCGCGCGTCTCCCGCGGGTGGAGGAAGCGCAGGCGCACGAGGTCGCGGAAGACCTCCCACGCTTGCTGCGGCCGCACGCGCAGCCGTGAGCCTTCGACGTGGCGCCACGAGACCGGCACCGACACGATGCGGTACCCCAACGATCGCGCGATGTGCAGCACCTCGGCGTCGAAGATCCAGCCGCTGAGCTGCTGCTTCTGGAAGATCGCCTGTGCGGCGTCGTGCTCGAAACCCTTCATCGGGCACTGGGTGTCGTCGATGTCCGGCAGCACGCGCAACGCCTTGCGCATCGTGGTAAACAGCCGGCCGACCATGCGGCGCTGCGCCGGCTGGCTCGCGCGCATGTCACTGCCGTCGGGCTGGATGCGGCTGCCGGCGACGACCGTCGCGCCGCCCTTCAACTCGTCGAGCAGCTTCAGCGATTCCTCGACCGGCGTGGCAAGATCGGCGTCGAGGAAGAAGACGTAGCGACCCGTGGCGGCGAGCACGCCGGTGCGGATCGCCGCGCCCTTGCCGCGGTTGCGCTCGTGCTGGACCAACCGTATCGATACGTTCGGGGGCAGCGACGCCATCCGCTCGCGCACGATCTCCGGTGTGCGGTCGCGGCTGCCGTCGTCGGCGACGACGATCTCGCCCGCGAACGGCTGCTCCGCGAGGAACGCGACGACGCGGTCGAGCCCGCCGGGCAGCCGATCTTCCTCGTTGTAGGCGGGCAGCACGATCGACACGAACGGCGAGGTACGCTCGCCGGCACCCGTGGCCGTCGCGGTATCTTCGGCGATGGTCACGTGCGCGCCTCCTCGTCGTCGGTGTCGGCCGCCAGCGTATCGTCGGGCGCGTTCTTGCGGCGGCGCACGACCGTCGGTGCGACGAGCGGCTTGCCGGTCATCTCGGCGATGGCCTCGGCGACCTCGCGCACATCCGCCAGACCCTCGCGCACCAACGACCGCGGGACGATCAGATCCCCGACGTGCAGCCGTTTGCCGCTCTGCTTCACCAGCACGATCTCCAACTGCGCCACGTCCTGCACCTCGCCGCGTTGCCGCTCCCGCGTCATCTCTTCGATACGTATCTGGTCGATCTTCCAGAACGGCACCAGCTCGATCGTGCCGACGCCCATGCCCAGGAACCCCTGTTGCCAGACGCCCGACTGCTTCTCGCGCTCAAACACGACGTTCGCGCCCGCGATGGCGTACACGAACCCGATGCCCGAGAGCGGGATCGTCACGATCGCCACCACCAGCAGCAGCAACGCCACGGCGAACGGCAGCCGGTCCAGCCAGAGGATTATCGACACGAAGGCGGTGATTCCCAACACCAGGCCGAACAAGGGGAATAGCGCTGCCGCCAGGGCAGGACGCACGTTGATCCGGTGCGGCTCGATGAACGCCACGCACCGGTTCAGATACACAATACGCTTTGCAGGCTGCGGCGGGGGCTCGGCAGTCATGGGACGAGTATAGGGGGCGCCCCGCAGGTGGGCGTAGGGGGCCGGGCCGGAGCGCTTTCGCGCCGCGGCTGCGTACAATGCCCCCACTGGAGGTGAACGCATGACCACGAACACCACGGCATCGCCGAACACCGCCCTTACGGTTCCGCCTGCGCGACGGCCGCGCGCTCGGCTACGCCGAGTACGGCGATCCTGCTGGCAAGCCCGTCTTCTTCTTCCACGGCTTCCCCGGGTCGCGGCTTTCTGGCGCCATCGGGCACGACGCCGCCGCGAAACACGGCGCGCGCGTGATCAGCATCGACCGGCCGGGTTACGGCCTCTCCGACTTCAAACCCGGCCGCACATTCCTCGACTGGCCGGCGGACGTCACCGAGCTTGCGGCGGCGCTGGGCATCGACCGCTTCGGCGTCGCCGGCATCTCCGGTGGCGGCCCATACGCCGCGGTGTGCGCGTCCGCCATCCCGCAGCGGCTGACGGGCACGTACATCATCAGCGGAGTCGGTCCGTTCGACACGCCCGGCGCGACGGACGGCATGAGCAGGCAGAACAAGATCCTGTTCTGGCTGGGCCGCCGCGCGCCCTCGCTCGGTGGCGTGTTATCCGCGTGATGGCGCGCGCCGCCCGCAACCCCTCCGACAAGACGATGGACCGGATGGCCAGATCCATGCCCGAGCCCGATCGCGTGGTCCTCCAGCAGCCGGACATTCGCGCGGCGTTCATCGCCGATTTCCGCGAGGCGTTTCGGCAGGGCGCGCGCGGTGGCATACACGAGCTGCGCATGTACTCACGCCCGTGGGGCTTCCGGCTCGAAGACATCACGGCGCCGGTGCAGCTCTGGCAGGGCACGGCGGACAAGAACGTGCCGCCTTCGATGGGCCGCTACCAGGCCAGCGCGCTTCCCAACTGTCACGCCACATTCATGGAGGGCGAAGGCCACCTCCTCGGCGTCAGCCACATCGACGAGATCATGACGGCGGCGGCCATTGGATAGAGAGCTTCAGTTCAGGCGCCGGGGGGTCGCGTGAGCGACGCCGCCTTCGGGGACTTCGACTGGACGGCGTGGGTGGAGGGGCGGCGCGAGCTGTTCGAGCGGCGCGCTTCGCTGAACCAGTACCTGGGCCTGCATCTCGAAGCAGCCGGTCCCGGCTGGGCGCGCATGAGCCTGCAGCTTCGCCCGGACGTGATGAACCCGTTCGGTGTGGTGCACGGCGGTTCGATCTGCGCGCTCATCGATTCAGCGGCAGGCACGGCGATCGCCGCCGGGACGTTGCCGGACGACCGCATCATGGGGACGATCGACATGCAGGTGCACTTCCTCGAGCGCGCGCAGGGGACGGCGCTCGTCGCCGAAGGCCGCGTCGTGCGCGCGGGCAAGGCCATCGCGATCGCGCAGGTCGAGGTGAAGGACGACGCAGGCAGGAGCGTGGCGATGGGGACGGCAACGTTTCGCCTGGGCAGGCCGGGATTGAAGCGGCACCGCAACGAAGATTGATCCGGCTTGCAGGGTGCGTGTCGAGCTGAGTTCGATTGCAGGCGGGGCGCCTGCGATCCATCCGTCGGGCAGGGCTCGCCCTGCCCCTACGTGGCAGCCCGGCTTCCTGACACGCTCATCCGAATCTGCGTAATCCGCGAAATCTGTGGTTCTGCCCCGTCAACCTTCAGCGACGGGAGGTCGATCATTCCAGCAAGACCCGGGCGGCGATCGCTACAATCGAGTCGAGGCTGCACATGATCGACGACAGCGTGCGCGAGCTGAAAGAGATCATCGCCGAGAACGACGGCCACAACGCCGCGGACTCGCGCTTTACGCGCGCGGTCGATGAACTCGTGAGCGCGGTGTACGACGACATCGGCGAGGTCCGCGCGCTGCCCGCGCGCACGCTGTTCGACCTCTTCGTCATCAAGGTGCTGTACGTCGGCCGCCACAGCGTCGATGCGCGCGTCATCGAGTATCTTGGCGCGCTGCTCGAATCGTGTCTCCTCACGAACACGGTGTTTCCGCCGGACGCCGAGGGACGCCCGCGGCGCCTGTACTTCAGCGACATGCTTGACCCCGAGAAGCGCCCGCAAGATATCGCGAACGTGTTTGAGGCCTATCGCAGGTATGCCGACGGCGCTCTGTTCCTCAGCGGCGTCTTTCCGTCGAGCCTGCAGCCGCGGCCGCGCGGCGCGACGCCGCTGCGCCAGCGCGCCACACCCGGTGTCGATGCCGCGTACTACGTGAGCACGGGCAAAACGATGTATCGCATGGCCGCCCGCGACGATCACGCGGCGTGCGCGCACCAGCCAGATACGCTGACGAAGCTGGCGGAGCATTTCGAGCTGTACGTCGATGCGCTCAACGAGATGTGCGAACGTTACATCATGGGCTTTGACATGCAGTTGATGGCCGACAAGATGCTCGACGGCTTCAACAGCTATCGAGCGTCAGGCGAAGATCGGCACCTGCAGGCGGCGCGCCGCTACGCGGCGGTCCTTCGCGTGGACGGCGAGCAGTTCCCCCCGCTGCGGTCGTAGGTCCACGACGGCAGGAGAATGCGGCGCGCACGGCGGTGCGGTGCGCCGAAGATCACGTCGATTCTGGGGGCGCGGGTATCAGGCGACGGCAGTCTCGGCGAGGAACTGCGTATCGATCTTCGCCGCGGCGTTGAAGTAGTCCTGGATCGACTGGTTGAAACGGTAGAACGCGTCACGGCGGTAGCCGTCGTGCGCCTGGGCGAAGCCTTCGGGCATGCTCAGGTCGATGGTGTTGAGCGTGTGCGTGAGGTCGGCCTTGCCGTTGGCCTTGATGTTCTCGATCATCTCACGCCATTTGTCGTAGGGCTGCTCGAGCCAGAAATCCATCTCGCGGAGGTCGTCCTCGCTGGCCTCACGGACGGTGGTGCACTCGAACGCGTCGAAGGTGAGTTCGAAGATCTTGTTGCCGACCTTGACGCCGATAACGCTGTCGACGGTGCCGAGCGCCCGGAAGGCCGGGTCGTTGTTGACGAGGTCCTTGAGGGCGTTGAACCACTCGACGGATGGGAATGACGGCATGTCGGTTCTCCTGATGCGTGCGCATTCGTGTGGTGCGCTCAGTTATGGCGCGTGCTGACCCGTTCCGGGTTGGTCTATTACCCCTCGATGCAGCCGCGCAGGCCCGGGTCGAACTGGTCCGCGCGTTCCATCGTAGCCCGCTTCAGCCGGTGATGTGTTCGTCCGATGAGGACGCCATCGAGATGCCGAGTTTAGCAGGTGCTAAGTGATGATCATTGTGTGATCGAGGGCGCCTTTCCGTCAAGCGCTCGGATCGGGGGAACGGTGATCGGGGTGGGCGGCGCTGATGTGCGAGAGGACCCTTATCGGCGGGCTGCGCGGGGGCAGGGTGGCGTCAGGCCACGTCTCGAGAGGGCATGAGCGGGCGCGTGACGAGTTGCGCCATAACGCTGGCGATGCCCGTCGCGGGGTCATACTCCAGCACGTCGAACTCCGGCTGCAGGATGCAGTCGAAGGATTGGGCGAGCATGGGCAACGCGCGGCTCAGCTTGTCGATGAGCGCGAACGTCTTGAGGCGACTGTGGCCGGGCAGGACGCCGACGATGCGACCTTCGCCGTATGGCAGGGCAGCGGCGCCAGGTGCTGCGCCCACGATCGCGTCGGCAGTGGCCGCCTGGAACGTTGCCAGGCTCTCGGCGCCGTGCTGCCGCTTGATGTACTCGGCGCCGACGAGATCGACGACGAGGAGCACGGGTTCGGTGCCGGCGGCCAGCATGGCGTCCAGGACCTGGCTGAGCTGCGTGCGGAAGTCGTCCATCAGCGGTAGTATCGGCGTTCTGCAGGCCGGGCTTGATGGCGGGGGTGAAGGGAGGCGGCGAACTGGCGACGCCTGCCATGAACAACGCCCGCGAATGGCGGGCGTGTGAGGCGTTGTCCGGCGCGCGGCGGCGCATCAACAGGCGGCGTCGCCTTCGAAGATCATGGTGTACCAGACCTTCCCGTCGGGCGACTGAGCGACACCCGTGCCGAACTTGGTGTAGTGGCAGTTCAGGATGTTCTCCATGTGCGGTGGGCTGTTATTCCAGGCCATGACGGCGTGATCCGCTGTTTGGGACCACGGCCAGTTGTTCCAAGCGATGTTCTCCCCCGCGTAAGAGTATGAGATGCCGTCCCGGTCCAGGACGCAGATGAACTCGGTCGGGCAGCCGCCGATGCGGTCATGGGCAAAGTGTTCTGTCCGGGCCATGTCGTTGCTGCGTTCTCGCGCGGCTTCGACGAGCGCGCGATCAGGCTGGAGGGGCGGCAGGCCGGCTTTCGTGCGGATGGCGTTGATGCCGGCATACGTCCGCATCTCGGCGTCGACTTCGGCGGTGCAGCCGGTGAGGAAGGCAAGCGCCACGAGCGCGAACGCCATCATCGCGATGAACGCGATGGATCTCGGCCGATGCAGAATCAGCGTGGCGGTCAACGCTCCGGCTCCTCTCCATAGAGAGCATCGGCCGCATACGGGGATTCTTGTGTGCTTGTCGGGGTTTTCCCGGACTTGGCGCGGACTGCGCCGGTGCCAGATTGCGCGGTCGTGTTCGGCAACATGCAATCCTTGCTCGTTAGTGACACGCCACAGGGGGACGTGCGCAGGCAGAGCGCCACGCCGTGTGCGCGGCGGTCGCGTTTGTATGGATACCGACGTGTCGAATCAACGTTGTTGAGGTCGCCGCACCAGGTCGCGGCGCGCCCTTACCGTACACCAGTTCCATAGGGTTGAAAACCCCCGGGAGCCGGCCGCGGTAACAACCCTATGTTAAGTGCAGGTTCGGCCCGTCGAGCGCCGCATAGCGGAAATGATCATGATTCGGAAAGAAAGTTGTCAAGGATGGCGTTGAACGCGGCCGGACGCTCGAAGTAGACGGAGTGCCCGGTGAGCGGCACGCGCTCCACGCGGGCGTGCGGGATGTGCGTGGCGGCGAGCTCGATCAGGCGCGGCGGGATCACGATGTCTTCTTCACCGGCGAGGAAGAGCACGGGCATCGATAGTCTCGAGACTTCGGCGGCGTGCGGTGTCGGCGCGGTCAGGATCGCGTGGGCCGCGGCGTCCGCACGGCTGAGATCGGCGATTTCCTTGTAGAGGAAGTGCAGTGCCGGCTGTTCGTGGTACATGCGCTCACCGGCGGCGGGATGGATGTCGCCGGGCGGTGTCATCGTGCGCAGCGTTTCACGCCACAGCACGTCGATCTCGTCCGAGCGCATGCCGCCGTGCGTGTCGCACATCATCAGCCGCTCGACGCGCTCGGGGTGACGCAGCGCGAAGCCGAGACACGTCCATCCACCCATCGACTGAGCGACGAGCGTGGCGCGCTCGATGCCGAGGTGGTCCAGCAGCGCACGCAGGTCGTCGACGAACGCCGCGCCGGCGGGCCCGCCTTCGGCGTCGAGCGACTGGCCGAAGCCGCGGTGGTCGAAGACGACACAGGTGTAGCGGCCTCTGAAGTGAGGCACCTGCTGCCACCAAGAGAGGTGGTTGCCTCCGGCGCCATGCGCGAAGACGATGGCGGGCGCCGCGCCTGGCTTGGGGCCGTGCGTTTCGTAGTAGATGCGGGCGCCTGTGGCGTCGGCGAACGGCATGCGGAGAGCTTATCGATCCCTGCGTGCTCGCGATAGCGTCGTGGGGGTCGATGAGCCCGACGCGTCCGACACGAGCAACAACATAGGGCACGGTGAGCCGTGCCCTATGTTGTACGCGTCAGCGCGTCTGGATTAGAACCGAGCGCGCGAGTCGGGCTTGCCGGACGAGAACGGCATTGGTGCCAGGCGGACCGCACGATGATTGTTCGCCGGGCTCTGCGCCGACGCGTCCTTGGGGCGCTTGCCGATCGCTACGTACTTCCGCGTGCGGAACCCGGTGTAGATCTGCCGCGGGCGCGCGATCTTCTGCTCGGAGTCGGTGATCATCTCGCGCCACTGGGCGATCCAGCCGGCGGTCCGAGGGATGGCGAAGAGCACCGGGAACATCTCCACGGGGAATCCGAGCGCCTGGTAGATGATGCCCGAGTAGAAGTCGACGTTCGGGTAGAGCTTGCGCGTCACGAAGTAGTCGTCTTCGAGGGCGATCCGCTCGAGCTCGAGGGCGATATCGAGCAGCGGATTGCGGCCGGTGAGGTCGAAGACCTCGTCGGCGGTGCGCTTGATGATCTTGGCGCGGGGATCGTAGTTCTTGTAGACGCGGTGGCCGAAGCCCATCAGGCGCCCTTCGCCGTTCTTGAACTTCTTGATGAACTCGGGCACGCGCTTCTTGTCGCCGATCTCTTCGAGCATGCGGAGCACTTCTTCGTTCGCGCCACCGTGGAGCGGTCCGTAGAGCGCCGCCGCCGCCGCCGCGGTGGCCGAGAACGGGTCGGGGCGCGAGCTGCCGACGGCGCGCATCGCGTTGGTGCTGCAGTTCTGCTCGTGATCGGCGTGGAGTATGAAGAGCACCTCGACCGCCCGCTCGAGCACGGGGTCCGGTACGTACTTCGCCTCCGACATCTTCCAGAGCATGCTGAGGAAGTTGCCGGCGAACGAGAGGTCGTTGTCGGGATAGACGAACGGCAGGCCGCGGCTGTGGCGGTAGGCGAACGCGGCGATCGTCGGCATCTTGGCAATCAACCGCCACGTCTGCAGATCGCGGGAAGCGGGGTCGTCGATGTGGCGTGCGTCAGGGTAGTACGTGGAGAACGCGCCGACGGTACCGACGAGCATTCCCATGGGGTGCGAGTCGTAGTTGAAGCCGTCGATGAACTTCTTGATGTTCTCGTGGACCATCGTGGAGTACTTGATGTCGTGCGTCCACTGTTCGAGTTGCTTCGCCGTGGGCAGTTCGCCGTAGACGAGCAGGTACGCCGTCTCCAGGTACGTGCTCTTCTCCGCGAGCTGTTCGATCGGATAGCCGCGATATTCGAGGATGCCCTTGTCGCCATCGATGTAGGTGATCGCGCTTCGGCAGGAAGCAGTGTTGGTGAACGCGGGGTCGTACGTCATCAGGCCGAAGTCGTCAGCGTCGACGCGCATCTGGCGGAAGTCCATGGCCTTCACGGTGCCGTCCTTGATCGGAACCTCGTAGGACTTGCCGGTGCGGTTGTCCGTGACGCTTAGCGTGTCCTGTTTTGCGGCCGCCGGTTTCACGGCGGGAGCGCTCTTGCCGGAGGCGCCGTTGCGCGAGGGCGCCTTCGCGGCCGGCTTCGCCGCGTGGGCGGGCGCCTTCTTTCCACTGTTCTTCGAGCGGACCGGTGTGCGGGTAGCCATGATCAAACTCCTGAGACGATGGTGCAACCGCTGCCGCGGTGCGGGAGCGCGCCCGTTGGGCGTTTACTTCACTGTGAGGATATCAGGAAGTGCTGGGCCGCTCACGTGCAAAACGGGAATTCTTCGATGCATACCTTTAGTTACGTAGTTAGTGGGCCGTGCGCGCAGCCCGGCGCGTCGCCGCGTGCGGCCAAGGAGCGGACCGGAGGGGTGGACAGAGGCCCGGGACGCACCGCCAAGCACCTTTGCGCTCGGCCTGTCTCTCGCCGATGCGCCCTGCTACGATCGACACTTCACGAGTCATGACGAAGGAGGCGCAACGTGGAGTACCGGAATCTGGGACGGTCGGGGCTGCAGGTGTCGGCGGTGGGGCTCGGCTGCAACAACTTCGGCATGCGCATCGATGCGGCGCAGAGCGCCGAGGTGGTGCACAAGGCGCTCGACCTCGGCATCACCCTCTTCGACACGGCGGACATCTACGGTGGGCGCGGCAAGTCGGAGGAGATGCTGGGCGCGGCGCTCGCGGGACACCGGCGCAACGCCGTGATCGCGACGAAGTTCGCCGGTCCGATGGGTGACGGGCCGCTGTGGAGCGGCGCGTCCCGCCGTTACGTCTTCGATGCGGTCGACGACAGCCTGCGCCGTCTGGGCACGGACTACATCGATCTGTACCAGGTGCACTTTCCCGACGTGAAGACGCCGATCGAGGAGACGATGCGCGCACTCGACGATGTCGTGCGCGCCGGTAAGGTGCGCTACATCGGCTGCTCGAACTTCACCGCGTGGCAGGTGGTGGAGTCACAGTGGATCGCGCGCACACACGACCTCTCGCCGTTCGCGTCGGCGCAGAACCAGTACAACCTGCTGGACCGGCGCGTCGAACGCGAGCTGGCGCCGGCGTGCGAAAAGTACGGGCTGGGCATCCTGCCGTACTTCCCGTTGGCGAGCGGGTTCCTCACCGGCAAGTATCGCCCCGGCGAGAAAGCGCCAGAGGGCACGCGACTCGCGGCGTGGGGCGCACGCGGCGAAAGCGTGCTGAGCGAATCGAACTTCGCCGTCCTGACGCCGCTCGAAGCGTTCGCGCAGGCGCGCGGCCACACGATGATCGACCTGGCGATCGGCTGGCTGGCGAGCCACGCGTACGTCCCGAGCGTCATCGCCGGTGCGACGAAGCCGGAGCAGGTGGAGCAGAACGTCGCTGCCGGCGCGTGGCGGCTGACGCCGGAAGAGATGGCGGAAGTCGACAAGATCACAAAGCCGAAGGACTGACGAGAGCAGAGAACAGAGAGCAGACAGCAGGGGGCACCGGCACGACGGCGCGTCGGAGTGCTAGGCTGATCACTGCTCGTTCAGTGGGCGCTCGCTCGCCAGGTAGGCGCGCATGAGGCGCGACGCATCCTCGGAGCGCATCGTCTGCAGAAACGCGTCGGATTCGAAGTGCAGCGCGTCGACCAGCGGCATCTCGACGCCCTGCCGGATGCACTGCTTGATCAGTGCCACGCTGAGCGGCGGGCGGCTCGCGAGTTCGTTCGCAAGTGCCATCACCTCCGGCATGAGGCGATCGGGGTCGACGGCGCGGTGCGCCAGGCCGATGCGCGCGGCTTCGTCGGCGTCGACGGCGTTGCCGAGCATGATCAGCTCCATCGCCTTCGCCGTGCCGAGCAGCCGCGCCATGCGCTGCGTGCCGCCCGCGCCCGGCAGGATGCCGACACGCACCTCCGGCAGCCCGATGACGCCTCCGCGCGCGATGATACGGAAGTCGCACGCCAGAGCGAGCTCGCAGCCGCCGCCCATCGCCGTGCCGTTGATGGCGGCGATGACGGGCTGCGGCAGCGCGGCGAGCTTGAGCGACAGGCGGTTGAGGGCGTGCAGCTCGCGTCGGGGCCGATCTGCCGGCGCGTCAGGCGGTGTCGCCGGCGCCGGGCGCGTGCGCACCGCGTCGGACAGCAGCGTGAGCTCGCCGACGTCGTAGTGGGTGATGAAGATGCCGTCGGCGCCGCCGGTGAGAACGAGCACGCGGGTATCGTTGTCGTCCGCCAGCGCGCCGGCCAGCGCGAGCAGCTCTTCGACCATGGCGGCGTTGAGGAAGTTCTTCGGCGGGTTGACCATCGTCGCGATGAGGACGGGACCTTCGTGGCGGGTCTGGAGGTACTTGTAGGTGGTCATGTGGTGCGTCCTTTCGGATCAGCGCTGGCCGAGTGGCGACAGTATGTGCGAGGCGCCACGCACGAGAAGGGGCGGACCGCGAGTCTGCCCGTCCTCTCGAAGGATCACCAACAAGAGCACCGCGTCTGCCCTCTCCACCAATCACGCGACCGCTTACGGGTTGTCGATCACCGCGCGCATCGAGTCGGTGAGGTGCGCCTCGTGGTCGCGGTAGGTGCCGGCCTCGAGAGCGAGCACGTACTTGCGGAGTTGCGCCTGGCGTAGTTCCTTCAGCCCCACCTTGCCCTGCGCGACGGTGTCGCCGAGCGCGAGGATGAGCGCCTCGCGCAGCGCTGTGTCGCGCTTGAGGTCGGCGGCCATCATGATCTCGCCGCGCTCCAGCCACGTCTTCACGTTACGGCGCTTCTGCTCGTCGCCGACGAGCAGGTAGTGGCGCAGGTGCTCGATGCCGTACGCCATATGGCGGCGCAGGTCGTTCGCGGCCAGGTCGAAGAGCTGCCGGTCTGCCTGCGAGCGGGGGAGCTTGCTGTTCTCGCACAGCGCCAGCAGGAACGACGAGCGGATGATGTTCATGTACACCGTCAGCTCGGTGAACTTGAAGGACGCGTACACGGTGCGGTTGAAGAAGCCGGGCGTCTGGACGCCGAGCCCGCCGCCGTTCGCGAGCGCGCGCTTGCGGAACGCTTCGACGTGGCGCGCCTGGTCGAACACTTGCGTCGACAGGTAGAGCTTCACTTCGTGGAAGCCGTACGAGATCTCCTTCATCCAGCCCATCAGCACCTGCATGGAGTTGTACTGCTGCTCGGAGAAGTTGGAGACGATCTGGTCGATCGCCGCCTCGACATGGTCCGAAAGCGGCTCGATGGAGCCCCACGAGATCTGTGTCGCCGGCTTCCACTGTTCCTTGATGGCCAGCTCGTACAGGTCGGCGGCGTTGTCGGCCCAGACTTCGGACTTGTCGTAGATGGTGTACGGCGCGGGCAGGCCCGTGTCCGTCGAGGGGTACGAGCCGCGCGGCGTATCGTTCTCGTAGGGCCAGTGGTCGGGCACCCACGCGTACGCGCCGGCGTCGGCCAGGCGCAGCGTGAAGCCTTCAGCGCCGATCTTCGGCTTGGGCGGGCGCTCCGTCGGCACCTTCGCCCAGCTCATGTCGAGCGCAGGCAGCGTGAAGATGCCTGGGATCTCGGTGTGAGCTTCGGTCGTCTTGTGTCTCTGCGTCGGCCATGTTCGTGTCCTGTCTGCGGGCGTCATCGCCCACCCCGGGCGCAGCGGGCTGCGCCCCTACATTTGTTCTCTGGCGTCAGTCGGCGACCTTTCGGCGGCTAGTTCTTCGCGGGTCCAGCAGCATCGCCATGAACGGGTTCATGCGCTGGCGGCGGTCGCCGAGGCCGACGACGTCGAGCCGGTGCATGTACTCGTTGACCTGGCGCTTGCGGATGGCGAGCAGTTTGCCGTAGCCCTCGCGCAGCTGCCCTTCGCTGGTGCCGCCGCCGAGCAGGATGGCGAGCGCCTCTCCGGTCTCGCCGCCGCCCGTAAGGCCGGCCTGCGTGGAACCGGTGCCGAGGTTGCCCTCCATGCGGTCGAGGTAGGTGTGGATCTCGTCGCGCCGCTCTGGCTGCGTCTCCATCACGTGCTTCATGTGCATGACGCCGAAGGCGACGTGGCGGCTCTCGTCCTGCGCGGCGAGGCGGAACATGCGCTTGTCGACTTCGGTCTGCGCGAACATCTCGCCCATGCGGAACATCGACTGCACGAAGCCTTCGCCGACGAGGTGCAGCGTCGACGCCATCTCGGTGAAGTCCTGCGCGACGAGGAGGCCGATCGCGCCGGGGCCTGCCTTCAGCAGGCCGATGCCGTTGGCGAGCGCGCGCTTGCGGAAGACGTCGAGGTGGCGTGCTTCGTCCATGATCTGGCTGGCAAGGAACATGCCGATTTCGAAGTACTCGCCGCTGATGTTCGGTGCGTACATGCCGGGCACATCGCCGGCAATGAACTCGACCTGCGTGAGGAAGGTGCAGAGCTGCGACATCGCGAGCTCCATTTCTTCCGGCAGCTCGGGCAACTCGGCCCACGGGATGTCGGTCGCGCTGCTCCACTGGCGCTGCACGGCCTCTTCGTAGAGGAGCATCGCGGAGTCCGACCACGAAGCGGACTTGTCGCCCCAGTGGTTCGACGAGCGCTGCTGGTCGATGCGTGGCGCGGCGCCGCGCATGCGGCCGCTCTGGTTGGAGGTGTGGTCGGCGATGTCGCCGTAGGAGCTGGTGGAGATGTCCTCCAGCGTCAGGCCGCGCCGGCCCGCCGCGACGCGAAGGCCGCGCTCCGCTGCCGGCTTGTCGAGCCATGACAGGTCGAGGTCTTCGCCTCCCGGCTCCCTGCGAAGCTCCTCCAGGATCTTGGACTGCATTCGGTGCCTCCTCGAGTTGGGTGTCGTATAGAGATCACGCGCCGGACGAGCCGGGCATGTGCCTTATAGCATACGTCCTGGGGTATCGTTCGATCCACTCCGCCGGCGACTGGCGTCCAGTCCCGGCGGAGCGCGAGGGCGTCGAGGGTGCTTACGGACAGGCGCGGGCGAGGGCTCGCCCTGCCCGGCGCGTCGAGTGACGCTGGTTCAGTACTCGCCGGCGAGGTCCCGCTTGCCCTGCTGGCTGGCCAGGGCGGCGTGGTTGAGGATGTTCCGCGACATCGACGACTCTTCCAGCTTCGAGCGCGCGGCGTAGACGTCGGCGCGAACGGCGTGCGCCTCCTTCGACGACGGCTCGGCGAGCACGGCGAACTCGACGACGTGGCAGGCGAGCCGGAGGTTGCCCTCGGCCTTTAGCGCGGAGGCGCGCGCGAGCACCTTGTCGAGGCCGCCGGCCAGCGACACCCACTCGCGCGCCTGTTCGGCGCGCGGCGCGGGCAGCAGATTGTCGGGCTCGCCGTCGTACCAGCCGCCGTAGAGGCGCCAGATGTTGCGCAGGATGAACTGCGGGTGGTCGTACACGGGGCGCAGGTACGGCTTCGCGAGCAGGTGCTCCGGCATCTTCACTTCGTGCAGCACCCGGTCGAGAGGCGCGCCGGCGTTCATCAGCGCCAGCACCTGCGCTTCGAGCGAGTCGAGCAGGTCGGCCGTGTCGGTGAGCGCGGTGCGGATCCGGTCGGCGCCGAAGATCGGCAGGCCGTGGCCGGGGATCATCGTCTCCGCGCCGAGCGCGGTCATCTTGCGCAGCGCCGCCGCCCACTCACCGGCGAAGCGCTGCACCTTCTGCGGGTTGCCGGCGTTCGACGCGGCCCAGATGAAGAGGTCGCCCGGCGCGAGGATCTTGCGCTCCGGTATCCACGTCCACGTCGCGTCGTCGGTCTCACCGCGGCCGTGGTTCAGCTCGAACGTGAGGTCGCCGCTGCGGAAGGTCATGCGGTCGTGATATGAGACGTCGGGATAGCGGTACTCCGCGGGCCACTGGAACCGCTCGACCGGGAAGGCGAACTGGCGAACGTTGATCGCGGCGTTCCAGCCGAGCGTCTTCTTGTAACGATCGAAGTTTGGCCCGAGGCCCGCGTGCCCGTAGACGAGCGGGCGGGGCCAGCGCTTCTCGTCCGCTTCGCGCTCGAACGGCGCGACGCCGAAGATGTGATCGACGTGGTGGTGCGAGAAGACGGCGGCGGCCAGCGGCGTCTGCGGACGCCACTTGCGGACGGCGTCGTGCAGCGCCTTCGTGTCGGTGAAGGCGCCCGTGTCGAGCATTACCAGCGCCTCGCCGGTGTCGATGGTGTTGGCGCTGGCGAAGCCCTTGTAGAAGAGGACGCCCGGGAGGATCTCGTCGCCCTCTCGGAACTGAGCCGTGACGGGATGCGCTTCGCCCGACGTGAGGTTGCCTGTCCACAGGCGTTCCGCGAGATCTCGAATGTCGGGCATGGTGGAGCCTCCTGCGTGTCGATGTGCGCTCAGTGTAGGAGCGCGCGCGCGTCGCGGGAAGGCGGGCGGGTTTGGCTAGCGGGTTGGTGCGGTCTCCGGCGCGACGTGCGGTACGCCGGCGTCGTTGAGTGGCAGCCAGTGCTCGGCCCAGGCCGCGATCGAGTCGACGACGCCGGCGAGTGCGAGCCCCTTTTCGGTGACGTGATATTCGATGCGGACCGGCGTTTCCGGGAACACGGTTCGTTGCACGATGCCTTCCGCCTCGAGTTCTTTTAGTCGCTCCGAGAGCATGCGGTCGCTGAGGCCGGGGACCATCTGCGTGAGGTCGCTGAAGCGCGTGACGCCGCCGAGCATCGCGCGGATGATGGCGCCGGTCCAGCGGCGGCCGATCAGCTCCACCGCGTGGTGGTAGCGCGGGCAGAAGCCCCCTACGTGCTCCGGGTTCGTGTCCATGCCCCATTATTACGCGAAGTAAGCCCCTTGACAAGGGTAAGCTAACCGGGTTACAGTGACTTACGGAAGGTAATGGACTGGTGGATGGGAAGCCAGCGCAGCCACAGAGGAGAAACAGCTATGACCACCCAGGTAGCCGTCAGCACATGGAATATTGATGCGTCGCACTCGATCGCGGAGTTCGCGGTCAAGCACATGATGATCTCGACCGTGAAGGGGCGCTTCGGAGCGCTCGAAGGCTCGATCGAAGGTGACGAAGCGAACCCGCTTGCGTCTACCGTCCGGGCCTCGATCGATGTCGCGAGCATCGAGACGAAGGACGAGCAGCGCGACGCGCACCTGAGGTCGGACGACTTCTTCAACGCCGAGAAGTTCCCGAAGATCACGTTCGTCAGCAAGCGCGTCGAGCGTGTCGACGCAGAGAACTACCGCGTGATCGGCGACCTGACGATCCGCGACGTGACGAAGGAAGTGGTGCTCGACACGGAGTTCGAGGGCCAAGTAGCCGATCCGTGGGGCAACCAGCGAGCAGGCTTCACGGCGACGACGCAGATCAGCCGCAGCGACTTCGGTGTGAACTTCAACGGCTTGCTCGAGACGGGCGGTGTCATCGTCAGCGACAAGGTGAAGATCACACTGCACATCGAAGCCGTCCGCGCCGGCTGATCCGCGCGACGAACTTGCACTGGCCCGCCCTCGCCGATCGTCATCGGCGAGGGCGTTGTCGTTGCCGGTGCGGCGGATGAAACTCGAGCAGGTGGCGACGCGGGCGGCGGACAGGTCTGAAGACCTGTCCCTGACGACTGTTACGCCTGTGATGCCGCCGGGTGCGCCGCGCGACCCGTCGCGTGCACGTCGCGCAGATCGATGTCGCCGGCCTCCGGGCGCACGGTGATGTTGCGCCCTTCTTCGACGGCGATCGGCAGTCCGTCGCGGAAGATGACGGCGTTCGTGTGGAGCGCGGGCACGCGCGCGCCGGGCGTGATGATGCCCGCGAGGTTCAGCGGATCGGCGGCGCTGATGCGGGTGATCTCGCCCGTGCGCTCTTCGCGTCGCACGCGGCGCAGGCCGTCGACCGCCTCCGGCAGCGCGTACTGCTCGCCGATGAAGCCCGCCACGAAGCGGCCGCCGCGCGCCGTGCCGCGGGCCTCCATGCGGCGCAGCGCGCGCACGACGTCGCGCCACGGCACGGCGAAGTTCTCGCGCGCGACGAGATCGCGGAAGACGACGCCGTAGCGCGCGAGCAGCTGCTCCGCGACCGACTCCGCCAGCTCGTCGGCGGGCGAAGGCTCCGGTTGGAAGCGGTGGACGATCGACCAGCGGCCCTGCGGCGACGTCGATCGCGGCAGCCGCGAGCCGGACTGACGGCTGTGGCGGCGGGCGGAGCGGGCGCGTGCCGAGCCGGCGGGCGTCATGATCTGCCGCAGCGACTGGAAGCCATCGCCCGAGACGAGACCGCGCGCCACGAGATCCCAGAGCGCCTCTTCGAGTTGCGCCGGGAGCTGGCGGCTGGCGGCGGCGAGGTCGTCGAAGAACAGCGCGCCGTGCTGGCGCAGCGCATCGAGCGTGGCGGCCGCGGCGCCGCTCCGTGGATCTTCGGGCTGTTCGGAGCCGCGCACCGTCTCGAGCAGGCGGCCGAGATCGCGGCGGAGGGCGAGCGTGATCGGCGTCGCGCGCTGCGGCGAAGCGCCCCGGCCCGCGCCGGTCGTCTTCTTCAGCGAGAGCCGTGCCCACGCGACGTCGCCGGCGAGGCACAACTCGTCGAGCCACTGCGGGTTGTAGTTGACGACACGCAGCGGCAGCACGTCGCGCTCCCACGCGACCGCCGCGATCTCGAAGCCCTGCAGCTGCGCGATCGCTTCCAACACGCCGCGCTTGCCTTCGAGCCGCCGAGATCCGGCGACGTGCTGGCGCGCGAAGAGATAGCGCATGAAGTCCTGCGCGGTAACGGGCTCGATCTCGCTGCGCAGGCGGTCGAGCGTGAGGCGATGGATGCGCGCGAGCAGGCGGCGGTCGCACCACTCTTCGACGTTGGTGTTCGGCGTGAACGAGCCGCGCAGCACGATGCCCTCGCCCTCCAGCCGCGCCAGCGCCGACGTCACCTCGCCCGCGCCGAGACCAAGCATCGCGGCGATTCCGCCAGCCGTCGCTGGGCCGAGATACTCCATGTGGCCGCGGACGGCGGCGAGCACGGCGTCTTCGCGCGTTACCGCTGCCGCTTCGATGTGCGCGGGCAGGTGTACGGGTGGCTCCATCGGTGCGCCCGGGTAGAGCTGCTCGATCGCGCCGAGGTGCTCGGCGGCGAACCAGAGGTTGCCGGCCGGCGTGCGGACGATCGACGCGCGGTTGGCGGCAATCAGGGTTTGAGCCAGGACTGCACCTCACCCCCGGCCCCCTCTCCACGTCGTGGAGAGGGGGAGCTGGATCGAGCGGTGCGATGGGGAAATCGTCATTGGCTGCATGTGCGTTCCTGCTGAGCCCCTCTCCACTGTGTGGAGGGGTGGCCGAAGGCCGGGGTGAGGTGCTCGGGCAGCGCCACGACGCTGAGCAGCAGATCGTGCAGCTCGTCGGCGTCACGGGGATCCGGGCGGGCGTCGTCGCGGACGCGGTCGATCGCGGCGGCGTCGAGCTGGCCGAGGTCGCGCTGGCTCTCAGGCAGCGTGCGGCGCAGCGTGACAGCGCGGGTGCGGCGCTCTTCCAGCGGCGCATCGTCGAGGAAGGCGTACGGCTTCGCGTTCAGGATCTCGTGGGCGAACGGTGACGGCTCGGTGGTGTCGCGCGCGTGCAGGCGGATCTCGCCGCGTTCGATCTTCTCGAACACCGCTTCCAGGCGGTCGACGTCCATCGCCTCGTGCAGGCAATCGCGGACGGTCTGGCGCGTCAGCGGGTGGTCGGGGATCTGCAGCGGGCCGCTGATGTTCTCCTGGCAGCCGACCTGCTCCGGGAAGACGGCGGCGAGCAGGTCGTCGGACCGCATGCGCTGGATCGGCGGGCGGCACCTGCTTGCCGCCGTTGCTGCGCAGGATCTGCAGCGCGCGCGTCGCGTTCCAGCGCCATCGCGCGCCCCACATCGGGGCGTAGAGGATCGCCTGCTCGAGCGACGAGCGGACGTTGCTGGCGCGGACGAACGAGAACGCGTCTTCGAGCGGGAAGCTGTGCTGCGGCCCCATCGACAGCACGACGGCGTCGTCGGTCGCGGCGGCCTGCAGCTCGAAATCGAAGTTCACGCAGAAGCGTTTGCGCAGCGCCAGCCCGAAGCCGCGATTGACGCGCCCGCCGAACGGCGCGTGCACGACGAGCTGCATGCCGCCGGCGTCATCGAAGAATCGCTCGAAGACGACGTCGGTGTCCGAAGGCACGATGCCGAGCGCGGCCTGCTCCGCCGCCACGTAATCGACGATCTGCTGCGCGCCGAGCGCGTCGAGCGCGCATTCGCGTTGGAGCCAGGCGGCGACGGAGCCCTCACGCGGCGCCTGCGGCGCCGCCCTCTCCTTCAGAGGGAGAGGGAAGTCTGCGCTCAGCCGCTCCGCAATGTCGCGGCGCAGGCGGCTGACCTCCTCCGACAGCTCCCACGTGCGGCCCGGCGCTTCGCCGAGCCAGAAGGGCACGCTGGGCGGGCGGCCCTGCGCGTCCTCGACGCGGAGCACGCCGCGCGCCGACTCGACGCGGCGGATCTTCCACGAGTGCGAGCCCAGCAGGAAGACGTCGCCCGCCATGCTCTCGACGGCCCAGTCCTCGTTGACGGTGCCGATGAACGTCTCGTCCGGGTCGAGGATCACGCGATAGTCGGCGACCTCCGGGATGGCGCCGCCGCAGGTGATCGCGGTGATGCGGGCGGCGCGGCGGCCGCGCAGCGTGCGGTTGATGCGGTCGCGATGCAGCAGCGCACGGCCACGCCCGACGCGCGGCGCGGCGCCTTCGCTCAGCATCTCGATCACGTCGTCGTAGTCCTCGCGCGAGAGCCCGGCGAACGGCGTCGCCGTGCGGACCATGTCGTAGAGCGCATCCTCGTCCCACTCGCGGCAGGCGCACTCGGCGACGATCTGCTGCGCGAGGATGTCGAGCGGCGCTACGGGCGGCTCGACGCGGTCCAGGCGGCCGGCGCGGACGGCTCGCACGAGCGCGGCGCATTCGAGCAGCTCGTCGCGCGTGGTGGCGAAGAGGCGGCCGCGCGACGTGCGGCCGAGCGCGTGGCCGGAGCGCCCGATGCGCTGCAGGAACGTCGTGATCGCGCGCGGCGATCCGATCTGGCAGACGAGGTCGACGGTGCCGACGTCGATGCCAAGCTCGAGCGACGCGGTGGCGACGATCGCGCGCATCTCGCCGGCCTTCAGCCGCCCTTCGAGCTGCAGCCGCCGGTCCTTCGAGAGGCTGCCGTGGTGCGCGGCGACGTGCTCCTCGCCAAGGCGCTGGCCAAGGTTGTGCGCGATGCGCTCCGCCATGCGGCGCGTGTTGACGAAGACGAGCGTCGTGCGGTGTTCGCTGATCAGCGCGGCGATGCGGTCGTAGATGTCGGCCCACTGCTCGTGCGCGGCGACGGCCTGCAGGTCCGCCGGAGGCACTTCGATCGCTAGATCGAGGTCACGCTGGTGGCCGACGTTCACGATCGTGCAGTCCGGCGCACCGTCCGCGCCGTTCTTCGCCGTGCCGACAAGGTAGGCTGCGGCGTCCTCGATGGGGTGGACGGTCGCGGACAGTCCGATGCGCAGCGGACGCCGTTCGCACAGCGCGTCGAGGCGTGCGAGCGTGAGCATCAGGTGGCTGCCGCGCTTGTCGCGCATCAGCGCGTGCAGCTCGTCGACGATGACGGTGCGCACGTTGCGGAGCAGCGCGCGGCTGCGCTCGGCCGTGAGCATCAGGTACAGCGACTCCGGCGTCGTGATCAGGATGTGCGGCGCGTTGCGGAGGATGGCGGCGCGTGCGGCCTGCGTCGTATCGCCGGTGCGCAGCGCGGTGCGGATCTCCGGCGGCGCGATGCCCATCTCGCGCGCGACGTCGCGGATGCCTTCGAGCGGCGCTTCGAGGTTACGCCGTATGTCGCTGCTCAGCGCTTTCAGCGGCGACACGTAGACGACGTCGATGCCGTCCGGCAGCCCGCCGTCGAGCCCGCGTTTCATCAGCGAATCGATGCTCGAGAGGAACGCCGCCAGCGTCTTGCCCGAGCCGGTCGGCGCGGCGATCAGCGCGTCGCGGCCGGCGGCGATCGCGTCCCAGCCGGCGAGCTGGGCGCCTGTCGGCGCGTCGAAGCTGCGCTGGAACCACGCCCGGACGGCGGGATGGAAGGAGTCGAATGCTGTCATGTGTGTCTCGATGCGGGCGATCGGATGATCGAAGTGTAGCGAACGGGCGGGTGGAGGCTGGCGGCCGGAAGCCCGATACTGACGTCTGTTGGCAGGAGTGATTGGGAGAGAGGCGCGAGATGCAGAAGACCGAGGGCACATTCGAGACGACGGGCGGGCTGCGGCTGTTCGAGCGGGCGTGGCTGCCGGACGGCGACGCGAAGGGCGCGCTCGTCATCGTGCACGGGTACGCGGAGCACAGCGGCCGCTACGACTACGTTGGCGGCTGGCTGGCGCAGCGCGGGTATGCCGTGTACGCGCTGGACCTGCGCGGCCACGGTCGCTCGGAGGGCGAGCGCGTCTTCGTGCGATCGTTCGGCGAATACATGGACGATGTGGACGTCTTCCTCGCGCGCGTGCGCGAACGGCACGGCGGAGCGCTGCCATGGCTGCTCGGTCACAGCATGGGCGGCACGATCGTTGCGCTGTCCGCCATCACGCGCCGGCCGGAGGTGCGCGGGCTGTTGTTCAGCGGCGCCGGGCTAACGGCGCCGGCGAAGACGCCGCGGCTGGTCACGCGCATCCTGTTGCTGCTGGGGCGCTTCACGCCGCGACTGCGTCTGCGCAAGCTCGACTCTGCGACCGTGTCGCGCGACCCGGAGGTGGTGGCGCTCTACGACTCCGACCCGCTGAACTTTCGCGGCAAGATGCCGGCGGGGCTCGTCGCGGCGATGATCCGCGCCGCTCGCGTCATCGAAGAGCGGATGGACACGATCGACCAGCCGCTGCTGATCATGCACGGCACGGCCGACGCGCTCGTGCGCCCGGAGGGAAGCGAGGCGCTGTTCCGCCGCGCCGCATCGACCGACAAGACGCTGCGGCTCTACGAAGGCCTGTATCACGAGATCCTGAACGAGCCCGAGAAGGAGCAGGTGCTGGCGGACATCGCCGGCTGGCTCGACGCGCGCGCGGCCGTGTCGCCCGCGACCGAGAGCAGCGCCGCGGGGTGACCCCGCGGATCGCCTATGGCCGCACTTCGTAGAAGGCGTTGATCGGGTGCGGCAGGTCGACGCGGCGGAAGCGCGTGAACCCCGCCGCCTCAACCAGCGCGCGCATCGCCGGCTCCGGCAGGCCGAGCGTGCCCAGGCCGGCGCCGCCCGGCTCCGACAGCGACGACGACATGCACGACAGCACCGACAGCGCGTAGAGCATCGGCGTCTGCGCGCTGGCGATCTGCTCCTCGAACGTCGGCGCGCCGTTGATGTCGGCGATGAACCAGGCGCCGTCGGGCCTGATCGCTGCGCGGATGCCGCGCGCCGCGGCGTCGGGGTGCGTCATGTCGTGCAGGCAATCCAGCGTCGTGATGAAGTCGAACGACGCGTCGCCGGGCAGCGGGTTCGTTGCGGCGTTGTGGAACGTGACGTTGGTCACGCCGGCCGCCGCGCGATTGTCCGCGGCGCGCGCGAGCGCGTGCGCCGAGATGTCGTAACCGTGGAACTGTGACTTCGGGAATGCGCGCGCCATTTCGACGAGCGCGACGCCCGCGCCGCACCCGACGTCCGCCGCCTTGCCGCCGCCGGCCAGCCGCTGCACGACGCCGTCGAGCTTCGGCAGCGCGTCGGGCACGAGCGCGTGGCGGTACCAGTTGCGGAACGACAGCTCCGTGAACGATGCGCTCTCGACGCCGCGCTCGTCCCACGAGAAGCCGATGCCGGTGCGAAACGCCTCAGGCAGCACTTCGAGACTGCGCATGCGGTGCGGAATCGCCGAGAAGTGTCCGCCCATGTACGACATGCTGTCTTCGTCGGAGAGCAGCGATGCCACCTCGGGCGACAGCTCGAAGCGCTCGCCGCCGCGATACTCGATGACGCCGGCGGCCGCCTGGCCGCGAAGCCACTCGAGCAGCCAGCGCTCGTGCAGGCCGCTGAGCCGGGCGAGGTCGCCGCTCGTCACGGCGCCCGCGCCCGCGAGCGTGCGGTAGAGCCCGAGGCGCAGGCCAAGCGCGATCATGGCGGCGACGTGGGCGCCCGTCATCATGCCGGCGAGGTGGCGGACCTTCTGCTCCAGTCAGCTGCGGGTCGGGCGGTTGCGCGTTGCCTGATGTCATGGTGGTATCGCCTTCGCTTCTCGCTCGCGGATTCGGAGCATGATAGCCTCACGTCGGTTCTGAGGAGAACGCGATGGACTGGCGCGAGCGATACGCCGGGAAGCTGACGACGCCTGAAGAGGCCGTGCGCGTGGTGCGCGACGGCGACCGCGTCGTCATCGGCATGCACTACCAGACGCCGCTGGCGCTGTGCCGCGCGCTGGCGGCGCGCGCGGACGAGCTGCACAACGTCGAGATCGAGAATTCGATCGCGACGTTCATCTCGTGGTGGCAGGACGACACGCCGAACAACTTCAACGTGCGGACGTTCTTCCTGCAGGCCAGCGATCGCCCCGCCTTTCGCAAGGGCCTGCTCGACTACGTCATCGCGCCGCCCACGCGGGCCGACGAGAGCTACTGGCTCGACCGCAAGCCCGACGTCTTCCTCACGAGCGTCTCGCCGCCGGACGCGGACGGCTGGTGCAGCTTCGGCATGAGCGTCTGGGGCGCGCCGGAGGTCGCGGCGGTTGCGACGCATATCGTCGGCGAGGTGAACGAGCGCCTGATCCGCACCGGCGGCAACAACCGCATCCACGTCTCGCAATTCGAGAAGCTCGTCGAAGCGCCGAAGGAGTGGAAGTTCCTGCGCCGCCCGCCGCGCACGCACGAAGAGGACGAGCTGGCGGCCGTCATCTGCTCGCTCGTCGCGAGCGAGATCGTGCAGGACGGCGACACGTTTCAGCTCGGCACCGGCACCGTGTCGGCGGCGATGGCGCCGTTTCTCTCCGAGAAGCGCGACCTCGGCGTGCACACGGAGCTGATCTTCGGCGGCATCCCCGCGCTCGTCGAGCACGGCGTCGTCACCGGCGCCCGCAAGACCGTCCATCCCGGCAAGGTCGTCGGTGCCTCGTTCGGCCCGCTGACGGCGCACGAGTTCGCGCAGGTCGATGGCGACCCGCGCTACGAGCTGTACACCATGAGCCACACGAACGACATCCAGGTGATCGCCGCGCACGACAACATGTGCGTGATCAACAACGCGCTGCTCGTCGACCTCACGGGCCAGATCAACGGCGAGACGATCGGCCCGGAGATCTACAGCGGCACCGGCGGCGCCTTCGCGTTCGCGGTTGGCGCGCTGCACGCGAAGAACGGCCGCAGCGTGACGGTGCTGCCGTCGACGTCAGTGGTGCACGGCGAGCGGCGATCCCGCATCGTACCCATGTTCCCGCAGGGCAGCGCCGTGACGGTGCCGCGCGGCTATGCCGACGTCTTCGTCACCGAGTACGGTATCGCGCGGCTCAAGGGCCAGACGCTGCGCCGCCGCATCGAAGAGCTGGTCAGCATCGCGCATCCCGATTTCCGCGCCGAGCTGCGCGCCGACGCGCGGAGGCTGTACGGGGTGTAGGGTGCTAGTGGCTAGTGGCTAGTGGCTAGTGCGCCTCGCCCGACGCCCGCCAACAAGCGGGCACGCCGCAGCGTGCCCCTACGCCGTGGTGTGCATAGACTTCTGCTGACGGCTGACAGGCTGAGCTGCTGACAGGCTGATCCACCAATGGCCACACCCGAACTCCGCATCGGCATCATCGGCGCAGGGCGCATCGCGGACCTGCACGCGCTCGCGTACGGGGCGGGCTCGCGCGCGTCGATCTACGCCGTCTGCGACGCCGACGCGGAGATCGCCGCGGCGCGCGCGAAGGAGTGGGGCGCGGAGCGATCGTACACCGACTATCGCGAGCTGCTCGCGGACGATCGCGTCGACGCGGTCGAGGTGATCCTGCCGCATCACCTGCACGAGGAGGTGACGCTGGCGGCACTCGCGGCGGGCAAGCCGGTGTCGGTGCAGAAGCCGATGGCGCGCTCGGTCGCGGAATCGCGGCGCATGGTCGATGCCGCGGCCGCGGCGAGCGTCGACCTGCGCGTGCTCGAGAACTTCCGTCACTATCCGCCGTTCGTCGAGGCGAAGCGGATGATCGATGAAGGCGCGATCGGCGAGCCGACGACGCAGCACATCAGCGTCATCGGCGGCAACGGCCCCGGCTGGGAGGTGCCGCGCCGATCGTGGCTCTGGCGGCTCGACGAAGATCGATGCGGCGGCGGGCCGTGCATGTTCGACCACGGCTATCACATCTTCTCGATCGCGCAGTACCTGCTCGGGCCGGTCGAAGAAGTGTTTGCGTGGATCCTCGACGTCGGAGATCGCGCGCATCGAGATCGACCGCCCGGCGCTCGTCGCGTGGAAGCACACCGCGCGCAACCGCCTGGGCTCCTGGGACACGACCGGTTCGCCGGAGCTGCTGGTGCCGTCGAAGTACTACACCAACGACGAGCGCGTGCAGATCATCGGCACGAAGGGCATCATCTGGATCAACCACTGCTCCGGACTGCTGACGTCGGCGCCGCCGCTCGTGCTGTATCGCGACGGCGTCACGACGGAGTACCACGCCATCGAGTCGGACTGGGGCGCGAGCTTCCGCATCGGCGGTCGCGACTGGCACGACCACCTGCTCGACGGGACGCCGTGCGAGATGACCGCCGCCGAAGGTCTCGACGTGATGCGCTTCACCGAGGCGGCGCACAAAGCCGCGTCGGAGCGCCGCGTCGTCCGCATAGACGAGCTGGCGTAAGTCGCGATTGTCTTCCCGATAGCTCTCGCAACAGACGGGTCGCTCCGCGTCGAAACTTGAAGAGGGCAGGAGTCGCGGTCGGGGCGTCGTTCGTCGCGGCGATCCGAGCGAACGGCCGGTCGCGGGTCGGCGCCGTGTCCTGTGTGGAGGCGCGTCCGTATGCCTGACTCGGCGTTCCATCAGCATGACCATCGCTGCGGCTGTTACGGTCTTCGCCGTTGCGTGCGGCGGCGCCTCACCTCGAGCGCAGGACGCGCCGGCGCAGTCACGCGCCGCCGGAGCCGGGGCGAGCGACGCTGGCGGTGGCGTCCGGAGCCCTGATCGTGGCATCGCCCGGCGCGCGTCCGATCGCCGCCGCCACGGCCGCACCCGCGCCGGCGAATCAGAGCGTCGGCATCGGCCGCGGCCGGTGGAAGTACGCCCGCCTCCAGCGCCTGCGCCTGCGCGCGCAACGTCCGGATCCGCGAACTAGCGGCGGCGAACGCGCCAGTGCCAGTCACACAGACGGGCGCCGCGACCGCGGGCGACGTGAGCGGCGCGGCTGTCGCGACGCAGGCTATCTCGATCCCAGGCAACGAGACCGTCGTCCCGCTCCCGACACCGGCGCCGTCGGCGACACCGCTGCCGGCGGGAGGGGCGACGATCGGCGGCTGCCCGGTGTTCCCGGCCGATAATCCCTGGAACCAGGACATCTCGCAGGTGCCGATCGATCCCGACTCCGCGACGTACATCTCGAACATCGGCGGCGGCAATCTGCACGCCGATTTCGGCGGCGGCGGCGCGTACGGCATCCCGTACATCGTCGTGCCGCCGTCGCAGCCGATGGTCCCGATCAACTTCACGGCGTATGGCAGTGAGAGCGACCCCGGGCCGTACCCGGTCCCGCTGACGGCGCCGATCGAAGGCGGCGCCGCCTCGCGTCGCCGGAACAGCTGAAGCCCCGCACACCCAGGACCTCAATCAGCTCAAGACGGTGCCCGGTGGCGTCTTCGACGTCGTGCAGCTCGGCCAGATACACACATACCCTTGATGCCGCGCTCGCTGGAAGCGCCGCGGCATTCGCCGCCGGGGTTCGTGGGCCACTCGCCGTGCCGATAGTGAGGGTGGGGTACGGGAGACGCTCATGCTCGTTTCGATCACCGCACGCGCAGCGCTGGCGGCCATTCTGGCGATCGCGGTTGCATTCGCGGTCGCTGATCGCGCCGCGCCGCGCGCGTTTGCTGCCGGCGACTGCACGGTCGACGCGACGATGGACAGCGAGGAGCAGGCGTTCCTCGTGCTCATCAACAACTATCGCGCGCAGAACAACCTGCCTCCGCTCGTGGCGTCGTACATGCTGACGAAGGCGTCGGCGTGGAAGTCGAAGGACCTTGGCACGAACAACTACTTCGCGCACGACGACCTGAGCCGCACGTGGGTGCAGCGGATCCGTGACTGCGGCTACGGGTTCAACACGTCTCTTGGCGAGAACATCGCGGCGGGCTACACCACGGCGCAACAGGTGTTCGACGGCTGGAAGAGCAGCCCCGGTCACAACGCGAACATGCTCGGCGCGAACTACACGAGCATCGGCATCGGACGCTTCTACGTAGCCGGCAGCACGTACGGCTGGTACTGGACGACGGACTTCGGCGGTTTCAGCGACGGCTGGGCAACGGTCACCGATGCCGCGTCGCCCGTGGTGATCGGCGGGCCGCCCGTGACGCCGGATCGGCTGCCGGTCGCGCAGGCCGTCGCAGCCGCCGCCGCTCGCGCGACCCCCGCGCATCGGAAGCACCCGCCGCGCCTCGCACCACGGCATGGCCACGGCGCCGGCGAAGCATGGCGCGGGCTCGCGACGTGGCTCACGCGCTAGACGCGCTTGCCCAGATCGAACGCGACGGGCAGCGCATCGCGCCCCCAATCGCTCAGATCACCCCCGGTGTAGCGGGGCGGTGCGTATTTCTCGAGCAGCAGCCTGCGTGCGAGCGCGTCCTCATCGGCGTCCGCGACGATGCGTGCTCGTGCGCTGAATGCCGCCTTGCCGATGCGGACGTGGACCGTCGGCTGCTTCTTCGCGTTCTTCACGAAGTCCGCGTTCTCGCGGGCGCCGGCCAGCACGTAGATCGTGTTGCCGGCCGTCCCGAACCAGATCTCGACCGTATGCGGCTTGCCGGAGACTCGCCCCGCCGTCGTGATGTAGCAGTAGTCTTCGTCCGCGAGCGTGGGTCCATGCGCGACATGATACCGGTGCAACGTCGCGGCCTTGATCGGGAACCCTTCGTTCGGAGAACACGGCGCGGCAGCGAGCAGGCTTGCAACGCGCAGGCCCGGGGACTATCGTTCCGGCATGCTGATCTCTACGATGAACGATCTACCGGGATATGAAGTCACCGAAGTTCTGGGCGAAGTGTTCGGCCTTACCGTACGCTCTCGCAACGCGTTTTCGCAGATGGGATCGAGCCTGAAGTCGATGTTCGGCGGCGAACTCAAGGGCATGACGCAGGCGCTCACTGACAGCCGCAACCAGGTCATCGAACGCATGGTCGAAGAGGCACAGACGAAAGGCGCCGACGCCATCCTGGCGATGCGATTCGACACATCCGAGATGGGGCCGAACTGGACGGAGATCTGCGCCTACGGCACCGCCGTGAAGGTACGGAAGATCTAACGTTCGCCGCGAGGCAACCAGCACGTTGGAGCGCGCGCGTTCAGGCCCGCGGTACGCGAACCGCGCACGGCCCTAGGAACGTCCAAAGATCTCCTTGGCCACCTCAATGAAGAACTGGCCTCCGATCACGAAGATGCCGAGGATCGTCGCGGTGATAATCACGGCATCGATGCTGCGCCGCCCCTCGCGCTCCCAGTAGACGTCGCGCAGATGGAGCCAGAGCGCGAACTCGTCGAGTGTCAGCGCGGCGCCGATGCCGAAAACAATGGCGACGATCTCGAGACGCGAGCGGTCGACGGCGACGCCCAGGTACCCGGCGATGAGCAGCAGCAGTATGCCCGGGACGAGGTGATGGATGTGCGTGTCGCCCGCCTTCACGCTGCGGACGAACCGGAGACGGCCCGAGCGCATCGCGTACGTCAGGGCCCGGGTGACCACGAACGTAGTGAGGAAGGACAGGAGCACGAAGAACTGGGGCTGCTTCCCTGCGGCGACGATGTGATGGTGATACAGGTCGGGCAGGACATCGACGAAGAAGTGGCTCATGCGGGTATCGTCAGCGGCCGACGCGCGCTACGGCAGGGCCGCACTTCACCAACATCCTGGCCGACCAGCAGGTTCTGAGATGCGCGACACGGTGCGGTCGCCGCGATCAGCCGGCAGCTACCACTGCACGAACATCGGCATGACGACGTGGACGTAGTTGTCGTTGTCGATGGGGCGGATGACGCCGGGCTGTGACGGGCCCGTCGTCTCGAGCGCGACGCGGCCGCCGTCGAGCACCTGCAGCACTTCCTGCAGGTACTTGCCGTTGAACGCGATCTTCGACGGCTCGCCTTCCACCGCCGCGTCGAGCGCGCCGGTGTTGTCGCCGATCTCCTCGGCGCGCGCGGCGACGGTCATGTGACCGGGCGTGCCGTCATCGCCGCCCTGGAAGGTGATGCGCACGATGCCGCTGCCGTCGCGGGCGAAGATCGACGCGATCTTCGTCTCCTGCAGGAAGTCGCGCACCTCGACGACGGCGCGACTGCCCCACTCTTTCGGGATCAGCCGGCTGTAGTCCGGGAACGTGCCCTGGATGAGCTGCGCGACCAGCTCGATGTCCTTGAGCTTGAAGAGCACCTGCGTCTTGTTCGCGTTGAAGGTGACCTGGACCGGGTCTTCCTGGTCCTGGAGCAGGCGGTTCAGCTCCGATAGCGCTTTCGACGGCACGATCACTTCCTGCCGCTCGCCCACCTTCTTCTTGAGCTTGAGCGTGCGCACCGCCAGCCGGAAGCCGTCCGCCGCGGCGAGCGTCAGCTGATCGCCGTCAACGACGACGTCGACGCCGGTGAGCACCGGGCGCGAATCGTCGGTGGCGGCCGAGAAGACGACCTGCGTGATCGCCTCGCGCAACGTCTTCGCGTCGATCTCCAGCGTGTCGCCTTCGACCGACGGGATAGGCGGGAAGTCGTCGGCGTCCATGCCGCCGATCGTCGCTTCGTTGCGCGCGCACACGAGCTTCACCTGCTTGGAGCGCGGCGAGAGCGTCAGCGAGATCTTCTCGGCCGGCAGCGAGTTGACGAAGTCGGTGATGAGCTTCGACGGAACGGTGATCGCGCCCTCTTCCTCGATCTGTCCGCCGATCCAGCAGCTCAGGGCGATGTCGAGGTTCGTCGCGGCCAGCTTGATGCGGCCATGTTCGGTGGAGATGAGGACGTTCGACGTGATCGGCAGCGTGCTTCGCAATGCGACTGCCCGACCGACGATGCCGAGGCCCCTCGCCAGGTTCTCCTGGAGACACGTAACCTTCATTGCGCTCACCTGTGTAATCACTTTGCGACGAGTATACGGCGTGCCCTTGTCAAGCGACAATAGATCAACGCGCTTGATCAATTAGCGCGCTCTTCTCCCTAATGTCGTATGGACGTTGGTCCGCGCCGAACCGGCGAAGCAACTCCGAAGTGGTGTTAGCGCACCGCGCCGGCGTGGCCGCTGCATCAGCGGCGAGCGTTAGCCCGTCGCGATCGGCGGCCAGCGGTCTGCCCACGGCATCGCCGCCTCGAGCTGCGCCGCGACCCGCAGCAGCAGGTCGTCCCGCCCGTACGCTGCGACGATCTGCACGCCGACAGGCAACCCTTCCGGTGTCCAGTGCAGCGGCAGCGAGAGCGCCGGTTGGCCCGTAAAGCTGAAGACGTGCGGAAAGAGCCCCGAGTCCTGGCGCGCCGCCCTTCAGCCTAGCAGCCACGGCGGTTGCCGCAGCGCCGGCGTCACGAGCAGGTCGTGTCCGTCCGTCCACCAGTCGTGCACCGGCAGCATCTGGCGCTCGATCGCGGCGTACGAGTCGCTGAGCTGCATCGCGCTCAGGTGTGATGCCTGCGCGGCCATGGCCAGGTATTCCGGCTTGAGGTCCGCCGCTGTCATCTCGCGCCCCGCCGCGCGCGCCAGCCACCGCACATCCGTGAACCGCGCAAGCGTCACGACGTCCGCGATCGCGCTTGCGATGGGCCCGAAGATGCCGTCCAGCGCCGCCGGATGCGAATCTTCGACCTCGATGCCCGAGCGACGCCAGCGCCGCGCCCGCGCGCTGTACCGCTCGCACGCACTCCGCGTCGACGCTCATCCCCGCCATCACGTCGCGCGTCAGCAGCCCGATCCGCAGCGCGCCCGGCTCGATCGCGAGTTCCTCCACGTACGGCCGGCCGGCGCCGGCGCGGTGACGGTGTCGCCGCGCTCCGGACCGGCGATCGCGTCCAGCGCGCCGGCCAGATCGCGCACGGTGCGCGCCAGCGCCATCTCCGCCCACACGCGCGCCGTATCCCGCTGTTCGGCGGGCGTCGTGTGCGGCACACGCCCGCGCGAAGGCTTCAACGTCGCGACGCCGCAACACGCCGCCGGATTGCGCAGCGAGCCCGTGCCGTCGGCGCCGTGTGCGATCGATGTCATGCCCGCCGCCACCGCCGCCGCTGACCCGCCGCTCGATCCGCCCGCGCGCGCGATCGACGTCCCACGGGTTGTGCGTCGCGCCGAACGCAGCCGGCTCCGTCGTCACGGCCGACGACAGCTCCGGCACGTTCGTCTTTCCCAGGAAGATGAAGCCCGCCCGCTGGAAGCGCCGCGCCAGCTCCGTAGTGCGCTGCGAGCGATAGCCGACGTCACGCAGCACCCTCGTGCCGAGGTAGTACGGCGTCCCCTCCACCTGAATCCACCCGTCCTTCATCAGCATCGGCACGCCCGCGAACGGCCCGTCGCCGTAATCGCCGTCCCGCGCCTGCCGCCGCGCCTCATCGAACAACGGCGTGATGACAGCGTTGATGCGCGGGTTCAGCGCATCGATGCGCGCGATCGCGGCGTCGACCAACTCGAGCGCGCTTACCTCGCGCGCGCGTACGAGCGCCGCCTGCTCGGTCGCGTCGAGCTTCCAGAGGGCATCGTGCGCCATCACAGCCATCGTAGGCAGCGCCGACTCCGGGCGGGCAGGTGCGAATGGACTATTTCCCGTGCTGACGACTGTCGAAGAATTGCACGATGCCGGCCCACCGGTCGTCGTCCCAGATGCGCTCTTCGAAACGGCCGCCGGTGTAGCGGCTGACGGTCTTCCGCCAGAAGGCCTGCGCCGATACGTTGTCGGCCATCACGCGCACCTCCCAACGGCCGGGGAAGCGGTCGAAGATCGCGCGCGCCATCGCCTCGCCGGCGCCGCGGCGCCGGTACTTGCGCATGACGAAGAACTCGACGATGTCCATCGCTTCATCGTCGTGGACAAGGAAGGCGCCGCGGTGCAGCAGCGTCAGCCCCGCCCACTTGCCGTCGATTCGGAGGAGGAGCGCGCGGCGCGTCTCATCCGCATCGAAGTAGCGGTGGAGGAACCGCGCGCCGAATCGCCCGTCGTCGCCCACGTCCTCGTGCGTGAACTCGCTGAAGTCGTAGAGGTACAGCTCGAAGAGTGCGGCCAGAACGGGACGGTTTGCGTGCGTCGCTTCGACGAGTTCGATCTGCATATCGCTATCGCGCCGTCCAGCCGCCGTCGACGACGTACGAGCTGCCCGTGACGAACGAGGCGTCGTCTGACGCCAGGAACAGCGCGACCGCGGCGACCTCCTCCGGCTTGCCCATGCGGCCGAGCGCGCTGTTCTGTTCCATGTACGCCTTGCCGCCGGCCTGCGCGATCGGGTCGGTCATTGCGGTCTCGATCCAGCCGGGGTTGATGCAGTTGACGCGCACGCCGCGCGTGCCGTAGTTCGTCGCGTAGTGCTTCGTCAGCCCGACGACGCCGTGCTTTGCGGCCGTGTAGCCTTCGACGCTCGGGAACGGCACGCTGATCAGTCCCAGCATCGATGACAGGTTGACGATCGATCCGCCGCCGCGCACCGCCATCGCCTCGCAGCCGTGCTTGCAGCCGTACATGACGCCGCTGAGGTTGACCGCGATCATCCGGTCCCACTCGACGCCGCCGCCGACGCCCGCGTTGTTGACGAGGATATCGATGCCGCCGAACGCCTTGATCGTCGCCTCGATCGCCGCCGCGACGTCCGCTTCGACCGACGTATCGCAGTGGTTGACGATCGACGTCTCGCCGATCTCGGTTGCGACGGCGCGCGCCGCCTCGTCGTTGACGTCGGACACGACGACGTTCGCGCCCTCGGCGGCGAACCGCAGCGCCGTCGCGCGGCCGATGCCCGCGCCCGCGCCCGTAATTAGCGCGGTCTTGCCGTTCAGTCGGTCGACCATGGTTGAAGTCTCTCAGTCTTTCGGTCTGCCAGTCATTCGGTGCGGCCACTTTGCCATGCGAGCGGCCTTCGCGCCATGCGCGGCCTCACCCCGGCAGAGGAGTGGGCTCTGGAGAGACAGACAGACTGAAGAGACCGATAGACCCGCTCCCGCTTGTCCGACCCCTGCGAGTCGCACATAATTTCACAAGGCGCCGGACCTCCGGCGCGTTCGCTTCCCTGCGGAGTTTCGCGTGACTGTCGTGATCGGCCTGACCGGCGGCATCGCCAGCGGCAAGTCCGTCGTGAGCCAGATGCTCGCCGAGCGCGGCGCGCTGATCATCGACGCCGATAAGGTCGGTCACGAGGCGTACCGGCGCGGAAGCGGCTGCTACGAGGCGGTCGTCGACGCGTTCGGTCCTGACGTCGTCGGCGCGGACGGCGAGATCGATCGCAAAGCGCTCGGCGCGAAGGTGTTCGGCGACCCGGCGCAGCGGAAGCGCCTCGAAGGCATCGTCTGGCCGTGGATGCGCGAGACGATGGACAGAGCGCCTCGCCAAGATCCGAGCGGAGGGCACGCCGGTCGTGGTGCTCGAGGCGGCGGTGCTGATCGAGGCCGGCTGGATCCCGATCACGGACCAGGTCTGGGTCGTGACCGTCGCGCCGGAGATCGCGCGGAAACGGGTGATGGAGCGCAACGGGCTGACGGCGGAGCAGGCCGGCGCCCGTATCGACGCGCAACTGACGAACGCGGAGCGCGCGAAGCACGCGCAGGTGACGATCGACAACAGCGGTACGCTGGACGAGCTGAAGCAGCGGGTGCTGAGCGAGTGGGAGAAGCTGACCGGCGCCGCCGCGCGCTGAGGCTCTGCCACACGCGATCGACAGCCGCTGGAGTGAAAGCCCCGGGAGGGACGACATGACGACCGAAGAGCAGACCGGGATCGAGGGCGGATACCGCCAGTACGCCATCGAGGAGTACCACCCGCACGTCGAGCCGTACTACGTGCCGACGAGCGACGAGGTGGAGTTGTTCGAAGCGGCGTTCCATTCGAAGATCCCCGTGCTGCTTAAGGGTCCTACCGGTTGCGGCAAGACGCGCTTTGTCGAGTACATGGCGTGGAAGCTCGGACGCCCGCTGACCATCGTGAAGGACAAAGGCACGGCAAAGGAGAAGAGCACGGAAGGCGCGTTCCAGGCGCTGCCGCTGATCACCGTCGCGTGCCACGAAGACCTGACGGCGAGCGACCTCGTCGGTCGCTACTTGCTCGAAGGCGAATCGACCCGCTGGATCGACGGGCCGCTGACGCGCGCCGTCAAGGTCGGCGCCATCGCGTATCTCGACGAGGTCGTGGAGGCGCGCAAGGACACGACCGTGCTCATCCACCCGCTGACCGACCACCGCCGCGTGTTGCCGATCGAGAAGCGCGGCCAGATCCTGGAGGCGGGGGAGGGCTTCTTGCTCGTCATCTCGTACAACCCGGGCTATCAGAGCGCGCTGAAAGACCTGAAGCACAGCACGCGGCAGCGCTTCATCTCGATCGAGTTCACGCACCCGCGCAAAGAGCTCGAGGCGAAGATCATCGCGCACGAGAGCGGCGTCTCGGACGACGTCGCGCAGGACCTGGCGAAGCTCGGCGAGAAGGTGCGCAACCTGCGCGAGCACGGCCTGGCCGAGGGCGTGAGCACGCGGCTGCTCGTGTACACCGGCAAGATGATCCACGCCGGCATCCCGGCGCGCCGCGCCTGCCAGGTCGGCGTCGTCTGGGCGTTGACGGACGACGTGGACGTGCAGCGCAGCATCGAAGAAGTCGCGAGCAGCATCTTCGAGTAGCGATGCGGCGCGCGCGTTCATGTTCGTTATCGAGGTCCCCGTTGGAGTGTGCCAAGCTGCGGCTGGGACGCGCGCGCGGTGCCCTGCTATCGTGCCCGAGGAGGCACACGAACCATGCGATTACTCATGACCTGCGCGCTCGGTGCGGCGCTGCTTGCCGCGGCGTGCGGTGGCAGCAGCGATAAGAAGAGCGAGACCCCGCCGGCGAACACGGCGAACTCGGTCGCGGCAACCGGCACGAAAGCATCATCCACGGCCGCTTCGACGGCGCCGACAGGCAGCACGCCGGCCGTCGCGCCGACGCAGGCAGGAGGCAAGAAGACGTACTCTGCAGAACCGCCGATGACGATCGACGCGAACAAGAAGTATTTCGCCACCATCAAGATGGACATCGGCGACATCCGGCTGGAGCTGTATCCGAAGGAAGCGCCGCACAGCGTCAACAGCTTCGTCTTCCTTTCGCGCGACGGGTTCTACGACGGCGTGACGTTCCATCGCGTCATCCAGGGCTTTGTCGCGCAGGCTGGTGACCCCACGGGTACCGGACGCGGCGGGCCCGGCTACACCATCCCGGACGAAGTGAACACGCATAAGTTCCTCGATGGCACGCTCGGCATGGCGAAGACCAGCGCGCCGAACTCGGCCGGCAGCCAGTGGTTTATCGACTACGCGCCGCAGGCCAACCTCGACGGCGGGTACACCGTCTTCGGGCAGCTCGTCTCCGGGCGCGATGTGCTCGACAAGATCACGCCGCGTGACCCGGCGACCGCGACGACGCCTGGTACCAAGATCAACACGATCGTCATCGAAGAGCAGTAACCCGGTGAGAAGCCGGCGCGCGCCTCAAGCCCGCGACGAACGCATAGGGCGCAAAGGGCGGATCAGAATGGTCCGCCCTTCGTCATCGGCGCGCCGGTTCATGGTGTCGCGGCTCACTCGACGTTCTTGCTCGCGGGTGCTTACTGCCGGACGAACAGTCCCTTCACCGCGCGGAGCGCACGCGTCGTCACGGGCGGTGGCGGGTCGACCGGGAAGATCTCGGCGTCCAGCTCGTGGCGGTGATAGCGCTCCATCGTTCGCGTGAACTCCGCGCCGACGAGCAGGATGTTGGACGAGAGGAACGTGTACAGCAGGAACAGCAGCGCGCCCGCAAGCGATCCGTACACGACGTCGAAGTTGTTGAAGTTCGCGACGTAGAACGCGAACGAGTCCTTCAGCACCTCGAACAGTAACGTGGCCAGCACGGCGCCAGGCAGCGCGTCGCGCCACCTGGGGCGCGTCGCCGGCACGATGCGGTACATCAGCGCAAACGTCGCGAAGGTCAGCAGCGCGGGCAGTACGATTGGCGGCACCTCCCACAGCGGGTTGCGGTTCGCCAGCGGCCCTACGTATGCGGCGCTCAGGTGCCGCGCCGCGCGCAACACGCCCGTCAGCACCAACGAAGCCAGCAGCATGGCGCCGAGCAGAGCGACCTGCGCCAGGTCGACGAGCTTCGCCTGCGCCCAGGGCCGGTGCTCTTCGACGCCCCACACCGTGTTCAGCGATTTCCGAATCGAGGCGAACACCGCCGATGCCGTCCACAGCGTGCCCAGCAGGCCGAGCGCCGCAACGGGACCGCTTACGCGCTTGACGCTGTCGATCGCGCTCTCGACCGCGGAGCGGCCTTCCGTCTGGCTGAGCGGCACCGCGTCGAGCACGCGGTTCGTGATGCTGTTGCGTACCTCCTGGCTGCCCAGCACGAGACCCGCGATAGAGACCGCAAGGATGGCGAGCGGCACGATGGAGAACAGCACGTAGTACGAGATGGCGGCGGCCAGCTGCGTGCAGTTGTCGCGCGCGAAACTCAGGTACGTGCTTTTCGCCAGGATCCAGATGCGCCGGTCCATCGGTCGCATTGTAGGCGTGCCGCGTGCGGGCCGCACCGTCGGGCAGGAGGCCGGGCGCTGCTATAATCTCGCGAATCGCGGCGAAAGAGGCGCAACGACATGGCGAAGCAGCGGGCGCAGCCCGGGTACCGGCGGATCGTCGCCAAGTTCGGCACGAATCTGCTGACCGCGGGCACCGACCAGCTCGATGCCGCCACGATGTCGTCGCTGGTGGCGCAGGTCGTCCGCATCATGGACGAAGGCCGCGAAGTGCTGATCGTCACCTCCGGCGCCATTGCGGCCGGCCGCCAGCGCCTGGCCCTCAGCGACGAGCGGCGCCGCGACATCCCGTTCCGCCAGGTGCTGGCGTCGGTCGGACAGGCGCACCTGATGCGCCAATACGACCGGCTGTTCGCCGCGCGCGGGCGTGTCGTCGGGCAGACGCTGCTCAGCAAGCGCGACCTCACGGACCGCATCGGCTACCTGAACGCGCGGAACACGCTGCTCGGCCTGTTGGAGGTGGGCGTCGTGCCCATCGTGAACGAGAACGATGCCGTCGCCATCGACGAGATCGCAGGCGCCAAGATCGGCGATAACGACAATCTCTCCGCGCTCGTCGCGAATCTGATCGACGCCGACCTGCTGGTGTTACTGACGGACACGGGCGGCCTGTACACCGCCGACCCGCGCACGCACAGTGCGGCGAAGCTGATCGAGCGGGTCGACCGCGTGACGCCGGAGATCGAAGCGATCGCCGGCGGAAGCGAGAGCATGCGCGGCACCGGTGGCATGATCACGAAACTCGAGGCCGCGAAGCTTGCGACCGGCGGTGGCTCCGACGTCTTCATCGCCGACGGCCGCGAGCGTGACGCGCTCTACCGTCTTGCCGGCGGAGAGCACGTGGGCACGATGTTGCCGGCGCGCAAGAGCCGCGTCGAGAGCCGCAAGCGCTGGATGCTGTCGGGCCTCGCGACGAAGGGCGCGATCGTCGTCGATGCCGGGGCGGCGAAGGCGTTGACGGAGCGCAGCAAGAGCCTGCTGCCGGCGGGCGTTCGCGACGTCCACGGCCCGTTCAAGCGGGGCGATACGGTGAACATCGTTCTGCCGGACGGCCACGCCATCGCCTGCGGCATCACCAACTACGACGACCGCGATCTCGCCGTCATCCGCGGCCTCCGCTCCGACCGCATCGAGTCGGTGCTGGGTCACCAGTACGGCAGCGAGGTCGTGCACCGCAACAACCTCGTCGTGCTCTAGCTTCTACCGCTACCCTCACCCTGTTAGCCTTAGATCGTGACCGACGCACCGCTGCTCTTCGAGAAAGCCGACAACGGAGTCGCCTGGCTGACGCTGAACCGTCCGGACGTGCTCAACGCTGTGAACATGGCGATGCGCGACGAACTGTGGACGGCGATGGCCGCCGTGCGCGACGACCCCGAGATCCGCGTGGCCGTGTTCCGTGGCGCGGGCGACCGCGCGTTCTCGGCCGGCGCCGACATCAGCGAGTTCGGCACCGCGCCGTCGTACGTCGACGCGCGGCGCGCCCGGCAGGAGCGCGACGTCTGGGGCGCGATGCTCGCGTGCACGAAGCCGCTCGTCGCCGCGATCCACGGATACGCGTTCGGCGCGGGATGCGAGCTGAGCCTGTTCTGCGACATCCGCATCGCGTCCGATGATGCGACGTTTGCGCTGCCAGAGGTGACGCTCGGCTACATCCCGTCCGCCGGCGGCACGCAGATGCTGCCGCGCGCCGTGCCGCCCGGCGTCGCGCGGCAGATGATCCTCACCGGCGAACCGATCGACGCCGCGACCGCGCTGCGCGCGGGCCTCGTGCAGCGCGTGGTGCCGCGTGCCCGTCTCCAGCACGAGGCCGAAGCCGTCGCGGCGAGGCTCGCGGCGCAGCCCGTGGCGGCGCTGCGCGGTGCGAAAGAAGCCATGGTGCGCGGCGCCGATCTGCCGCTCGATGCCGCGTTGCGGCTCGAAGCGATGATCGCGATGCGCGTCCGTACCGGGTACGGCGGATGAACGACGAAGTCGCCGAGACGCCGCCGCGGCGTCGCGCCGGACGAGGCGGCTGCCTGCTCCGCATCGGCATAGCGGCCGTGATCCTCGTGGGCATCGTCGTGGCGATTGGCACCATCTTCAACGAAGGAGACAACGCCGATCAGCCGGTCCAGGGATTCGTCGCCGGTGATGCCGGCGCGTACCCGCCCGGGTCCGTGAACTTCTTCGAGCAGCAGCACCTGTTTCTCACGCGTCTGCCGGATGGTGAGTTCATCGCGCTCTACGACCGTTCGTCGCGGCAGCAGGAGCTGAACGGCGATTGCCGCGTGCATTACGAGGAGACGGCCGGCGTCGGCACGCTCAATCCGCTGCCGGGCGTGCCCGGGGCACTCGTCGAGGACTGCAACAACGCGCGCGCGGTATGGCGTCCAGACGGCAAGTTCGCGTTCGGCAACGGCTACGGCGACCTCGACCGCCTGAGCACACAGGTCGACGCGCAGAACCGGCTCGTCATCGATACCGACTCTCGGAGCTGCACGCGCAGCCGCGGCGTCATCGGCATCGCACCATTCGAGGTACGCCGGTGCGGCAGGCCGGACTGAGGGGGAGTTAGCGCCGCAGCAGCTTGATGAACGCGGCCCGTGTCAAGCCGCGCCGCGCCGTTCCGCGCGGAAGAGGTTGATGGGATCCGGGATGCCCTTCATGACGACGGGGCCCAGGCGCTTGAACTCGACGTCTGGCAGGCCGCCGTCCGCGCTCCGCACGGTCGCCTCTGACGCCAGCACCTCGCCGGAATCGGCGAGGTTGACGATGCGCGACGCCACGTTGACGTCGTGGCCCAGCAGGTCGTCGCCGCGGCGCGACTGCTGGCCGGAGTGCAGGCCGATGCGCACCCAGAGCGGCCTGTCGCTGCTCCACGACGCTTCTTCGAAGCGCTCCTGCAGCCGCAGCCCCGCCTCGATCGCCGCGCACGGGTCGGCGAACCAGACCATCAAACCATCGCCCAGCTGCTTAACGATGCGTGCGTCCGCGCCCAGTTCTTCCTGGACGATGCGCTCCTGTAACGCCAGCAGCTCGATCGCTTCGTCGTCGCCCCGCACGGCCGTGAACTCCGTGAAGCCGACGATGTCGGTGAACATGACGGTGCCGTGCACCACGTCTGACCTGGCCGGGGCAGCCGCCATCATGTCGGGACCAGTTCGATGGAGCCGGAGATGCTCATCGCCTCCAAGTGGCAGTCGTTGCCCACCGGAAACGGGTTACGCACGTGGCCGGACAGCGTCTTGAAGCGCGTGTCCAGCGCCGTGCCGGTCGGCAGATCGAGGTGTACTTTGCCCGAGACTGTCTTCACCACGATCGAGCCTTCGCAGGCGCACGCCGCCCGGATCGTCCCGCTGACGCTGCGCGCCTTGAAGCGCCCCGCGACGCGCTCGATCGTGATCGATCCGGACATCGTGCCCGCCGATGCCGCGCCGACGGCGCCGGCGTTGATGCTGCCGCTCATCGAGTTCATCCTGCAGCGGTCCCGGCACGCACCGAGGGTGATGCCGCCGGCGCCGCTGCGCAGGTCCGCTTCGTCCGCGCTCTCGACCTCGATGTTGCCGCTCATCGTCGTCACGGAGACGGCGCCGAAGTCACCGACAAGCTTCACCGTGCCGGAATGCGTGCCGATGACCACATCGGTACCGGCCGGGCAGCGCACGGACAGCGACTTCGATCCGCCGTGCCCCGCGCGCACCTCGAGCGTCGCGCCGCCGTCGGATTCGCTTGCGTCGAAACGGTCGCCCTCGACGGCCACGTCGTCGCGGGGCTCTGCGACGACCTCGATCCGGCCCGACCGTGATTGCAGCCGCAGCGTCACGGCCACTGGCAGGTCAAAGTGTTGTACGTCCACGGCGGCGTCCCTCCCGGGTCTAGTGACGGGCATTGTGGATCGATCGGAGGGAAGTCTCAAGCGGGGGGAACTGCGAATATCGCAGCGGAAGGACCCTTCGTCGGCAGAGGGCGTCAAGGGATCGGTGCGGAAGCTGCATCCGCGTAGCTTCCGGCGCCAGCAGCGGCGCTGCTATCCTCGCAACTCCGCGGCATGTTCGAGGTCATGCTGGCTCAGCGCCGGCAGCGCCTCGCGCAGCGGCTTCCCGCCGCCGAGCGAAGTGGCCAGGTCCAGGTGCTCCGCCGTCACGCGCGAGAGCAACACCAGCACGCGTCCGCGCGTCCGCGTCAGCTCGAAGACGATCTCGTCGACCGGCGCTCCCGCCAGCCGCTCGACGTTGCGGGCGTTCGCCGCGTCCGCATCGATCTCCGGCGCCGGTGTGCCGTCGACGACCGACTGGAGCACCGCGATACGTACGCCGTATCCCGTCGCCAGGTGGACGAGCAGCTGCCGGTTCGTCCAGCCGCCGCACGCGCTCGGCTCGTCCCATCGCGCCGGATCGAACGCGCGCACGATCGCGACGAGATCGTCGGTGACGGCCTGCCACTCGCGCATCGCGGACTGTACTTCGGACGGAGGATTCATCGTTGCGCCGCTGCTCTACTGATCTTTCCTGCGGAGCTGCGGGAACAAGATCACTTCACGGATCGACGTCTGGCCGGTGAGGATCATCACCAGCCGGTCGATGCCGATGCCGAGGCCGCCCGTGGGCGGCATGCCGTGCTCCAGCGCGACGAGGAAATCTTCGTCGAGCGTCTCGACTTCTTCGAGCCCCGCGGCCGCCAGACGCGCCTGCGTCTCGAAGCGCTCGCGCTGGTCGATCGGGTCGTTCAGCTCCGAATACGCGTTGCCCAGCTCGAAGCCCGCGCAGAACACCTCGAAACGCTCGACGATGCCGGGCGCGCCGGGCTTGTTCTTCGCCAGCGGTGAGATCTCCTTCGGGTAGTCCAGCAAGAACGTCGGCTGGATCAGCTTCGGCTCGACGTAGTGCGAGACGGCTTCGTCGAGCAGCCTGCTCCACGACCAGCCGGGGTCGATATCGCTGAGCTTGCGCCGCTGCAGCTCTTCCAGCAGCTTCTCGCGCGTGCGCAGCTCCTCGAAGTCGATGCCTGCGTGCTCGATCAGCGCGTCGCGCATCGTCACGCGCCCCCACGGCGGCGCGAGGTCGAGCGTGTGTTCGCCGAACTGCACCGTCGTGCTGCCAACGACGTCGCGCGCCACGCCCGACACCATGTCTTCAACCATCCGCGCGACGTCGTTGTAGTCGGCGTACGCCTCGTACGTCTCGAGCATGGTGAACTCGGGGTTGTATTTCCACGACACGCCTTCGTTGCGGAAGATGCGGCTCATCTCGTACACGCGGTCGAAGCCGCCGATGACCAGCCGCTTCAGGTGCAGCTCCAGCGAGATGCGCAGGAAGAAGTCCTGGTCCAGCGCGCGGTGGTGCGTGACGAACGGCGTCGCCGCCGCGCCGCCCGCCTCAGCTTGCAGCACCGGCGTCTCGACCTCCATGAAGCCCCGCCCGTCCAGGTAGCGGCGGATTGCCGCGACGACGGCCGAGCGCTTGCGGAAGATCTCTCGCACTTCCGCGTTGCCCAGTAGGTCCAGGTAGCGCTGCCGGTAGCGGATCTCGACGTCCTCGATGCCGTGCCACTTTTCCGGGGGCGGCCGCAGCGCCTTCGTCAGCACGTCGTACGACCTCGCCTCGACCGTGATCTCCTGCGTGCGCGTGCGGAAGAGAGGGCCGTTCACCGCGAGGAAATCGCCCAGGTCGAGGTCTGCGATGCCGCCGTACGCTTCTTCGCCGATGATATCCCTCTTGAGGTAGCACTGGAGGCGCTCGGTACCGTCACGCACATCCAGGAACGACGCCTTGCCCATGTCGCGGAGCGCGGTGATCCGCCCCGCGACGCACACCGTCGGCGCGTCGCCGCGCGTCGCCTCGTCTGGTCCGGCCTCCCAGCGCTCGAACGCGGCGATCGCTTCGGCCGCGGTGTGCGTGCGCGATGTGCGCGCCGGATACGGGTCGACGCCGCGCGCGCGCAGCCGCGCCAGCTTCTCGGTGCGCAGTTGGATGAGCTCGTCTTCGCCTGGCATGGCCGAAGGGTATAAGACGTGGAACCGGGAGACGAGACGGGGCGGTTGAGGTGAGAAGGCGGAAACTATGGAGCTTCGTCCAAACGAAAAGAGCGGACACAAGTCCGCCCTTACGGTTCACTGTCCGCCGCTGGCGGGCAGCCGCTAACTAATCTTCGTGATCTTCATCGTCATGACGCCCTTTGGCGCGCTGACCTGCACCTCTTCGTGCAGCTTCTTGCCCATGAGCGCGCGTCCGACGGGTGATTCGTTGCTGATCTTCCCCTCCCGGGGATCGGCCTCGGCCGGGCCGACGATCGTGTACTCGTGCGACTTGCCCTCGCTGGTCTTCACTTTGACGCTGCTGCCAAGCATCACGAGCTTCGACTTGTGCGCCCCCGCCTCGTCGATGATCGACGCGTTGGTGATCAAGCTCTGGAGCTGCGCGATCCGGCCTTCGAGCATCGCCTGCTCGTTCTTGGCGTCCTCGTACTCCGCGTCGTTCTGCGTGCTCGCCAACTCCTTGGCCTGGTGGATCTTCTCGGCCACCTCGCGCCGGCGCACGGTCTGGAGGTGCTCGAGCTCCTCTTCGACCTTCTTCAGGCCAGCTTCCGTGAGCGGTTGCGACTTATCGACCATGGCAACGTTCCGATCGGTTCCACCCGGCGTCCGTTTGTCCGCCGAATGCCGGAGGTGATTGTGAAAAAAAGAACTGAGGCAGATCGGCCCCAGTCTGGACGCCGCGAGTATAACCGGGCGATCGGCGCCTGTAAAGGCGCCTGCCGCCCCCGCGCGTGGGCCGTTCATGCACGCCCGGTATGATCCGGGCCCCGGCGTAACCGTCCTCCGGCGGGTGCTCGCCGAAGGGCGATGGACCGTCCTGGGTGCCGATAGTTGATCTCCACCCGCTCGATAGCCACACTTCCGCCGTAGCCGCACGACGACAGTCCGCCCACACGCGACGAATCGTTACGGAGGTACGGGCCACCGCGCTTTTTCGGAGCGCCGGCCGCCGATGGCCACCCAGCAACGCGGTCCCTTCGACCGCATTCTCAGAACGACCAGTGATGGGCCGGAGCCGCCCGGCTCGGACCGTGCCGCCGTCTACGTCGCGGGGACGATCGTCGGCCTGGCGATCCTGTTGCTCGTGCTCCTCCTTCCCCCGGTGTCGATCCTGAGCAGGGGTGGCGGCAGCGGTGACGGCGGGATCCCCAGCGGTCCGGGCAACGCTGACACCTACACGTCGACCGTACGCAGCGGAATGCCGAAACTTCCGCCAGGCCTTGTTGCGGCGTCTGCGCTGTTCGACCTGGCGGCTCCGCAGGACCAGCGCGGTGCGGCGAAGATCACCGTGCCTCTGAAGGAGAAACAGACCGAGCAGCGCAGCCTCGCGCTCTACACGTACGTTGACGCCAAGTGGCAGCGGCTCTCGGACGCAACGCTGGTGGCGAGCGGCGAGGCCGCCCGCGGTGATGTCGGGTCGCTCCCCGGCAACGTGGTGGTCCTGCGTCGCAGCAAGGCGACGTTGCAGGTCGCGGGCTCGATGCCCGCCGGCACGACGCTCGACAAGCGGGCGGAAGCGGTGATTACGACGTTGCACCCGATCGTCTTCATCCCCACGGACGCCGGCGGGATCGTCGGACAGCCGCCCGCCGTGCCGCCGGCGGGCTACAAGGTCGTGCCCGCGGTCGCCGCGTTGAACACGGACACCGTTGACGCCATCCTGCGCTCCAGCGATCTCCAGGCGAAGCACGCCGCGGCCATTGCGGACGCCGTGAAGCAGGGCAACTTCGCCGGCATCGATATCGACTATCGCGCCGTGAACCCGTCGTTGCGTGCCCAGTACACGGCCTTCATTGGCCTGCTCGCGAAGGCGCTGCACGATGATGGCCGTACGCTGACGCTGACGCTGCCTATGCCCGTGAACGAGAACGGCACGATGCAGCCGGGCGCGTACGACTGGGAGCAACTCGGCAAGTCGGCCGACACGCTGGAGCTGGCGGGCGAACTCGACCAGGAGCTGTACTTCCAGAACACCGAAGCGGCGCTCAACTACATCACTGACAAGGTGGACCGCACGAAGGTGCTGCTGAGCATCAGCTCGCTCAGCGTCGAGCGCGGCGGCGACGGCCTGCGCACGCTGTCGCTGGACGACGCGCTCGCTCGCGCAAGCGTCGTCACCGTGAAGTCGACCGGCGACGTCACCCCCGGCTCGAAGGCGCAGCTCATCGCTCAGAACCTCGCCGCGAGCGAGAACGCGAGCGGTTTGAAGTGGGACGATGGCGCCCGTTCGGTGACGTTCAGGTACCCCGGCCGCGGTGGCACGCGGACAGTCTGGATCGCGAACGCGTTCAGCGCCGCCTTCCGTCTGGATCTCGCCCAGCGTCACGGCCTTGGCGGTGTCACCATCAACGACGTCTCCACCCAGGGCGGCGGCGCCGACGTCTGGACGCCGGTCGCGCAGGCGTCCGATACCGGCACTCTCACGCTGTCGCGCCCCAACGGCGAGTTGCTGACGCCGGCCTGGTCGACGGGCGATGGCACGCTCGCGCCGCAGACCGGCGACGCCGTCACCTGGACCGCGCCCGCGAAGGAAGGCACATACACGGTCACGCTGATCGTCAGCGACGGCGTCATCCGCGCGGGGCAGCTCGTGTCGATCGACGTTGTTCCGGCAGCGGTGCCCGCGCCGCAGTGATGCCGAGCCCGCAACGACCAACGATCAATGACCAACGCCCCATGCGCGTGATTGGCGGCAGCGCCCGCGGCCGGACGCTTGTGAGCCCGCCGAAGCCGCGCGCCTCGGGACGGCCGGGCGTGCGCCCGACGTCCGATCTTGTTCGCGGCGCCATCTTCGACATGCTCGATGCGCTTGGGGCCGACTACGCGCGCGTGCTCGACCTGTACGCCGGCACCGGCGCGCTCGGCATCGAGGCGCTGAGCCGGGGCGATGGCGAAGCCGATTTCGTCGAGAGTGACGCCGCGACGGCGGCGATCATCGCCGAGAACCTGAGACGCACCGGATTCGAATCCCGCGGGCGTGTCCACCGCTTGACAGCGGATCGTGCGATCGGGCGGCTTTCCGGTCGGTACACCCTCGTCCTCGCCGACCCGCCGTATTACGATGAGGGCGGCCTCGCCACCGTGACGGCGCTGGCGGCCTCGCCGCTGGTCGATGACGACTCGGTGCTGGTGCTGGAGCACCACAAGAAGACGGCTGCGCCCGAAACGCTGGGCCGGCTGCGGCGGTACAAGGCGCGGGTGCACGGCGATACAGCCGTTGCGATCTACGTAAGGGAGGGTGTGTCTTGACGCTGGCTATGTTCCCGGGCAGGTTCGATCCGGTCACCAACGGCCACCGCGACATCGCTCGCCGCGCGGCCAAGATGTTCGACCACGTGCTGGTGGCCGTGACGGACCTCAAGCAGAACTACCTGTTCTCCACCGCCGAGCGCGTCGGGCTCCTGCGCGAAGCGCTTGCCGACTGCAAGAACATCGAAGTGGCGTCGTTCTCCGGCCTGATGGTCGACTTCGCGCGGCAGCGCGGCGCGAGCGTCGTCGTGCGGTCCATGCGCGCCGTCACCGACTTCGAGGCCGAGTTCGACATGGCGCTGATGAACAAGAAGATGGCGCCCGAGATCGAGTCCATCTTCATGATGGCCAGCCTGGAGCAACTCTTCATCAGCGGCACCCGCATTCGCGAGGTATCGGCGCTGGGGTATGATGTGAGCGATCTCGTGCCGCCGCAGGTCTGGGCCGCGCTCAAGAAGAAGTACGCGGAACGAACATAGCCGCGCCAGCACAGGGAGGTGCGCCATCGATTCGTTACACCTGATCGACCGCCTCGAGGAGATGATCGCCGAAGGCCGCCGCATGCCCATCGGCGCTGGAGTCGTCGTCGACCGCCGCCGCCTGCTCGACCTCGTCGACCAGATGCGCGCCGCCATGCCCAACGAGATCAAGGAAGCCGGGGAGATCCTGCGCCGTCGCGACGAGATGATCGCGCGCGCTGAGGAAGAGGCGAAGATCAAGCTGCACCGCGCTGAGGAGCAGGTAGACGACATCCTGTCGAACGAGTCCATCGTGAAATCCGCTGAAGCGCGCGCCGAGATGCTGGTGCGCGAAGCCGAGGCGCGCGGCGATCGCATGCTGCTCGACACGGAGAACCAGGCCCGCGCGCGCATGGCCGAGGCGGAGAAGCTGGCGAACGAACAGATGGACGAAGCCGACCGCTACGCCACCGAGATGCTCCGCCGGCTCGACGAGCAGCTCCAGCTCTTCGCGAAGAACGTCCGCACCGCCCTCGACTCGCTCGAGACGCGCCCCGTCGAAGCCGCCACGCCCGCGGAGTAGCCCGGGCGCAGCAACGCATCTGGCGCTGGCAGCGGTCGCGCCGCGGCGAATCCCTCACTTCCGCTGCCGATACACTGACCCCATGTGGCAGCCATTCGTCTCCGTCCTTGTGCCCGTCCGCGACGAGGAGCGCTACATCGAGCGCTGCCTGTACAGCCTCGCGCGGCAGGACTACCCACGCGGCCGCTTCGAAGTCCTCGTCATCGACGGTCAGTCCAACGACGGAACGGCGCTCATCGTCAGCCGCTTCGCCGCCGAGTCAACCGTCGACCTGCGCCTGCTGCAAAACCCGCGCCGCCGGACGGCCGCCGGCCTGAACATCGGCCTCGCGGAGGCGCGCGGCGAGGTGATCGTCCGCGTGGACGGCCACGCCACCATCGCGCCCGATTTCCTCAGCCGCAGCGTCGCGGCGCTCGACGAGACGCGCGCCGACTGCGTGGGCGGCGTCATCGAGAGCGAAGGCGACACGTACCTCGGCCGCGCCGTGGCTCTCGCCATGTCGTCGCGCTTCGGCGTCGGTGGCGCTTCGTTCCGCGTCGGCGGCGAAGGCCCGGTCGACACCGTCGCGTTCGGCGCCTACCGCCGCGACGTCTTCGACCGCATCGGCGGCTTCGCGGAGGACATCGACAAGGGCGAGGACGACGAGTTCAACTACCGCCTGCGCGACCGCGGCGGCACGATCATGCTCGTCCCGGGGATCCGCTCGCGCTATACGGTGCGCGGCGATCTGCGTGCGGTGTGGCGGCAGTACAGCGGCTACGGGCGCGCCAAGCCCGAGGTGCTGCGGCGCCATCCGGCGCAGGCGCGACCGAGGCAACTCGTCCCGGCCGCGTTCGTGGGCGCGCTCGGCGCGTCGATGTTCGCCGCGATCTTGGGCCGCGCTGATGCACTCAAGGCGCTGCTGGGGGTGTATACTCTCGCTGCCACCATCGCATCTCTCGTCCTTGTGCCGCGACACGGTTGGCGACACGTCCCACCTTTACCCGTCGTCTTCGCGTGTCTGCATATCGCCTACGGGTGTGGATTCGTCGCCGGTTGCGTAGGGCTGGCGGCAAGGACCCTCACTCGTACCGCGCGTTCGGGCGCTCTCTCGAGCACGGAAGCCCCGAAGTAGCGCGCGGGTTGGCGGGGGGAGCCGGGGCGGGCGTCGCCACCAGTCTTGTCCGCGCACGTTCCGGCTTCGAACAGGGGATCGCGCTGCCGCTGGCAAGCCGGCGCCGGTCCGTGGGAGAGGCACACGCCGCGCTCATCCGGGCGCCGTCCGGGCCACCGACGGCGCCCGGCCTGTGTCCGCCGTCCATCGCTCCGTAGCCGCCGGGCTGCGCGCTGTTGTTACCTGCGCGTCCGGGCCGCCGCGACTCGCGCCGGCTTCCGCTTCGCCGCCGCCGGCCTGGCATTCGCGGCGGCCCGCGCCTTCGCTCCGCCGCCTCGAGACTCCAGCTTGTCCAGCCGGTCCTTCAGCGAGCGGTTGTCCTCCTGCAGCTTCTCGAGATCCTCGCGCAGCTTCTTGACCTCGTCGCCCTTGTCGGCCCCCTCGCGGATACGGGCGCTCGCCTCGCGCGCGGCACGGATCACGCGCCCGTCGAGATCGCGCACGCGCGTGCGCTCCAGCTCGCCGACCGACTTCGGCAGCTTCAGCTCGACGAGCGCCGCGATCGCGTTCAACCGCACGCGCAGCCAATCGTCGGACAGCAGCTCCACGAGCCGGTCGTACGCCTTCTCCTTCGCCTGGTCGTTGATCTGCCCCAGCTTGCCCAGCGCGAACGTCGCCGCGCCGCGCACCGGGTTCGACTTGCCGCGCTTCGTCCACTCGATGGCGATCGGCAGCGCGCGCTCGTCCTTCAGTTCCGTCAATCCGGCCAGCGCCTGCGAACGGATGACGTCGTTCTGCGACTCCTTCGCCATCGCCACCTTCGACAGCACGTCGAACGCGCGCGGCGCCCGCGTCTGGCCGAGCGCCTGCGCCGCCATCGCCTCGACGTGATAGCTCGCGTCGCCCTTGCGGACGATGCCCTCGAGCGCCGCCGCCACGGCATCGTCCTCGCGGAACTGCCCGAGTGCCGCCACGACACCGCGGCGCGCCTTCGGGTGCCGCACCTTCAGGCACGCCAGCAGCGCGTCGCGCGCGATCTCGCTGCGCATGCCGCCGAGCGCGCGCGCCGCCTCGTTCTGCACCGCCCAGAACCTGTCGTGCAGCACCGCGTCCTTCAGTGCATCCGCCGCCTCGCGCGTGCCGAGCTTCGCGAGCTCTTTCGCCGCGTCGATACGGCCGACGGCATCGTCGTCGTTCTTGAGCTGGTAGACGAGCATGTCCTTGGCGCGCTTGAACTCGACCGTCTTGAGGAAGTTGCCGCCCGGATCGAAGCGCACCATCTGCGGCTTGCCGGGCAGCGCGAAGTAGAGGTTGTGCGCCTTCTCGCTGATCTCGGCCTTGAACGCGTGCGCCTTCCCGTCGACCGTGAAGTCGACGTCGACCGGCAGCCGGAAGACGGACGAGTCCTTCTCGTCCTGCGTCTGCGTGACGCTCAGCTTGGCGCGCTTCGCGTCCTCGTCCCACTCGAACGCGAGCTTGAACGCCGGGTGGCCGCCGCGATACACGTACTCGTCGAACAGCCAGTCGATGTTCCGTCCGGTCGCGGCCTCGATGGCGCGCTGCAGGTCCGGCGTCGTGACGTTCGTGCTCTTGTGCTTGTTGACGTAGTAGCGGATCGCCTTCCACCAGAGGTCGTCGCCGAGCACGGTGCGGATCATGTGCAGGACCAGCGAGCCCTTCTCGTACAGGTGCCGGTCGAAGAGGTCGATCGGCTCGTGATAGACGTTGTCGACGATCGGGCGGCGGTAGCGCGCGCTGTCCTCGCTCATGTAGATGTGCGCGTTCTGGTACAGCTCGTAGCGAAACTCGTCGATGCCCTTGTTGTGTTCGGTGAACAAGGCTTCGAAATAGGTCGCGAAGCCTTCGTTCAGCCAGCCGTGCGACCAGTCGCGGCACGTCAGCAGGTCGCCGAACCACTGGTGCGCCAGCTCGTGCGCCAGCAGCCCATCCGCATCGGCGTCGAGCGACGCGCGCTCGTCGAGCAGCGACGTCTCGGTCAGCGTCGTCGCGCTGACGTTCTCCATGCCGCCGAAGATGAAGTCGGCCACGAACGTCTGCGCGTAACGCGCGTACGGGTACTTCACGCCGGTGACGTCGCTGAAGAACGCGAGCATCTTCGGCGTGCGGTCCAGCGTGCGCTGCAGGTCGGCCTCGCGGCCGCGCGGCCCGTAGTATTGCACCGGCACGCCCTGCCACCGGTGCTCGATCTCGGCGAACTCGCCGACGATCTGGCTCAGCAGGTACGTGACGTGCGGCGTCGCCTGGTACCAGTGGTACGTGCGCGTCTTCGTGCGCGCGTTCTCGCGCACGCTCTTCAGCTCGCCGTTGCCGATGCTGATCATCGACGCCGGGATGGTGACGATGACCTCGCTCGTCTGCTGGTGGTTCGGATAGTCGATGCACGGGTACCAGTGGCGCGAGTCCTCGTCCTGTCCCTGCGTCCACGCCTGCAGCGGCTTCTTCGGCGAAACCTTGTCCGGCGCCGTGAAGTACAGCCCTCGCCGCGGGTGCGCGGCATACGTGATCGCCACCTCGGTTTCGATACCGGCCTTCAGCGCGCGGCCGGCATCTACCCGGAGCACCGGGTCGCTGTAGTCGAACTTCGCCGGCTTGCCGCCGACCGTAACCTTGCTGATCTGCATCTCCGCCGCGTCGAAGTCGATGTGCCGCACGCCGGCGTTGATCGCCGACAGGTAGTGCGTGGCCGTTCCAGCGATCTGCTTCGCCTTCGGATCGATCCGGATCTGCAGCTTGATGTGCCGCACGTCGACGGTGAGGTCGCGCGCGTAGTGCGCCGCGTCGCCCGTCAGCGCGAACGGCCGCGCGTACGCCAGCCCCCCGCCGCGGGCGCACGAAGCGCGGCCAAGCAGCTCGCGCTCCAGTTCAAGGTCAAAGTCGGGCATGGGGCCTCCAGTACGCCGGTCAGGGGAAGAACGCCGGACGCTGTCGGGGCGCAGCCTGCTGCGCTCGCCGTCGTTGCTAGATCAAGGTTCGTTTATGGTAACGAGGCCCTGCCGCGCGATAAAGCGCCCGACGGTCTGAATGTCAACGACCGCCCCAAGCTTCAACCCGACGACCGATGAGCCACGACCGACGACTTCTCTTACCGCACCCGCGGGCTGTGCAGCGCGCCGCTCGCGATCGGCTCGTCGATGTACAGGTCACCGTTTCGGATCTTGATATTGAATCCACACTCCGGGTTCGTGCAGGCCCACGCCTTGAAGTGAATCGCCGCGCCCTGGCTGCCGAAGTCCGACAGCGGCACCAGGTCGCCCAGCTTGCATTTCTGACACTTCGGGAAACTGGAAATATCCATCCGACGCCACCCCCCACCGCCCGCGAGCCCTCGCGACGCGCACCAAGCATCGAGGCGCCGGAAGCGACGCCCACGTAAAGTGACGCGAGTATAGCAGCGTCGATTTAACAATTGCAACGGTTTCGGTTGACAAATTATCCCGCTCGCCCCGCTCGCGTCCCGGAAGGCCTTTGGCCTCCGGACTCGCACCGGGCGGTGCTTCGGTCCCCGGGTGGCCGCATGAGAAGGGCCGAGGCGATCCAACCTGGCGAACAACCAGAGCCCACAATGACCGAGCCGAATGGCTCTTGTACGCAATACAGGGGAACCCTACGCTCATGACTACTCAGGCATTCCGACCTGCGCACCTCAGCTCGACGTCCGTGCCATGCCGCGAACGTCTTAGGGACCGCACCGCCGCCATCGAAGGATCGTCATGAACCGGCAGACCGTGAAAGCATGGTGGTGGTGCGCGCCTCCAGTGTTGTTGGTGGTGGCAACGACGCTCGTGTTCGTTGCCACTGCGTTACGGTCTTCCGAGGCCGCGGGCGTCGGCCCTGACATCGCGCTGGGGACGCCGTCTGGCAACCAGGTGCCTGTCAACGCGGTGACCACGGCTACGTCACCGTATACGCGGCTTCAACCTGCACATCCACGCTGACGTGGGTGCGGGCGTCAACCTCACCAGCATCGCCGCAAGCAACGTCGGGACGGTGATCAGCGTGGCTGGAGACTCGTCCGATATCTACTGCGTCTCTGCCCAGGTGGTGCCTGACACGGTCTATGGCTGCGTCGGCCTTGCCCAACAGGCGATTACAAGCGGTGGACTGCTGGCCACGTTCACGTTCAACGCAACCGGCGACGGGTGCATCCGGGCGCACCTCGTCGACGTGCCGGTCAACACCTCTGCCGATCTCGCTCAGGACACGTACACAGTTGACTCGAACACGACGACCGCGCAGTCCAACGTCGTCAGCGTGACGCCGGTGAACGTCCTCATCGGCAGCGGCACCGCCGACGACTGCGCTGGAGTCGCAACGTCGACGCCAACATCCACGTCGACATCCACAACGACGCCACCGAATTCGACGCCGACATCCACATCGACGCCGACCTCGACGCCGACACTGGCGGCGACGGCGACGCCATGCGCCGCGGAATGCCCGACGCCGACAGCAACGAACACGCCCGCTGGCGGGTACCCACCACCGACGGGCAACTGCGTCGTCGCCATCAAGGCGACCGCGCTCGTCGGAGAGCAGACGTCCATCTCGGCCACGGTACGCGACGTCACCGGAGCGTTCGTGGCAGGCGCGACCGTGGAGTTCTCGATCGTGCTGCAGCCTGGAGCTGATGCCAACGTCACGGCCGATGCTGCCGTCACGGACGCGCTCGGCGTCGTGACGGGTACCGTCGCAGTCGGCTCAGTTCCGGGCGTGGTCCAGGTTCAAGCCACCGCGCCAACGGTGTCCTGCGGCGCGTCCATCGTGGTCTCTTAGCGGACACGCGTCGCCACGTGATGCGCCGCGAACTGGCGTAGGTCGCCAGCGCTCGCACGGACCCCCGAACGGATTCTCCGTCGATAGCGCGGCGACCGCCTCTATTCGTGGCCGTCTTCCAGCGCCGACTCATCGATGACCGCGACCGTATGCCCCTCCGGAGAACGCGCGAAGAAGCCCGCGCCGGATGGCGCCCACGGCAACTCGCGCACCTGGCAGCCGCGCTGCAGGAAGTGCTCCGCCGCCTCCACGACGCGCGGTGAGCTGAAGAGCAGGTACGGCGGCTGCCCCGCCATCCCGCCCGAGACGTCCACCGTCAGCGTGAGGCCTTCGGACAGCGCGTAGAAGCGCAGCCCCCCGTCCTCCGCGCCAAGAGTCAGCCCGAGCGTGTGCTCGAAGAAGTGCGCGGCTTCCTCGCCGTCCCCGGTCGAATACCCGATGACGCCCTCGAAGCTGAGCAGATTCGCGTCCAAGGTTGTTTTCCCTTCAGGCTACGCGCGTTTCACCGCGACGAGTGCGGGTCCGGACGATACCAGGCGCCGGGCGCGATAGATGACATTAAACGTGCAGTTTTCGTGTTTTGCGGCGGGTGGGTGTGCCGCGGTGGCGCGTTGTCGGATCGACACGCGTCCGCCCTCCCGGAGTATGAGGGAAAGGCGGCGCGAAGGCGAAGCAGGCCGCGACACCCCGACCCTTTCGAATTGACGAACTCGCTGATACCCTGCCACCGTGAACTCGACACGCGGGCACATGGGAGCTGGACGCAGGCCACGCCGCTAGGACGGCCCTCGGCTTCGTGCACGCTGCGAGCCACGGTCGTACCGGCGACCGTGGCCGTTTCATTTTTCGCCAGCCCAATCGATGGAGGCGCCGCTGCATACCGCGCCTCGTACGCACGCGAAGGAGCTCACAGTGACAACCCAGATCGGCGACCAGTACCTCGTCGAAACCGAGCGCACCGACCCCGAGATCTACCGCCTGATCAAAGAGGAAGAGCGGTACCAGGTCGACAGCATCCGCCTCATCCCGTCCGAGAACTACACGTCGCGCGCCGTCATGGAGGCGACCGGCTCGGTGCTCGCCAACAAGTACTCCGAGGGCTATCCCGGCAAGCGCTACTACGAAGGCCAGCGCGTCGTCGACCAGATCGAGACGCTGGTGCAGGACCGCGCGAAGGCGCTCTTCGGCGTCGAGCACGCGAACGTGCAGCCGTACTCGGGCTCGCCGGCGAACCTCGCGGTCTACTTCGCGCTGCTGGAGCCGGGCGACAAGATCATGGGCCTCGCGCTGCCGCACGGCGGCCACCTGACGCACGGCTGGCCTGTCAGCGCCACCGGCCGCTTCTGGAAAGCCGTGCAGTACGAGGTCGACCCGCACTCGCACCTCATCGACTACGACAAGGTGCGCGCGATGGCGAAGGCGGAGCGGCCGCGCATCATCGTCGCCGGCGCCACCGCCTACCCGCGCCAGTACGACTTCGAGAAGTTCGGCGAGATCGCGAAAGAGGTCGAGGCGTTCTTCCTCGCCGATATCTCGCACATCAGCGGGCTGATCGTCGCGGGCGCGCACCCCGACCCCGCGCCCTACGCCGACGTCGTGATGACGACGACGCACAAGACGCTGCGCGGCCCGCGCGGCGCGATGATCCTCTGCCAGTGGCGGCACGCGGAAGCGATCGACAAGGCCGTGTTCCCCGGTCTCCAGGGCGGGCCGCACGAGAATACGATCGCCGGCATCGGCGTCGCGCTCAAGGAGGCCGCGACCGAAGAGTTCCGTGCCTACGGCCATCAGATCGTCGCGAACGCGAAGGCGCTCGCCGGCGAATTGAAGGAGCGCGGCTTCGACCTGATCACGGGTGGCACCGATAACCACCTCATCCTCATCGACCTCACCGGCAAGAAGGTGATCGGCAAGAAGGCCGCGAAGGCGCTCGACCGCGCGAACATCGTCGGCAACTACAACACGATCCCGTTCGATCCGCGAAAGCCGTTCAGCCCGAGCGGCCTCCGCATCGGCACGCCGTCCGTGACGACGCGCGGCATGAAGGAAGCGGAGATGCGCCAGATCGGCCGCTGGATGGACGAAGCCGTCGCGGCCGCGTCGGACGGCGACGCGCTCGACCGCATCGGCGCGGAGGTGCGCGACTTCTGCCGGCAGTACCCCGCGCCCGGCATGAGCGTGCTGTAGCGGATGTCGACGAACGAACTCATCGGGACGTGGGCGCTCGTCGCCACCGAATGGCGCCGCGCGGACGGCCGCCACGCCAACCCGTTCGGCCCGGGCGCCGTGGGCATCCTCATGTACGACGCGGCGGGCAACATGTCGGCGCAGGTGATGCGCGCCGACCAGGCGCATCATGCCGTGTTGCCGGACGGTCAGGCTGGCGGCATCGAGACCGCGATGGCGTCGGCGGTCGCCGGCTACATCGCCTACTTTGGCCGGTACGAGATCGATGGCGCGCGCGGCGTTGTGTCGCACTACGTGGCGGGCAGCGCGTTTCCCGAATGGGTCGGCGGCACGCACGAACGCCGCTTTGCGGTCGAGGGCGATCGCCTCACGCTGAGCGACTCCGTAACCGCCGCGGACGGCACTCCCACCGAGGCGTCGACGACCTGGCACCGCCTCGCGTAGCGATCGGCGCGCGCCGCGGTCTCGTCCTCTGTGCTTTCAGTGTGGGCGCCCTCTACGGGAAGTACACATGCGCGCCGATTATCTAAAGTAGAGCGCGCGGCATTGCCCGCCGCCCGGGGCGTCCATATGATGCGGGCGCGGTATCCCTACGTGCACAATAGAGAGGGCGTCTCGGATGCGGGTAACGGTCGAGTCCGGCGATATCGCCAAGTCAGAGACGCAGTGCGTCGTCGTCAACCTGTTCGAGGGCGTCGGCGCGCCCGGCGGCGGCACCGGCGCCGTGGACCGCGCGCTCGACGGGATGATCACGGAGCTGATCGCCTCGGGCGACATCCGCGGCAAGTCCGGCGAGATGACCCTGCTCCATACCTTCGGCAAGATCCCGTCGCCGCGCGTGCTCGTCGCCGGCCTCGGGAAGAGCGGCGAGTTCACGGTCGACAAGGTCCGCGACCTCAGCGCGAACGTGGCGCGTTTCCTGCGCGGCAGGCGTATCGCCGACTTCGCGACGATCACGCACGGCGCGGGCATCGCCGGTCTCGACGCCGGCGCCTGCGCGCAGGCGATCGCCGAGGGCGCCGTGCTCGGTCTCTACCGCTTCGACCGCCACAAGAAGGCCGACGAAGACGCGTTCGACGTCAAGGAGATGCGCATCGTCGAGCACGACAACGCGAAGGTCGCGGCGCTCGAGCGCGCGGCGGAGCGCGGCGTCATCGTCGCCGAAGCGACGAACTTCGCGCGCGACCTCGCGAACGAGCCCGGCAACGTGCTGACGCCGACGGAACTCGCGACGCGGGCCGACGCGATGGCGGGCGAAGCCGGCCTCGGCTGCAAGATCCTCGACCGCGACGAGGCGGCGAAGATGGGCATGGGCTCCTTCCTCGGCGTCGCGCAGGGCAGCGCGCAGCCGCCGGTATTCATCATGCTCACGTACAAGGGCGGCGGCGAAGCGAAGCCGCTCGGCCTCGTCGGGAAGGGCATCACGTTCGACACTGGCGGCATCTCCATCAAGCCGAACGAAGGCATGCAGGAGATGAAAGGCGACATGTCGGGCGGCGGCGCCGTCATCGCCGCGATGATGGCCATCGCCCGGCTCAAGCCGAAGGTCAACGTTACGGCGCTCGTGCCCGCGACGGAGAACATGCCCTCGGGCACCGCCATCAAGCCGACCGACGTGCTGCGTGCGATGAACGGCAAGACGATCGAGGTGGTGAACACCGACGCCGAAGGCCGCCTGATCCTCGCCGACGCGCTCTGTTACGCCGTCCAGCTCGATCTCTCGCCGATCGTCGACGTCGCGACGCTGACCGGCGCGATCTCCGTCGCGCTGGGCAACGTGGCGTACGGCGTGTTCTCGCCGGACGACGCGCTCGTCGCACGCATCGATGCGGCGGCGCAGGCGGCGGGCGAGAGGTGCTGGCAGCTGCCGATGTTCCCCGAGTACAAGGAGCTGAACAAGAGCCAGGTGGCCGACGTCCGCAACAGCGGCGGCCGCGGCGCCGGCTCGATCGCCGCCGCCTTCTTCCTGCGCGAGTTCGTCGACGAGCGCCCGTGGGCGCACCTCGACATCGCCGGCGTCGATTTCTGCGACGCCGAGAAGGGCGTCCTGGTGAAGGGCTCCAGCGGCATCCCCGTCCGCACGCTGGTCAACCTGGCGTTGGGGCTGGCGGAGCAGCCGCCTAACGAGCGCTGCGGTCCGGGCTTTCGCTGGCTGCACGCACCTCACCCCGGCCTTCGGCCACCCCTCTCCACGACGTGGAGAGGGGACTCGAGCGGGGTCATGCGCGAGACGAGCCTCGGCGCCAGCGCGGGCGCAGCAGCTGCGCCCCTGTGGCGGCGAGTGGTTCGTGGTGACCAGAATCGACGCCCGCACGATATCGACGAGAGACTATCGCGCCGGCCGTTGCGCCCGCCCCACGCTCGGTGTGTAATGCTTCGACCCGACCCGCACCGACGTGAGGAGCCACGCATGACCGTCGAACTTCGCCGCCCGCAGCCCGAACACGTCGCCGAGCTCGGCCGCATCTGCTACGAGGCGTTCAAGGACATCGCCGAATCGCACGGCTTTCCGCAGGACTTCGAGAGCGTCGAGTTCGCGCGGGGCGTCGTCGGTCTGCTGATGCAGCAGGAGACCGTGTACACGGTGGCCGCGTTCGACGGCGCCGCGCCGCGCGGCTCGAACTTCATGAACATGTGGGGCGACGCCGCGGGCATCGGCCCTGTCTCGGTCGATCTCACCGCGCAGGGCGAGGGCATCGGCAAGCGGCTGATGCTGGATGCGCTCGCCCACGCGAAGCAGCAGGGCATCGAGATGGTGCGCCTGTGCCAGGACTCCTTCAACATGCGGTCGCTCGCGCTCTACGCCTCGCTCGGGTTCGACGTGAAGGAGCCGCTCGCCAACGTGACGCTCTCGAGCGCCTGTCCCGTCGACGGCGCGTTTCGCCCGGCGACGCCCGCCGACTACGACGCGATGGACGCGCTGTGTCGCGACGTCTACCGGATCAGCCGCAAGGGCGAATACGCGACGCTCGCGGGCGCGGGCTTCCCCGCGTTCGTCATCGACCGCGGCCGCATCACCGGCTACATCATCGGCACGGCGATCGGTCACAGCGTCGCCGAGAGCGAAGACGACATGCTGGCGCTGCTCGCCGGCATCGGCGCGGCGATGCCCGGAGCGCAGGCGCAGATCGCGATGCGCCAGGGCTCGCTCTACCGCCGCGCCCTCGCCGCCGGGCACCGCAACCGCAAGGTGATGAACCTCATGGCGTACGGCCCGTACGAAGAGCCGCGGGGCACGTACTGCCCGAGCACGATGTTCTAGCTGTTGGCGGTTGGCGGTTGGCTGGTGGCGATGCGGTGGCTACAGGCGGCCGCTTGCGAGCCTGCGCTTCCGGTCTCCGGCGGCTGCGATCACGCTCACGTCGCGCGGCGACGATCGCTCGCGCCAAGCGTCGTCGAGAGGCATGCGATCGATCGTCAGTCGCGGCGTAGCCATCCTGCGATCTCGGCGGGCAGCACCTGCGAAGTAGCGGTGGTACGCCGCTTCGGTCATCGCTAGTCCACGCGTGCCGAATACGGCGTCGTCACCTTCGACCGGGATCCGGATGTTGGTCGCAAATCCACCGTCGACCGCGTGGCCGTACACCACGTACCGCGCCCCACGTGTATAGCTGACGGGTCGGCCACCAGCGCACGAGTTGGTGTTTGGGATCAGCGCCTCTTGCTGACGCAGGTAGTACTCATAGGCGGTGCGCCCGCGCATGTCGATAACGATCGGTGAACTCGCCTCGCCCGCGTAGAGCGTGACGATCTCCAACGTGGCACCGATTCCGGCTAGCGATTCCGGCGTTGGCATTGTGACAGGGGTCCAGGTGGGGACGGCCGTTTCGGTTGGCGTCGCTGTCTTCGCGCCTCGCGGCGTACGCGTCGCTGCGGCGGCTGGCGTGTCCGTGGCCGGCGGCGCGTAGGTCGGACTGGCGGTCGGCGTCGGCAGGGGAGGCAGAGCGTTCGTCGCGGCGCCGACCTCGACAGCGTCGACAAGCGCGACAAACGCTGCGGACTGTGTGTCTCGCTCGAAGTCGGAGGGCGGAATCGAGCACGCATGCGCCGGCTGTGCTGGACTGGATGAGACCACGAGCAAGCCGGCGATGACAATCGCCATCGCCGTGAACGCCCCAACGATGCGCATCATGTGCGTGTCCATTGGCAACCCTGCAATCAGAGAACGCCTCGTACGCGCGAAAGGTTAACGCGACTGCCAGGGCTCTTGTTAGGAAGTCGCCTCGGCCACTCCATCTTCGAACCCGTCGCCCACAACGACGCCCATCTCCGACGCGAACTCCGACGCCGGGAGCTTCTTGCCGCCGTCGCGCTGCAATCGATGCGCGTGCAGCACGCCGCCGAGCAGCGCGATGTCGATGCGGTCGCTCTCGGACGCGAGGATCGCGCCCGGGGCGATGGGGAACTCGCCGTGTTCGGTGCGGGCGGTGCCGCCGGTGGCGTTCGGGTCGTCGAACAGCGTGACGCGCGCGTCGAAGATGCGCACCTTCGTCGCGTAGAGGATCGCGTGGGCGCCGGGCGACGGGTTGCTGCCGCGGATCAGGTCGTACACCTCGCGCGCGGGGCGCATCCAGGCGATCGCGCTGTTGGTGTCGTCGGCGGGCGGGTCGTAGGTCATGCGCGACTCGTCCTGCGCGATGCGCGGCGCCTTGCCCTCGCGCACGAGCCGCACCGACTCGACGAGCGCGTCGACGCCGAGCGCGAACAGCCTGTCGAAGTACAGCGAGCCGACCGTGTCGTCCGGCCCGATCTCGACGTCGCGCTGCAGCAGCACCGGCCCGGTATCGATGCCCGCGTCGACCCAGAAGATGCTGAGCCCGGTCTTCGTCTCGCCCATGCGGATCGCCCAGTGCATGGCGCTGATCCCGCGGTGCCGCGGCAGCAGCGACGGGTGGTACTGGATCGTGCCCTGCGCCGGCAGGTCGAGCACGCGCTGCGGCAGGATGTGCGTGACGAACGCCATCACGCCGAGGTCGGGCTTCGTCGCGGCGAACGCGTCGAGCACGTCCGGCTGCTTGAGCTTGCCCGTCGGAAAGCAGGCGATGCCCGCCGCCTCGGCCGCCGCCCACAGCGGGTCCGGGCGCTCCGGCTTCCCCGTGATCGACGACACGGCGACGATGTCCTCGCCCGCGTCGCGGAGAGCGGAGAATACGGCTTCGCCGAAGGCGGCCTGGCCGATCAGTGCGATGCGCATGGGGGGAGTATGTAGTTTGTGGTTCGTAGTGGGTAGTGGGGCGTGGTTCGACACGAACTAACAACTACAAACTGCGAACTACAAACTACGGATACACGAGCTGCCGGTCGAGCAGCGCGCGCGAGATCACGACGCGCTGGATCTGGCTCGTGCCCTCGACGATCATCAGCTGCCGCGCGTCGCGGTAGTGGCGCTCCAGCGGGTGGTCCATCATGTAGCCCTGCGCGCCCAGCACCTGCAGCGCGTCGCTCGACACCTTCACCGCGGTCTCCGTCGCGTGCGCCTTCGCGATCGACAGGTACACGGCGTGCTCGCGGCCGAACAGCCCCTGGTCGACGCGCCACGCTCCCTGGTACACCAGCATCCGCGCCGCTTCGATCTGGATCGCCATGTCGGCGAACATGAACTGGATCGCCTGCAGCTCGGCGATCGGCTTGCCGAACGCCATGCGGTTGCGCGCGAACTCCAGCGCGTACGTCATCGCGCCCTCGGCGAGACCGACGCCGCGCGCGCCCACCACCGGCCGGCACGAGTTCAGCGTCAGCATCGCGTGCGTGAACCCCTGCCCCTCGACGCCGCCGACGAGGTTCTCGCGCGGGACGCGGCAGTTGTCGAAGACGATGTCGGCCGTCGGCACGCCGCGCACGCCCATCTTGCGGTCCTGTCCCGCCACGCGGAATCCCGGCGTGTCCGTCGGCACGATGAACGCGCTGATCCCCTTCGGGCCCGGCGTGCCGTTCGTGCGCGCGAAGGCGATCGCGTAATCGGCCACCGTGCCGCCGGAGATGTACATCTTCTCGCCGTTCAGCACGTAGTCGTCGCCGTCGCGCACCGCCCGCGTCTCGAGGTTCGACGCGTCGGAGCCGACGTTCGGCTCGGTCAGGCAGAAGGCGCCCTTCATGCTGCCGCTGGCGATGCCTTCGCCGATCCACTTCTTCTGCCGATCGTCGCCGCCGATGATCACCGGCTGCGACGGCAGCGCCGAGAGCAGCAGCATCAGCCCCGACGCGCAGCAGTACTTCGCCACTTCCTCGACCGCCAGCGCCAGCGCCAGCATTCCGGCGCCGCTGCCGCCGTACTGCTGCGGGATCGTCAGCCCGGTCAGCCCCGTCTCCTTGAAGGCGGCGAAGATGTCGTGCGGATACTCGCCCGAGACGTCCAGCTCGGCCGCCCGCGGCGCGATCTTCTCCTTCGCGATCCGTCGCGCCGTCTCCTGGATCAGGCGATGTTCTTCCGAAAGCTGAAAATCCATGTCGGTAGCCTCGTTGTGTTCGAGAGTCGTGATGACAGGCAGAGGGTACCGGCGGCGGTGGGGTGAACCAAGAACGCAAGAAGAACCTAGAACCAGAGAACCGTGTCGACACTGACTCCCTGCTGCACTACGGTTCGGTTCTAGTTCTAGATTCTCTCCGCCGCCACCCACATCTCCGACTCGAACGAGCGCTCGAAGCCCATCTTCGCGTACAGCGCCTCGGCGTATCCGCCGGCCTCCGTGCTGAGGGAGATGAGGTCGCAGCCGGCCGCGCCCGCGTCACGGATCGCGCGCGCCGTCAACGTTGCGCACACGCCGCGCCGCCGGTACGCCTTCGCCGTGCCGACGGCGTAGATGCCTGCCGTCGGTCCGTCGCACAGCAGGTGCAGCGTCGCGACCGGCTGGCCCTCGATGTACCCGAGATAGAAGGTGTTGCCGGGCTCCAGCATGCCGGACAGCGTCGTCGACAGCGACAGCTTCTTCACCCACCGCTCGTTGCCGCCGTGCAGCGCCGCGAATGCCGTCGCATCGTCCGGCCCCGCGACACGCACATCCACGTCCGCGTTCGTGCTGATCGATCCGGCATCGCCGCGAAAGGCCATCCAACTCCGCCGTCCCGCCTGCGCCAGCCCGCGCCCGAGCAGCCGTTCGGCGACGGACTCGGGCCGGTCTATCGGCGTGACGAGCGCCGCCGGCTCGCAATCGAACGCGCGCAGCAGCGCGAAGCCGACGATCGAGCAGCGCGTCGATGTTCCGCTCGTCGGTCGAGAAGTCCTCGATGCAGTTGAGGTCGGGGATCGGCGCGTCAGAGGTCGCGGCCAGCGCGCCGCCGAGGTCGCGAAAGGCGCACCACCCCTGCGCGCGACGCATCCGGTCGTTGTTGAGCATCCGCACCGCGGCCGCAGCATCGAACGTCATGCGCTGAGTGTAGCGCCTGGGCACCAGTCACTACGCCCGACCCACTAACCCGCTACAGCGCCTCTGCCTTCTCCAGTTCGAACGCCTTGTGCAGCGCCCGCACCGCATCGGCCACGCGATCCTCGGGCACGATGCAGGTGATGCGGATCTCGCTTGTCGAGATGATCTCGATGTTGATGCCGGCCTCGGACAGCGTGCGGAACATCCGCGCGGCGTACCCCGGCGCGCTCTGGATGCCCGTGCCGACGATGCTCACCTTGCCCATCCGCTCGTCGGCGACGACTTCCTTCGCGCCGATGCGCTTCGCGATCTCGTGTACGTACGGCAGCGCGCGCGCCAGGTCGCCCTTCGCGATCGTGAACGTCAGGTCGGTGAGGTTGTCCTCGCTCGCGTTCTGCACGATCGTGTCGACCGAGAGGTGCGCATCGGCGAGCGGCTCGAAGATCTCGGCAGCGACGCCCGGCCGGTCCGGCACGTGACGCAGCGTCACCTTCGCCACGTCCATATCGTGCGCGATGCCGCGTACGCGGTTGAAGCCTTCCATGTCGACCCCTCCGTGAATGAGCGTGCCGGGCGCGTCCTTCGCGCTGTGCGCGACCAGGATCGGAATGTTGTAGACGGAGCCGAGCTCGACCGCGCGCGGCGCCATCACCTTCGCGCCCTTGCTCGCCAGCTCCAGCATCTCTTCGTACGAGATGTCCTTCAGCTTGCGCGCCTCCGGCACGACGCGCGGATCGGCCGTGTACACGCCCTCGACGTCGGTGTAGATCTCGCAACGCGCGTCCAGCGCCGCCGCGAAGGCCACCGCCGTCGTGTCCGAGCCGCCGCGGCCGATCGTCGCGATGTCCATGTCCTCGGTCAGCCCCTGGAACCCGGCGACGATCACGACGCGCCCGCGCTCCAGCTCCTCGCGCAGCCGTGTCGGTTCGATCGCCAGGATGCGCGCGCTGCGGTGTACCGAGTCGGTGCGCATGCCCGCCTGTGCGCCCGAGAGGCTGATGGCGTCGACGCCCATAGCCTGCAGCGCCATGACCATTAGCGCGCTCGACTGCGTTTCGCCGGTGCTGAGCAGCACGTCCATCTCGCGCGCCTGCGGCCGATCCGTGATCTGCTGCGCCAGCGCGATCAGGTCGTCGGTCGTGTCGCCCATCGCCGAGACGACCGCAACGACGCGATCGCCGGTGTCCGCGCGATGCTTGATGCGTGCGGCGACGCTCTTGATCTTCTCGGCGGACGCCACGGAGGAGCCACCGTACTTCTGCACGACAAGCGACATGCTCGTTAGCCCCTCGGAGAGCCGCCCAGCGGGACACGGTGGATGGCGCGGCGACGTGATCCTAGCGAATCTGCCCCCGTCGCGGAATCGCAGGCTGGTTCATGCGGATCGCACGCATGCTCGGACACCAAGACGTGACACGCTTCACCGTCTTGCACTCCGGACGAACCCGCGCGGGGTCGATAACAACGAAGGGCGTAACCCGCGCTTCTGCCCGGTGGCGTGTTGACCCGTAGGGGGAACATTTGTTCGCTGTCGTCCGTCCGGCGCTGCGCCGCGACCGTCTTCCCTGGATCGTTGCGGGCGCGGGCCTGCTATTTTTGGCGTATTACAGCGCGGGCCTGCTCCTGGCCGGCGACGCCTACCTCCGCATCCAGAGCAACGTAACGTACAACCTGCCGGCGTTTGCCGGCCTGTGTCTATCCATCATCCCCATCCGCCGCAGCCGCGGGCGGGAGCGCATCGGCTGGATCTGTCTCGCGCTGCTGCTGGCCTGCTGGCAGACCGGCGACTGGATCGTCTCGTACTACGACCTCGTCCTCGACTCCGAGACGCCGGTGCCCGGATATCCCGACATCGCCTACTACGCCGGCTATCTGGGGTTCATCGGCGCCATCCCGTTGCTCGTGCTTCCGTCGGCGCGCCGTCGCGACCAGCGCTGGCTGCTCGATGCCGGCATCATCGTCGTCGTCGCGGGCACCGCGATGTCGGAGCTGCTGCTCAGCCCGATCAAGGCCAACGGCACCTCGCAAGCGGCGATGGCGGTGGCGTTCGGCTACCCGCTGCTGGATCTCGGGCTGCTCGGTGCGCTCGTCATCACGCTGTACGCGTCCGGCCACTACTCCCGGATTGCCCTGGTGCTATGTGCCGCCACGGCGGTGCAGGTCGTGACGGACGGTGTGTACGGCTATCTCGTCACGCACGGCGGCTACGACAATCTGGCGAACCCGGCCGAGCTGGGCTGGATCCTCGCCTATCTCCTATTGGCGGTCTGCTTCGTCCTCCCGGAGGAAAAATCGGCCGTCGCTGCCTCGACCAGACCATCGATGGCGAGTCTGCTGCTGCCTTATGCGGCGGCGCTGCCCCTCGCGGCATGGACGTTCGAGCGACTGCTGCGCGCGGAGGCGTCCGCGTCACTCGTCGCCGGCACGCTCGCCACGGTGGCCCTCGTCACGGCGCGTCAGATGTTGACGATGCGCGACAACCTCGGCCTGTACCGCGATCTCGAACACAAGTCGGCCTTGCTCGAGCTCACGCTCGCGACCGAACGCGAGCAGGCGCGCCGCGACCCGCTGACCGGCGCGCTCAACCACGGGGCGATCTCGGACGCGCTGCGCGATCTCGTTGCCGGCGAGCATGCTGACATGCCGTTGTGCGCCGTTGCGATGGTCGACATCGACGGCATGAAAGCCGTGAACGACACCTACGGACACCAGGCCGGCGACATGGTGCTCATCACCGTCGCCAACGCATTGGGTCACAGCGGCGCGCTGGTGGGGCGCTACGGCGGTGATGAGTTCGTTGTCATCTTGCAGGGCGCCGGCCGTGACGAAGCCGAGCGCTATCGTGACGACGTGCTCGACGATCTGACGCGCGCGAAGCTCGTCGACCCCGAGACGCAGGCGAGCATCCCCGTTCGGGTGAGCGTCGGCGTGGCGATCTACCCCGAAGAGGCCAACACCGTAGCGGAGCTCGTCGGACTTTCTGACAGCGCCATGTACGCGGCGAAACGCGAGCGCTCGGCCGGCGACGGCAGAGCCGGCCCGCGCCCCATGGGCGACGAACGTGCGGCGAAGATGGTCGGCGAGCTCGTCCCGCTGCTGACGTCGCCCGGCGACGTCGACTCGAAGCTGCGCCTGGTGGCGCACCGGCTGTCAGTCGGCGCCGGGTACGACGCGGTGGACTTCACGCTCTTCGCGCCGACGCCCGGCGCGTCGCTGGCATCGAACGCGTTTGCGCGCGTACCGGCGGACGTGCTGGCGAAGTGGAAACAGGAGGGGGGTGCGTACCGGAGCGAATCCCATCCATTACGCACGTACCTCGAGCGCTCGCCGCGTCCCCTGATCATCGAGGACTTCACGACCAGCGAGCTGGTGACCGCTAACGAGCGCGCGATTCTGGCCGCCGGCGGTCTCCGCTCCTCGGTCGTGGCACCGCTGATCTGGCAGGACAAGGTCGTGGGCCTGCTCGCGGTAGCGAGCAACAGCCTCGGAGCCTTCACGGCGCAGGATCTGCAGTTCGTGGGCAACGTGGCGACACAGGTGACGGCGATCGTGCGCACGGCGCAGCTCGTCGACGAGCTGCAGGCGGCGACGGCTCGGCTCGCCGGCGCGCAGGCGGACACGGTGATGATGCTCGCCGCCGCCGCCGAGGCGCACGACCGCGAGACGGGGCTTCACCTGCTGAGTATCCGCACACTCGCCGAAGCCCTCGCCCGAGAGCTTGGTTACGCGGACACGCCGGTACACGACCTGGGCCTCGCCGCCGTGCTGCACGACATCGGCAAGATCAGCGTGCCCGATGTCGTGCTTTCCAGTTCCGGCAGCCTGCAGGCGGACGAATGGGAGCTGATGAAGCGACACACGCTCTGGGGCGCCGAATTCCTGCGTGGCGTGCCCGGGTTCGAGCTCGCGGCGGCGGTCGCGCGGTCGCACCATGAGCGTTGGGACGGCGGCGGCTACCCCGACGGTCTGGCGGCCGACGAGATCCCGGAGGCCGCGGCGATCGTCACGGTAGCCGACAGCTTCGACGCGATGACCCACGACCGCCCGTACAAGGTGGGCCGCTCGATCGAGGACGCGGTCAGCGAGATCGTCGCGTGTTCGGGCAAGCAGTTCAGCCCGCGCGTCGTCGAAGCACTCCTCCAGCTGCACCAGCGCGGCGAACTCCCGCACGCGCATGCCGGCGGCGCGGGCGAGGAGCGAGCGGCGTAGCCGCGTCGCCGAACGTTACGCCAGCAGCGTGCGCTCCGCCATGTCGACGAGGGTAGCGGCCGCGGCATCGGCGGACATCTGCGAGCGTCCGTGCAATTCGTCGAACACCTCGAAGCTTGTCAATAGGAGCAGCGTGTCCAGCGCCTTGCGTTCAGAACAGCCGGCGCGAAGACCGCCCTGTGCGGCAAGCCGGTGCGCGAGCTGCGCCAGGTCGCCGCGGCGCGTCTCCACCTGCGCGGTGTTGACCTCCGCTATCGCCGGATCCACGTAGCGCCAGGCCTTTGATCCGCCCGAAGAACACGTGGTCCGATGCCCAGAACCGGCAGAGCGCGCGGAGCATCATCCGCACAGCGATTGCGGCATCCTGCTCGGCGGCCGCCCTGCGCAGGCCACGGACGTCGCCGCGGGCGAGTGCGTCGTTCATCACCGCTACCAGCAGCTGGCCTCGAGAGCCGAACTGGTGGTAGACGGTGGTTCTCGTCGACTTCGCCCGCCGGGCGACGGCGCCGAGGCTGATGTCGGGGACGTCGCTCTCGGTGATCAGATCGCGCGCGGCGTCGATGATACGCTGCCGCGTTTCCGCCACCCGCTCCGCTCGCTTGCCCAGCCTGTATGGACGGGCCATGCCCGCTTGTCCTCTCAGCGCCCTGACCCCGGCGCGCTCGTCTCACGATACCAGTGCCTCCGCCGGTTCCGCGAATGGGGGGTCAGCGTCGACATCCGACAACCGCCTTACAGTTCCGCCGATCGCCTATCGAGGATGCGCTCCTCCGGCACCCACCGCTCTCGCAGTCGCGCCAACGAGGAACATCGACCCCGTCACGCACACTGCGTCGCCCGGCGCGGCGTCCCCCATCGCGCGGTCGAACGCCCGATGTGGATCCGCTTCGAATGTCACAGCGTCACCGCCCAGCGCCTTTCGGAACAGCGCGAGCATGGCGTCCGGATCGCCGATTCGCTCGACGAGCGGCGGCTGCGTCATCGTCACGCGGGTCGCTACTCCCGCCAGCGCGCGCACCATCGACGCCTGGTCCTTGTCCGCGAGGATTCCGCATACCAGGTGCAGCCGCGCGCCGTCGCGCAGCATATTCGCGCGCAGCGTCCGTGCCAGATGCCGCGTCTCCACCGGGTTGTGCGCGGCATCCAGCAACACGCGCGGCCGCTCCTGCACGCACTCGAGGCGCCCGCTCAGCCGGACGGATGCCAGCCCGCACCGGATCGCGCTCTCGCCGACGCCGCTCCCGCCCGCAAACGCCATCGCCGCCGCAACGGCGAGCGCGGCGTTGGTCACCTGGTGGTCGCCCAGCAGCGGCACGCGTAGGGCGCGGGCGGCGCCGTGCGGCGTACGCACGTCGAACGTCGTGCCGCCGTGGTCCGTGCCGCGCCGCACGACGACGACCTCGCGTCCCAGCCGCCACAGCGTCGCGCCCGTCTCCGAACAGCGCGCTTCGATCTCCGCCAGCGCTTCGCGGTGCAGAGCGCCCGTCACGACGACCTCGCGGCCGGTGATGATCGCCGCCTTCTCGCGCGCGATCGACGCCAGCGTCCAGCCGAGGCGTTCGCGGTGCTCGAACTCGACGTTCGTGAGCACGGTCACGCGCTTCTCGTCGAAGATGTTGGTGCAGTCGGTGCGCCCACCCAGCCCGACCTCGACGACCGCCGCATCGCAGCCTTCGCTGGCGAAGTGCCGCATCCCGGCCGCGAACGCCACCTCGACCAGCGACGGCCTTCCGTAGCCGGCGCCGTCGAGTACGTCGAGGTGCATCCGACGGACCAGCGGCTCGGTTCCGAGCACCGTCTCGGCGAACTCATCCGGGGAGATCAGCCGGCCGTTCACGGAGGCGCGCTCGATGAACGTTTGCAGGTGCGGCGACGTGTAGAGCCCGGTGCGAAGCCCTGCCGCCTGCAGGATCGACGCGATCATCGTCGACGTCGATCCCTTGCCGGCGCTGCCGCCGACGTGCGCCACCGGCATCGCTCTGTGCGGGTCGCCCAAGTGCGTCAGCAGATGGCGGATGCGCGCCTGCAAAGCCCGCTCCACGGGCACGATCGGCAGCTCATGCCAGAGCCGCCGCTGCAGGTAGTCCACAGCCTCGTGGTAGCGCTCAAACGTCACGTCGCAGGGTATCCGATCGATGTGGCCACGATGGTCGGTACTGACGCGCTGCTCCGGCGACTTCCGCGGCAGGAGCATCCGTCCGGTGAGCGGTCAGCGGCCGTCGTTGGTGCGGCTGCGGGGCTCGCCATCGCAAGACCATAGCGCGTGCACACCCCGACCGTGCTTCTCCGAAAGGGGAAGAAGACCGCCCGCTTGATTCGGCCGCGATCGCCCGTGAGCTACGCCGCTTCCCGGAGCTCTCCGTCCAACCCTTGCGACGGCTGTAGGTCTCCGCGCAGGTGGATGCGCACAAGCGCCTCGACGACCCGCGGGCTGAACTGCGTGCCGGCCGCGGCGTCTATCTCGCTCACCGCCCAGTCGATCGAACGGCCGGTTCGGTAGGGGCGATCGTGCGTCATCGCATCGAGCGCGTCAGCCACCGAAACGATCGCCGCCGCGAACGGGATCTCGTCGCCCTGCAACCCCGCCGGGTACCCGGTTCCGTCCCAGCGTTCGTGATGTGCCGCGCCACGGCGGCCGCGAGTTCAAAGCCCGGACGTGCGGAAAGGAAGTCCGCTCCCCAGGCCGTGTGCTGCTTCATCAACGACCATTCGAAATCGCTCAACTGTGACGGCGAGATGAGGATCGCGTCGGGCACGCGGATCTTCCCGATGTCGTGGAGCACCGCCGCCATGCCGAGCTGCTCCGCGTCCTTCTCGCTGTAGCCGAGTTCCCGGGCAAGACACGTCGAGAGCACGCGCACCCGCTGGAGGTGTGCACCGGTGCCCTGATCATGCGCTTCCGCCGCCGCGGCGAGCAGGATGATGGCGTCACCCTGCGATTGCTGCAGGCGCTGTGAGGTCACGGCCAGGTCGTCGACGAGCGTTGCCATGCGCATGATGGCGGTGACCTGGCTGGCGACGCTGGTCAGGAACTGCGCATCGAGAGGCGTGAACGCATTGGCGCGCTTGCACGCGACGTTCAATGATCCCACGAGTTCGTCTTGCCAGAACATGGGAACCGAGATGGCTGAATAGAGGCCGGCCGCACGGATGATCGCGCGCTCTCCTTCCGTCAGCCGCTCGTCGTTTTGCGGATCATCCAGGATCACCGCCCGGCGTGTCTGCATGAACACGTCTTCGAGCGGGCGCCGGGTCATCCCGCGTTGTTCCTGATTCCACTGGTCCAGGAGCTCATCCGGAAGGCGCGCGAACGTGTTTGTAGCGGCCGGCTCCGCGTCCCGCGCCGCGTACGTCTCGAACATCACGACGTCGTATCCGGTGCCGACCGACAGGCGGTGCGACACGAGCCTGAGCTTGTCCTCGAGCGTGCCCGGGGACGTGAGCAGCGGCAACAGTTCGCCCACCGTCGCGGCTGCGCGCTCATCGCTCCGGCCGCTGCTGATGCCCGCCGCGCCCGGCAGCAGGGTTCGCTTGTGGGCATACATCGCGGCGTCGGCGAGCCGCACGAGCGCGTCGGGTGTCTCCGCCTCGACCGGATAGACCGCAAACCCCATGCTCGCGACCACCGCCACGCTGGCGCCTGTCTCCGGATCGGTCAGGCGAGCGGACGCGAACTCCGTCGATAGGCGCTCCATGTAATGTGCGGCTGCGACACGGTCAGCGCCCGGGAGGATGACCTGGAACTCGTCGCCTCCGTACCGGCCCGCCACGGCGTTATCCCGGCCGAGCGCCCGCGCTACAAACGTGAGCAACTCGTCGCCCATGTGATGACCGTACGTGTCGTTGACCGCCTTGAGGCCGTCCACATCGATGATCACCACCGCGAAGGATGCGCCCCTGGCAACCGCGTCGTGAAGCTCCTGGGTGATGCTCGCGTGGTTAAGCAGCCCGGTGAGAGAATCTCGTCGCGCCTGCTCGATAAGTGCGGAGGCTGCGCGCGTGCGCTCGGTGATATCGGTCGCCACGCCGATGATCCCGGAGATCTCGCCATTGCTGTCCCGCAGCGGACTATAGTACGTCTCGAACGCGAGGTCGGTGACCGTTGTAAGGCTCGTGAAGGCATCGCCGGCTAGCGCGCGTCGCACGTTCTCGACGACCTGCGCGTCATTCGAGTAGACGTCGAAGGCGGACCGGCCGACGACTTCCCCTGGCATCAACCCCAGCCGTTCAAGCCCCTTGCCCTCCGATAGCGTGAAGACGCCGTCGCGGTCGAGTGCGAACAGCACGATCGGCGCGTTGGCTATCACCGTTTGCAGGCGCGCATCGATCGCCCGCATCGCCTCGCGCGCGAACATCCCGTGGATGACGGTCGCGATATGTTGCGCCAGTCCCTGGAGCGTCTCCAGTCTCACTGTGGGTGAACTCTCGTTGTCGCGATGACGCGAGGGCAAGCACGCCAACGTTCGTGTCCGACGCCACGAGAGGCAAGACGGCCACCGAACGAATCTGCGCCCAGGCGAAGTAGGCGCGACCTTCAGGAGGCATGCGCTCATCGTTCTGGACGTCGCTGAAGAGCAGCGGCTGGCGCGTCTCAAGAACCGCGCTGCCGACAGGGTCCCGTTTGCGCTTCCGCAGCGCCGCGCCGACGAGTTGCTCGTCGACGTTCGCGCAGCGGAGGGTGATGCAGTTGTCCGCGTCGACAAGATCGATCGACACGTAATCGACGGCAGCGATGGCGGCGACAGCATGTGTGATCCGGGTGAGGACGGTTTCGATGTTCTCGGTCTCGCCGATATTCGAGATGCCCGCCAGGACGCCGAGCATGCGCCTGTCGCGGTCCGCCTGATCGGACGTTTGCGCGCGCTCGACGAGGTGCCCTGCCGAGGTCAGCGCAGCCCGAAGAAACGCGGCCTGCTCCGCGTCGATGCCGCGCAGCCACGACCCGCGCGCCACGAGCATGTGCGCCGGGCGATCGGAGACCGGCAGGAGCGCCGCGAGGTAGGCGCCCTGCGCGCCGGGAGCGACGTCGGCGAACGATTCGACGCGGCCATCGCGCAGGGCGAAGACGCACGGTTGCGCCCGAGCGATGAGGTCCCGCTGCACGAACCACAGCGCCACCTGGCTCAGGCCCACGCTCTCCGACGTGCCGTGCGCCCGATAGACGCCGTCCTTGCCGTGCACGAGCCACGCGTCCGAGGCGCCCAGTCCGTCTCGCACGACCGCCAGCGCGCTGTCCACCGCCGCATCGGGCGGTTGGCCATGGATCGCGCAATCCGCGAGTTCCGCTAGTCGCAGCAGCTCATCCATTTCGTAAGCATCGGCACTTCTTCGCCTGAACTGAGCGTAAGGGGAATTCCACAGAGTTATGTTGAGCATACTCACAAGAACCCAGCCACGAGCATCTCATTCGCGCTTCCGCGGCACCGATACTCTACAGACGAGGTCTGCTACATGGACGACGTGGCTCAGCCATTTGATGCGTCTCTCCCTGACACGCTCCGCCGCGTGTACCGTGAGCTTGAGACGGCGGAAGCGCGCCTCCGCGCGGTCGCGGCCAATGCGCCGATCGTCCTCTTCTCGGTCGACGAGGAGGGCGTCTTTACGCTCTCCGAGGGAAGGGGCCTGGAGCCGCTGGGCCTCCGGCCTGGAGAGGTAGTAGGCCGCTCCGTCTACGACGTGTACCACGACAACCCCGGGATCATCGCGAGCGTGCGGCGGGCTCTCGCCGGCGAGACGTTCACCAGCGTGATCGACGTCGCCGGACTTGTCTACGAGACGCACTGGGCGCCGATCAGCGGCAGCGACAATGCGATCACGGGCATCATCGGCGTGGCGACCGACGTCACCGAGGCAACACGCAAAGAGCAGGCGCTCGCGGAAACGGAGCAAACGCTGCGCGTGTTGATCGAGGCCTCGCCCGTCCCCATTACCGCGCTCGATCTCGCCGGCCGCGTCCGGCTCTGGAATCCGGCGGCGGCGCGCGCCTTCGGCTGGAGCGCGCAGGACGTAATCGGCCAGGACTATCCGCTCGTTCCCGAAGGGAAGGAAGAGGAATTCCAGGCAGCTGTTACACGACGTGGCGCGCGAACGGGAAGACATTGACCGGGGTAGAGCTGCGTCGTCAAAGGAAGGACGGCTCGCCGGTCGACATTGCCCTCTCGGCCGCGCCGCTCCGCGACGATGGCGGAACCGTGGTCGGCGTCATGGCTGTGCTGGTCGACATCACTGAAGCCAAGCGATCCGAGCAGGCGCTCCGCGAGAGCGAGGCCAAGTACCGCGCCATTTTCGAAAACATCCAGGACGTCTTCTATCAGACGGAACTTCGAGGGACCATCGTCGAACTCAGCCCCTCGGTGCGGCGATTCGGGTACTCCCGCGAGCAGTTGATCGGGACCTCGGTGCTGGAGTTCTATGCGGACGCGGAAGAGCGTATCGCGTTCGTGAAAGCGCTCTCGGCGCAGGGAGAAGTGAGCGACTACGAGATCCGCCTCAGGCGAGGCGACGGTGGCATCATGCCGGTATCTGTCTCTGCCCAGGCTCGCCGTGACGCGAGCGGCGCGGTGATCGGGTTCGAAGGTACCATCAGGGATATAGGCGAGCGCAAGCGATTCGAATCGCAACTCGTTCACGTGGCAAACCACGATCCCCTGACAGGTCTGTTCAACCGCCGCCGGTTTGACGAGGAACTGGAGCGCTACGTGTCGGAAGCGCAGCGATACGACCTGCATGGTGTGCTGCTGTTCATGGACCTGGACACCTTCAAGGATGTGAACGACAGCCGCGGACATCACGCCGGCGACGAACTTCTCTCCGCCCTGGCGCGCCTTCTGCGCGGGCGGCTGCGCGCGACCGACGTCGTAGCCCGGCTGGGCGGCGATGAGTTCGCGATCCTGCTTCCCCACATGGACGCGGAACGTGCGCAGGCCGTCGCCGCGGATCTGCTGGACGCAATTCGCAACCACACATTTGTCGTCGGGGGCTCGCCACTGCGGATCACCGCCAGCATCGGCATGGCGGTGTTCCCGGATCAGGCGGTCGGCGCCGGGGAATTCCTCTCCCGCGCCGACCTGGCCATGTATCGCGCGAAAGACGAAGGGCGCGACCGTGCGTGCCTGTTCACTCCCGACGGCGACTGGCAGGCGCAGATCGAATCGAGAATCGGCTGGCAGCAACGGGTTCGCGAGGCCCTGGAGAAGGATCGGTTCGTATTGCATGCGCAGCCGGTGATGAATCTCGCCGGTGGAGGGATCGCTCAATACGAACTCCTGCTGCGTATGGATGCCGGAGGCGGTGAGTTCGTGCTCCCGGGGGCGTTCCTCGACATTGCTGAACGGTCGGGCCTCATCCAGGAGATCGACCGCTGGGTTGTCCGGCAGGCCATTCGTCTGATCGCCGAGCACCGGCCCGCAGCGGGGGAACTCCGGCTGGAGGTGAACGTGTCCGCCAAGGCGTTTGCCGACCACGAGATCTTGCCGTTGATTCAGCGAGAGCTCATCGCCAGTCGCATCGATCCCGCCAGCCTTATCCTGGAGGTCACCGAGACCGCTGCCATCGCGAATATCGATCAGGCGCAGCAATTCGTGCGGACGCTGAAGGCACTCGGCTGCGGATTCGCGCTGGACGACTTCGGCGTAGGCTTCTCCTCCTTCTCGCATCTCAAGCATCTGCCCGTCGATTACCTGAAGATCGATGGCAGCTTCATCCGCGATCTGGGGCACAACCCCGTGGACCAGCACCTCGTGCAGGCGATGGTCGGCGTGGCGCGAGGCCTCGGCAAGCGCACGATCGCTGAATTCGTGGGCGACGACGAAACGCTGCGGCTTCTCCGCGGGTACGGCGTCGACTTCGCACAGGGGTATTTCATCGGACGCCCGGCACCGCTCCATGAAGTCATCGGCGCGGCGGAGCGGGCTGCCTGAACCGGCCGAATCGGCGCGCCATCGCCCACGTCACCTGCACGCGACCGGCGAGATCACACAGGCCGGTGAGATCCGCCTGCCAGTTGCATCCTCGCCTACAATGTCCGCATGGCGATTGCGCGTCCGAGGTTCGCCGCGCCCGCGTGCGGTCCTGCCCCTGCCGGCCGAAGTGTGGCTCGTGGCCGGTGTGCTGGGCGCCGCGGTGTTCGGCATAGCCGCGCTCTACGGGCACGCCGCGGCGTTCGGGTGCGCCGCCGCGGGGTCGGTCGCGGCGGGCGTAGCGTTCTACGAGCCTCGCGCCATCGGGCCGCTGCTGGCGCTGGCGCTGCCGCTCGAGATCACGAAGCTCTGGGTCCCGTTCCTGCAGACGCGCTCGGAGCTGGGCGGCGGCCTGCCGCCCACGTCGGTCGTCGACGCGGGCCGGCTCGTCGTCGCGCTGGCGTTCGCGGTCTGGGTGCTGCGGCCCACCCGCCCCCGCGCGGACGTGATGCCGTCGTCGCCGCTGACGCTGCCGTTCGCGCTGCTGTTCGCCGTCTACGCGCTCTCGACGCTGTACGCCATCGACGTGTCGGCGGCGCGCACGGAGTCGCTGCGGCTGCTGTTCTCGCTCGGCGGCTTCGCGCTCGTGCCGTTCTTCGTGCGCGACCGCGCGTCGCTGCGCTGGACGCTGTACGCCGTCGTGTTCTCGGCGATGGCACTGGCGGCCGTCGGCGTGTATCAGGAGATCACCGGCACCTTCTTCTGGAACGAGGGACTCGGCCTCTTCGGCGAGCGGCGCATCAACACGACGTTCGCGGACCCGAACCACTTCGCGCGCTTCCTGCTCGAAGGCATCGTCGTCTCGCTGGCGCTCTGGTTCTTCGTCGAGCGCCGCGTGAGGCTCCTGCTCCTGCTGCCCGCGATGGCGCTGAGCCTGCTGACGCTCGTCTTCACCGGCTCGCGCGGCGCCTGGGTCGTCGGCGCGGTCGCGCTGCCCGCGATGGTGATGGCGCTGCCGATCGAGCGGCGGCTGCGGCTGCGGATGCTCGGCGCCGGTGCGGCGACGCTCGTTGTTGCCGCGCTCGCGATCGCGGCGTTCAGCCCGTTCTTCACCAAGCGCGTCAACACGTTCACCTTCGGCATCGAGGCGTCGGGCGCGCGGCCATACCTTGTGAAGGCCGGCCTGAACATGTTCGCCGACCACCCGCTCACCGGTGTCGGCGCCGGCGGCTACCAGACCTCGTTCGAAGACGACTACTATCGTTACAAGGATCCGAAGATCAAGGCGAATGTGACGATCTCTCACACGTCGCTCGTCACGCTTATGGCCGAGCTCGGCGCAATCGGCCTGATCGCGCTGGCGTTCGTCGTCGTGCGCTGGGCGGCGTACGTGCGCGGGCTGATGGGGCGCGCGTCGCGCGACACCAGAGCGGCGCTCATCGCGTTGGCGGTCATCAGCGCCATCATCTTCTTCGGTTCGCAGACGGAGGGCCGCTTCCTCGAAGATCCGTATCTCTGGTTCGCGGCCGGACTCGCCGTGGCCGTCGAGGCGATGCTGCGCGACGGGTCCGCGCCGCCCCAGCGTCCGGCGCCATGAGAGTCGTCTACCTCGCCGACGCTCCCTACATCCACACGCGACGCTGGGTGCAGCATTTCGCGCAGCTCGGCTGGGACGCGCACGTGATCTCGTTCCGCGCCGCGGAGATTCGAAGGCGCGACCGTGCACCACGTCGGCGGGTTCGAGGCGATCGGCAAAGCACGCTACGTCGTGCACGCGCGGCGCATACGCGCGCTGATCGCGTCCCTGCGGCCGGACGTGCTGCACGCGCTGCACCTCACGAGCTACGGCTTCCTCGCCGGGCTGTCGGACTTCCAGCCGTCGATCGTCTCCGTGTGGGGCACCGACGTACTGGAGGCGCCCACGCTGACGCCGCTGCATCGCTGGATCACGCGGCGTGCCCTGGCTCGCGCGGGCGCGATCACCGCGACGGGGCTGCGCCTCGCCGAAGCGACGCTCCCCTACGTGCCCGAAGGCAAGCCGGTGACGGTCATCCCGTACGGCGTCGACCTCGATCGCTTCCGTCAGGAGCCGCTCGCGCATCGCGGCGATGGTGCCGTGCCGACGGTCGGCGCTGTATCGCGGATGTCGCCGGAGAAGGGCTTCGACCACCTCCTGCGCGCCGTCGCCCTGCTGCGCGATGAGGGCGTCGCGCTCAACGTGCTGCTTGCGGGTGACGGCCCGTCGCGGGCGATCGCTCGAGCGCATGACGAACGACCTGGGGCTGCGCGATCGCGTCACGTTTGCCGGCGAAGTCACGCACGAAGATGTGCCCGCCATGCTGCGCCGGCTCGACATCTTCGCCATGCCATCGACGTGGGAGGGATTCGGCGTGTCCGCGCTGGAGGCGAGCGCGATGGAGCTGCCGGTCGTCGCGTCGGATATCCATGGCATCCCGGACGTCGTGCTGGACGGCACGTCGGGCCTGCTCGTGCCCCCGGCAGATGCGCGCGCTCTGGCGGACGCCATCGCGCGTCTCGCCGGCGACGCCGCGCTGCGCCGCACGATGGGCGCCGCCGGCCGCGCGTACGTGGAACGCGACTATCGCTGGCAGGACAACGCGGCATTGATGGAACGGCTGTACGCGGACATGACGGCGTAGCGCCGCCAGTCGGCGTGTTTCCACGCGTGAATGCGCGCATTCCCTACTCAACAGGGTCAGTCGCCATCGGGGATAGTAGAACTCCGAGGAAGGACACACGGAACGGAGATCTGCGAATGGGCGAAGACCGCACGGCGACCACACTCGAAACACCCACGGAGCTCGAAGCGATCGCGCGACGCCTCATGAGCGCGCTCGAGGGCGCGTCAGAGCCGGACGTCCTGCGAGCCCGCGATGCGGAGCGGCACCTCGTGCGCCTGCGCTTCGCGCTCGCCCGCGTCGACGAGCTGAACCGAGCGCGTGTCCGCGCGCGAAAGCATCTTCGAGTCGGCACGGCTCGAAGTCGCGCTGTCGATCCTCGATGTGCACGTGACGCGCGCCGAAGCATTCTGCGATCCGATCGCAGTCCGGCTGCCGAGGCGGGCAACGAGGCAGGTCGCGAACAGCGTCGTCGAAGATGACATCGCGGACGCGCCCGAAGACGCGCGGGAGCGCGCGGCGTAGCGCGCTACGGCGTGAGGCCGCCGGGGTCGTCGGGGAGCGGGGGCGTCGTGAACGCGCGGCCGGCATCGCGCAGATCGCCGAGGATGTTGTCGCCAGCCGGCTTCTGGCCCTGCTCGACCCACTTCACCAGGTCTTCGAACGCGGCGATGCGCTCGTCTTGCGAGAACGTGCAGTGGCCGGCGCGCCGGATCGCGCGCTGCACGAGCAGGTCGCCGGCCCCGGCGGTATCGACGATGCGGCGGTACGACTGTTCGAGGCTGATCGGCACGAACAGGTCCCCGGTGCCGTGGATGGTGAGCAGCGGGCGCTGGATCTTGCCCGTGAGGTTGGCGAACTCAGGGTAGGTGGCGGGATCGCGGTACGCCGGGTTCGCGGCGATACGCGTCACGCCGCGGTTCAGCTCATCGCTCGTCACCCCGAAGCCGGGCTCCAGGGCGTACGTCGTGTTCTGGTTCTCGGCGACGGCGTTGATCACCTGCGGCTGCGCGATGGCCTGCAGCAAGAGTCCGAAGTTCAGGACGTAGTTCACCTTGAAGCCTTCCACGAAGAACGGCCGCGGCCCGCCTGTGAGCTGCTCGATCGCGTCGGCGAAGGCCCGGCCTTTGTCCGTCGGTCGCGCAGCCGAGCCGAGCACCTTTGGCAGGTCGTTGCGCAGGACGCCGATCAGCGTGCTGGCGTCCGTGGAGGACGCGAGGAGGTCGGCGCCGCCGAAGTAGCTCGCGAGCGCCGCCCAGCTCAACAGGTAGTCGAAGATCTCGTGTCCGGCGACGACGCCGCACTCACTCAACGCCCCGTCGTAGGCGGTCGGGATACTGCTCCAGCGAGAACGCGACGACGTGCCCGCCCATCGACTGGCCGTAGATATACGAGCGCTTCGGCGTACCGACCTTCTGCACGAAGACGTCGCGCAGCGCGTAGGTGTCGCGCGCTCCGACGCCGGGCTCGTAGCCGTTCTTCGAGAAGCTCGACGCCGCCCAAGCGTAGCCGTGCTGAATCAGGTAGTCGCGGATCGGCGGTACCTGCACGACGAGGTCCGCGCCGTTGCCGCGGAATCCGTGCGCGAAGTAGACGACCTCGCCATTCCACGCGTCGGGCACCTCGATGTTGTAGGTGGCGCCCTGGTTCTCTCCCACGATCGTCCGGGCACCCGGCAACGCGTCGAGCTTGGGATCGACCGGCTTGAACGAGAGGGCAACGGGCGTAACCGGCAGTCGCTCCGGCGCGCGCCATCCATCGCTTGCCGGTGTCGTTTGCGTCCCTTGCGTCGCTGTCGCAAGTGCCGACGAGGCGTTCTTCGAGGCCGAACTGCCGCCGCAGGCCGCGACGATCAGCGCCGCTGCGGCGATCGAGGCCAGCATCTTCCCGTGCGTCTTCATCCCCATCACTCTCGCTCAGTTTCCGCCCGCCGCGCCATCGTGAACGATCGCGGCGTCGGGCGCCACGCCATGGCGAGCAGCGCCGCGTTGGGCAGCCACCTGACCGCTCGTCACGAGGGCTTCGACGCGTTGAACGACATCACGCGTCCGTTCACGTAGACCTGCTCGCCGTAGCGCACGATCCCAACTTCCCCGCCGGCGTCATCGAAGAGATGGACGCCGTCATCGTGCGGCTCCATGCGGCGCACGCCGAGAAAGCTGCGCCCGCTGCCACCCGCGGGTCGAAGCGCTTCCGATCGATCTGGCATGCGATGATCGTAGCAGGCAGCGCGCAGCCGCGGCGTCGGGCGGCGTCCGGCGTCACATGTATTACGTGCGGGTCAGGCGAGTGTCGTGCCCATTCTTTTGGCGCGGGCTTTCAGCCGCCGTTGGCAAGCGTCTTCAGATACTCGCGCTTGACGGCGACGGGGCGGAACCCCATGGCCGCGTACATGCGCTTCGGTGTGTCGCTGGCGTCAGCGACGATGACGACGGGGCCGGCGCCGTGCGCGCGGGCGTCGGCGACGCAGTGGTGGATGAGCGCGGTGGCCAGGCCGCGGTGGCGGTACTCCGCCTGCACGAAGAGGCTCTCGACCTGTCCGACGCCGTCGATCCCGGCCCACGAGTTGAAGTAGCCGCGCGGCTCGCCGTCCACGTACGCGAGCCAGTATCGCACCGGCGGCGACTTCAAGCGTCTGCGTCCGCGCCATGTCGATGCCGACCATGTGGTCGCCGCCGGCGCCGGTGCGGGCTGCGTATTCGGTCCAGTCCGATCGCATGAAGATCGTCGAAGGCAGCCCACGCCGCATCGCTGTCCACCGGGCGGATGTCGCACGGCTTCGGCGCGCCGTGGAGATCGCCTTCGAGCAACATGACCAGTGAGTGGCTGAGCTGGTAGCCGTCGAGCTGGAGGCGTGCTTCGAACGCGGGCGGTGTCGTGAAGTCGACGTGAAACTTTCGGTGTGTGCAGTGCGCGAACTCTGTCTCGACGCGCCGAAGCAGGCGCTCGATCTCTTCGGGCGTCGAAGCGGTGACGTTGGCGACGTGGTTCGCGTCGTAGATCCGCGGATATTTCACGTTGCGCACGAACGTCGCGCCGTCGGCCGTGAAGACGTCGTGGCCGAGCGCGAGGTTCGCCTGGTTCACGGCGAGCGCGCGCAGGGCGAGATCTGTTTCACGATCCGGCATAGCGCGTGATCGTAGCATGTGACGGCAGGCGCACACGGCGGGTGGTCGTCGTCTTAGCGCGCGATGCGCATGACGATCCCGAGCAGTTCGTCCTCGCTGTGAAACCGGATGAGGACGCTGCCGCCGGTGCGTCGCCTCTTGATCGCGACGGGCATGCCCATCGCCTGTCGCAGCTCGTCTTCGAGCGCCTGGAGATGCGGGTCAGTTTTCTTTACCGACCGGCGGTCGGTCGCCGCCTTCGGCGTGTTCACGCTCTTCAGCGCCCGCGCGATCTCCTCCGCCTCGCGCACGGTCAGCGTGTCCGAGACGATGCGCCGCCACGTGTCGAGGCGCGTGCGCGAGTCGTCGATGCCGAGCAGCGCGCGCGCGTGCCCCTCCGTGATCTGTCCCGACGCGAGGCTGGCGCGGATATCCTCTTCCAGCGACAGCAGCCGCAGCGTATTCGCCACGGCGACGCGGCTGCGCCCGACGCGCGCGGCGATCTGCTCCTGCGTCAGGCCGAACGCGTCCGCCAGGCTGCGGAACGCTTGCGCTTCCTCCAGCGGGTTCAGGTCCTGCCGCTGCAGGTTCTCTACCAGCGCGATCTCCAGCAACTCCTTGCCGGCCGCCTCGCGTACCACGACCGGCATGCGCGAGAGCCCGGCCATGCGCGCTGCCTGCAACCGGCGCTCGCCGGCGATCAGCTGGTAGGTCATCGGGCCCAGGTCGGAACCTGCTTGCGTCACCACCACCGGCTGCAACACGCCGTGCTCGCGGATGCTGTCGGCGAGCTCGCGCAGCGCCGCGGGATCGAACCGCGCGCGCGGCTGGTGCGGGTTCGGCACGATCAGGTCGATGTCGACGGTCTCGACGCCGGCACCGCTGCCGGTCTTCGGGATCAGCGCCGACAGTCCGCGGCCGAGCGCGGGGCGATGGGAAGACGTCATGCGGGCACCTCCATGTGCGATCCGGCGATCACTTCGTCGGCGAGGTCGTCGTATGCGCGGCTCGCGCGCGACGATGGGTCGTACTTCGAGATCGGCAGTCCGTGACTGGGCGCTTCGCTGAGCCGTACGCTCCGCGGTATCACCGACTTGAACGTGTTCGCGAAATGCTTGCGCACCTCGTCCGCCACCTGCTGCGAGAGGTTGGTGCGGCCGTCGAACATCGTCAGCAGCAGCCCGCGCAGTTTCAGCGACGAGTTAAGATTTCTTCGCACCAGCTCCAGCGTCGCCGTCAACTGGCCGAGCCCTTCCAGCGCCAGGTACTCGCACTGCACCGGTACGATTACTTCGTCCGCAGCCGTCAGCGCGTTCACCGTCAGCAGCCCCAGCGAGGGCGGACAGTCGATCAGCACGTAATCGTACGCGCCGCGCACGGCGTCCAGTGCGCGCTTCAGCCGGAACTCGCGCGCCATCATCGGCACCAGTTCCACCTCGGCACCCGCCAGCGCCGGCGTCGCCGGGACGAGCATCAGCCCTTCGACGCCCGTCTCCACCGCCACGTCGCGCGCATGCGCGCCACCGATGACGACATCATATGTGGTTTGCCCCTCGGTACGAATGCCGAGGCCCGCGCTCGAGTTGGCCTGCGGGTCGAAGTCGAAGAGCAACACGGTCGCGCCCTTGCGCGCCAGCGCCGCGCCGAGATTGATCGCCGTCGTCGTCTTGCCGACGCCGCCCTTCTGGTTCGCCAGCGCGATCACCGTCGTCACCGTAGCGCCACGTCCGGGTACTGACGCATCCGTTCCTCGACCTCCGCGCGCGTCGGGATCGCCGACGCACCGATGCCGCCTACCGACAGGCTCGCTGCCGCCGCGCCAAAGCGCGCCGCCTCGCCCACGTCGCCGGTCTCGTGCAATCGTATCAGGAAACCCGTCGCAAATGTGTCACCCGCGCCGGTCGGGTCGACCTCCGTCTCCGGGAACGAGTCCATGCCGCGCCAGTGCCCGTCGGCGTACACGCGCGCGCCGCGCCACGACTCCGTCATCGCCACGATCGGCACGCCCGCCGCCCAACGATCCATCTCGCCCCGGCCGTCCACCAGGTCCTCGTCGGAAACGAAGATCACGTCGGCGCCGGCCCAGAACGGCTCGCCGCTCCACGCTGTGTGCAGCACGCGTCCCTCGGCGTCGGCCGAGCGGAGCCAGCCCTGTGCCGAAACGCCGACCAGCGATCGCTGATCGAACGTTGCCGCGAATCCGGGCGCCATCTCACCGAACACCGGTCCGAGCAGCACGACCGGCGCTGCACGCCACGGCACGGGCACGTCATCGGGAATCGATGGTGTCGCCGCACGCGCGGATGTGCTGGGTGCGCTGGCTACCGCGATAGGTGTTCTCGAAGCAGGTCGTCACGTCGGAGCCGGGATCGACGATCTCGGCGAACGGAAGCAGCGCGTGGAGATCCAGGTCGCCCGCTGTGCGGGTGACGACGCCGACGCTCAGCCCCAGGCGGTGCGCCTGCACCGCCGCGAACGTCGGTGTGCCGCCGCGGCGCCAGCCATCCGCGACGATGTCCCGCGTAACGTGACCGACAACGACGAAGTCCGGTGAAGGCATGCGGCGCGCCGTCAGCGCTTGAGCGAGATCGACACCTTGCGGTTCTCGCCCTCGCCAGTGCTCGACGTCTCGACGTCGCGATCCTCCGCGAGCGTCAGATGGACGATCCGGCGCTCGTTCGGCGGCATCGGCTCCAGCGTCACCGGCCGTCGCGTGCGGCGCACCTGGTCGGCCATGCGGCGAGCCAGCGAGTCCAGCTGCTTCTCGCGCCGGCGACGATAGCCTTCCACGTCCACCGTGAACGTCGCGTGCTCGCTGAGCTTGCGGCCAACCATGAGGTTCAAGAGGTATTGGAGCGAGGCCAGCGTCTCGCCGCGCCGGCCGATCAGCAATCCGAGGTCGTCGCCCTCGACGTCCAGCACGGCCTTCGCCATGCCGAGCCCGTCGCCCGGCGTTTCGGCGTCGCGGATCGACACGTCCGCCGTGACGCCCATCAGCTCGAGCAGGTGGTCGAGCATCTGCGCCGCCATCTCGGCGTCGTCTTCGATTAGCTCGCCCTCGGCGTCCGCGTCGGCTCCGTTCGCCCCGCCGGGCGTCTTCGCCCGTGCGCCAGACCCGTACGCGCGCCTCCGATGCGCCGACGCCCAGGATGCCGCTCTTCGGCTCGCTGAGCACCTCGAACTCGATGTCTTCGCGCGTCGCGTCCAGCTCGTCGAGCGCGCGCTCTATCGCCTCTTCGACCGTCTTACCGCTTGCCTCGACGCCTGCCATGTTTGTTCCTTCGCGCGTTCTGCGGCCGCGACAGCGTCGCTTCGCCGCCCTCGTCTACCTGGACGTCGTCCGCTGCCGGCTCCGGCGCGGGCTTCGTCCTCTCGCTCTTCTTCGCTGCCACCGCTGTCGTGGGCGCGGGCGGGCCGAACTGCAGCAGCGACGCCCACTTGAACTTCCGGCCCATGTAGAAGTATTGCAGCACGATGCCGGAGGCGTTCGAAACGGCCCAGTAGAGCGCCAGTCCGGCCGGCACCGTAAGGCTCCAGAAGCCGAACATCAACGGCATCATCCACGTCATCATCTGCGCGGTCTGCTGCTGCTGCTGGGACTGCGCTGTTGCGGCGGTTGGAGTCGGCGTGATCAGCTTCTGCTGGACGTACATCGATGCCGCCACGATGAACGGCAGGACGTACGACGTGTCGGGCTGTCCGAGGTTCCAGTACAGCAGCCCGTTGTTCAGAGGCACGGCCTGATGGATGAACGGAATGGGGTAGAGGCGCCCGGACAGCGTCACGAGACTCTCCGGCGTGTCACCGAGCGAGAGGCGAATGACCTGGTAGAGCGCGATCCAGATCGGGAACTGGACGAGCATGGGGATGAGGCAGCCGACGGGGTTGACGCCGGCTTCGCGGTAGAGGGCCATGGTCTCGGCCTGGAGCTTCTTGGGGTCTTTGCCTTTGTACTTCTTTTGGAGCTCCTGCATCTGCGGCTGGATCGCCTGCATGGCGCGGCTCTGCTTGTACTGGCTCGCGGTGAGCGGCCACGTGACGATCTTCATCACCAGCGTGAAGACGATGATGGCGAGGCCGAAGTTGCCGCCGAAAACGCGAGCGAGCGCCACGAGCACGTTCGTCATGGGATCGACGAGCAGCAGGTGGAAGAGCAGAATCAGCTGGTCCATGAAGTGCCTGACATCCTATTGCGGCAACGGAAAGCTGCCCGGCGCGGAGAGCGCGCCCTGGGCGTTGAGCACGTACAGTACGGCGCTGGTCGGTACGACGTACACCGACTTGTCTCCATCGGTCGCGAGATTCGCCAGGACGGTTACACCCAGCTCCACCGGTGAGCCGCCGTCGGCCGGCTGGCCGGTGGCGAGATCCAGTTTGTATATGCCGCCGTTCTTCGCGGCCACGAAGAGCCCGCCGCCGGCGATGAGCGGGCCGGAGCGGACGGAGGAGCCGGTATCAAACGGCTGAGACCACTTCTTCGCGCCGGTCGCGGCATCGACAGCGTACACTTTGCCGTCGAGGCTCGCAGCGTACACAACGCCGTCCTGGATCACGGGCGCCGCCCAGAACCAGTTGCCCGCCGTCAGCGACCAATTCATCGTGCCATCGGACTTCTTGACCGAGTAGAGCTTGTTGTCGAACGAGCCGATGTACACCGCGTCACCCGCCACGACGGGCTTCGAGGCGACGCCGGAGCTGGCGCTGGAGAACATCCACTTCTGCTTGCCGGACTTGTCGAGCGCGTACAGCGAGCCATCGAGGGACGTGACGTAGATCGTGTCGCCGTCGATCGCCGGCGTCGCCCAGACCTCGCCCTTCGTCTTGAACGCCCATCGTTGCTCGGCGGTCTTCGCGTCGAGGGCGAAGAGACGGTTTGATTTCGTCCCGAAGTAGATCGTGTCGCCGTCGACGGCGACGCCTCCCACGATGCCGGCGCCGGCGTTGCGGACCCAGCGCACGTTGCCGGTGGCGGTGTCGAGCGCGAACACAATGCCGCGGAAGGTCGGGACGTACGTCGTCTTGCCGTCGGGCGATACGCCCGTATCGCCGTAGAGCGCCTTGAGATTATTCAGAGCGTCCTTCTCGAAGCTCAGCGTGTTGTCGACGAGTTTCTTGAGGTCGGACTTCTGCTGATCGGTCGAGCCGGAGGCCGTGATGGCGAGCTTCAGCGCGTCGCCGGTGGCGCCGGACACGGTGAGGTCGGAGACGCGCTTCTTGAGTTCGGTCTTGGCCGCGTCGTCGATCGACAGTGCGTCGATGGCGGCGTTGAGATGCTGAGTCGGTCTCGGTGCTGACCGGGTAGGTGGTCTTGTCTTTCGGGGGGAACTGCCACTTCCCGACGCTCGAGTCGTCCTGCATCGCGTAGAGGTGTCCCGTGTGGCTGACGAGAACGAGGCGCTGCGAATCGACCGTGATGGGGAGGGCGCCCGCCCAGCCGACCGGCCCGGGAGGCTTGCCGCACGCCGCCGCGAGCAACGCCAGTGAGGCGAGAGCGGCGACGGCGAGGGTGGCCTTCGGGCGACGGCCGAATGTTTCACGTGAAACATCGCGCGCGACCGTGCCGACGGAGTGGCTCATTGTTTCACGTGAAACATTCACGCTCGGGAGCGTCCTTCCGATCGGTGGGTCCGCTCGGGAACCGGATCATAGCCGCCGTCATTCAACGGGTTGCAGCGCAGGATGCGCCAGATCGACATAACACCACCGCGGATCGCACCGTAGTTCGTGATGGCGTCGAGGGCGTAATGCGAGCAGGTGGGCTGAAACCGACACGCCGGGCCGATGCCGGGCGAGATCTGCCGCTGGTACAGGCGGATGGCGGCGAGCATGATTCGCTTCACGTGTTCTCCTGGCCGGCCGCCGGCGTTCGTCCGCGCAGCACCCCGGCCCGCCCCATCAGCGCCGCAAGCGATTTATGCAGCGCATGATAACTCGCTTCAGCGGCGGTGCGCCGGGCCCCAACGACGAGATCGGCGCCGGGCGCCGCATCCAGGCTCATCGCCGCGGCCCGCAGCCGCCGTTTCACGCGATTCCGTACGACGGCACCACCGACCGCTTTGCCCGTGACGAAGCCGAAGCGGGCGACATCGCCGCCGTGCGAGACTACGCGAAGGACAAGCAGCTGGTTTCCGTAGACACGACCTTTGCGGTACGCGGCGGCAAAGTCTTTGCGCCTGCGTAACCGTCGTTCTCGTTGCATGTGCTGGCGGGCTATCGAACATAACGCAGCCCTGCCGGACGGCGTAGGTCTACTTCACGACCACGAGGCGCTTGCGGCCCTTGAGCCTGCGCGCGCGGATCACGTTGCGACCGCCGGTCGTGGCCATGCGGTGCAGGAAGCCATGGCGGCGGCGGCGCGGAATGACCTTCGGCTGATAGGTGCGCTTCGGCACGCCTCCTCCTTCGACAACAATATCGCCCCAGCAGGGCGCAACGCAGTATAGGTGGCGACGTGCGCGCGAACAAGCGCATGCGGGGTGGGCCGAGCGTCGTTCGGCTGGAACCGATTTGCCGGACACGTGCGTTTGCACGAGCTCGATAGACAACGGCGCGGCGCTGCAGTGGAATCGGACCGTGAGCGCGGCGGCGCGCAGCACGACGGTGTCGCATTTCAAGACGTTCTCACCACTCGGCGTGGGCGCGCCGACCGCCGACGCCCAGCGGGGAAACGCCCACAGAGGAGCCATCGGTGACGCCGGTGCGCCCGTTGAAGACACACACGCCGACACGGACGCCGACCGAGGCGCCGACGTCGACGCCGACGCCCGTGACGCCGACGAACACGGCGGCGGCGCCGAGCGCGACCGTGGAGCCGACGGGCGGCCGCGCGGGTGTGATCACGGGACCGAACACGGGCAGCGGGCCGGGCGGATCTTCGCGCTCGACGCTCCTGTTCGGGGCGGTGATGCTCGCGGTCGACGGGCGCGTTCGCGACGGCTGTGGGCCGCAGGGTGCGCCGCTAGGTCGAATATCACGCTGAGAACTTCGAGAGAGGGCTCGCCGTCGCGGCGAGCCCTCTTCTTTCTCCGGGCATGTTCGTGCGTGGACCCGGGAACACCGTGGACGACGGGTGAGACGGCGCCGATCAGTGAGTTTGGGGCGCGATCTCAGGCCACCCGGCGGTGCCGGCGCTTCCGTTGTCTGGCATATAGTGTCTGGGCGGAGGCGATGCGTGAGCGAACCGGCGATCGAGCTGACCGGCGTGGTCAAGGATTACGGGCGGACGCGCGCGCTCGCGGGCATCGACCTGACCGTCGAGCGCGGACGGATCTTCGGCTTCCTCGGACCGAACGGCGCCGGGAAGACGACGGCGATTCGCATCTTGCTGGACCTGATACGGCCGACGGCGGGCGTTGCGCGTGTGCTGGGCTTCGACAGCCAGCGCGACGCGATCGACGTGCGCAAGCGCGCGGGATATCTGCCGGGCGATCTGCGCATGTACGATGGTCTGCGCGGCGAGGAGTTCCTCGACTTCATCGATTCGTTCCGGCCCGAGAAACGCGACCTCAAGTATCGCCGCGAGTTGCTCGCGCGCCTCGGCCTCGATCCCGTGAAACGCATCCGCGCGCTCTCGAAGGGCAATCGGCAGAAGCTCGGACTGATCCAGGCGCTGATGCACCGGCCGGAGCTGCTGATCCTCGACGAGCCGACGAGCGGACTCGATCCGCTGGTGCAGGAGGAGGTCGCGCGCATCCTCGAAGACGCGGTGGCGGACGGTCGCACGGTGTTCTTCTCGTCGCACGTGCTGCCCGAGGTGGAGCGATTGAGCCAGTCGGTCGCGATCATCCGCGAAGGGCGCATCGTCGCCGTGGAAGACGTCGCGCGGCTGAAGAACCGCTCGATGCACGTGATCGAAGTGACGTTCGGATCGCCGCCGCCTGCCGGCCTGTTCGCGCTGCCGGGCGTGCGCGAGCTGCGGCGCGACGGGAACATGGTGCACCTGCAGGCGAGCGGGGGCATCGATGCGGTGATCAAGGCGATGGCGCGGTACGAGGTTGTGGACATCCGCACGGAGCAGCCGAACCTCGAGGACGTGTTCCTGGCGTACTACTCGGCGAACGGGGCGACCGCTCCGGCGCCGGAAAGCGAGCGCAGATATGCCGCGAGCTAGCATCTTTCTGAAGTCGTTGCGTGAAGCAGCGGTGGCAGGTGATCGGCTTCGGGATATCGCTGTTGCTGATCGCGATGATGGACGTGTACATCTGGCCTTCGTATCGCGACACGCTGCAGAACTTCGATATCCCGCCGGCGATCCAGGCGTTCATGGGGACGGACCTGAGCTTCGCGACAGGCGCGGGGTTCCTGAGCGGTGAGTTCTTCAGCTGGATCCCGATCCTGCTGATCGTCTACGCGGTGATCCAGGGAACCGGTGCGATCGCGGGGGAGGAGGGCAGCGGCACGCTGGACCTGCTGCTGGCGCAGCCGATCGCGCGCCGCGACGTGGTGCTGCAGAAGGCCGGGGCTGTGCTCGTGGGCAGCGTGCTGATCGTGGCGATCGGGTGGCTGGGGTTCGCTCTGTCGATCCCGTTCGTGGACATCGACGTCTCGCTTGCGGACACGGCGATCGCGTCGGCGAACATGCTGCCGATCACGCTGTTGTTCTTCGCGGTGTCGCTATGGGCGGGCGCGGTGGCGCCGAGTCGGGCGATGGCGTCGGCCATCGCGATCGGCGTGGCGACGGCGACGTACTTCATCAGCACGCTCGCGAACGGCGTGGAATCGTTGCGCAACCTGCGGTACGCGACGCCGTTCTACTATTACGGCTCGGGAACGCCGCTGGTCCGAGGCATCGACTGGTGGCACGTGGCGTTGCTGCTCGGCATCGCCGCGGCATTCGTTGCGTTGACGCTGCGGACGTTCGAGCGGCGCGACGTCAGCACGGGCGGTGCGTCGGACGTCGATCTGACGGGCGTGCTGCGGCGGATGATCGCGGGGAGGACGGGGCACGTAGCCGTTACCCATAGTCCGGAGGTCTCGCCGCAGACCGAGCACCTCACCCCCGGCCCCTCTCCACGCAGTGGAGAGGGGAGTTCCAGTTGAACCTTGAAGCCACTTTCGACGCCGGGCGCCAGCCGCAGGGAGTCCCAACGTGTCCGACCGTCGCGGGAGGGATCGACTCAGACCTCGATCGCTTCGACGCCGCGCGTCTTGCGGGACGCGGCCAGCGGCTCGGCGCCGCCGTGGGGGCCGAGCGCCGCGATGCCGGCGCTCCGCAGCTCTTCGCAGGCGCGCGCGTCCGGAAGATGGAGCTCGATGCGGTCGCCGTCGCGCGCGTGGATGAAGATGCGGATGGCGTCGCCGCCCGGATATCCGGCGAGCAGCGCGATCAGGGCGTCGAGGCGCGAGCGGTCTTCGTGGTCGTCGGCGGACTCGTGGAGGAAGAAGCGGAGGGTCGTCGGGGGCGTTGCGGCTCTGGTTGGCGTTGCACTTGGGTTCCGGCGCGGGCGATGGCTCAGCTGGCCGGGCGGCCCGCCGCTTCGCGGGCGGATGTGGGCCGACGGCAGGCCTGCTCCTGCGCGGGCTGATGTCGCGCCGTTGGCGGGCGCATCGCCGCCTTCGCGCTGCGCGGCGGCGATGGTGACGCCGGGGGCGCCGCGGACCGCATCGGTCAGCCACGACGGGATGTGGAAGTGCTCGTGCGAGACGGTGCCGTCGGCGGCCTGCACGAGCGAGGCCTGCTGCACGCCGGCCTGGAGGCGGTCGTTGCGCTCGCGGACGCGGACGAGCATCAACAGGATGTTGCCGGGCTGCCAGATGTCGCGCGTCGGGTCGTAGACGTCGGGCCAGACTGTGACCTCGGTGCTGCCGGAGAGGTCTTCGATCGTGACCGCGACGAAGGTCTTGCCGGCCTTCGTCGTGAGCGGACGGATGGCGTTGACCATGCCCGCGATGACCACCTCGCGACCATCCAGCTCGGGCGTGATCTCGCTGACGAGGGCCGACGTGTGCTTCGAGACGGTGACGGCGGCGCTGGTGAACGGATGCTCGGAGACGTAGACGCCGAGCAGCTCGCGCTCCCAGGAGAGCATCTCGGCTTTCGAGACTTCCGACTCGACCAGATCGAGCGAGGGGAGCGGCGTGGCGACGCTGTCGCCGAACATGTCGAACATCGTCGACTGGCCGGTCTCCTTGAGCTTCGCCTCGCGCTGGGCGAGCGAGACGATGCGGTCGAGGTTGGCGAGCAGCGTGCCGCGTCCGGACGGACGGCCATCGGGACGGTCGCCGCAGCGCGTCGAGCGCGCCGCACTTGATGAGCGATTCGAGCGCGCGCTTGTTGAGCGCTTTCATGTCGACGCGCTTCGTGAAGTCTTCGATGCTCGTGAACTCGCCGCCCTCGGTGCGGGCGGCGACGATGCCTTCGGCGGCGCCGACGCCGACGTTCTTCACGTCGGCGAGGCCGAAGACGATCGTGGGGGTGGACGATGGGGGAACCGCAGATGTCGCAGGTGGGGTCGGCGACGGATCGGACGCCGCCGCGTGCTCTTCGATGTGCTGGAGCTCGAAGGTGACGGCGCTGCGATTGACGTCGGGCGGGCGGACGGCGAGGCCGAGGCGCACGCACTCGGCGACGGCCTCGGCGATGCGCTCGTGGGCGCCGGCGCTCGAGAGCACGGCGGTCATGTACTCGTGGGGGTAGTTCGCCTTCAGGTACGCGGTCTGGTAGGCGATGGTGCCGTAGCAGGCGGAGTGCGCCTTGTTGAAGGCGTAGCCGGCGAACGGCTCGATCAGGTCGAAGACGGCGCGCGCTTCGTCTTCGCTGTAGCCGTTGGCGATGGCGGCGGCGATGAACTTATCGCCCTCGGCGTGCATCAGCTCGACGATCTTCTTCGACATCGCTTTGCGCACCGCGTCGGCGTCTTTCAGTGAGTAGCCCGCGAACTTCTGCATCACGAGCAGCACCTGGTCCTGGAAGACGATGACGCCGTACGTCTCGTCGAGGATCTCGGCGAGGTCGGCGTGGGGGTACTTGACGAGCGACCGGTCGTGCTTTGCGCGGCAGTAGGCGCCGATGTGCTGCATGGGGCCCGGGCGATAGAGCGCGACGAGCGCGACGAGCTCCGAGACGCTGGACGGGCGCAGCTCCTGGATGGCGCGGCGCATGCCGGGCGATTCGAGCTGGAAGACGCCGAAGGTGTCGCCGCTGCCGAGCATGTCGAACGTCTTCACGTCGCCGTCGGGCAGCGCGGTGAGGTCGATCTTCACGCCGTGCGTATGCTCGATGTTCTCGACGGCGCGGCCGAGGATCGTGAGGTTGGCGAGGCCGAGGAAGTCCATCTTGAGCAGGCCGATCTCGGCGACCTGCGCCATCGCGAACTGGGTCGTCGGGATCGACGATTCGTCGCCGCGGGTGGGGCGCTGCAGCGGGACGATCTCGACGAGCGGGTCGCGCGAGATGACGACGCCGGCGGCGTGCGTGCTGGCGTGACGCGCGACGCCCTCCAGGCGCTGCGCGGTGTCGACGAGGCTGCGGACGGTGGCATCGACTTCGTACGCGCCGGCGAGTTCGGGTGATTCTTCGAGCGCCTTCGCGAGCGTCATGTGGAGCGCGTTCGGCACGAGGCGCGCGACGCGATCGACGTCGCCGTAGGGCATGCCGAGGGCGCGGCCGGTATCGCGGATGGCGGCCTTCGCGCCCATGGTGCCGAAGGTGATGATCTGCGCGACGCGGTCGTAGCCGTACTTCTCGGCGACGTAGCGGATCACCTCGTCGCGGCGGTCGTCGGGGATGTCGAAGTCGACGTCGGGCGGCTCCTTGCGGTCGACGTGCAGGAAGCGCTCGAAGACGAGGCGCGTCGCGAGCGGGTCGATGAACGTGACGTCGAGCGCGTAGAGGATGACGCTGGCCGCGGCGGAGCCTCGCACGCCGAGCATGATGCCGGCACGCTTGCAGAACTCGGCGATGTCGTGGACGACGTGGAAGTAGTTGGTGAAGCCGGTCTTCTCGACGACATCGAGCTCGTACTGCAGGCGCGCGCGCACGTCGTCGGTCGCGAACGGGTACCTGCGGTTGAGGCCTTCGCGCGCGAGGTGGGTGAGGTATTCGTGGGGCGTGAAGCCTTTCGGGATCTCCGGCTCGGGCAGGCGCATGCGGCCGAAGTCGAACTCCAGGTTGCACTGCTCGGCGACGAGCTGCGTGTTGGTGACGGCTTCCGGGATGGTCGGGGAAGAGCGCGAGCATCTCGGCTTCCGACTTCACGTAGTAGCCGTGGTCGTTCATCTTCAGCTGGCGCTTGGGGTCGTTGACGGTGGTGTTCGTGCCGATGCAGAGCAGCACGTCGTGGATGCTGTGGTCCTCGGGCGCGGTGTAGTGCGAGTCGTTGGTGGCGACGAGGGGGATCTTCATCGCCTTCGAGAGCTTCGCCAGGCCGGCGTACGCCTTCGCGGACTGGGCGTTGATGTCCGGCTCGTCGTGCTGCATGACTTCGAGGTAGAAGCCGTCGAAGACGTCGGAGAAGAAGCCGGCGAGCTGCCGCGCCTCGTCGTCGCGATCCTCGTTCAGCAGCTTGAACATCTCGCCGGAGGGGCAGCCGCTGAGGGCGATGATGCCCTTGCCGTATTCGGCGAGCAGCTCCTTGTCCATGCGCGGCTTGTAGTAGAAGCCTTCGAGGTGGGACCTGGTGCTGAGTTGCAGGAGGTTGCGGTAGCCGGCCTCGTCCTTCGCGAGCAGGGTGAGGTGGTAGTAGTTGTTGGAGCGCGAGTCGGACTTCTTGTGGCGCGAATCGGGCGCGACGTACGCCTCGATGCCGATGATGGGCTTGATGCCGCGGGCGCGCGCTTCCTTATAGAAGTCGATGGCACCGTAGAGCGCGCCGTGATCGGTGATGGCGACCGACTGCTGGCCGAGCGCGGCGACGCGATCCATGACGTCGGGGATGCGGCTGAGGCCGTCGAGGAGGGAGAACTCGGTGTGCAGGTGCAGGTGGGTGAACATATGTTTGGGCCGAAGGCATCGTAGCACGGTGATCCGCGCGGCGGATGGGCCTTATGTTGGGTGGGCAGAGGAATCTCACGCGTGTTACCAGCGTTGCGCTACGCGTCGAGGACTTCCGCGTCGGCGTCGCGAGCGGGGTCGCTTTCGGGCAGGACGTCGTCGACCCAGCCGCCGGTCTTCCACGCGGGGACGGGCGTCTTGCACTCGGACTTCGGCACGAACTTCGAGCGCTGGACGAGTTGCATCTTGTGGATGTAGCGCGGGCAGTTCGGGAAGACTTCGCGCGCGGTGACGCGGACGATGAACTGCGCCTCCGGGTACTCCGCCATCAGCGGGTCGCTGGCGTCGATCGTCGCTTCACCGTTGAGGCGCATCCGGTGCTGGTGCTCGAAATCGATGAAGAGCAGACCGACCTGCTTCGTCTTCAGGACGTTCCCCATGGAGAGGTACATGCCGTTGCCGTCGTAGTTCGGGAAGGCGATGGTGTTGGCGTCGAGCACGCGGACGAAGCCGGGCTCGCCGCCCTTGTACGAGCAGTTGGCGTGGCCCTGCTCGTCGACGGTGGCGATGAAGAACATGTCCATGTGCTCGATGAACGCTTTGTCGTTCGCGTCGATGTGGTCTTTGACGATCTCCTTGATACGGTCCGCGAGACGTTCGGTGTCGAACTGCGCCTGGAGGGCGCGGTTGCCGTCGTGGTAGATGTCGGTCATGTGGCGCCTCCTCGGTGCGTGCGGGCACGGTACGGCGTTCGGTGTCCGGGTGTCAATTGCGGGGAGAGACACGGATTACACGGACTTCGCGGAGGGGTGGCGGAACGTCGTGTCGGTGCGCAGAAACAAATGCCGCCGTCCTCCTGGCGGGCGGAGGACGGCGGCGGGAGACGATGATGGGACGCTGTACCTATCCGTACGCCTCTGCGTGCGAGGCATGTGCGGGGATGCCGCTGGTCTGGTTCTGGAAGTGGGCGAAGACGGCCCAGAGCATGATGCCGAAGGCGAACATCTGGAAGTCGCCGAACCAGATCACGATGCGCAGGGTATTCCAGTCCATGTAGTGCTGCCCGGTCGGCATCGACACGTCAGACAGAGTGACCAAGGCTACGGGCGCGACGATGCGGCCGATGCCCGCGAGCAGCGACCAGAACGCCGCCCAGCGTGTGCTGCCATCGGAGTCGAGCAGCCAGACCGCGCAACCGAGATTCAGCAGGTAGATGACGATGGTCTGGAGGAACTCATCGCGCAGCACCCAGCTGTGGCCGTAGGCCAGATTCAGCTCGGTCCCCTGGTGCATCGTCATGCCGTTCTCGAGGTACATGGCCACGGGCACGGCGATGAGCGATGAGAGGGTGAGCCACAGGAACGGCATCCACCAGCGATGAAGGAAATCCCACGTCATAGCAGGAGCATCGTACGGGGGGCGTAAGGGAGTGTGTATCGGGGAACTCCCGTGGTTTTGGAGGACGCCCGGGAGCGGGTGCGCCTGGCACGGAGCGGGCCTCGCGCGGCCTATTCCCCGTGCGCGTCAGCAGGATTACACTGTGGATACCGAAGGAACCCTGGACCATCAAAGAAGGAGTCGAACATGACGCGACATATCCTGACCTCCATGATCTCCCGCGGACTGCGGAGCATCGACCGCCTGTCGGCGCCAGCCATCGCCGAAGCGCACTGCGACATCCCCTGCGGCATCTACGACCCTCATTACATGCAGATCGCCGCGCTTACCGTCGTACGGATGCACCAGTTGATCGACGCCATGGAGCGACCGGCGCCGGACGCTCCGGTCGAAGCGCGCAACAAGTCGGGCAACTCGATCGTCCGCTACATCAACGTGAAAGAAGAGCACTCGGAGCTGGTGAAGAAGGAAGTGCGCATCATCTGGGGCGACTACTTCAAGCCGGAGCACCTTGAGAAGTTCCCGGACCTGCACAACGTTGTGTGGGGCATCCTGAAGCTGGCCGGCAAGACGCGCCAGGAGATCAACACGCAGGCGGCGCAGGACCTGCTGGCGCAGACGCAGAAGTTTGCCGAGATCTTCTGGGAGACGAAGGGCGTGAAGACGAAGCGCGCGCCATCGAACCAGGCGGTCGGCGGTGAGATCGTCGTGCCGGCGTAGCGGTCGGCCGATCGTCGCGGGCTGAAAGCCCGCGCCACGGAGATGGTGCCGCGCCACGAAGTGGGCCGATGGCTCGCGCCACGGAGAGTGGCCGATGATGAGCGACGCGCGCGGGCTGCGACGGGCGATCTCGGCGATCGTCATCGTCGCGCTGGCGGCGCGCGTGCTGCGCGCGATCGGCGTGCCGCCTGTATCGCGCTACGTCGTCGACGGGCCGAGCATGGAGCCGGCGTTCCGGTCAGGCGACCGCGTGCTCGTCAACCGGCTGGCGTATCGCTCGCGCGCTCCGCGTGAGGGCGAAGTGGTCGTGCTGCGCGATCCGGAGCGCAGCGGACACGTGCTGCTGAAACGCGTCGCGACGGCCCCGGATCGTCTTGGTCCGGAGCCTTCGTGCGTCTATGTGCTGGGTGACAACGTCGCGGAGAGCCGCGACTCGCGCAGCTTCGGAGCGGTGGCGCGCGAGCAGATCATCGGCAAGGCGTGGCTGAAGTACTGAGCCAGTGGCGCGCTGCGCCGTCCGCCTCCGTGACGATCCCGCGCGTGCCGCGATGAACCGTGTCGCTCAGCCTGGGAGACCAGCTGACCTCTTCGCGACCGGCACGAACGATGCCAGCCGCGCTTCCATCTCGCGCGACGTGCGCTGGAACGCGCGGAGCTTCTCGTCGTCGGTGCCTTCCACGGCGGCGGGATCCGTGAAGCTCCAGTGGATGCGCTGGGGTGCGCCCGGGAAGACGGGGCACTCTTCGGCCGCGGAGTCGCACACTGTGATCACGTAGTCGAATGACCGGTCGGCGAACTCGGACACGTTCTTCGAGCGTTCGCCGGAGACGTCGATGCCGAGCAGTTCGAGTACGCGCACCGTGTAGGGGTTGATGCCCTTCGGATGCGTGCCGGCGCTGAACACGTCGAACGCGTCGCCGGCCATGTGTTTCAAGATCGCCGCGCCGATGATGCTTCGCGCGGAGTTGCCCGTGCAGAGGAAGAGCACGCGGATCTTGCTCATCTCCCACCTCCAATCACCGGTTGTACTCACGGCGTGGCGGGAGCCGTCAGCCCGGATGCGCCGAAGTACCGCCTCCCGGCCCAGAGGGACACATACACGAGCGCGACGAGGGTGGGGACTTCGATCAGCGGCCCGACGACTCCGGCGAGCGCCTGGCCGGAGTTCACCCCGAACGTGCCGATGGCGACGGCTATCGCCAGCTCGAAGTTGTTGCCGGCGGCCGTGAAGGCGAGCGTCGCCGTCTTGGGATAGGCGAGACCCTGCGCCCGGCCCCAGGCGAACGCGGCCGTCCACATGATCGCGAAGTACGCGAGCAGCGGAACCGCGATGCGAGCGACGTCGAGCGGCGCCGATGTGATGGCATCGCCCTGGATGGCGAAGAGGATCACGATCGTGAACAACAGGCTGTACAACGCGAACGGCCCGATCCGGGGAAGGAATCGCTGCTCGTACCACTCATCGCCCTTCCGTTTGCGCCCGATCAGACTCGTCAGGAATCCCAGTACGAGCGGAACGCCCAGGAAGATGAACACGGACTTTGCGATGTCCCAGAGGGCGAAGTCCACGGCGGTCCGATCGAGGCCCAGCCAGCCGGGCAAGAGCTCCAGGTAGAAGTATCCGAGCAGGGCGTACGCGGCGACCTGGAACACGGAGTTGAGGACGACGAGAACGGCGCCGGCTTCGCCGTCGCCACAGGCGAGCGTGTTCCAGATCAGCACCATGGCGATGCAGCGCGCGAGCCCGACGAGGATGAGGCCCGTGCGGAACTCCGGCAGGTCCGCGAGGAAGATCCACGCCAGCGCGAACATCAGCGCTGGCCCAACAACCCAATTGAGCAACAGCGAGGAGAGCACCAGGGGCCGGTCGGCGGTGACGTTCCGCAGCCGGTCGTAGCGAACCTTCGCCAGCACCGGGTACATCATGCCCAAGCAGGCCGATGGCGATGGGCAGCGAGGTGGTGTCGATCTTCACGCGGTCGAGCTGGTCGTTGAGGCCAGGGAAGATGCGCCCGAGGGCGAGGCCAACGGCCATGGCGACGCCGATCCACACGGGAAGGAAGCGGTCGAGTGTGGACAGCTGGCCGAGGACCGAACCTTCGAGCTCGTTACGAGGGAGGGTTGCTGCGCTCACAGCGCTACGACGCTTTGCTTGAGCCAGAGAAGGGCGTCGCGGTTGAGGCAGTAGCCCGAGCGGGGACCCGGACCGCACTGCTCGATGAGTCCGGCTTCCTTGAGCACGCGGAGATGCTCTGAGACGGTCGACTGGGCCAACGCCACGTGGCGAGTGAGGTCCATGCAGTTCGCGTCGCCGGCCTCGGCCATCGTCCGGATCATCTCGATCCGGGCGGGATGACCGAGCGCGCGAAGCATCGTCGATAGTCTATCGGTGTCAAGCTGCGTGAGCGTCATACCATCGTCAGAATACGATGGTCGGAAGGCGGACGCAAGGGGCGCACGCGGCGGCGCACCGGTACTGCGCCCGCGAGCAAGCCCTTATGTCGTCCAGCTTGACACGCCGTCCGTTACTAATCGCTTACCCCGTAAGATGTAAACCATGAATGACCGCGGCAAAGTGCAGGACGCGGGCTTGAGGATGGGACAGGCGGCGGCGCCGGATCCGCGTCCGTACGAACGCGAGGAAGACCTCGCGGTGGCTTTGGCGTCTCTGGAACCGGGAGCTTGGCGGCAATTGTTCCAAGAGCATCATCAGCGGGTGTACAACTACGCCTACCTGCGCACCGGCAACACGGCGGACGCGGAGGATATCGCCGCGAACGTGTTCGTCGAGGCGGTAAAGGGGATCGAGCGGTTCCAGTACCGGGGTGCACCGGTGGCGGCGTGGCTCTTCCGCATCGCGCACAACGAGACGGTCGACCACTTGAAGCGGAGCAAGCGGACGGCGACGACATCGCTCGAGCACCCGGATGCGGCGGACGGCTTGCAGGCGCGGGACGGCATCGGTCCGGCGGAGGACTGGCGCGACGTCAGCGACGCGATGGCCACGCTGAAACAACAGCATCGTGACGTGTTGATGCTGAGGCTGGTGGAGGGACGCAGCGTCAACGAGACCGCGGCGCTGCTGGGCAAGACACAGGGCGCGGTCAAGGTGATGCAGATGCGGGCACTGCAGGCGCTGCGGGCAAGGTTGGAAAAGTGACGGGGGAGATGGACACACTGCTGGGGGAGATCATCGATCGATGCGTGCAGCGCCTCGCCAACGGCGAGGCGTTCGACGCGGTGCTGGGTTCATACCCGGAGCACGCCGACGAGTTGCGCGCGCTGCTCACGCCGGCGCAGACGATGCTGAGGGCGCCTATCCCCGAAGCACGCCCGGCGGCGACGACCCTCGCGTTGAACCGCATGCTGTCCGAAGTGCAAACGGCGGGTGCGCGGCCGCGCTCGCGCGCGTTCCTGCTCGGATGGCTGGGCTCGCTGCGAGCCCGCCCGCTCGCGTACCAGGCGATGGCGATTGCGGGCGCGGTGGCGCTGTTCAGCGGCGTGAGCCTGGGCGCCACCGCGGCGACGGGCGGCGGGTCCAGTCCGGTGCGGAGGATCCTGCGCATTTCGTCCGATTCTCAGCGCAAGGTGACGCTCAAGGGGAGCATCGTCGCCCTTCAGGGCGACACGCTGACGCTTCGGCCGGACGCGGGTGCCGCGACGGATGTGCGGACCGTCACGCTGAGTGCCTCGACGAAGATCTTGCGCCAGGGCCATCCGATCACACGCGCGGACCTGCGGCCGGGAGACACCGTGGAGATCGACGGTACGATCCACAACGGCGATAACATCGAGGCGACGGCGATCCGCACGGATGGCGCGCCAGTGCCGGCGGCGGCGTCGACCGCATCGGCGGTGCCTGACGCTACGGTCGCGGTGGAGGTGCCCGACGATCGGGACTCCGGGCGCGGACGACAAGGCGGGGCACGAAACGCCCGGCCCGGCACGGAGCGAGGGCGAGGGGTCCGAAGACAAGCGCACACCTGCGAACGACGGCGCGGGGGCGATCGACGCGACGCCGGAACCGTCGGACGATCGGGCAACGGCGGTTAGCGGCGACGGTCACGAAAGCAGCACACCGGCAGGCGGCGCGACGACCACGCCGGCACACGAAACGGACCACAGCGGCACCCCGCAACCCACCGAGCCGGCGAGCGAACCGGAGTCGACGGCGAAGCCCGCTGCTACTCCGGCGCCCGAGGCGACCGAGAAGCCAGCCTCGCCCGCAGCCGACCGAGCCGCACGACGACTAAGCAGGAACCACGTTCGCGGCGCGGGCCACGTGACGGAGTGCGAGCTGCCACGCCCGGCGGAGCGGACACCGTTGACGTGCTCGCGCCCATGCCGAGCCAGCCCATTCGGAAGCAGCACAGTCGCCGCGCCGTGCGAAGATGCGGCGCCGCATCTCCGGCGTCAAGGCGCCGATCGTGCGAGAATGAGGCGGAGGTCCGCCGATGCCTGAGTTCATCATCGTCGAAGGTCCGCGCGACGGCGTCGCTACCATCACGCTGAACCGACCCGCGAAGAAGAATGCGCTGTCGATCGCCATGCGCGACGAGATCAGCGATGCGCTCGCGGCCCTCGCCGCGGACACGAGTCTCAAGTGCCTGATCGTCACCGGCGCGGGCGACGCGTTCTGCGCCGGCTTCGATCTGAAGGAGTTCGAGCGCGTGCGGGAGCCGGGCTTCGGCGAGACGCTCTGGGCATCGAGCGACCGCTACCATCGGGCATGCCTGGAGTTTCCGCTGCCGATGATCGCCGCCGTCAACGGAGCGGCGCTCGCGGGCGGGTTCGACCTGGCGGTGATGTGCGATCTGCGCATCGCGGCAAGCACCGCGCGGTTCGGGCACCCGGAGATCACGTTCGGCGACGTGGTCTACGGTCCGCTGCACGACCTCGTCGGCGGCGCGGTGGCGCGGGACCTCTGCTTCACCGGACGCATCGTTGATGCGCAGGAGGCACTCGCGATGCGCCTCGTCTCGCGCGTCGTGCCGCCGGCCGACCTGATGCGGGAAGCGCAGGAGTTTGGCGCACAGATCGCGCGCGCGCCGCGTGACGTGCTGGTTCGCACGAAGGCGAAGGCGACGCGGCGCGCCGGCACGGTGAGCGATCGCACGCTCGACCTGTAGGCCGGCGGCGGCTCTCACCACCCGTCCGGCGCGTCCGGACTCCACGCCATGCCGAGCAGCGAGTCGCCGCGATCGCGGTCAACGTGCTCGAACACGCGCCACTCGTCCGGCTCGGCGTCGACATCGATGATCGGGTAGCCGATCGGCTCGCCGCTGCCATGACAGACGAACGTCCTCGGGTCGAAGCGCGCGACGCCGTACGCGTCGGCGATCGCCTGGCCGATCTCCTGTTGCCAGGGCGTCGGCTCGACGCCCGGCTTCGGGATGTGCGTCGGGTTGCGCGTCATGAGGTGGAAGCTGGCGGGGTGCGCCATGCGCCCGCTCATCAGCCACCGCCCGCGCGGCGCCACGCCGGCGGCCATCACCGCGCTCCGCTCGAGCGCGCCGAACAGCCCACGGCGGCGGAACGGTGCTGCGATGCAACAGATGCCAGCGAGGATGACCTCCTGCCGGGGCAACCGGGGCAGGTCGATCACCCGCATCTCGCCGAGGGCGAAGCCGGCGGGCGCGCCGTCGTGCGTCGCGAGCGCGACGTAGCGGAGCCTGGCGAGCGACTTGTCGAGGTAGGCGTGATTGGCGTCGCGGTAGGCGCTGTCGAAGAGTGCCATGAACGTCGATCGCTCAGCCGGCGTCACGTCGGCCGTCGACTTGCTGACGATCGTGAAGTCGCTGAGGTCGCGTTCGCGCACCATGCTTCAGTATCGTCTGTGCCGCCCCTTTGCGCATCCGCTCGCCGCAGCATGGCCCATCGCGCAATCGCCAGTGTGCTTGGCGTCCATCGGGGTATCGTCCACAGCTCTGACGGTTTAGCCTTAGCAAACATGGCCGGGGCGGAATGCATACCGAATCGCCGAAAGGATCAGGACGATGGACCTGCGCGAGACACAGGCTCCTTTGAAGGAGCGCTACAAGGCGAGCCCTACGGCGGCACTCATCACGCTGCGAGCGAGCGCATCGGAGCACGACACGCCCATTTCATGCTCGGTCGACATCGGTCGCGCCGTCTACGAAGCGGAGGCGCACTCGGGCGTCGGCGGTACCGGCACTGCGGCGTGCTCGGGCGACCTGCTGCTCGGCGCGCTCGCCGCCTGTGCGCAGATCACGTGCCAGATGATCGCATCGGCGTCGGGCGTGCCCGTGAAGAGCGTACGCGTGCAGGTGGAAGGAGACCTCGATCTGCGCGGCACGCTCGCGATGTCGCGCGAGGCGGCGTGCGGGTTCTCCGCCATCCGCCTGCACTTCGACATCGACGCGCCGGAGGCGACGGAGAAGCAGCTCGAGAATCTGCACCGGCGCTCGGAGCAGTTGTGCGTTGTGCTGCAGACCCTGATGCATCCGCCGGCGATCGAGTCGTCGTGGGGGCGGGTCTAGTCGCCGCCCGTCACACCAGCGTCTCGTCGTAGGCGATCTCGTTCTTCGCGATGAGGTCGCGGAACCAGTAGCCGCTGTCCTTGATGGTGCGCTTCTGCGTCTCGAAGTCGGTGTACGTCAGGCCGAAGCGCTGGCTGAAGCCGGTCGCCCACTCGAAGTTGTCGAGCAGCGTCCACGCGTAGTAGCCGCGGACGTCGCAGCCCTCGTCGATCGCGCGCGCCACCTGGCCGATGTAGCCGTCGTAGAAGTCGATGCGCTCCTGGTCGTGCACGCGGCCGTCGGGGCCGGGCGCGGTCGCGTAGGAGCAGCCGTTCTCGGTGACGTAGATCGGCGGACGGCCGTAGTCGGCGTCGATGCGCTTGATCATCTGGTAGAGCGCCGCCGGCCACACCTCCCAGCCGAACGCCGTGCGCGGGCCCGGCCCCGGCACCTGCCGCGTTCCCTGGTTGCGATCCTGCTCCGCCGCCGCGACGATCGCGCGCTGGTAGAGGTTGATGCCGATGAAGTCGAGCTTCGAGCGCATCTGCTCCATGTCGCCGGGGCGGATGTCCATCCGGCGCAGCGTCTTCTCCTGGTCGACGTAGGCGAGCGGGTACGAGCCCTTCACCAGCGGATCGAGGAACCAGGTGTTGACGAACGCGTGCTGGCGCTCGGCGGCGGCCTTATCCTCGGCGCTGTCGGACGCGGGGTAACACGACGTCATGCTGAACGCCGTGCCGACGGCGTCCGGCTTGCCGGTCGCGCGCATCGCCTTCAACGCCGCGGCGTGCGCGAGGTTGACGACGTGCGTGGCCTTCATGCAGTGATCCGCATCGCGCAAGCCGGGCGCGTGTATGCCGAACAGCGTGCCGAGGAAGGTGAAGCACCACGGCTCGTTGAACACCATCCAGTTCTTCACGCGGTCGCCCAGCGCGTTCACACAGGTCTCGGCGTACGTGGCGAACTGGTCGATGATGTCGCGGTTCGCCCAGCCGCCCGCGTCCTGCAGCGCCTGCGGCAGGTCCCAGTGGTACAGCGTCGGGAAGGGCGTGATGCCGTTCGCCAGCAGCTCATCGACGAGGCGGCTGTAGTAGTCGAGCCCCTTCTGGTTCACGGCGCCCTTGCCGTCCGGGAACACGCGCGGCCAGGCGATGCTGAAGCGGTAGCCCCGCATGCCCAGCTCTTTCATGATCGCGACGTCTTCCTTGTAACGGTGGTACTCGTCGCACGCGACGTCGCCGGTGTCGCCGTTCAGGATCTTGCCCTCGGTGTGGCTGAAGCGGTCCCAGACCGACTCGCCCCTGCCGTCCTCGTTCCAGGCGCCCTCGACCTGGTACGAGGCCGTCGCCGTGCCCCACGAGAATCCTGCGGGAAACTGCACCTTCTTCATCGCGCATCGCTCCAGTGCCGGGCGGCCACGAAGGGTCGCCGCTACGGTCGGTGTTTGGCGCCTGAGTGTACGAAGCTGTGCGGCTACGGGCGAGACGGGCGACGGACGGAACCGCAGATTTCGCCGATTTCGCAGATGAGGGTTGCTGGGGAGATGTTGTACGGGCGCAGCCTGCGGCGCCAGTCGTCGGGTGAGACGACGGCGTCGGGACGCGTCTACATGCCGGTGAAGTCCGGCGCGCGCTTTTCGCGGAAGGCGCGGATCGCCTCGACGTTCGCCGGGCCGCCGATGGCGGCCGCCATCGCCACGTCTTCTCGATGGCGGGCGGCGGTGACCTCGTCGGCGCGGACGGCGAGCAGCACCTGTTTCGTGCGGCGCAGCGCCGCCAGTGGTTGCTGCGCGATCTCGGCGGCCTTCTCCATCGCGCCCGCGAGCAGATCGTCGTCGGCGTAGGCCGCGGCGGCGAGCTTCAGCTCGACCGCGCGGTCAGCGTCGATCCATGCGTTCGTGTAGAGCAGCTCGGCGGCCACCTGCGGCCCGACGATCGCCTGCAGCAGGTAGCTGCTCGCCGCCTCCGGCACGAGTCCGAGCGAGACGAACGGAGCGCGCAGGCGCGCCGACCGCGCGATGTAGACGATGTCGCAGTGCAGCAGCATCGTCAGGCCGATGCCGACACCGACGCCGTTGACGGCGGCGATCAGCGGCTTGTCGAACGTGCTCAGGCAGTCGATGAACGGCAGGAAGCCGTGCGGCTGGCCGTCATCGTACGCGCGCCGCGTCGCCATCTCGCCGAGATCCTGGCCGCCGGAGAAGGCGCCGGGCGCACCTGTGAGCACGACCGCCTTGATCGCATCGTCGCTCCGGGCGTCGGTGAGCGCGGCGCGCAGATCGTCGTACTGCTGGTCGTTGAAGGCGTTGCGCTTGTCCGGCCGGTTCATCGTGATCAGCGCGACGCCGTCGCGGTGTTCGGCGAGGACGGTCTGCCGGTTCATGGGTTCCCTCAATTCTGGAACAGCCGCTGCGTGGCGATCTCCGCGCCCGCGTGCAACGACCGCAGCTTCTCCCACACGACCTCTTCGGCCACCTCGCCGAGTCCGGCGGAGGTGGCGAAGCCGCAGTCGGTGCCGGCCATGACGCGCGCCGGATCGCCGACGGCGCGCGCGACCCGCTCGATGCGATCGGCAACGACCTCGGGGTGCTCGACGTAGTTCGTCGTCGTATCGATGACGCCGGCGACGATCAGCCAATCTGTCGGGCAGCGGCAAGCGTTCGAGGCAGCGCCACTCGTGGGCGTGGCGCGGGTTGCCGAACGGCAGCACGATCGCTCCGGCGTGGGCGGCGTACAGCAACGGCAGGATCTCCTGCATGGGCACGTCGTGGTGGTGCGGCGCCTCGTAGTTGCCCCAGCAGACGTGCACGCGCACGCGGTCGGCCGGCAGCCCCGCGAGCGCGCGGTTCAGCGCGGCGACGTTGCGCTCGACGTAGCGCTGGAAGTCGGCGAGGGGCCGGTCGGCGTACGACGTGTGGCGCTCCATCGCCAGGTCGGGGCAGTCGACCTGCAGCACGAACCCTTGCGAGACGATGTACTCGTACTCCGGCCGCAGCGCATCGGCCACGGCGAGCACGTACGCGTCGTCGGTGGCGTAGTGCTCGTTGAGCATCGCCGCGGCGACGATACCGGGCGATGCCGCCGTCATGAAGGGCTCGGCGTGGGCGCCGGCGTCCTGCGCGTCGAGCATCGACTTCAGCGCCGCGCACTCGCGCTCGATCGGCCCGCGGTTGACGTGGCGCACCTCGCCGATCGCCTTCGGCGCGTGGATGAGGCTGACCTGTTCGCGCGCGAAGTCCGCTGTCCTGAGGCGAAGAAACGTCGGGAAGTGCGTGATGTCGCTCGGGAGGTGGCGGTCACTCTCGCCGCCGAAGCCGCTGAGCCGGTGCTGGACGTAGGTGAAGAAGCTCTCGCGCGACTGCTCGCCGTCGTTGACGACGTCGATGCCGCAGTCGATCTGCTGCCGCACGCACCGCTGCGCGCTGGCGGCGACCTCGCGCTCGAACGCCACCGCATCGATCGGCTGGTGGGTGCTGAGCGCGACCATCATCTTCACGAGCTCGGGCGTCCGGGGGAGACTGCCGGCGTGTGTGGTGAGGATCCGGTTCGTGCTGCGCTGCATGTGCGACAGCGTACACCGCGGATGGCAAGAGCGCCCGGAGCGCCCTACCCGGCAGCGGCGCCGGCCACCCGCGCAGCCAGTTCGTCGTCGACGTGCAGGCTGCCGTCCTCGTGCGTGTAGAACAACCGTTTGAACGGGATGTTGAGTTCGCGGAAGCGGGCGCCGCCGCCCTCGTGCCGCTCGACGACGGTCATCACGAGCACGACGTCGCAGCCCGCGGCCTGTGCGGCGCGCGTCGCCTGCATCGCCGCGCCGCCCTGCGTCACGGCGTCCTCGACGATGGCGACGCGGCGGCCCGCGCGGATCAGCGGCGAGCCGTCCTCGGTGGCGGAGGCGCGCATGCTCGCCAGCGCCTCCGGCCCGTGGTCCTTCGCCTCGGCGCGGCCGAAGAACGTCGGCAACAGCCGGCCTGCGTCGAGCGCGGCGCGCGCGACGGCGTCGGCGATCGGGATGCAGCCCGCGGCGAGCCCGCCGACGGCCTCGGCGCCCGACTCGATGACCGCCGGCATCATCAGCTCGCCGATGATCTTCGCGTAGCGAGGGTGCAGGGTGACGCCCTTGAGGTCGCAGTAGTAGTTGCTGTAGCCGCCGGAATTCAGCCGCACGGGCTGGGCGTGGCGGGTGATGCAGTGGCGCTCGATCGCGGCCTTCAGCGCGTTCAGGTCGTCGGCGGATGCGGGCATCGTGCGGGCTCCTTCAGTCGAACAGCGACTTCTGCGGCGCCGGGGCGGCGGACTTCGGCGGCAGGCCGAGGTGTTCGTACGCGAGGCGGGTGGCGGTGCGGCCGCGCGGCGTGCGCTGGAGGAAGCCGAGCTGCATGAGGTAGGGCTCGTAGACGTCCATGATCGTGTCGGCGTCCTCGGAGATTGACGCGGCGATCGTGTCGAGGCCGACGGGGCCGCCGTCGAACTTCTCGATGATGGCGCGCAGGACGCGCTCGTCGACGTTGTCGAGGCCGAGGTGGTCGATCTCGAGGCGCGCCAGCGCCTCCGCGGCGACGGCCTCGGTGATGGCGCCGTCGGCCTTCACCTGCGCGAAATCGCGCACGCGCCGCAGCAGCCGGTTGGCGACGCGCGGCGTGCCCCGCGCGCGCTGCGCGATCGCGAGCGTGCCGGCGTCGTCGATCTCGACGCCGATGATCGACGCCGAGCGGCGGATCACTTTCGAGAGCGCGTCGACGTTGTGGAAGTCGAGGCGGTAGACGTGGCCGAAGCGGTCGCGAAGCGGCGGCGACATCATGGCGTAGCGCGTCGTGGCGCCGATCAGCGTGAACGGCTTGATGGCGAGGCGGATGGAGCGCGCGCCGGGGCCCTTGCCGGTGACCCAGTCGATGGCGCCGTCCTCCAGCGCCGGGTAGAGGAACTCCTCGACGATGCGCGAGAGGCGGTGGATCTCGTCGATGAAGAGCATGTCGCCGGTCTGCAGGCTGGTGAGGATCGCCGCGAGGTCGCCGATGCGCTCGATGGCGGGGCCGGACGTTACGCGGATGCTCACCTGCATCTCGGCGGCGATGATGTACGCGAGCGTCGTCTTGCCGAGGCCCGGCGGTCCGTAGAGCAGCACGTGGTCGAGCGGCTCGCCGCGTCCGCGCGCCGCCTCGATGCTGATGCTGACGTTGTCCTTGACCTTCTCCTGATTGATGTACTCGGCCAGCCGCCTGGGGCGCAGCGACGTATCGGCCTGCAGGTCGCCATCCTGCGGCTCGCCGGTCACGATGCGGTCGGAGGTGTCGTCGGGCATCGCGCTCATGATAGGGGGTTATGGGCGGGTTTCACAGACGGGCGAGAGCACGGCGTTATCATTGAGCGAGACGGCTGATGTCCGGAGCCGACGGCGACAACATGGCGAGCGCCAGTGCTCGCCGGGTTAGCCGTGGGCAACTCTCGGACGGGGAACGCCAATGTTCGACACGGTGACGTCCGCGCGGTCGCTGATGGGGATGTCGCTGGCGTTTCACATCACCTTCACGGCGATCGGCATCGGCATGCCGCTGCTGCTGTTCATCGTCGAGGGGATCGGTCTGCGGACGGGCGACGATCTCTATCGCGAGATCGCCCGCCGCTGGACGCGCGTCGTGGCCGTGCTGTTTGCGGTGGGCGCCGTCTCGGGCACCATCCTCTCGTTTGAGTTCGGACTTCTCTGGCCTACGTTCATGGGCTTCTCGGGCGGCATCATTGGGATTCCATTCGCTGTGGAGGGCTTCGCATTCTTCATCGAAGCGATCTTCCTCGGCATCTACATCTACGGGTGGGAGCGCTTGTCGCCACGCGCGCACTGGCTGTGCTCAATTCCCATTGCCGTGAGCGCGGCAGCGTCGGCGTTCTTCGTCATTACGGCGAACTCGTGGATGAATCAGCCGCGCGGGTTCGAGGTGGTTGACGGCAAGGCTGTCAACGTTCATCCCTGGGTGGCGATGTTCAACCCGGCAACGCCGTACGAGGTGTCGCACGGGACGATATCCGCGTACGTCGCCACGGGTTTCGCCGTCGCGGGCGTGTATGCGCTCGCGATGCTGCGGGGCGACCGCTCGCGCTACAACCGCCGCGCGATCGTGATCGCCCTGTCGGTCGCGGCTGTGTTCACGCCGCTGCAGATCGCTTCCGGCGACCTGAGCGCGCGGTTCCTTGCTGACAAGCAGCCCGAGAAGTTCGCCGCGATGGAAGGGCAGTTTCAGACGGAGCGCGGGGCGCCGCTCCGGATCGGCGGCTTTCCCGACGTGGGCGCGGAGACGACGCGCTACGCAATCGAGATCCCGAAACTCGGCAGCTTTCTCGCGTTTGAGGACTTCGACGCAGAGGTGCGCGGCCTCGCGTCCTTTCCGGCGAACGATCGCCCGGATGCGCGGCTGGTCCATTACCCGTTCCAGGTGATGGTGGCGAGTGGATTCACGATGCTGTTCGTCGCGGCATGGTTCTTCGCCGCATCGTGGCGGGCCCGTGCGATCGTGCCGGGACGATTGTTGCTGCTGGCGCTCATCGCCGCGGCGCCGTTGGGCTTCGTCGCGATCGAGGCGGGCTGGTTTGTCACCGAGTTCGGGCGTCAACCATGGATCATCTACCACCTGATGCGCACCGATCAAGCGGCGACGCCGCGGGAGGGGATCGGCTACCTCCTGCTCTTATTCCTCCTGATCTACGTGGCGCTGAGCGCCGGCCTTGCCATGCTGCTGCTACGCTGGCGGCCGCGCATCTTCGAGACGCGACGTCAGGCGACGGCGGAGGCTGACCATGTCGCTTGAGACTGCGGCCGCCGGAATCCTGATGCTCGGCCTGATGGCCTATGCCGTATTCGGCGGCGCGGACTTCGGGGGTGGGGTGTGGACAGCGCTCGCATCGGGTCCTCGCGCCCGGGAGCAGCGGGAAGCGATCTTTCGGGCGATGGGGCCGGTGTGGGAGACTAACCACGTCTGGCTGATCCTCGTCGTCGTCACGCTCTGGACCGCATTTCCGCCGGCGTTCGCGCACATCTTCACCGCGTTGCTGGTGCCGCTGGTGATCGCGCTGGTCGGGATCATCTTCAGGGGCGCGGCGTTTGCGTTCCGTCACTTCGGCGAGGAGGCGGAGCTGCATCTCCCCGCAACGGGTGCAGTCTTCTCGGTGGCCAGCATGCTGACGCCCGCCGCGATGGGCATCGCGGTAGGCGCCGTGGCGGGCGGTCACATCGGTATCGGTGACGGGCGTGTCGAGTCGGGCGTATTCGCGCCATGGTTGCGCGCGTTCCCGCTGATCTGCGGCGCCATCGCGGTCGCCATGTGCGCTGTGCTTACGGCGTTCTTCATGACAACTCGCACGTCTGGCGAGCTGCGGGAGGACTTTCGCCTTCGAGGCATCGTGGCGAGTGTGATCCTTGGAACGCTGACGACCGCGGCGATCCCGGTCGCGCACTGGGACGCGACGGCGTTCGCTGATCGGATCGCGCGACCGGCGACGCTGGCGCTGATGAGCGCCGCCGTCGTGGCGGGCCTCTCGTCAGTGTTCGTGTTGTGGCGTCGCTGGTACAACCTTGCGCCGCCGGTCGCCGCGATCACGGTCGCACTCGTGATCGCGGCCTGGGGTGCGGCGCAGTATCCCTACCTCTTGTTGCCAGGCGAGAGGATCGCCGACGCAGCTGCGACGCGGGGGACGCTTGTGGCGTTCCTCACGATACTTCCGATTGGCGCGGCGTTGCTCGTGCCGTCACTGGCGCTGCTGTTCTGGACGTTCCGCGGCCAGACGGGCGCGTCCGTCGAAGATCGCCCCTGAGTCGCGCATGACCGTACAGGACCGACGGACTCGTCGCCTCAACCTCCCGCTATAGCGGGAAGGACGTGTACTTCGCTGCCCGGCGGTACCGGCGCATCGAGGTCGCGCACTTCGTCAGGGTCTACCGCGATCATCACGTCGGGCCTGATCGCCCCGGCGTCTACGATGCGGTCGCGAAGACCCGGAAACTGGCGGTCGAGGTCGGCGATGACGGCACGCAGCGTGGCGCCGCTCGCTTCGACGGACGACGCGCCACCGGCGAGTGGCCGCAGCAAGGCCGGAAGCAGGACTCTCGGCATGTCATCCGATCCCGAGCGTCGTCTCCAGGATGCGTCGCGGCGACATCGGGAGCTGCGTCTGCCGGACGCCCGTCGCGTGGGAGACGGCATTCGCGATGGCCGCGAGCGGCGGCACGATGCCCGGCTCGCCGACGCCGCGCACGCCGAACGGATGCAGCGGGTTCGGCACCTCGACGATGATCGTGTCGATCATCGGCACGTCCAGCGATGTCGGCATGCGGTAGTCGAGGAAGCTGGAGTTCGCCATGCGGCCGCTCTCGTCGTAGTAGTACTCCTCGTTCAGCGCCCAGCCGATGCCCTGGACGGCGCCGCCCTGCATCTGGCCTTCGACGTACGCGGGATGGATGGCCGTGCCGGCGTCCTGGATCGCCGTGTAGCGCAGGATCGTCACCTTGCCGGTCTCGGGATCGACTTCGACGTCGACGATGGCGTGCGCGAACCCGCCGCCCGCGAGGAAGCCGGCGTTGACAGAACCACTCACCGTCATCGCGACGCCCGCGTCCGACGATCTGCGCCGCGATCTCCTTGAAGGCGCCGCTCTTCGCGCCGTCCTTCGTCTTGAAGACGCCGTCCTCGAACTCGATGTCGTCCGCCGTCACCTGCCAGGTGGGCGCGAGCCGCGCGCGTCATCTCCTTGATCAGATTCTTGCCGGCCTCGTGGACGGCCATGCCGGTGGCGAACGTCACGCGGCTGCCGGCGGTCACGTCGTTGTAGCCGACCGAGTCGGTGTCGACGACGCGTGGGCTTCACGTCCTCGAACGGCGATGCCGAGCGTCTCCGCGAGCTGCATCGCCAGCGAGGCGCGCGTGCCGCCGATGTCGGTGTTGCCTTCGATCAGGTTGACGGTGCCGTCGGGCTGGACGCTGACGTTGACGCTGGAGCGGAGACCGACGTTGAACCAGAAGCCGGAGGCGACGCCGCGGCCGCGGTTCGGGCCCTCGAGCGGCGTCTTGTAGTGCGGCGAGTTCAGCGCCGCCTCGAGGCACTCCTCGTGGCCGATGCGCTTGAACGGCATGCCCATGGGGCCGCGCGTGCCCTCCTTCGACGCGTTCATCAGCCGCAGCTTCAGCGGGTCGATGCCCAGCTTCTCCGCGAGCTCGATCGATCACCTGCTCCAGGGCGAACGCGGCCGCCGGAGCGCTGGGCGCGCGGTAGTCCTGCGTCCGCGGCTTGTTCACGACGACGTCGTAGCCGTCGAGCTTGACGTGCTCGATGTCGTAGGCCGGCGGTCATGACCATCGTCGCGTACATCGCGGCCGAGCCGGGGAAGGCGCCGTTCTCGTAGGCCATGTCGGCGTAGGCGGCGCGGAAGCGGCCGTCCTTCGTGGCGCCGAGCTTCACCTTGATCGACGTGCCCGGCGTCGGGCCGGTGCCTTCGAACACGTCGACGCGGTCCATGCGGATCGAGACGGGCTTGCCCGGTCTTCCGGGAGAGCAGCGCCGCGACGGGCTCGAGGTAGACGGCTGATCTTGCCGCCGAAGCCGCCGCCGATCTCCGTCGGGACGACCTTGATCTTCGAGATCGGGTGGTCGAGCAGCTGCGAGCACGCCTCGCGGGCCGGGAACGAGCCCTGCGTGGTCGTCCAGATCGTCAGCTGGCCGTCGGGCGCCCACGATGCTGTCGACGCCTGCGGCTCGATGTAGCCCTGGTGGACCATCTTGGTCGAGAACTCGTGCTCGACGATGACGTCGCACTCCGCGAAGCCCTTCTCGATGTCGCCGAACGCCGCGACCGTGTGCGCGACGACGTTGCGTGGGCGCGTCGCTCGGGTTGGGCCCGCGCGTCCGCAGCGCCTCGTGCAGGATCGGCGCGTCGGGGCGCATCGCCTCGCGCACGTCGAGCACGTGCGGCAGCACCTCGTACTCGACCTCGATGAGCTTCGACGGCTTCCTGGGCGATCTGGTCGTTGATCGCGGCCACCGCCGCGACGGCGTGGCCGCGGTAGAGCACCTTGCGTGCCGGCGAGGATGTTCTGCGCCGCATCCGGACAGCTTCGACACGTCGCCGTCGGGCGCAGAGATCCTGGCCCGTGACGACGGCCTTCACGCCGTCGAGCGCCAGCGCCTTCGACGCGTCGATCCTCTTGATGACGGCGTGGGCGTGCGGGCTGCGCTTCATGCGGCCGTGCAGGGCGCCCTGCAGGCGGATGTCGGCGCCGTACTGCGCGCGGCCGGTCACCTTGTCGATGCCGTCCGGCCGGATGGGCCGCGTGCCGATGACCTTGTACTTCGGCTTGCTCTCCGTGACCATCGTTCGCTCCTTCTGGCCTAGACGCTTCGCCGGCGCGCGGCGCATCTCTGCCGCGGCGTCGAGCACGGCGCGCACGATCTTGTCGTAGCCGGTGCAGCGGCAGAGGTTGCCCGCGAGCCAGTGCCGGATGCGCGCTTCGTCGGCGTCGGGCTCGTTGTCGAGCAGCGCCTTCGCCGCGACGATGAAGCCCGGGGTGCAGATGCCGCACTGCAGCGCGGCGTCCTCGAGGAAGCTCGTCTGCAGCGGGTGCAGCTCGTCGCCGTTGGCGACGCCCTCGATCGTCGCGATCTCGGCGCCCTGCGCCTCGACGCCGAGCACGCAGCAGGAGTTGACGAGCGCGCCGTTCAGGATGACGTTGCAGGCGCCGCAGTTGCCGTTGTTGCAGCCTTCCTTCGAGCCGGTCATGCCCAGCTCGTCGCGCAGCACTTCGAGCAGGCTCTGGCGAGGCTCGCAGAGGAAGTCGACCTGCTCGCCGTTGATCTTCGCGCTGACGTACGTCCGTCCACTCATCGTCTCAGGCTCCTCTCGCTCGTTCGACTGCCTTGTTGATGACGCGTCGCGTCAGCACGCGCGGCCAGGTGCGTGCGCTGCGCGGCGGAACCGCGCATGTCCGTGATCGGCTTCGCGGCCGCGGCCGCGGCCGCCGCCGCGGCGTTCGATGGTCTCCGCCGACACCGGCTTGCCGGCGAGCGCGTCGCCCGCCGCCTTCACGAAGAGCGGCGTCGGCGCGACGGCGCCGACGGCGATGCGCGCCGACTCGAACTTCGAGCCGTCGGCGGACAGCGTCACGTTCGCGGCCGCGTTGACGACGGCGATGTCCATCTCGTTGCGCGGGATGAACCGCTCGAACGCGGCGCCGCTGTTGGGCTTCGGGCGCCGGGAACGTCAGCGCAACCAGCAGCTCGCCCGGCTGCAGCACGTTCTGGCCCGGGCGCCGTGCAGAAGTCTTCGACCGGCACCGTGCGCCGGCCGCTCGGCCCCGCGATCTCGCACACGGCGCCGAGCGCGATCAGCGTCGGGATCGAGTCCGCCGCCGGCGAGCTGTTGCAGAGGTTGCCGCCGAGGCTGGCCCGCGACTGGATCTGGATGCCGCCGATGAGCGACGCGGAGTCGATGAGCGCGGGAAAGCGCCGGGCGATCTCCGCGTCCGCGTAGATGCGCGCGCACGGGGCCGCCGCGCCGACGCGGAGCGAGCCATCCGGCGCGAGCGTGAGCTCCGTCGTCTCGGCGATGTGCTTCACGTCGACCATGACGCCGACGTTCCGCCGGCCCTCGCGCGCCTGGATGATGACGTCGGTGCCGCCGGCGAGGACACGTGCGGCCGCACCGCGGCTCGCCAGGATCTTCATGGCCTCGTCGAGCGAGGCGGGAGCTACATATTCGATGGCCTGCAAGAGACCTCCTGTGAACTTCGATCGGGACGATATGCTGCAGGAGGCATAACGGACGGGGCGCTTAGATTCAAGGGTGAGCCAAGAGGGTCGGACGCGGCCCGATCAGTCCCGCCAGCGCACTTCGTACAACCGCACGGCATCGTCGAAGCCTTTGGGGACGAACTCGCCGCGATCCGAGAACACGAAACTCTTGCCCGACAGGAGGTGACGCACAGCTTCGGGGATGAGGATCTGGCCGGCGCCAGCTTTCGCGGCGATGCGGGACGCGAGGATGACCGTCGCGCCGAAGAGATCCCCGTCTTCCTCGATGGGCTCGCCGGCGTTGAGGCCGACGCGCACGTGGAGTGGTTCGGGCATCGATTCCGTGTGCTCCGCGAACGCGCGCTGCAGCGCGATCGCGCAGTCCATCGCCGATGTCACGCTGCCGAATGACGCCATGAACCCGTCGCCCATCGTTTTCACTTCGGCGCCGCCGTGCTGCTTCAACATCTCGCGCGTGATGCGCTCATGCTCGCGGAGGACTTCGCGTCCCTTCGCGTCGCCGAGTCGCTGCATCATCTCGGTATGGCCGACGATGTCGGTGAAGAGCACGGTGCGCAGGCCACCGAGCGACGGTGCCGTCGCGACGACGGCCACCGCTGGCGCACCTTCGGTCACGAACCCCACAATGGCCGCGTTCATCTGTTTCCAATTGTCGCGCGATGGGACGTGCGCCCCAGGGAAGGAAATGAACCGCGCTCCATGGACGCCGGCCGCAATTTCCTGACCGAGTTCGATGGGGACAACACGATCTTCTCGCGTGTGGATGACCAGCGTCGGCGCCTGAACCCGCGCGAGCAGCGGCCGCACGTCCAGCGCCATGGTGGCGCAAAGCGCCGCATAGGCGTCGGTGGAATTCGCGGCGAGCTGCTGGTACCCGGCGAACTCCGCGGGATTGGCGAATGAGTCGGCGTTCACGAAGAACTCCGCCACCAACTTCGAGCCCATCCCCCACTCAGCTTTCACCACCGCCAGCAACGCGTGGCGCATCTCCTCCGATCCGGTCAGGCCGCCGCCGTTGGCGAAGGAGCCGACGATCGCCAGCTTCGTAACCCGCTCTGGATAGCGAGCCGCGTAGCCGATCGCCACGGGTCCGCCTTCCGACCACCCCGCGAGCGCGAACTGCTTCAGTCCAATGTGGTCCACCACGGCCGCAACGTCCGCGACGCGCGCATCGGCCGAGAAGTCGTCCACGTTGCGGCTCGACAGCCCGGTGCCACGCTTGTCGAGCGTCACAAAACGGACAGGTCTGAGGATGTCGGTGATGCCGAATGCGTCGCGGGTCTGGCCATCAGTTTCGAGGTGACTCACCCAGCCGGGCACCCAGACGAGCGGCGGCAGGTTGGCCTCGCCCTCGACGGAGTAGGCGATGCGGATGCCGTCGCCAGCGGTGCAGTAGCGGATCTCTCGCGGCATAGCGCGAGTATGCGGGATCGAGGCGTGACGGGCGAGTTGGCCCTTCTCGTGCCACTGCTGTCTTAGTTGGAATCTGATGGTGGGCCCTCAGGGACTCGAACCCTGGACCGACGGATTAAAAGTCCGCTGCTCTACCAACTGAGCTAAGGGCCCGCCTGTGGGATTGTAGACGTTTTCGCGCCGGAATCACCGTTGCTGCGACGCTTGAGGTCGGCTGGGACCGCCGCGGGGTGACGCGTTGCGGGCGGCGTTTGTCATTGTGACTCGCACACAAGAGAGCGGGAGCCCATCGGGCTCCCGCTCCTCCAACCGATTTGGCGCGCGGCCGGCTAGGGCGTCGTTGTCGCTGGTGCCGGCGCGAGAGCGATGCTCTGCATGACGTACCAGGGGATGTCCGACGCATCGCCATACGCCGTGCGCAGCACGTCGCGGTCGGCGACGAACACCTCGCTGCCTCGCTTGGCGCGCATCTGCACTTCATCGAAGCGGCCGTTCTGGCTGATGTACCACCACATGTCACCGTTGCCGGTGTTCAGGGTGATGAGCGATGTCCCGTCGCTGTTGGCGAACTTGATCAGTACCGGCACGCCCGTAGCCGGCGCATCGACGATGCTCCATCCGTCACGCGAGCCCGGCGCAAGGAACGTCAGTTGTCCGGCCGTGACGGCGAACAGCTTCACGCTGTTGCGCGTCTCCGCCGGCGTAGCGCTGATCACGATGCTGGTCGCGCGTGCGGGCACGCTCGCCGGCGTCTCCGATGGCGTGACGGCTGTGGCGCCCGACTCCGGAGTGGACGGCGACGCCTCTGTGGGGAATGGAGACGGCGTCGGCAGTGTCGTCTCCGTCGGTGCCGGAGTAGCGGTTAGCGGCACCGAGGGCTTCAGCACCGCAGGCGGGCGCTGCGGGTCGTCGTAGATAATGCGAATGGACACTTGCTGCGCCGACTTCGATACGTCCACAGCCGCGGTCAGCTGATCCTGCGCGTCCGCAGTGATCTGCGGGGCCGCTTGCGCCAGCACTGCTTGCTGCTTCTCGGAGACCTGCTCGAGCCGCGCCGCGTCGCTGGGATCCCAGCCGCCTGCCTTTGCGTCGTCGACGAGCGGCTGGGTTTGCTCGACGAGCCGGTCGAGTACACCGGGGCCGATGATCTTGCCGCGGTGCGTCAGTTGTTCGATCTCGCTCACGCGCTCTTCTGCGATGTCGAGCTTCACGCTGCGCTTTGCGTCGTCGCTGAAGGCCAGCGCCACGCGTACGCGCTCCGTTTGCAGCTTGATCGGGTACTGCCAGTCTCCCGGCAGTGCCGCGCTGGCTGATGCGACCGTGTAAGCGGACGCGCCGAAGAAGATCACGACGGCAGCCATGCCTGTGGCCAACGCGCGGAACGGCGAGCCGAAGACGGGCACGCGGCGTGGCTGGCGCGCCGGCGAAGCCTCGCCGATCTTCATGCGCTGCGCCGCCATGAGGAAGCGCATGCGGGCCGCTGCGAAGAACGCCGGCGACGGTTGCGCATTCATCGCTTCCTGCAGGCGCTGTCCGGTGGCGACCAGGAAGCGCTCGCGTGCGGCCGTCGTAAACTCCTCGCGCGGCTGCACGTCGTAGGCGCGCGCCGCCATCGTCGCGGCGAGCAGCATGGGCCGCAGCGCGGCCGCGTGCTCCGGGTTGCGCCGGAGGCACTCGTCGAGATCCCAGCGGCCCTCGCTCAGGGCCTCGAGACACTCGTGCAGCCGTGATTCGAACTCGGTCATTTCTCCCTTATCGTCCCGGCCCCATCTGTCCCCGGGATCAACATCTTCTGCAATTTCGCTACCGCCTTATGCTGCAGCGCTTTGATATTCCCTTCGCGCTTTCCCAGCGCCTTCGCCGTGTCCGCGATCGAAAGCCCGACCGCGAAGCGCAGCGCGATCACTTCGCGTTGCGCGTCCGGCAGCATCTGCGAGGCGCGCCGCACCTCGTCCATCGTGATCCGCTCCTCGACCGCCATCGCCATGTCCGGCCGCCCGTCGACAATGTCCTCGGACAGCTCCGACGCGATGCCGCCACGCTGGGCGCTGCGCCGGTAGTGTGTCGCGACGCAGTTGTGGGCGATCCGGAAGATCCACGACGAAAAGGGGACCTCGCGCCAGCGGAAGTCGCCGATCGCGCCGAGCATCTTGAGGAACACTTCCTCGGTCAGGTCCTCCGCTTCCGCGGGATTGCCAACGCGCGCTACGACGTAGCGGTAGACGCGCGGCATGTACCAGTCGTAGATATCGGCGAGGGCCTGCTGGTCGCCCGTCCGGGCACGATCGACCGTCGTCCGCTCCTGATCGGGCGCGACGGCCTGAAGGGACGGGAATTCCACGCCCGCAACCTCGTTTCTGAACGAAGCCATACGCGGCATGGTACCCGCTGCTTTCGGAAGGCGTCCACGAGCCAGTCCTGTACATCTGGTAGTAGAACGCCCGAATAGCGGGAAAGGTTAACGATAACGAACGCTCATTCTGAGTCTGGGCGCGTTTACCTTAGCTTCGACGGCGGCGAGTCCGCGTGTTGGCCGGGGCGGACGAGGCGTTAGTGCCCGGCTTCACGATCCCAGCGTGCGAGCGCGGCCTGCGCGTCGGCGTACGGGCGCGGCACTGCCGTCGCCCAGTCGCCGGGGATGAGCGCCAGCACCGGCGAAAGCCGCCCGTAGCGCATCCGGTAGTACAGCACCGAGACGATGTCGTTCTGGATGCTGCTGCCGCGCGTCTTCAGCAACTCGGCCAGTCGATCGCGCACCGGCGACGGCACCTGTCCCGCCGGATACGAGTCGCCGAGCAGCTGCGCCGACTCCAGTTCGTCCAGCTGCGCTCCTACGACCCACTGATGCCGCGCCGCTTCCAGGTCGCCCTGCGCCTGGTACCAACGCCCCAGTTCCGTCCGCGCGGGCCCGAAGTCCGGTTGCCGGTGGATGGCGTAGTCCAGGTGCCCGAACGCGCCCGGCATATCGCCCTGCTGCGCCAGGATGCGCGCCAGGCTTACGCGCAGCGTGAGATCGGTCGCCGCGCCCGTGAACGCCAGGTACTGGCAGCCCTTCGACGCGCCGTCGAGCTCGCTCAGCGACGATTGCGGGTCATACCGGTGACCCTCGACGAGGTAGGCGCCGAACGTGCATGGATTGATGCCGATGACGGACGCCTTGAGGATCTCGCCGAGGTGCTTCCGCCGGAACTCCGTTCCCTGCCAGAACGTCGAGTTCGCCAGCCCGGCGTCCATCGAGATCACCTCGCCATAGGTGCTGATCGCATCGACGTCGCGTCCCAGGTCCTCGTAGACCTCCCCTGCTACCAGCACCGGCGCGACGTGATACACCGCCAGGCGCACGAGCTGCGCCTGCGCTGCCGCGTCATCGTCACGTCCGAGGAACTCGTACACGCGTGCAAGGTTCGCGCGCGCGAGCTCGCTGCGGCTGTCGAGTTCCACCGCGCGTTCAAGGTGGATCCGCGCCCGCGTGAGCAACGCGTCGTCGGTGCGCCCGCCCTGGTCGTACGCCGTCGCCTGCGCCTGCCCGAGCATCAGCTGGTACACCGGCATGCTGGAATCGTCGTTCACGGCTGACTGCAGGCGCTCGATCGCGCCCGGCTCGGCTTCGTTCCAGTGCTCCAGCCCCTTCCAGTACTGCCGGTGCGCCGCGTCGATGCGATACCACGCCAGAAATGGCACGGCGATCAGGAGGAGCAACACTACCCGCGCGCCGAGCCATGCCCATGTCGTGCTTCGGCGCGCGGTTGCGGCCTCGGCGGCGTCCCGCGCACCGATCGACTCGGCGTAGTTCCGCACGATGATCGCGCCGACAAATGCGAGCGCGATTCCCGGTGCCTTCCAGATGTTCCCCGCATCGACCTGGTTGTGCGTCGAGAAACCGATGAGGGCACCCGCACACGCCACGGCGAGCAAGCGCTGCTCCAGCGATCCCTGGCGCCACGTCCGCCAGAGCACGTATACGATGGCCGCCGCCAGCGCCGCGATCGCCAGCAGGCCGGCGATCCCCGCGTCGTCCGCGACCTGGAGGAAGCCGTTGTGCGCGTGCTGCGTGTGTACGACGAACTCGGCCGCGTGCTTGCTGTACTGCGGGAACAGCAGGCCGAACATGTTCGGTCCGGCGCCGGTCAGCGGATGGTCACTGAAGATCTGCCGTCCGACGTGCCATGCGTCCTGCCGCGCCGAAAGCGACGAGCGGAAGAGCCACCCAGGGCGCGTGGACGAACTGGACAGAAACGCCAGCGTCCCGAAAATGACGAGAGCGATCGCGCCGCCGACCGCCGCCAGCGCGGTCGGACTGAAGCCCGCTGGCACGAACGTCTCCCATGTCAGCGGCCGTCCCTCCTGCTCGCGCTCGACAGCGCGGAGCGTCAGCCATGCGCCAGCGACGGTGAAGACAACGCCTGTCGCCACACCGGCCCAGCCGCCGCGCGACAGCGTCAGGAAGATCGCCCAGCCGCCGAGAAACAGCGCGACGAACGCGCCTGCGCGCTCCCATCGCGACGCCGAGCGGTAGGCGCTCATCGCGAAGAACGGCATGAACAGCGTCAGCAGCATCGCGAGCACGTTCGGATGGTCACTGACGTCGTGCACGCGCGGCACGGTCGCGGGGAAGATGTTGCTGGCGCGCAGCCCATCGACCTTGCTGGCCAGTCGCAGGTAGTCGGCGTAGTCGTTACCGACGACCCACAGCGTATAGATCGAAAGCGCGGCCCCAACGAGCATGAACGCCCTGCGCAGCTGCGCCGCGCTCAGAAACGGCAGGTCCGCCAGCGCGTAGAACGCGATGATCGCCATGCCGACCTGGAGCGCCGGCTCCAGGCTGGTGCGCCAGCTCAACGACGTGTACGTCGCGAGCGCGTACGCCGCGACGACGCCGAGTACCGGCAGGTCGAGCGGGGACCCGCCCGGCAGGCGCCGGGCGACGGCGAGGTACGCGAGGTATAGCAGCGCAGCGGCGCCGACGAGAATGTGCAGCGTGAGCGTGCGCGGGAACACGTGCAGCGTGAGTTGCGGCATGCCCGTGAAGAGGAAGTAGCCTGCCCACGCACCCGCCAGCGCCGGCGCCAGCAGTCGCAGCGCGGCGCGGATCGTTGTTTGCCGGGTCGACAGGCGGGGACCTGCAGTCACGTGCTCCTCCGGATCCGTCAAGCCGGCGAAGTGTATCATGGGCTCCGATGCGCAGATTCTTGGTCGCGGCGTTGCTTGCGCTCGCCGTATCGCTCGCCGCGTGCTCCGGATCGTCACGCGGCTCGCCGACCGCGACGCCGGAAGTGGCGCCGGTCAGTTTCGCGACGACGCGCCTGCACATCGACGCGCCGCAAGGTGCGCGTGACCTCGACGTGGAGATTGCGTCGACGGCGGAGCAGAGCGCGCGCGGCCTCGGCTATCGCGACGCGCTCCCGGCGGACGCCGGCATGATCTTCGACCTTCACGAGGCGCGTATTCCGACGTTCTGGATGAAGGGCATGCGCTTTCCGCTGGACATGGTGTGGATCGGCGACGACAAGCGCGTCGCCGGTGTGACCGTCGGCGTTCAGCCGCAACCCGGTGCGTCTGACGCGCAGCTTCGGCGGTATTCGTTCGACGCACCGGTGCGCTACGTGCTGGAGGTGAATGCCGGCGCGGCGTCGCGCCTGGGCCTCCGGAGGGAACGCAGCTGACGTTTACGCTTCCGTGATCGCCTGTGTATGTCGGGTAGGGTCCATGGTAATGCTAATTCTAGTGTGCGCTAAGGACTCCATAGCCGCCAAAGCGTAGTAGAATCTTTACACGAGGGAGAGGCCACAGTCAGAGGGAGGAAACTACCTATGAGCAGCGGAAGCTCGTTCTGGAACAAGGTCACTGAGCAGCGCGTCAGCCGACGACGCGCGCTGCAGATGACAGCCATCGGCGGCGCGTCCGCTGGCGCGATCGCCATCGTCGGGTGCGGCGGCAGCAGCAGCAACAACAAGACGCCCGCGTCGGGCACCACGCCCGCCGCCGGGAAGACGACGGCGAGCGAAGGCACGCCGAAACCGGGCGGCACGCTGCACGGCACGGTGAGCCTCGTGCTCGGTAAGGACCCGTTCAAGGCGTCGACGTTCCTGACGCACGCGCTGGCGTCGTACTCGTACAGCCGGCTGCTGCGGTTCAAGACCGTCATCGGCGAGCTACCGCAAGAAGCACTGGTACACGACGGAAATGGAGCTCGCGTCGAAGGTCGAGAATCCGGATCCGCTTACGTACGTCTTCACGTTGCGCGACGACGTCAAGTGGCACAACGTGCCGCCCGTGAACGGCCGCAAGCTCACGGGCGACGACGTCGTCTATTCGTTCACGCGCTTCAGCGCGATCTCACCGAACAAGGCCGATCTGGCGATGGTCGATAGCGTCACGGCCAACGGACAGGTTGTCACGTTCAAGCTCAAGGAGCCCTTCGGCCTGTTCCTCCACCGCATCGCATCGTTCCAGGACCTTTGGATCATGCCGAAGGAGTTCGTCGAGTCGAGCGATACCGCCAGCGAAGACCGCATGCTCGGTTCCGGCCCGTTCATCTTCGACAAGTTTACGCCCAGCGTGGAAATGGCGTGGAAGAAGAACCCTGATTACTTCGAGAAGGATGCCGCCGGCAATCCGCTCCCGTACCTTGACGCCATCAACCTGGCGATCATCACGGACCAGAACCAGGTGCTGTCGCAGTTCGCCTCCGGCGCGCTCGACACGATCTCCGTGCCGCCGACGCTGCTCGACTCGACGAAGAGCCAATCGCCGAACGCCATCTTCGACCAGTCGCCCCGCAACATCCTCAGCATGATGATCTTCCAGCCGGAGAGCTACACGGCCGCGAAGCCGCCGTTCAACGACGAACGTGTCCGGCAGGGCGTCTCGATGGCGATCAACCGCGACGCGCTCCTGAAGCGTGTGTCGCCGCAAGGCGGCCTGTGGCCGAACATGCCGATCAACGGCGGCTTCGGCAAGAGCTGGTGGCTCGATCCGCAGGGCAGCGACATCGGCGACGCCGGCAAGTACTACAAGTACGACGTGACGGCGGCGAAGCAACTGCTCAGCGCTGCCGGGTTCCCGGACGGCTTCGAGGTGCCCATGCACTTCGCCAGCACGGTCTACACCACCATCGTGCCCTACTACCCGATCGTCAAGGACGGCCTGACGGCGCTGTTCCAGCAGGTCGGCATCAAGGTGAAGGAAGTGCCCGAGGAGTACGGCAGCTACATCGGCACGACGTTCGAGGGCAAGTTCGACGGCATGGCCTTCAGCCTGGAGTCCGTCTTCAGCGACATCGCGGCGTACTGGGAGAACATGTTCTATCCGAAGGACGCCGGCGGCGAGCGCAACCACTCGAGCGTGAACGACGCGGACCTCCAGGCAAACATCAAGAAGATGCTGGCCGCGCAGACCATCGACGAGATCCGCAAGCAGAACTTTGAGCTGCAGAAGTACACGTCGCAGAAAATGTACTACGTCCCGGCCGTTACGCCGGTGGAGTATGCCGCGCGCACGCCGAAGATGAAGGGCGTGCCCAACACGACGGGGCCAACCAGCTATTCACTCGGCACCGAAGGCGCGCTCAAGATCTGGCTTTCGGCCTGACGAACTGCTTCGGTCCGATCACAGTGTAAGGCGGCCGCCCGGCTGGGCGGCCGCCGAAGAATCCGGCAACGCATGCAGCAATACATCGTCAGGCGTCTCCTCCTCGCGATCCCGACGCTCATCGGCGTTTCGTTGATCGTCTTCTTCATGCTGCGCGTACTCCCGGGCGATCTCGTGCAGCAGGTGGCCGGGGACAACCAGGTGACGCCCGAATTGCGCGCCAAGATTGAGAAGGATCTGGGGATCGACAAACCCGCGTACCAGGAGTACTTCTACTGGGTCGGCGGCATCGCGCGGCTCGATTTCGGCGACTCATTGCGCGACCGCAGCTCCATCGGGCATCGCTTGAAGACCACGCTCCCGACGACGACAGAGATGGCGGTGATCGCGCTCATGGTCTCCCTGCTCATCGCGTTGCCGGTGGGCATCATCTCGGCGATCAGGCAGGACTCGATCGCCGACTATCTTGGGCGCACCCTGTCCATCGGCTTCCTCGCGATCCCTTCGTTCTGGCTCGGCACGATGATCATCGTCTACGCGTCGGTGTGGTTCACGGCGTCGACGCCGCTGCCGTCGCAGTACCAGCAGATCTGGCAGGACCCGTACGCCAACCTCAAGTTCCTGGTGTTTCCGTTTGGCTACTTCATCCCCCTCGGGCCGTCCGTGCTGCTCGGCGTCAGCCTCTCCGGCACGATCATGCGCCTGATGCGCACGCAGATGCTCGAAGTGCTGCGCCAAGACTACGTGCGCACCGCGTGGGCGAAGGGGCTGAGGGAACGCAGCGTCGTCACCGGGCACGCGATGAAGAACGCGATGATCCCGGTGATCACCGTCCTCGGTCTGCAGGTGCCTATCGTGGTTGGCGGCAGCGTCATCGTCGAGAGCATCTACAACGTGCCGGGCATCGGACAGTGGTTCTTCCAGGCCATCGGCTTCCGTGACTACACCGCCGTCCAGGCGATCGCGCTGCTCACGGCGTTCGCCGTCGTCGCCTCGAACCTGGTGGTCGACATCGCGTACGCCTATCTCGATCCCCGGATCAGGTACAGCTGATGGCAACGACTGCCGACGCCCCCGTGTTGATGCACGACCTGGCCTTTACCGAGGAGCGCGGCGGCGTCGCGCAGTGGCCGCGCCAGATCTGGCGCTTCTGCCGCCGCAAGCCGCTCGGCGCCCTGGGCGGCGTCATCGTCGTCGCGATGCTGTTGATCGCCGTCTTCGTCGATGCAGAGATCATTGGCAGCAACAGGCCAATCCTTGCGCCCACGGGCTACAACGACCAGGTGTTCGGCGAAGAGAACCTGGGCCCCTCCGCGGAGCACTGGATGGGCACCGACCAGTCCGGCCGGGACGTCCTGGCGCGCGTCCTCTACGGCGTCCGGATCTCGGCGCTGATCGGCTTCGGTGGCGTCGGGATCGCCATCTTCCTGTCCATGCTGCTCGGCACGGTGTCCGGCTATTTCGGCGGCTGGATCGACACGATCATCCAGCGCATGGTCGACATCGTTCTTGCCATTCCGCCGTTGATCCTCCTCATCTATGGTCTCACGGCATTTGCGGCACGGTCCGGCCCGTACTGGCGCATGTTCTGGATCACCGTCATCATCGGGTTCATCATCGCCATGGCTTCTTCGCGCGTCATCCGTGGCGCCGCAATCGCGACGTCGAACAACCAGTACATCGACGCGGCGCGGACAATCGGCGCGACGAACGCCCGCATCGTGATGCGCCACATCGTGCCGAACGTGGTTCCCGTGGCGATCGTGCTCGCCACCGTCAGCGTCGGCACGGTGATTCTCTCCGAGGCGGCGATCAGCTTTCTGGGCTACGGGATCCCGCCGCCCTTCCCGTCGCTCGGCGGAATGCTGAACATCAGCGGCTCATCGCAGTTTCGTGCGCATCCCATCCAGGCTATCTGGCCCGGAGTCGCGATCGCGTTGCTCGTCTACGGCTTCAACATGTTCGGCGACGCACTGCGCGACGTGCTCGACCCGCGGCTGCGCGGCGGCAAGTAGGGTTACGGCGCGAGCGACGGGAACGGCGTCGCGTCCGGCGCGGGCCGCTCAGCAGGCGCAACGGGCGTGGCCGTGCACGCGGCGACGAACGATCCCTTGGCCGACGTCCGCCACTTGCCGGCGTACAGCGTGTTCACGCGATAGTAGTACTTGAGCCCGAGAGCCAGTCCGGCGACCGAGAGCGTGTTCTGTGCCGGCGGCAACGGCCCGTGGCCCTGGTACCACCCCAGCCCGAACGCTGGGTCGAGGCTGACGTCGACCCACGTTTGCTCGGCGCCGACGCCGGGCGGGGGCCACGCGAACGTCGCGCTGACACCGGGCGACGCTGTGTCACACGCCTGCGAGACATACGCCAGCGCGACGTGCGACGGCGCCGGCTGGTGGGTGTACAGGAAGAAGCCCGCCAGGAAGATGCCCGGAAGGAACAGTTTGCCGATCACGAATCAGGGGTCCTCATGATCAATGATCGGCGGTGCGCCTAAGATGCAGCACAGGGGCCAGCACCCATCGGGTACGTAACGGAACGGTGCCCGTATGACCCGACGTCGGGCACGCCACCGCGTGCCCCTACGACGCCACGCGCTACCCCAACTCTGCCACGCCCGCGCGCAATCCGTCGAGGCGCGTTCGTACCGCTGCCAGGCGCTCCTCTTCCGCGGCGACGACCTTCTCGGGCGCCTTCGCGCGGAACTGCTCGTTGCCCAGCTTCGTCTCGATGCGGGCGCCCTCGGCCTCGGCCTCGGCGATGAGCTTGCGTAGGCGCGCGCGCTCCGCGTCGACGTCGAACAGTCCCGCCAGCGGCACGACCGCCGTCACACCTTCGAGCACGGCCGTCGCGACCTGATCCTTCGGCGCCTCGCTGATGTCGCCGACGATGTGCAGCGGACGCGCGCGGGCAAGCATCTCGATGAACGGCGCGCCCGCGTCGAGCATGCCGCGCGCCGCGCCAGCGACCACGTACGCCTCGATGAACTTCGCGGGCTCGACCTTCTTCTCGGCGCGGATGTTGCGGATGGCGCGCACGACGTCGATCAGCGTCTCCATCTCGCGCTCCGCGGCCGGGTCGCTGTAGCCGCTTTCGCCGCGCGGGAACGGCGCCACGATGAGCGCGTCGGCGTCGATGCCTTCGATCTTCGACGTCAGCGCCTGCCACAGCTCTTCCGTGACGAACGGCATCACCGGGTGCAGCAGGCGCAGGCTGGTCTCGAGCACGTAGGCCAGCACCGGCAGCGGCGAGGGGCCGGTCGCGTTCTCGTCGCGCACGCGCACCTTCGCGATCTCGATGTACCAGTCGGCGAACTCGCTCCAGACGAACTCGTACACCTGCCGCGCGGCTTCGCCCAGCTCGAACTTCCGCATCTGTTCGTCGACGCTCCGGGCAAGCCCTTCGACGCGCGACAGGATCCAGCGGTCCTCCACCGGGAGGCTGGTCGCTGGAGGTTGAAGGTTGGAGGTATCGACGGGCGCGACCTTGCCGTCGCCGATCATCGAGATGACGAAGCGCGTGGCGTTCCACAGCTTGTTCGCGAAGTTGCGTCCCGCTTCGACGCGCTGTTCCGAGAGCTTCAGGTCGTTGCCGGGGCCGCTCGACGTGATCAGCGTGTAGCGCAGCGCGTCGGCGCCGTACTTCTCGATCACCTCCAGCGGGTCCATGCCCGTGCCGAGCGACTTGCTCATCCGCTGCCCGCGCTCGTTGCGCACCGTGCCGTGGAGGTACACGGTCGAGTACGGGACTTCGCCCAGGTTGTAGAGGCCGAGCATGATCATCCGCGAGACCCAGAGGAAGATGATGTCGTAGCCCGTCTCCATGACGGACGTCGGATACCAGTACCGCAGCTCGGGCGTCTGCTCCGGCCAGCCGAGCGTGGAGAACGGCCAGAGCCCGGAGGAGAACCACGTATCGAGCACGTCGGTCTCCTGCAGCAGGTGGCCGCCGCCCGCCGGCGAGCGCTCCGGCGTTTCGATCGACACGATCGGCGTCGCTTCGACGCCGGACCAGGTGGCGTAACGCAGGATCGTTTCATGTGAAACACCGCTGCGGCGCATCTCGTTGTACGTGGCCACGCGCGGAGGCGCGGTGGTGTCCTGCTGGTCCGGCAGCGTGACGATGATCCTGTCGCCGTCCTCGTCCGCGCTGTACCAGACGGGGATGCGGTGGCCCCACCAGAGCTGGCGCGAGACGCACCAGTCGCGGATGTTCTCCATCCAGTTCAGGTAGATGCGCTCGAAGCGGTCGGGGACGAACGTGATGCGCCCCTCGCGGACGACGTCGATGCCCGGCTTGGCGAGCGGCGCCATCTTCACGAACCATTGCCACGACATCAGCGGCTCGACGACGGTGTGGCAACGCGAGCAGGTGCCGATCTGGAGCGTGTGCGGCTCGGTCTTCTCGAGATAGCCCAGCTCTTCGAGATCGCGGAGCATCGTCGCGCGCGCTTCGTAGCGGTCGCTGCCGGCGTACGGGCCGGCCTGCTCGTTCATCGTCGCGTCCTGGTTCATCACGTTGACGATCGGCAGGCCGTGGCGCTGGCCGATCTCGAAGTCCGTCGGGTCGTGTCCGGGCGTGACCTTCACGGCGCCCGTGCCGAACTCCATCTCGATGGCGTCGTCGGCGAGCACCGGGATCTCGCGCAGGATCACGGGCAGCATGACGGTGCGACCGACCCAGCTCTTGTAGCGATCGTCCTTCGGATGGACGGCGACCGCGACGTCGCCGACGTAGGTCTCGGGACGCGTCGTGGCGACGGTGATGTGCTCGCCGGTGAGGCGCGGCGAGCCGTCGGCGTTCGCGCCGTCGACGACGGGGTAGCGGATGTACCAGAGGTTGCCCTGCTGCTCGTCGTGCGCGACCTCAAGGTCGCTGAGCGCCGTGCGGCAGCGCGGGCACCAGTTGATGAGCCGCTCGCCGCGGTAGATCAGCCCGTCGTCGAACATCTTCTTGAAGGTGGTGCGGACGGCGCGCTGGGGCGTGTCGTCGAGCGTGAAGACTTCGCTCGACCAGTCGGCGGAGGCGCCGAGCCGGCGGTGCTGGTTGGCGATGATGGGGCGGTACTTGCCGACCCACTGCCACACGCGCTTCTCGAACTCGTCGCGGCCCAGGTCGTGGCGGCTGACGCCTTCCTTGGCGAGCTGCTTCTCGACGACGTTCTGCGTGGCGATGCCGGCGTGGTCGACGCCCGGCACCCACAGCGTCGGGTCGCCGAGCATGCGGTGCCAGCGGATGAGGATGTCCTCGACGGTGTCGGTGAGCGCGTGGCCGACGTGCAGCTCGCCGGTGACGTTGGGCGGCGGCATGATGATGCAGAACGGGTCGCGCGCGGCGGCCGGCGAGCCCGGCTCCGGGATGTGGCCCTTGAAGTAGCCGCGCGTCTCCCAGAACTGGTAGACGCGGTCCTCGGTGGTCTGCGGCTCGTAGGCCTTGGCCATGGGCTGGTCGCTGGTCGTTGGTCGTTGGTCGCTGGAGCCGGCCATGCGTCGATCCTGTCTATCGGTACGTACCAGGCCTTTGATTGTTTGATTGTGAACGAAGAAAATATCCCGAATAATAACGAGTCAACTACGTTATGGTTTGTCCGCGATGCCCGCTGGGCGCGACTCTCGCCTGATGATGATAGCGGCGCCGCCGCCGAAGTCATCGTCCCGCGTGTCACCTTGCAGCCGGCGCGCGGAAAAGGCCTCGATGTTTGTCGAGGCCTTCGTGTCCCGGTCGATGCGCGGCGTCAGCGTCCGGTCAACGAGCCTCTCGTACCGGTACTACTACACGGCTGGCGGCGCTCATGGTAGTCATCGCGGGAATCGTATCGGATGGCTCCGGGTGCGCGCCATCGGGGAGGGGCCGTGGGTTCGGCGGAGCTTGCGGGACACGAGGTCGAGTTCGGCGACGGTGGCAGACCACCCAGCATCGGCGCCACGAACGCGGGCGCAGCAGGCTGCGCCCCTACGACCCCTCCACCCTTTACCGCACATATTCAAGGTTACGCGGCAACCTTGAATATGGCCCGCCGCTACTCAAGGCTTCCGGCACCCTGCCATTCGGCCCTTGATCCGCCTTGCGCGGCGGCGCTAGGATGCGTGTACCCCCACCCAGGGGGTATGGGAGGTGCGATGCGCGAGGAGACCAAGACCGACGTCCTGAAGCGGCTGAACTTCATCGACGGGCACCTGGCGGGGATCCGGCGGATGGTGGAGGCGGACAAGTACTGCGTCGACGTGCTGAAGCAGACGTACGCGGTGCGCCGCGCCATCGAGAAGATGGAGGCGATCATGCTGACGGGGCACCTGCACACGTGCGTCGTCGAGGGCATCCGCGAGGGGCGCGAAGAGGACGTGCTCAGCGAGCTGAGCGATCTGTACGAGATGGCGGGGAAGTGAGGGGAGTAGTTCGTAGTTTGTAGTGGGTAGTTCGTAGTTCGCGGGCTGAAGTCCCGCGGCACGGAAGCGATGCTAAGGAGGCAATGATGGGCAAGGCGATGACATTCAGCGTGACGGGGATGACGTGCGACAACTGCGTGCATCATGTGACGGAGGCGATCAAGAACGTCGCCGGCGTGACGGCGACGCAGGTGACGCTCGCGACGAACTCGGCGAAGGTCGAGGGCGAGTTCGACGAGAAGGCGATCATCGCGGCGGTGGAGGAAGAGGGGTACGAGGCGGCTGTTAGCGGGGTAGTGGTTAGTGGTTAGTGGTTAGCTGTGTTCGCTCCGCCCGCATCGACCCTGAGTACGTAGCCGCGTGACCACGAGCGGACAGGACTGAAGTCGTGTCCTTACGAGAGTGGAGCCTGGCGACCAGCGACTAGCAACCGGCGACCAGCGATTAGCGACGAGAACACTATGGCAACGAAGACGAACACCACCACACTCGATATCAGCGGTATGACGTGCGCTTCCTGCGTGCGGCGGGTGGAGCGCGCGCTGGGCAAGGTCGAGGGCGTCGAGACGGCGAACGTGAACTTCGCTTCGGAGACGGCGCTCGTCACCCTCGACGCCGCCGTGCCGATCGAGGCGCTCGTCGCCGCGGTCGTGAAGGCGGGGTATGCGGCGACGCCCGCCGCGGCGGACCGCGACCGCGGCACCGGACGCGAGGACCACGCGCGGCGCACGCTGATGCTGGTGCTCTTCGGCGCGGCGTTCGGCGTGCCGACGGTGGTGCTGGCGATGGCGATGGATATCGCCGGGCTGAGCATCGCCGGGAACATGCGGCTGCACGGATGGATCGTGCTGGCGCTGGCGACGCCGGTGCAGGTCGTGCTGGGGTGGCGCTACTACAAGGGCAGCATCGCCGCGCTGCGCCACCTGAACCCGAACATGGACGTGCTGATCGCGCTGGGCACGTCGGCCGCGTACGCGTTCGGCTTCTGGGTCGTCGTGTTCGAGAAGCCGTACGACATGTTCTTCGACGTGTCGGCGGCGGTGCTGGTGTTCATCACGATGGGCAAGTACTTCGAGGAGCGCTCGAAGGGCGCGGCGTCGTCGGCGATCCAGGCGCTGCTCGGGCTCTCTGCGAAGTCGGCGCGCATCATCCGCGACGGAGCGGAGGTCGAGGTGCCGATCGAGCAGGTGGCCGTCGGCGACGTGTTCGTCGTGCGCCCGGGCGAGAAGGTGGCGGTCGACGGCGTCGTCCGCGAGGGTCACAGCACGCTCGACGAGGCGATGATCACCGGCGAATCGATCCCGGTCGAGAAGCGCGCCGGCGACCACGTGATCGGCGGCACGGCGAACCAGAACGGCGTCATGCGCGTGGAGGCGACGGCCGTCGGCGAGGGCACGATGCTGTCGCGGATGGCGAAGATGGTCGAAGAGGCGCAGGGCTCGAAGGCGCCGATTCAGAAGCTCGTCGACCAGGTAGCCGCGGTGTTCGTGCCGGTCGTGATCGGCATCGCGCTGGCGACGTTCCTGGCGTGGGGGCTGTTCACGGAGGCGGGGACCGACAGCCAGTGGGTGACGGCGATGCGCGCGGCGGTGGCGGTGCTCGTCATCGCGTGCCCGTGCGCGCTGGGGCTGGCGACGCCGACGGCGATCATGGTCGGCACGGGGCTGGGCGCCGAGCGCGGCATCCTGATCAAGAACGCCGAAGTGCTGGAGCGCACGCGCACGCTGGACGTCATCGTGCTCGACAAGACCGGCACGCTCACGGAGGGGCGGCCGCAGGTGACCGACGTGATCCCGACGCGCCTCGTGCCCGAGGGCGCGCTGCTGACGCTCGTCGCCGCGGCTGAGCATGGCAGCGACCACCCGCTGAGCCGCGCGATCGTGGACGCGGCTGTCGATGCGGGATACACGCTGCCGGCGGCGACGGACTTCGAGTCGGTGACGGCGCGCGGCGTGACGGCCACGGTGCCCTCACCCCCAGCCCCTCTCCCAGGACGGGAGCAGGAGCGGCGATGCGCATCGTCGCCGGCAACCGGCGGTTGATCGATGAGCAGGGGATCGAGGTCGACGCCGCGGCGCAGGCGGAACTCGACCGCCTCGAAGCGGCCGGGCGCACGGTGATCTTCGCGGCGATCGATGGACGGCTCGAGGGCGTGATCGGCATCGCCGACGAGGTGAAGAAGAACGCGCCGCGCGCCATCGATGCGCTGCACGCGCTGGGGCTGCGCGTGATCATGATGACCGGCGACAACGAGCGCGCGGCGGCGTCCGTCGCGTCGGCCGTGGGCGTGCGCGAGTACCGCGCCGGCGCGCAGCCGGAAGACAAGCTGGCGCTCGTGAAGTCGCTGCAGGCCGAGGGCCTCTCGGTCGCGATGGTCGGCGACGGCGTGAACGACGCGCCGGCGCTGGCGCAGGCCGACATCGGCATCGCGATGAGCACGGGGACGGACGTGGCGATCGAGGCGGGTCACATCACGCTGCTGCACGGCGACATCTCGAAGGTCGCCGAGGCGATCGCGCTGAGCCGGAGCACGCTGACGACGATCAAGCAGAACCTCGTCTGGGCGTTCGGCTACAACGTCATCGCGATCCCGGTCGCGGCGCTGGGGCTGCTGAACCCGATCATCGCCGGCGGGGCGATGGCGTTCAGCTCGGTGTCGGTGATGGGCAACAGCCTGCGCCTGCGCTCGAAGGCGCGGCAGATCGCCGAGCGCAGCGGCAACTCCTTCGTCGCGGAGACGGTGGGTGGCTTCTGGTCGGCGAACATGGCGCCGGCGCTGTCGATGGGTGTCGCGGTCGTCGTGCTGGTCGTGCCGCTGCTGGTCTTCACGGGCATCGACCGCGGCTGGTTCGGCTAGCAGCGAGGCGAGAGAGCGTGCCATGCCATCATTCGTCTTTGCCGACCTCTCAGGTTTCGGCGCACGCACCGAGGCGCACGGCGATGCTGACGCCGCCGACCTCGTGCACGAGTTCGAGGCGCTCGTCCGGCGCAGCCTGCCGCCCAGCGCGCGACTGGTGAAGATGGTGGGCGACGCGGCGATGATCGTGACGGACGATCCGTGCGAGGCGGTCTGTCTCGCGCGCGGCCTGATGGAGACGGCGGAGTCGCTGCCGGGACGGCCGGCGCTGCGCATCGGCGTACACGCGGGTGACGCGATCGAGCGCGACGGCGACTACCTGGGGCACGCGGTGAACGTCGCCGCCCGCGTCGCGAGCGAGGCGCGTCCGTGCGAGATCCTCGTGACGGACGACGCGCTACAGGGCATCGATGAGCGCATGCGTGCCGTGATCGCGCCGGAGCCGCTGGGCGAGGCGCGCCTGCGGAACCTGTCGCAGCCGGTCGCCCTGTATCGCATCACGGCGGGCGGCGGCGCGCTGGCGACGGACCCGGTGTGCCGGATGCGGCTGCGGCCCGGCGAGGCGGTCGCGACGGTGGAGCACGACGGGAAGACGTACTCGTTTTGCGCGCCCCGGTGCGCGCGCGAGTTCGCGGAGCATCCGGAGGCGTACACGTAGCGCCGGGCGTCGTGTTCGGTGACGCGGGCACACGCTCCCTTATGACCACCGCGCCTCCAGCAGGTCGCGGGCTGAGAGCCAGTGCTGCGAGCAAAGGGAGGCGCGCGGCGTTGTTTCGGGCGAATTCCCTGCAAACTCTGGACAAACTCCCTGCTTTCCGGCTAGATTTAGAAGGGCACGGAAGCCAACGGCTGGCCCTCGCAAGATTCTCCCCTCTCTTGCGCTGCGACTTCCAGACGATACTGATATCGGCGGGCTACGCATGCTGCGCGCTTCCGCCACTGCACGAGGACTCATGGCACAACGATCAAACCGAGGTAAGCGCCGCGGACCGGTGAACAACACCGCCGCATCGCCGCTGGCGGCGGACCGCTACGACAAGTTCCTTCCGGAGTGGATGAAGGGCGGCGCCGCGCCGCCACGGCCGATCCGACCGAAGCGGGCGCGCGCCGCACGGCCGGCAGGCGGCTACACGCCGGGAAAGTTCGCGGTCGGCGGACAGCCGTAGCACACCGCTCATTCGAAGTTGGAGGTTGGAGGCCGGAGCGCTCGCTCGGGCCTCTTCCTTTTGTCCTTGTCGTGTCCGCGGTGTTCTGTTCGGCGCCGGCGGCGCTCGGGTAGGGCGAGCCCTACCCCTACGCGAGAACCTCTTACTTCTTCCGAATTCTCCGTCGACCGGCGTGATACGCTGCCGTTATGGAGATCGAGCAGATCCCGGAGCTTGACCGGCCGAACCTGATCGCGGCGTTCCAGGGCTGGAACGACGCCGGGCAGTCGGCGACGACGGCAGTTCGCTACCTCATCGATTCGTGGAAGGCGGAGCCGTTCGCGAAGATCGACCCCGAGGAGTACTACAGTTTCACCGACACGCGCCCGACGATCCGCATCGTCGACGGATCGCAGCGCGAGCTGTCGTGGCCGAAGAACGAATTCTTCTTCTATCGCGGAACCGACACGTCGCCCGCGGCGGTGATGCTGATCGCCACGGAGCCGAACCTCAAGTGGCGGAGCTACTGCGGCGAGATCACGCGGCTGGCGCGGTCGGTGGGCGCGCGGCGGCTGGTGACGCTGGGGTCGCTGGTGACGGACGCGGTGCACACTCGCCCCGTGCCGCTGACGGGGTTCAGCACCGACGAGGGCGTGCAGGCGAAGCTTGCGAGCCGCGGCATCACGCGCTCGACCTACGAGGGGCCGACGGGCGTCGTCGGTGTGCTGCACGATGCGTGCCTGCGGGCGGAGCTGCCGGCGGCGAGCGTGTGGGCGGCGACGCCGTACTATCTCGGCGGAACGCCGAACCCGAAGACGGCGCTCGGGTTGCTGGACGCGCTGGACGACGTGCTGGAGCTGCGGCTGAACCTGAGCGAGATGCGCATCGTGGCGGAGGAGTTCGAGCGGCAGGTGTCGCTGGCGGTGCGCGACAACAGCGAGATGCAGGAGCGGATCCGGTCGCTGGAAGAGGCGCACGACGCGGCGGGCGGAGCGCCACGGCCGTCGACGGAGCTGCCGCCGGCCGGCACGATCATCGCCGACCTGGAGAGCTTCCTGCGGCAGCAGCGGGACGAGCCGGGGTAGATGGCGAGCGGCGTGATCCGTCCGAAACGCGGGCGCAGCAGGCTGCGCCCCTACAGCGGTTCGGGCGTCCTTCGCGATCGACGAGCCGTGAGCTAGCGGTAGTTGCCGAACTGGAGGTCTACGTCGTAGTCCTGCTGGCGCAGCAGGGCCATGACGGCCTGCAGCTCGTCCCGCGAGGGCGATGAGACGCGGACGGCGTCGCCCTGGATCTGCGACTGCACCTTCTTCATCTTCTGTTCTTTGATCAGCTTGACGATGGCGCGGCAGGTGTCCTGCGAGATGCCCTGCTTCAGCTCGACTTCCTGGCGCACGGTGCCGCCGCTCGCCGGCTCGATCTTGCCGCGGTGCAGGTTCTTCACCGGCACCTTGCGGCTGATCATGCGCTCGCGGATGACGTTCCACATGGCGTTCAGGTAGTACTCGTCCGAGGCGGCCAGTTCGAGCTTCGCCGCCTTGCGGTCGTACTTGATCTCCGCCTTCTGGCCTTTGAAGTCGTAGCGCTGCGAGATCTCCTTCGTCGCCTGGTTGACGGCGTTGTCGACCTCCTGCAGGTCCACGCCCGATGTGACGTCGAATGATTCGGTGCCGGCCATGCGCGTGCCCTCCCTGTGCGTGCTCGTGGCAATGTACCGAATACGGGTGGGACGGTCATCGGTCGCCAGCGGCCGGTCGATTCACCACAGAGGCACGAGAGACGTCGAGGACGCGGTCGCGCCGTACCGGATGGCTCGGCAACCGGGAGCCACCGCATGACGGGCGCGGCGCAGCAGGCTGCGCCCCTACAGCGAGACGCGATCTGTCTGTAATCTGGCGGCATGGATACGGAGATCGCGATCATCGGCGCGGGGGTGGTGGGGCTGGCCGTTGCGGTGGAGCTGTCGCGGACGCGGCAGGTCGCGGTCATCGAGCGGCACGGCGGCTACGGGTACGAGACGAGCTCGCACAACAGCGGCGTCATCCACGCGGGCATCTACTATCCGACGGGCTCGCTCAAGCACACGCTCTGCATCGAGGGCAACCGCCTGCTCTACGAATGGTGCGCGGCGCACGGCGTGCGGGCCAACCGCATCGGCAAGCTGATCGTCGCCGTCGACGAGACGGAGCTGGACGCGCTCGACGGCGTGGCGCGGCGCGCGGCGGAGAACGGCGTCGCGGAGATGACGATGATCCGCGATGCGGCGCGGCTGCGCGAGCTGGAGCCGTCGGTGCGCTGCGTCGCGGCGCTCTACTCCGGCACGACGGGCGTCGTCGACCAGGCGGGGCTGATGGCGTCGTACGCGGCGGCGGCGCAGGCGAGCGGCGCATGGATCGCGCTGAAGCACGAGGTGACATCGATCGAGCGCATCGCCGGCGGCTTCGAGATTCACATGACCGGCCCGGACGGCGCGGCGGCGTCGATCACGTGCGAGATGCTCGTCAACAGCGCCGGGCTGGGCGCGCCGGCCGTCGCGTCGATGCTCGGCTACCCGCTCGACGGTGACGGCGCGACGCCGCGGCTGCGGCAGACGGTGAACAAGGGCCGCTACTACGACATCGTGACGCCGGAGAAGGCGCGCGCGCTGCGGCATCTCGTCTACCCGGTGCCGGAGCACGAGAAGGGCGGCCTCGGCGTACACGTCACGCTCGACGTCGACGGCGGCGTGCATCTCGGGCCCGATACGGAGTGGCTCGACGACGGCGCGCCGCTCGACTATCGCGCCGACGACACGCGGCGCGCGGCGTTCCACGCGGCGGCGAGCCGCTACCTGCCGTCGCTGCGGCCCGACGACATCGCGCCGGGGCAGGTGGGCTATCGCCCGAAGCTGCAGGCGCCCGGCGGCCCGATCGCCGACTTCCTCATCTGGCGCGACGGCGCGTACGTGCACCTCGGCGGCATCGAGTCGCCGGGCATGACGGCGAGCCTGGCGATCGCGCGGCGCGTGGCGGCGCTGGTGTAGGCGACGGACGGGGAACCACAGATTTCGCAGATTACGCAGATGGGGTTGGTGGAGCGGAGGCGGCTAATCTGATGCGGATCGCTCGGACCTGTGCGCCCACGCTGCTCCGATGCCGAGCGCGAGGAGAAGGCCTGCGGCGAGCGCACCGGCGACGATCCCCGCGGATCTCGATGCTTCATGATCCGATGGCGCCGAGCCGGTCTGCGCGTCGGATGCCGGAGCCTGGCGCGGGATGACGCGCGCGATGAGCGAATTGAGCGCGGGATCCGGATCGAAGTAGCCGCCGAAGCCCTCGGCGGCGTACACGCGCGTTATGGGACCATCCGCTGTCGTCACGAACGAGAAGACGTCGCGGCCGTTCGGCGTGAAGACGGAGTATTCGTGCGTCGAGGCGCTTCCGAGAGGCGAGGCCTGGTAGTCATTCGTCGGATGCCAGTTGTGCAGCGTGGCGATATACGCGTCGAGCAGGCGGCGCGCGTCGTCGCCGCTCACGTCAAGAGACGGCGCCGCTCCGTTCGTGTACTGGGCGCTCTCCGTGATGAGGTACTGGCTGCTGACGAGCTCCGGCGTGCCATCCTGGCCGGTGCAGCAACGGCCATGCAGGATCGCGCTGGACAGCCAATCGGTCTGGAGATCGCTGGCGCCCGCGTCTTTCATGGCGACCGCGGTCTTGATCGCGTCATCGAGATATGTGCGCGCCGGGTCGGTCAGCGTGAACCACGCCTGGTAGGGCATGCCGCCCCTTGCGGCGCGCCAGTACAGGTACGCCGGGTGCGACGCCGCGGCAGGCACGTAGGATGCGTGCGGGGCGCCTTGCTCGGGCAGCGTCATCGAAGTAGACGTCGTACGAAGCGGCGAGCATGGCTGATGCGCCGGCGGGCTCGGCGATGCGGCCAGCGGGCTGGTCGCCCTCACTCGTCAGCAATCCTAGCCATTGCCCCTGGATGGGCAGCGCGCCCGGGATCGCATAGTAGTACGGCGCGAGGTCACCGCCTCCGATGATGATCGTGTAGTCGTCGCCCTTCGCGCTGGCCGACTCGTGTGCTGCCACGGACATCGCTAGAACGGCAATCAGCAGGAACGCGAGCTTCCGCATCTCAACACCTGCACTGATACTACACCCGTCGTCAACACTCGGTTTCAGGGAGGTGCGGCATGACGGACGGACGGCGCGTAGCGCTGGTCATCACCGGCGCGAGCAGCGGGATCGGCGCGGCGGCGGTGCGGCGGCTGCGGGACGAGGGGTTCGACGTGATCGCGGGGGCGCGGCGGCTCGAGCGGCTGCGCGCGGTGACGGAGCCGCTCGGCGCGACGGCGCTGGCGCTCGACGTGCGCGACCGGGCGAGCGTCGAGGCGTTCGCGGCGCAGGTGCCGCGCTGCGACGTGCTGGTGAACAACGCGGGCGGCGCGCTGGGCCTCGAGCCGCTGGCGCAGGCGGACGACGAGCACTGGCGCACGATGTGGGAGACGAACGTCTTCGGGCTGATGCTGATGACGCGCGCGCTGCTGCCGAAGCTCGAAGCGTCGGGCAACGGCTACATCGTGAACATCGGGTCGATCGCGGGCATCGAGACGTATCCGGGCGGCAGCGGCTACACGACGGTGAAGCACGCCGTGCGCGCGATCTCGCACACGCTGCGCATCGAGCTGCTGGGCAAGCCCGTGCACGTGACGGAGATCGACCCGGGGATGGTCGAGACGGAGTTCAGCGTCGTGCGATTCGCGGGCGACACGGAGCGCGCGGCGAAGGTGTACGAGGGCCTGACGCCGCTGACGGCGGACGACATCGCCGACTGCATCGCGTGGGCGGTGACGCGGCCGCGGCACGTGAACATCGACGAGATCGTGGTGCGGCCGATCGCGCAGGCGACGGCGACGCAGGTCGCGCGCGGCGTGGGGTTGTGACGGGGACGGAACCACAGATTACACAGATTACGCAGATGGAGAGCGTTTCGATCATCTGCGCCGGAATCGACGCTGCGACGCGGGCGTGACGGGGAGGAACCGCAGATTACGCAGATTACGCAGTGGAGCGTTTCGATCGCGACGGATCGAACGCGCGCGCGGGCACGCCGCAGCGTGCCCCTACACGATGCGCGCCGTCGCCTACAGGAGGCGGAAGACGGGGTGGTCGGGGGCGATGCGGCGGACGTCTTCGTCGGGCGATTCGTGGGTGACGCCGTCGAACCACTTGCCGGTCTCCATCTTCCAGAGCTTGAGGTAGGCGCGGATGACGTCGAGCTTCGCGTCGTCGGCAAGCTCCTCGACGCGGAACTCCTCGCGCTTCGAGCCGAGGCGCAGCTCGCCGCCGCCGGCCGACGCGGATGTTGCGCGACCACTGCGTATCGCCGCGCGGCGCGACGAGGTAGCGCTGGCCCTCGTGGTTCAGCAGGTTGACGGGCGTCGTGCGCCACTCGCCGCTCTTGCGGCCGCGCACGGCCAGGATGCGGGAGCCGCGCAGGCTTAGCCCCATCCGCGTCGCGAACGCCACCATGGGGTTGAAGATGTGCTTCGTCGCCCAGTCGGGCCTGTCGTATTTCATCGGCATGTCGTCACTCCTCGCGACAGAGATTGTCGCACACGCGGCGCTATACTTGCGCCACGATGCCCCCTGCTGAAATCGTAACCGGCACGCTGCCCGAGCTGGAAGACGCGCTCGCGGACGCGATCGTGCGCGCGCGCGAGGCGGACCCGCTGGCGCCGGTCACCGTCATGGTGGGGCACGTGCTGCTGAAGCGGTACCTGCCGCGGATGCTCGCGGCGCGAGGCGTCGCGCACCTCAACGTGCGGTTCATGCGGCCGAACGAGCTTGCCGAGGAGCTATCGCCGGGCGGCGATGCGGAGCGCGCGCGGCTCTCGCCCGCGGCGGAGCGGCTGCTGATGCGCGAGGTCGCGGCAGCGGCGAGCGGCTACTTCTCGCGAGATCGCCGGCGGCGACGGCTTCACCGACGCCTTGATGCGGCTCTTCCGCGAGCTGGAGATGGGCGGGTTCGGCAGCGCGATCGCGCTCGACCGGGCGCTGCGCGACGCCGGCCCGGACGGCAATCACGAGAAGTTCAGCGAACTGGCGAAGCTCTACGGCCGCTACCTCCAGCGGCGCGAGATTGCGAGGCTCGTCGCGCCCGCGGAGCGATACGCGCGGGCCGACGTCGCGCGGTTCGAGGGGCCGCTGCTGGTGTACGGGCTGTGGGCGCCGTCCGAGTTGCAGATGCGGCTGATCGAGCGCATCGCGGCGGAGCGGCCGGTGACGGCTGTTCGTCGCACGATCGGGGCTGGACGCGGACGAGGCGCACGCGGCGTTCCGCGCGCGGCTGCTCGCCGCGGGGGCGACGGAGCGCGCGCTCGGCGGCAATGCGACCGACCCGACGCCGATCGATCGTGTCGCGGGCGCGCTGTTTCGCGACGGCGCGCAGGCCGTCGATGCGCCGAACGTGTCGCTGGTGAGCGCGCCCGACACGGTGCGCGAGGTGTGGGAGGCGGCGCGCGCGTGCCTGGCGTGGGCGAAGGACGGCATCCGCTTCCACGAGATGGCGGTGGTGTATCGCAACCGCGACCCGTATCGCGCGCTGGTGGACGAGATCTTCCGCGAGGCCGGCATCGCCACGTACCTGCACGACGGACGGCTGCTCGCCACGCATCCGCTGGGGTTGCGGCTGCTGGCGCTGCTCGACCTTGCGGCCGGAGCGTCGTTCTCGCGGCAGGCGGTGATGGAGTTCCTGACGGAGACGCGGCTGCCGCGCGAGACGGCGGCGAAGTACGGGCGCTTCCGCCCGTCGCAGTGGGAGACGTACACGCGCGAGGCGGGCGTCGTCGCGGGCATCGAGCAGTGGCAGGCGCGGCTGGGGCGGCTGGCGGCCGAGAAGATCGAGCAATCGAAGGACGAGCGGTTCGAGTGGCTGGCGGAGTCGGCCGAGCGCATCGCGGAGCTGCAGCGCTTTGCGGCCGACTTCCACGCCGCGCTGACCGCGCACGCAGACGAGGCGACGTGGGACGAGCATCTCGCTTATCTCGAAGGACTCGCGGCGGCGTATGCGGACGGCGTTGAGCCGATCATCAAAGCGCTCGATGACCTGAAGACGCTGGCGGCCGTGGCGCCGCGCGTCACGTGGGCGGCCTTCTGCCGTGCCGTGCGCGACGAACTGGAGTCGCGCGACGCGAGCAGCGTGCTGGGCGAGCCGGTGCGGCGGTTCGGGCGCGAGGGAGTAGCGGTCGTCGACGCGACGTCGCTGCGGCACCTGCGGTTCCGGGCGGTGTACATGCTGGGCGTGGCCGAGCGCGCGTGGCCGCCGCCGCCGCGGCCCGACCCGCTGCTGCTGGAGCACGAGCGCGCGCGGCTCAATGCGGCGGGCGCGGGCGTCCTGCCGCTGCGCACGGGGCCGGACGACGAGCCGCTGACGTTCTGGCTCGGGCGTGCAGTCGGCGCGCGAGCAGCTCACGGCGTCATACGCGCGTTCGGATGCGGGCGGCGGCGGCACGCACCTGCCGTCGTACTTCTTCCGCGCGATCGCGGAGGCGCTCGAAGGGCGCCCGCTCGGCCTGGCCGAGCTCGACGCGAGCGAGCACGTGCGACGGATCGAGGCGGGACGGCTGGCGAGCGACGACCTCGCGGCGTCGCTGTCGCTGGCGGAATACGACCGCGGGCTCGTGAAGGCGGCGATCGGGAACGACGATTCGGCGGCGATCGCCGCGCTGGCGTCGGAGACGCCGGCGTTCGGGCTGGCGGTGCGGGCGCGGCGTGCGCGCTGGGGGGCATCGCTCACGGCGTACGACGGCGTGATGATGGGCGATGCGGCGGTGGCGCGCGCGGCGGCGGCGCGGTTCGCGCGCACGAAGCCGGTATCGCCGAGCCGGCTGGAGTCGTACGCCACGTGTCCGTACCGCTACTTCATGCGGTACACGCTGGGCGTGGATCCGGTGAACGAACCCGAGGACATCGAGCGCATCGACGCGCTGGAGCGCGGCTCGCTGATCCACAGCATCCTCGAGGGCTTCCTGAAGGACATCGGCCGCGACGACCCGCCGCGGGCGGAGGCGCGGGCGCGGCATCTCGCGCGGCTGCGGGAGGTCGCGCGGGACGAGGCGGCGAAGCGCGAAGCGCGCGGCGTGACGGGACGGCCGCTGATCTGGGCGATGGACCGGCAGCAGATCGAAGACGACCTCGTGCGCTGGTACGACGCGGAGCTGAAGGAGGCGGCGCGGAGTCCGCTGCGGCCGGGCGCGTTCGAGGTGGGGTTCGGCGGGGCGCGCTTCGGTTTCGGAGAAGACGAGAGCGCGCTCTCGACGACAGGATCCGATCGTGATACGCGCGGGCGATCGCGACGTGCTGCTACAGGGGCGCATCGACCGCGTCGACTGGGACGACGCGCGCGAGCGGTTCCGCGTCATCGACTACAAGACGGGCAAGTACAGCTCGAAGACGGCGTTCGAACACGGCACCGCGCTCCAGCTCCCCGTGTACCTCGAGGCGGCGGCGCACGTCCTCGGCGTCGATGCGGCGCGCGGCGAGGCGCAGTACTTCTACGTGAGCAGTCG